>NZ_CP101987.1:0-1396970 GCF_024508315.1 Cellulomonas xiejunii
CCATCTCTCACCCGGTCGCAGGCTGACGCCAGGCTCGGGACGCCGTTAGCATCGGGGTGGTCGCGCGGCTCGACCCCGCCGGCCGGTCGTGTCGCGCCGCACCCCCACCAGCGTGGGAGCGTGGCCGGAGCCGGCGTCAGGGAGCCCTCGCCGCGCGGCGACAGCTTGCCGGACGAGATGCTCGTCACGCGCGCTCACAGGTGTGGACAACTATGTGGACGACAGTTGCCCGTGCCACACTCAGCCAGCCCGCACGACCCGATCATCGAGGTAGACGTTGTCACAGGACGAAGAGCCGACCCGCGTCTGGGGCCACGTCGTCACGAGCCTCGAGGCGAGTCCGGACATCACTCCGCGGCAGCTCGCCTTCGTCCGTCTGGCACACCCCCTCGGGCTGCTGGACGGCACCATGCTCCTCGCCGTCGGCAACGACCTCACCAAGGAGTACCTGGAGACGCGGGTGCGTGCGGAGGTGACGCAGGCACTGACCGAGGCACTCGGACGTGAGGCGCGCTTCGCCATCACGGTCGACGCCGACGTCGCGGACGACGTTCCGCCGGCGCTGCGCGTCGTCCCCGCCTCCACCACCGCTGCGCCTGCCTACGAGCGCAACGGCGAGCAGCGGCCGGACCTCGCTCTCGTGACGTCGCACCCCGGGTTCCTGCGCGATCACTCGTCCGACTCGACGCCCCCCGACGACGACGCACCGGACGGCGAGCACCGCGCGGAGACGCGCCCGTCGCTCCGCGCGGTCGACGGGTCGTCGTACGGTGCCCCCGCACCTCGGCGCGGACTGTCGGAGCCTGCGCGGCTCAATCCCAAGTACCTGTTCGAGACGTTCGTCATCGGCTCGTCCAACCGGTTCGCCCACGCGGCCGCGGTGGCGGTAGCGGAGGCTCCCGCCAAGGCGTACAACCCGCTGTTCATCTACGGCGACTCCGGGCTGGGCAAGACGCACCTGCTCCACGCCATCGGGCACTACGCGCAGAACCTCTACCCCACCGTCCGTGTGCGGTACGTGAACTCCGAGGAGTTCACCAACGACTTCATCAACTCGATCGGTGAGGGCAAGGCGGGGGCGTTCCAGCGGCGCTACCGCGAGGTCGACGTCCTGCTCATCGACGACATCCAGTTCCTGCAGGGCAAGGAACAGACGATGGAGGAGTTCTTCCACACGTTCAACACCCTCCACAACGCGAGCAAGCAGGTCGTCATCACGTCCGACGTCCCACCCAAGCAGCTCAACGGGTTCGAGGACCGGATGCGCTCGCGCTTCGAGTGGGGCCTCATCACCGACGTCCAGCCGCCCGACCTCGAGACCCGGATCGCGATCCTGCGCAAGAAGGCCGCGAGCGAGCGGCTGCAGGCTCCGGACGACGTCCTGGAGTACATCGCCTCGCGGATCTCGACCAACATCCGCGAGCTCGAGGGTGCGCTCATCCGCGTCACGGCGTTCGCCAACCTCAACCGGCAGCTGGTCGACGTGTCGCTGGCCGAGATCGTGCTCAAGGACCTGATCACCGACGACCAGACGCAGGAGATCACCGCGACCACCGTCATCGGGCAGACGGCTGCGTACTTCGGCCTGTCGATCGAGGACCTGTGCGGCTCGAGCCGCTCGCGCGTGCTCGTCACGGCGCGACAGATCGCCATGTACCTGTGCCGCGAGCTGACGGACCTGTCGCTCCCGAAGATCGGGCAGGCGTTCGGAGGGCGGGACCACACCACGGTCATGCACGCGAACCGCAAGATCCGTGAGCTGATGGCCGAGCGCCGCTCGATCTACAACCAGGTCACCGAGCTGACGAACCGCATCAAGCAGCAGCACCGGGGCTGAGCCCGGCGGGCTCCGTCAGCTTCCGTCGATGCTCATGGCGATCGAGCGCTCGCGGTGGGCGTCGACCTGCTCAAGCACCAGGTGGGCCTTCTGCTCGACGCCGGTCACGGCGTCGGCACCGCCGACGAAGCGCAGCGGCAGGGGGTCGAGGGCGGCCATGGTGACGAGCGCCGCGCCGAGCTTGGCGGGGTCTGGGCCCTGCCGGCCGTTCATGGCCTTCCAGGCCGCGATGGCCTGCGAGGTGCGCTCCGCGTAGTCGTCGACGGAAGTTACCGGCGTTGTTCACCAGCACGTCGATACGCGCGAACCGCTCGACCGCCGCGGCGACAGCGGCCTCGGCCGCGGCAGGGTCGGTCACGTCCAGCGCGACCGGGAGCAGGTTCTCGTGCTCGCCGAGCGCGTCCTGCACACGCTGCAGGTCCCGCGCGGTGGCCACGACCCGGTACCCGGCAGCCGGTGCTGCCCGACGGACGTCTGCTCGCTCATGCTCGGCTCTCCCCTGGAGATCTCACCCTCTCCAAGTTATCCACAGGGTTACCCACCGCCTGGGGACACTTGTGAACTCCTTCACCCAACCGGACCAAGCGGACACGTGCGGCATGCCCGCCGCAGCTGGCCGCGCCCGCCTGACCTGCAGAAACGTCAGCGAACGTGCGGTGAAACGCGACCTCTTCTGCCATCGGCACAGACGGCACGGGCCCACCCGTCGACGTCGCGAGGGGGCGACTAATGCATCTCAACGGCCGGAAACCGCGTGTATCCACATCAACGGGACTCCGCAAAGCATGCATGGGACGAATGTGCACACCTGTGTACAGACCTGTGGACAGCGGTGGACGACACGCACGCAGGCTGTGGACGGGCAGGGGGTCATCGGTGGACGCCGTGGGACGCCGCTCGGACCGTCCACCGCCGTCCACCGGTCGCTCGGCGTGTCCTCCCCATGGCCCGCACAGGGCGACACGCCTTGTGACCTGCACCCGGACCACTTGTCCCCATCATCAACAGCCCCGATGACGATGACGAACCATCCATCATGCAGAGATCCACACACCGACGTTGGGGCGGGCGGGGCGACGCCTCGGCCCCCGTGCCGCAAGGACAAATCCACGAGGCGTGGTGTGTACCGCTGTCGGGCCTGTCGCGTAGTCTTCGGGCAGACCCGCCAGCGCTCGCTGACGTGCCCCGACGTGCTCGCGAAGGCCCGCACCGACGAGGGCACCAGGGCCGGACGACGAGAAGGTGATGCATGAGGTTCCGTGTCGACCGTGACGTGCTCGCCGATGCGGTCACGTGGACGGCACGCAGCCTGCCGACGCGGCCGCCCGTGCCCGTCCTCGCAGGCGTGCGTATCGAGGCCGACACCACCGGCACGGTCCAGCTCTCGAGCTTCGACTACGAGGTCTCCGCGCGGGCACAGCTGCCGGCCGACGTGAGCGAGCCGGGCACGGTCCTGGTCTCGGGGCGCCTGCTTGCGGAGATCTCCCGCTCCCTGCCGGCCAAGCCCGTCGACGTCGTCCTTGACGGGACGAAGGTGCAGGTCACGTGCGGTGCGAGCCGCTTCACGCTGCTGACCATGCCGGTCGAGGACTACCCGAGCCTGCCCGTCATGCCCGAGGTCACCGGCACCGTCGACGGCGACGAGCTCACGCACGCCGTCGCCCAGGTGTCCGTCGCGGCGAGCCGCGACGACACCCTCCCGCTCCTCACCGGGGTGCGCGTCGAGATCGAGGGCGAGCGCGTCACGCTGCTCGCCACCGACCGGTACCGCCTCGCGCTGCGCGAGATGACGTGGAAGCCCGCGAACCCCGGCGTGGAGGCGGTCGCGCTCGTGCGCGCCCGGACCCTCTCCGACGCGGCGAAGTCGCTGGGCGGGTCCGGCTCGGTGTCGGTCGCGCTGTCGACGGGTGGCGGGATCGACCTCATCGGGTTCGAGGCCGCCGGTCGTCAGACGACGAGCCTGCTGGTCGACGGCGACTACCCGCCCGTGCGGCGGCTGTTCCCCGACGACACCCCGATCCACGCCATCGTCAACCGGCAGGCACTGGCCGAGGCCGCCAAGCGCGTGGCGCTCGTCGCCGAGCGCAACACACCGATCCGGTTGAGCTTCAGCGAGGGCCAGGTCGTGCTCGACGCCGGCCAGGGTGACGACGCGCAGGCGTCCGAGGCCCTGGAGGCCGTCCTGGCGGGCGAGGACATCTCGGTCGCCTTCAACCCGCACTTCCTGGCCGACGGGCTGGGTGCGATCGACACGACGTTCGTCCGCATGTCGTTCACGCACCCGAACAAGCCTGTGGAGTTCACGGGTCAGGAGTCGCTCGAGGGCGACGACCTCAAGGACTACCGCTACCTGCTGGTACCGATCCGCTTCGCGAGCTGACAGGCCGCATGCGCGTCCGTGCCGTGGGTACGGCACAGTGGCCAGGACGGTGGTCGGGAACGGACCACGACGCGCGGCGGAGAGGGGCAAGACGATGCACATCGGTCTGGTTGGTCTGGGCAAGATGGGTGCGAACATGCGCCAGCGGATCCGGGACGCGGGTATCGAGGTCACCGGGTTCGACCGCAACCCCCAGGTCACCGACGTGCCGTCGCTCGAGTCGCTGGTCGGGGCGCTCCCCGCGGGTGAGCGGGTGGTCTGGGTCATGGTGCCGTCCGGCCCGATCACCGACGCGGTGATCCACGACCTCGCGGGTCTGCTGGCCCCGGGGGACCTGGTCATCGACGGCGGCAACTCCTACTACCAGGACGACCAGCCGCACGCGGCGGTCCTCGCCGAGCGGGGCGTCGGTTTCATCGACGCGGGTGTGTCGGGGGGCATCTGGGGGCTGGAGAACGGCTACGGCCTGATGGTGGGCGGTGCTCCGCAGGACGTCGAGCGGGCGATGCCGGTGTTCGACGCGCTGCGGCCGCCCGGTGAGCGCGCGGACGGGTTCGTCCACGCCGGGCCCGTCGGCGCGGGGCACTACGCCAAGATGGTGCACAACGGCATCGAGTACGGGCTGATGCAGGCGTACGCGGAGGGCTACGAGCTCCTGGCGGCGAAGGACCTGGTCACGGACGTGCCGGCGACGATGCGCGCGTGGACCAACGGGACCGTCGTGCGTTCGTGGCTGCTGGACCTGCTCGTCCAGGCCCTGTCCGAGGACCCCCAGTTCGGGGCGATCGACGACTGGGTCGAGGACTCGGGCGAGGGCCGCTGGACCGTCGACGAGGCGATCGACCTCGCCGTGCCGGCGCCCGTCATCTCCGCTGCCCTCTTCGCACGGTTCGCCTCGCGCCAGGGTGAGTCCCCCGCGATGAAGGCCGTCGCGGCGCTGCGCCAGCAGTTCGGTGGTCACGCCGTGCGCGCCGCCGGCGCACAGACCGTCACCCCGAGCGCGCCACCCACCTCGGAGGCCTGAGCCGCGTGTACGTCGCGCACCTGTCCCTCACCGACTTCCGGTCGTACTCCCAGGTCGAGCTCCCGCTCGAGCCGGGCATCACCGCGCTCGTCGGCCCCAACGGGCAGGGCAAGACGAACCTCGTCGAGGCGGTCGGCTACGTCGCGACGCTGGGCAGCCACCGCGTGCCGTCGGACGCCGCCCTGGTGCGGGCGGGCGCGAACCGGGCCGTCGTGCGCGCCAAGGTGGTGCGCGAGGAGCGGCCGACGCTGGTCGAGGTCGAGATCACGCCGGGAAAGGCCAACCGGTCGCGCATCAACGGCGGATCGCCCGGCCGGGCGCGCGACGTCCTGGGCATCCTGCGGACCGTGCTGTTCGCTCCGGAGGACCTCGCGCTCGTCAAGGGTGACCCGGACGGCAGGCGGCGGTTCCTCGACGACCTCCTGGTGCAGCTCACGCCGCGGATCGCCGGGGTGCTCGGCGACTACGAGCGCGTCCTGCGGCAGCGTTCGGCGCTCCTGAAGTCCGCCGGGGCGGCGACCCGTGCACGCGCGGGCGCCGACCTGCGCACGCTCGACGTGTGGGACGCCAAGCTCGCGCAGACAGGTGCGCAGGTGGTCGTGGCCCGTCAGGCGCTCGTGGCCGCGCTCCGGCCGCGCGCGGCCGACGCGTACGACCAGGTCAGCGCCGGTCAGGGTGAGCTGCGCCTGACGTACCGCTCGTCCTTGGACGCCGCGCTCGGACAGGCCGAGGACGAGCCGTCGGTGGACCCCGACGCGGGCGTCGAGCTGGTCGAGGCACGCCTGCTCGACGCGATGGGGCGTCTGCGCGGCAAGGAGATCGAGCGGGGGGTGTGCCTCGTGGGGCCGCACCGCGACGACCTCGTGCTCCAGCTCGGTGACCTGCCGGCCAAGGGGTACGCGTCCCACGGCGAGTCGTGGTCGGTGGCGCTGGCGCTGCGGCTCGCGTCGTACGCCCTGCTGACGCACGGTGTCGACGACGCCGGCGCGTGGTCGGCCGACTGGGGACCGGACGGCGAACCGGTCCTGATCCTGGACGACGTCTTCGCGGAGCTGGACACGCGCCGGCGTGAGCGTCTCGCGCAGCTCGTCGCGGGCGCCCGGCAGGTGCTGGTGACGGCGGCTGTGCCGCAGGACGTCCCTGAGCCGCTGGCCGGCGCGCGCGTCGACGTCATGGGTGGGGAGGTGGCGCGTGTCCTCTAGGCGCGCCCGTGGTGCGGAGCCCTCCCCTGCCGGCTCGCGCTCCCCCGTCGACGGCCACCGGTCGACCGGCCCGCAGGACGGCCCGCCCGACGACGACAGCCTCCTGCCGGCGCCGACGGCCGTCCCGGACGGTCTGCCGGTGTCCGAGCTGGTCACGCTCACTCCCCCGGAGCAGGTGGTGCGTGCGGCTCTCGCCCGTGCGAAGGCTGCGGCGCGAGCCCGCGGGCTGCGTCCCGGCGTGGTCCGCAGCCGGCCGATCAGCAGCGGGTCCGCGGCCGGGCCGCGCGACCCCCAGCCGCTCGCGGTGTCCGCTGGGCTCCTCGCGCGCGACCTGGGCTGGGAGCCGGGGTTGATGGTCGGTGACCTCGTGCACCGGTGGGCGCAGATCGTCGGCCCGCAGGTGGCGGAGCACTGCGAGTACGTCTCGTTCGCGTCCGGTCTGCTGACGGTCCGGGCGTCCTCGACGGCGTGGGCGGCGAATCTGCGGTTGCTGGCGCCGACGATGCTGGCGCGGTTCGACGAGACGCTGGGTGAGGGCGTCGTCGTGCAGATCGAGGTGCTGGGACCGGCCGGCCACGGGTTCGGTCGCGGGCCGCGACGGGTCGCCGGTCGCGGACCGCGCGACACGTACGGCTGACGTGCTCGCGAGAGCACGGCGGGTACGGGCTGAGCCTGCCCGAAACGGGGCGTCCACCAGGTAGACTGGACAGGTCAACAAAGGCGCCTGCGTGCCCTCGTGAGCCCAGAACTCCGCTGCTGTGGGGTGATCTGGACTGTCCGGCGGTTCACAGCCGCTCACGACGCGCCTGGCGCGTATCGAGCTCTCGAGGAGAACCGCTGCCCGTGGCCGACCAGAGCACCCCTCGCGACCCGCAGGACGAGACCACCGAGGGGCAGGACCCGGCGGCGCCGTTCCGGGAGCGCCTCACGGACGACGGCACCTACGACGCCAGCGCGATCACGGTTCTCGAAGGGCTCGAGGCCGTCCGCAAGCGGCCCGGCATGTACATCGGCTCGACCGGTGCCCGTGGCCTGCACCACCTCGTCTACGAGGTGGTCGACAACTCCGTCGACGAGGCGCTCGCCGGCTACTGCGACGCGATCGACGTCACCCTGCTCGCCGACGGCGGCGTGCGCGTGACCGACAACGGCCGTGGCATCCCCGTGGCGATCCACCCGACGGAGGGTCGCCCGACCGTCCAGGTCGTCATGACGATCCTGCACGCCGGCGGCAAGTTCGGTGGAGCCGGGTACGCGGTGTCGGGTGGTCTGCACGGCGTCGGCATCTCGGTCGTCAACGCGCTGTCGTCCCGTGTCGAGACGGTCGTCAGGCGCGACGGGTACGTCTGGAGCCAGGACTTCGCCGACGGTGGCAAGCCCGTGGGCGACCTGCGCCAGGGCGAGCCGACGAACGACACCGGCACGTCGCAGACGTTCTGGGCGGACCCGACCATCTTCGAGACCGTCGACTACGACTTCGAGACGCTGCGCGCGCGCTTCCAGCAGTACGCGTTCCTCAACAAGGGGCTGCAGATCTCGCTGACGGACGAGCGCCCGGCGCACACGGGGACCGAGGACGAGGTCACCGGGGAGGGCGGCGGGGAGCAGGCGTCCACGCCGGCGCGTCGCGTCACCTACCGGTACGACGGCGGCCTGGTCGACTACGTGAAGCACCTGAACTCGGCCAAGAAGGTCGATCACGTGCACCCCGAGGTCATCGACTTCGAGGCCGAGGACAAGAGCCGCAAGATCGCGGTCGAGATCGCGATGCAGTGGACCACCGCCTACTCGGAGTCGGTCCACACGTTCGCCAACACGATCTCGACGACCGAGGGCGGCACGCACGAGGAGGGGTTCCGGGCGGCGATGACGTCGCTGATCAACCGCTACGCGCGCGAGAAGGGCATCCTCAAGGACAAGGACGAGAACCTCACGGGTGACGACATCCGCGAGGGACTCACGGCCGTCATCTCCGTCAAGCTCGGCGAGCCGCAGTTCGAGGGCCAGACCAAGACCAAGCTCGGCAACACCGACGCCAAGCGGTTCGTCCAGCAGGTCGTCAACGACCAGCTGGGTGCGTGGCTCGACGCCCACCCGTCCGAGGCGAAGGACGTCATCCGCAAGTCGATGCAGGCGGCGGCCGCGCGCATGGCCGCGCGCAAGGCCCGTGAGGCGACGCGCCGCAAGGGTCTGCTCGAGTCCAACTCGATGCCCGGCAAACTGCGCGACTGCCAGTCCAACAACGCGGCCGAGTGCGAGGTCTTCATCGTCGAGGGTGACTCCGCCGGCGGCTCCGCCGTCCGTGGGCGCAACCCCCGCACGCAGGCGATCATGCCGATCCGCGGAAAGATCCTCAACGTCGAGCGGGCGCGTCTGGACAAGGCCCTGGGCAACCAGGAGGTGCAGGGGCTCATCACCGCCTTCGGTACCGGCATCGGCGAGGACTTCGACATCGCGAAGCTCCGGTACCACAAGATCGTCCTGATGGCCGACGCCGACGTCGACGGCCAGCACATCCGCACGCTGCTGCTGACGCTGCTCTTCCGCTACATGCCGGAGCTCATCAAGGGTGGGTTCGTCTACATGGCGCAGCCGCCGCTGTACCGCATCAAGTGGAGCAACGCGCCGCACGACTACGTCTACTCGGACCGCGAGCGTGACGCCGTGATCGCGGACGGGCGTGCGAACAACCGGCGCCTGCCCAAGGACAACGCGATCCAGCGGTACAAGGGTCTGGGCGAGATGGACTACACGGAGCTGTGGGAGACGACCATGTCGCCCGAGCACCGCACGTTGCTGCAGGTGACGATGGACGAGGCCGCGGCCGCCGACGAGATCTTCTCGGTGCTGATGGGCGAGGACGTCGAGGCCCGTCGCGCGTTCATCCAGCGCAACGCCAAGGACGTGCGCTTCCTCGACATCTGACGCGGACGCCGGCGTGACGCCGGCGACCGCGACCCAGCCAGGCACCGAACAGGAGTGACCCGCACGTGACCGAGACACCGGGCGAGATCGAGCACGGCAACATCGAGCAGGTCGACCTGCAGCTCGAGATGCAGCGCTCGTACCTGGACTACGCGATGGCCGTCATCGTCGGACGTGCGCTGCCGGACGTCCGCGACGGCCTCAAGCCGGTGCACCGGCGCGTCATCTACGCGATGTACGACGGCGGCTACCGCCCCGACCGGCAGTTCTCCAAGTGCAGCCGCGTCGTCGGCGACGTCATGGGCAAGTACCACCCGCACGGTGACACGGCGATCTACGACGCCCTCGTCCGCCTGGTGCAGGACTGGTCGATGCGGTACCCGCTGGCGTCCGGCCAGGGCAACTTCGGCTCCCCCGGCGACGACCCGGCGGCCGCCCCGCGGTACACCGAGACCAAGATGGCGCCGCTGGCCATGGAGATGGTCCGGGACATCGACGAGGATTCCGTCGACTTCCAGGACAACTACGACGGCCACACGCAGGAGCCGGCCGTCCTGCCCGCCCGGTTCCCGAACCTGCTGGTCAACGGCTCGGCGGGCATCGCCGTCGGCATGGCGACCAACATCCCGCCGCACAACCTGCGCGAGGTCGCCGCCGGGGTTCAGTGGCACCTGGAGCACCCGGAGGCGTCGAAGGAGGAGCTCCTCGAGGCGCTCATGGCGCGCATCAAGGGCCCCGACTTCCCCACCGCGGCGACGATCCTGGGCCGGCGCGGCATCGAGGACGCCTACCGCACGGGTCGCGGCTCGATCACGATGCGTGCCGTCGTCGAGGTCGAGGAGATCCAGGGCCGTCAGTGCCTCGTGGTCAGCGAGCTGCCGTACCAGGTCAACCCGGACACCCTGGCGAAGAAGATCGCGGACCTCGTCAAGGACGGCCGCATCCAGGGGATCGCGGACATCCGCGACGAGACGTCGGGGCGCGCCGGGCAGCGTCTCGTCGTCGTCCTCAAGCGCGACGCGGTCGCCAAGGTCGTCCTCAACAACCTGTACAAGCACACGCAGCTGCAGGACACCTTCGGCGCCAACATGCTCGCGCTCGTCGACGGCGTTCCGCGCACACTCAGCCTCGACGCGTTCGTCCGGCACTGGACGTCGCACCAGATCGACGTCATCCAGCGCCGCACGCGCTACCGCCTGCGCAAGGCGGAGGAGGACATCCACATCTTCCGCGGGTACCTCAAGGCGCTCGACGCGCTCGACGAGGTCATCGCGCTCATCCGGCGCTCCCCCGACGCCGAGCAGGCGCGCAGCGGCCTGATGGAGCTGCTCGAGATCGACGAGCTGCAGGCGCAGGCGATCCTCAACCTGCAGCTGCGCCGGCTGGCCGCGCTGCAGCGTCAGGAGATCCTCGACAAGCACGCCGAGCTCGAGGCCGTCATCACCGGACTCAACGCGATCCTCGCGTCGCCCGTGCGGCAGCGCGAGATCGTCAGCGAGGAGCTCGCGACGATCGTCGAGAAGTTCGGCGACGAGCGCCGCACGCACATCCTCCCCTTCGACGGCGAGGTCTCGATCGAGGACCTCATCGCCGAGGAGGACGTCGTCGTGACGATCACGCGCGGCGGCTACGCCAAGCGGACGCGCGTCGACGCCTACCGGGCGCAGCGTCGTGGCGGCAAGGGCGTGCGCGGTGCCCAGCTGCGCGAGGACGACCTGGTCGACCACTTCTTCGTCACGACGACGCACCGCTGGCTGCTGTTCTTCACGAACCTCGGCCGGGTGTACCGGGCCAAGGCGTACGAGCTGCCCGAGGCCGGCCGCGACGCCAAGGGCCAGCACGTCGCGAACCTGCTGGCGTTCCAGCCGGGCGAGAAGATCGCCCAGGTGCTCGACCTCAAGGACTACGAGCAGGCCGAGCACCTGGTCCTGGCCACCAAGCGCGGGCTGGTGAAGAAGACGCGCCTGACGGAGTACGACTCGAACCGCAGCGGCGGCGTCATCGCGATCAACCTGCGCGAGGACGAGGAGGGTCGCCCGGACGAGCTCGTGGCCGCGCGACTCGTCGACTCCGACCAGGACGTGATCCTGGTCTCCCGCCTCGGTCAGTCCGTCCGCTTCACGGCGTCCGACGAGGCGCTGCGCCCGATGGGTCGCGCCACGAGCGGCGTCACCGGCATGAAGTTCCGCGACGACGACGACCTCCTCGCGATGGACGTCGTGCGGGAGGACGCGTTCCTGTTCACCGTCACCGAGGGCGGCATCGCCAAGCGCACGGCGCTCACGGTCGAGAACTACCGGCAGCAGGGCCGCGGCGGTCTGGGCATCAAGGTCGCGAACCTGCCCGAGGCGAACGGCGAGCTCGTCGGTGCGCTCGTGACGGACCCGGACGACGAGGTGCTCGTCATCATGGAGCGCGGCAAGATCGTGCGCTCCGCCACGTCGGAGGTCAACGCGACGGGTCGCACGACGCAGGGTGTCATCTTCGCCAAGCCGGATCCCGGCGACCGGATCATCGCCGTCGCCCGGAACAGTGAACGACACCTCGAGGACGATGGCGGTACCGTGGGCGAGAACGTGGCCAACCACGACGCAACCGACGTACCGGACCCGGACGGGTCAGTGCCGGACAGCGGCGACCGACCCGCGGAGGACTGATGAGTGACACGCCCCCCTCGATCCCCCCGCGCAAGCGACCCACGTCGCCCTTGACGGGCGGCGGCACGCGCCCTGGCGATCAGGGCGGCTCGGTGCAGGCCGCCGAGCACGGCGGGCCGAACGGCAGCTCGTGGTCGTCGATCGGCGGGGCCGAGGCAGCCGCGCCGCCGACGTACACGGTCGACGTGCGCAGCAGCGCACTCCCCTCGTCCTCGACCGGGCGCACCTCGGTGCCGTCCGGTCCCCGGACGGAGGGGCCTGCACGCCAGGAGTCGTCGGACCCCCGTCCCCCCCGGGTCGCGACGCCGACCGCGGCTGACCCCGGTGACGGCGAGGAGCCGCCTTCGCCTCTGGTCACGGCGGTCGACGCGACCACCGTCTGGCTGAAGAAGGCCGCAGGAGTCACCGGTACCGGGCTCTCGAGGGCGTACTCTCAGCTGACCCGCCCCCGCACCGAGGACGACCACATGACCACGACGCCGACGACAGCCGGTGCCGCGACGGCGCGCCCTGCGCCCCGATCGACGGCGCCTGTCACCGGGGCGACCCCGCGCCCTGCGACGGGCCGCATCCCCACCGTGGGTGGCGGACCCCGCCGTGTGCGCCTGGCGATCTCGCGCGTCGACCCGTGGTCGGTCATGAAGCTCGCGTTCCTGCTGTCGGTGGCGATCGGGATCATGATCGTCGTCGCGGCGATCGTGGTGTGGTTCACGCTCGACAGCCTGCAGGTGTTCTCGCAGCTCGACGGCCTCATCCGGCAGGTCGCCGGGCAGGAGAGCCCGGACCTGCTGGCGTTCGTCTCGTTCGAGAAGACGGTCTCGGCTGCCACGCTGGTGGGCGTCATCGACGTCTTCCTGCTGACGGCGCTCGCGACCATCGGTGCGTTCCTCTACAACATCGTGGCGGCGCTCGTCGGTGGCGTGAACGTCACCATGACGGACGAGTGATCCACGGAGAGCACCTCGCGGTGCGGCGCCCACCGGTTTGGGTGCGGCGGCTCGCCTGGGGTACTCTCGACCGTCGCGCCCACCGGTGCTGATCTCCCGCCAGAGGTCGATCCGGTGGACGTGTCACGGGCCTATAGCTCAGACGGTTAGAGCGCTTCCCTGATAAGGAAGAGGTCACAGGTTCAAGTCCTGTTAGGCCCACGCTGCCGGTACGCAGGTCGTACCGCGGACTGCCGGCACCCACCCGAGACGGGGGATCCGATGAAGAAGCTCCTGGTTCTGGCCGCCCTCGCGGCCGTCGGTTACATCGCCTGGCAGAAGTACGCGGAGGACCGTGACGAGCGGGACCTCTGGGCCGAGGTCACCGACACCTTCGAGTGACGGCGGGCCCAACCGGGGGCCATGGCGCAATTGGTAGCGCACCTGCTTTGCAAGCAGGGGGTTAGGGGTTCGAGTCCCCTTGGCTCCACTCGTCGGACGGCGCAGGACCTCGTGTCCTGCGCCGTTCCGCGTTCCCGGCACGCTGCACGCTTCCCGGTCACCACGCTGTCCGGTCGTCACAGCGTCTGGTCGCGCGGCGCGGGCCGATCAGACGCCGAACGTCGCCCAGATGTTCTTCGTCCGCCCGGTCGCGTACCACCCGACGTCGAGGGACAGCTGCCGCGCGAGGTGCAGGCCCAGGCCCCCCGCCCCCGTGATGCGAGTGCCCGCGTAGACGGGTTCCGCCTCGGGGTCGTGGTCGGCGACGTCGATCAGCCACTGGTCGTGCGCGCGGCGCAGCGCGACGATCGTCGGGGGCAGACCGTGGGTGAGTGCGTTGGCGGCGAGCTCGGTCGCGATGAGGACGAGCTTGCCCGGCGTCGCCTCGAGGTCCTGGGGGCTCCTGCTCTTCCTCGCGCCGATCTCGTCGGCCAGCTCGTGACGCAGCGTGCGCAGCTGCGCCGTGGAGGCCAGCGCCCACTGACGCACCTCCGTGAACCCCGCTGGTGCCTGACTGACGGGCAGCCCCGCGTCCGTCTCGGTGAGAACCAGCCGCTCGCTCGTGCTGTCGGTCAACTGTGCCTCCTCGGTGGTCCGGCATCGAGAGTCACAGGCCCGGGCCGGTTCTGCATCCGGAGCACCCGTGGACCTGGTGCGAAAACACGATGACCTGAGGGGGACGAGCCGTGGATGCTCCTCACGGCCAGGCAGGCAACCCCGCCGCCCGGTCCCCCCGTCCCGGTGATGCCGGGGCCGATCCCCGAGGAGGGATGTCATGACCAGCACGTTCCCCGTCGAGCTGCGCGGTGCCGCAGCGTCCACGCTCATGTGGGCGCACGAGCACGACGTCGAGCCGGCGGCGCTCCAGCAGCTGCGGAACATCGCGTCGCTGCCGTGGGTGCACGGGGTGCGGGTCATGCCGGACGTCCACCTCGGCAAGGGCGCCACCGTCGGGTCCGTCATCGCGATGCGTGACGCGGTCTCCCCCAACGCCGTCGGTGTCGACATCGGGTGCGGCATGATCGGCGTCCGCACGTCGCTGGTGGCCGACGACCTCCCGGACGACCTGCACGCGCTGCGCACGGAGGTGGAGGCCCGCATCCCGGTGGGCTTCCGTGCCCACGACGAGGCGGTGGACCTGCGTCGCCTGCGGCCCATCGGCGCGCGGGCCCGTACCGCCGAGGCGCTGCGCGGCGTCGACGCCTTCTGGGCGCGCTTCGCGTCGCTGACGCCGCGCGTCCAGGACCTCGAGACCCGCGCGCGTCGGCAGCTGGGCACGCTCGGCGGCGGCAACCACTTCCTGGAGGTCTGCCTCGACCAGGACGACACGGTGTGGCTGCAGCTGCACTCCGGGTCCCGGAACATCGGCAAGTCCCTGGCGGAGGTCCACGTGGCGGTCGCCAAGGACCTGCCCCACAACCAGGGCCTCGTGGACCGGGACCTCGCGGTCCTGCTGGCCGGCACGCCGCAGATGGACGCCTACCTGAACGACCTGTGGTGGGCGCAGGAGTACGCGGCGCGGTCCCGTGCGGTGATGATGACGCTGTTCGTCGATGCCGTCCGGGCCACGTTCGCCGACCGTGACGTGACGTTCGAGGAGGTCGCGAACGTCCATCACAACTACGTCGCGACCGAGCACATCGACGGTGCCGACCTCGTCGTGACCCGCAAGGGCGCGATCCGGGCCGGTGCCGGCGACCTGGGCCTCATCCCGGGCTCGATGGGCACGGGGTCGTACATCGTCCGGGGCCTGGGCAACCCGGCGTCGTACTGGTCGGCGTCCCACGGCGCGGGGCGCAGGATGTCCCGCAACGCGGCCAAGCGGACCTTCACGCTCGACGACCTCGCGGCCCAGACGGCCGGTGTCGAGTGCCGGAAGGACGCCGGGGTGCTCGACGAGATCCCCGGTGCGTACAAGGACCTGGACCAGGTGATCGCGGCGCAGGCCGACCTGGTGGAGGTCGTGACACGTCTCCGGACGATCGTCTGCGTGAAGGGCTGAGCGGGCCTCTGACCTGCAACGACGCGACCCTCGGCTCGCCTGGCACACCCGGGCGGCCGAGGGTCGTCGCCATGTCCGCGGATACCGTGCTAGTGTCTTCACAGCGTCATGCCGCGCGAACACCTCCGCGGCGCACTTCGGGCCTCAGCATCGAAGCGAGGACCATACGCACCCGGCAGCACCGTTGTCGGTCAGGATCTCCGCCCACCCGGGTGCGGAGCGGAAGCAGAGAACATCACACACACCATCTTCGAGAGTCCCTCGGTTGCCGTAGCGCCGAGCGTGACCTCCGGACCGGCCGCCGTTTGGCGTGCCGCCGACGACGACCTGTGGGTCGGGACCGTCGGTGGCGAGTACGCGGGCATGATCGTCCGCCACACCGACGGCTTCCACGCCTACGACCGCTGGACGCGGCCCGTGGGTACCGCCCCGACGTTCGACCGTGCGACGTGCCTCCTGGCACCGGCTCGCACGAGCTCACCCCGAGCGCGTCGCACGTCGACCCTTCACCGTCTGCGCCCTTCGGGTCGCGGCAACCGGCGCCGCACCAGCGCGCCGGCGGAACGAACGAGAGAAGACATCATGGCCACCGGCACCGTTAAGTGGTTCAACGCTGAGAAGGGGTTCGGCTTCATCGCCCCCTCGGACGGCTCCGCCGACGTGTTCGCGCACTTCAGCGCAATCGTCTCGACGGGCGGCTTCCGCACCCTCGAGGAGAACCAGCAGGTCGAGTTCGAGGTCACCCAGGGCCCCAAGGGTCTCCAGGCGTCGGACATCCGTCCGCTCTGAACCACGAACACCCGAAGGCCGCACAGCGACTCGTTGTGCGGCCTTCGTCGTTCCTGCGTGTGGTCGCGCCAGGGGCCAGACCTCGGCGGTGTGATCCTCGCCGGTGCGCTCAGCGCTGGACCCCGCGACGGGCACGCGCGGTCACGTCCGCCAGCACGTCGTCCGTGTAGACGGGCACCGGGTCATCGGTGACCAGGCCTTCCTCGAGGGTCGACCACTGCCAGTGCGGCTGGACGTCCGCGGTCGACGTGTCCTCGCGCAGCCGCAGGTCGAGGAGGACCGCGTACCGGTACCCGAAGCGCTGCTGGATGGCGTGCGCGACCGTGAGGTCCGCCGCCCCGGGCACGGCCGCCGAGGCGTCAGCCGTCAGCTCGACGAGCAGCAGGTTGTGCTCCGGCCCCAGCCGGCCCCGCTGGTGGACGATGAGGTGCGGCGGGCGCACCCTGGACCCGTCGAAGCGGACCGACTCCTCCAGGACCATGCCTGAGCGGTCGTAGTCCGCGTCGACGTCCCACGACTTCTCGATCGTCCCGTGCAGGGCCCAGCCGAGGTGGAACGAGATCGTCCGGTCCGACGGGCGGCTGGTGCCGGTCGAGGGCGCGAAGAGCGTCCACTGGTCGACGAGCGTCGTGGTCAGTGCGATACGCACCCGGGCCTGCAGGTCGGCGAGCAGCATGACGGGACGCTACTCCCCTGCCGGCGGCGCTGGACAGGACCTCCGACAGGCGGGGCGGGCGTCAGGCCATGCCCAGCTGGTGCCGGACGGGCTCCAGACCCTCGATCGTCACGTCGAGACGCAGCTCGTCCGGGCGCGCGTCCCAGTCGGCGCGGTCCAGGACGTACAGCTGGCTGTCGACGGGCCCGCCCTCGCGCGCCTGGTGCAGCACACCGTTCTCGCGGTAGCCGATCCTGCGGCTGACGCCCGACGACCCGGGGTTGTCGACGAACGCCGAGCTCGTCGCGTGCAACGCGTCGAACCCCTCGAAGAGCAGGTGCAGCATCAGCAGCCGCATGCGGGTGCCCACGCCGCCGTGCTGGTGCTGCAGGCCGAGCCACGACCCCGTCTCGGCAGTCCGCGTGACCAGGAAGTCCTTGGCGTACACGCCCTGCGTCCCCAGCGGCACACCGTCGCGGACCACCGCGAGCTCGATCGCCCAGTCCGCCGGCGTGGTGCGTTGGCGCAGGCTCCACTGGTAGGTCATGACGCTGCGGGCGACCTGCACGGGGGTCCCGCGGGTCCAGGGGAAGAGGAACGGCATGTAGTCCTCGCGGTGCACGCCCCGCGACGCGACACGTGCCAGGTCGAACAGCATCCGGTCGTCCGGCGCCCGCAGCTCCAGACCCCCGCCGATCACGCGCAGACCCGTGAGCGGCCAGATGTCCGCGTCGGTGAGAGGTGGTGCTGCGGGCTGCGGGGGGAGGGGTGCGTCGCTCACCCCCGCAGCGTTCCGGGCGGACGGCGCGCGGTCAACCGGAAACCCGCGACGGGCGAACGGGGGCGACGAGGGCGTCGCGCGCAACACGCGACGCCCTCGTGCGGCGTCCGACCGCCCCCGCGTCGGACGCCTCCCCGGGCGGGCAGAGCGAGCCGCCCGCCCGGGTGGTGGATCGGTCCCGATCCGGCGACGTCGGGGGTCGAGCCGGACCGGGACCCGTCTGGTTACCCCGCGGCGCACCTCGCGCCGTTGACCGCGAACGACGTCGGGGCGGGGTTCTGGCCGGCGTGCGAGCCGTTGAAGCCCAGGTCGACCGACGCACCCGGGGCGAGCGTGGCGTTCCACGCCGCACCCGTCGCGGTGACCGTCGAGCCCGTCTGGGACCACGTCGCGCTCCAGCCCTGCTGAACCTTCTGGCCGGCCGCGAGGTCGAACGTCAGGTTCCACGTCAGGGGAGTCGTGCCGCTGTTCTTCAGCCGAACCGACGCCGTGAAGCCCGAGTCCCAGCTGTTGGCGGTGTAGGTGACCGTGCACGACGACGGGGACGACGTGGGGGTCGGCGTGGGGGTCGGCGTGGGGGTCGGCGACGTCGTCGGGGTGGGCGTCACGGTGGGCGTGGGCGTCACTGTGGGCGTGGGCGTGACGGTGGGCGTCGGGGTCACCGTGGGGGTAGCCGTCGGCGTGGGGGTGGCCGTGGGCGTCGGGGTGGGGTCCACCGAACCGTCGGGCACCGTGCCCCACAGCAGCGTGCTGCCCTCGTGGAGGGTGATGCCCTTGGTCTTGACGGGGTCGCCCGTCGCGGGCAGGCCCTGGAACGACGGGTCGTTGACCGCGTTCCACTGCAGGGTCCCCTGCACCCGGAACTGGATCTCGCGCCGGTGCTGCGACTGCCCGCCGGGGTGGATGTTCTGGCCCGCGCAGCCGATCTCGGCGTAGTAGAGCGAGCCGGACGCGTGCTTGACCGCGGCGGGCTGGCTGCCGCACTCGCTGTAGTTGGTCGAGACCGACAGGCTCGAGGCGGGCACGCCCTCGTCGAGCGTGAACCAGTAGCGGATCGACGCGTTCGTCAGCGACCGCGCGGGGAAGGCCGAGCGGTTCCGGATGATCGCCTTGACCTCGGTGAACGCGCCCGACTGCGGCTGGTTGAGCTTGGCCTCGACGAAGAACTCGTCCTGGTCGGGCTTCTCGGCGGTCGGGAAGCCGGCCAGCGGCGTGCCGCCGTACTCGCCCGCCAGGTACGCCAGCGCGCTGGTGAAGCCGGCGTTGTAGTCGGTGGCGACCTCGTTGGCGACGTAGTCGCCGCGGTCGTCGGTGTACGCGTCGTTGGCGGTGCCCGGCCCGCCGACCAGGGCGCCGTACAGCACGTGGCGCGTCTCGACGGGGTCCTTGAGGGAGTCCAGCCACGAGCCGTGCGCGGTGCGGTGGTGCGGGTTCTTCGGCGGGTTGACCCCGAAGCCGACGACGTAGGACGCCTTGCGGGGGTTGTCGCCCAGCGCGTAGTTGATCTGCCGGACCCCGAAGTCGTGGTACCGCGCCTTGCGGGTGGTGTCCGTCAGCCAGTCGGAGTACACGAGGGCGACGAAGGACGTGTTGGCGGCGTACCGCAGCGCGCCCCACGAGTCGAGGACGGCCATCCCGCCGGGGGAGTAGTTCACACGGGCGCCGTTCACGCCCACGGTCCAGTAGTCCAGCCAGCGGTTCGCGTCGTCGACGTACTTCTGCTTGCCGGTCTCCATCGCGAGCAGCGCGTAGGTGGCGTACGACTTGTCGTCCCACGCGACGGTCCACTTGTAGGACTTGGTCGACGTCTGGTTCTCGTTGCTGAGCTTGTCGTACTCCGACTCGGCCTTGGTCAGGTACGTCGCGTCACCGGTGGCCTTGTACAGCCAGTACGCGCCCCACACGAGCTCGTCCTGGTAGCCCGACCACGACTTGTAGAACGACTGGGCGTCGGTGACGCAGTCGGAGTACTTGCCGCGGTACGTGTCGGCGAACGAGTAGAGCTGCTTGGCGTGCGTCAGCAGGGTCGCCGAGTACGCCGCGTCGGACGACTTGAAGACGATCGACGCGGACGCCATCGCGGCGGCCGTCTCGGCGGCGGCGTCCGAGCCGGGGCAGGACGCGCTGATCTTGTAGGACGGGCGGGCCATCGTCATGACCTCGGCGGGGCCCCACCACTTGTGGTCGTCGTCGCCCTTGCCGACCTGCACGTACAGCTCGTTGGGCGCGGTGTGCGCCTTGACGAAGTAGTCGTTGACGGCGCGCAGGTTGTCGCGCAGCTCGTCGGTCTGGCCTGCCTGCGTGTAGCCGGCGGGGCTCTCGATCGCACCCCAGGCGAGCATCGTGGCGGTGAACGCCATGGGCAGACCGAACTTCACGTGGTCGCCCGCGTCGTACCAGCCGCCGGTGAGGTCCTTGCCGACGTCCTTGCCGTCCTCGAGGGCGGAGTCCCCGCGCCACGAGACGGGATAGTCGTCCGGCAGGTCGCCCGAACGCTGCGCCTGGTAGAAGAACATCGACTTCTGCAGCGCCTCGGCGTAGTTGTACGCCGGAGCGGCCTGGGCCGCCTGCACGGGGAGCGTGACGGCTCCGGCGACGACCGCGACGGCGGCCGCGCCGGCCCACACCGCGCGACGGCGCGTGCTGCGGGCGGAGGTGCGGGGCATGGCACGTCCCTTCAGACGGGAGGACGAGCGCTGGTGGAGCGCTCCCACAGGAGCCGCACTCCGGGCGACGCCGACGTCGCACCAGGGAGGGAACCTGTCGCCGATCGTGCTGACACCGCGCGTGGCTGTCCATCTCTGAAACATTTAGCCACGCAACGCACGTCGGCCCCGGCCCGTCGGTGGACGGGCCGGGGCCGACGACGTGCGTCGCCTGTCAGGACTCCTTGTCGACCACCGGGTCCGGGGTGTCGGTCGCGGGGGCGGCGGCGGCGGGGGCGTCGCTTGCCGGGGCGTCGGCTGCCGGGGCGTCGGTGGCCGGGGCCTCCGCGGCCGCGGCGTCGCCGTCCAGCTTCTTCGACGCGGAGCGACGGGTGGCCCGACGCGCCGTCTCCTGCGCGGCCTGGCCCGCCTCCTTGGCCTTGTCGCCCAGCTCCTCCGTCGCGTGCGCGACCGCCTCGGCGGCCTCGCGGCTCCTGGCGACCGCGGCGCCGGCCGCCTCGCCGACCGCGTCCGCCGCGTCACCGACGGCGGTCTGCGCCCGGGCCTTGAGCGACTCGGAGCCCAACGAGTCGGCCGGCTCCCACGGCTCGGCCCACGGGTCGGTCGTGGAGCGCGAGCGCATCCACGCGAACGCCGCGGCGCCCGCACCGGCGAGGCCGGCGACGACCCAGAACACCTTGGCGCCGGATCCCTTGCGCTCGGCCTTGGCGGCCTCCTTGGCGGCCTTCTGCGCCGCCTTGGCGAGCTTCTTCGACTGCTTGCCCGCCTGGCCCGCCGCGACACCCGCGGCGATCTCGGCCTGCGCGCCGGCCTTCACGGCCGCCTCGTTCACGGCCGCGACGAGCTTGGGGATCAGCTCGTCGACGAGCTTGTCGTGCGCCGTGTCGATCGCCGGGGTCGCCATCCGGGCGGCCTTCTCGACCTGGGGGGCCGCGCTCTTCACGCTCTCCTTGTAGAGGTGGTCGACGCGCGGCAGCAGCCAGGCGACGAAGGCCTCGACCCGGGGCGTGGTCCACTCCTTCGCGTGCCCCGCCGCGTCACCGGCTCTCCCTGCTGCGTCCTTGGCGCCGTCGGCGAGCGAGGCGCCGATCACGGCGGCCTGTGTCTTGAGCCGTTCGGTGTCCACGTCGATCTTCGGACGATGGGTCATCTGCCACTCCCACGCTGTCTCGGCTGGTCTCGGGCTGGGTCGTTCGAGGTCCTGACCAGACACTCTGCCACTGTCCGTGCCGTCGTGCCCGTGCGAAACGGCGGTTCGCCGACGGCGAATCCGCTGCGTACCAGGGCGCGTCGTCGGCGCCTGGTGCGAGACTGGCCCCATGTTCGCGACCATCCACACGTCCGCCGGTGACATCCGGGTCGAGCTGTACGAGAACCACGCGCCGCGCACCGTCGAGAACTTCGTCGGCCTCGCGCAGGGCACCAAGGAGTGGACCGACCCGTCCACCGGAGCACCCCGCACCGACCCGCTGTACTCCGGCGTGGTCTTCCACCGCGTCATCCCGGACTTCATGATCCAGGGCGGCGACCCGCTGGGCAACGGCCGCGGCGGCCCCGGCTACCAGTTCGACGACGAGATCCACCCCGAGCTCACGTTCTCGGAGCCCTACCTGCTCGCCATGGCGAACGCCGGCAAGCAGCTGAACCCCGTGACCGGCAAGGTCGGCGGCACCAACGGCTCGCAGTTCTTCATCTCCGTCGCGCCGACGACGTGGCTGAACGGCAAGCACACGATCTTCGGCAAGGTCGCGGACGAGGAGAGCCGCAAGGTCGTCGACGCGATCGCCTCGACGCCCACGCGCGCCGGCGACCGCCCCGTGCAGGACGTCACGATCACGTCCATCACGGTGGAGGACTGACATCAGCATCCCTGGCGTGCCGGGCGGCCCCGTCGCGGGGTCGTCCGGCGTGCCCGGTGACGGGACGCAGCAGCCGCCCGTCTGCCCACGTCACCCGGACCGGGTCGCGTACGTCCGCTGCCAGCGGTGCGGTCGTCCCGCCTGCCCCCAGTGCCAGCGGCCCGCAGCGGTCGGCGTGCACTGCGTCGACTGCGTCGCCGAGGCGGCGCGGACGTCCCGCGAGGGGCGCACCGCCTTCGGTGGCCGCGTGCGGCGCGGACGCCCGGTCGTCACGCTGACGATCATCGGGCTGTGCGTGGCGTCGTACGTGCTTCAGCTCGTCGTTGCCGGGTGGACGTCCCGCTGGGCGTTCAGCCCGGTGGCCGGGGCCTACGAGCCGTGGCGCTTCATCACGGCTGCGTTCCTGCACTCGCCCGGGCAGGTCTTCCACATCCTGTTCAACATGATCGCGCTGTGGATGGTCGGGCCGTACCTGGAGGCGACGCTCGGGCGCGCGCGGTTCGCGACGTTGTACCTGGTGAGCGCGCTCGGAGGTTCGGTGGGCGCGGTCCTGCTCGCACCGGCGACGGGCACGTGGCTCACCGCGATGGTCGGCGCCTCGGGCGCGGTCTTCGGCATGTTCGGAGCGGTGCTCGTCGTCCTGCGGCGCACGGGCAGGGACGCGGGTCCCATCATCGGGATCCTCGTGCTCAACGGTGTCCTGGGCTTCGTCCTGCCGGGGATCGCCTGGCAGGCGCACCTCGGCGGCCTCGTGGTCGGCGCCCTCCTGGGGGCCGCATACGCGTACGCGCCGCGTGAGCGCCGCGCGCTCGTCGGGTGGGCCGCGCCGCTGGCCCTGGTGGTCGTGCTCGCGGTCGTGACCTGGACGATGTACACCTCGTACGGCGTCCTCTGACGTCGCGGAGCCGACGTTCGCGCCCTCTCCCCAGGATTGCTCACACCTGTGGAATTACAACCGTGTAGTTCTCCACAGGTGTGTCCACCGCCTGTGGACGACGAACGTGGCTACCTGTGGACGAGGCTGTGGGCGATATGTGCCCACAGCCTCGATCCCCGCCTCGCCGTCCGCGCTGCGGGACGTGCTCAGCGCCAGCGCGTGAGCATCCCGAAGCCGACGATGATGATCGTGAAGCCGATGGCGAGGTTCCACTGGCCGATGCCCGGGACCGGGTAGCCGGCACCCGGGGACAGGTAGGTGACGACGAGCCACACGAGCCCGAGGATCATCAGGCCCAGGGACACGGGCAGGAACCAGCGCGGCAGCGGCTTGGGTGCGGAGGCCTTCGACGGCGGCGGGGTGTATGTCGCCTTCTTGCGCGACTTCGACTCGGGCACGGGCGGGGCTCCTGTCTGCGACGGTGCGGTGGGCAGGCGGGGCGTCGACGTCACCGGGACCGCGTACGGTGGGCCGTCCGGGTGCCCTGGTGTCATCGACCTGCGGACCGGTGTCGGCGTGCGCCGAACGTGACCTAGCGTAGTGCTGTCGTCCCGCTGCCCGTGCGGGCCCTGGCGGAGGGAGCGGAATGGCAACGACCTCCGACCTCCGCGCGCCCCGCGCACGCCGCGGCGGGCTGTGGCGCGGCGCAGCCTCGGTCGGACTCGTCCTGGGCCTGTCCGGCCTGATGTTCACCGTCAACGCGCGCAGCTCCGGTGACGACGAGGCCCGTCACCCGCAGAACCTGCGCGAGCTCGCGCAGAAGCAGGCGACGACGGTCCAGCAGCTGTCTGCCGAGGTCGACGAGCTGCGCTCGGAGGTCGAACGCCTCACCGCCGAGCAGAACGCCCTGGCCGGCCGCCCCGTCGTGACCACCGGAGCGGGCGACCTCGTCGCCGGCGGGTCCACGCCCGTCACCGGACCGGGCCTGCGCGTGATGCTCGACGACGCACCCTTCGACGTCCGGCACGAGGACGTGCGCCCTGACCTGCTCGTGGTCCACCAGCAGGACATCCAGGCGGTCATGAACGCCCTGTGGGCTGGCGGCGCCGAGGCCATGGGCCTGATGGACCAGCGCGTCGTGTCCACGACCGGCGTGCAGTGCCAGGGCAACGTCCTGAGGCTGCACGGGCGCATGTACTCGCCGCCGTTCGTCATCACGGCCATCGGGGACCCGGACACCCTGCGGGCCTCCCTCGCGGACGACGCCGCCGTCAGCACGTACGTGCGGCACGCGAGCGAGCTGGGCCTGGGCTGGGACGTCGAGACCCGCGACACCCTCAACCTCCCCGCGTACTCCGGCGCCACCGAGCTGACCTGGGCGCGGGTGCCCTCCGACGTCGAGGTGCTGCCCGGAGTCGCGGAGCCCGCCCCCGAGCCGTCCGGGCAGCCCGCGCCCGCGGACGCGGCAGGGACACGTCCCACGCCCGTGGGGGCGGGGCTGTGAGCACGCCGCCCGTCGCGTTGCCCCCGTCGGCGCACGCCCGCTCCTCACGGAAGCCCGCCGGGTCGTCGATCGCGTACGGCGTGGTCGGCGTGGTCGGCGAGCTGCTCATCACGCTCGGGGTCCTGCTGCTCGGATTCCTGGTGTGGCAGCTGTGGTGGACGGACGTCGAGGGCAACGCCGTGCAGGCCGAGATCGTGCGCGAGCTCGGCTTCGAGACGCCCGCGGCGGCCGAGACCGACGACGGGGTCGCCGAGCCGCGCCGCGACGAGCCACCCGTCATCGACGAGCCACCCCACGCGACCACGTTCGCGACGCTGCAGGTCCCGCGATGGGTGGGCGAGCAGGAGCGCCCCGTCTCGCAGGGCACGGACCGGCCGACGGTCCTCGACGTCCTCGGCATCGGTCACTACGAGGGCACGGCCATGCCGGGCGGCGTCGGCAACTTCGCGCTCGCGGGGCACCGGGTGACGTTCGGCAAGCCGTTCAACCGCATCGAGGAGCTGCAGGTCGGCGACCCCCTGGTCGTGCGGACCGCGGACACCTGGTACGTGTACCGGGTCACCTCGATGGAGGTCGTCATGCCGGCCGACGTCCGCGTCATCGCCCCCGTGCCCAACGAGCCGGGCGTCGAGCCGACGGAGCGGTACATCACGCTGACGACGTGCCACCCCATGTTCTCGGCGCGCGAGCGGTACGTCGTCCACGGCGTGCTGGACTACTGGGCCCCGGTGTCCGACGGCACTCCCGCCGAGCTGCTCGGGTGACGCCGTGAGCAGCACGTGACGACGGGCGACGTGATCGGCGGGCGGGACCGGGCTGGGCGGACGACGACGGGAGGCTCATGATGTACGGATGGTTGTGGCGGCACCTGCCGGGCCCGACGCCCGTGCGCGTGCTGCTCGCCGCCCTGCTCGCCGCAGCGGTCCTCGCGGCGTGCTTCCTGTGGGTGTTCCCGGCGATCGCGCCGTTCATGCCCTTCAACGAGACCACGGTGGGTGAGGGATGACGCGGATCCTCGTCGTCGACAACTACGACTCGTTCGTCTACACGATCGTCGGCTACCTCGACCAGCTCGGGGCGAAGACCGAGATCGTGCGGAACGACGCGGTGCCGCCGGCGGCCGAGCGCGCCGGGTACGACGGCGTGCTCGTCTCACCCGGACCCGGCACGCCCGCGGACGCCGGCGCGAGCACTCAGGTGATCCGGGACTGCGCCGCGGCCGGCACGCCCATGCTCGGCGTCTGCCTGGGCCACCAGGCCCTGGGCGAGGTCTTCGGGGGCACCGTGACGCACGCACCCGAGCTCATGCACGGCAAGACCAGCCCTGTCGAGCACGACGGCCAGGGCGTCCTCGCCGGCCTGCCGACGCCATTCACCGCGACGCGGTACCACTCGCTCGCGGTCGTCGACGGCACGTTCTCCGACGACCTGGTCGTCACGGCGCGCACCAACGGCATCATCATGGGCCTGCAGCACCGTGAGCTGCCGCTGCACGGCGTGCAGTTCCACCCCGAGTCGGTGCTCACCGAGGGCGGGCACCGCCTGCTCGCCAACTGGCTGCAGGTGTGTGGCGCCACCGACGCCGTCGAGCGGTCGCAGGGTCTGCACCCGCTCGTGCGGCTCTGACACCACCCGCCGCGGGACGACCCGCCACGACGAACGCCCCGGCCTTCCGGCCGGGGCGTTCGTGCGCTGCTGGCGTTGCGGTGGGTCAGTTCCCGTCGGACGGCGGGGAGACTGTCGGTCCGGGGTTGTTGCCGTTCCCGCCGCCGTTGGCACTGGGCCCGCGCGAGACGCGGAGCGTGACGCGCTGCTCCTTGGCGATCTGCGTACCGCCGCTGGGGTCGGACGACACGACGGTGCCCTTCGGCTCGTCCGACTGCACCTCCTCGGACGTCACGCTCGTCAGGCCGACGGCCGCGAGTGCCTGCACGGCCTGGTCGTAGGTCATGCCGCGCAGGTTCGTCGGGACCGTGGCCGTGGACGCGGGCTCGGCGATGCCCAGCTTGATCGTGGTGCCCTGCGGCACGATGACGTCCGCGCGGTCCTGCGAGACCACGGTGCCCTCGGGTTCCGTCGACTCCTCACCGGTGGTGCTGACGCGCAGGCCGAGCGCCTCCAGCTCCGCCACCGCGTCCTCCTGGTGCTTGCCCCGGACGTCCGGCACGACGACGGTCCCGGACGACACGAACAGCGTGACGGCGTCGCCCGCCTTGGCGGGGCTGCCCGCCGCGGGCTCCGTCCTGATGACGCGGCCCTTGGCGATCGTCGGGTGGTTCTCGGTCTCCCGCGTCGGCGACACCGCGAGGCCGGCGTCCTCGAGGATCTTGACGGCCTCCGCCTCGCTCTTGTCGGCGACGTCCGGCACCTTCACCTCGGCCGGTCCGGTCGAGATGTAGACGGTGACCGTGGACTCCTTGTCGACCGGCGTGCCCTCGGGCGGGTCGGTGCGGATGACGAGACCGGCCGCGAGGTCGTTGGCCTCCTGGACGGGCTCCGGGAGCAGGTCCGCACCCCGGATCAGCGTGAACGCCTCGTCCTGCTTGAGCCCGGCGACCGCGGGGATGTCGACCTGCGTCTCCGGGGGAGGGCCCTGGTTGGCGGCGATGGCGGCGATGATGCCGCCGACGGCCAGCAGGGCGACGAGCGCGAGCACCCAGATCAGCCAGGGCCTCTTCTTCTCCTCCTCCTCGTCCGCCTCCGCCTCGGAGGTCGTGGCCAGCCCGGTGGCGCCCCACAGGGAGGTCGCGGGAGGCATCGCCTGCGTCGGGGCGACCGGGGGTGCCATGACCTGGGTGGTGTCACCCGTCGGGACGCTCGCCAATGCCGCACCGACCGCGGGGGCGCTGACCTGCCCGCCGCGCAGGACGGCCTCGAGGTCGGCGCGGAACTCCGCCGCCGTCGAGTAGCGCGCGTCGCGCTCCTTGGCCAGCGCCTTGAGGGTGATGCGGTCGAGCGACTCGGGGAGGTCGGATGCGATCGTGCTGGGCACGGGCGGCATCTCGCGGACGTGCTGGTACGCGACGGCCACGGGGGAGTCGCCGACGAACGGGGGACGGCCCGTGAGCAGCTCGAAGAGCAGGCAGCCCGTGGAGTACAGGTCGGACCGGGCGTCGACCTGCTCGCCGCGCGCCTGCTCGGGGGAGAGGTACTGCGCGGTGCCGATGACGGCCTGCGTCTGCGTCATCGTCGCCGCGGAGTCGGCCACGGCACGCGCGATGCCGAAGTCCATGACCTTGACGGCACCCGTGGGGGTGATCATGACGTTCGCGGGCTTGATGTCGCGGTGCACGATGCCGGCGTGGTGCGAGTACTCCAGTGCCGACAGGACACCGGCGGTGATCTCGATCCCCTCGTCGATGGGCACCGCGTGGCCGTCGCGCAGGATGTCCCGCACGGTGTGACCCTCGACGTACTCCATGACGATGAACGGCACGTGCGCGACGTTGCCCGACGGCTCGGTGAAGACGTCCTCGCCCGTGTCGTAGACCGCGACGATCGCGGGGTGGTTCAGCGCGGCCGCCGACTGCGCCTCACGGCGGAACCGGGCCTGGAAGGACGGGTCCCGTGCCAGGTCGGAGCGCAGGATCTTGATGGCCACCGTGCGTCCCAGGCGAGTGTCGTGCCCGATGTGCACCTCGGCCATGCCGCCACGCCCGATGAGCTCGCCGACCTGGTACCTGCCGGCGAGGATGCGAGATCCGTCGTCCACCACTAGGAATCCTTCACTTCAGTCGGTCGCGGGCCCCCGGCGCCTGCCGGTGACCAGTCTGCCGGGCCGGACGTACCGGCCCCGGTGGGTTCTGCGGCGATCATCCCACCTGGTGGGCCGCCATGAGGGTACTCGGCGGTGACGGAGCCGACGGACGGGCCCGCCGGGGCCGAGCCCAGGAGCCGGTCGGCCAGTGCCGCACCGAGCATGGCGATGAGGACGAGGACCAGCGCCACGAGCGGCAGCCGCAGGCGACGTACCCACGTGACGGCTGTGGTCAGCAGGTCCTCGGACACGCGGTCCGCGGGCGTCGTACGCCGGTCGCGACGCGAGACGTCGCCCGTCGTGCCCGCCGGGCCCGTCGATCGGCCCGCGCGCTCGCGGCGCGTCGGGGGGTAGGACGGCGGCGTCCCGGGTGCGTCCTGCGCGGTGCGCGGGGCGTCCGCGGAGGTGCGGGGGGCTGTCGCGACCCGCCGGTCCTCGCGCGCACGGGTGGGCTTGCTGACCAGCACCGCGACGCCCGACGGCGGGGTCTGCGGCATCAGACGGTCCAGCAGGCCCGCGAGCTCCTCACCCGACGCGGGACGGTCCGCGGGCTCCTTCGACAGCAGCCGCATCACGAGCGCCGCGAGCTTCTTGTCGACCGAGGCGGGCAGGGGCGGCACCGGGTCGTTGACGTGCGCGACCGCGATGTCCACAGCGGTCGGCCCCGTGAACGGCCGCTTGCCTGCGAGGCCCTCGTAGGCGACGACGCCCAGGGAGTAGAGGTCCGAGAGCGGGGTCGCGGGCCGCCCGACGGCCTGCTCGGGCGACAGGTACTGGGCCGTGCCCATGACCATGCCCGTCGCGGTCATCGTCTTCTGGTCGGCGGCCAACGAGACGCCGAAGTCGGTGATCTTCACCTTGCCGGAACGTGCGAGGAGGATGTTGCCGGGCTTGACGTCGCGGTGGACCACGCCGGCCAGGTGTGCGGCGTGCAACCCGCGGGCCGTCTGCGCGAGCATCGGCAGCAGACGCCGCGGCGGCAGCACCGGCTCACGCTCGAGCAGGTCGGACAGCGGCTCGCCGACCACCAGCTCCATGACGAGGTACGCGGAGCCGTCCTGCTCCCCGTAGTCGAACAGCGCGGCGATGTGCGGGTGGTGCAACGCGGCGGAGTTGCGGGCCTCGGTGCGGAACCGCTCGAGGAACCCCACGTCTCCGGCGAACTCGTCGCGCAGCACCTTGACGGCGACCGCGCGTGCGAGCGCGTCGTCGTTGGCCTCCCACACCTCGCCCATGCCGCCGACGGCGATCCGGCGCAGCAGGCGGTAACGGCCACCGCCCAGCGCGACACCCGGTGCGGTCCTCATGACGCGAGCACCGCCTCGATGACGGCGCGGGCGATGGGCGCGGCGGCTGCGCCGCCCGTCGCCTCGTTGCCCATGCTGCCGCCGTTCTCGACGATCACGGCCACTGCCACCCGCGGCGCGTCGGCCGGGGCGAACGCGGTGAACCACGCGTGCGGCGGCTGACCCTCGACGGTCTGGGCCGTGCCGGTCTTGCCCGCGACCCGGACGCCGTTGATGCGGGCGGCCTTCCCGGTACCGGAGTCGACCACACCGACCATCATCTGCGTCAGGGCGCTCGCCGTGGACGCCGACACGGCGTCCGAGAACACCTGGGGTTCGGTCTTGGAGACGACGGTGAGGTCCGCGGCGCGCACGGTGTCGACGAGGAACGGGGTCATGAGCCGTCCCCCGTTGGCGATCGCGGACGCGACCATGGCCATCTCCATGGGGGAGGCCTGCACGTCGCGCTGGCCGATCGCCGACTGCGCGAGCTGTGCGGGGTCCAGGCCGGAGGGGAACACCGACTCCACGACCGGCATGGGCACCGTGAGCTCCGGGTCGTGGAACCCGAACCGCTCGGCCTGCTCGCGCAGCGCGTCCTCACCCAGCGTCATGCCGAGGCTCGCGAACGCGGTGTTGCACGAGATGCGCAGTGCCTCCGCGAGGCTGACCTGCTCGCCGCCGCAGCTGCTGCCGCCGAAGTTCCCGATCGTCGCGGACGTCTGCGGCAGGGTCAGCGTCGTGGGCGACGGCACGGCGGTGTCGGCCGTGTAGCTCCCCGACTCGAGGGCGGCCGCGGCGGTCACGAGCTTGAACGTCGACCCCGGCGCGTACCGCTCCTGGATCGCGTGGGAGCGCAGCGGGTTGCCGGGCGCCTGCAAGAGCGCGCGGTACTGCGCGGCAGCCTCGCTGGTCGAGTGCACGGCCAGGACGTTGGGGTCGAAACCCGGCGTCGACACCATCGCCAGGATCCGCCCGGAGGACGGCTCGATCGCGACGACCGCCCCGCCCTGGCCGGCCAGGCCGGCGAACGCCGCCTGCTGCGCCGCAGGCAGGATGGTCGTCTCGACAGCGGCGCCCTCGGGCCGCTTGCCGGTCAGCAGGTCGCGGATCCGCGTGAAGAACAGCTGGTCCGAACGGCCGGTGAGCTGGTCGTTCTCGTACTTCTCGAGTTCGCTGCGCCCGTTCGCGATCGAGTAGAAGCCGGTCACGGCCGAGTACAGGTCGCCCTGCGGGTAGACGCGCTGGTACCCGAACGGGTCGTCGACGGGGACCGACGACGCGATCGCCTCACCACCCGCGACGATCGGCCCGCGCGCGTTGCCGTGCTCGCGGTACAGGGTGCGGACGTTGCGGGGGTCGGTGTTCAGCGACTCCGCCTGGAAGAACTGGACCCACGTCGCCGAGGCCATGAGGGCCACGAACATGACGAGCGTGATGGTCGCGAGGCGACGCAGGGGGGTGTTCATCGCGTCTCACCTCCCCGGTGGTCGGTGTCGTGCTCGTCCGTGGCCGGCTCGTCCTGGAGCAGCGCGTCGGCGCCCAGGTGCTGGGTCGGGCTGTCGTCGGGCACTGGCCCGGTGTCGAGTGCGGGGGTGGACGTGCGGATCGGCGCGTCCCCGACCACCACCGGCGTGCCGGCGGCGGGGGTGCCCGTGCGCCCGGTGCTGCGTCCGCCGCCCACGGGCCGGGAGCGGCCGGCAGCGGACAGGGGGATGCCGATGTCCGGGGTCGGGATCGCGCGCACGGCCGGTACGGGTCGGCGTGCCTCGTCGGAGATCCGCAGCAGCAGGGCCGCGACGATCCAGTTGGCGACCAGGGACGACCCGCCGTACGCGAGGAACGGTGTGGTCAGTCCTGTCAGCGGGATCAGGCGCGTCACGCCGCCGACGACGACGAACAGCTGGAACGCGACGACGAACGACAGGCCACCGGCGAGGAGCTTGCCGAACCCGTCGCGGACACCGATCGCGGTCCGCAGGCCGCGGGACACGAGGATCGTGTAGAGCAGCAGGATCGCGATCAGCCCTGTCAGGCCGAGCTCCTCACCGAGGGCCGCGACGATGAAGTCGGAGTAGGAGAACGGCACGAGGTCCGGCCGGCCCTGCCCGAGGCCGGTGCCGAACAGCCCGCCGTTGGCCATGCCGAACAGGCCGTACACCAGCTGCCCGGAGCCGCCCGGGTCGCGGCTGAAGATCTCGTCGTCGAGCGCGTGCAGCCACACGTCGAACCGCGCGCCGACGTGCCCGAACGTCGCCGCGGCGACACCCGCGCCACCGACGAACAGCACGAGCCCGATGATGATCCACGAGGTCCGCTCGGTCGCGAGGTAGAGCACGGCGACGAACAGGCCGAAGAAGAGCAGCGACGTGCCGAGGTCGCGCTGCAGGACGAGGACCGCGAGCGACGCCGCCCAGACCAGGATGATCGGCCCGAGGTCGCGGGCCCGCGGCAGCTGCAGACCCAGCACCCGCTTGCCGGCCAGCGCGAGGGTGTCGCGGTGCGTCACCAGGTAGCCGGCGAAGAACACGGCCAGCGCGATCTTCGCGAACTCGGCGGGCTGCATGCCCACCGGGCCGACGCGCACCCAGATGCGGGCGCCGTTGATGGTCTGACCGAGCCCGGGGACCAGCGGCAGGACGATGAGCACGAGCGCTGCGACCATCGCCGTGTAGGTGTAGCGGCGCAGCGTGCGGTGGTCGCGCAGGAACCACAGGACCGCGATCGCCAGGGCCACGGAGATGGCCGTCCACGCGAGCTGACGGTCCGCGATGCCCGCTTCCGAGCGGCCGCGCTCCGCGTACGCGATGGAGATGCGGTAGATCATCGTCAGGCCGATGCCGTTGAGCGCGACCACGATCGGCAGGATCACCGGGTCGGCCCACGGCGCGCGCAGGCGCAGCACCACGTGCACCACGAGCGCGAGCACCGTGGTGCCGACCGCGTAGGCGATGACGTGCGGCGGCACGGAGCCCGTCGCACCGAGCCCCGCCAGCACGTACCCCGCGATGCCGATGCCCAGGGCGGGGACGAGCAGCAGCAGCTCCGTCCCTCGCCCGGGTCGGACCCGGTGGGGCTGGACGGTGGCCATCACAGCGTGCGGGTGACCGCGGGCGGGCCGAGGGTCGGCGCACCGGCGTTCGTCTCGGGGTCGGCCGGGGGCGGGATCACCGGGTCGACGGCCTGTGCCGGCAGGGTCGCGCCCGGTGTGGGCGTCATGGTGGGCGTGGGTGTCGCCGTGGGCGTGGGCGACGGCTTGGGTGTGGCGCCCTCGGCCAGCATGTCGACCAGGCGGCGCGCCTCCTCGAGGGACCCGGCGGAGATCGTGCTCTCGACCCGCTCCCGCAGGTAGGCCGGCAGCTCGTCGACCTGCACGTCGGACGTCTCGACGAGCGACGCGAGCTCCACGGGGCCGAGGGACTGCGGGATGCCGCGGTAGACGGCGACCGTGCCGTCCGGCGCGCCCACGAAGTACTGGGTCTGCGTCCACAGGTACGCGCCGACGAGGGCGGCGACCAGCGCGACGCCCACGGCGACCCACGTCAGCGCGAGCCCGCGCCGGCGGGGTGCGGGCTCCAGCGGCTCGTCCTCGTCGTCGTGCGACCGGTCCGCGTCGTCGTCCGGGGGGGACGGGGGAGCGGCGTCCCCGTCGTCCGTGTCGTCGTCGCGGGCGTCGTCGTCCGACGCGCCGGCCTCCGAGCGGGCCTTGCGACTCAGTCGCGCAGCACGCGCCGCCGGGCCGTCCGCCGCGGCCGACGGTCGGTTGCGGCTCACCGCGGCCGCCCCGACGACCGAGCTCGCGGTCGACGGCATCGTCCCGTCCGCGAGGGAGTCCAGCTCGACGACGTCCGCGATGACGACGGTCACGTTGTCCGGGCCGCCCGCTCGCAGGGCGAGCTGCACGAGCCGGTCCGCGCACGCGTCGACGTCCTCGATCTCGGCCAGCGTCTCGGCGATCGTCTCCGCGGAGACGTACCCCGACAGCCCGTCGGAGCACAGCAGCCACCGGTCGCCCGGCCGCGCCTCACGCACCGAGAGGTCGGCGGTCACGTCGCTGTCGAAGTCGCCGAGGACGCGCATGACGACCGACCGCTGCGGGTGGTGCTCGGCCTCCTCGGGCGTGATGCGGCCCGTGTCGACCAGGTGCTGCACGAACGTGTGGTCCGTGGTGACCTGCGTGAGCGTGCCGTCGCGGAAGAGGTACCCGCGGGAGTCGCCCAGGTGCACCATGGCGAGCTTGTTGCCGGCGCGCAGGATCGCAGTGACGGTCGTGCCCATGCCGGCGAGGTCCGGCTCGGCGTCGCTGCGCGCGATGATCTCGGAGCGGGCGTCGTCGAGGGCGGTCTCGAGCTCGTCGAGAGCGTCGTCGGGGCCGTGCGACTCCCCGTCGAGAGGTGCCAGTGCGGCGACGGCGACGGACGAGGCGACGTCGCCGCCCGCGTGCCCGCCCATGCCGTCGGCGACGACGAGCAGGTGGGGACCCGCGTAGGCGGAGTCCTGGTTGTCCGAGCGGACGAGGCCGACGTCGGAGCGTGCGGCGTAGCGCAGGGCGACTGTCACTCCGCTACCTCTGCAGCTCGAGGAGGCTCTGACCGACCCGCACCGCGGTACCGGTGGGGACGGGAGTGGGCTTCTCGACCCGCTGCTCACCGACGAACGTGCCGTTGGTGGAGCCGAGGTCCTCGACGAACCACTGGTCGCCCTGCGGGAAGATCCGCGCGTGGCGCGACGAGGAGTAGTCGTCGTCGAGGACGAGCGTGCAGCTCGGCGCACGGCCGACGAGGACCGCGGACGACCCGAGCGGCAGCGTCGTGCCGCGCAGCGGGCCCTCGGTCACGACGAGCCGGGTGGGGCCACCGCTGCCGCGCGTGCGCCGCGGCGCACGGGGCGTCTCACCGACGGGCACGGGCGACTCGGCCGTCACCTTGCCGGGCGCGCGACGTCGGTCGATGATCCGCGTGCCGTACAGGTCGCGTCGCAGCACGGTGATGGCCGACAGGACGAGGAACCACAGCAGCGCGAGGTATCCCAGCCGCAGCAGGGTGATGGTGAGCTCACTCATGCCGCGGCATCACTCGTCCACGTCCGCGTCGCCGCCCGTCCAGAACAGGATGCGGGTGCGACCGATGGTCAGCGTGTTGCCGTCGAGCAGCGTCGCCGCCGGCACCTGGTGCCCCTCGACGAACACGCCGTTGGTGGATCCCATGTCGCTGGCCACGACGCCGTCGGGCGTCACGCGGATCTCCAGGTGACGACGCGAGACACCCGGGTCGTCGACGATGATGTCGGCCTCCGAGCCGCGGCCGATGACCGTGACGGGGCCGGTGAGGATGTAGCGCTGCCCGTCGATGTCGATGAGCGGGTGCCGCGGGCTGGGTGCCGCGTTCGTGGCCGGGGCCACCGCACCGCGCACGGTCGCGCTGTGGACCGCGAACCTGCCGGCGTCCTGCTCCGTGTTCTCGGAGAACGACACGGTCACGGGCCCGACGAACGCGTAGTGCTGGCTGGACGCGTGCTCGGTCACGTTGGCGGCGAGCTCCTCCGCGAGGGCCTCGGCGCCCCATGCCTCGACCTGGTCGTAGTCGGGGGTGGACAGCTCGATCGTGAACTCGTTGGGCACGACGGTGCGGTCCCGCCCGACCACGGCGGCGCGGTCGTCGAGCTCACGACGCAGGGCGTCGGCCAGCTCGATGGGCTTGACCTCGCTGCGGAAGGCACGGGCGAACGCGTTGTTGACGACTCGCTCCACGCCGTTCTCGAACTTGTCGAGGAATCCCACGTCCACCTCCTCCCGCATCGGGCGGGCCGGGTGGCCCGTCCCTGTGCTCGTCGGCTCGCGCGACGCGGCGCGACGACGATCCGCCTCGATGGTATCCGTGCGACGGGCTGGACGGGTGCCCATGGGAGTACACGGTGCTTGCGGCGCGTTGAAGAGGTACCTGTGGACGGATCGGTGTGGGGGCGGTGCGTGAGCGGCCAGCCGTGGGGCGACCGGGGCGGTTCGGTGGTGGGGCCCCCGCCGTGCTAACGTTCTGCGGCGCGCGCGAGTGGCGGAACGGCAGACGCGCTGGCTTCAGGTGCCAGTGTCCGAAAGGGCGTGCGGGTTCAAATCCCGCCTCGCGCACAGTGAGGTGGTTCCCGAAGGAACCGCTCAGGTGGTACCGAAACTCCCGGTCAGGGTTCTCTGGCCGGGAGTTTCGTGGTTCTGGGGGTGCTGCGGCCCGTCTGGAGGCGCCCGCGGACGTCGAGAAGCCCCGCCGAGGGGTCTCGGCAGGGCTTCTGGGGCCGGATTCGGCGCTGTGGGGCGGTTTCCGGGCAGGCTGACGCCGACGGGGTGGCGCGGCGTGCGTCCCGGAGGCGACCGGGCGATCAGGTGTGGACGCTCAGGCGGCTACCCGCGGTACGGGCGGCGCCGGCCCTTCGTCCAGGTGTGGCGGTCCATCGGTTCGGTCGACGGTTCTTCGTCGAGCTCGACCTGCCACGGGTCGGGCTGGTGCCGGGCGAGGTGCCAGCCGCGGAGCCGCTCGATGTTGTGCGCGGCGAGGGTCACCGCCATCAGCAGGGTGGTCGCGACGAGGCCGGGGACGCGGAAGTAGCCGCGGTTGACGTTGCGCACCTGGTAGCGGAGCTGAGCGTTGAGCCCCTCGATGAGGCTCCGACGGTTGAACGACAACGCCCACCGCGTGGACTGCCAGGGCAACGGCTGGCGGTCGCGCTCGAGGTCGGTGTCGCGCACCGTGACGGTCTTGCCGCACGCACACGTGCCGCCGCGGACACACCGTGCGGTGGGCAGGTGGCGTCCCAGGCGCATCGAGGCCGGGGTGTTCGCGCAGCGGAGGTGCCCGGCCAGGGCCGGGCCCTTCCACCGCTGGCTGCCGAGCCCGTCGCGCCGACGGGCCAGCGGCGTGAAGCGGTAGGCCTCCCGCTTGTCGAACAACTCACGGGCGCGGGCCTTCTGGGTGGCGGTGTCGCCGATCTTCGGCGGCTCGAGCTGCCGCAGCGGATCGGGCAGCGCGTCGGAGTACAGCGCGCCGTCGATCCACAGGCTCCCGGTGATCGGACCGGGGCGCACGCCGCGCTGGGTGGTGTGCAGGTCCATCGTCACGGCGATGCCGCGCTCCCGCAGCGGCCGGGCGAGGTTCTCCGCGCGGGAGGTGGTGTAGCCGCGGTCGAGGAGGACCTCCTTGACGTGCCGCAAGGCGTCCAGGATCCCGAGGGCAGCACCGGCCCTGTCCCGGACCCCGGGGCGCATGGCCAGGCCGGCGGCGAGCTGGGGCAGCGGTTCGCCTTGGGGTTCGGGTGCGTAGGTCGCGATGTGCGCTTCGTAGCCGAAGTACATCTCGGTGGGCCGCCGGTCTGTGCTGGTGCGCTTGGCCCAGCGTGCGTCCGCGTCAGCAGCCGGCCGATCGTCTGCCTCGGTCTCCATGTTCTCGGTGCGTGCGCGGTAGGCGGACTCGACGTCGGTCCCGTCGATGGCCACCGCGTCCGGCGGCGTCCATGTGGACGGGATGCTGGCCTGGACCAAGCCCGTGGCGACCTCGTCGAGGGTCGCGGGGGCGAAGGGGCAGCCGTCGGGGCACTCGTCGACCTCGCCGGTCTCGGGATCGGCGGTCAGCTCGTGGTTGTGAGGCACGAAGAACCCCACGCCCAGCGCGTCCTCCAGAGCGTGGAACCCGGACAGCACAGGTCGGTACCGGATCACGCTCCTGGGCGGGAAGCCCAGCGCGAACCGGTCGCTGGGCGACGCCGACAGCAGGGTGCGGGTGACACCGGCCAGAGTGAACGCCGTCGGGCTGCCCAGGGCGTGCAGCATCATCCCCGCGGCCACGGCGTCCAACGGGAATGCGCGGTGACGGCCGACCGTGCGCGTCCGGGCCATGACCAGCTGGGAGACCACCTCGCTCTCGGCCCAGGCTCGAGCGCGCCGGACCTTCTGCGCGGACGTCAGCGGAGGCGGGGTGTTGATGACACGGCTCAGGCCGGTGGACGTCATCAAAGGCCGGGACTGACCGGCGCGGCGGGCCTTCATCGCCGCACCATCGAGGCGAACACCTCGTGCTCGGGCAGCGGGGTCATGAACGGCATCACGTAGCCGAAGGTCTTCGAGGAGGTGACGCCAGCGAGCTGGGCGAGCGCGCCGAGGTGCACGCCATGCTCGAGGTGCTCCTTGACCCAGGTGACGCGCAGGCGGCTCAGGCGCAGCGGCGGGCAGTCTGGTGGGAGCTCGAGGTACTGCATGAGCCTGGACAGGCGCGAGCGGTCCCAGTCCGCGGCGAAGAAGCTCAGCAGCAACGACCCCGGGTCCTCCTCCCTGATGAGCTGCAGCGTGCCGTCGTGCGGCGGGCTGATCGGGACGGTGCGGGCCAACTTGCCGGGTACGGCCAGACAGAGGTGGCCGTGCCGCTCGACCAGATTCTCGGTCGTGACGTGCCAGATCTCGCGCGGGTAGAGCCCGGCGCCGAGGCCCAGTGCGAGGAACGCCTGCATTCGGCGCCGCTGCAGGGGCGTGCGCTGCTGGCTTGCGACCTCCAGGAGCCGGACCACCTCGGCCGCGGTGTAGGGGACGATCCGCTGGTTGGCGCGCAACCGCTCCTCAGGCGGTTCCCACGGCGCCTTCGTTTCAGCGTCGGAGACCTGTGGAACCTGTACGCCCAGTACCCCTACCTCGACCGGCTGCGCGACAGGTCCGTGCTCGAAGGTGCGCTGCTCGGCGCGCTCAACTCGATCGTCTGGCAGCTCGAGGCGTTCGCACTCGCCGAGGGGTACGACGAGGTAGCTGGCCGGTATGTCGGCCTGGTGTTGCCAGGCGACCGCCCCGAGCCCATGTCGCTGAGCGACTCGTGGCTCGTGGTGATGCCGGGCATCGCGACGCAGCAGCGGGGCGCCGAGTCGAGGTCTGAGCCGATATTCCCCTCGACCCCGTCTGGCACGTCCGACCCGGTACTGACGCCGTCGCCGGGTCACGCGGGCACCCCCGTCCCGCCGCTGCCGGCGGTGCGAGTGGTGACGCGGTACTTCGGCTCGACCAGGCTCGATCCGGAACGGTACGGGCGCGACTTCGCGCGCATCCAGCAGGAGGTTCTCCAGCATCTGGAGGCGGCTCCCGGCACCCGTTTGGAGGTCAGCATCGAGATCCAAGCCGTGAACGGCGACGGCTTCAGCGCCGAGACCGTGCGAACGGTGCGTGAGAACGGGACGACGCTGCGGTTCAACGCCAACGGCTTCGAGGAGACGTAGCAGGTCACCGCTCACCAGCGCCGGGCCGGTCCTTCGTCCGTTGACGAGGGCCGCCGCTCAGGGCCATTAGGTACGGAGCCGCAGGTCAATCGAGTGATCTCCCGTCAATCAATACCCGGCGTCGAGTAGCCAGCGCTACGGTCAGGCAAGACGTGAGCTGCCCTGGCGGGCAGTACCGAGGAGAGGAGTCCCCGTGGCCAAGGGGCACGAGTGTCCGGTGTGCGGGACGTACACGCTCCAGCCGTACACGACCAACCAGTTGAAGTGCACCAGCTGCAGCATCATCGTGAGGAAGTAGCCGATCCGGCGACGGACACCAGTTCGATACGCGCTCGCACTGTCGTGGGTCCGTGCGCCCCTCTAGCCCGGGGATCGTCGGTGCCCAACTGAAGTCGCCGCGATGCTGCGTCAGCGACGCCGGGCAACGTCGGCGAACGCACGGTCGATGCGGGAGCGAGCCGCAGCGCTGCAGCGGGGGTCGGCGCTCAATGCCGCCAGATACTCCTTGGCGCCCTGCGCGATGCCCGACTCAGGTTCGGCCTGCACCGCGGCACGTTGCGTAGCTGGATAGAGCAGGTGGCTGCACAAGTCGATGTCGGACCGCGACGCCGGGAGGCCGCGAGTCACGAGCGCGGGCGTCACGAGGATGTGACCGCGGACGTAGTCACCGTCGGGCGTCCTGCAGATGTCTTCGTGCTTCCTTGAGCAAGCCACGCAGATGATGACGCCCGCCATCTTCCGTGGGTAGCGGCGACGCCACTCGTCGTCGACGACGTACACGTCAGCCTGCTGGCCGATGGGGCGTCGGCACGCGGCGCAATTCAGTCGAAACCGGGGTCGCGCTGAACTCGTCACCACCGGCGTCTCCCTCCGTTTCGTGACCACAGTAGCGGCCGGCCTCCTGGTCCACCCGGCACGGGTGTCCTCTCTGGAAAGCTCCGGGCGCGGGTGTGCGGATGGTCCACTGCGAACTCGAGCTGCACCCGCTGCTGACCACCAAAGTCAGACCCCGTCGGCATACTGCGCCGCATGGGGGAGGCGGAGGTGAGCGGAAGTCGCGAGCGTGCTCGCGCCGGCGGGAGTCGCCGTCGGCACTCGAAGACGGCGCTGGCGAAGGTGCAGAACGGTGTGACCACCATGCGCTTCGCGGTCGACGTGGATGACGATGACCGTCTGGTGGAGTTCCCTGAAGACACGCCGAAGGAGGAGCAGCGAGAGTTCCGTGAGCGCGCCAAGGAGCGTCTGCGGTGCGTCATCCCGAACTGCCGCGCCCCGCTGACAGGGGCTTTCCGAGAGGGCACCAAGGAGAGGCCGCGCCGGCCAGGCTTTCAGCACCTGAGCGGGACCGGGCATGAGCACGAGCCTGAGCGCTTGGCGCATCAGATGGCGAAGGCGATGCTGGCCCACTGGGCGCGGAGCCAGCACCCTGACCTGGTCGTGGACCTCGAAAAGGCCACGCCGGATGGATCGCGCCGCCCCGACGTGACCGTGCTGGGCAGGTCGGGACACCGGGTCTACATCGAAGTGCAGTACTCCGACCTGACGGCTGCGGAGTGGGAACTGCGACACGCAGACCTCACGCGGGACGGGTCCACGGCGGTCTGGCTGCTGGGGCATCGCACTCCTCACTTCCGGCGGACCAAGAGCGGAGACCTGGCAGTCGGCAAGCTCGTCCAGACGATGTGCGCCGCGGGCTCGATCCCGTTGTGGGTGGACCCGACCAGGCAGGAGATCATCACCGCCTGGGTTCACGACGACGAGTTCGGTCCAGTCGCGCCGATCAACGCCACCGCCGCCGACAGGTGGGACTTCGTCCCGATGGCTCAGTGCACCCTGACCCGCGACGGGGTCATGACCCCAGACCTGGAGAACCTGCTCCGAGCCGCAGCGCGACGCAGGGCGGCCGCCGCGAAGGAGGAGGCCGAGATGCGCGCACAGGAAGAGCAGCGACGTCGCGATGCGGCTGAGCTCAAGCTGGCGCGCGAAGCCCGCGCCCGCGCCTGGGATGCCTCGCCGGTTCGCGCCTGGGTCCTCGCTCAGCACGACGGCCAGATCCCTCCGTTCGTCCGTGACCCGGTGCTCCCTCACGACCAGCACTTCGCCGATGTGCTCGGGCTGGATCGCCAGCACTGGAAGGCGATCGTCTACGAGCTCACCGCGAGCTCGGAGGGGGAGTTGATCTCGTTCGAGATCCTGCTCGAGCACCTCGCTCGCGGCCGGTCCCGGACGTACGGCGACGGTCTGAAGGCGCTCAGAGAGCTCCTGCGGCGCATGAAGAGGGCGAACGTCATCGAGATCGAGTACACGCCCGGCGAGCCGTGGAAGGTCGATGCGGTCGGCAGGCGCCGGCCTTTGCCGGCGGACGCCACACCAAGTCGGACTTTGGTGGCCGAGACCGACCGGGACGCTCCGGCGGCGCCCGCGCCGGACCTCGATGAGCAGAAGCATCACGTGGGCGGGACGGCAGACGACGTGCTCGAACCCGCCTTGGTCTCCGAGTCGGGAGCGTCACCTGACTCCGCTTTGCCGACCGTTGATTCGCTCGCCTCGCACCACCATGAGGGTGCAACAACCGCCTCGTCCATGTGGAAGCGAGTGATCCGGCGCCTGGGGCTCACGTCTCGATGAGGGCACTCGGGGGCGACGGTTGGCCATGCGCCGCACGAGCGGTCGGCGCACGTACGGCACCACATGCGGAGTCCGCGGAGAGGGGCAGCACTGCACCGATGGCGTCGGCTGACCCTGGGTGAGCGTCGTCTCGTAGCGCAAGCGCCCCCCGACTCGGACCCGGCCTCGCCCGCGAGGCACGCAGGTGGCCCGGGCCCAGAGTCCATTGACGAGCGGTGCGACCGAGTGCCATTCTGGGTGCGGTCGACGGCAGGCCGTGCCGCGACGCCAGTTACAAGTTCAGACCAATATTACGAGGCGCTAAGTGCTCACGCACTTGGCGCCTCAAGTTATTTCTACGAGGAGGACGATTATGATTACGACGGAGATAACCTGCAGCGATAATAAGGTACGTCTTGCTGGTGAAGGCGCCCAGCCCGCGCCGCGCCGCGCGCGTATCACCTGCCCTCAGATGCTTCGAGGGTGGCGCTTCAGTCGGCATGCCCAGAGCGCGGTCGAGGCCCGCGGGTTCACGCCGCACGAGGTCATCGAGGCGTGCGAGCGGCCCGACGTTGCCATGAGCGCCAACGACTACGGGTACGGGCGGATGCGGTTCGTGCGAGGGAGCGTGGTCGTGATCGCGGTGCCAGCACGATCCGAGATCATCACAGTCCTGCTCCGCACGTACGACGCCTGGGACAACGCCGACGCGCGACGGGTGACGGGACGATGAGGGCCAGCGAGACGTGCACCGGCTGGGTCACGTCGCTACGAGGAGAGACCGTGCTCTACACGGGCACCATCTACGTCCGCGGGCAGCGGATGGTCCGGCCTGAACTCCGTCGCCGTACCGAGAATCTGGCCGGCCTCAACGCGCCGGACAGCTCCATGGCGGTGACGGTGCTCGTCTCTGGGGAGACCTGGAGCGGACCACTGACCGATGAAGCGCGACGCTACAGCCGGAAGGCATCGTTCATCGAGCGGGTCAGGCGGACGACGGATCGACACGTCCACGTGATCGACAGTGCCGGCTACGAGGCACTCCTGGACGGCGGGCATGCTCGCTGCTACGAGTTGACCGCACACCCCTGACCTGGCAGTTCCCGGGTGTGCCTGGACCACTCCAAGGGGTGTGCCTGGGGCTGCGTGAGCCGCTGCGTTACGCGTGGTCAGCGAGTTTCGGGAACCACCCACAGTGGGGTGGTTCCGGAAGGAACCGCTCGAGCAGTACCGAAGCTCCCGGTCAGGGTTCTCTGACCGGGAGTTTCGTGGTTCCGGGGGTGTGCGGGGTCGCTCTGAGGTGCTCACAGACACCGAGAAGCCCCGCCGCGTGGTCGCGGCAGGGCTCCTGGGGTCGGATGCCGCGCTGTGGGCCGGATTCGAGGCAGGCTGACGCCGATGAGGTGGCGCGGTGTGCGTCCCGGCGGTGGTCGAGCGCTCAGGTTGGGACGCTCAGGGTGGGCTACCCGCGGTACGGCGGTGCCGGCCTCTGGTCCAGGTGTGGCGGTCGAGTGGCTCGGTGGACGGTTCCTTGCCGAATCTGCCGGGGTCCGGCTGGTGCCGGTCTAGGTGCCAGCCACGGCCGGAACCCCTCGCCGGACGTGGGCGTGGCATGACCGCTGTGCTCGTCTACCCACCGCCTCGGGTCGAGGACCAGGTCGTCGAGCGTCGAGCGACGTCGTACACGGCGGCGGCCGTCTCGGGTGTCAGGCACTCGGGTTGGTACCCGAACCAGAGCCGCAGCTGGCGTCGCCCGATGACCGCAACGTCGAACGGGTGCTCCTTGACGGTCAGTGATGAGGCGATCACGACTACGACACCTTGAACTCTGACGGGGAAACCGGCTGCTGCGGTCAGGAGGCGTGAGGCCCGTTCGGCCTCGTGGCGGGCGTTGCGCAGGTAGGGCACGCGGGTGCCGTTCACCAGGACGGTCCGCGCGCCGACCCAGATCCTTCCGGCAGGGTGGTGCTTGGTGTTCAGGGTGAAGACCCCGGCCGGTCCGATGACGACGTGGTCGATGTCGGAGCCATCGACGCCCACCGGTACGGCGTGCAGGCAGGTCCAGCGCGGCTCCTTCGCGATGAGACGGGCGAGTTCCTGGCCGACGAGCTGTTCGCCGCGGGCGCCGACGCGCCAGCTTCGGTCTGCGGGCGGGGGGCCGAACAGGCGTGCCCAGAAGCCTTGCTTGGGGGCGGCCGCGCGCATGGCGTCCGCCTGTGCAAGTGCCATCTGGCCGGGAGCCCGGCCCGCCAGGTCGTACCAGTCGGGTGCCACAGCGCTGTGGGGATCGTCCTGGTCGCCGCGTGGGGGTGTCGGCACGCGCTCAGCACGCCAGCGGGCCGCCGCAGCCTGAACGGCGGCGAGATGATCCGGGGAGTCGGCGTGGTCTGTGCCGTCGAGGAGGTCGTGCCAGCCCAGGCGCCGACCGTCGGGCTGGTTGACGTACAGCCGGTCCTTGCCGTGCTTGCGCCAGCGCGCCACCTGCGGTTGTCCCATGCCCACCTCATCGGCTCGAACTGGCGCGAAGTGGACCTCTTGCGGATGCGTCGTCGGGCACCGGTCAGCTGGTCGTGTACGCGTGCGCAGGTTCTGTACGGCGCTGCGACAAGTGTGTGCCTGGACAGGCTGCCGAGGTGTGCCTGGCTCCGTAGGAACTGGTGCATCGCACGAGGTCACGGGATATCGGGAACCACCCACAGTGGGGTGGTTCCGCAAGGAACCGCTCGAGCAGTACCGAAACTCCCGGTCAGGGTTCTCTGACCGGGAGTTTCGTGGTTCTGGGGGTCCCGGACCCGGCTCCAGTTCGCACGCGGACGGCGAGAAGCCCCGCCGAGGGGTCTCGGCAGGGCTTGTCGGGTCGGATGCCGCGCTGTGGGCCGGATTCGAGGCAGGCTGACGCCGATGAGGTGGCGCGGTGTGCGTCCCGGAGATGGCCGGGCGAGGCCAGCAACAGAGCGCCGCTCAGGAGCAGGAGTCCCGCGGGGCGGGTCAGCACGTGCCGTCCCCCGTGATCCTGTTGATGTACCAGGTGCCGTTGTCCAGACGCAGCAGCTCGACCCGGTAGCGCTGTGGCACTCCCTGGCCCACGTCGTCGGCACTGAATGACCCCGCGCCCGTAGCGAACGTCACCTCTCGAAGGTCATCACAGTTGACGGCGGTAGCGGTGCCCTCCGTCACGGAGATGTCGCGGATCCACGTCTTGAACGTGCCACCCACACGGAATCCTTGGGCGGCGTTGTCCGAGGCGAGCTTCGCGAGCGAGGCCTGGACCTCGGCTGACGTGAACGTGGCGAAGGTGCCGGCGACCTCGTTGGTGCGCAGGGTCTGCCAGAACGCCTTCTGGTACATGGCCATCCAGTTGTAGACCTCGGCCTCGTCGCCGGTCAGGTCGGGCACGTCCTCGAAGACGATCCCCAGCTCGGGGTCGGAGTGGACCTGGATGCCGTCCGTCGGAGTGGGGCGGAGAAACCCGTGCGTGCCCGGGGCTCACGACCACATGTCACCGGATCGGTGGCGGGATCTCGGACTCGTCCCTCATGCGGGCATTGGCGAGGTTGAAGCTCCGCAGGACCGACAGGGCTCGCTCGCTCACGCACAGGTACACCCTGTGGACCAGGACGATGTCGTCGCCCGCAACGCCGTGTGGGAGCAGGCGATTCCAGTGCGGCAGCTCGAGGTCAGGCTTGCGCAGCACGAGCTCTTCAGACCTCGACACGTGCACGACGCCCAGGTCCCAGCCTGTGACGTCGCCTGCGCGCAGAGCGGCAGCTAGGCGGTCCGTCACCAGCCAGAACCCTGCGGTCGTCACGATGTCGTCACCGAGCCAGTCTGCGAACTCGTAGTGAAGGGGGCCGACCAGTTGGGGGTCCCGGGTCACGTCGTAGTCGGAGCCCTCTGCGAGGCCTCCGGCGACCTCTGGCTTGATCCAGTACATCAGCGCTCCCGAGGGATGAAGTGGTGTCCGAGCAGATCATCGACCCTGGTTGCGTGGTCGAACACCTCTTGGCGGCTGGGATTGCGTCCGGCGGCCGCGAACGCGTCGTAGAAGTCGTCCCATGCCGCTCGGACCTGTACTAGGTGGAGATCCCTGTTGAGCTGCTGGGGGATGCCACGCAAGTTCTCCATCGAGTGCAGTTCGTACTTGTGGAAGAGCCCTGGATACCGGGTCATGACCTGCTGTTCGACCGCGTGGTGGATGACTAGGTCCTTCATGGGTACGGCCGGGTTGGCTCGCTCGAAAGTGGCGCGGTACTTGGTCGTGGTTGCCCAGCCGACGGACGCGGGGTCGCCCGGGCGTCGAGTGGAGACGACCTGGACGGCACCTGAGTCGTCGGCGTGACGCACGTTCCACCGGATGCGCGCGGCGGCACTGTCCAGGAAGTCCTGCGGGTGATGGCGCAGCGCCCACGCCAGCTCCTGGAGCGCCGGCTTGGCCAGGGTGCCGCCGGCGGCCCCGATGCCGCCCGGCCAGAACGTCAGGGCGAACATCCCGACGTCGGCCACTGCCTCCGCGGGCGTGGTGGTGCCCTCTTGCCTAGCGCCCTCGCGCCGGGTCGCACCCGGCGACGGGCGAGTCATCGGGTCCGGACTGTACGGAATGCCCCAGAACCGACTCGGGACGTCTCGCACGTTGAGATCGGCAGAGCCCTCGAAACTTCCGAAATCTCACTCCACGGAACCCGGGGCAGACCACGGGTGCTCCATAGCCCGCGCTTCTCGGGGTCTACTTGTCGTCTGACCCATCGATAAGTCCGATCAACGCCTCCGCCGGAGTGTTGGGGTTTTTCAAGAGGCTGTTCCGAATACCGGGATAGGGGTCGCTGGCGAGAGCCGCGAGGACGTCAGGCGGAGTGCCGGCATTCGCGGCGATCGCCGCGCGAACTGTGGCCGACCGCTTCTCTGCGGCCATGCGGAGGATTTGTGGGTCGGTGAACTGACCTTCGGCAAGGTCGAGAAGGGCTTGCTCCGGGAAGGCAGGGTTTCGAACGGCCGCCAGAGCGATCTCACGGTCGCCGTGGTCGTAGGAGGAACGGGCGAACTGAGTCAGCACGTCTGCAGGTGTTCGAGGGTTTTCCGCCAGAGCCATCATCAAGGCCGTGTCGCGGTCGTCCCGTGGATCGGCCCACGTCAGCGAAATCCATCGCTTCGCGATCTGTGCGAGCACCGCGGTGTCACGAGACCGGGCGAGGCGCGCGAGAACGTCCGCATCGGCGTAGGGGTGACCTGCCACGCCTTCGAGCGTCTCGGGGTCCTCGTGTTCGGCGAGTCGAGTGAGTACCTCGCGCGGGGTTCGGTTGTCCCGAGCGATGGCTCTGCGGAACTTGTCGGTCCCCGAAGCCACGAGGTTCACAAGAGCTGACTCGGACAGCACGGCTTTGCCGTTGTGTCCGTACCCGAGAGAGGTCAAGTAGGACTGCGACAAAGCCTTCCGGACGGAAGGTTCGGGATCGGATGCGAGGAGTTCACCGATTTGCAGCGGACATCCCCAGAAGAACGCGTTGGAGATTATGGCTGCGCGGACTTTCGGCGACCCGTCTGTTGCGAGACTCGTGAGCACGTCCGGCATTACGTCGCGCGTCGTGTTCGCGGCCAGAGCGAGCCGGACGTCGACTTCCTCGTCCATCGCGAAGCGTGAGAGCACATCACGGTCGCTCGAGTGCGAGGCAACCGCCGCTCGAACCTCGGCATCCCCATCCTCCGCGAGTGCCTTCAGAACTTGGGGCTTCGTCCAGTGTTGCCGAGCAACGGCGCGTCGCACCTCCGGAGATTCATCCTGTGCGAGTTGGGTCAGCAGTTCGGGCGCACCATGGCGTGCAATCGCTTGGCGAACCTCGACGGACCTGTCGCGCGCAAGTTGGGCGCGGATTTCCGCGCCGGTGTGGAAGTGCCTTGCCACGGCGGCACGAATCTCCGTGGACTCATCGCACGCGAGGTGCGCGAGCACACCAGCCTTAGCGTAGTAGTTGTGTGCCACTGCTCGGCGAACCTCGATCGCCCCGTCGTGTGCTAACTCGAGCAGGATCTCCTGCGGGTTCTCCTTTCCAGCGAGTTCGACCCTGCGTTCAAGCGGCAGGCTGCTGCGCCTGCGAACAAGTTGTCGTCTGCGAAGCTCCTCGTCGATCTCCCGTCTGAGGGCCGCCCGAGCCGCCGCGGTTGCCTTCTCATCAAGCTCGTCCTTCCAGAAGGTGTGCCCGTCCTCCCGGTAGGGCACACGAGTAGTCCTATCTCGGACCCAAGCGGCGTCCAGCAGAAAGCGCAGAGTCTCGTCGGGCGTTGAGGGATTTCCCTGGACTGCCCAGAGCATCCCCTCAGCTTCATTCTCGTCCCCAGTCGGGACCCAGCGCGTTCTGCTTGACCGCCTTTCTGCTCGTTCCACCAGCAGCCCACGGGTGAGCTGGTCGATCACGTCTCCTGGCGTCGCCGGATTGCGGAGCAAGAGCCCATGCAGGTCGCTCCGAGAACCTGCGATTACGCGAAGAGCTTCGGCAGGTGCGTTTGGATTGGATGCCACCGCGACGCGAGGGTCGTCCTTGTCTGGATAGGTCGTTTGGCTCGGACGGCCCCAGCCCGGCCTCCGCGGCTGATGACCGTTGGCCGCGATCAAGGCGAGTGCGTGCTGCGGTGCTTGTTGGTTACCCGCGATCGCGACCTGAACCTCAGGATCCTTGTCCGTGGCCAGTGTCGTGAAGACCTCAGGTGGGGTGCTGGCGTTCTTCGCAACCTCCTGACGAACCTCCGGGGAGCTATCCGAGGCCAGTCGCGTCAGTAGGAGGGGTTGTGTCGTCGCGTTGACGGCGACGGCCTTGCGAATCTCTTCAAGCGGGTCGCCCGCGAGTCGGACCTGAGCCTGAGTCGGAAGCCCTCCTCGCGATGCGAGAGAGAAGCGCACGCTCCGATCTGCGTGGGAAGCCAGAGCGTTGAGGACTTCGGACGGCGTGGTTTCATCGCGGGCGATCTGCCGCAGGGTCTCGACATCAGAGTTCGGAAGCAGACGGACCGCCAGGGCGCCCTTCACCTCCACCGGCGTACCGGGGTTCCGGCGGACGACGGAGAGCACGAGCTCGTCGGTGCTACCAGCCATTCGACTCAGCTCGGTGGGGTCTTTCTCAGACGCCGCCTTCGCCACGGCGACGACCCTTGCATCCCGATCGCTGCAGAGCGTCGTGAGCAGTTCGGGTCCCGTGTCCGGCGCCGCGGCAACGGCTCGGCGCACGTCGACGTCCGCGTCGTGGGCGAGCACCTCGAGGACTCCGCTCGGCCGCGAGTACTGGTGTGACTGTGCGACCTTGACGCGGGCGGCCGGGCTCTCAACGTGGCCAGTCGCGATGATGAGGGGCCGCAGGTGAGCCTTCTTGAACAGTTCTGCCCGCGCACTCAATGGCGTTGCACGGTTCGTTGCAACGGCAACTTGAACCTCGGCCGAAGGATCCTTGGCAAGGTTCGAGAGCAGCGCTGGAGACGCGTTCTCGTTGCGCGCCACGGCAACGCGCATAGTTCCGCTGGGACTGCCAGCGCCCCGTAGTTGGCTCAGGAGAGAATCGAGCGCCGCACTCGACGCGCTCTCGTTCGAGGCGACCGCCAGCCTCACAGCCTCATTGCGGTCTGCAGCCAGGGACGCCAGGACGTCTGCAGGGGTCGAGGTGTTGCCCGCTACCACTGCTCGTACTTTCAAGTTGCGGCCAGCCGCCAAACGCTCGAGCGCACGCCTCGGCGTCGAAGTGTTTGCCGCCACCAACTCGATGACCCGCGGGTTCTCGCTCTGCGAGAGGCGTTCCAAGACACTCGGGTTCGTCGCCGGGTTCTTGGCTGCGGCTCGGGGGAAGAGAATCACCGGATGGTCCTGTCCTCGAGCCCGACGAGGGCCTCGCGGAGTGAGCCCGGCTCGGTCGACCAGGCGTCAAACTTGCGCTCCGCGCCGGCGGACTCCTTGAGCTCCTCCTCGGATTCGTCGGCGTCGACCGGCGCCTGGAACTCGCTAGACATGGCGCGAGGCTATCGTCCGGCGGTCTGCCGCAGTCCTGTTGGTGGAGTCGACGCCGCGATCGTCGAGCTGGGCGCGTTGTGTAGCGATCCGCAGCGCTCTAGGAGTCATCGCGCGTGGGGCCCGTCTGCAATCCCGCCGACGGTGTGCGTCCGCTCGTAGCGCGTGGGAGCGAGCCACTGGTCGATGAACGTGCGGTTCACGTACGTCTTGATTACGCGTTCGCCGAGTGGGCGCACTGCGATGTAGGGACTCTTCGCAGGGAGCGATCGGCTCTCGAGCGGGACGCCGAGTGCAGCCATTGCCTCGTCGAGCGAGTCGAAGTGCGTGCGTTCCGGCATCCGGTCCTCCGTCGGGTGTGCTTGCGATCAGTGTGGACCAACCGTCCGACAGCGTGGGCTCGACCCGCGCATCGGTGTGTACCCGGGGCGCCCGTTAGCGTGTACCAGGCCTGACCTGCAGGTTTCCGCTCGCACCGGGTAGCGAGTTGTCCCAAGACCCCACAGTGGGAGCTTCCGGAAGGAACCGCTCGAGCAGTACCGAAACTCCCGGTCAGGGTTCTCTGACCGGGAGCTTCGTGGTTCCGGGGGTGCATGGGGCTGCTCTGGGGTGCTCGCGGACGCGGCCCGGCGGTGGCCGGGCGAACAGGTGTGGACTCTCAGGCGGTCGCCCGCGGCAGGCGGCGCCGGCTCTGGTCGAGGTATGCCGGTCGAGCGGTTCGGGCGACGGTTCTTCTCCGAGCTCGACCTGCCAGGGGTCGGGCTGGAGGTGGTCGTCCGGGCTCACAGGGCCGGAGCCAGCGTGCCCAGGAGCTCCAGCAGGCCCAGGGCTGCGTCACGCATGCGGTCGTCGACGTCGTGGGTCGGGTCCCACGAGGCGACGGTCGCCGACGCGAGCGGGAGTCGCGTGACGGCTTCGAGCACCGTGGCGCGCACCTCGTCGGGCGTGAGGCCACCCGGCGCGGCGTAGGAGTTCGCCGGTGGGAGGGACGTGTCGTGCACGTCGAGGTCGACGTGCACGTGCACCGCGTCCGCGTGCGCGAGCACCCCGTCGAGCACGCTCCCCGCCCGCCCCGCCCGGACGTCGGCCACGGTCAACCACGTCGGTCCGGGGCCGTCAAGGAGCCGGCGCTCGGCCTCGTCGAGCTGGTGGCCGCCGACGAGCACCGTGCGGTCGTCGGGCGACGGCGCGTACCCGGGCACGCTCGCGGCGAGTCCTTGCCAGCACCGGCCCGTGGTCATTGCCAGGCTCATGCCGTCGAAGAACCCGCTCGCCGACGTCGCGGGCGTCTGCAGGTCGCCGTGGGCGTCGAGCCACAGGACCGCCACGCGCCGCTCGGGCGCGAGGGCACGCAGGCCGGCGACGACCCCGAGCGTCACCCCGCAGTTGCCTGCGAGCACCACCGGCAGGTGGCCGGCGTGGGCGGCGACGTCCTGCGCGACGAGCCGCATCACCTCGGTGCCCGCGGCGGCCTCGACGACCGGACCGGGGCCGGCCGCGAGCTGGACGCGCCCGTGGTCGACGACAGCACCGTGGTGGGCCAGCCGCTGCGCAGCACCTGCGGCGACGAGGGCGGGCGGGCCGGCACCGTGGCGCACGTCCCGGCAGCCCGAGTCGTAGGGGACCTCCAGCAGGCGGATCCGGGCGGGCACGGCGTCCACTATGCCCGTGGGCACGTGGCGCTGGCCACTGGTTCAACGAGACAGGAGGTGGTGACGCCTGTCGGAATCGGTCGCCGGATCGGTGGTGGGGTGGCGGCGCGGACGCCCTCGCGGCGCTGCGAGACCCGGCGCCCGGTAGGCGCACCCACGGCGTCACCGCTCCTTGAAGTACCGGAACAGATGGCTCTCCCGGGTCGCCACGACACCGGCGAGGATCCCCAGGATTGCAGCGGCACCACCCGCCAGGACGGTCCGCATGCCGGTGATCCACGCGGCGAGCGCGGGGTCCGGGTTGCCGTCGATGGCCGCATGGGCGACGAGCGCGGCCGACAGCGCCGTCCCGCCCCCGACCCACGCCGCGGCCTCGAGCACGTGCTGCCAGGTGAGGTGCGCCCGCGGGACCCGCGCGTGCATCGCGCTCGCGATCTCGAGTCGACGCGCACGTACGGCCAGCAGGCCGAGTGCGGCGCCCAGCATCGCGGCTGCGAGCGGCGCGAGGCGGGTGGGTCGTGCGGCGAGGAGCTGGGGCCCGTCGAGCGACGAGCCGAGACTCGCGTTGAGCGGGCTGGTGCGCGACGCCGCGACGCCGGCCGGCTCGAGCGCAGTGTGCAGCAGCCCGGCCACGCCCTCGTCGACCGGCCACACCTGCGCCCAGCACCGGTCGAACGCGCCTGCTGCGGCGACGGGGGACAGGACCGCGTACCCGAGGTCGCGGGCGCGCCCGTCGTCCGGCCACGTGTAGATACCCGCGACGCGCACCGTCCCTCCGGACGTCGCGAGCTCGTCGTCGGGACGCGCCCCGAGGGCGAGCGCGAGGTCGTCGGACAGCCAGACCCCGGGGCCTGCGCTGCCCGCGACGGGTGAGGCCCCGGCGGCAGCCAGCAGATCAACGACGCCGGGCGTCACCTCCCAGGTGCGCAGGTCGGTCCCGGGCAGGGCGAGCAGATCGAGGGCCACACCGGGGCGCAGGGCTCCGGCCGCGACGACCCCGGCCGTCCCGGCGAGGGCGTCACATCGGCGGCCGTTCACCTCACTGCCCTCGGTGGTCACCGTCCGCACGGCCGAGCCTGACGACCGGTACGTCTCCGCGTCCCTGACCACGCCCACGTACGAGTGGACGTCGGCCCAGGCCAGGCCGCCTGCACCGAGCGTGAGGACGAGCGCCAGCAGGGTGGTGCGGGTCGTCCGGCTCGCGATGTTGCGTACGGCCTCCGACCAGACCGAGCCGACGCGCATGCGTCCCGTCACGCCGTCCCCTGCCCGGCGGTCGAGGTCGCCTGCGCTTGATGGTGGGCGAGGTCGACGACGCGCGTGCAGGCGTCGCGGGTGGCGGGGTCGTGGGTCGCTACGACGACGATGCCGTCGTCGCGGGCGATCCCGGCGAGCACGGCGTTGACCGTCCCGGCGGTCGAGAGGTCGAGCTGCGCCGTGGGCTCGTCGACGAGCATGAGGTCCGACCCCGTGGCCGTGGCGCGGGCGAGCATGAGACGCTGCGCCTCACCACCCGACAGGGCCCGGAACGGACGGTCCGCGACGTGGGCGAGCGCAAACCGCTCCATGAGGCTTCGCGCCTCGTTCTCGGCGTCCGCACGGTGCAGCCCTTGCGCGATCAAGGGCAGCACCACGTGGTCGAGAGTGGCGCGCCGAGGCACTCCGTGGGGGTTCTGGAAGACCCATCCGGTGTGCGTGATGCCCTCGCGCTCGATCGTCCCCGCAGTGGGTCGAACCCACCCGGCGATGATCGACAGGAGGGTCGACTTGCCCGACCCGGACGGTCCGACGAGAGCGACGATCTCACCCGGGACGAGGTCGAGGTCGAGGTCGGTGAACAGCGGGCCCGTGCCGGCGAAGGCGTGACTCAGGCCGCGGGCTCGGACGGTCTTCACCGGCAGGTCGTCCCTGCAGCGGGGCGCGTGTCGACGCGCGCGGGCACGGGCCCCTCGAAGGTCACCAGGGTCTGGCCGAGAGCGGACGAGACGACGGTGACGGGCTTGACGCCTTCCTCCGTCACGACGCAGCCGGCACCACCGGCGAGCGAGGTGACAGCGCTGGGCGGGACGACGGCGACGTCGGCCGGTGCCGCCCAGGCGTACTCCACGTCGATCGTCCCGGAGCCGTCGTCCGACAGGGCGAGCTCGAGCTCCGGGCCCGCCTCGACGGCAGCGAGGAACGTGGGGTCGACGACCTTGCCGTCGGAGGGAACGGGCGCCGTCACGTCCCGGTACCGGACGACCCACTCACCTTCGGCGGGGTCGGCGACCTTGAGGGAGGTCAGTCCGCCGGCGACCTCGGCCACGACGCCGTCCGTCAGGCGATCCCCCGGACGGACGGCGCACGTCGCCGTCCGGACCTCCTGGGCGGGAAGCCAGAGGACGGACGCGACGGGCAGAGCGCCCGTCGGACGCTCGACGCCGATGCCGCGCATCAGCGCCTTGACCGCGTCGCGGGTCCGCGTGCCGTAGACGCCATCCGCCTTGACGGGGTGGCCGAGCCGCGCGAGCTCCTCCTGCAGGGCTCGCACGTCGGGCCCGCGGGCGTCGACGTCGAGGTCCCGCCACAGGGGCGTAGGGGTTGCCAGGGCGAGCACGGGCCGGTCGTCCACGGTCAGCGGGCTCGAGCCGGACACCAGAGCGGTTCCCGGCGCGCACGTGGAGGCGGTGATGCGACCGGAGTCGGTCACCGTGAGCTCGGTCGACTCCGTGACCTCCGGCGTGAGCTGGACCTTGCGGGCGCCGTCGTACGACTCGGTGCTCACCGCGACGAATCGGTCCCCCTGGGCCGGGCCGAGCGACGGGGAGACCTGCTCGGGCAGCAGGACGGCACCGATGGCCGCACCTGCTGCCACGAGAGCGAGCGCGGCCAGTCCGACGGTGCCGGCTGCCCATGACAGCCCGGTCCGCTTCCCACGGGTCACTCCGTGTCCTGCTGGAGCGGCTCCATCGGCTCCTCCATGAGGACGTCACTCTCCGGGTCGATGAAGCAGCTCTGCGCCCACGCCGTGCTCGGGGTGTAGTCGGGGGACTCGAGCAGATCCTTGAACGCGTCGTCCGTCAGTCCCGCACCGTCCTTCACGTCGTGCTCGTCGAAGCACTCACGGATCAGTTGGACGGAAGTCTTCCCCTGAGGGTTGTCACGCATCGCGGCGTGCAGCATACCGAGGGCGCCCGTCGTCCCGGTTTCGCAATCGTCGACCAGGGCCTGGTAAGCGGCTCGGCCCTCCTCCTCCGAGGAGAAGGAGTCGTAGAACTTGTCGAGAGGACCGATATCGAATCCACCATCCGGGAGAATTTCGACGTCGAATCCGTACGGCAGGTCCTCTATGCAGGACTTGAACGCGTTCCGTGCTTCGCTCATCTCGCCGTCGCTGATCTTTCCGTCGGCAAGGGCGCGCTTCTCCAGATCGCTCGGCGAGTCGGCGAGGATGCGGTCGATCTCGGCTGCCCACATCGGGGCCACGTCGTCACGGGCGGGAGCGCCGCCCCCCGTGCACGCCGCGAGGGCGAGCACGAGGGACGACGCGGCCGACGCCCGAAGGTGTCGATTCGGCATGAGGGTCAGTAGCCGAGCCAGTAGGAGTAGCCACCGTTGTAGTACGCCCTCACCTGGCGGGACGTCACCATGAGCCCCCCCGTAGGCCGACGAGGACGAGCCCCAGCTGCCGTACACGTTGCGCAGCGTGCCGCCCGAGTCGCGGTACCGGTAGAACGAGCGGCTCTGGGTGCACGAACGGCGCGACGAGGTCGCGCCGTTCGACGGCGCGCCCACGTTCACGGTGCACACGCCGACGCCGGGGACCGACGTCTGGAGGGCGCTTGCGGCGCCGCGGCGAAGATCGGGCCAGCAATCAGAGCGGCAGCGGAAATTGTCGCAAGAAATGAACGCTTCATTGTGTTCCTGTCTGGTGACGCAGTTCCCGCTGGCGCCTGGGGTGGAGGTGCGTGGTGATCTTGGCAGTCGTGACCGAGTCGAGTCAACTAGTGTGTGACCGCGTGAGTCGTAGGCGCATGATCTCGCCTCGAAAGCCTGGCGGGCGACTGCTCGCGCAAGGCCGCGGTGCGCGTGTTGCGCATGCGTGCGGGGTGAGGGTGAGGTCCGTGCTCTTGGGGAAGTACTGACGCAGCAGGCCGTTGGTGTTCTCGTTGCTGCCGCGCTGCCAGGGCGCGTGAGGGTCGCAGAAGCAAACGGCGGCGTCGCGCGGGTGTGGCGTTCAACCAACGTCCCGGTCGCCGAGCGGTGACCGGTCCCACGATCAGGTCGCACTCCCAGTGCCCGGGCTGCGTGCGGTCCTCGGGCGGGAACGGGCCGTCGTGGATCGAGAGCATCGTCTGCTCGAACCTCGGCCGGCGCCGCCCGCGACGCTGGTGAGCGCGTCGGTGATCACGGCCGGTCCGCAACGGTGATCCGCAGGTGCCGACCGATCTGCGAAGGGCTTCACCGTTGCGCCAGCAGCTCACCGACCAACTCGCGCAGCGGCAGGTTCATCTCCAGGCGGCGGCAGCGCGGCTTGGCTCGTCGACGGGTGGCCTGCCGGTGCGCCTCGAACGGTCGGTAGCCCCTGCTGCTGCTGACGTTGCGTCTCATCTCGCGTGAGATCGTTGAGGGCGCCCGACCCAGTTCCGGGGCGATCGTGATCCGCTCGTCCTGCGAGAGGTAGCGGGCACTGATCACGCGGACCGCAAGAGGATCGAGCGGCGCGACGGTCCCGACGACGCGGCCACCGCGGTAGACCTTGTAGCCGCGGGCCCAGTTCGCGGCCGTCGTCCGCGAGACCCCGACCTCCCGTCCCGCTGTCGCGATCGGCCACCCCCGAGCCCGCAACTCCATGAACCGGGCCCGCTTCGCCGACTGCGGCCGACGGCCCGGCCCCTTCGTGACACGGCGCATCGACATCGCCGCGACGGCCGTCCCGAACTGTGATCTGCATCACGCCCTCCGTGGAGGAGGGGTGTCCTAGCCCCTGGTCCTGACACTGAGGTCACAGGATCGCATCACTCACGAGCGCCTACGTGACCACCAGACGCGGATCCGGGGGCGACGTGTTCCATGCGGGGCGAGAGCGGCCGCGTTGTGCTCAGTCCGGGACGAGCCCCGTCGCAATGGCGTCGGTGCACACCCGCGAGCCACGCAGCTCGGGCCACTCCACGCGGCAACGCTCGGCAAAGACGGTCGAATCCATCGTCGTCGGGTCCGCCGCCCCCACGAGGTCGGGGTTCTGGCCCGCAGCCGCGAACCACTCCTCGGTGTTGGCGCAGCCCTCGAGCCCGATGAGCTCGATCGCGCGGCCGTCCGGGTCCGAAAGGTTGACCGGAACCGTGTCGGCGGCAGCCCGGCGCATCTCGGCGAACGCTTCGCTGCACGCGGCCGCGGGTATCGACGGACCGATGTGCGCCATCGGCGGCTGCGTGGCGCACCCGCCCAGCACCACCACGACGGCGAGGACCGCTGCATGAGCCATGGGTCCGGATGCCATGCGTTCGAGCGTAGTGGTCGAGCGCACCTGACGACGGCGGCTCCCCGCCGCCGTACCCCCCACTGGAGTGGAGTGCCTGTGCGCCCGCTCCACGACGAGAGGAACCCATGAGGCCACATCGCATCACGATCGTCATCGCGGCCGCTGCCGTCATGCTGATGACCTTGCCCACCGCGGCCACTGCGCGCGGCAAGGAGCCGACGCCGCCGGGAACGGTGGCCGTGGCCGGCAAGGCCCCGGGTGAGCGGGCCAGGGTCACCCCGGACCTCGTCGGCGCGCTCGGCACCGTGCCCCTCAAGGTCGAGGAGGAGCTCTGGAAGGTCGGCATGAAGTCACCGGACCCGGACGTGTGGTTCGCCTGGGACGCGGAGCGCGAGGTGGTCCAAGCCCACCACAGCGGCCCCGAGAAGGGCAGCCTCACCGGCGGGCTCCGTGGGCTCGGGAAGACCGGCGAGATCGTCGAGGACGCCGTGCCCCGATCAGAGTTGCTCGCGGAGGCGGAGCGCATCGCACTGCTGCGCACCACCACCGACGGCACGCCGATCGCGTTCGCTGCGCCGAACACGACCGGCGACGGCCTCGTCGTCGGGCTGGTCTCGGACGAGAGCCTGCCGATGACCCGGGGCGGGGACAAGGCCGCCGTCGAGGACGAGGCCGCCGTCGAGGACGAGGCCGCCGTCGAGGGCCTCAGTGACTACCCGATCACCGTGGAGCGCTCGCCCGGGTTCGAGGTCTCGAGCCGGCTTCTCTACGGGAAGCCCTTCATCGCCGGCGCGCGCATCTCCCGACCCGTGGGCGACAACAAGTACAAGTCCTGTACCACGTCGTTTCCCATCGGCATCCCCCTCGCGACCGGGTGGAAGTCGATGATCCTCACCGCTCACCATTGCGGCGGCCCGGAGACGAACTGGATGAAGGGCGCCGCCGGCGCCACGACAAAGTTCGGGTGGGTTCCCAGCGGCGAGGCCAAGGTCAGCGACGCGATCGCCGTCATGGGGCCCGACGCGAACGAATCGATCGAGCACGCGCCGTACGTCTTCTGGGGCGATACCAATACCAACTCCGCCGCTCCCATCCGTGGTGCGGTGGTGCCGATCGTCGGGAACCACTGGTGCCACTCCGGGTCGTACTCCGGAACCTGGTGCGGGAACCAGGTTGTCGATACCGGCGTTGCCGCCTGCTACGGGCTGACCGGTCCGTGCTACACCGGACTCGTCCGCACGCTCCAGGTCAACGGCGTCTCGTCGGTCGGCAGCGGAGACAGCGGGGGCCCGTCCGTCGCCGCCTCCCTCGACGGGAACGGCTACGTGCAGGCCCGCGCCGCCGGCACGATCAGCGGGATGTCGAACCCGGACCCGAACTCGTGCCAGGGGGTCCCCGGCACGCAGGGCGGGCGCGAGTGCAGCGCGCAGGTTCTCATCGCGCCGATCTCTCTCTACCTCGAGCAGACCGGCCGTAGCATCCTCATCACCAACAAGTGAGCTCTCGGACGGCCCGCCGCGACGTCGTGGCGGGCCGTCCGCATCCGTCCGGAGGCGCGCGGCGTGGATCGGCGTGCCGCGCCGCTCGCCGAGGGTGCGGCAGCGCGGGCCGGCCTCGGAGCCGAAGGCCTGGCAGCGCTCGACGCGCACGCGGTGCCGCGGTCACCCCGCAGGGGTCTGCCCGGACTCCGTGGAGTCGACTCCCTGCGCGCGCCGGCCCGGCTTCGGCGCCGTGAGGGTGATGTCGCATTCTCGCCAGACGCACGTCGCCGACGGGCACAAGACTGGCGATGTGCACCAGGACACCGAGCGCTGCATCCGCGCTGTGCAGTCGAGGGACAGCCGGTTCGACGGCTGGTTCTTCACCGCTGTCCTGAGCACGGGCATCTACTGCCGGCCGAGCTGCCCGGTGCCCCCTCCCAAGGTCGCGAACATGCGGTTCATGCCGAGCTCGGCCGCGGCCCAGCAGGCCGGCTTCCGGGCGTGCAAACGGTGCCGCCCGGACGCCAGCCCCGGCTCGCCGGAGTGGAACCAGCGGGCCGACCTGACGGCGCGGGCGATGCGGCTCATCGCCGACGGCGTGGTCGACCGGTCGGGGGTCTCCGGGCTCGCCACGCGACTCGGGTACAGCGTGCGGCAGGTCGAACGCCACCTGCGCGAGGAGCTGGGGACGGGACCGCTCGCCCTCGCTCGCGCGCAGCGGGCACAGACGGCGCGCATCCTGCTGGAGGGCACACGGCTGCCGATGGCCGACGTGGCGTTCGCCGCCGGCTTCTCCAGCGTCCGGTCGTTCAACGACACCGTGCGTGAGGTCTTCGCGCTGGCCCCCACCGAGCTGCGCCGTCGTGCCACGGGCAGCGAGCTCGCTGCACCCGGGGTGCTGACCGTGCGGTTGCCCTTCCGTGAGCCGCTGTGCCCGGACAACCTCTTCGGCCACCTCGTCGAGACCGCGGTGCCCGGTGTGGAGGAGTGGCGTGACGGCGCGTTCCGTTGTTCCTTGCGGCTCGGGACCGGGCACGCGATCGCCTCCCTGCGTCCGATGCCGCAGCACGTCGTCTGCGAGCTCGTCCTCAGCGACCTGCGCCACCTGTCGACGGCGATCGCGCGCTGCCGCCGCCTGCTCGACCTCGACGCCGACCCCGTGGCCGTCGACGACGCCCTGCGTGCCGACCCGGTGCTGCAGCCCCTCGTCGACGCGGCACCCGGCCGCCGCGTGCCGCGCACGACCGACCCGGAGGGCTTCGCCGTGCGGGCCGTGCTGGGCCAGCAGGTCTCGACGGCCGCCGCGCGCACCCACGCGGCCCGGTTGGTCGTCGCGCACGGAACCCCGATCGACGATCCCCACGGCGGCCTGACCCACCTGTTCCCGGAACCGTCGAGCCTTGCTTCGCTCGACCCGGCCCGTCTGGCGTTCCCGACGTCCCGACGCCACGCCGTCCTGCGGCTCGTCGAGGCGCTCGCCGACGGCAGCGTCGACCTCGGAGCGGGCGGCGACTGGCAGGAGGCGCGCGCCCGCCTGACGGCGCTGCCGGGGATCGGGCCCTGGACGGTGGAGATGATCGCGATGCGGGCGCTCGGCGACCCCGACGCGTTCGTGCCGTCCGACCTCGGGGTGCGCGCGGCGGCGCAGCGGCTGGGTCTTCCCTCGACCCCTGGCGCCCTCACCCGGCGCAGCGCCCCGTGGCGACCGTGGCGGGCGTACGCGGTCCAGTACCTGTGGGCCGTCGGTGACCACCCCGTCAACCAGATGCCCTCGTGAGCCGGCACCCGATCGCGGCCAGGAGACCCGATGAAGCGCTCACCGACACCCAGGAGAACCGCCATGACCACCACCCCCGACCGTGCACCGGCATCGGCCGCCGAGCGTGCGCAGCGATTCCGGGACCTGCACGACCGACTCGTCGTCCTGCCCAACGCCTGGGACGCCTGCAGCGCGGCGATCGTCGTAGCGGCCGGCGCCGCCGCGGTGGCGACGACGAGCGGAGGTGTCGCCTGGTCGCTGGGACGCGGCGACGGTGAGCTGCTCACCCGGGAGGAGACGGCCGAGGTCGTGCGCCGCATCGTGCAGGCGGTCGACGTGCCGGTGACCGCCGACGTCGAGGGTGGCTACGGGCCCGCACCCGAGGACGTCGCACGCACGGTCGGGCTCGTGGTGTCCGCCGGCGCCGTCGGGGTGAACGTCGAGGACCTCGACCCCGGGGCGGGGTCGCTCCACCCGGTGGACGCGCAGGTCGCACGGATCGTGGCCGCGCGCGAGGCCGCTGCTGCCGCGGGGCTCCCGGGGATCGTCGTCAACGCGCGGACCGACGTCTACCTGCGCGGCGTCGGCGCGGCGGACGCACGGCTCGACGAGACCGTCGAACGGGCGCGTCGGTACGTCGCGGCCGGCGCCGACTGCGTCTTCGTCCCTGGCCTGCTCGACCTGCCCGAGCTGGAGAGGATCGCACGGGCCGTCCCCGCGCCGATCAACGCCATGGCGGTGCCGGGCGGCCCCTGCGTCGCTGCACTCGCCGCGGCGGGTGTCCGCAGGGTCAGCGTCGGCACGGCCCTGGCCGAAGCCGCGTACACCACGGCGCGCGCGGCTGCCACGGCGTTCCTGCGGGACGGCGAGCTCCCGGTCGCGGGGGACGCGCTGGACTACGGCGCGCTCCAGGCGCTGAGCGCGCGCGGCTGACGAGAGGTCCTTCGTGCCGTACCGGCACGTCGACGACCGTCCGGCGCGGCCGGGGCACCTGACCGCACGCCCGGGACCGCCCCCATCAGTCCCGCGTCACCAGGTGCCGGGTGTAGGCGGGGATGGTGAGGAAGGTCGGGAAGTCGTCCGCGAGGGCGACCTCGCCGAACAGCGCGGCGGCGTCGTCGAAGCGGTCGCCCTCGCGGCGCTCGACGTCGGTGAGGACGTCCGCGAGCACCTCACGGACGGTCGGGGCGTCGATCACGGTGCCCTCGGCGGTCGTCGTGCCCTGGTGCACCCACTGCCACACCTGCGACCGGGAGATCTCCGCCGTCGCGGCGTCCTCCATGAGGTTGTCGATGGCCACGGCGCCGAGCCCTCGCAGCCACGCCTCGAGGTACCGCACGGCGACCGACACGTTCTGCCGCAGGCCCGCGTCGGTCACAGCGCCTGGCTGCGAGCCGCCCGCGGACGGGATGTCGAGCAGGTCGGCGGCGGTGACCTGCACGTCCTCGCGCAGGCGGTGCCGCTGGTCGGTGCGGTCGCCGAAGGCGGCGTCGAAGACCTCGCGCGCCACGGGCACCAGGTCGGGGTGGGCGACCCACGTGCCGTCGTAGCCCTGGCCGGCCTCGCGCTCCTTGTCGGCCCGGACCTGCTCCAGGGCGCGTGCCGTCACGTCGGGCTCGCGGCGGTTCGGGATGAACGCGCTCATGCCGCCGATGGCCTGAGCACCGCGGCGGTGGCACGTCGCGACGAGCAGCTCGGTGTACGCCTTCATGAACGGGACCGTCATCGTCACGCGGCCACGGTCCGGCAGGACGAACCGCGGCCCGCGGGCACGGAAGCTCTTGATGATGCTGAAGATGTAGTCCCAGCGTCCGGCGTTCAGGCCCGCACAGTGGTCGCGCAGCTCGTAGAGGATCTCCTCCATCTCGAACGCGGCCGTGATCGTCTCGATGAGGACGGTCGCGCGGATCGTGCCGTGTCGCAGGCCCAGGTACGTCTCGGTGAAGCGGAAGACGTCGTCCCACAGCCGCGCCTCGAGGTGACCCTCGATCTTCGGCAGGTACAGGTACGGGCCGCGGCCCGCGTCGATCAGCGCCTGCGCGTTGTGGAACAGGTAGAGCCCGGCGTCGAACAGCGACGCGGAGGCCGCGCACGACTGGCCGGCGCGGTCGGTGAGCTGCACGTGCTTCTCGGTGAGGTGCCAGCCGCGGGGGCGGAAGACGATGGTCGGCGTCGTCGCCCCGACCCGGTACTCCTTGCCTTCCGCGCTCGTGAAGTCGACCTGCCCGCGGATGGCGTCGTACAGGTTCACCTGGCCCGAGATCGCGTTCGTCCACGTGGGGCTCATGGCGTCCTCGTGGTCCGCGAGCCACACCTTCGCACCGGAGTTCAGCGCGTTGACCGTCATCTTGCGGTCGGTCGGCCCGGTGATCTCGACGCGACGGTCCTCCAGGCCCGGCCCCGGGCCGGCGACGCGCCAGGTCCGGTCGGCGCGGATGTGCGCCGTCAGCGGCAGGAACGAGGGGTCCGCGCCGTTGGCGAAACGCTCGCGGCGTCGCTGACGGGCGAGCAGCAGCTCGTGCCGCCGGCCCGCGAAGCGCTGGTGCAGGTCGGTGAGGAAGTCCGTCGCCCCGGGGGACAGCACCAGGTCGGTGCCGTCGACGCGGGGGCCGGTCACGATCATCCGGGGGCGCGCGAACGGCGGGGTGAGAGTCGCCTCGGGCGACGTGTCGGTGAGGGTCATGACGTGCTCCTGGGTTCGTCAGCGATGTGGGGACTCCGCCGCGGGGCGGGGGCCGGGCAGCCCTCCCGCGAGCGGTCGGGCCGGTGGGGTCAGTGGAACTGCGACGCCTCGGTGGAGCCGGCCAGCGCGAGGGTGGCGCTGTCGGGGCTGATCGCGGTGGCGACCTGGTCGAAGTAGCCCGTGCCGACCTCCCGCTGGTGGCGGGTCGCGGTGTAGCCGTCGGCCTCGGCGGCGAGCTCGGCCGTCTGCAGGTCGACGTAGGCGCTCATACCGCGCTCGGCGTAGCCCCGGGCGAGCGTGAACATCGACTCGTTGAGGGCGTGGAAGCCGGCGAGGGTGATGAACTGGAACGCGTACCCGTGCCCCGCCAGCTCGCGCTGGAAGCGCGCGATCTGCGCGTCGTCGAGGTGTGCGCGCCAGTTGAACGACGGCGAGCAGTTGTAGGCGAGGAGCTTGCCGGGGAACGCCTCGTGGATCCGCTCCGCGAACTCGACGGCCAGCGCGACGTCCGGCGTCGACGTCTCGACCCAGATGAGGTCGGCGTGCGGCGCGTACGCCTGGGCTCGCGCGACGACCGCGTCGAGGCCCGGGCGGACCCGGAAGTACCCCTCGGCGGTGCGCTCACCGGTGAGGAACTCCTGGTCGCGCTCGTCGACGTCGGACGTCAGCAGGTCGGCACCGAGCGAGTCGGTCCGGGCGACGACGACCGTCGGGGCGCCGGCCACGTCGGCCGCGAGCCGTGCCGCGGACAGCGTGCGCACGTGCTGCGACGTCGGGACCAGGACCTTGCCGCCCAGGTGGCCGCACTTCTTCTCCGCGGCGAGCTGGTCCTCCCAGTGCACGCCCGCGGCACCGGCGGCGATCATCGCGTGCATGAGCTCGTACGCGTTGAGCGGGCCGCCGAAGCCGGCCTCGGCGTCGGCGACGATCGGTGCGAGCCAGTCACGCGTCGGCGCGCCGTTCTCGGCGACGTCGATCTGGTCCGCCCGCAGCAGCGCGTTGTTGATGCGCCGCACGACGGCCGGCACGGAGTTGGCCGGGTAGAGCGACTGGTCGGGGTACGTCTGGCCCGACAGGTTCGCGTCGGCGGCGACCTGCCAGCCGGACAGGTAGATCGCTTCGAGCCCCGCGCGGACCTGCTGGACGGCCTGGTTGCCCGTCAGCGCCCCGAGCGCCGGCACGTGCGTGCGGGTGTGCAGCAGCTCCCACAGGCGCTCGGCGCCGCGCCGGGCCAGGGTGGGGTCCTCCCGGACCGAGCCGCGCAGCCGCACGACGTCGGCGCCCGTGTGCCGTCGCTCGATGCCGGCCCAGCGCCGGTCGGTGCGCCACTCGTGCTCGAGGTCCTCGGCGGTGCGGGTCTGCGCGCCGGGACGGACGTCGACCGCACCCGCGACGGCGGCGGTGGGGGCCTGCAGGTCGTCCAGCGGGGTGGTGGGAGCGGTCATCGTCGTGCCTCTCGCGTCGGTGCGTCGCCCCTCAGGGCGTCCGGTCGGGGGAGCCGGGCGGCGTCCCACGACCAACGTGCCCGCTCGACGAGGGCCGTGGGGCGGTCGCGGCTGCGGAAGATCGGGGACTCTTCCGCGGCGCGCAACAGGCCGGGTCGTCGCACCGCTCGAACGAGCCGATGTGAAGAGTGACGGTTCTTCACAGGGAATCGACCGGTTCGCCGCGGAAGATCGGCGCATCCGTGCACGTCAGCCGATCAACCACGGAAGCATCTCGATGCTTCTCCTGGACGGGACCGTTCCCACGGTGTGACGCTGACACGGTGACGACGACGACACCCCGGCCCCCGGACCCCCGACGCGCGATCGACCCTGCGGCCGGTCGCGTCGCGGCCTCGAGGGCCGCGTCGGCCTCCCGCGCGCCCGGGGGAGGGGTGGGACGCCCGAGGTCTGCCGAGCCTGGTACGTCTCGCGGCAGGACTGCGGACGCCGGTACCGACCCGGTCTCCCGCGGGTCCGGGGACGGGGGCAGCGCGACCGTCGACACCCTGGTCCTGGGCCGCCTCGTGCGCCACCTGCGCACCGCGCGGGGCATGACGCTCGACGACCTCGGGCGCGCGATCGGGCGGGCGCCGTCGCAGGTGTCGATGCTGGAGAACGGGCACCGCGAGCCCAAGCTGTCGCTGCTGGCGCAGGTGGCCGAGGCGCTCGGCGTCCCGCTGCGGGACCTGCTCAGCCCCGAGCCCCCCACGCGCCGTGCCGCGCTCGAGGTGCAGCTGGAGCGGGCGCAGCGTGGCCCGCTGTTCGCCAGCCTCGGCATGCCGACGGTGAAGGTGGGTCGGTCGCTGCCGTCCGACGCGCTCGAGGCGCTCGTCGCGCTGCAGGACCAGGTGCAGCGGCTGCTGACGGAGAACGCCGCCACGCCGGAGGAGGCGCGGCGCGCGAACGCCGAGCTGCGCGCCCGGATGCGCGCGCAGGACAACTACTTCCCCGAGCTGGAGGAGCACGCGCGGACCCTGCTCGACGCCGTCGGGCACCACGGTGGCCCGCTGTCGCAGCGCGCGACGGCGGAGATCGCGGCGCACCTCGGCTTCACGCTGCACTACGTCGCCGACCTGCCGCACTCGACGCGCACGGTCACGGACCTCGCGCACGGGCGCATCTACCTGCCGCAGACCGGTGCCGCGCACAACGACTCACGCTCGCCGCTGCTGCAGGCGGTCGCGTCGCACGTGCTGGGGCACTCCGAGCCCGTCGACTACGCGGACTTCCTGCGCCAGCGGGTGGAGGCGAACTACCTGGCCGCGGCGCTGATGATCCCCGAGGCCTCGGCCGTGGCGTTCCTCGGCGACGCCAAGGCCGAGCGGCGGCTGTCGGTGGAGGACCTGCGCGACACCTACGCCGTGCCGTACGAGACGGCGGCCCACCGCTTCACCAACCTCGCCACGCGGCACCTGCAGATCCCGGTGCACTTCATGAAGGTCCACGAGGGCGGCACGCTGCACAAGGCGTACGAGAACGACGGCGTCGTGTTCCCGTCGGACCCGCTGGGGGCGATCGAGGGGCAGCCGGTCTGCCGGCAGTGGACGGCGCGCGTGGTGTTCACGCTCGACGACCGGTTCAGCCCGTACTACCAGTACACGGACACGTCGTCGGGCACGTTCTGGTGCACGTCGCGCGTGCAGGGGTCATCCCAGGGCGCCTTCTCCGTGAGCGTCGGGACGCCCTTCGCGCACGTCCGCTGGTTCCGGGGACGCGAGACGACGGAGCGCTCGGCGTCGCGCTGCCCGGACGCGTCGTGCTGCCGGGAGGCGCCGCGCGCGCTCGCGAGCCGCTGGGAGGACCAGGCGTTCCCGAGCGCGCGGCCGCACGCGTCGCTGCTGGCCGCGCTGCCGGTGGGCGTGTTCCCCGGCGTGGACCAGACCGAGGTCTACGAGTTCCTCGAGCGGCACGCGCCTCGGTCCTAGGCCCGCCAGAGGCGCTGCTCGACATCGGTCAGCGCGTCCCGCACCGCGGCCGGCACACGCTCGCCCACCTCGTCGAACCAGGCGGCGGTCCGCGCCACCTCCTGCCGCCAGGCGTCCGTCGGCACGTCCAGCAGCGCCGCGAGCTCGCCGTCGCCGACGTCCGTCCCGGTGACGTCGAGCGCCCCCGGAGCGGGCACCAGGCCGACGGGCGTGTCGACCGCGGCCGACGACCCGTCGAGCCGTCCCAGCGCCCACGCCAGCACGCGGACGTTGTCCCCGAACCCCGGCCACAGGTACCGCCCGTCGGCGTCGGTGCGGAACCAGTTGACGCAGAACACCGCCGGCGCACCGGCCCCCAGCCGCTCGCCGACGCGCAGCCAGTGCGCCCAGTGGTCGGCCACGTGGTACCCGCAGAACGGCAGCATGGCGAACGGGTCGCGCCGCAGCTCACCGACGGTGCCCTCGGCGGCCGCGGTCTGCTCGGAGGACACGGTCGCGCCCAGCAGCACGCCGTGCGCCCAGTCGCGCGCCTGCACCACCAGGGGCACGGTCGACGGACGACGACCGCCGAACAGGATCGCGTCGACGGGCACGCCCTCGGGGTCGTCCCAGTCGGGGGCGATCGTCGGGCAGCGGTCCGCGCGCACCGTGAACCGGGAGTTGGGGTGGGCGGCGGGGCGGTCGGCGTCGGGCGTCCAGTCCTGGCCCCGCCAGTCGACGAGGTGGGCCGGCGGCTCGTCCGTCAGGCCCTCCCACCACACGTCGCCGTCGTCGGTCAGCGCGACGTTCGTGAAGATCGTGTCGCTCGCGACCATCTCGACCGCGGCGGGGTTGGTGCGCGGCCCCGTGCCGGGGGCGACGCCGAAGAACCCGGCCTCGGGGTTGATGGCCCGCAGCCGCCCGTCGGGACCCGGCCGCATCCACGCGATGTCGTCACCGATCGTCTGCGCCGTCCAGCCGGGCAGCGTCGGGCTGAGCATCGCCAGGTTCGTCTTGCCGCACGCCGACGGGAAGGCCGCGGCGACGTGGAACGCGCGGCCCTGCGGGGACGTCAGCCGTAGCAGCAGCATGTGCTCCGCGAGCCAGCCCCCGTCGCGCCCCATGACGGACGCGATCCGCAGGGCGAAGCACTTCTTGCCCAGCAGCGCGTTGCCGCCGTACCCGGACCCGTACGACCAGATCTCGCGGGACTCGGGGAAGTGCACGATGTACTTGGTGGGGTTGCACGGCCACGGCACGTCGTCGTCGCCCGGTGCCAGGGGTGCGCCGACGCTGTGGACGGCCGGGACGAACGCGCCGTCGTCGCCGAGGTGCTCGAGCACGGCCGTCCCCACGCGCGTCATCAGGTGCATGCTCACCACGACGTACGGGGAGTCCGTCAGCTCCACGCCGTACTCGGCGAGCGGTGAGCCGACCGCACCCATCGCGAACGGCACGACGTACATGGTCCGCCCGCGCATCGAGCCGGCGAAGACGCCGCGCAGCTCAGCCCGCATCGCGGCGGGGTCGCGCCAGTTGTTCGTCGGGCCGGCGTCCGCCTCGTGCTCCGAGCAGATGAAGGTGCGGCTCTCGACGCGCGCCACGTCGTCCGGCGCGGAGCGCGCGAGGAAGCTGCGGGGACGACGCTGCGGGTCCAGCCGCACGAAGGTGCCCTGCGCGACGAGCAGCTCGCACAGCCGCGCGTACTCCTCGGGCGAGCCGTCGCACCAGACGACCTCGTCGGGCTGCGTCAGCTCCGCCGTCGCCGCGACCCAGGCGCGCAGGTCCGCGTGGGTCGTCGGGGCGCCGGTCGCCGTGGCCGGGGTGTCGAGCGTCGTCATCGTCCGTCCCTCCCGTGCGGCACGGCGTCACCGCCGTGGCGCGTGGTCCGTGCACCTGCGGCACCGCACCGGAGCCGCATCTCCACCGTGGACCTGCACGAGCGCCGCGGCGAGCCGCGCGCGGGAGAAGTTCGGGGGATCTTCCTGGTGACGGAAGAGGTTGCGGCGCCTCGCGCCCAGGCCGCGTGGAGCCGGTCCTGACGGCAGGCGTGCGGACCTGCTCGAGGCGGAAAGGGACACGACGCGCGCGCGGACCCTGGTGGGCGACCCGGCTCCTGCCCGACCGTGCCGAGGCGGTCAGCACCGTGACGGATCGCGCGCGGTTCCGCCGGGACTGACGCGGGTGCCCCACCGGCCACCTCGACCTACCGTGGCGCCATGACGCGGCCGCACCACCTGACCCGCGCCGACGCGCGCCGGGTCGCGGTACGCGCCCAGCTGCTCGCGGCGGGGCGTCCGACCGGCGTGCTCGACGTCGTGCGTCACCTCACGGTCCTGCAGCCGGACCCGACGAGCGCGGTCGCGCCCAGCGCCGACGTCGTGCTGTGGAGCCGCATCGGCAGCGACTACGACCCGCTCGAGCTGCGGGACCTGGTGGACCAGCAGCGGCTCGTCGAGATCCGGGGGTTCCTGCGCCCGGCGGAGGACGTCGCGCTGTTCCGTGCCGAGATGGACGAGTGGCCGGGCAGGGGAGAGGTCCCGCAGTGGCGTGAGGGCGTGCGGCAGTGGGCGGAGGCGAACGAGGCGGCCCGGCAGGACGTGCTCGAGCTGCTGCGCGCCGACGGCCCGCTGCCCGCGAGCCGGATCCCCGACACGTGCGCGCAGCCCTGGCGCTCGACGGGGTGGAACGACCGCCGGAGCGTGCAGATGCTGCTCGGCGTCATGGCGGCGCGCGGCGAGGTGGCCGTGTCCGGCACCGAGCGACGCGAGAAGCTCTGGGACCTGGCCTCACGCGTGTACCCCGACACCCCGGCTGTGCCGTCTGCGCAGGCGCGGCGCATCCGGGACGAGCGGCGGCTGCGGGCGCTAGGCATCGCACGGCCGCGCGCGAGCGAGCGTCCCGGTGAGCCGGACGACGTGGGCCAGGCAGGGGAGCCGGCCATCGTCGAGGGGGTGCGGGGGACGTGGCGCGTGGACCCGACGGCCCTGGACCAGCCGCTCGACGCCCGGGCGGCCCTGCTGTCCCCGCTGGACCGCCTCGTGCTGGACCGCAAGCGGATGACCGAGCTGTTCGAGTCGGACTACCAGCTCGAGATGTACAAGCCGGCAGCGAAGCGCCGGTGGGGCTACTGGGCGATGCCCGTGCTGCACGGCGACCGGCTGGTCGGCAAGCTCGACGCGACCGCCGACGTGCGCGCCGGCGTCCTGCGCGTCACGGCGCTGCACCGGGACGTCCCGTTCACGGCGACGATGACCGCCGACGTCGACCGCGAGATCGACGACCTGGCGCGGTGGCTCGAGCTGGACCTGCTCATCGCGTCCTGACCGGCGCGGTACGGTCGACGGACCGACCGCAGCCGACCGGCGGGAGCACCCGTGACCGACACGTACCTGGACCTCGAGGACTACCTCGAGCGCCCCGTCGTGACCCGGGTGCCGCCGCGCCGGACGCCTCCACCGGCCGCGCCCTGCACCGCGGTGCGGTACCCCGCGGAACCGGTCCCGGACCTCCAGGACGCGGTACCCGTCATGGCGGAGGCCCGCAGCCACTGGTCCGCGCTGGTGCGGCGCGTCACGTCGTGGCGTCCGCGACGGGTCGCACTCACGGACGTCTCCTCGTCGGACCCGGCCGTGCTCGTCCGTCTCCCGGGGCGTCCCTGGCCGCGCTCGCGGGTGCTCGCCGGGCTGCTCGGTGTCTTCCTGGGCGGTCTCGGCCTGCACGCGCTCTACCTGGGTCACCGGCGGCGCGGGCTGTGGATGCTCGGCACCACGCTCGTCCTCGGCCCGCTGACGCTGGGCGTCGCCGCGCTCGCCATGGGCGTGTGGGGATTCACCGAGGGTCTGCTGGTGCTCGGCTCACGCCGGGGCCGCTTCGCGCGGGACGCCTGGGGTCGTCAGCTGCGCGGCTGAGAGGCGCGGGTCGGCGTCCGGAGGGGTGGTGCTCCGGAGTGAGGCCCGCCGGTCGTCAGGTCGACGCGCGCGGCACCAGGTGGAACACGTCGCACGACTGCGGCGGAGGTGGTTCGGCAAGCCGCAGCGCGGCGAGCACGGCGGCCGTGAGGTAGGTGGCCTGCGCGTCGATGGCCTGCCACACGGTCGTCAGCGCGGGGGTCGCGACGCGGGCCGCGGGGATGTCGTCGACGCCGACGACGGCGACCTCGTCGGGCACGTCGAGGCAGGCCGCGCGCAGCCCCGCGAGCACGGCCAGCGCGACCTCGTCGTTGTACGCGGCGACGCCCGTGACGCCCTGCTCGCGCCAGGCCCGCACGGCGTCGCACGCGGACGCGACGTCGAGGTCGACGGTCGTGACGTGGGGTGCGGGCAGCCCGTGGCGCGCGCACGCGTGGCGGACACCGGCCAGCCGCCGGTCCGCGAACGCGGCGAGGCGGTCGTCGTCGGGTGCCGCGTACGCGAGGACGCGGTGGCCGCGCTCGACGAGGTGGTCGGCCTGCAGCGCGCCGATGCTGGTCTGCGGGACGGCGAACACGTCGGGCCGCGGGTCGTCGTCGAGGGTCGTGCCGACGACCGCGATGCCCGCCTGCCGCATCGCCTTCGCGTCGGCCTCGGCGAACGGCGACAGCCCCAGGACGGCGCACGGCGTCACCGCACGCCACAGCTCGTCCAGCGGGCGGTCGCCGTGGCGGATGTGCACCAGCACGGACAGGCCGTGCGCGGCGAGGGCGGTGCTCAGGTGCTCGATGAGCCTGTCGATCGCCGGGCCGAAGGTCCAGTTCGGCAGCACGCACAGCACGAGGTCGCTGCGCCCCGAGCGCAGGGCCCGAGCCGCGGCGGACGGCGTGTAGCCCAGGCGGGCAGCGGTCGCGATGACGCGTTGCCGGGTGGCGTCGGTGAGGACGACGTCGGTGCGGTCGTTGAGCACGTACGACACGGTCGTCCGGGAGACGCCGCTCTCCCGAGCGACGTCGGCGCTGGTCACGCGCGACACGTCGTAGCCTCCTCGCGTCCGGTGCTGCCAGCCTAGGGGGCCGACCCCGGGCGGTGGCAGGGGTGTGGTGCGCCGGACGTCGGGTGTGGCGAAACCCGTACGGCGGACCCCTGGCAGGCAGGCAGGATGGTCCGCATGAGTGCAACCCTCCAGGCCAAGGCGCTGGGCGCGGCGTTCGGTGACCGCGAGCTGTTCTCCGGCCTGGACCTGGTCGTCGCGCCGGGCGACGTCGTCGGCCTCGTCGGCCCCAACGGCGCCGGCAAGACGACGCTCCTGCGCATCCTCGCCGGCCGGCGCGCGCCCGAGGCGGGCACGGTCGCGCTGTCCCCGCCGACCGCGCAGGTCGGCTACCTCGTGCAGGAGGTCGAGCGGCACCCTGACGAGACGGTGCGGGGGTTCCTCGAGCGTCGTACCGGTGTGGCCGACGCCCAGCGGGAGATGGACGCCGCGTCCGACGCGCTCGCGGCCGACTCCCCCGGGGCGGGTGACGTGTTCACGCACGCGCTGGAGCGGTGGATGGCGCTCGGCGGCGCGGACCTCGACACCCGCCTCGGCGTCGTCGCCGACGACCTGGGCCTCGCGGTCGACCTGGACCTGCCGATGACGGCACTGTCCGGCGGGCAGGCGGCGCGCGTCGGCCTGGCGGCGCTGCTGCTCTCGCGCTTCGACCTGTACCTGCTCGACGAGCCGACCAACGACCTCGACGCCGACGGCCTGGACCGCCTCGAGGAGTTCGTCGAGCGCGCGCAGGCACCGATCGTCGTCGTCAGCCACGACCGCGAGTTCCTGGCCCGGACCGTGACGAGCGTCGTCGAGATCGACCGCAGCCTGCAGCGCGTCGTGACGTACGGCGGCTCGTACGACGCGTACCTCGAGGAGCGCTCGACCGCGCGGCGCCAGGCGCGCGAGGCGTACGACGACTACGCCGGCCGCCGTGCCGCGCTGGACGCGCGCGCCCGCATGCAGCGCGCGTGGATGGAGAAGGGCGTGCGCAACGCCCGCCGCAAGGCGAGCGACAACGACAAGCACGTCAAGCACCACCGCGGCGAGACGTCCGAGAAGCAGGCCTCGAAGGCCCGGCAGACGGACAAGATGATCGAGCGGCTCGAGACGGTCGAGGAGCCGCGCAAGGAGTGGCAGCTGCAGATGAGCATCGCGACGGCGCCGCGCTCCGGTGCCGTCGTGGCGACGACGCGGGCGGCCGTGGTGCGGCGCGGGGACTTCGTCCTGGGCCCCGTGGACCTGCAGCTCGACTGGCAGGACCGGGTCGCCGTCACCGGACCCAACGGCTCCGGCAAGTCCACGCTGCTGGGTCTGCTGCTGGGACGCCTGACGCCCGACGAGGGCAGCGCGTCCCTGGGCCCGGGCGTGCTGGTCGGGGAGGTCGACCAGGCGCGCGCGGCGTTCGAGGGCGACGAGCCGGTCGGCGAGGCGTTCGCCCGGCAGGTGCCGGACTGGACGACGGCCGACGTGCGCACGCTGCTCGCGAAGTTCGGCCTCGCGGGGCACCAGGTGGGCCGCCCGGCGGCGTCCCTGTCGCCCGGGGAGCGCACGCGTGCCGCGCTCGCGCTGCTGCAGGCCCGCGGTGTCAACCTGCTGGTCCTCGACGAGCCGACCAACCACCTCGACCTGCCGGCCATCGAGCAGCTCGAGCAGGCCATGGAGTCGTTCGACGGCACGATCCTGCTGGTCACGCACGACCGCCGCATGCTCGACACCGTGCGGCTGACGCGGCGCTGGCACGTCGAGGACGGGCAGGTCTCGGAGGTCCGGGCCGACTGACGCGGCGGCACGGCCCGCGTCAGCGCACGTCGACCCAGCGCTCGCCGACGCGCTCCGGCTCGACCCGCCCCGAGGTGAGCGCCGCGACGGTCGCCACGAGCGCCCGCGGGTCCGTGACACCCAGCAGCAGCCGCACGTCCTGCGCGTACGTGGTGTCGAGCACCTCGACGCCGCGCGTGCGCAGCTCGGCCTCGACGCGTCCCGCCTCGGTGTGGTCCAGGCGCACGCTCCACTCCTCGAGCAGCCGCCGCTCGAGCGTGCCGACCTCCGCCAGCCCGGCCGACACCGCGTCGCCGTACGCCCGCACGAGCCCGCCCGCGCCCAGCAGGATCCCGCCGAACCACCGCGTCACCACCACGGCGACGTCGCTGACGCGGTGCCCGCGCAGCACCTCGAGCATCGGGGCACCGGCCGTGCCCGCGGGCTCGCCGTCGTCGGACGAGCGCTGCAGCATCGCGTCCGGGCCGATGACGAACGCCGAGCAGTGGTGCCGTGCGTCCCAGTGGGTGCGCCGCATCTCCTCGACGAGCGCCCGCGCGTCCGCCTCCTGCCCGACGCGCCGCAGCGTGCACAGGAACCGGGACCGCTTGACCTCGAGGGTCGCCTCACCGTCCCGGGCGATGGTCAGGTAGGAGCGCATGGCAGCACCCACGATGCCACGCGTCGGGCGCCCCGACGCACGCCACCCGTCCCGCGACCGACCCCGGTCGTCCCGGCGACCGATGCGGCGCCGTCGCCCGGCTCGCTACCGTGGCGGCTCGACGACAGGAGGCCCACCATGACCACGAACCCCAGGTCCCGAGCCCTGAATGCCGCTCTCACCGGCCTGGCGACCGCCGCGTACTACGCCGTCCCCGACGTCACCCGGTCCCGCGCCGCACGCGGCTGGCTCAAGGCCGCCTGCCTCGCTGCCGCCGGCGCGGCCAACGCGGTCGCGCCTGCCAACCGGGGCGGGTGGCGTGAGCTGCGTTCGACGTGGCAGGACGGCGTCGCCGTGGACGGCGACCCGGGCACGGACGGCACCCACCGGACGGACGGGAGCCCCGCAGGCCAGGGTGTCGACGGGTCGGGCGTCGCGACCGACGACGCAGCACCCTCGACGAAGACCGCGATCGCCGTCGGCGGTGCGGTCGTGCTCGCCGCCTCCGTGGCGCTGACGATCGCGGGCGAGAAGTGGCTCTTCCGCCGGGCTGAGGCCCGCGCGGCGGCCGGTGTGCGGTTCGCGCACACCCGCACGGGGCTGGTCCTCGGGGCCCTGAGCGCCGCGTTGGCGCTGGTCCCGGAGCCGTCGGAGCGCTCCTGACACGCGCCGGCGAATTGGGTGGGATGTGGGGTTCCGCCGCCCGGCCCCGGTCCCTAGCCTGGGTCGGGTGCCGCGACACCGCGGCGTCCCCCGATCCCGGGAGCGTGCGATGCCGGACACCACGAGAGTCCCCGTCACGACCCGCACCACCTCTGCCACCGACCCCACCGACCCCCGCGTGCTCGGCCGTCGGACGTTCCTCGCCGTCGCGGGCGCGGTGACCGCCGTCGTGGCCGGGGCGGGTGCTGCCGCCGCGCACGACGGGCGCACGTGGGGCCCGCGACCCGTGCTGCACCACCGTCCCGGACGCCCGCACGGCGGCCGCGCCGGGTCGGAGCGGGCCGCCGTCGCGTTCGTCCGCGCCGCCGCCGACGCCTACCCGAGCGTCAACACCGGCCCGCGGCTCGCCCAGAGCTACACCGACGAGCTCGGGCTGTTCTCCACGGCGTTCGTGTACGACAACGCGCTCGCGATCTGCGCGCTGCTCGCCGACGGCCGCCGCAGCAGCGTCGACAGCGCCCGCGTCATCGGTGACGGCCTGGTGTTCGCCCAGGAGCACGACCCCGACCACGCCGACGGGCGGCTGCGTCAGGGCTACAACGTCGGGCCGTACACCTTCTACGACGGCTCGGCGCAGCCCGACGGGTTCGTGCGCGCCGACGGCGCCGCGAACGTGGGGTGGCAGTTCGGGTTCCTCGGCACGGCCGTGGGTGACATGGCGTGGCCCGGCATCGCGCTGCTGCACCTGTTCGGCGCGACGCGCGACCCGCGCTACCTGCGCGCGGCCGTGCGGATCGGGGAGTGGATCACGACGACCACGTGGTCGACCGCACCGCTCGGGGGCTTCTCCTTCGGAGTCGACGGCGGCAACCAGCCGGTCCCCAACGGGTCGACGGAGCACAACGTCGACTGCGTCGCGTTCTTCTCGATGCTGCGCAAGGTGACCGGCGAGCGGCGCTGGACCGACGCGTCCGAGCACGCGCTCGCGTTCGTCGACCGCATGTGGGAGCCGGGCTCGGGCTGGTTCTGGACGGGCACGAACGACGGCGTCCAGATCAACCGCGACCCCGTCCCGCTCGACCCCGCGACGTGGAGCCGGCTCGCGATCCGCGAACGCCGCTACGACCCCGCGCTCGACTGGGCGGCCGGGGCGCTCGCGGTCACGGACGACCCGTCGGCGCCCACGTCCCAGATGCCCGACGGCACCGAGCAGATCTCCGGCGTCACGTTCAGCACGGCGTCGCTCACGTCGACCGCGCAGTACAACGGGATCACCGTCCACCCGCAGGGCGTCTGGCTGGAGGGCACGGCGCAGCTCGCCACGTCCCTGCTCGACCGGGATCGCCGCGGGGACCGCAAGCAGGCGGACTGGCTGCTGGCACAGGTGCGCCGCGCGCAGGACAGCCTCGGCGGCGGGCAGCACCTGGGCGGGTCGCCCGTCGACGGCGGCGTCGTCGCGGCGTCGAGCCTGATCGACTCGGGCTTCGGGTTCGGGTACTTCCAGGTGCAGCACGTCGGTGCGACGTCCTGGTTCCTGCTCGCGTCGAACGCCGCCAACCCGATGCGTTGGGGTGGTGTGGGCTAGCGGGGGCCTCGGCACGCGACGTCAGCGCGCGACGTCCCCGTCCACGTACTGCCAGCCGTCGTCGCCGCGGACGAACCGGCTGAGCTCGTGCACCGACCCGCGCCCGTCCGGGCCGCGCCAGAACGCCTCGAACTGCACGGTCCCGGCGGTGTCGAACACGCCGCCGCCGGACGTGGCGAGCACGTCGAGCCGGTACCAGCGCACGTCGTCGTCGAGCACGAGGTCCGCCGGGCGCGTCGAGGCGTGCCACGAGCGCCGCAGGTACGCCGCGTCGCCGACCGCGAACGCGCTGTAGCGCGAGCGCATGAGCTGCTCGGCGGTGCCGGCGGTGCGCTCGCCGCGGTGCAGCGGCTCGCAGCACTCGGCGAACGGCAGGCCGCTGCCGCAGGGGCACCGGGTGGGGGTCATGCCCCAGAGTCTGCCTCCTCGGCGTGCCGCGTCCGTGTAGCCGGGTGCGCCGCGCGGGGTCGCCTACCGTGGGGGGCGTGCCCGCTCCGACCTCCCCCCGTGCCCTGGTCCTCGCCGGCCGCGCCCGCTACGGCGACCTGTGGCACGACCACGCGGCGACGTCGTACCGCGTCGCGCGGGAGCTGACGGCCGGCGGGTTCGCCGTCGACGTGCGCAGCACCTTCCCCGACGCGCTCGCGGACCTCGCACCGGCCGACCTGCTCGTCGTCAACGCCGGCCTCGGCCCCGCGGACGACGACGACGCCACGTGGCGCCCCCTGCACCAGGCCGTGCGCGACCACGCCGCGGCCGACGGCCCGGTCCTCGCGCTGCACCAGGCCGCCATGGCGTTCCGGGACAGCCCGTGGTGGTCGGAGGTGATCGGGGGGCGCTGGGTCGAGGACCGGTCGTGGCACCCGCCGTAGGACCTTGCGACGTTCGACGTGCACGCCGGTCACCCCGTGACCGACGGCCTGGGCCCGCTGGTCGTCGACGACGAGCGGTACACCGACCTCGCCGTCGCGCCCGACGTGCGCGCCCTGGTGACGCACGACGAGGGCGGGACGACGCACCCCGTGGTGTGGGTCGCCCCGAGCTGGCGGGCCGTGTACGACGGGCTGGGTCACGGCGTCGAGTCGTACGCCACGCCGGCGCGTGCCGCGCTGCTGCGGCGCGAGGCGCGCTGGCTGGTCGGGCTGCCGCCGGCCTGAGCACCTCCCGCCGACCCCGTGCGCCGACCGTGCCCGCCGACGCCGCAGGTCAGACGGTCTCGGGGCGCTTCTGCCGCGCGAAGCGCGCGGGCGTCCCCGGCCCGTCCCACACCTGCACCGCCCCCCACAGCGACGCGGCGATCGGCACCGCGAGCACGGCACCCGTGATGCCGGCCAGGACGGTCCCGGCCGTCAGGGCCACGAGGATGACGAGGGGGTGCAGCCGCAGCGACCGGCCCATCACGACGGGCTGCAGCAGGTCGCCCTCGATCTGGTTCACCACCACGACGATGGCCACGACGAACAGGGCCTGGATCGGCCCGAGTGCGACGAGCGCCACGAGCGCGGCGAGGATCCCCGCGACCGTCGCCCCGACGAGCGGGACGAACGCCAGCAGGAACACCAGGACGGACAACGGGATCACGAGCGGCACTCCGACGACCGCCAGCCCGATGCCGATGCCGATCGCGTCGACCGCCGCGATGATCGCGGTGCCGCGCACGTACCCGCCGAGGGTCTGGACGGTCCTGTCGCCCACGCGCACCCCGCGCTCGTAGCGCTCGCCCTCGAACGGCCGCAGCAGGAACTTCCAGATCTTCGGGCCGTCCTTGAGGAAGAAGAACAGCACCACGACCATGATGAAGAACCCGGCGACGAAGTCGGCCGTCTGCGACAGGCCCGCCGCCGCGCCCGCGCCCACCGCGTCCGAGGCGAGCAGCCCCTGCACGGCGTCCTGCGCCTCGGTGACCTGCTCGTCCGTGATCTCGAACGGGAGCACCGACACGAGGTCGCGCAGCTCCGCGAGGCCGTCGACCGCCGAGTCCGCGAGCTCGTCCCACTGGTTGATCACGGCACGCACCACGGCCCACACGACCAACGAGAGCAGCGCGACGAGTGTCAGGAGCGCGATCCACGTGGCCAGCAGCGACGGCACGCCGCGGCGCCGCAGCCACGCGACCAGCGGGTTGATCGCGGCGGCCAGCACCAGGGCGATGAGCACCGGGATGACGACGAGCGTCAGCTGCATGACGGCCAGCACCCCGACCGCGACCACCGCGACGACGGCGAGCGTCTGCAGGGAGCGTGTGGCGACGCGACCGAACCCGTCACCCCACAGGGACGCCGCGGCGCTGCGCGGCGGCGCGGGTGCGGGTGCGGGCGGTGGTGCGGTCGGTCGGGTGGTCCCGACGTCGCGTCCGCGGCCGAACCATCCCATGTGCGTCCTCCGTCATGTCGGGTGCCCGCAGGTCACGTCGCCGCAGGGCGGCCCAGGTCGTCGCACAGACGCTACGGCCTGCCCGGCGGCCGGGCGCGTCGGGTCGGGGGTCGGGTCAGCGCAGCACGACGACGTCCTGGGTCCCGAACCCGAGCAGCACGCCGTCGACGGCCTCGACGCTCGTCACGTCGCCGAGCCGGGCCAGGTCCGTCTGCCAGGCCTCGGTCCCGGCCGCGGCGTCGAGCGCCACCAGCCGCGCGCGGGACGTCGCGACGCTCGAGGCGACGACCAGCACCCGGGAGCCGTCGGTCGCCAGGCCCGTGACCACGGCGTCCTCGTCGAGCAGGTCGGGAGCCGTCGCCTCCCACAGCACCTCGCCCGTACGCCCGTCGAGCGTCGTGACGCGGAACCCGTCGTGCACGTGCACGACGGTCCCGACGACGAGCGCCTCCTGCGCCGGGACGTCTGCCCGCCACCGTTCCTCACCGGTCACCGCGTCCCACGCCCGTAGGCCCCCCGAGGTGGTCAGCGCCAGGTCCGGCACGCTGCCGTCGTCGACCGTGACCTGCACGGCCGTCCCCTCGAGCCGCACGTCCCCGTCGTGCCCGACCAGGCGCGTGTACCCCTCGCTGGCGACCACCAGCGCGGAGCCGTCCTGACGGGTCCCTGTGACGGTGGCCAGCGTGCCCGCGGTGGCGAGCGCGGACCCGTCGGCGGTGTCGAGCAGCACCACACCCGCCCCCAGGATCCCGACGGCGTCGTCCCCGACCGGCAGGACGCGCGCCTCGGCACCCCACCGCAGCCACCCCCCGCCGAACCCGGTGTCGGCACGCACGCGCCACCGCTGCGCGCCCGTCGTCGGGTCGAGCGCCCGGACGGACGTCCCGTCGTCGAGCGGGGCCGCGAGCACCAGCGCGTCGTCGGTGACGCCGACAGCCGCCGCGACCGCCGCACCGGCCCCGGTCGCGTCGGCACCGGCCGGGTACTCGGCGACGACGTCACCCGACTCGACGTCGACCACCTCCAGGCGTGCCGACGTGGCCGGAGCGCTCGACGCGGTGGCGGCGGCCGCAGGCCCGCCGTCGGGCGTGCGCGCCGCGGTCGCGTCGTGGACGAGGCACGCGACCCTGCCCGGGAGCCCCGGCCCGGTGGCGCACTGCAGCCCGTAGCGGGCGACGGTCGCCGGCAGGGCCGCGTCGGGAGCCTCCAGCAGGGGTGCCGTCCAGTGCTCGGCTCCCGTCGCGACGTCGCGCGCCGCCAGCGACATCGAGCCGTCCGGCGCGATGCGACTCTCGAGCAGCTGCGAGCCGAGGACCTGCACGGTGCCGGTCGCGTCGCCGTGCAGCCGCCACGCGACGTCCGGCGGTCCGGGCAGCGGGTCGAGGACGCCGGGGACGTCGTCCAGGGCGGCGAGGCGGGCCCGTTCCCGCACGTCCGCGACGAGCTGTGCGACGACCAGTGCGAGCACGAGCGCTACGGTCAGGGCGAGACCCCACCGGCGCCGCGCCGGCCCGGGACGGTCCTGCGGCGCAGGCGGTCCCGCGTCGTCGTCGAGCTCGACCAGCACCGGGTCACCCACCTCCTGCACGCTACCCAGCGGGCGGCAGGGCGACCAGGGCCCGGAACGGCAGGAGTCCCGCGCTCGTGCGGCGGGCGCGCGAGGTCAGTCCAGGAGGGTGAGCTGCTCGTCGACGGCGTCGGCCGAGCGCTGGACCGCGAACAGCAGCCGCTGGTGCGCGGTCGACGGACGTCAGCGCAGCACGCTGTACGCCTCCTCCTGCGTCTGCGGGTCGAACGACCGCGCGAGGAGCAGCCGGTGCAGCACCTGCAGCGACGCCATCTCGGGCAACGGCGTGCGCCACGCCTCGCTGCCGTCGGCGACGTGCAACGCGACGAGGTCGTACGGCGCACTGTGCTGGTCGTCCCGCATGCCCAGCAGGTACAGGTGCCGGCCGTCGGTCAGGGGCGCGCCGGTGGCGGTCGGCCGCGCCCACCGCCACAGCTCGGCACCCGTCTCGCCGTCGAAGGTCACGAGCCACGCCGACGTCCCCACGTGCACACGGCCGTCCAGGATCGTCGCGTCCTGGGCGTCGACGACGCTGCCCTCCCAGCGCGGTTCACCGTCACGCGCGTCCCACGCCTGCAGCACGGGCGTGCGCGTCAGGACCAGGCCCGGGACGCTGCCGTCGTCCACGACGACCGGCAACGGGTTCCCGTCGAGAGGGACCTCGGCCGTCGCCGACACCACCGTCGTCGACGACTCGCCACCGATGACCGCCGCCCCCAGGGCCGTGGACAGCTCGAGCCTCGTCGTGGTGGCCTGGCCCGTCAGTGCGCTCTCCGGCGACAGGTCCACGGTGCGCAGCACCTCGCCGTCCGTCGACACGAGCGTGACCGCGTCGCCGTGGCCGACGGCGAACGTCCGCGCGTCCACCAGCGCGCTCTCTCCCAGCGTGAGAGGACCGTCGTCCGTCGCCACGTCCACCGTGACGTGCCAGTGCTCCGTGTCGTCCAGGAGCGTCTGCGAGCGGACGTGCAGCGTGCCGTCCACCAGGCCGACGAGCAGCACGTCGTCGCCCGACGGCGTCAACCACCGAGCCGACGTGGGGACCTCACGCTCGACCACCACAGCGCCGTCCAGCGCGTCGAGCACGAGCACGCGCGTCGACGTCGCCGGGACCGGTGACCACTGACCGTCGACGACGTCGAACCCGCCGTTCGTCACGAGGCAGGCGACCCGCCCGGGAAGTTCTGGCACGGCGGCGCACGACGCCGGCGCGAACTGGGCCTCGGCCGTCCGGTCCGCCGACGGCTCCACCACGTCGAGGGCCCACAGCCGATCACCTGTCGCGACGTCCCGGCCTTCGAGCATGAGCGTGCGGTCCGCCGCCCGGTGCGTGGCCACCAGCACTGACCCCACAAGTGCGGAGCCGCCCAGGTGGGTGCCCTCGTCGAGCTCCCACGCGACCTGCGGCGGGCTGTCGAGCGGCGCCAGGACCGACGGGACGGCCGCGAGCTCGGCCAGCGCGGCACGCTCGCGACGGTCGACGACCGCCTGGCCGACGACGAGCGCGAGGACCGCCGCCACCGGGACGGCCAGCCACCACCACCGACGCCGCGCGGCGGACGAGCCCCCGGCGGCCGGGGATCCCGGGACGGACGCGTCCGTGGCCGCCTGCTGCAGCTCCACGTCGACCCTGCGTGCGCGCGCCATGGCGGCACACTAGCCGGGGACGTCGGTCACGCTCACCGCACGACCGCCCGGACCGGCGCTCAGCCCAGGACGGTGACGACCGGTCCCGCGTCACCCGTGGACCCGTCGAACCGGTCGAACCGGTACGCGGCGAGGACGCCGTGCGTGGGGCGCAGGGCGGTGACCTCGTCCGGCAGCGTCACCCGCCAGGCGACGCCCCCACCGGTGGCGTCGAGCGCCACGAGCACCTGCGGCGCGCTGCCGCCCGGGGGCGGCGCCATGGCGAGGACGTGACGGCCGTCCGTCGCCACCGTGGCATCGGGCAGCAGACCGCCCGCGCGCCACCGCTCGGCTCCGGTGCCGGCGTCCAGGGCAAAGAGCTCGGTGGCGTAGCCGGCGATCACGCGCCCGTCGAGGAGCACCGCGTCCTGCTGGTTGACCGGCTGCTCGGAGCTCCACAGCGGACCGCCGTCGAGGTCCCACGCGTGCAGGCCACTGGTGTCGGACGTGAGCAGGAGCCCTGGAGCGCTGCCGTCGTCGACCGCGAGGGTGACCCAGCGCCCCGGCAGGGACCTCACGCCGTCCGGGCGTACCACGACCGTCGTCTCGCCGTCCTGCGCGAGGACGAGGACGGCGTCGCCGGCCGTCCCGCGCACGAAGGAGTCCGAGGTCATCTGGTGGCCCTGCACGGTCGCGCCCGACGCGTCGAGCAGCATCAACGCGTCGGCTGTCACGACGGCGACGCCGTCGGTCGTCGCGTGCACCTCGGCGTACGACCCGTAGGCCGTCGTCGTCGTCGTGGGGAACGTCGCCTCCCACTCGACCGAGCCGTCCACGGTGATCGCGCGCACGTGGACGGCCGAGCCGTCCGCGCCGGCCAGCACGACGAGGTCGTCGAGCACGGCCCCCGACATCGAGGAGAGCGACTCACCCACCGCCGCCGAGAGGTCGCTCACGACGGACCCGTCGTGAGCGTCGAGCACGAGCAGGCGCGTCGTCGTCGGGCCGACCTGGGTGAGCGTGCCCTGCCCCACCACCGACACGCCGTCGTCGGCCAGGCACACCAGCAGGTCGCCGTCGCTGCCGTACTCGACGCACCACCCGCCGCTGCGGACGACCTCGCCGCCCGGCAGCGGCTCGAGCACGTCACGGGGCGCGATCAGCTCGACCTCCCACGCGACCGTGCCGTCGGCGGGGTCGAAGGCACGGACCGAGGCCGCACCGTCCTCGCCCTGGCGGGACGCGACCAAGAACCCGTCCGGTGTCCGGGCGCTCGCGCGCAGGAACCCGTCGTCCGCCCCGGAGCGCAGCACGCGCACCGGGCCGTCCAGGGCGTCCACGACGCCCGGCAGCCCCGCGACCGCCTCGATCCTCGCGCGTTCCCGGGACGCCACCACCGCCTGGCCGACGACGCCCACCGCCAGGAGCACGGCGACCAGCGCGGCGCCCAGGACGAGCACGCGCCGGCGGGTGCGGCGCGACGCCCCGGTGGGGTCGTCGCCGCCGTGGGGTGCGGCTCCGCCCGGCGGCGTCCCGCCCCCCGGCGGCGCGCCGGTGCCGTCGTCGTCGTCCTCGACGAGCTCGACATCCGTCCTCGCGTCGCCGCGTGCCACGGCTGCAGGCTATCGGCGCACCGCGCGCGGCGCGGGGGTTCCGCTCAGCCGAGGACGGTGACCTCCCAGGTGCCTTCCTCGCCGGAGGAGACGCCCACGAGCAGGCCGCCCACCGCCCACAGCGAGTCGACCCCCGGTGGGAGCTGCGTGCGCCAGGCGACGGTGCCGTCGGTCGCGTCCAGCGCCACGAGCTCCGCCTGGGGGGCGTCGGCGGGTGCGGCGGTGCGCACCAGAAGGTGCCGACCGTCCGTCAGCACCGCGTCGGCGACGACCAGACGGTCCCGGCGCCACAGCTCGGCGCCCGTGCGCGCGTCGAGGGTCACCAGCCCGCCGCCGACCGTGAGGTGGACACGTCCCGCGAGCACGGTGAGCGCCGAGATCGACGACGGCCGGTCCGCCCGCCACCGGAGTGCGCCGTCGGGGTCCCAGGCGTGGATGCTCTCGTGGTCGACGGTCAGCACCAGGCCGTCGGCACTGCCGTCGTCGAGCTGCGGGCGCAGCCAACGCCCGGGGACCTCGCCGACGTGGTCGTCCCACAGGACCTTGCTGGTCTCACCCTCGCCGACCGAGCCCGAGAACTGCATCACGGGTACCCGGTCCCCTGCCGTGGACACGAGCGCCGTCGCGCCGGACGTGCCCTCCAGGAACTCGTCGGAGCCCAGCGTGACGGTGCGCAGCGTCGCACCCGTGGCGTCCAGCACGCGCAGCTCGACGGCCGTCGCCACGAGGAGGTGGTCGCCGAGGGGAGTCACCTGCGCCCGAGGCCCGCCGTCCCGGGCCGACGACTCGGGCAGGACCGGTGCCGGGACCGTGGTCCGCCACGCGACGGTGCCGTCCGGGGCGGCGGCCACGACCTCCGTGGCGCCGTCCACCACGCTGCTGACCACTGCGAGGTCACCGAGGACGAGGAACGCCGGGGCGCTCCCCATACCGGCGACCGCGTCGGACAGGTCGGCGACGACCGTCCCGTCCTGCGGGTCCAGCAGCAGCAGCCGCGTCACGGTGGCGGGGACGTACCGGACGTCGTCGTCGTCGTAGACGGCCACGGCGTCGGACGCCAGGCAGGCCACGAGGGGGACGTCCGCGCCGTGTGCCAGGCAGGAGCCGCTCTGCGCGAACACGCCCGGGTCGGGTGGGGCGTCCGATGCCGCCAGGAGCTCCTGCTCCCAGACGACCTCGCCCGTCGCCGGGTCCAGTGCGCGCGCGATGGACGAGCCGTCGTCTCCGGCGTGCGCGCCGACGAGCAGCCCGCCGGCCGTGCGCACCGTCGTCTGCAGCAGGAGGCCGTCGGTGTCGCCCGTCCACAGCTCCTCGGGCGGGGCGTCGAGCGGCGAGAGTGCCTGCGGGAGCGCCGCGAACCCGGCGAGCCGGGCGCGCTCCTTCGCCGCCTCGCGGACCTCCCCGACCGTGGCGACCACCACCAGGGCGACGACGAGCGTCGCCGCGACGGTCAGCACCCGGCGTCGGGTCCGGGGCGACGGGTGGGCGTGGTCGGTGGGCCGGGGCCCGTCGGGCGTGGTGCGGGGCTGCCCGTCAGGTGGTGGCGCGACACCGTCGACGCCGTCGTCCTCGACGAGCTCGACGTGCGTCCTCGCGCTGTGACGTGCCACGGCCGCACGCTAGCGCGGGCGGTGGGTGGTGTGGGCGGGATCGCCGGTCCTGGTCCGCGTGGGCACCGCCGTGACCGTCGCCGGTGCCGCCGCGAGAGCCCCGTGGACGTGCATCACCCCCCGGCCGGGGGGGAGGGCCAGGGGGTGACGGTCCTAGGGGTGTCGACGACACCCGTGCACGGGGCGCGGGGTGCGCCCCTCAGGTCAGCCGTTCAACCGGTGACGACGCCGGGCGAGCACGAGTGCTGCACCGCCGGCGATCGCGGCGATCGCGGCCAGCAACCCGACGGCGGCCTGCGTACCCGTCGCGGCGAGCGTGTCGTCGTCGCCCGCGGAGAGCACCTCGGCGCGCTCCGTCGGAGTCGGGGCGGGCTTGGTCGGCGCGGGGGTCGCCGTCGGGGTGGGCTCGGGCGTCTCCGCCGGTGCCGCCAGTACCTCGCTCGTCTCCGACGGGGACGGTTCGGGCGTCGGCGTCGGCGCCACGGTGGGCTCGTCGTCCACGTCGGCGGTCGGCGTCGGGTTGGGTGCCGGCGCCGGGGGCGGGGGCGGGGGAGTCGACGGCGTGTCGTCGTCGACCGGGGCGCAGAGCACGTCGAGGTCGACGAGGTGCTCCACCTCGTAGTGGGCGTAGAAGGCCAGGGTGTTCGGTACGGGGAACCCGCCCTGGTTGTGGGGGGGCGTGATGACCGTCGGCACCAGCGACGCCACGTCGAGCCCGCGGCCGGCCTCGCCGTCGCCCACGAGGTCCACCTGCAGCCCGTAGGCATTCTTCTCCGCGCAGACCGCCGCGGCGTCGGCGGCTTCGAGCTGGAGCGGGATGATCTGCGGGTTGCGCGGCTGGCCGGTCGAGACCTCGGTGCGGGCGGAGGCGCCCTCCGTCGGCCACGCCCACACGTCGTACAGCCGCACGCGGTGCTGGCGTCCGCTGTTCCAGTACCCGGCGGGCTTGCTCGCGTCGAGCTTCTTGTAGAGGAAGTACCCCGTGGCCTGGTCGCACGTGTAGGCGTCCCACGGGATGACCTGCTTGGCGCGCTTGCCGCCGCACAGGTCGCCGGGGGCGGTGGTGGGCTGGGGTGCGGGCGTGGGCTGGCCGGGCGTGGGCTGGCCGGGCTTGGGCTTGTCGGGCGTGGGCTGGCCAGGCTTGGGCTTGTCGTAGCCGGTCGAGTACCCGGGCTTGCCGGACCCGTGGTGCCCGCCACCGGTGGCGGACGCGGCGGTGGAGGGCAGCGCCACGAGGGCTGCGACGGACAGGATGACGAGGGGGAGACGGCGGTTCACGGAGGGACTCCTCGGCCGCGGACGCTTGGACGGGTGCCCGGCGACGACGGCCACGCCATCGGGCGTAACGGACAATAGAGGCAAACACCCGTCCGGTGGTGAACTTCTGTCCAAGTTGGGGGCGAATCATCCTTTTGGACGCCCTGGGGACGGGTGGCGAGGTCCGGGGACGCGTCAGGCGGGGTGGGCCAGCGACGCGACGGCCCGTGCCAGCAGGTCGACGGACGCCTCCGCGCGCTCGTCGTCGTGGTCGGCGACCCACGTCTGGATGACCCCGTCGCCGGCCGACAGCACGAGCGCTGCGACGTGCTCCACCGGCGCGCTCCACGCGACGCTGCCGCGCTGCGACCAGGCGCCGAGGTGACGCTCGATCTCCGCCAGGTACTGCTGGCGCTCCCAGGCCACGGCGTCGGACCCCGCGTCGTCGCGGGCGGCGCGGATGAGCTCGAACATGGCGGCCTGGTGCTGCGGGTCGGCGCGCACGATGTCGAGCTGCGCGAGCAGGGCCCCGCGCAGCGCCGTCTCGAGGTCGTCCGTGTCGACGGCGGGGGCCCAGGCGGCGGCGGCTCCCGTCAGCTCCCGGTCGACGAGCGCCCGCACCAGCGCGGCCTTGGAGCCGAACGCGTAGTGGAAGATCCCGTGCGGCAGGCCCGCGCGGTTCGTGACGGCCCGCGTCGTGAGCCCGGCCAGCCCGTGCTCGCGCAGCACGGCGAGCGCGGCGTCGAGCAGCTGCGCGCGACGCTCGTCGACGGGGCGGTGCCCGCCTGCGGCGGGGAGGTTCACCGTCCCATCGTACGGGCGGACTTGGCCAACTGACTTGGACGCTTGGCCAGTTCGCCCTACGGTGGAGTCACACACGTCGTGACGCTCGGCAGGAGGGCCCCGTGATCACCGTCAGCCCCGCCCGGCCGGGCGACCTCACCGCCGCTGCGGAGGTGCTGGCCGAGGCCTTCGTCGACGACCCGGTCACCGGTGCGGTGCTGCGCCGCACGGGTGCCGACCGGCTGCGGTGCGCCCAGCACCTGTTCGTCGCGCTGCTGCGCCCGGCGATCGCCGACGGCACCGTCGACCTCGCCCGCCGGGGGGACGACAGCCAGGTGCTCGGCGTCGCGATCTGGGAGGCGCCGGGCGCTGTGACCACCGTCGCGCGGCTCGCCGCCCAGCTGCCCTCGTTCTGGCGCGCGTGCGGCGCCGCCGGCCTGGTGCGTGCGCTCGCCACCAAGCGTGCGGTCGAGCGGTACCGGCCCCGCCAGCCCCACTGGTACCTGCAGGAGATCGGCGTGGCTGCCGACGCACGCGGCCAGGGCATCGGCGGCGCGCTCCTCGACGCCCGCCTCGCGGACGTCGACCGGCAGGGCGCCGGGGCGTACCTCGAGTCGTCGACCGAGCGCAACCGCCGCCTGTACCGCCGGTACGGGTTCCTCGACGGTGCGCCCGTGCGCCGGGTCCCTGCGGCGCCGGTGACGATGTGGCGACCGCCGTCGTCCGACCAGGCCCCGCGCCCGGCCGCCACGACCCCTCACCCGTCCGCCTGACGGGGCCCCTCCCCCCGACCGCGGTACTCACCCCCCGAGCGCGGTACTCACCCCCCGACCGCGGTACCAACGAGTGGCGCGCTCGGCGGTCGAGTGCCGCGCTCGCGAAAACCCCTTGGCGACGCCGCGGACGCGACGTAGCGTCGGTCGCACACTGAAGGGAGGTGGTCCGCGACATGAAGTCTTTCCGGACGCGTGAGGTGGCTGCCCGCTAGCCGCCCGAGTCATCGGACGGACTGCACGGTCCGCTCACGCTCCGCCGGCGTCGACCGGCAGGGCGGCAGCGAATACCCGGCAGTCGCCGCAGCCCGTGGGAGCCGCGACCTCGTCCTTCGCGGCAGGGCCCCGTCAGGGGACCCGACCCACGGGCTGTTCCCTGCCCTTCTGCCGCGCGCGGGGGGTGAGAGAGTGGGGGTGTGGCACTCAAGTCCCCTGCAGAGATCGAGCAGATGCGCCCCGCCGGGCGGTTCGTCGCCGACGTCCTGACGTCGTTGCGCGAGTACGCCCGCGTCGGCATGACGACCAACGACCTCGACGCGCACGCCCGCGAGATGATCGCGAAGGCCGGCGCGCGGTCGGTGTACCTCGGCTACCACCCGAGCTTCGGGGCGATGCCCTACCCGGGTGTCCTGTGCACGTCGGTGAACGACCACGCGCTGCACGGCCTGCCGTCCGACCGCGTCCTGGCCGACGGTGACGTGGTGAGCATCGACTTCGCGTGCGAGGTCGAGGGGTGGGTCGCGGACTCCGCCCTGACGTTCCAGCTCGGCACGACGACGCCCGAGGCGCAGCGCCTCATCTCGACGACCGAGCAGGCGCTCGCCGCGGGCATCGCCGCCGCGCAGCCCGGTGGCCGCATGGGTGACGTCTCGGCCGCCATCGGCCGGGTCGCGCGGCAGTCCGGGTTCGGCCTGAACACCGACTTCGGCGGGCACGGCGTGGGCCGGACGATGCACGAGGACCCGCACGTCCCCAACGACGGCCGCCCCGGCACCGGCATCCGCCTCAAGCCGGGCACGGTCATCGCCATCGAGCCGTGGCTCATGGCGGGCAGCAGCGAGTACGTCATCGACGACGACGGCTGGACCATCCGCAGCGCCGACGGCGCGCTCGCCGCGCACGCGGAGCACACGGTGGCGATCACCAAGCGCGGCCCGGTGGTCCTGACGGCCCGCGACTGACCGTGAGGGGCGTCGTCGCGAGCGGACGGCAACCCTCACGCCTCGCCGATCCGGACGCTCGGCGGTGCGAACCGGTCACGCCGCCGGGCGTCGTGGGCCAGGATCTCCTACATGAGCGCTGATCACGGCACTTCGGACCTCCCGGCCGCGCGGCCGGTCGACGTGCACGCCTACCGCGAGGAGCCGTACGCCGACACGCCGCCGTGGTACCGCGACGGCTACCTGTGGGCGGGGTCCGGTTTCGCGGTGCTGGCTCTGGCGACGGGCTACTACGCCGACATGCTGCCGGCGGCGCTCGCGACGACGGCCGTCATCAGCGTGTGGCGCACGGTGCAGGTCCGGCGGGCGGGCGTCCGGTGGTGGACCTGGCTCGAGATCGTTCTGGCGGCGCTCTTCGTGGTCGTCGTCCTGGCGGTCACCGACGCCGTCGCGGAGTTCACGGTCGCCGGGCTCGCCGTCCGGCTGGCCGCCGGGGCGCTCGTCGGCGTCGGCGTCGTCGCGCTGGTCAGCGCCGTCGGGCGTCGTCGCGCAACGCCGGCGGGACCTGCGACGGCGGGGTGACGCCCACGGGCTCGACGAGCACCAGCGGGTCCTCGTCGAGGTCGAGGACGCGTGAACGGGCGGGCGGGGTCAGGGCGGTCTCGAAGCGCACGGTCGCCTCCCGGCCGCGCACGTGCACGACCCACCCGCGGCCGAGCGTCGCGTGCTCGACGTCGAGCCCGGGGCGCGCGTTGGACTCCTCGAGCGGCCGGCCCACCTGGGACCCGCCGAGCGGTCGGCCGACGACGGCCTTCTCGGCGCCGACGAGCCGGGCGTCGTCCTCGACGAGCGCCGCGACCACGTCGTCGACGCCCGGTACCGACGTGCCGTCGGGGAGCGCGGGCCCCGACGTGGTGGCGTCGTCCGCTTCCCCATCCCCGTCGACGGCGTCCCCGTCGCCCGGGACCGTCGCCCAGTCGTCCGCGAGCCGACCGCTCACGTGGTCGTGCTCACCGACGACCGCGCGCCGCGGGGCGTCGAACAGGTGCGCGTCGAGGTCGAGCGCGAGCTGTGCGTGCGGCGACAGCGCGTGGAACGCCACGCCCAGCAGGCGCACGGGTTCGACGACCCCGGCCGCGAGGACGGCGCGCCGGGCGGCGTCGCGCAGGTCCGCGTCCGCCGCCGTCGGGTGCGGGAACGTCACGGAGCGCGTCACGGTCGAGAAGTCGGCGTAGCGCACCTTCGCGACGACGGTCCGCGCGGCCCCGCCGTGGCGCTCGAGCCGCTGCAGGGCCTCGTCGACGACGTCGTCCACGGCGGACAGGACGACGTCGCGGCCTCGCAGGTCGACCGCGAACGTGCGCTCGGCGCCGGCGGACTTGCGCTCGGTCGTCGTGACGACGGGCCGGTCGTCCAGGCCGCGCGACATGAGGTACAGCCCGGTGCCGTGCGCCTCGCCGAGCGTCATGGTGAGGGTGTCGAGCGGCTGGCGGCGCAGGTCGGCGACGGTGCGCACACCGAGCCGTTCGAGTGCCCCCTGCGTCGCGGGGCCCACGCCGGGGACGGTCCGCACGTCGAGCGGGAGCAGGACGTCGTCCTCGTCCTCGGGTCGCACGACGACGACACCGCCGGGCTTGCGCAGGTCGGAGGCGATCTTGGCGACGAGCTTGGAGCGGCCCACGCCGACCGACACCGTCAGTCCGGTGAGCTCGGCGACGCGGGCCTGGAGCTGCGCGGCGGCGTCCTCCGGCTCGGGGGTGCCGCCTGGCGCCAGCGCGAGGTCGGCGAACGCCTCGTCGATCGACAGCGGCTCCACCGCCGGCGTCAGCTCGCGCAGGACGTCCATGATGACCTGCGAGTACGCGGCGTACGCGGCGAACCGGGGGACGAGCACCGCGGCGGCGGGGCACAGGCGCCGGGCCCGCGCCATGGGCATCGCGGACCGTGCGCCGGCGCGCCTGGCCTCGTACGACGCCGTCGACACGACGCCCCGCCCGCCGACGCCCCCGACCAGGACCGGCTTGCCGCGCAGCGACGGCTTGTCCCGCTGCTCGACGGCGGCGAAGAACGCGTCGGCGTCGAGGTGGAGGACGGTCGCGGCGTCGCGCACGCGCACGGCGTCGACGAGCCGCCGCGCCTGGTCACCTCCGCGCTCCACGCTCCCATCTTCCGTCGTCCCGCTGCTGGTCTGCGCCGCGGCCTGAGCAGGCGAGGGCGTCCACCGGGCGGGACGACCCTTCCGCGAGACCGGCCTCAGCCTCCTCAGGGGCAGGCGTGAGCCCACCCGGCCCGGTCTCGCGGGAGCGGCGTCCCGCACTGTGGGACACCGTGACGCGGAGCGTCGGCGGCGGGCGTCACCCGGCGCGTCAGCAGGTCGCGTGCATCGACCCTGGTGCCGAGCGCGGGGACACGTCGCACTCCAGGCGCCGGCCCGCCCGGAGGGCGGCCCGCGGCGCGCGCATCGTGACTGTCATCACGGATCGGTAACGGAGCGACCGTGACCTGCAAGGATGTAGGCGTGCCTCATCCCTACCGCGTGATGACCGTCTGCACCGGCAACATCTGCCGCTCACCCATGGCCGAGGTCGTGCTCCGCGAGCGGTTCGCGGCCGCGGGCCTCGCCGACGCCGTGGAGGTCGACTCGACCGGCATCAGCGACGAGGAGCGCGGCAACCCCGTGGACTGGCGCGCGCGCTCGGTGCTGCGCCGCCACGGCTACCCGACGGGCGAGGGGCACCGTGCCCGCCAGATCCTGCCGGAGCACATCCTCGAGCGGGACCTGGTGCTGCCGATGACCGCCACGCACGCACGCGCGCTGCGCCGGCTCACCGGTGGGGACCCGGCCGCGACGTCGCGCATCCGGATGTACCGCAGCTTCGACCCCGCGGCGCCGGCCGAGCCCGGGCAGCCCGAGCACGTCCTGGACGTCGACGACCCCTGGTACGGGCCGGAGGAGGGCTTCGAGACGACGCTCGCGGAGATCGAGGCAGCCGCCGACGGGATCGTCGCGCACGTCCGCGAGGCGCTCGACTACCGCAACGGGCTCACCGACTGACCTCGTCGTCCGGCCCCCGTGCCGGACCTCACCCGCACCGGGGACGGGCCGGCACGGCGACGTGTGGCACGGTGCTCGCTGTGCCCGACGCCATCCGCCACGTCCTGTTCCCCGGCCGCCACCACCTGGTCACCGCCTTCCAGGTCGCCTACCTGACGGACCTGCTCGCCGGCCGCGTCCGCGACGCCGACGGCGCGCTCGTGACCTGCGCACCGGACGCGCGCGTCGTGTGGGCGCTGACGTCCGCGACGCACAGCGGCACGCGCCGCAACCCGGTTCCCGCGCACCGCCGCGAGGCGATGATCGAGGCGGTCACGACCCGTGCGGGCCTGCCCTCGCTCGTCGTCCCGGTCGCCGACGTGCCGCCGAGCCCGCGGTTCGCGCACACCGTCCTCGCGACGTGCGAGATGGTCCTGGGCGCGGCCCTCACCCCGCACGACACAGTGGTCGCCTGCTCGACGCCGCAGGTCGCGGCGATGTACGCCGCGGACGGGTTCCGCGTCGCGACCGTCGAGGAGGGCGCGCCGGGCGACCCGGACCGGCCGTGGGACGTCCTCGAGCGGATGGTCGCGGGCGACGACGCGTGGCGCACGCTCGCGCACCCCGAGGCGGTCGCGTTCTACGAGCGGTACCGGCTCGACGCGCACGTCCGCCTCGTCCACACCGACCCGACGGTGCAGGACGACGGCGACCTCACCGAGACCCGCGACTACGCGACGTACACCGCGGCGTTCGACGACGCGTCGGACCGTAAGTGGGCGCAGGTCGCGCCGCACGTGCGGCCCGGGCGGGTCGTCGACCTCGGGTGCGCGGCCGGCGGCCTGCTGGAGCGCGCTGCCCGCGACCCGCGCCTCGCGGAGTCCGACCTGTACGGCGTCGACGTGTCCCGCCACCTCGTCGCCGAGGCGGAGCACCGCCGCGCGCAGGGCGTCTTCGCCAACCCCAACGTGTTCTTCGCGCAGCGCAACCTGCTGCTGGGCCCGGTGTTCCCGGAGCGGTCCGTCGACACGACGACGACGATCGCGCTGACCCACGAGATCGCCAGCTACGGCGACGGGCGCGCGGACCTCGAGCTCCTGGCGCGCCGCATCTTCGAGCACACGCGTCCCGGCGGGGTGTGGATCAACTCCGACGTGCTGGGGCCGGCGGACCCCGAGCGGGTGGTCGACCTCGTGCTCGGCGGCGACTTCGACCTGCCCGCGCGGGACCTGTCGACGCTGGCGCGCGCGGAGGCCGCCGCGTACGTCGCCGCCCTGTCGCCCGCCGCGCGGCTCGTGCAGTTCGCCCACGACTTCCCTGCGCTGTCCGGCGCCGAGGTCAAGGTCGACTGGGTCGAGCGTGGCACCGCCCGCAGCGTCGCCCGCACGACGCTGCGGACCGCGATGGAGTACCTGTACACGCGCGACTACACCGACTCGTGGCTCTCGGAGTGCCACGAGCGGTTCTGCGACCTCACCGGCGACGACTGGGCCGACCTGCTGACGGGCGTCGGCTTCGAGCTCGACCCAGGCAGCGGGCCGTGGCGCAACGACTGGCTGGTCGAGAACCGGCTGCGCGTCGGCGCGGCGCTGCGCGACCCGGTGACGGGTGCGCCCGTCGACTGGCCGGACACGCACGTGCTGACGGTGGCGCGACGGCCGCTGGTCCCCGTCGCCGGATGATCCGGACCACGAGGACGGCCTGACCCGTGCCCCGGGCGGACGCACCCTCCGGCGCCGCGCACCGCTGAGACGGCCGTCGACAACCTCGGTGCTCCTGCGGGACCCTCCCGGCATGCCGACGCTCTTCGACGGGGAGATCGAGGTCGACTACGGGTTCGTCGATGTCGTGGCCGACGGCGACGAGTCCCCTGACCTGGTGCGGGCCCGCGGTGGACAGCGCAACGGCCTGTGCGGTGCGGCCTGCGCCAACGCCCTGTCGCTCGTGACGGCGACGAGGACCGGTGCGGTGCCGCTGCGCGTCGAGCTCCACGACGCCCCGCCGCCGCTCGACCCGGCCTGGGAGGACGTCGTGGAGGTCTCCTTCGTCGCGACGAGCCCCGACCTGGTGCTGAGGAGCTTCCAGGACATGGTCGAGCTGGCGCCGCTGCCCGCCGTCGGTGACCACCGGGTGCGGTACTCGGCCACCTCGATGGACGAGGCGCACGACAGGTCGCGGCTCCCGGACGACCCGGTCGTCGACAGGTACCTCCTGCAGCTCTGGCCCGCCCCTCCGGGTCCCGACGCGGTGCTCCGCAGCACGAGCGCGCAGGCCGGCTACTGGCACGGGGTGGCCGCCGAGACCCCGCCACCGCCCAGCCCGCGGCAGCGTGCGGCCGCGGCGGCCGCCGAGGCCGAGCAGGAGCGACTGCGACGGGAGGAGGCCGAGGACCGGTGGCAGCGCCGGCTGTGGGGCGGGCGCCTGGCCACCCCGCAGCTGCTCGGGCTGGGGAGCGCCGCGCAGCTGGCGCATCGCGACCGCGACCTCGTGGACGCCGTGCTCGACGCGCCCGGGCCGACGCAGCGCACGCTGACGGTCTGGGCCGTCGGGCGTGCGTACGAGGTCGCGGACGCACGAGCCGCCGCGGTGCTCGCCCCGGCGGTCGTCGCGCTGCGCGCGGGGACGGCCGTCCCCCCGCCGTTCGACGACCCGGCCACCGCCTGGGACGCGCTCTTCCCAGGCCCGTCCACCGTGACGGTGACCGTGGTGCGCGGGCTGCCGTCGGCGGCCGGCATCGACGCGGGCGCGGCGGCGCTCTCGGCCGTCCTCGCGGCCCAGGAGGCCGCACCGGCCGCGGCCGCCGCCGGTGCGCTCGCCGCCGCCGCGTCCGGTCCCCTCGGCGACCTCGTCCTCGACGAGGCGCGGTCCCTGCTGGGGCTGCCCCCGGCCGGCGTCCGTGCACGGCTGTGGTGACGTCGGCGGCGTCAGCCCTTCACCGAGGGTGCCGCTCTCGCGCTCGACCTCGTTGAACCACGACCCGTCCTGGTGCACCGTGTGCACGGCCCCACCCGGCATCTCGTCCTCGTCCGGACCCCACGGACCCGACGATCGGTGAGACTGACCCCATGAAGGTCGCCGCCCGCGCGCACGTGCCGCCGTTCGCCGTCATGGAGATCCTGGCCGCCGCCAACGCGCGCCGCGCCGCGGGGGAGCACGTGCTCAGCCTGTGCGCGGGCGAGCCGTCGACCGGGGCGTCGGACGTCGTGCGGCAGCGCGCGATCGAGCTGCTGACGTCCGGCGACCTGGGGTACACCGAGTCGCTCGGTGCACCCGGGCTGCGTGCGGCGATCGCAGCGCACTACGGCGTCACGTACGGCGTCGACGTGGACCCCGGGCGCGTGGCGGTGACGACGGGGTCCTCCGGCGGGTTCATGCTCGCGTTCCTCGCGGCGTTCGACGTCGGTGACCGCGTCGCGCTGGCGCGCCCCGGGTACCCGGCCTACGCGAACATCCTCACGGCGCTGGGCTGCGAGGTCGTCGACCTGCCGTGCGGCCCGGAGCAGCGCTACCAGCCGACCGTCGCGCAGCTCGAGGCCCTGGACGAGCCGGTCGAGGGCCTCGTGATCGCGTCGCCCGCCAACCCGACGGGCACGATGATCGAGCCCGACGAGCTCGCGGCCCTCGCCGCGTGGTGCGGCGCGCACGGCGTGCGCCTGGTCAGCGACGAGATCTACCACGGCATCACGTACGCCGACGCGTCGGGCACCACGCCCGCGACGGCCACCGCCGCTCGGTACCTCGGCACGGGCGCCGTCGTCGTGAACTCGTTCTCCAAGTACTGGGCCATGACCGGCTGGCGCCTGGGGTGGCTGGTGCTGCCCGACGACCTCGTCACGCCCGTCGACGCGCTCGCGGGCAACGTCGCGCTGTGCCCGCCGGCGCTCGCGCAGCACGCAGGCATCGCGGCGTTCAGCGCCGACGGCATGGCGGCCGCACGCGCCAACGTCGAGCGGTACGCGGACTCCCGCCGGCTCCTGCTCGACCGCCTGCCCGACCTGGGCTGGGACCCCGTCGCGCCGGCGGACGGCGCGTTCTACCTGTACGGCGACGTGTCGGTGACCGGGCTGGACGCGGTGACGTACTGCGCACGCCTGCTCGACGAGGCGGGCGTGGCGATCACGCCGGGGACGGACTTCGACCCCGTGGGAGGGGGCAGCTGGGTGCGACTGTCGTTCGCGTCGTCGCCGCAGGTGGTGTCCGAGGCGGCCGACCGGGTCGTCGCGTGGCAGCGCGGGCTGTGACACCTGCGGCCGCACGCAGGTGCGGTCAGGCGCCGCGGTCCTCGAGCGGGGAGGTCACCACGGTGATGCGCTCGGGGTCGATGCCCTGCGCGACGCACCGCACGACGCGCTCCACGTCTGCCACGTCCGCATCGGCCGCGAGGACGAGCCCGCCGCCGTTGCCCGGCTCGTCGGCGCCCACGTAGGCGTCGACGACCATCGGGTCCTCCGCGCACGCCGAGACCGTCCTCAGGTCGCCGGCCACGAGCACCGTCCACGGGCCCTGCGCCGGGACGTCGACGACGGACGACCCGCCGCCACCGAACACGGCGAGTGCCCCGAGGAGCGTGGTGCCGACGAGGGCGGCCACCACGATGACGGCCGTACCACGAGTCCGCCTGGTGCGATCGCGCACGGTCCCTCCCTCTGTCCCGAACCTGGGCAGCCTAACCCGCTCGCCTGCGCGGGCCGTCGCTGCCCGCGGGGTACTCCTCGAGGGGCGCGACGCCCGCGGCCCACGCGTCGAGGATCGGCTCGACGATGCGCCAGCCCTCCTCTGCCTCGGCCGCGCGGGCGGACAGGCGGGTGTCACCCTCGATGACGGCGAGCAGCAGCTGCCCGTACGGCGTGGGGTCCTGGCGGGCGAGCTCGGTGTCGAGGACGACCTTCTCCAGCGCGAACGGGTCGCCGATGCCGTTGACGTTGAGGTGCAGGGACATCCGGTCGGGGTCGAGCTGCAGGCGCAGCTCGTTGCGGGTCGGAGCGGCGCCGTCGAACACCCGCAGCGGCACCTCACGGAACCGCACGACGATCTCCCGGCGGCTCGCGGACAGCGCCTTGCCGCTGCGCAGCCGGAACGGCACACCGGACCACCGCCACGTGTCGACGAACAGCGTGACCTCGGCGTACGTCTCGACCTCGCGGTCCGGGTCGACGCCCGGCGCCGCGGCGTACGCGTCGACCGGGCGGCCGTCGACCTCACCGGCGACGTACCGGGCGCGGCGCGTCCACCGGGCGACGGACTCGTGGTCCGGTGTGCGCACGGCCCGCAGCACGTCGACCTTGCGCGACGCGAGGTCCGCAGGGGCGACCGACGTGGGCGGCTCCATCGCGACGTACGTCAGCAGCTGCAGCAGGTGGTTCTGCACCATGTCGCGCAGCGCCCCGGACCGGTCGTAGTACGACGCGCGCGCCTGCGCGTCGACCGTCTCGTCGAAGACGATGTCGACGGACGCGACGTGCGTGCTGCTCCACAGCGGCTCGAGGACGCGGTTGGCGAACCGCAACCCCAGCAGGTTCAGCACCGTCTGCTTGGCGAGGAAGTGGTCGACGCGGAAGATCTTGTCCTCCGGGAGCAGCTCGCCCAGCGCCGCGTTGAGCTCGACGGCCCCGGCGAGGTCCTCCCCGAACGGCTTCTCGACGACGACCCGCAGCCCGTCGGGCAGGTCGACGTCCGCCAGCGCGTGCACGACGGGCAGGAACAGCACGTGGGGGAGCGCGAGGTACAGCACGAGGGGGTCCGCGTCCTGCACCTCGCACGCCGCGATGGCGGTGCGCAGCGTCTGCGGGTCGGTGACGTCGCCGTGCACCCACACGACCCGGTCGACCAGTGCCGTGACGTCCGGGTCCGGCTCGCCGTCCGCGTGGTACGCGACCTTCTCGAGGACGAGGGCGCGGAACCCGTCGTCGTCGAGGTCGTCGTTCGCGACGCCGACGAGCCGCAGACCGCCGTCCACCATCGGCTCGACGCGCGCGAGCCCGGGCAGGATGTAGCGGGCGGTGAGGTCGCCGGTGGCGCCGAGGACGACGAGGCCGGCGGTCACGGGCGCGCTCCCGTCGGGCCGGGGACGTGCGGGAGGTCTCGGCAGGTCGAGGTCATGGCACCCATCGTCACGACTGGCCGTGGTGCGCGCGCGTCGAGTGGAGCAATCGGCGCCACCGCCCACCGGGCGAGCAGGTGACCACTTGCCGCTGGGGAAGCCCACGGACGTGACCACGGCGCCCTCTCGGCGGGTGAGGCCGGCGGGCCGCTCCTAGAGTCGCTCGCATGGACGGGCCCGGGCAGGTGCGCATCGGCATCTCCGGGTGGCGCTACGCGCCCTGGCGCGGCGTGTTCTACCCGCCGGGGCTGCCCCAGCGGCGCGAGCTGGAGTACGCGGCGCGGCAGCTCGGGTCGGTCGAGATCAACGGGTCGTTCTACTCGCTGCAGCGCCCCGACTCCTATCGCGCGTGGCGCGCGGACACCCCCGACGGGTTCGTCTTCTCGATCAAGGGCCCGCGCTTCGTCACGCACATGAAGAAGCTCGCGGGCGTCGAGACGCCGTTGGCCAACTTCTTCGCGTCCGGCGTGCTCGCGCTCGAGGACCGCACCGGGCCCGTCCTGTGGCAGCTGCCCCCCAACCTCGGGTTCCACCCGGACCGTCTCGCCCGGTTCTTCGACCTGCTGCCGCGCTCGACGGCGGCCGCCGCGGCGCTGGCCGCGCACCACGACGACAAGGTCCCCGAGGGGCGCGCGCTGACGACCGTCGAGGCGGACCGCCCGCTGCGGCACGTCCTCGAGGTGCGGCACGACACCTTCGTGGACCCCGCCTTCCCCGAGCTGCTGCGCGCGCACGACGTCGGGCTCGTTGTCGCCGACACCGCCGGACGCTGGCCGCACCTCGAGGACCTCACCAGCGACGTCGTCTACGTGCGCCTGCACGGGCACAGCGAGCTGTACGTCTCCGGCTACGACGACGACGCCCTCGACGCGTGGGCCGCGAAGGTGCGGGCGTGGTCCACGGGCACGGCGCCGCCGGACGGCCCGCGGGTGAGCGCCCCCGCCGCGGACCGGCCGCGTGACGTGCACGTCTACTTCGACAACGACGTGAAGGTGCGCGCGCCGTTCGACGCGATGGCGCTCGCCGCGAAGGTGGGCGCGGGCCCGGTGCAGCACGAGGCGGACGACCACGACCACCCGGCGCACAGCCGGTTCACGTAGGTTCGTCCTCCCGCCCGTCGACGGAAGGAACGCACCATGCAGTGCCCCGTGGACCAGACCCAGCTCGTGATGACCGAGCGCCAGGGCGTCGAGATCGACTACTGCCCCGTGTGCCGCGGAATCTGGCTGGACCGTGGCGAGCTCGACAAGATCATCGACCGCGCCGCGTCGATGTCGCCGGCGGCACCCGTCGACCCGCGGGCCGTCCCCGGACCCGGCTCGCCGCCGGTCTACGGCACCCCCGAGCCGCGCGCGTACGACGCCCCCGGGTACGACCGGCCCCGGTACGACGGCGACCGTGACGACCAGGGACGCGGCGACCGCGCCCGTGACGACCGCGGGTACGACCGCGACCGGGGGTACGACCGCGGCTACGACGGCCGCAAGCGCAAGAAGAAGGAGTCCTGGCTCGAGGACCTCTTCGACTTCTGACTCCCACCGCCACCCCCAGGGGCGCGAGAGAGCAATCCAGTCACCCCCGGGGGGTGTGAGAGTGCAATCCAGTCACCCCCGGGGTGTGAGAGTGCAATCCAGTCACCCCCGGGGTGTGAGAGTGCAATCCAGTCACCCCCGGGGTGTGAGAGTGCAATCCAGTCACCCCCGGTCGTGGATGTGTGGTGACTGGATCGCCCTCTCGCGCGCAGGCGGGGTGGGGTAGCTGGATTGCCCTCTCGCGCCTGGGGTGGGTGGCCGGGGTGGGTGGCCCGGGGTGAGGGCCGGTGGGTGACTGGATTGCACTCTCGCGCCGGGGCGTCTTCGCGTCGTCGTGCGCTGCAGGGCACCGATGCGGCGGTGCAGCGCGCGCGGGTGGACGCTGGAGGGGTGCCGGATGCCCGACGACCCGTGCCCGGCCGCGAGCCCACGCCCCGCGGTGGGATCCCCGCGTCGTGGCGGGACCACGTACCGGGTGCCGCGGTGGCCCTGGGGCTGGGCGCGGCGGGTGCCGCGCTGGGCGCGGCGGTGCCCCTGCTGGGCGGTGCCGTGCTGGCCCTCGCGATGGGCGTCGCGCTGCGCGAGGTCCTGTCCCGCGGGCCGGTGGCGTGGGCGCATGCGCTGGAGCCGGGGGCACGCACGTGCTCGACGATCGCGCTGCAGGTGGCCGTCGTGCTGCTGGGGTTCGGGCTGTCGCTGGGACAGGTCGCGCACACCGGCGGGCGGGCGCTGCCCGTCATGCTCGCCACGCTCACGGTCGTCCTGCTGGTTGCCGCGCTGCTCGGACGTCGGCTCGGTCTCGACTCCGACACCCGCACGCTCGTCGGCGTCGGCACCGGCATCTGCGGGGCGTCGGCCATCGCCGCGACGAGTGCGGTGATCCGGGCGTCGCAGACCACCATCGCCACGGCCATGGCGACGATCTTCACGTTCAACGTGCTCGGGGCCATCACCTTCCCGCTGCTGGGAGACGCGATGGGTCTGTCGCAGGAGGGGTTCGGGACGTGGGCCGGCACCGCCGTCAACGACACCTCGTCGGTCGTGGCCGCGGCGACCGCCTACGGGGCGCTCGCGCTCGAGACGGCCGTCGTCGTCAAGCTCACCCGCACCCTGGCGATCGTGCCGGTGACCCTGGCGCTGGCCGTGCGGCAGGGCCGCCGCGACCGCGCCTCGGCCGACGCGACCGGCGCCGGCACGCCCTGGACGCGCCTCGTGCCGCCGTTCCTCGTCCTGTTCCTGCTCGCGTCGGCCGTCACCACGCTCGGCTGGTTCCCCACGACGTGGGAGGACGGCGCCGACACCGGTGCCCGTGCCCTGACGGCGGTCGCGCTCGCGGGCGTCGGGCTGCTGACCCCCGTCGACGCGCTGCGGCGCGCGGGCTGGCGGCCGCTCGCGCTGGGCGGCGCGCTGTCGTTGGCCGTGGCGCTGACCAGCCTGGGGATGCAGGCGGTCACGGGGATGCTGTGACGCGCGGGCTGAGACCGTCCGCCCGCCGCCGGGAGTCCTGAACGGGTCCTGCGCTCAGGACAGCACGGCCTGGTCGGAGGACCCCAGCAGCACGCGGTACCGGCCCACCTGCTGCGCGAGCTCCTCGTGCCGACCCGACTGGACGATGCGTCCCCCTTCCAGCACGACGATCCGGTCCGCGTGCCGGACGGTCGACAGCCGGTGGGCGATCATCAGGATCCCCGCGGTGCCGAACAGCTCGCCCATCGCCTCCCGGACGCGGGCCTCGGTCGCGGTGTCCAGGTGGGCCGTCGGCTCGTCCATGACGACGAGGGCGGGTCGCTTGAGCGCGGCGCGCGCGATGGCGAGCCGCTGCCGCTCACCGCCCGACAGACGGTGCCCCTTCTCACCGATGACGGAGTCCAGGCCGTCGTCCAGCTGCTCGACGAGGCGGTCCAGGGCGACCGCCCGGCACACCTCGAGGAGCTCGCGCTCCGTCGCGTCGTGGTTCGCGTACCGGAGGTTGTCGCGGACGCTCGCGTGGAGCACGTACGGCTCCTGCGGGATGTAGGCGATGAGCTCGGCGCGTCGCTGCTCGTCCAGGTCGCGCAGCGCGGACCCGGCGATCTCCACGACGCCCTCGTCGCAGTCCACGAGCCCCGCGGTGATCCCGGCGAGCGTCGACTAGCCGGCACCGGAGGACCCCACGACGGCGACGACCTCGCCCCGGCCGATCGTCAGGTCGATGCCGTCCAGGGCGTTGCTGTGCTCGCGCTCGTCCTGCGGCGTTTCACCGGATCCGACGATCTTCCCGTTCAGACCGGTGATCGGCAGCCACGGGATCGACAACGCGTCGCCGGCGTGGGACAGCCCGTCGATCGAGTACGAGGCCACCGCCGGGTAGCGGTAGCGCACACCCAGCATCCGCAGGGCGGGCGCCACCTCGTGCCCGTCGGCGTCCCCGGCGGGGGCATCGTCGGGGGACGGCCGCACGACGGTGGCCGGGCGGCCCGACGCCTGCGGCGCGTGGGGCGCGGCCGGCCCGGCGGCGAGGACGGCCTCGACCCGGTCGAGGGCGATCGACGAGCGCATCCGCGGGTACCGGGTGCCCAGCAGGCTCTGGACGGGTGCCTGCAGCTGCTGCAGGTAGAGCACGACGAGGATGACGCTGCCGACGGTCACGCCCTGCTCGGCCACGAGCCACACGCCCATGGCCAGCGCACCGGCGGTGATGACGACGAACGCGGTCCCGTAGCTGGCACCCGACGTCGCCGCGGCCCTCGCTGTCGCCGCGGAGAGGCCGGCGAGCACGTCGGCCTGCTCCGCGAAGCGCCCCTGCTCGCGCCGGGTCTGCCCGTTCTGGCGTGCGAGGAGGGCGCCGTCGCGGCTGACGAAGGTCTCGGCGGACGACGCGAGCTCCTTGGTCACGTCGAACGACCGCGCGATGAGCTCGTTGATCCGTGCCTCCGCCTTGCGGACGTACGCGATGGCGACGGGGATGACGACCAGGAGCACGAGCAGCCGCGGGCCGACGAACGCGACGATCACCACGGAGGTCACGATCGTCGTCACGCCCGACACGACGACGGGGATCACGGACGTGTACATGGCCTCGGCGCCGTTGGCGTCGCTGGTCAGCCGGCTGACGACGGCTCCGGGCCGGACGGTCGTGTAGAAGTGGATCGGCATGGTGGTGAGCCGGCGGAACATCGACGTCTGCATGTCCGCGATCACCGCGCCCGCGGCCCTCGTCGAGACCACCCGGGCCGCGTACGTCATCCAGACGCCGAGCAGCCCGAGGCCGAGCATCGCGCCGATCTGCCAGGCGACCTGCGAGCCCACGGTCCGCTCCTGGACGAGCCCGTCGATGATCGACCGCAGCAGCAGGACCTGGATCAGCGGTGCGATGCCGCCGACGACCTGGAACACGTAGGACCACGCGAAGCGTCCCCGGTGCGCACGGACCAGCTCCTGGACGTGCGCGTGCCGCCGGGGGGCGTCCGGGGGGGCGTCCGACCGGGTCACGACGCCGTCCCCGTGGCACCGGTCGCCGACGCGGGCTCGTGCGTGACTCCGGCGGCGGCCAGCGCCTCGTCGACCCGGGCCTGCACCTGCTGCGCGGTCCGCCGACGCCGCCACCGGACCAGCAGGACGCCCCCGACGACCAGCACGAGCAGCGCGAGCTGCGACCAGGGCACCGCCCACACGCTCACGTCGGCCGACCCGCCGCGCAGGGCCGCGTCGACGACGTCCTCGCCGACGACCCACGGCCGTGCGTCGACGTGACCGGTGACGCGGACGAGGGGCCACACCCGCAGCTCGGCCTCCACGAGCGCCGACTGCCCCGGCAGCACCTCCCGGATCTGGGTGCTGTGCTCGGCCTCCGCGATCCCGAACGGACCGGCGAGCGTGGTCGCGGCGCGGGCCGCGAGCCGGACGTCACCGGTGTTCGCCACCCGGTACCGCACGTGCACGGTGCCCGGTGCGAACGGGTTCCACGACGGCTCCCAGCGCGTCGTGACGTCCTGCGGTGCGAGCGACGCCGCGACGTCACCGGCGACGCGCAGGTGCAGGCGCGTGCCGACGCGCGCGGCGAGCCGCACCGTGTCGCCGGCGACGAGCTCGGCGACGACACCGGCGGGGTGGTCGCCCGGCGTCGCGTCGGCGGGGACCGTGACGGTCAGGGGCACGGTCACGGCGGCGCCGGGGTCGAGGGTGAGGCGCAGCGTGCGGCCGTCGACCCGCTCGGCGCCGGGGGCGTCGCCCAGCGTGATCCACGCACCCCCGTCGCGCGGTGCGCCGTCGCCGGGCGGCAGGTCGAAGTGGCCGGAGTCGGACACGACCCCGTCGCCGGCGTACACCGCGAAGGTCGCGGGACCGTCGCTGAAGTTGGTGATCGCGACGTGCTCGGTGACGGAAGCACCGGGGTCGAGCACGTGCCGCAACGAGATGCGCCCGTCGGGCCCCTCGGCGGTCGCAGGCTGCACCGTCCAGGTCACCGTGCCGCCGGGTGTCCCGGCGCCCGGCTCCTCGGGAGCACCGTCGTCGGACGTGCCGGTGACGACGGTCCCGCCGCGGACAGGACCCGGTGCCGCCCCGGCAGCAGGTGCCACGACGAGTACCCCCAGCACCGCGACGACGACAGCACGACCCAAGATGCGCACAGAGACTTCCTTCACAGACGGTCGGGGTGCCGAGCCCGTACTTCGGCGGCTTCTGGCGGGCCATGGGCCGCCGAAGTACGAGCTCGGCTCCGGTCAGTCGACCGGGAACAGCGACAGGCTCAACGTGCCTGTGTACTCACCCGGTCGCGTGTCCACCGGGACGTCGAGCACGAGGTCCGCGCCGATGGTGGCAGACCCGACCCGGCCCTCGGGCGTTGCGGAGGCCAGGCGGCCCGGGACGACCAGGCCCTCGCCCCCGTCGAGCGCGGTCGCACGGGCGTCACCCGCGACCAGCCCCGCACGCGGGGTCTCGATGCGCGGCGTCCACCCCAGGTGCTTCGCGTCGAGGAGACGCGACCCGGAGTCGAACGAGTACGCCTGCCCCGTGACCGCCCAGCCGGTGACACCGGCCTGCGTGACCGAGCGCGAGTCGGTGACCGTCACCGTCGGCAGCTGGCCGCGGAACCGCAGCGCGGTGCCCGTGTTCTGCGGCCCGTCGAGCGTGACGCCCGACCCGTCGTCGGCGACCGACAGCGCCAGGACGCCGTCCTCGCCCTCGGGGACCACGGCCCGCAGCTCCACGCCCTGCGTGGTCTGCGGGTCGCGGAACAGCCGCGGCAGCAGGTCGACGAGGTTCTTCGACCACACGTCGAACCCGTGCGGGCCCTGCGTGACGCCGGCGAACTCGTGGTGGATCCCGTTGGTCTCCAGCAGGTTCAGGAGGTCCATCGTCGCCTGGTAGGTGAAGTCGGTCTTGTCACCGGTGTAGACGCGCGCCAGCCGCGTCTCGGCGTTGACTGCGGCCGGGTCGAACTGCGGGGTGTTGAAGAACAGCCCACCCGAGAACGCGCCCATCCACCCGAACTGCCCGGGCCGGGTCAGCCACGTGTTGAGCGTGTTCATCGCGCCCATCGACAGACCGGCGATGGCCTGACCTGCGGCGTCGTCCGCGATGTTGTACTGCGCCCGCGCAGCGGGTGCGAGGTTCTCCATCAGCTCCGCGGGGAAGTCGGGCGAGTTGCCGTTGCCCATGACGACGACCATCGGGACGATCGCGCCGTCCCGCATGTAGTTGTCGAGGATCTGCGGCGCGCGGCCCACCTCGACCCAGTCGCCGTAGTTCTGCCCGCCGCCGTGGTTGAGGTACAGCACGGGGTACGGCTCGGCCCGGTTCGGGTCGTAGCCCTTGGGCGTCCAGACGTACGCCTTGCGCTCCTCGTTCGCCACCTTGCTGTCGTACGTCAGCACGGAGACCTCGCCCCGTTCGTCCGCGGGCACGTCGGCGAGCATGCGGTCCGTCTCACCCGGGACGAACAGCGGGCTCACGCCGGTGAGCGTGTTGACCTTGTCCTCGGGGTCCTTCACGTCGACGCCGTCGACGACGTACCGGTAGTAGTAGAAGCCGTCGAGCGGCCCCATCGACAGGCGCCAGCGGTCGCCGACCTTCGTCATCGGGACGCGGAACCATGCACCGTTCGGTGCCCAGTTGGCCCAGACCGTGACGTCCTTCGCGTCGGCGAACTGCGTGCCCGTCTCGAAGGTGACGATGCCGTCGTCGTCGACGTGCGGCGTCGTGATCGAGCCCGTCGCCGGCGGCGTGTACTTCTCGTCCAGCGGGCGGTGCCCCTCGCGCGGACCGTGGCCCGCGTCGTCCTGGAACACGCGCGACGCGAAGTCGCGAAGCCCCTCGCGCCACGTGTCCCACGTGCCACCGGAGTCGGGGTCGACGCCGTCGAACTCGTGGTCGACGCCGGCACGCTCGAGCGTGCGCAGCAGGTCGTGCGTCTGGTTGTACGCGGGGTCCAGCACGTTGCCCACGTAGACGCGCAGACGGTCGGTGCCCTCGTTGATCTCCCGCGCCGTGGTGGCGCTGATCGAGCCGGTCAGGCGCCCGGAGAACGACCCGACCTCGCCGAAGACGCCGGGGTCCGTGCGCAGCACCGTCAGGGCGTGGTGCGCGCCGTCGCCGATGCCGGCCACGGCCTGCCCGGCGGCGTCGTCGGCCACGTTGTACGCGTCGCGGGCTGCCGCGACGACACCGTCGAGCAGCTCGGTGCGCGGGTCGGCGCCGCGCACGTCCGCCATGACGACGACCATGTCCGCCAGCCGGCCCTCGGCCGCGAGGTTGTCGAGCACCTGCGGCGCACGGCCCAGCTCGGCCCACTCCTGCGCGCTCTGCGTGCCGTCGGCCAGCAGGTACAGCACGGGGTACGCGTCGGCGCGCTCGGCGTCGTAGCCGGGCGGCGTCCACACGAGCGTCGTGCGCTCGTCGTCCGCGACGGGGCTGTCGTACGCCAGCTCGGCGACGTCGCCGCCGTTGGCCACGTCGGACATCCACTGGACCTGCGGGCCGGGGACGAAGAACGTGTTCCACGTCGGGTGCGACGTGACCGCGACCTCGGTCGAGGGGTTGCGGAACGACTTCTTGGTCCGGTCCTCGAACGTCGCCGTGTACTGGTAGTAGTACAGGCCCGGCTCGAGGATGCCGACCTGCGTCGGGTAGTCCGTGCCGCTGGGGTCCATCGCCAGGTCGGACCACGTGCCGCTCGGCCCGATGTTGCCCTGCAGCTCCATCACCGCGGGCCGCGACCCGACGATCTGCTCCACCTCCGCCTGCGGCACAGTGAAGCGGTGGTACCCCTCGGGCGTCACGGACACCCACGGGTCAGGCGAAACTCCCTCTGCTGCTGCGGCCGGTGCCACGGCAGCACCTCCCATCACGAGCGCTGCACCGGTGACCACGGCGGCCGTGCGTCGGTGTCCTGCTGGTCCTCTTCGAGTCATCCCCATCGATTCCTCTCCTCTGTCGCCGACCGGCAGGTGGGCGCAGCGGACCCGCTCTCCGCGTCGAGAGCCGACCAGGATGCTTCCCCCTCCGGAAGGACGCGGACGCCCTCGACGTCCACGACGTGCCCGCAATCTGCAACGCTGCAGGAACGGGTTGTCCGAATGCTGTCGTGTCGGAGGTTTAACGTCAATACCTGCGGTTCGACCGGTTCCTTCCCGCCTGGCCGTCGCCCGCGGCGGCGCGCGTGTCTGCAGAAGGTGTTCGCCGGGACGATCTGCGCGGACCTTCCCGGCGCCGATGGGGTCGTGGGTCTCCTGCTCCCGGCGAGACCGGTGCCGTAGGCTGACCGCACAACTCAACACGCTGCTCGAACCGCGGCGGGAGAGCTCCCGTCGGCCGCCCGCGAGGCGGCTGAGCGGGACGCCGAAGGAGCAAGCTCCCCTCCGAATCTCTCAGGCACCCGTACCGCCACGGCCAGGCAACTCTGGAAAGCGGCGCCGGCCAGGTCCGGTGCCCACCGACGGTGCAAGCCGGCGCGCCCCGGAGCATCGGCCCGCGGGTCGACGCTCATGGCGGACCGGCCAAACTCTCAGGTCACCCCGTGCGGGGTGGATGACAGAGCGGGGAAGCCCCTGTCCGTCCCGGTGCGTGGACCACCACGTCCGGACGACCCCGTGGAGCAGCCCGTGACCGACCTCGACGTGCCGTCCGTGGCCCCCGCCGCGCCCGCACCCACCGGACCCGTCCGCTCGCCCGCCGCGGATGGCTTCCCCGACCGGCACATCGGCCCCCGCGGCGACGAGACGGCCCGCATGCTCGCCGCGCTCGGGTACGACAGCCTCGACGCGCTGGTCGACGCCGCCGTGCCCGCCGCGATCCGCACGGACCGTCCGCTGGACCTGCCGCCGGCGCGCTCCGAGGAGCAGGTGCTCGCCGCGCTGCGCGACGTGGCGTCGCGCAACGCCGTCCTGCGGCCCATGATCGGCCAGGGTTACTACGGGACGGTGACGCCCGCGGTGATCCGCCGCAACGTCCTGGAGTCGCCCGCCTGGTACACGGCGTACACGCCGTACCAGCCGGAGATCTCGCAGGGCCGCCTCGAGGCGCTGCTGAACTTCCAGACCGTCGTGTCCGACCTCACCGGCCTCGACGTGGCGAACGCGTCGCTGCTCGACGAGGCGACGGCCGTCGCGGAGGCGGTCGCGCTCATGTGGCGGGCGTCGCGCGCGACGACGGGCACGGTCGTGCTGGACGCCGACCTGTTCGGCCAGTCGCTGGCCGTCGCCTGCGGGCGCGCGCAGGCGGTCGGCCTGCCGGTGGTCGTCGCGGACCTCACCGACGGGTTGCCGGAGGTCGACGGGCCGCTGGTCGGCGTCGTCGTGCAGCAGGTGGGCGCGTCGGGCGCGCTGCGGGACCTGCGCCCGCTGGTCGCCGCGGCCAAGGACCGCGGGGCTCTCGTCACGGTGGCCGCGGACCTGCTCGCGCTGACGCTCGTGACGTCGCCGGGCGAGCTGGGTGCGGACGTCGCGGTCGGCTCGGCGCAGCGGTTCGGTGTCCCGCTGTTCGGCGGCGGCCCGCACGCCGCGTTCATGGCGGTGCGCACCGGGCTCGAGCGCACGCTGCCCGGGCGCCTCGTGGGGGTGTCCGTCGACGCCGACGGCGCCCCGGCCTACCGGCTCGCGCTGCAGACCCGCGAGCAGCACATCCGCCGTGAGAAGGCCACGAGCAACATCTGCACGGCGCAGGCGCTGCTCGCGATCGTCGCGTCGATGTACGCGGTCTACCACGGGCCGGACGGGCTGCGGGCGATCGCGCGGCGGGTGCACGGGCACGCGCGAGGCGTGCAGCGCGGGCTGCGCGACCTGGGCGTGACGGTCGTCCACGACGACGTCTTCGACACCGTGCGCGCGCACGTGCCGGGCCGTGCGGCGGACGTGGCACGGGCCGCTGCCGACGCGGGCATCAACGTGTGGGTCGCCGACGCCGACCACGTGCAGGTCGCGTGCGACGAGACGACGACGGCGGACGACGTGGTGGCGGTGCTGGGCGCGTTCGTCGTCGCGGGCGTCACCACCGCCCCGGTCGCGGCCGACGGGACCGTCTCGTTCGGCGCGTTCGGGGGCGGCCCCACCGTGCCGCGCGCCGAGCTGCTGCGGACCACCGACTACCTCACGCACCCGGTGTTCCACGTGAATCGTTCCGAGACGGCGATGCTGCGCTACCTGCGCCGCCTGTCCGACAAGGACCTCGCGCTCGACCGCACGATGATCCCGCTGGGCTCGTGCACCATGAAGCTCAACGCGACGGCCGAGATGGAGCCCATCTCCTGGCCGCAGTTCGCGGACGTCCACCCGTACGCCCCCGCCGACCAGACGCGGGGCTACGCGGCCCTGGTCGCCGAGCTGCAGGGCTGGCTCGCCGAGATCACGGGCTACGCCGCGGTGAGCGTGCAGCCCAACGCGGGGTCGCAGGGCGAGCTCGCCGGTCTGCTCGCCATCCACGCGTACCACGAGGCCACCCGGCCCGAGGGTGCCGAGCACCGCGACATCTGCCTCATCCCCGCCTCGGCGCACGGCACCAACGCGGCGTCGGCCGCGCTCGCGGGCCTCAAGGTCGTCGTCGTCGCGACGGCCGAGGACGGCGAGGTCGACCTCGCGGACCTGCGCGCCAAGCTCGACCAGCACGGCCCGCGCGTCGCGGCGATCATGATCACGTACCCCTCGACGCACGGCGTCTACGAGGCGCACGTGCGTGAGGTCTGCGACCTGGTGCACGCCGCCGGCGGGCAGGTCTACATCGACGGCGCCAACCTCAACGCGCTCGTCGGGCTGGCCCGTCCGGCCGAGCTCGGCGGGGACGTCTCCCACCTGAACCTGCACAAGACCTTCTGCATCCCGCACGGCGGCGGCGGCCCGGGGGTCGGGCCGGTGGCGGTCGCGGCGCACCTCGCGCCGTACCTGCCGGGCGACCCGACGCCGGGTGCGGCCGGCTCCGTCGTCGCGCCCGTCTCGGCTGCGCCCTGGGGCTCGGCCGGCATCCTGCCGATCTCGTGGGCGTACGTCGCGCTCATGGGTCCCGACGGCCTGCGCCGCGCGACCGAGACGGCCGTGCTGGCGGCGAACTACCTGGCCACGCGCCTGCGCGAGCACTTCCCGGTCCTCTACGCCGGCCCGGGCGGCCTGGTCGCGCACGAGTGCATCCTCGACCTGCGTCCCCTGACGAAGGCCACGGGCGTCACCGCCGAGGACGTCGCCAAGCGGCTCATGGACTACGGCTTCCACGCGCCCACGCTGTCGTTCCCGGTCCCGGGCACCCTCATGATCGAGCCGACCGAGAGCGAGGACCTCGTCGAGCTCGACCGGTTCGTCGACGCGATGGTCGCGATCCGCGGCGAGATCGCGGGCGTCGCGGACGGCCGCTGGCCGCTGGCGGGCTCACCGCTGCGCCAGGCGCCGCACACGGCGGCGTCCGTCAGCGCGGACGTCTGGGAGCAGCCGTACGGCCGTGAGCTGGCCGCGTTCCCCCTCGCCTCGCTGCGCGCCGACAAGTACTGGCCGCCCGTGCGTCGCATCGACGGCGCCCGCGGCGACCGGCACCTCGTCTGCTCGTGCCCGCCCGTCGAGGCGTACGCGGACGACGTGCGATGACCGCCGACCTCCGGCCCGACCTCACCACGGGAGCCCCGATGACCGAGCTGCGCTCGCCCCTGCACGACGAGCACGTCGCCCTGGGCGCGTCGCTCACCGCCTTCGCGGGCTGGCAGATGCCGCTGCGGTACACGTCCGACCTCGCCGAGCACACGGCGGTCCGCACGGCCGCCGGCCTGTTCGACCTCTCGCACATGGGGGAGATCGCGGTCACCGGGCCGCAGGCCGGCGCGTTCCTCGACCTCGCGCTCGTCGGCAACCTCACGGGCCTGCGGGTGCCCGGTGCGCGGTACACGATGATCGTCCAGCCCGACGGCGGCGTCATCGACGACCTCGTCGTGTACCGCACGGGCGAGGAGGAGTACCTCGTCGTCGCCAACGCGTCGAACCACGACGTCGTGCTCACCGAGCTGCGCGAGCGTGCGGCCGGGACGGGTCTCGACGCCCACGTCGTCGACCGCTCTGCCGCGACGGCGCTCGTGGCGGTGCAGGGGCCGCGTGCGCTCGACGTGGTCGAGGCGCTGGCCGGCCTGACGGCGGACCCGGCCGGCCCCGCCGACGTGAGCCCTGCGACGCTGCGCTACTACGCGTGCCTGCCGATGCAGTTCGAGGGGGCTCCGGTGCTGGTCGCGCGCACCGGTTACACGGGCGAGGACGGCTTCGAGTTCTTCGTCGACGCGGCGGGCGCACCGGCCCTGTGGCGTGCCCTGCTCGCCGCCGGTGCCGACCACGGGATCGTCCCCGCGGGCCTGTCGGCGCGCGACTCGCTGCGCCTGGAGGCCGGCATGCCGCTGTACGGCAACGAGCTGGACCGCACGACGACGCCGCACGACGCGGGCCTGGGGCGTGTCGTCAAGCTCGACAAGGTCGACGCCGACGGCGCGCCCCTGCCGTTCGTCGGGCGCGATGCGCTCGCCGCGCGGGCGCACTCGGCACCCGCGCGCGTCCTCGTGGGGCTGCAGGGTCTGGGGCGTCGCGCCGCGCGGCACGGGTACGACGTGCTCGCGTCCACGCAGCCCGACGCGCCGGTCGTCGGCACGGTCACGTCCGGTGCGCCGTCGCCCACGCTCGGGTACCCCGTGGCGATGGCGTACGTGACGCCGGAGATGAGCGCCGAGGGGGCCGAGCTCGCGGTCGACGTGCGCGGACGGCGTGAACCCGTGCGCGTGGTGCCCCTTCCCTTCTACCGTCGTCCTCGGTGACGGTCCGCCGCACCCGGTCCGCCCGCACGCCCGCACCACCCGACCCGACAGGAGCCCTCATGGCCGCCGAGCTGCCCACGACGCTGGAGTACACCGCCGAGCACGAGTGGGTCGACGCGTCGTCGCCCGTCACGGTCGGCATCACGGCGGTCGCCGCCGACGCCCTGGGCGACATCGTCTTCGTCGAGCTGCCGAGTGTGGGCTCCACGATCGAGGCGGGCGCCGTCATCGGGGAGATCGAGTCGACCAAGTCGGTCTCCGAGCTGTTCTCGCCCGTCTCCGGGACCGTCGTCGAGGTCAACGGCGCGGTCGTCGACGACCCCTCGCTGGTCAACGCGGACCCTTACGGCGAGGGGTGGCTGCTGCGCGTCGACGTCACGTCCACGGGCCCTCTCCTGTCGGCCGAGGAGTACGCAGCGCTCAACCCGTGAGCCGTTCGTGGGTGATGGCACCTACCGGTTGGGCCGGGTGGGTGAGTGCTGGACAGTTGTCCATGCGTCCGGGTGCTTGCCCGAACGGGTGATGTGACGCACAGTGCTGGTGACGGCGTTCCGACCGCGATGTATCAGAGGGCTCGGACCGGCGTCATGACAGGTGCAGCGATCGGCACCGCGGGGGGGAACTCACGGTGATTCAGAGAAACCGGCGAAAGTCGCGTCATACCCACGACGCGCGCCGCTCTCATCCGGTACGCAGCCCACGCGAGCCCGGAGAGACCGGACCCGCCGCCCACCGGAGGACATCATGAGCATGCTGGACACCGCCTTGAACCCGCACCTGCTGGGGGCTCACTCCCTCACCCGACGCGAGCGGGTCGTGCTGGCCGAGCTGACCGAGGACGTCACGCTCGAGGAGATCGCCACGCGGCTGTTCGTCACCCGCAACACCGTCAAGTCGCAGGTGCGCAGCGTCTACCGCAAGATCGGCGCCTCCACGCGTGCCGAGGCGGTCGCGTGGGCCGAGGCCAACGGCATCCGCTGACGCGTCACCGCCCCACGGAGGGGCGGGAGGGATCCCTCCGTACCCGTACCACCAGCACGCGCGTCCCGCCCGGCCGGACCTCCCCGGCTGAGCACACGACGCGAACGGCCGATCACATCGTCGTGATCCGGCTGTGACAGAGGACTGGCAGACTCGGTGCATGACTCCTGTGCTCGTCGTGGCAGCGGCCGTGGTCGACGATCTCGACGACCCGCAGCTCCTGCTCGCGGCGCGGCGGGCGACGCCCGCCAGCCTCGCGGGGCGCTGGGAGTTCCCCGGGGGCAAGGTCGAGGCAGGTGAGACGCCCGAAGAGGCGCTGCACCGGGAGCTGCGTGAGGAGCTCGGTGTGCGCGTGGGGCTCGGTGTCGAGCTCCTCGGCCCGGACGACGGCGCGTGGGTCCTGTCCGACCAGTACGTCATGCGGCTGTGGTTCGCCGAGGTGCTGGAGGGTGGGCCCGAGCCGCTCGTCGAGCACGACGAGCTGCGCTGGCTGCCCGCGGGCCAGTGGCTCGACGTGCCGTGGCTCGATGCCGACGTGCGGATCGTCGAGGGCCTGGTCGACTTCGTCGCGGGCTTCGCGCGCGAGGACCGGCGCTCCATGGGCCGCTCCGCCTGACGCTTGTTCGCTCTGGGCGAAATATCGACATCTTCCACTTGGCACTCTCCGCGCGAGAGTGCTAACTGTTGACGTGTAGCCAACCGGCGGCAGAGGCCGCCGGCACAGCACCGGGAGCCGGGAGGACCGGACCCACGTCGAGGAGGTGATGGGTGATGGCTACTCGTTTCGACCCGTTCCGTGAGATGGACCGCGTGCTTGCGCAGGTCCTCGCGTCCGACCGCGCGTCGGCGACGATGCCGATGGACCTGTACCGCGACGGTGACCACTACGTCCTGCACGTCGACCTGCCGGGCGCCGACCCGGGCACCATCGACGTGAACGTGGACGACCGCACCCTGACCATCCGGGCGCAGCGCACGCCGCGCACCGAGAGCGACGTGCAGTGGCTCGCCAAGGAGCGGCCCGTCGGCACCTACGCCCGCCAGCTGACCGTCGGCCGCGGCCTCGCGCTCGACCGCATCAACGCGACGTACGACGACGGCGTCCTCACGCTGACCATCCCGGTGGCGGAGGAGGCCAAGCCGCGTCGCATCGAGGTCCAGCACGGTGCCGCACAGGCTTCGATCGCAGCACCCGAGCCGGCGTCGGCGGACTGACACGCCCCTCCGACAAGCACTGGATCGCACTCTCACGCCCCCAGGAGGGGCGTGAGAGTGCGATCCAGTCGCTGTGCGCCGCCGCCTGCCCCCCCGGAGGGGCGTGAGAGTGCGATCCACTCGCTGTGCGCCGCCGCTCAGGACTGTCGCGTCAGGCGCGAGCGGCGAGCGTCGTCACCAGACGGTCCAGGGCGTCGGCGAGGATCTCCGGTGACGTCGCCAGGTTGAGCCGGACGTGACCGGCGCCCTCGTCACCGAACGTCGGGCCAGGGTTCACCGCCAGCCGACCGCGGTGCAGCAGGAGTCGCGCGGGGTCCGTGCCGCTGCCGGCGACGGCCGGCGTGTCGCGGACGTCGAGCCACGCGAAGTACGTCGCCTCCGGCCGCCGCCACCGTGCGCTCGGCAGCCGTTCGGTCAGCGCGTCGTCCACCATCTGCTGGTGCCGCCGGATGCTCGCGCGCACGTCGGCGAGCCAGGCGTGGCCGTGACGGTACGCGGCCTGGTGCGCGATCGACGCGACGTGGCTGACGCCGTGACCGACGATCTCCGGCAGGTGCGTGAGGTCGTCGGCGGCAGGACCAGGGACGGCGACGGCGGTCTTGAGGCCTGCCAGGTTGAACGCCTTGGACGCCGAGTGCAGCGCGATGGCGTCGGGGATCACCGTCGTGGTGGGGACGAACGCCTCGTCGCCGACGAAGAGCGGTGCGTGGATCTCGTCGGCGACGACGCGGACGCCGTGCCGGGTGGCGAGGTCCCCGACGGCGCGCAGCTCGTCCGCGGTGTGCAGCGTCCCGGTCGGGTTGTGGGGGTGGCACAGCAGGTAGGCGCGGGCGCCGGCGAACGCGCGGTCGAGCGCGTCGAGGTCGAGCCGGCCCGCAGGGGTGAGCGGTGCGGTGACGACGCGACGCCCGGCGTGCTCCAGGAAGGACCGGAACGGCGGGTACACGGGCGGGTTGATGACGACCGCGTCGCCCGGCGCCGAGACCAGACGGATCACCTCGACCGCGCCGAGCATGACGTCCGGGACCAGCCGCGTGCGGTCCACCGGGACGTCCCACCCGTGGTGCCGGGAGGCGAAGTCGGCGAACGCCTCCGCGTAGGCCGTGCCGCGCGGACTCGCAGGCCCGGCCTCGTACCCGGTGTCACCGCTGAGCAGCGCGCCGTGGACGGCGGACACGACCGCGTCGAGCGGACGCACGTCCATCTCGGCGACGAACGCCGGCAGCACGTCCTGCGGGTAGGTGTGCCACTTCAGGGAGGTGCGCCGTCGCAGCTCGGCGACCGGGACGTCGAACGGGGAACCCATGCCGTGCAGGGTAGACGGCGCGGGCCCCGGTGACCGGGCCGGCAGGGTGCCGTCGCTGGTGGCACGACGAGGCCCCGGCCGCCGCGGGTGCGGCGGCCGGGGCCTCGAGGTGTCGGCCGTCCGGGGCGTCAGAGGGACGCGCGGACCGTCCGGGTCGCCTGGACCAGGTGCTCGAGCGAGGGCGTGACCTCCTCGTAGCGGCGGGTCTTGAGGCCGCAGTCCGGGTTCACCCAGAGCTGGTCGACGTCGATGGTGCGGACCGCCTCGGTGAGCAGCTCGGTGACCTCGTCCTGCGACGGGACGCGCGGCGAGTGGATGTCGTAGACGCCGGGCCCGACGGCACGGGGGTACCCGGCCGCGGCGATGTCGCCGAGGATCTCCATCTTCGAGCGGGCCGCCTCGATGCTCGTCACGTCGGCGTCGAGACCGTCGATCGCCTCCATGATCTCGCCGAACTCCGAGTAGCACAGGTGCGTGTGGATCTGCGTCTCGGGGCGCACGCCGGCCGTCGACAGGCGGAACGAGCTGACCGACCAGTCGAGGTACGCGGCGTGGTCCTTCTCGCGCAGCGGCAGCAGCTCACGGATCGCGGGCTCATCGACCTGGACGATCCCGATGCCCGCCGCCTCGAGGTCGGCGATCTCGTCGCGCAGCGCGAGGGCGACCTGGTTCGCGGTGTCGCCGAGCGGCTGGTCGTCGCGGACGAACGACCACGCGAGGATCGTGACCGGGCCCGTGAGCATGCCCTTCATCGGCTTCGACGTGAGCGACTGCGCGTACTGCGCCCACGCGACCGTGATGGGCGCCGGGCGGGACACGTCGCCCCACAGGATCGACGGGCGCGTGCAGCGCGAGCCGTACGACTGCACCCAGCCGTTCTGCGTCACGGAGAAGCCGTCGAGGTTCTCGGCGAAGTACTGGACCATGTCGTTGCGCTCGGGCTCGCCGTGCACGAGGACGTCGAGACCGATCCGCTCCTGCAGCTCGACGACGCGGCGGACCTCCGCCTTCATCTCGTCCTCGTACTGCTCGGCCGTGAGCTCGCCCTTGCCGAAGGCGGCGCGCGCCTTGCGGATCTCCGGCGTCTGCGGGAACGACCCGATGGTCGTCGTGGGCAGCGCCGGGAGGTTCAGGCGTGCGGCCTGCGCGGCCTTGCGCTCGGCGAACGGGCCGCGGCGGAACTGCTCGTCGGTCAGCGCGGCGACGCGCTCGCGGACCTCGGGGCGGACGACGCCCGGGGCGGTGGCGCGCGAGTTCACGGCGTCCGACGCGGCGAGGAGCTGCTCGTGGATCGCCTCGCGGCCCTCGGTCAGGCCCTCGGCGAGCGTGGCGACCTCGCGGACCTTCTCGTCGGCGAACGCGAGCCACTGCACGAGCGCGCGGTCGAGCGCGGGCTCGTCCTCGAGCGTGTGCGGCACGTGGAACAGCGACGTCGACGTGCCGACCGTGACGGCCGCGGCGCCGAGGTTCTCGAGCTGCTCGAGGATCGCGAGCTTCTTGTCGAGGTCCGCGCGCCAGATGTTGTGGCCGTCGACGACCCCGCCGACGAGCGTCTTGCCCGCGAGACCCGTGACGGGGACCGTCGGGGCGTCGCCGCGGACGAGGTCGAGCGCGAGGCCCTCGACGTCGGTGGCCGCGACCACGGGCAGCGCCGAGCCGAGGTCGCCGTACGAGGCAGCGAGCAGGATCGCCGGACGCTGCGGGCGCGCGAGCTCGGTCGCGAGCACCCGGTACGCGCGGGTCGTCGCCTCGGCCAGCACGTCGGCGGACACCCCGACGGAGTCGGAGACCAGCGCGGGCTCGTCGATCTGCACCCACGTGGCGCCGGCTGCGGCGAGCTCGGTGAGCAGCCGCACGTAGACGGGCAGGATGTCGTCGAGGCGGTCGATCGGGGAGAACCCGGCGGGCGCGTCCTCGGTCGGCTTGGCCAGCGCCAGGTACGTTACCGGGCCGACGACGACGGGCCGCGTGAGCACGCCGTCGGCGAGCGCCTCGGTGAACTCCGCGACGGGGCGGTCGGACGCGTACCGGAACTGCGTGTCCGGGCCGATCTCGGGCACCAGGTAGTGGTAGTTGGTGTCGAACCACTTGGTCATCTCGAGCGGCAGGTCGTCACCACGGCCACGGGCCACGGTGGAGTACCCGGCCAGGTCGAGACGGCCGTCCGCGTCCTGCAGGTCCGCGAAGCGGGCGGGGACGGCGCCGACGAGCGCGGTGGCGTCCAGCACGTGGTCGTAGAAGGAGAACGCGCTGGGGATCGCGGGGGCGTCGGTCGCCAGACCCAGCTCGGCGAGGCGCGTGCGCGTGCGACGACGCAGGTCGGCGGCGACGGCCTCGACCTCGTCCGCGGACGTGCGGCCGGCCCAGAACGCCTCGAGGGCCTTCTTGAGCTCGCGGCGCGGGCCGATGCGCGGGTAGCCGAGGACGGAGCCGGCGGGGAAGGCCGGGGTCGCCGGCTGGGCGGGCGTGGTGTCGGTCATGACAGGTTTCCTCGCGGTGTCGTCGTGGAGGCGTCGGCGGGGTGGCCGTCCGGCGCGGTGAGGTCGGGAGTGGTGACGGCGTCGGGGGCGGTGACCGTGCAGCGACGGCCGCCGATGAGGTCGGCGCCGTCGAGGAGGTCGAGCGCCGCCTCGTGCTTGTTGTACGTGTAGACGTGGACGCCGGGCGCGCCGCCGTCCAGGACCCCGTTGACGAGGTCGACACCCGCGCGGGTGCCGCGGCGGTGGCGCTCGACCGGGTCGTCGGTGGACCCGAGCAGGTCGAACAGCCGGCGGGGGACGGGCACGCCCGTGAGCTCCTGCAGGCGCAGCAGCCGGGCGGGGTCGGTGGTCGGGATGATGCCCGGCACGATCGGGATGGTGACGCCGGCGGCGCGCGCCTCGGCGACGAGCCCGAGGTACGCCTCGGCCTCGTAGAACACCTGGGTGATCGCGAAGTCGGCGCCGGCGCGCTGCTTGGCGAGCAGGGCCTGGACGTCCTGGGCGCGGGTGCCGCCGGTGGCGTGGTTGCCGCGGGGGAACGCGGCGACGGCCACCGACAGCGGGCGGACCCGGGCGCGGACGGCCTGCGCGGCGCTGCGGCCGCACCGGCGGCTCTCGATGTCGCGCAGCAGCTCGACGAGCTCGGCGGCGGTGTGCACGCCGTCGGGGTGCGGGCGCCAGTCGGGCTCGCCGGCGGGCGGGTCGCCACGCAGCGCGAGGAACGAGCGCACGCCCTCGTCGAGGAACTCCTCGACGATCGCCGTCACCTCTTCGCGCGAGGTCCCCACGCAGGTCAGGTGGGCGATCGGGGTGAGGGAGGTCTCGCGCAGCAGGCGGCGGACCATCGCCCGCGTGGTCTGGCGGGTCTTGCCGGCCGCGCCGTACGTGACGGAGACGAAGTCGGGCTCGACGGTCTCGAGCTCACGCACGGTCGACCACAGGCGGGGTGCCGCGTCGGGGTTGCGCGGGGGGAACAGCTCGAAGGAGACGGTCGGACGGTCCAGTGCGCCCGCCTGCTCCGCGCGTCGCCGCGCGGTGCGCGAGTGCTGGGGTGCGGTGACCGTCTCGGTCTTGATCTCGACCACGGTGCTCATCGCGCCGTGGGCGGGGTCATCGGGCGGGTGCTGCCGCACGAGGGGTCGGTGGCACGGGGGCGCACGTTCATCGTCACTCCATCGTTCCTGGCGGAAGCACCCACACCCTCGCGAGGAGGGGGGTTGCTGCGGCGTCGTCGAGCCAGGTCTCTCAGCCGCTCTGGATGGTCGTGCGAGAGCATAACGGGTCGGTCTGTGCACCCGAACGGGGCGGTCGGTGCGTGAGACGCCGGCCAGCGGCTCGCCGACCGGTCACGAGTGTGCGGCGCGGCGCAGACCACCTGGACTGTCCCACCGCGGCGTCACCCCGCGGGATCGACGCGGTCCCAGAACGACCGAAGGCGCAGGGCCAGTTCCGCCGGAACCTGCATCGGCAGGGAGTGCGTCGTGCCCGGCCACACGTCCACGACCGCGTTCGGCAGGGTTCGTGCTCGCGTCGCCGCCCTCTCGCCTCCGGCCAGGGAGCGGCGACCGGCGATGGCGACGTAGACGGGCTGTGTGAGCCTGCCGAGCTGTTCGCGCGAGAGGGGACGTGGGGTGGGCAGGTCGCTCTGGAAGTGCTCGACCGCGGCGGAGATCATCTCGCCGATCGGCGTCCGGGCCCTCACCTCGTCGACCTCCACCCCACCGAGCGCGGCCAGGGCGTGCTCTCGCCAGCTGCTCGGGCCAGGCACGAGGGAGAGCGTCGCCCACACGAAGGTGGACGGCGGGGGCCAGCGCAGGACGAAGGCGGGCTCGAGCAGGCCGATGCTCGCCACACGGCTGGGGAAGCGCAGCGCGTGGGCCGCGGTCGTCGCCGCGCCGAACGAGTGGCCCAGTGTGTGGACGACGCCGACTCCGAGCCCGTCCAGGGTCTCCTCGACCCAGGTCGCCTGATCGCCGGCCGTGGACAGCGGTACGGACTGCTCCGACAGCCCCGCGTCCCCGAGGGCATCCACCGCGAAGACGGTCCTCTCCGATCGAAGCAGGTCGGGGAGGTTGTCCCCCCACATGGGCACGCCGGCGCTGCGGCCCGGGAGCAGGACGACGGGGACGGACGTGTCGCGTACCCCCTCCCAGCGGAACCCACGGACGCAGCCGAACGACGTGCCCACCTCGAACCCGTCGGTGGGTGGTGGCAGCGCCGCCATCGCAGCCTCGTACGCGCGCACGTACGCTGCGCGGGCGTCGGCGCTACGGAAGTGTCCGATCGTCCTCATGGCTCCTGCCCGTTGGCCGGCGACGCATCAGGTAGGCGCCGAAGACGACGAGCCAGACCACCCACAGCACCGGGCGGCCGAGACCGGCCGGGCCAACGGCGTCACGATCGTCGACCCACGCGTACGCCGAGCGTGGCTGCGGTCAGGAGCGCGAAGCCTGCCACGACGTCGAGCGTCGCATGCCACGAGGGCAGGAGCCAGCTGATCCACCTGCTGGGGGAGGGCCGATCAGTGTCGCGGCCAGGAACGTCCGTTGATCGTGAACAGGGCGGCGTGCCGACCCCGCGCCGCGACGTGTCAGCGGCGCCGGCGGTGCAGGCGCGACGTCGTCTCGCGCGAGGTGCGCTGGTGGGGCAGGCCGAACCACGACGACGTCGGCGCAGCGACGGGGACGCGGAGCAGTCCGTCCTGGACGGCCTCCAGGACGTACGGGTCGGGATCGCCGGCGGACAGCCACGCGTCGTGCGCCTCGCGCACGGCATCCTGCCGTCCGTCGTGGTCCACGTGGTCCGTCATGTGCGGCACCCTAGCCCGTCGTCCGCGGTCTGCCGACCCTCGGTCGCGTGCGTCACTCAGGGGGAGCAGCGCGCTCGGCGGCCTCACCGCCGTTCGTCCGGCGCACCACGAGGCAGCCGTCCAGGTGGTCGTCCACCACCCCGCACGCCTGCATCGCCGCGTACGCCGTGGTCGGCCCGACGAAGCGGAACCCGTACCGCTTGAGCTCCTTGGCCAGGGCTGCGGACGCGGCCGTACGACCCGGGACCTCGGCCCACGTCCGCGGCCGGGGACCCGGCTCGCGGGCGTACGACCACAGCACCTCGTCGAGCGTGCGCCCCGACTCGTGGAGCGCCAGCAGCGCGCGGGCGTTGTCGATCGTCGCCTCGATCTTGGCCCGGTTGCGCACGATCCCCTGGTCCGCCAGCAGCCGCGCCACGTCGTCGTCCCCGTAGGCCGCCACGACCTGCGGGTCGAACCCCGCGAACGCCTCCCGGAACGCGGGCCGCTTGCGCAGGATCGTGATCCACGCCAGGCCCGACTGGAAGGCCTCCAGGGAGACCCGCTCGTACAGGGCGTGCTCGTCATGCACCGGCACCCCCCACTCGTCGTCGTGGTACGCCGCGTACAGGGGGTCGGCGCCACCGAAGCAGCGGAACGGTGCGGGCGTCGTGGTCATGCACCGAGTGTGCTCCGCGGGCCCGACGCGGGGGACGCGCGCGGCAGGACCTGGGGACGAGCCCGTCACGCGGCGGGGCTGTGGTCGGCTCACCCGCTCAGAAGAGGGGCCACGGCACGGGCGACGCGCCGCCGTCGGGCGCGGGGAACCGCCCGCTCGCCAGCAGCCGGTCGCACCGCTCGGCGAGCGCGTCGACCTCCGGTGTGGTGAGCAGCGTGGCGAGCTGCTGCCCGAGCTCCCCGGCGACCTCCGACCGCACGAGCCGCACACCGGCCGTCTCGTCCGCGTCGAAGGGCTCGCCGACCCAGCCCCACAGCACCGTGCGCAGCTTGGGCTCGGTGTGGAACGTGACGCCGTGGTCCACGCCGTACCGGTGGCCGCCGGCCACGGGGAGCACGTGCCCACCCTTGCGGTCGGCGTTGTTCAGCAGCACGTCGAGCACGGCCATGCGGCGCAGCGCCGGGGAGTCCTCGTGGACCACCGCCACCGGTCGGCCGCGCTCGTCGGTCCCCTCGAGCACGGTGCGCCACCCCTGCGCCGGCACGGCCGAGGTCGGGACGACGTCGACGGGGTCCTGCTGCGGGTCCGGCTCCTGCCACAGCTGCACCATCCCGGGCCCCAAGGGCCCGTCACGCAGCCAGGTGCGCGGCACGACGTCCCAGCCGAGGGTCTGCGAGACGAGGTACGCCGCCACCTCCCGCAGCGCCAGCGTGCCCTCCGGGAAGTCCCACAGCGGCCGCTCGCCGGCCACCGGCTTGTAGACGACCGCGACGTCGCGGATCGTGCCGACGAACGTCGCGTTGGACGCGGCGGTGAGACGGCCGACGATCCGCAGCTCGTCGCCGTCCAGGTCGACGCCGCGCGGCTCGTCGTCCGGTGAGGTCACGCGCCGTCGGGTGGTGCGCAGACGTGGCCGTCGGGGTCGATCGGCTCCCCGCACCGGACGCAGAGCGGCCGGCCCGCGTCCACCACGCCGCGCGTGCGCTGGACGAACGCCCGCGCGGTGCCGACCGGCATCCGCACCAGCAGGACCTCGCTGGGCTCGTCCGCCTCGTCGGCCAGCGCGTCCGCGCCTGCCTCGACGGGGAACGCCTCGACGACCACCTGCAGCGTCCGCGGGTCCCAGCCGAGGCGCATCGCCCCGGTGCGGAACAGCGGCTCGACGGGCTGGTCGATCGGGTCGTCGTCGACCAGCTCGGGCGGGGTCAGTCGGGGCACGGTCACCGGGTGGGTCTCGTCGGTCGCGAGGTCGTCCAGCAGCTCCTCGACCAGGTCGGCCAGCGCCGCGGACTGCTGCTTCTCCAGGGCGACGCTCGCGGACCGCTCACCCATGCGCACCTGCAGGTAGAACGTGCGTTCGCCCGGGCGGCCGACGGTGCCGACGACGACGCGGTCCGGCCAGTCGAACTCGTGGACGAGGGCGGTCATGGGTCGAGTGTACGAACGGTCAGTCCGCGGCGGCGGTCGAGTCGTGCCCGGCCCCGCCGCCCACCGGCGCGTCGTCATCGGGACGGGCCGTCCCCAGCCACCCGAGGTCGCCGAGCTGCGTGTTGGTGGCGATCACGTGCGGTCTCAGCGGCCCGTAGCGGACCAGCGAGACCGACGCGGGCCCCACCTCGAGACGTTGGAACAGGTCGAGGTGCATGCCCAGGGCGTCGGCGAGGACCGACTTGATGACGTCACCGTGGCTCACGGCCGCCCAGACCGCGCCGGCACCGTGCTGAGCCTCGACCGCGGCGTCGTGCCGCCGCACCGCCGCCACGGCCCGCGCCTGCATCGCGGCGAGGGACTCACCCCCGGGGAACGTGACGGCCGCGGGGTGCGTCTGGACCGTCGACCACAGTGCCTCGCGCGCGAGGTCGGCCAGGGACCGGCCCTGCCAGTCCCCGTAGTCGCACTCGGTCAGCGCGTCCTCGACCGCCAGGTCCGGCGCGCCGCCCTGCCGTCGCAGCAGCAGGTCCGACGTCTCCCGGCACCGCTCCAGCGGGCTCGTCACCACGCCGACGAGGGGCACCACGGCGAGGCGGTCCGCAGTGCGCTCGGCCTGCGCGCGTCCGACGGCGTCGAGCGGCACCCCCGCAGCGCGCCCCGCCAGGACGCCCCGGACGTTGGCGTCGGTGCGGCCGTGACGGACGAGCAGGACGGTGGCCATCCCCGCAGCCTAGGCAGCGGGGAGGGGCGCGGCCCGGCGCGTCACGCCCCGATCGCCGCCAGCGCCTTGCGGATGCGCGTCGGCGAGACCGGCACCGGCGTCCCCAGCTGCTGCGCGAACAGGCTGACCCGCAGCTCCTCGAGCAGCCAGCGGACGTCATCGAGCGCGGCGTCACGGGCCGGGTCCGGCGGCGCGGTCGCGGCGCGCTCGCGGGCTGCGGTGTAGAGCTGCTCGACGTCGTGCACCTGCCACGCGAGGTCGGCGTCGCGCGTCGGGTTGTCCGCGGCCTTGGCCAGCCGGTGCCGCGCGGCGCGCAGGTAGCGGACCAGCTGCGGCAGGCGGTCGGCACCGACGCGGGACACGAACCCGTCGTGGACGAGCGCCGCCGCCTGCTCACGCACGTCCTGCGCGGTCGCCAGCAGCGCGAGGCTGCTCGTGGCGCGCACGTCCGAGTCGAGCTCCCGCCACGCCGACAGGACCCCGACGAGGTCGCCCACGACGCGGTGCACGTCGTCCTCGAGGGCGTCCCGCACCGCACCGCGCAGTGCGGCGTACGCGTCGGCGTCGCGGATGTCGCGCGGGGTGCGTCCCTGCAGGTGGCGGGCGATGAGTCGGTCGATCGACGCGAGCTGGACGTCCGCCACCAGCGCGTCGGTGCTCGGGTACGGGGACGCGGCGAGCGCGAGCGCCTGGGTGCCGGTCCACCGGCTCGTCACGCGGGGGGTCGCGAGCCCGACGTCGAGCAGCAGCAGACGACGCAGGCCACGGCGGGCGGCGGCCTGCGCGACAGCGGCGTCGGCGAGGACGCGCAGCGCGACGGTCGCGCGCGCGCCCGAGCCCTCCTCGACGAGCGTCGGGTAGGCGCGGACGAGGCCGCCCGCCGGGGTACGCGCCTCGATGACGTCGGGGAGCGCCGGAAGGTCGGGCCACGTCGTGAGGCCGGTGCGCTCGAGGTCCGGGGTCGCGCCGGACCGTGCTGGGGCGCCGGGGGCGTGACTGGATTGCACTCTCGCGCCGGGGGTGGGGGTGGCGGCGGAGGGCTGGGTGGGAGTGGGCTGGGTGGGGGTGGGCTGGGTGGGGGTGGGCTGGGTGGGAGCGGGCGGCGAGGTGCCGGCCTGGGCGGCTGCCTGCTCCATGGCGGCGCGTACGGCCGTGCGCACCGCGGAGGAGACGGCGTCCTGCGCGCGGTCGGCGAGCCGCCGCTGCAGGGCCAGCAGGTCCTTGCCCTCGTCGATGACGCCCCCGCGGTCCCCGACGACGCGGAACGTCATTCGCAGGTGCGGGGGCAGCCGGTCCTCGTCGACGGCGTCGGCGGGCACCTCGACGTCCCGCAGCGCCCGGACGGCGCGCGCGAACATCTCGCGGAACGACGGTGCGGCGTCGCCGGCGCGCACGGTGTCGGCCCACGACGCGGAGTTCTCGGCGAGCCACGCGTCGACGGCCCGCGCGACGTCGGGTGCCGGGACCAGCTGCACGCGCACCGGCTTGGGCAGCGCGCGGATCGTCGCGGTCAGCAGCTCGGCGCGCATGCCCGGGACCATCCAGTCGAAGCCCTCGGGCCGCACGCGCGGCAGCTGGGAGATCGGGATGTGGATGGTGACGCCGTCGGCCTCGGTGCCGGGCTCGAACTGGTAGGTCAGCGGGAACGACAGCTCGCCCTGCGGCCAGCGCGAGGGGAACGCGTGCTCGTCGATCTCGGCGGCGTCGTCCCCGACCAGCAGCTCGCGCGTGAAGGACAGCAGGTCCGGGTCGGCGCGCTTCGCGACCTTCCACCAGGTGTCGAAGTGCCGCGCGGACACGACCTCGGGCGGGATGCGCGCGTCGTAGAAGTCGAAGAGCGCGTCGTCGTCGACGACGAGGTCACGGCGGCGGGCGCGGGCCTCGAGCGCCTCGGCCTCGTCGAGCAGGCGGCGGTTCTCGTGGAAGAACTTGTGGTGCGTCGTCCACTCGCCCTGGACGAGCGCGTGCCGGACGAACAGCTCGCGCGCCTGCTCCGGGTCCGTCTTGGCGAGCAGCACGCGACGCTGCGCGACGACCGGCACGCCGTAGAGCAGCACCTTCTCGTTGACCATCGCCGCGCCCTGCCGCGTCGACCACGCGGGCTCGGAGAAGGTGCGCTTCACGAGGTGGGCCGCGGCCTCCTCGACCCACGCCGGGTCGACCTTCGCGACATCGCGCGCCCACAGCCGGGAGGTCTCGACGAGCTCGGCGGCCATGACCCACGACGGGGGCTTCCGCGACAGGCCCGACCCCGGGAAGATCGCGAACCGCGCACCGCGCGCGCCGAGGTACTCGTTGCGGGCGCGCGCGTCGGGCTTGCGCGGCTTGCCGTCGCGGCCCTTGGGCGGGTTGCCCGCGGCGACGTCGGTGACGAGCTGCATGCCGATCTGCGACAGCAGGCCCGGCAGCATCGCGCGGTGGATCGTGTCGGCGTCCCACGTCCACCGCGTCTGCACCGCGTCGGGGCGCTCGACGGTGCCGGCTTCCTGCGTCGGTGCGCCCGTCGGGGTGTGCCGGCCACCGTCGCGGCGCCCGTCGCGCCCGTGCCCGTCCGCTGCCGGGGCGACGTCGGACGTCGGGGTCGGTGCGCCCTTGGCGTGCACGCCCAGGCCCTTGGCCATCTCGCGCAGCTGGGTGACGACGTCCTGCCACTCGCGCACGCGCAGGTAGTGCAGGTGCTCGGACTTGCACATGCGCCGGAACGCCGAGCCGGACAGCTCGCGCTGCCGGTCGCGCAGGTACGTCCACAGGTTGAGGTAGGTGAGCAGGTCCGACGACGGGTCGGCGAACCGTCGGTGCAACGCGTCGGCCGTCTCGCGGGACTCGGCGGGGCGCTCGCGCGGGTCCTGGATGGACAGCGCGGCGGCGATGACGACGACCTCCCGCGCGACGCCGCGGCGCCCGGCCTCGACGACCATGCGCGCCAGGCGCGGGTCGATCGGCAGCTGCGCGAGCTGCCGGCCCGTCTCGGTGAGGCGCGTGCGGCCGCGGACCTCCTCGAGCGCGTGCAGCTCGGTGAGCAGGCCGACGCCGTCGCGGACGGAGCGGACGTCCGGCGGGTCGACGAACGGGAAGTCGACGACCTCGTCCGGGGACGCCACGACGCCCACCGCGATCATCTGCAGGATCACCGACGCCAGCGACGTGCGCAGGATCTCCGGCTCGGTGTACTCGGGGCGGGACTCGAAGTCCTCCTGCGAGTACAGGCGGATCGCGATGCCCGGCGCCACACGGCCCGACCGGCCCGAGCGCTGGTTGGCGGACGCCTGCGAGATCGGCTCGATCGGCAGGCGCTGCACCTTCGTCGCCTTGGAGAACCGCGAGATGCGCGCCGTGCCGGGGTCGACGACGTACCGGACGCCCGGCACGGTCAGCGACGTCTCCGCGACGTTGGTCGCCAGGATGACGCGCCGGCGCGTGTGGGGCTCGAAGACGCGTCGCTGCTCGGCCGCGGACAGGCGTGCATACAGCGGCACGATGTCGACGCCGTTCGGGTGCTTGGGGTCGACGCGCGGGCCGAGCGAGCCGCGCAGCGCGTCCTCGGCGTCGCGGATCTCCCGCTCACCGGACAGGAACACGAGGATGTCGCCGGGCCCCTCGGCCATGAGCTCGTCGACGGCCTCGGTGATGCCCGTGACCATGTCACGGTCCGGGCCGTCGTCGGGGGACAGCGGCTGGTACCGGATCTCGACGGGGTACGTGCGGCCGCTGACCTCGACGACGGGCGCGGGGACGCCGTCGGGGTGCTCCGCGGTCGGCGGGCCGGCGAAGTGCCGCGCGAACCGGTCCGAGTCGATCGTCGCCGACGTGATGACGAGCTTGAGGTCCGGCCGCTGCGGCAGCAGCCGCGTGAGGTACCCGAGGATGAAGTCGATGTTGAGGCTGCGCTCGTGCGCCTCGTCGATGATGAGCGTGTCGTACATCCGCAGCATCGGGTCGCGCTGGATCTGCGCGAGCAGGATGCCGTCGGTCATCACCTTGACGAGCGTCGAGTCGGACGACTCGTCCGTGAACCGCACCTGGTACCCGACGACGCCGCCGAGGGGGACGTTGAGCTCGTCCGCGATGCGCTCGGCGACCGTGCGCGCCGCGATCCGGCGGGGCTGGGTGTGGCCGATCTGGCCGGCGCGACCGCGGCCCAGCTCGAGCGCGATCTTGGGGATCTGCGTCGTCTTGCCCGAGCCGGTCTCACCCGCGACGACGACGACCTGGTGGTCGCGCAGGGCGGCGGCGATCTCCTCGCGGCGGGCGGAGACGGGGAGCTGCTCGGGGTAGACGATCGGGGGGAGGGTGACCGCTGCGCGGGCCTCGGCGGTGCGGCTGAGGCGGGCGTCGTCCCGGCGGGGCCGGTGGCCTGCGTCATGGCGGGGAGCCCGCTCGCGGGACGAGCGCTCGGGGCCCCGGCCCTCGTCCGTTCGCCCGTCGCGTGGCCCGTCCTGGGTCCGCCGACCGGCACCCCGCCCGGCCCGGGCGCCACGACGTCGCCCCGGAGCGCGCTGACCGTCGGCGTGCGCACCCTCGCCGCGCGGACCCTCGCCGCGCGGACCCTCGGGGGGTGCGGCGTCGGCGGGGGCGGGGTCGGACGTGCTCACGACCCACCATCCTCCCAGGCGGCGAGGCGGGCTTCACGTCCATTGCCCGCGGCGCACCGCCTCAGGTGCGGGTCGAGCGGATCGCGGAGCGCAGCACGACGACGCCGGCAACGACGCCCATCGCCACGACGGCGAGCACCGAGGTCCCCAGGGACACCGTCGGGTCGACGAACGCGAGCACGAGCGCGACCAGTCCGAGCACGACGACGACGGGCCCGGCGCGGCGCTGCCCGCGACGCGCGGCCATGACGAGCCGGTCGAGGCCCGGACGCTCATCGAGCCGCAGCGCATCCGACTGCGCGGCGTCCGGCACGGGCACCTTGGGGAGTCCGTTGCCGATGACGACAGCGACCAGGGCGAGAACCGCCGCCATGACCACGCGGCCCGTGCGCTCGTCACCGCTCGCGTAGCTCAGGAAGAACGCGTGCAGGGCGACGATCACCAGGGTGAGGATCGACAGCGCGATGTCGACCGAGCGACGGTCGGTCTCGCGCGTCCGCCACAGCGGCACCGAGGTGGTCCGGGCGACGCGCTCGCGGACCGGCTGGGCGAGCACCAGGGCGGCGCCGATACCGAGGAGCAGCAGCGGGAACAGCGCGACGAGGACGAGTTTCGGCACAGAGGCGTCGGCGCCGTCCTTGCCGCCGCCCTCGAGCGTCAGGACCCAGGGCAGCCGGCCCCAGACGTACACGGACAGGGCCGCCATGGCCACCAGGCCCAGTGCGGCGACCGTGAGCCCCCGGACCGGGACGGTTCGTGCCGGCCCGTTCGCGGTCATCGTCTCGTCGCGCATGTCGTCCCCTTGGTCACTCGGTCGGCGGTGCCGCGCGGCCGACGCCGAGCGACTGGAGGAAGCCGGCGAACGCGGACTCGACGACGGACGCGTTCGCCGTGTACCGGATCGTCGTCCCGCGTCGTTCGGCGATCACGAGGTCCGCCTCGCGCAGGATCCGCAGGTGACCCGACAGCGTCGGTCCGGCCACGTCGAGTGCGTCGGCGAGCTCGCCGACGAGCATCCAGTCCCGTCGGGCCAGCTCCCGCAGCACCGCCCGCCGCGTCGGGTGCGACAGCGCGGCGAACACACCGTCCGGCATGGCTTCCTTCCTATTTCGTGAAATACCAAAATAGCGCGGATCCGGACATCTGACCACCCCTTCTCCGGTGCCCGGCGCCGCCGACGGTCTCGCCGTCACCACGGACCGCATGCGCCCCGACGTCCACCCGTCGGGACGCGGCGCCCGCGAGACCGGGCTCGCGCGGCCCGTGCGCACGGGGGAGCCGACTCAGCCCGGTCTCGCGGTGGGCCCGTCCCGGGATGTGGACGTCCGCGTTCGCAGGGTGCCGCGGAGCTGCCGTCACGACTGGTGGACGGCCTCGGTAGCGCGCGGCATGGCATCACGAGGTGCACCTGAGCCGTGGGGCGACCTCCCGCGGCAGCCTGGCTGAGGTCGGCGCGACTTCTCACCATGCGGGTCCACCTCCAGGCCCGTCGGCGGCCCGTCCGTCGTCACCGTCCACGGCTCGTGCGGCGAGACGCCGACGCGCGGCTCGCCGCCGCGCAGTTCGCCGCCACCCGGTCATCCGGTCACGGTCATGGCCTCATGGCACGCCGCGGGCGGCGTTCCCGCACGTCAGGAGCCGGTCATGTTCCGCAGCTGCTCGACGTCCACGAGCCCTCGGACGACCGGCCCGATCATCACCAGGTACATCAGCGCGAAGAACGTCGCGCCGATCAGCGTGAAGCCGATCGCGTTGCCCAGCGCGCCGGGCGTGCGCAGGTGCCCGAGCACCTTGCGCACCAGGTGGCGCGGGTGCTTCACGTCCCACGAGTTGAGGCGCACGTGGCGGCCCAGGTAGATGCCGAACGCGACGAGCAGCAGCAGCACGCCCTCCAGCAGGCGTGCCGTCGTGCCGGTCAGCGGCTCGGCCGAGTCCACGCCGCCGACGACGAGTGCGACCAGCACGACGAGGAACACGTTGAGCACCGTCGTCAGGACGCCCGACATCGCCAGGACCAGCACCGACAGGACGTCGTACCACTCGGGTACCCGCTCACCCTCGCGCCGGTGGTTGAGGTTGAGCTCGGTGATGAGGTAGCCCGAGTTGGGCAGCAGCAGCAACCACACCAGTCCCAGCACCGCACCGACCACCCACACGACCGGACGCGGCGTCCCGACGACGACCAGCGGCAGCAGCACCACCACGGCGAGCCCCAGGACGACGAGCGGCGCTGCCGACAGCACGAGGTTCAGCAGCATCGGCCGGTACAGCCGTGCCCCGTAGACGGGTGCCCGGACGACGACCAGCACCGCCGCGAACACGTTCATCAGCAGGACCCCTACGACGAGGCTGGTCAGCACGCGCACTCCCTTCACCGGTGGCGCCCCATCATGGCGTGCGCGGTCGGCGCGCACCGTCGTCCACAGGTGCCCGGCGGGGACGTGTCCGGAATCGGTAGGTTCTGCGCATGCGTCGACAGGGGCAGGGCGTCGTGAGGTGCCGGTGGGCGGTGGTCGCTGCCGTCGCGGTGCTGGTCGGCGGGTGCACCGGGGAACCGGTGCCGGAGCGCACGACGGTGGCGGCGACGCCGAGCGCGAGCGCGAGCCCCGTGCCGAGTCCGCCGCCGCGACCGGAGATGCCGGTGAGGCCGCAGGGGATGGATGAACCGACGGCCGCCGGTGCGACGGCAGCAGCGACGCACTTCTTCGAGCTGTACGACTACGCCTTCAGCACCGGCGACGCGGGACCCCTGCGGGCGTTGTCCGCCGAGTCCTGCACCTACTGCAACGAGGTCGTCCAGCAGGTGCAGCAGGCCGTCGACGATCGTCTGCTGACCGAACGGGACCCGTCAGAGATCACCGACGTCTCCGTGGTGGAGGTGCGACCGGGCGAGTGGTTCACGGTCGAGCTCCGGCGGTTCCAGGGAGAGATCAGGCTCCGAGGCGACGACGGATCGGTTGTCGCGACGGAGCCGAAGGGCGCGCCCCTCGACTACGGCCTCGCCCTCTCCTGGACCGACGATCGGTGGACCGTCGACGAGGTGGGCCTCACGGCGGCACCTGGATGACGCGCACCCTGACAGTGGCACTCGCTCTTGCGGCAGTCGCCCATCTGACCTCTGTGCCCGGACCGCCGTCCAACGGCCTGCCGGGGAGCACTCGGAGCCAGATCGCGGCGGCGGCCAACAGCAGGTACGTCGACCTCGCCGCAGACCGATCCCAGCGCCAACACGCCGAGGAGGCGAACCCCGTCACCCAGGCCGCCACCGGCCGCGAATGGAGGTCCGTCAACGCGATCGGGTGCACGCGCGGCCTGTTGCCCGCTGCCCCGGACGTCGACGGGCTGTGCGACGACGGTCTTCCCTCGGTGTACGTCATGCAGTGCGACCCCGCCGACTGGCAGCTGCCCCGCTGGCGCAGCTACCGCGGCCCCGGCGCGAGCGCATGGAGCCCGTGGGAGCAGGTCGACTACGGCACGTGCCCGGCGGACCGGGTCCCGGCGATGACGGCCGAGGACTTCCGGCGGCTCCCACTGCCCGCGCCGACGCTCGTCATGCAGCCGGAGGGCGACTGGGTGCTGGTGAACATCGAGACGATCGTGCGGACCGACCCCACGCCGGTCGTCCTCACCACGGACCTGCTGGGGTACCAGGTGGAGGTCGAGGCGCGCCCCGCCGTCTTCGCGTACGACTTCGGCGACGGCTCGGAGCCCCTCGTCACACGGGACCCCGGCAGCGCCTGGCCGGACTTCACCACGCACCACGTCTACGAGCGGCCCGGTCAGGCGTCGATCACGCTCACCACCACGTGGACCGGCCGGTACCGGCTCGTCGGCACCGACGACTGGCTGGACGTCGCCGGCACGGCCCGCACCACGACGACCGGCCCCGCCTTCCGCATCGAGGAGCGCACGTCCCGCCTGGTCGCGGACCTGTGCACGGACCGGCCCACGCCTCCGGACTGCTGAGGCCCGTCATGCGCGGGTCAGCCGCCCGTCAGGGGCAGCTGTCGGCCGGGGGTTCGCCGGCGAACCGCTCGTGCGTCCACGCGAGCAGGTCCGGCACCAACGGGGAGTCGGCCTCCACGAGGGCGACGTGGTCGAGCCCCGCGTACGAGCGGTGGTCGACGGCGTACCCGGCGGAGCACCGCTCGTCCACGTACTCGTCCTGGGAGGACGCCACGACGATCGAGTCCGCTGTGCCCTGCGCCACGAGCAGCGGCGCGGGGATGGGACCGGACGGCACGTTCTGGTCGAGCCGCTCGCCGAACGCACCCGTGTAGGGGTCGGCGTGCTCCCACACCGGCTGGTCGAGCAGCAGCGCTGTCAGTGCGGAGACCACCACGCCACGCTCGGCGAGGCACCGCTGCGCCATCTCCTGGACGATCACGCGGGCGCCGGGCCGCACGACCTCGTCGAGCCGCACGTCCGGGTACGTCGTGGCGTACCCCTGCGCGAGGTACGCGGCGAACAGCGCGCCCACCGAGACCTCGGGCAGGTGCGCGAGCAGCGCGGACGGGTTCGACGCGGGGGCCAACGCCGCGACGCCGAGCAGCTCGACGTCCGGCGCGTACTGCGGCCCGACGATGCCCGTCCACAGCGCCGCACCGCCGCCCTGGGAGTGCCCCCAGGCCACGTTCCGGTCGCTCAGGGCGACGTCGTCGAGCTCGTGCGCCGCGCGGACCGCGTCCAGGACGTCGTACGCCGCCGCCCGCCCGACGAGGTACGCGTGCGGCCCGTCGGTGCCCAGGCCCGCGTAGTCGGTCGCGACGAGGGCCCAGCCCTGCGCGAGGACGTCGTCCAGGACGAACATCGCGCCTGCCGCGAGGCCGTCCGGCAGCACCGACGGCGCGCAGCCGGGGGTCACGCCCGTCGTGCCGTGCGCCCACGCGACGACGTCGGCGGGCCGGGCGTCCGCGCCCGTCGCGGCCCGCGGCGCGACGACCAGGCCGGACGCCACGGTCGGCGTCCCGTCCTCGCGGGTCGTCGTGTAGAGGATGCGCCACGCCGTCGCGTCGGCGGGCACCTCGGTGGACGCGAAGGGCTCGCTCCTCAGCAGGCGCCCCGGCTCGTCGGGCACGTCGGCGGGCGCGGCGTAGAAGTCGTCGGGCTGGTGCGTGCCGCGGTCGATGCCGATGCCCACGGCCACCAGTGCGAGGGTGACGACGAGCGCCGCGACCTCGCCTGCGACCCGCCGCGCTCCCGGACGCGCGCGCCGCTCCCAGCGGGTGGGGCGGTGCGGACCGCGGCCGCGCACGGCCGCAGCGACCCCGCGCAGACCGGCGAAGAGCACGCTCACCCCGACGAGCACGGCGACGACGAGCACGGTGACGTCCGGCCACGCGAGCGCCAGGGCGCCGAGCAGCAGCGACGTGGCACCCGACAGCAGCGCGCCAGCGCGCCCCGACCCGCTCGCGCGCTGCGCAGCGAGGACATCGAGGACGCCGTCGAGGACGAGGACCGCGCCGACCGCGACGGCGAGCACCCGGATCGTCGGCCCGGGCCACAGCACGACGACGAGCGCAGCAGCCAGGTACGCGACGCCGGCGAGCCACCACCAGCGCGACGGCACGACGTCCGCCGTGGCGCCGTCGGCCGCCGGGCGGCCGGTGACCAGCCGGACCACGCCCAGCACCACGAGGCCGACGGCGACGCCGACCACCAGCACTGCGAGCGACACGAACGGCCGCAGCGCCAGCACCGCACCCACCGGCACGGCGACCAGCGACCCGACGAGCAGCGTCCACCGTCGCGCGCCGCCGCCGAGTCCTGCCGCACGAGCGCGTGCGTCGAGCCCTGTCATGCCCCCGACCGTACCGACGTGGCGCCCCGGGCCCGACGTCTCCGCGTGCGCTGCGCGCCGTGACGCGGGCGACGCCTCGGGACAGGGTCTCGCGCCGGGCTCGATGAGAGCGTCCTCACACTTTGGGGTGACGCGGGCGACGCGGCGGCCATCCGGGCGGCATGCTAGGGCGCCTGGGCGATTCGTCCGGATGGTCCGACGACGACGGGAGGCTCGGTGCTCGAGCAGCCATGGCCTTCCCCGGGTCCGGGTCCGCAGCAGCCGCGCGACGCGCACCGCCAGCACTGGGCGAACGACGCACGCCACCGACCGCCCACCGGTGGTTCCGCGGCGTCGTCCGGACCTGACGCGTGGGGCGAGCGCCCGGCGCGTGAGCCGGCCGTCCGGCGGCGGGCCGACCGCGTCCACCGCGACGACGCGGTCGCGCGGGACGGCGTCGAGCGCAGCGGCCACGAGGACGGCGTCGGGCGTCCCGACGCTCCGGCGCGTGACGGCCGGGAGCCCGAGCGGCGCCGCCCGTCGTCCGCGCGCTGGGTGCCCGCCGAGGAGTGGATCCCCGACCCGACGCCGGCTCCCGAGCAGCGCTGGAGCCCGGAGCAGGACTGGCTCGCGGCGTTCGCGGACCGTGGCGAGGCCGCCGAGCCGCCGTCCGCCCGGTCGCGCGCCGGGAGGGGCCGGTGGGTCGTGGCCGGTGGGGCGGTCCTCGTGCTGGGGGTCGCGCTCGCGGTCGGGCTCCTCGCCTTCCTGTGACCTGCACGGCCGGGGCTCGTCGGGCACGCGTCCGGTGTTGCGCGGGCGTCCGTCGCAGGCCCGCCGTCGGCTCGTTACGGTGGACGCGTGAGCGACGCCCCCGGACCCGACGCCCCCGGACCCGCAGCCGTCCCGGACCACGAGCTGCGCACCGACGGTGAGCGTCGGACCGTCGCGGCGCTCGACGCCGCGGGTCTGGCGTACGTGCGCACGCGGCACGGGCGCGTGGGGTCGCTCGCGGAGGCCGCCGCTGCTCGGGGCATCGAGCCCGCCGACCTCGTGAAGACGATCGTGGTGAGGCGCGGGGACGACGACTTCCTGCTCGTCCTGCTGCCGGGCGACCGGACGATCTCGTGGCCGAAGCTGCGTGCGCTGCTCGGTGTGAGTCGCCTGTCGATGCCCGACGCGGCGGTCGCGAAGGACGTCACCGGGTTCGAGCGCGGCACGATCACGCCGTTCGGCGCGACGCGCGCCTGGCCGGTCGTGGTGGACGCCAGGGCGTCGGGGCGGCGCGTGTCGATCGGCGGCGGGGGCCACGGCGTGGGGATCCAGCTGGCGACCGACGACCTCGTGCGGGCGCTGGGCGCGACGGTCGCGGACGTCAGCGAGGCTGCCTGACCCGTTCGGGTCAGCACCGAGTCAAGCAGGGGTCAAGTCCCGGTTGGAGAAGCGTAGAGTCCTCGGGAACACGCGCCCAGGGGTGCGCGTTGTGACGCAGCGGGACCCCGTTCGCCGCGCCGATGTCGGTGCCGGTGGGTAGTTTTCGTCCCGCCCGTCGCACCCCCGGTACGACGACGTACCGGACCAGCCACGAGGAGCGCGAACGCCACGATGACCGAGCTGACTGCTGCGATCGAGCGCGCCCCGGAGCCGACGGACCACGAGATCCGCGTCGAGCACCGTGCGGGACGGGCCGTCGTCTGTCTGGTCGGCGAGATCGACGCGTCGCTGCGCCAGTCGGCGTCGGCGTCCATGGGCATCGCGCTGATGAGCGGTCTGCCGCTGCTCGTCGACGCGAGCCAGGCGACGTTCATCGACTCGTCCGGTGTGGCGTTCGTCCTGCAGCTGCACCTGGCGGCCTCCGAGGCGGGCGTCGAGCTGACGCTGCACGACCCGAACCACGTGCTGCGGGACATGCTCGAGATGGTCGGCCTGAGCGGCGCGATCCCCGACGACGTCTGACGCCGTCGCGGGTCGACCGCGGCGATGTCGGAACCCTCGGTTACGTTCCGGGCATGCGGTTGCTGCACACGTCGGACTGGCACCTGGGCCGGACCCTGCACGGGGTCGACCTGCTGGACCACCAGGCGACCTACCTGGACCACCTCGTCGACGTCGCGCGCTCGGAGCAGGTCGACGCGGTCGTCGTCGCCGGTGACGTGTACGACCGCGCCATCCCGCCCGTCGAGGCCGTGACGCTGCTGTCCGACACGCTCGCGCGCCTCGCGGAGCACACCACGGTCGTCGTGACGTCGGGCAACCACGACTCGGCGACGCGCCTGGGATTCGGCTCCGCGCTCATGCGCGAGCGCGTACGGCTGCGCACACGCGTCGCGTCGCTGGCGGAGCCGGTCGAGGTGGCGGGCGTGCTGGTCTACGGCCTGCCGTACCTCGACCCCGACGTGTGCCGGGCGGAGCTCGCGCCCGTCGGCGCCGACGGTGCGCGCACCCTGCTCGCCCGCTCGCACGAGGCCGTGACGCACGCCGCGATGACGCGGGTGCGGGCCGACGTCGCGGCACGGCCCGGCGGTGAGCGGCCGCGTGTCGTGGTCGCCGCGCACGCCTTCGTCGTCGGAGGTCGGGCCAGCGAGTCGGAGCGTGACATCCGGGTCGGCGGGGTCGACCACGTGCCGGCGGACGTGTTCGCGGGCGCGGACTACGTGGCGCTGGGCCACCTGCACGGTCCGCAGGTGGTCAACGGGCCTGCGGGGACGGTCCTGCGGTACTCCGGCTCCCCCCTCGCGTACTCGTTCTCCGAGCAGCACCACGCCAAGTCCTCCGTGCTGGTGGACCTGTCCGGCCCCGAGCCGGTCACGACGCTGCTGCCCGCGCCCGTCCCGCGCCGCATGGCCGACGTGACGGGCACCCTCGAGGACCTGCTGACGGCGGCCGGCGAACCGTACGTCGACGACTGGGTCCGCGTGACCGTCACCGACGCCGTGCGGCCCACGGACCTGTTCCGCCGCGTCAGGCAGCGGTTCGCGCACGCCCTGGTCGTGCAGCACCGCCCCGACCGCCCGGACGCGTCGCTCACGCGCCCGGCCCTCGTGACCGCAGCGGCCGACCCCGTCGAGGTCGCCGCGGACTTCGTCGCGCACGTGACCGGAGGCCGTCCGACTGCTGCCGAGCGGCAGGTGCTGCGCGCGGCGCACGAGCACGTCGCGGCTGCGGAGCGGAGCGCCTGATGCACCTGCGCTCCCTGACCGTCCAGGCCATCGGTCCGTTCGCGGACCGGCACACCGTGGACCTCGACGCCCTCGGGTCCTCCGGCCTCTTCCTGCTGGAAGGCCCCACCGGCTCGGGCAAGTCCACGCTCATCGACGCGATCGTCTTCGCGTTGTACGGGAAGGTCGCGGGCGCGGACGCGTCGGACGAGCGGCTGCGGTCCGCGTACGCGGCGGACGACGTCGAGAGCGTCGTCGACCTCGTCTTCGAGGTGCCCTCCGGGGTGTACCGCGTGCGCCGCACACCGGCGTACCAGCGGGCCAAGCGCCGCGGCACCGGCACGACGACCGCCCAGGCGAGCGTCAAGGCGTGGCGGCTGCCCGCGGACGTCGACGTCAGCGCCGGACCGGACTCCCTGGACGGTGTCGGCGTCCTGCTGGGGACCCGGCTCGACGAGGTCGGTGCCGAGCTGCAGCGCGCCGTCGGCCTGGACCGCCTGCAGTTCGTCCAGACGGTCGTGCTGCCGCAGGGCGAGTTCGCGCGGTTCCTGCGGGCCAGCGGTGAGGAGCGTCGCGTCCTGCTGCAGAAGATCTTCGGCACGCAGGTCTACGAGCAGATGCAGCAGCGCCTCGCCGCGCTGCGCGCGGAGGCCGCGCGGACGGTCGAGGCGTCGCGCACGCGGCTGGGCGAGGCGGTGTCGCACCTGCTGGGGGCGTGCGCACTGGGGCCCGACGAGCAGGTGGCGACGCGGGCCGCGCTCGACGAGGCTGCCCTCGGGGCGCCCGTCGCCGAGCGCGTCGCGGAGGTCGTCGTCGCGACCACGGCGGTGCTGGACGCCGCAGCCGACGCGCTCGCGCACGACGCCGCGACCGCACGGACGACGTGGGAGGCCGCGCGTACCGGCCTCGAGCGCGCCCGCGCCACCGCGGCGCTCGCCGCCCGCCGGGACGCGCTGCGGGCAGAGCGGTCGTCCCTCGAGGCGACGGCGGGGCAGCATGAGGACGACGTGCGACGGCTCGCGCGGGCGCGGGCTGCCGCGGCCGTGCGTCCGCTGCTCACGGGATGGCAGGACGCGTCGACGGCCCACGAGGCGGCGGCGAAGGCGCTCGTCGCCGCAGCCGACACGGCACCGGTCGACCTGCTGCCGGCGGGCGGCGCGGTGCCGGAGCTGCTGGGTGTGCCCGGCGCCACGTGGCCGGGGGACGGCGTGGACGCCGAGCCGGGCGGTGCGGCGGACGTCGCCGGTGTCGCGGAGCTGCTCGACGCGTGGCGTCCGCGCCTGCGGGCTGAGCGCGCCGCAGCCGCGGACGGCGCAGCGGCGCTGCGCCGGACCGTCGAGCTGGAGGCCGGCCTGACCGCTCGTCGTCGGGCGGTCCGCGAGCTCTCGGCGGTGCTCGACGACCTGCGCACGGAGGTCGACGCCGCGGCGGCGTGGCTCGCCGAGCGTCCGGCGTCGCGGGCCGCGCTCGAGCTGGAGCGCGACGACGCACGCGGGCGAGCGGGACGGGCCGACGCCGCCGAGGCGGCGCGGGCCGCGGCGCGCGCGCTCGTCGCGGACGTGGCCGCGCTGACCGCCGCGCGCGGGGAGCTCGCCGACGCGCAGACGGCGGTGACGGCTGCGGCCGGTGCCGCCCGGGCCGCGCTCGCCACCGAGGCCGCCCTGCGCGCCGCGCGCGTCGCGGGTCTCGCCGGCGAGCTCGCCGCCGGGCTCGTCGAGGGCGACCCGTGCCCGGTCTGCGGCGCGTGCGAGCACCCGGCCCCCGCGTCGGTCGGCGCCGACCACGTCACGGCGGAGCGGGTGCTGGCGGCCGAGCAGGCGCGGGCCGCCGCCGAGGCCGGTCTCGCGGACGCCGGTGCCCGACGTGCCGGGCTCGCGGAGCGCGTCGACGGCCTCGCAGCGCGCACGGGTGACCACGACGCGGCGTCGGCCGCCGCCGGCCTGCGGGACGCCGAGGCGCAGATCGCCGCCGTCGCCGCCGCGGCCGCACGGGTCGAGGCCCTGGACGCCGAGATCGTCGCGCACGACGCCGCGACGCGCCGCCGCGAGGCCGTCCGCGACGAGGTGCTCGCCCAGGTCCGTGCCGCGGAGCTGACCCTCGAGACGGAGCGGGACGCGCTCGCGCGCGCCGAGGCCGAGGTGGCCGAGGCGCGCGGTGAGCACCCGACCGTCGCGGCACGCCACGCCGCCCTCGACGAGCGGGCGCGGCAGGCCGCCGCCCTGCTCGACGCGCTCGACGCCGAGCGGACCACGGCCGCCGACGCAGGCCGCCGCCGGCACGAGCTCGACCTCGCGCTCGCCGAGCACGGCCTCGACGACGACGCCGCGCGCGACTCGTGGTGCCCGGCGTCCGTGGTCAGCGACCTCGAGCACCGCGTGCTCGCGCACACCAGCGCTGCGGCGCGGGTCGCCGCGGGCCTGGCGGACCCCGAGGTCCTCGCGCTGCCGCAGGACGTGGACACCGACGTCGCAGGTGCCGAGGCCGCCGAGCTCGCCGCCCGCCGCGCCGCGTCCGACGCCGAGGGCCGCGCACAGGTCGCGGCGTCCCGCGCCGAGGCCGCCGCCGAGGGAGCCGCCCGGGTCCGGCGCGCCGCCGACGCGCTCGACGCCGCCGTCGCGGCGGCCGGTCCCGTCACCCGCATGGCCAACCTCGCGTCCGGCACGGGCAGCGACAACGCGCAGGCCTTGTCCCTCGCGACGTACGTGCTGGGCCGCCGGTTCGAGGACGTGGTGGCCGCCGCCAACGAGCGGCTCGCGGTCATGTCCGACGGCCGGTACGAGCTCGTGCGGTCCGACGAGAAGGAGGACGTCCGCACGCGCGCCATCGGCCTGGCGATGCGGGTCGTCGACCACCGCACCGAGCGCGCCCGTGACCCGCGGACCCTGTCCGGCGGCGAGACCTTCTACGTGTCGCTGTGCCTCGCGTTGGGCATGGCCGACGTCGTCACCGCCGAGGCGGGCGGGGTCGAGCTGGGCACGCTGTTCGTCGACGAGGGGTTCGGAGCCCTTGACCCGCACGTCCTGGACCAGGTGCTGGCCGAGCTCGGTCGCCTGCGCCATGGCGGTCGCGTCGTCGGCATCGTCTCCCACGTCGAGGCGCTGAAGCAGGCCGTCGCGGACCGCATCGAGGTCCGTCCGACACCGGGCGGGCCGAGCACCCTGACCGTCCTCGCGGGATAACGGGACGTCACGCCACCAGGGCCGACCGCCCGTCGCGGGACGTCACCAGGTCCAGCCGCGCGCCGCGAGCTCGACCTCCTCGCGGAACCGCTCCTTCGCGTCCCCCTTGGCCGCGGGACGCACCTCGACGCCCGCGAGCTGGCAGGCCTCCGCGAGCAGCTGGTCGTACGCGAGCTGCGACGCGATGATCCGCTCGGCCCGCGCGAACGTCCGCTCGTCGTCCTCGAGCTGACGCACGTGGTTGGCGACCGCGCCCAGACGCTGCTGGACCCGCAGCGTCACGAACGGGTCGTACGGCTCGACCGGCCGGTGCCGCAGGCGGTCCGCGACGGCCTCCAGGGCCTCGGCCAGCCGGGCCCGCCAGCGCGGGGGCTCGTCCGCGGAGGGGATGAACGCCCAGATGGAGACCAGCAGCACGGTGGGTGCCACCGAGAACAAGAGGAGAGCCCAGATCATCGCGCGTCCTCCGTCGAACGTGCTCCCAGCGTAGGCACTCGGTGTGACGCATGCCACACGAATAGCGGGTGATGCGACGACGTCCGGGCGGGGCGTGGCCGGGCAGGCTCCTGCCCCCTACGGTGGGGCCCCGACGACGGCACGAGAGGGGCACGCATGGGCAAGGGGCTGGTGGTAGGCCTCGTCGCGCTCGGTCTCGTCGGCGTCGGTGCGTACGTCGCCGACGGGTTCGCGCGTGACAGCGCCGAGGACAGCGCGGCGGTCCTCCTGTCGCAGCGCCTCCAGGTGGACGGCACGCCCGACGTGCGGATCGACGGTTTCCCGTTCTTCCCGCAGCTGCTCGCGCGGTCGCTGGACGACGTGCGCGTGTCCGCCCGGGGCGTCGAGCTCGAGGGTGTCGAGGTGACGGACGTCGTCGTCGACGCCACGGACGTGTCCCTCGACCAGCCGTACCAGGTCGGCACCCTGCGGCTCGAGGCGACGGTGCCCACGTCGACGGTGGAGCAGGTCGTCGCCGACCGGGTGCCCGTGGACGTCGCCGTCGACGGCGGGATGCTGCGCGCGTCGGGCGAGATCCTCGGCATCCCGCTCAGCGCCGGGCTCGTGCCCCGCGTGGTCGACGGGCGCCTCCAGGTCGACGTCCAGGACGTCACGCTCGGAACGGGCGAGCTGCGGCTCGAGGACCTGCCGGGAGACGTCGCCGAACGGCTCGTCGGGATCGAGGTGCCGCTCGACGGCCTGCCCGCCGGCATCGTGCTCGAGCAGGCGGTCGTGGTGCCGGACGGCGTGCGGGTCACCGCGTCGGGCACGGACGTCGACCTGGAGCGGCTGCCGTGAGCGCGGGGGCCCTCGCGGCCGTCACGACGACGCTGCTGGCGACCCCGTCCCCGGGGGGCGAGGGTCTGGCCGGGCTGTGGGAGCAGGTCACGACGCCGCAGCCCGCGCCGGAGCGCATGACGGTGCTCGTCGTCGGCGCGGTCGTGCTGGCCGCCCTCGCCGTGCCGTTCGTGTGGCACCTGCTGCGGCACGGCCTGACGATCGTGCACGAGGCCGCGCACGCCGCGGTCGCGGTGCTGGCCGGGCGACGGCTCTCGGGCATCCGCGTGCACTCGGACACCTCGGGCCTCACCGTCTCCCGCGGGCGGCCCCGCGGCCCCGGCATGATCGCCACCGTCGCGGCGGGGTACCCCGGGCCGGCCGTGCTCGGCGTCGCCGCCGCGTGGCTGCTGTCCCGCGGGTACGCGCTCGGCGTGCTGTGGCTGCTGCTCCTGGTCGTGGTGCTCGTGCTGCTGCAGATCCGCAACTGGTACGGGCTGTGGGCGGTCCTGGTCAGCGGCGTCGCGCTCGTCGTCGTGACCCTGTGGGCGCCCGCTCAGCTGCAGACCGTGGTCGCCGCCGGGCTCACGTGGTTCTTCCTGCTCGGGGCACCGCGCGCGGTGCTGGAGATGCAGGTGCAGCGTCGGCGGGTGCGGCGTCGGGGCGGTCGCGACGAGTCCGACGCGGGCCTGCTGGCGGGCCTCACGCACGTGCCGGCGATCGTCTGGGTGGGGGTGTTCCTCGTCCTGTGTGGCGCGCTGCTCGCGGTCGGGGGAGCCTGGTTGCTGGCGGCCTGGACAGTGGCCTGAATCACCCACCCGCCTTGCCACGGTGTGCACATGTGTGCCCCGATGTGCCCCCTCGGGACTGGGACCACCGCTTCCGGACGGACGTCCAGGATCTGCGATAGTGAAGCGGTGAGCACAACACCCGATGTCGAACCACGACCGGGCCGCAACGAATCGCTTTCCCTGCGCCGGGCACTCGCCCTGCTCGACGTGTGCGCGCTGGAGACCGACCCCGCCGGTCTGACAGCCGCGGAGATCGGCCGTCGGCTCGGCGTCCACAAGTCCACCGTCCTGCGCCTCGCCGCCCCGCTGCTCGAGACCGAGCTGCTGCGCCGCGACCCGACGAGCGGTCGCTTCCGCCTCGGGCCCGGTGCTCTGCGGCTGGGGCACGCCTACCTGTCCACCCTCGAGGTCGAGGCCGTCGCGGCGAGCGCGCTCGACGACCTCGCGCGCATGAGCGGCTGCACCTCGGTCCTCGCCGTGCCCGACGGCCTGCAGGTCCGCCTCGCGGGCCACCGCGCCGCACCCGGCGGCGGCGGGCGAGTCGTGTCGCGGGTGCCGGAGAGCGTGCCGCTGCACTGCTCCGCGAGCGGCAAGGCGATCCTGTCGGTCGCGGGTGCCGCGCTGCTCGAGCGCGCCGTCGCCGGTGGGCTGCGGCCCGCGACCCCGCGCTCGATCACGGACCCCGGGGAGCTGCGGGCCGAGCTGCTGCGCACGCGCCGCCGCGGCTTCGCGGTCGAGGACCGTGAGTACGACCCCGACACCCGGGCCGTCGCCGCCGCCGTGCTCGACCACACCGGCGACGTCGTCGGCGCGCTGGCGCTGGTCGCGCCGGCTGCGCGGATGCCCGCCGCCGCCGTGCAGGAGCACGCGCGCTCCGTCGTCCTCGCGGCCCGTGCCGTCACCCGTCGGCTCGGGGGTGCGGGGGGTCCCCGCGGCGTCGTGGCCGGACCCGGTGAGGACCTGCAGGCCCGCAAGGGCGCGTGACTCAGCCCGCGACGACGCACCTGTCGATCGCGCGCGTGAGCGCGTCGTGCTCCGCCTGGGTGGCCCACAGGCCGTAGGCCGCCTTCACGGCCGTCTGCCGTAGCGCGTACGCGCACCGGTACCCGGTGTTGGGCGGGAGCCAGGTCGCGGCGTCGCCCGCGCCCTTGCTCTGGTTGGCGCTGCCGTCGACGGCCAGGAGGTTCGCCGGGTCGTTGGCGAACAGCCGGCGCTTCTCGTCCGTCCAGCGCTGCGCGCCCTTCTGCCACGCGTCCGCGAGGGCGACGACGTGGTCGATCTGGACCTCCGAGGAGCGTTCACCGCGCTCGAACGCGATGCTCTCGCCGGTGTACGGGTCGGCGAGCGTGCCGCGCAGCACCACGCACTCGCGCGTGGCCGGCTTGGCCACCGGGTCGACGAGGTCGCGCCGCAGGATGTCGTTGCGGGTGTCGCAGCCGTTGCGGTCGACGTCGGCCCACGGCTGCCCGAACTCGTCCCGCTCGTAGCCCGTGCGTGGTGCGCGCCCCTTGATCGCGAGCGTGTCGAGCGCGGCGCGTCCGGCCGCGAGGTCGGACGCGGTGACGGGGTACTGGGCGGCGGCGCGGGCGTCGAGCACCACCGGCCCGCCGAGCCCGGCGGCCAGTCCCACCACGACCAGGAGGACCCAGTGCCAGCGTGCGCGCGTCCGGCGGTGCGGTCGCGGGCTACGCCGACGTGCGCCGACCGAGCGTGCGGGAGTCAGGAGGCCGGTCACGGGGGGCAGCGTGCCCTATTCGTCCCGCCGTGGCGGGGACGCCTCGCCGGTGGGCGTGCATGGTGCGCCGCCCGCGGGGGCTGTGGTCAGGTCGCGGTCAGACCGCAGGCGGGACGGCCGGCGAGGTAACCGCAGGGCGCGTCGCGGCCCGTGCCGGGACGTCGGCGGGCAGCGCCTCGTGCCCCGGTCGGCCGTGCGTGCGCTCCCGCTCCTTGAGCCGCGCCTCGTACACGTGCCGTCGTCCGGCGGTCAGCTCGTCGCGCACCCGGCGTTCCGCGTCGGCGAACGCGCGGTGGTACCCGTCGTCGAAGTCCTCGACGACCTGGAACGACCACCGGCCCGCCAGCACGTTGCGCCCGACGACGTCGGCGCGCACCCGGTCGGCCAGCTCCCCGTGCCCGGCGGCCTCGAGGTCGTCGAGCGCCTCCTGCAGCTCGAGGTCGGCACGGCCGATCAGCCGGTGGAACGCGTAGAGCATGCCGCGGGCGTGCTCGACCACCTCGAACGCTGCGGTCACCCCGCCCACCGCGGTGACCGTCGCGTCGTCGACGCCCTCGGGCGCTCTGTGGCGGTCGTCGGGGCCGTCGGCGGCGGACCGCTCGTTCGCTTCGTCCATGCGCCCACGATGCCGAGCAGGCGGGCGTCCCGCACGTCGGACCCCGCCACCGCGGCAGCCGCGGACCGGGACGAACGTCCGGTGGACCGGGGCCCCGGCGGGCGTCACACTCACGGAGGTCGATCGCAGACGCGAGAGGGGGAACCATGACGGCAACAGACGCACGGCGCGGGGACGCACCACGGGGCATCCTGCGACGCAGGTCCGTCGAGGCCTCGATGGCCGTCCTCGACGACCCGGACCGCCAGCTGCGGCGCACGCTCGGTGCGTGGGACCTCGCGGTCATGGGCGTCGCCGTCGCGGTCGGTGCGGGCATCTTCTCCGTCGGCGCCACGGCCGCCGCGAGCTACGCGGGCCCGGCGGTCATCGTCTCGTTCGTCATCGCCTCGATCGTGTGCGCGCTGGCGATCATGTGCTACGCCGAGTTCGCGTCGACGATGCCCGTGGCGGGCTCGGCGTACACGTACTCCTACACGACGATGGGCGAGTTCGTCGCCTGGATCATCGGCTGGGACCTCATCCTCGAGATGCTGCTGGCCAGCGCGGTCATCGCGAAGTTCTGGGGCGTGTACCTGTCGGACGCGTTCATGCTGTTCGGCATCGACGTGCCGTCCGTCGTCACGGTCGCCGGGTTCGACGTCGCGTGGGGCCCCGTCCTCATCGTCGCGCTCTTCACCGTCCTGCTCTCGATCGGCACGCGGCTGAGCTCGCGCGTCAACAGCGTGTTCACGATCCTCAAGGTCGGCATCACGCTGTTCGTCATCGTCGCCGGGTTCTTCTACGTCAAGGCCGAGAACTGGACGCCCTTCGTGCCGCCGTCGCAGCCCGCGGAGGCGGGCACGTCCTCCCTGGAGCAGCCGCTCACCGGCTTCCTGCTCGGGATGGACCCCAGCATGTACGGCGTCATGGGGATCCTGTCCGGTGCGGCGCTCGTGTTCTTCGCGTTCATCGGCTTCGACGTCGTCGCGACGACCGCCGAGGAGACCAAGGACCCCCAGCGCGCGGTGCCGCGCGGCATCCTCGGCGGGCTCGCGCTGGTGACCGTGCTGTACATCCTGGTGACGGTCGTCGTCACCGGCATGGTCAGCTACACCGAGCTCGCGGCGACCGACGCGCCGTCCCTGACCACGGCGTTCGTCCTGGTGGGCGCCGACTGGGCCGGTCGGGTGATCTCCGTGGGCATCCTGGTGGGTCTGACGAGCGTGCTCATGGTGCTGCTGCTCGGCCTGACGCGCGTGATCTTCGCGATGAGCCGCGACGGGCTCCTGCCGCGGGGGATGTCCCGCACGTCCCCGCGCTTCGGGACGCCGCTGTGGCTGCAGATCGGAGCGGGCGTGGTCGTCGCGCTCATCGCCGGGCTCTCGGAGGTCGAGCTGCTCGAGGAGATGATCAACATCGGCACGCTGTCGGCGTTCGTGCTGGTCAGCTTCGGTATCCCGCTGCTGCGCCGCTCGCGCCCCGACCTGCCCCGCGGCTTCCGGGTGCCGTTCTCGCCCGTGCTGCCGATCATCTCCGGCCTGGCGTGCATCTGGCTGATGCTCAACCTGACGACGCTGACGTGGGTGCGGTTCCTCGTGTGGCTGGCCGTCGGCACGGTCGTCTACTTCGGGTACTCCTACCGGCACTCGCTGCTGGCGCGTGGTGGGCCTGCGGCATACTGACGCGCACACCCACCGAAGGGACCCACGTCCGTGACCGTCTTCCTCGTCATCGGGGGCATCGGCCTCGTCCTGCTCCTCGCGTCGCTCGTCTTCGGCGACATCTTCGAGGCGTTCGACGTCGGTGAGGGCGGGTTCTCCGGCATCGCCGCCGGCGTGGGGGCCGTCGTGTTCGGGGCGAGCGGGGTCATCGCGCAGTCCTCGGGTCTGCCCGTGGTGTGGGCGTACGCCATCGGTGTCGGCTTCGCGGTCGTCGCGTTCCTCGTCTCGCAGGCCGTCGTCAAGCGGCTCTCGGAGACCGAGGACGCGCCGCCGCCACCGCTCGACGGCGCGTTCGGCATGACGACCGCGACCACCGGCCCGTCCGGCGGGGAGGTCCGCCTGGAGGGCGTTCGCGACCTCGAGGCACGGCTCTGTTGGGCCGAGGAGGAGATCGCCGCGGGCACGCGCGTGGTCGTCGTCGCCGTCTCCGGTTCCCGCGTGCAGGTCCGTCCCGTCTGATCCGCACCCGCGGACGGGCACCACCCACGCACGACCGAGAGGAAGGGGCCCGGCTCAGCCGGGACACCATGTTCGACTCCATCTTGCAGGACGGTGCCATGATCCTGGCCGTCGGCGCGCTCATCATCGCGTTCGTCGCCGTCATCGCGCTGATCACCAAGCGCATCCGGCGGGTGCCCCCCAACGAGGCCCTGGTCATCGTGGGGCGTGGCGCAGGCCGTGGCGCGGCCGCCGACACCGGTCAGCGCGTCGTCGTCGGCGGGCGGGTGTTCGTCTGGCCGGTGCTGCAGCAGGGCTTCCCGATCTCGCTCGAGCAGCGGCAGATCGGCATCACGGTCGAGGGTGTCGACAAGAACCGCATCAAGCTCGCCATCAAGGCGTCCATCAACTTCAAGGTCCGCGGCGACGAGGAGGGTGTGCGGCGTGCCGCCCAGCGCTTCCTCTCGCAGCAGGCGACGCTGAACGACGTCATCAAGGAGTCCCTCGAGGGCTCGCTGCGCGCCATCATCGGCGACATGACGATCGAGCAGATCATCAGCGACCGCAAGTCGCTGCAGGACGCGGTCGTCAGCTCCACCAAGTCGGACCTCGCCGAGCAGGGTCTGCAGGTCGACCTGCTCAACATCTCCGACATCTCGACGCCGGGCTCGGACTACCTGTCCAACCTGGGCCGTGCCGAGGCCGCCCGCGCCCGTCAGGTCGCCGAGGTCAAGGAGGCCGAGGCGCAGCAGGTCTCGGAGTTCGCCAAGATCGTGGCGATGGAGGCCATCGCCGAGCGGCAGCGTGACCTCGCGCTGAAGCAGGCGACCATCAAGGCCGAGACGGACCGTGCCAACGCCGAGGCCAACGCCGCCGGTCAGCTGGCGCGTGCGGAGCAGGACAAGCTGGTCGCCCTGCAGGAGCGTGACGCACTGGCCGAGAAGGCCAAGGTCACCGAGGAGCAGCTCGACATCGACATCCGCAAGCCGGCCGAGGCGTCCGCGTACGCGGCGGTCCAGCAGGCCAACGCCGAGCGTGACGCCGCCAACGCGGCCGCCGAGGCCGACGCGTACCGCCGCATGAAGGTCGCCGAGGCCAACAAGATCGCCACGGTCCAGGACGCCGAGGCGGCAGCCGAGGCGACGATCCGTGCGGGCAACGCCGAGCGCGACCGTCAGCTCGCCGAGGCGAAGGCGATCGAGGCGCTGGGTCTGGCGCGTGCCGCCGCGGCGAAGGCCGAGGGTCTGGCGGCCGCCGAGGCGACGCGCGCGCAGGCGGAGGCGCTGCGCGAGCAGGGCGAGGCGGTCCTCGCACAGCAGGTCATCGCGCTGCTGCCGGAGATCGTCCGTGCCGCGGCCGAGCCGATCGGCAGCATCGACCAGCTCACGGTCGTGTCGACCGACGGGGCGTCGGCGATCACGAAGACCGTCGGCCAGGTGCTCGGGGAGGGCAAGGAGGTCATCAAGTCGCTCACCGGCCTCGACCTCAACGACCTCGTCACGAGCATCGGCAGGACGGTCGACGGCAGCGCGGTGTCGAACCACCGCGGCTGACGCGGCGACGGCCGCCCGCGAGGCGCGCCCGCACGACGACGTGCCCGGCCCCACCAGGGACCGGGCACGTCGTGCGTCTGCTTCGCGCGCGGGCGGTCCCGGAGGAGGGTCCCGCGGCAGGCGGGCTCAGCCCTCGACGGGCGTGAGCACGAAGACGGGGATCTCGCGGTCCGTCTTCGTCTGGTACTCGTCGTACGCGGGCCACGTCGCGACGGCCCGCTGCCACCAGGTGGCGCGCTCGTCGCCCGTGGCGAGGTGCGCGTCGTAGTCCTTCTTCACGGGACCGTCCTGCAGCTCGACGCGCGGGTTCGCCACGAGGTTGTGGAACCACGTGGGGTGCTCGGGGGCGCCGCCCTTGGACGCGACGACCGCGTACTGGCCGTCGTGCTCGACGCGCATGAGCGGCGTCTTGCGCAGCTTGCCGCTCTTCGCCCCGAGCGTGGTCAGGACGATGACGGGACGGCCGCCGAGCGTCGTGCCCTGCGTCCCGCCGGAGGACTCGTAGAGCTCGGCCTGCTGACGGGCCCAGTCGCTGGGGCTCGGGGCGTACTCACCGGTGAGAGGCATGTACCGCACAACCCGGCCCGCGGCCCCGACATTCCGGCGCGGGCACGGCCGGCCTGCGATCCCGTGTGCGATCCGCCGCGCGTCCGCCAAGGATGGAGCGCATGGCACTTCCCACACTGCCCACCAGCCCGGTAGCCGACCCCGCCGCCGTCGTGCAGGGCGAGCACTACCGGATCACCGTCCTCACCGACGGCCTGCTGCGCCTGGAGCACTCACCCGACGGCGTGTTCGAGGACCGCCCGTCGACGTTCGCGCTGCACCGCCGCCAGCCGGTCCCCGAGTTCCGGGTCGTCGACCGCGGCACGCACCTCGAGGTCGTCACGCGCCGGCTGCGGCTGACGTACGACAGGGGCCCGTTCACCACCAGCGGCCTGTCCGTCGCGGTGCTGGGCGCGGTCACCAGCTGGCACTCGGTGTGGCGTTACGGGCAGGACGAGGACGGGCGCAACCTCGGCGGCACGGCGCGCACGCTCGACGAGGCGGACGGCGCGGTGCCGCTCGAGCCGGGCGTCGCCGGGCTCAACGGCTACGCGGTGATCGACGACTCGACGTCCCTGCTGCTCACGGACGACGGCTGGGTCGCCCCGCGCGACGACGCCCGGACGGACCTGTACGTCTTCGCCTACGGCCACGACCATGCCGAGGCCGTCCGCGCGCTGTACGCGGTGTCGGGTGCGCAGCCGGTGGTGCCGCGCTGGGCGCTGGGCAACTGGTGGAGCCGCTACCACCGTTACACGGCCGACGAGTACCGCGCGCTGCTGACCCGCTTCCGCGCCGCGGGCGTGCCCTTCTCGGTCGCCGTGCTCGACATGGACTGGCACGTCACGGACGTGGACCCGGCGATCGGCAGCGGGTGGACCGGCTACACGTGGGACCGCGAGCTGTTCCCCGACCCGGCCGCGTTCCTCGCCGACCTGCACGCGCGCGGGCTGCGCGTGACGCTCAACGTGCACCCCGCGGACGGCGTCGGCCCCCACGAGGAGGCGTACGCGTCGATGTGCGCGGCCCTCGGCCTGGACCCCTCGACGCGCGACCCCATCGCGTTCGACGTCACCGACGAGGCCTTCCTCACCGCGTACCTCGACGTGCTCCACCGCGGCCTGGAGGCCGACGGCGTCGACTTCTGGTGGATCGACTGGCAGCAGGGCGCGCACTCGCGCGTCGCGGGCATCGACCCGCTGTGGATGCTCAACCACTTCCACTTCCTCGACAGCGCCCGCGACGGGCGGCGCTCGCTGACGTTCTCGCGGTACGCCGGGCCGGGGTCCCACCGCTACCCGGTGGGGTTCTCGGGCGACGCGGTCATCTCGTGGGCGTCGCTGGCGTTCCAGCCGTACTTCACGGCCACCGCTGCCAACATCGGCTACGGCTGGTGGAGCCACGACGTCGGCGGGCACATGTTCGGCGCCAAGGACGACGAGCTCGCGACCCGGTGGGTGCAGCTCGGCACGTTCTCGCCCGTGCTGCGGCTGCACTCGTCGAACAACCCGTTCCTGACGAAGGAGCCGTGGTCGTTCGCACCGGAGCACGCGGCCGTGCAGACGGACTTCCTGCGGCTGCGGCACCGGCTCGTGCCGTACCTGCACACCATGAACCACCGCGCTGCGCGCGAGGGCGTGCCGCTCGTCACGCCGATGTACCACCGCTGGTCACGGCACGCCGAGGCGTACCGCGTGCCCGGGCAGGTCGCGTTCGGGTCGCAGCTGCTGGTCGCGCCGGTGACGGCACCGCGCGACCCCGCGTCGGTGACCGCGGCCGTGCGCGCGTGGCTGCCGGACGGGACGTGGGTCGACGTGCTCACCGGGCTGGTCTACGACGGCGGCCGCGAGCTCGTCCTGCACCGCGACCTGACGTCCGTCCCCGTCCTGGCCCCGGCGGGGGCGCTCGTGCCGCTCGACGCGGCCGACGTGCCCGGCGACGACCCGGTCGAGCCGGCCGCGCTCGAGGTGCTCGTCGTGGTGGGCGCCGACGGGGCGTTCACGCTCGTGGAGGACGACGGCACCGGCGACGGCCTCGACGAGTCGCGCGTCGCGCGCACACCGCTCGCCTGGGACCAGGCGGCGGGGGTCCTGACGGTCGGGCCGGTCGCCGGTGCGCACGGCTTCCTCCCGGCGACGCGCACGTGGACCGCGACGTTCCTGTCGGTGGCCGACGGCGTCCGGCCCGTGGCGACCGTCGAGGGCGGGACGGTCGAGCCCGTCGTCGCGCGCACCGCCGACGGCCGCATGCGTGTGACCGTGGGCGACGTGCCCGTCGACGCCACGCTGCGCGTCGGTCTGGGGGAGGCACCAGCGCTGCGGCCCAACGACGTAGCGGGGCGCGTGCACCGGGTCCTGGACGCCGCACAGGTCGGGTACGAGCTCAAGAGCCGCGTGCTCGACGTGCTCACGTCGGGGCGTCCGCTGCACGTGCGGCTCTCGCACCTCGCGGCCCTCGACGTGCCGCAGGCCCTGCGGGCCGCCGTGGAGGAGGTCGTGCTGGCACGCGTCACCGCCTGACCTGGGGCGCCGCCCGCCGCGATCGTGCCTGTCCTCGTCCCGCGGAGGGAACCGGACGCCTGACCATGTTTCCGACATACGGAAGAAGCTTCCATAAGCCGGAACTGTGTCGCATCGTCGTCGTACCGGCCATCGCGCACCCCGCGGCTCGCGGCGTGACCATGGCAGCAACGCTTCGACGACGAAGGCGGACGACGATGACCCCCACCACCCCGGAGCACCACGGGCCCACCGCCCACCCGGACATCACCGAGAAGGACCTGCGCCGCGCCGCGCTCGCCAGCACGTTGGGATCGGCGCTCGAGTACTACGACTTCGCGCTCTACTCGCTCGCGTCCGCGCTGATCTTCAGCCAGCTGTTCTTCACGGACGCCGACCCGGCGACGGGCCGCATCCTCGCGTTCGCGACGTACTTCATCGGGTTCGCGGTGCGGCCGATCGGCGGCCTGTTCTTCGGGTCGCTCGGGGACCGCATCGGCCGCAAGCAGGTGCTGCTCCTCACCGTCCTGCTCATGGGGGGCGCGAGCACCCTCATCGGCCTGCTGCCCACCTACCAGCAGGTCGGCCTCTGGGCGCCCGCGCTGCTCATCCTCCTGCGGATCGCGCAGGGCTTCGGTGCCGGTGCGGAGCAGGCCGGCGCGGCCACGCTCATGACCGAGTACGCACCCCGCCGTCGTCGCGGGTTCTTCGCGTCGCTGCCGTTCATGGGCATCCAGATCGGCACGGTCATCGCCGCGCTGGTCTTCTTCGGCCTGCTGATCCCGGACGAGACCGTCCTGCACGGCTGGCTGTGGCGCGTGCCGTTCCTCGCCTCCGCGGTGCTCATCGCGGTGGCCGTGTGGATCCGGTCGACCCTGAAGGAGTCGCCGTCGTTCGCCAAGCTTGAGGCGCGCGAGCAGATCGAGGAGCAGCCGCTGCGCGCCCTGCTGCGCACGTCGCGTCCCTCGGTGCTGCGCGGCATCGGCCTGCGCATGGCCGAGAACGGCGGGTCGTCGATCTACCAGGCGCTGGCCGTGTCGTACGTCGTGACCGTCGCGCTGGCGAACGTCGAGAACCCCGGCCCGGTCGGGGCGCTGTCGCTGGTGTGCGCCGCGATCGTCGGCGCCGTCACCGTGCCCGTCGCCGGCCGGCTGACCGACCGGTACGGCCGCATCCCGGTGTACCGCGGCTTCGCGGTCCTCCAGCTCGTGCTCGTCTTCCCGACGTGGTGGGTCATGTCGACCGGCAACGTGCCCGCCACCATCGCGGCCATCTCGGTGGCCCTCGGCATCGGCGCCTGGGGCATGTTCGGTGCACAGGGCGCGCTCATGCCCGAGCTGTTCGGCGCCTCGCACCGCTACACCGGCGTGTCCGTGGCACGCGAGACGTCCGCGGTGATCGCCGGCGGCATCGCACCGCTCGTCGGCTCGCTGCTGCTGTCGTGGTTCGCGAACAGCTGGGTGCCGATCGCGATCTACCTCGCGGTCCTCACGGTCGTCACCATCGCCACGACGTTCGTCACGCCCGAGACCCGTGGCCGCGACCTGGACGCCGAGGAGGACGCGCTCGACGAGGTCCGCGCCGGCCGCAGCACCGCGCTGCCGTCGTCGGACCACAACCTGCACCCCCGGGCGGCCACCCGTCCGGGCACCGAGCAGCCGCTCGCGGCGCAGCCGTGACGGCGGTGCGGGTCTCAGCGCTGGGGCAGCAGGACGGCGAGACGCTCGGCGGCCGCGGACAGCGGGCGCAGGAACTCGCCGAGGGCCTTGGCACCCACGCGGTAGGCGGGGCACGCGATGGCGACGCCGGCGAGCACGTGGCCGTCGGAGCCGATCACGGGCACGGCGATCGCTCGGATGCCCTCCTCGTGCTCCTGGTCGGCGATGGCGAAGCCCTTGGTGCGCACACGGGCGATCTCGGCGGCGAACTGGTCGCGGTCGGTGATGGTGCGCTCGGTGTAGCGGTCGAGCGGCAGGCCCGCGACGAGCTCGTCACGGGTGCGCGGGTCGGCGAACGCGACGAGCACCTTGCCGATGCCCGTGCAGTGCAGCGGGCCGAGGCTGCCGGCCTCGCCCTTGACGCCGATCTGGTGGCGGGCCTCGACGTGGTGGACGTACAGCTGGTGCTGCCCGTCGCGCACGGACAGCAGGCTCGCCTCGGTGGTCACCTCGGACAGCTTCTCCAGGACGGGCAGCGCGACGCCGCCGAAGCCGTGCGCCGCCGACACCCGGGCGCCGAGCTGGTAGACGCGCAGCCCCAGGCGGTAGCGGCGCGACTCCTCGTCGGCCTCGACGAAGCCGTCGCGGGCGAGCGACGCCAGCAGGCGGTGCGTGGTCGACAGGGGGTAGCCGGTCTGCCGCGCGAGCTGCGACAGCGGCGCGCCGTCGGAGTGCTCGCCGAGCACCGTCAGCAGGTGCAGCGCCTTGCCGACCATGTCGCGCGGCGGCTCGGACCTCGTCGTGACCTCCATCTGGAAAGGCTATCCGCATCGTGGAAGCGCGCACCCCGGGGGGCGGCGGCATGAGGCTCGTCCGGTTCTCCACCTCCCGCGCCGCGGGCGTCCGGCACGGCGTGCTCGACGGCGCGCGGGTCGTCCCCGTCGCCGGCCTCACCGACCCCGCCCCCACCGGCGCGGCCGTCCCGCTGACCGACGTCCGCCTGCACGCACCCGTGCAGCCCCGCACGGTCGTCGGCATGGCCCACAACACCGGCCCGGGCGACCGGCGGCTGCCGCCCGGCGCGTTCTACAAGCCCGCGTCGAGCGTCATCGGACCCGGCGACGTCGTCGAGCTCCCCGACGTCGGCCGCGTCGACGCCGAGGCGGAGATCGCGCTCGTCGTCGGCCGCCGCAGCCGCGACCTAGGCCCCGACGACGTCCGGGGCGCCGTGCTCGGGTGGACGTGCGCCGACGACGTCACGGCCCGCGACCTGCAGGCCCACGACGACTCGTGGGTCCGGGCCAAGGGGTACGACACCTTCACGCCGCTCGGCCCGTGGATCGAGACGGACCCCGCCTTCGACCCGGACGATGCCGTCGTCGCGCTCGACGGCATCGCCGCCGGCACCCACGGCCTCGCGCGGACGGCCACCGAGGTGCTGGTGTGGCTCACGTCGTTCGTCACGCTGGACGTCGGCGACGTCGTCCTGCTCGGAGCGCCCGGCCCCAGCCGTCCCCTCGCCGACGGCGACACCGCCCGTGTGCGTGTCGCCGGGCTGGGCGAGCTCGTCAACCCCGTGCGTGCGCGCGTCCCGGCGGTGGCCCGGTGAGCGCCGTCGAGGCCGTGACCTTCGGTGAGGTCATGGGCATGCTCGTCGCCGACGAGCCTGGCGACCTCGCGGACGTCACCGTGTTCCGGCGTGCGCTCGCCGGCGCCGAGTACAACGTGGCCGTCGGGCTCGCGCGGCTCGGGCACCGCGTCGCGTGGCTGGGGCGCGTCGGTGACGACCCCGTCGGCCGGCACGCGCTCACCCAGATGGCCGCTCACGGCGTCGTCACCGACGGCGTGCAGACCGACCCGCTGGAGCGCACGGGCCTGCAGCTCAAGTCGCGCGCCGACGGCGGCGACCCGCAGGTCGAGTACTTCCGGCGGCACTCCGCGGGCACGCGTCTGACCGCCACCCCGGCGACCGACGCGCTCCTGTCCGGCGCCCGGCACCTGCACGCCACGGGCATCCCGCTCGCGCTCGGCGGCTCGATCGGGGACTTCGCGCACCACGCGATCGACGTCGCCCGCAGCGCCGGCGCGCGCATCAGCGTCGACCCGAACCTGCGCCCGGCGCTGTGGCCGTCGACCGAGGTCATGATGCGGGAGGTCAACCGGCTCGTCGAGCGCGCCGACTGGGTGCTGCCCGGTCTGTCCGAGGGGCGTCTGCTCACCGGTGCGGACGATCCCGCCGGCATCGCGCGGTACTACCTCGTGCGCGGCGCCCGGCTCGTCGTCGTCAAGGACGGCGCCCGTGGTGCGCACCTGTTCGCCGCTGACGGCCGCACCACCCGGGTCCGCCCGCTGCCCGTGCACTGCCTCGACACGGTCGGTGCCGGCGACGGGTTCGCCGCCGGCCTGGTCTCCGCGGCGCTCGACGCGTGGACCGGCGACGCGGCCGACGTGCCCGACCTCGACGCGCTCGGGCTGCGCGCCGCCGCGACCGGGGCGCTCGCGACCACGGTGCGCGGTGACCAGGAGGGCCTGCCGACCCGGGCGGCCCTCGACACCTTCCTCACCGCGGCCGCCGCTGCGGTGCCTGCTCCCGACGGACGGACGACGTGATGCAGCTGCAGGTGGCCCTCGACCGGATCCCCCTCGACCGGGCGGTCGCGCTGGCCGCGGCCGTCGCACCGTGGGTCGACGGCATCGAGGTCGGCACGTCGCTCGTCAAGCGGTACGGCGTCGAAGCCGTGCGAGCGGTCGTCGCCGCCGTCGCGGACGTCGGCGGCGAGTCCGTCGGCCCGCACGAAGGCGCAGGTGCCGGGCGGACGTGGGTGCACGCCGACCTCAAGACCGTCGACGACGCCGCAACCGAGGTCGGCCTCGCGCTCGACGCCGGTGCGCGGTCCGTCTCCGTCCTGGGCCTGGCGTCCGACGCGACCCTCGACACCGCCGTGCGCACCGCGGCCGCACGCGGCGGTGAGGTCGTCGTCGACCTCATGCTCACGTCGGACGCCCGCCGTGCCGCGCTCGCCGCGCGGCTCGACCCGGCGGTGCGCCTGGGCGCGCACGTCGGCAAGGACGACCAGGCCGCGGGGGCGAGCGTGCTCGACATGCTCGGCACGTGGGCGGCGGGCCGAGCGCTCGCGGTCGCCGGCGGCCTGGGCGTCGGCGACGTCCCCGCCCTGCGCGACGTGCCGGGTCTGCGGCTCGTCGTCGGGTCCGCCGTCACCGGCGCTGCCGACCCCGTGGCCGTCGTCCGCGCGCTCGACACGGCGCGCGTGGGTGTGCCCGTCGGGTGACGACGCCCGACCCGCCCTCGCACCACCCCCGACCAGGCACCATCCCGGGCCACCCCGCCCGCCTGACCACACCGGAGGACCCCATGACCGACACCCTCACCGCCGCACCTACCGACACCGCAGGCCGGCTCGCTGCCGTCACCGACGAGATCGTCTCCGTCCTGGCACGCACGGACACCGCAGGGATCGACGCCGTCACGGCCGCCCTGCTCGGCGCCGGCCGCGTCTTCGTCACCGGCGATGGCCGCAGCGGGTTCATGGCCCGCGCGTTCGCGATGCGGCTCATGCACCTGGGCCTGCGCGTGCACGTCGTGGGAGAGACGACGACGCCCGCCGTCGCCTCGGGGGACACGGTCGTCGCGGTGTCCGGCTCCGGCACGACGGCCGTGACCGTGCGGGTCGCGGAGCAGGCCGTGCAGGTCGGTGCCCGGGTCCTCGCGGTCACGACCGCCCCGACGTCACCGCTCGGTGCCGTGGCGGACGCGGTGCTCGTCGTGCCCGCCGCCACCCGGTTCCGCCGCGCGGGCGAGGCGCCGACGATCCAGCCGCTGTCGAGCCTGTTCGACCAGACCACGCACGTGCTGCTCGACGTCGTGTGCCTGGGCCTGGCCGATGCGCGCGAGGTGGACCACGCCGCCGCTGCCGCGCGCCACGCCCGCACGGAGTGACCGATCCGCTCGTAGGGTGGCGGTGTGGACGAGTACGCGATGACCGGGTTCCGGGTGCGCGAGCACCACGTCGAGGTGCCGGTGGACCGGGCGGACCCGCAGCGGTTCGGCACGCTCGAGGTCTTCGCCCGGGAGATCGTCGACCCCGAGCGCGACGGGGACGACCTGCCGCTCCTGCTGTTCCTGCAGGGCGGGCCCGGCGGCATGGGACCGCGGCCGGTGCCCGGGGGTGGCTGGTGGGCGACCGCGCTGCGCACGCACCGCGTGGTGCTGCTCGACCAGCGTGGGACGGGTCGCTCGTCGCGCGTCGACGGCGACGACGTCGCGGCGTTCGACGACGCCCGCACGGCCGCCGACTACCTGGCGTGCTTCCGCGCCGACGCGATCGTCGAGGACGCCGAGCACCTGCGCCGGACCGTGTACGGCGGTCGACGGTGGACGACCCTCGGCCAGTCGTACGGCGGGTTCGTCACCCTGACGTACTTGTCGCGGCACCCCGAGGCGCTCGACGCCTGCTGGGTCACCGGCGGTCTGCCGCCCGTGGGGGCGACCGCCGAGGACGTCTACGCCGCGACCTACCCGCGGCAGGCGGCGCGCAACCGCGCGCTGGCCCGCGCGTTCCCCGACGACGTCGGCCTGCTGGGCCGCCTGGCCGACCGCGTCGCCGCCGGCGACGTCGTGCTGCCCACGGGGGAGACGCTGAGCGTCGAGCGGCTGCAGACCCTGGGGATGTCGTTCGGCATGAGCGCCGGTACCGACGACCTGCACTGGCTGCTCGACACCGCGCTGGACCGCCGCGGCGAGCCGGCGCCCGGGTTCCTCGCGCAGGTCGCGTCGCGCACCGGGTTCGCGACCAACCCGCTGTACCTGGTGCTGCAGGAGGTCATCTACCACTGCGGGCACCGCGAGCCCGGGTGGGCGGCGGCGGCCGAGCACGCGCGGCACCCGCGGTTCGCGGCCGACGCCCGCCCCCTGCAGCTGACGGGCGAGGCCGTGTACCCGTGGATGTACCAGCAGGTCGCGGCGCTGCGACCGTTCGCCGCCGTCGCCGAGGAGCTCGCGTCGCGCACCGAGTGGCCCGAGCTGTACGACGTCGACCGGCTCGCCGCCAACGAGGTGCCCGTCGCGGCGGTGCAGTACTACGACGACCCGTACGTCGACCTGGACCTGGCGCTGCGCACCGCGGACGGTCTGGGCAACGCGCAGGTGTGGATCACCAACGAGTACCTGCACGACGGCCTGCGCGTCGCGGGCGACACGATCCTGCCGCGGCTGGCGGACCTGACGTCGGGGCGGTGGACGGTCACCACCCGCTGAACGGGTGAGCCTGTGGACGGCTGCCCGGTCGATCCCGACATCTCGGGCATGATGTGCGGTGCCCCCGCCTGTCTGGAGGATCGTCCGTGCCCGCTCCCCGGCGCCACCGCCACGTCCGCGTGACGACCGCGGCTGCGCTGGCCGCCGCCCTCACGGTCCTCGCGGCCTGCACCGGCGGTACTCCCGCACCCGCCCCTGAGGGCGCCGCCACGCCGACCGTCGCGCCCGGCCCGCAGCCCGACGACGTGGTCGCGACCGCGGCGATCCCCAGCAACGGGTTCGACGTCGAGGTCGAGGTCTACCCGCTGGTCCGCCACGAGGAGTACGTCGTGCTCACCGTCGACTTCACCGCGGTCGCGCCCGCCGTCCCCGAGGACGACGCCGTGACCCTGTTCGGCTTCGGCGGCGCGGCGTTCACTGCCGAGATCATGTCCGGGCCCGTCAACCTCCGTCTGCTGGACCTCGAACGCGACGTCGTCCACCACGTCGCACGCGACGACAGGGGGCGCCCGGTCGTCAGCGACAACGAGTGGGATGTCATCCGCACGTCGGACGGCACCCGGCTGCAGACGGCGTACGCCGCACCGCCGCCGGAGGTGACCAGCCTGTCCGTTCTCCTGCCCGGCGCGCCCCTCCTCGCTGAGGTGCCGGTGATCGAGGGCGACCTGCCGTCCCCCGTCCGGCCCGAGGTCCTGGAGAAGGAACGCGCGACGTCGACCGCCGTGCCGGAGCCGGACGGGCTGGAGTGGGACACGATCGTGGGCGCGCCGACGTTCCCCCTGGAGTCGGCGAGCGTCGAGCTCGACGGCGCTGTGCAGACCGTCGAGTCCGTCGAGAAGGTCGAGGTGACGCTCGGGTCGGACGTGCTCTTCGAGTTCGACCAGGCGACCCTCACCCCTGCCGCGAGTGAGGCGATCACGCTCGTGGCGCAGCGCATCGCCGAGCGTGAGCCCGGCACGGTCGCGGTCGTCGGGCACACGGACGACCAGGGTGACGACGCGTACAACCAGGACCTCTCCCAGCGCCGCGCGCAGACGGTCGCCGACACGCTCGCGGGGAGCATCGGCACGTCGTACCCGCTGCAGGTCGAGGGGCGGGGCGAGGCCGAGCCGTTCGTCGCCAACGACACGGAGGACAACCGCGCGCGGAACCGACGCGTCACCGTCACCCTGGCGTCGACGGTAGTGACGCGCACCGACCTGACGGCCACGGGCGAGCTGCCGCCGTTCGGCGAGGAGGGTGTCGCCGGGGCGGCGGGCGCGGGTCTGCGGCTCGGGACCGACAGGTCCCGCTGGGACCTCGACGCCACCGCGCGCCACGTGCACGGGCACCTCGTCGTCGACCTCGAGGTCGCCGCCCCCGATGACCAGGGCGAGTCGGTGTTCGGCGCGTTGAGCAACGTGCTGTCCTCGCACCGCGGCGACGACACGGTCGTGCCCATGCAGAACTCCGGTCGGGTCACCGTGCTCGACGGCGCCCTGCGGCTCTACCCGCTGGACTACCGCACCGCCGACCGGGAGAACTTCCCCGGCGGCGAGTGGTGGACCGTCGCGGACCTCCAGGGCACGTTCACCATGGCCGGCGGTCAGCGACGCACGTTCAGCTTCGTGTACCCGCGCCTGGAGACGACCGAGGTGACGATCCAGGCAGGGGACGGGACGTTCAACAGCGCGGACTTCCGGATGACGGGAGTGCCGGTGCTCTCCGACGAGGCCGGCTGAGGACCACCTCTTGACGGCTCGCGGCGCCTCACGTCACGAGCGGGTGGATCGCGTACACCAGCCCCACGACGACACCCAGGACGATCGCCGCGCCCGTCCACACCAGCAGCCGGGCGATCCGGCGGGTGCGCCGTTCGTGGTCGTGCGGCTCGTCGCTCGCGCGTCCGGTCACGTCGGGCCTCCCGGGTCGGCGGACGTCCGGGTCCACTGTGCCGCCGCGCCGCGGGACGCGCACCCTCGGGCCGTGCGGTTCGGGGTCGGGGGCGTCGCGGTCGTCAGGCCGCCGGCTGCCCGCCCGCGTGCCGCTCGGCCAGGGCCGCGTCGAGGTCCCGCAGGATCCGCTCGCACTCCTCGACGTCCCAGGGCGTGCCCGCGAGCTCGAACTCGAACAGCACGGGCCGGCCGGACCGCTGCGCGATCTCCCGGGCCGCCTTCTGGTAGTACTGCCCGAAGTTCCGGTTGCCCGACCCCATGACGCCGACGAGCAGCCGCCGGTTGTGGGGTGAGGCCAGGAACCGTCGCACCGCCTCGGGGATCGTGTCGTTCGCGTCGTTGCCCGTCTTGTACGACGGGGTCAGCAGCACCCACGGCCCGTCGACCTCGCTGCGCCGGTGCTCGCGCTCGGCGAGGTTGCGCACCGGGCGGTCGAGCCGCTCGGCGAAGGTGCGGACCAGCCCGCTCGAGGACGAGTAGTAGTAGACGGGCGTGCGGCGCATCCCACCAGCCCACCCCGTCGCGGCGGCGGGCGGCGCGGACGTTGGTCCCGGACATCGGCCCGCGGCCCCCGCGCCTTCGCCCGCGCGAGAGCAGCCAGTCGTCCTGGATCGCTCTCTCGCGCGGGAAGGGGAGGGTGGCGTCGGTCCTGGGAGTCCTCGCGGGGACCGACCCGTACGCCGGACGGGTGAGGTTGTGGACGGCGAAAGGCCTGGTCCGGACCTTTCGGGCATCATGGCGGCACCCCCCACCCCGCCAGGAGACCTCCGTGCCCGCTGCCCGACGCCTCCGCCCGGTGCGCGCCGCCCTCGCTGTCGCGCTGGGTCTCGCGCTCGTCGCCTGCACAGGCGGTGACCCGGCCCCCGGTCCCGGCACCCCGACGCCGACCGTCGACCCGGGCCCGCAGCCGGACGACGTCGTCGCGACGGCCGTGATCCCCGAGGGCGGCGTGGACCTCGAGCTGCGCGTGCACCCGCTCGTGCGCGCCGGTGAGCACGTGGTCCTGACGCTCGACGTCGTCCCGCTCGAGGAGCTCGACGAGGACGTCCGCATCGGCGGCTTCGACGTGACGTCCTTCGTCGCGGAGGGGAAGGCGCCGGTCAACGTCCGTCTCTTCGACCTCGCCGCCGACGTGGTCCACCACGTCGGCGCCGACGCCGACGGGGAGCCCGTCGTCGCACCCGAGCGCTGGCACCGGATCAGGGCGGCGCACGGCACCCGTCTCCAGATGCCGTTCGCCGCACCGGCGGACGACGTCGCGGCGCTGTCCCTGCTGGTGCCCGGCGCCCCGCTGTTCGCCGAGGTGCCGATCATCGAGGGCGAGGTCCCCCCGGCCGCGCACCCGGACGACGTGGCCGCGGCCGCAGACGCCGCCGCGACGGCGGCCGCCCTGGCCTCCGCGAGCCCGTCGGCCACCCCCGACGTCGAGGAGGTCGAGCCGCCCGAGGAGCTCGACCTGGACGCCGTCGTCAGCGCGCCGACGTTCCCGCTGGAGTCGACGAGCGCCGAGCTCCACGGTGCCGTGCGCACCATCGAGTCCACCGAGCGGGTCGAGGTCACGCTCGGGTCCGACGTGCTGTTCGCGTTCGACTCGGCCGACCTGACGCCGGAGTCCGCGCAGGCCGTCGCGCTGGTCGCGCAGCGGCTCGCCGAGCGTGAGAAGGGCACGGTCGAGGTCGTCGGCCACACCGACGACCAGGCGGACGACGCGTACAACCGCGACCTGTCGCGGCGACGCGCGCAGGCGGTCGCGGACGCGCTCGCTGCCCAGGCCGGCGGTGCCGGGCACCGCATGCGGGTCGACGGCCGCGGGGAGTCCGAGCCGGTCGCGGACAACACGTCGGACGAGGGGCGCGCGCTCAACCGGCGCGTGACCGTGTCGCTCACGTCGAAGGTCGTCACGCGCACCGACGTCACGACGGAGGGTGAGCTCCCGGCGTTCGGGGCGCACGTCGGAGCCGCGGGGACGCCGCTGCGCGTGGAGACGGTGGCCCGCACGTGGGAGGTCGATGCGACGGCCCGCCGCGTGCACGGCCATGTGGTGGTCGACCTGACCGTGCACGCCGCGGACGACAAGGACGGGCTGGGCTGGGCGGTGGGCTTCCTGCGGGGGTTCTCCTCCCACCGCCCCGGCGGCACCGTCACGCCGCACGGCATCACCGCCCGCGGCACGGTTCTGCAGGGCGCGTCCCGGCTGTTCCCGCTGGACTACCGCGTCGGGGAGAACGAGTTGTGGCCCGACGGCGAGTGGTTCACCGCGTCGGACCTGGACGCCAGCTCGTGGATCGACGGCGGCCAGACCCGGACGTTCTCGTTCGTGTACCCGCGTCTCGACGTCGACACCGTCGTGTTCCAGGCCGGGACGGGCGTCGCGTTCGACACCGACTTCCGCCTCGTCGACATCCCGGTCGCACCCGAGGTCGCCGCGCCCCGGGCCCCGGGCGCGTCCACCTCGAGCGCACCCCCGGACGACGCGACCCCCTGAGCGGCGGCTTTGAGCGGCGGCCCTGAGCGGCGGCCCCGAGCAGCGGCCTCACGTCAGCAGCGGGTGGACCGCGAAGACCAGGCCCACGAGGGCGAGCACGGCACCTCGCCCGTCGCGCCTGAGTCGCTCTTCTGCGGCTCCGGCGGCGCGTGCCTATGATCCGATGATGGGCGCAGGGGGACGGCGCACGATCCTGGTGACCGGTGCTGCCGGGCCGGCAGGGCGCGCCCTGGGCGCCCAGCTCGTGGGGCGTGACCCGGAGCTGAGAGCCGTCGGGGCGGACCTGAACCCGGTGCCCGTGACCGGTTTCGACACCGTCGAGGCGGTGCCGGCCGCCGGTGACCCGCGCTACGAACCGGCGATGCGCGACCTGATCGAACGTGTGGGTCCGGACCTGGTCGTCCCGACGGTCTCCGAGGAGCTGCCGCGGATCGCGGTCTTCGGGCGTGCCGCAGGCCTCGGCAGCGCGCTCGTCGGGTCGTCGGCGTCGGCTGCGGCCGTCGCGGGGGACAAGCTCCTGACGATGTGGACGCTGGCGCGCGCGGGCGTCGCGGTCCCGGCCTTCGCCCCGGCGGACGTGTTCGCTTCCCCGGCGGTCGCGCTCGAGTGGGCCGGCGGACCCGTCGTCGTCAAACCCCGGGTCGCGCGCGGCGGTCGCGGTGTGCACGTGGTCGACCGACCGGACGACCCGGTGTGGGACCAGCTCGACGCCGCCTGGGTGGTCCAGGTGTTCGCACCGGCCGTGGAGTACAGCCCGCAGGTGTACCGCTCGCCGCGGACGGGCCGCACCGTCGTCGTCGTGCTGCAGAAGGCGGCGCTCGAGCACGGCCGGATCGGCAACGCGACGGCCGTCGAGCGTCTGCCCGACGGGTCCGCCCCGGACGTCGCCGCCCTCGCCCTGCGTACGGTCCAGGCCCTGGACCTGGTGGGGCCGGTCGACATGGACGTGCGCCGCCTCGCCGACGGCGCGCCCGTGGTGCTCGAGGTCAACGCCCGGTTCGGGGCCGTGTCGGCGTCCGCCCCGCAGATCCTGGACGCAGTTCTCGACGACTGGCCGGGCTGACCCGATGACCGTGGTCGTCGCACTGCTGACGTCGCTCGTGCTCGTCGTCGGTGCGTCGTTGCTGGTCGTGGGCCTGGTCCGCCTGGCCTTCGTCCCCGCGGCCCTCGTCTTCGAGGTCAGGCAGCGGCGCGCGACGCCGGGGCCTTCCGGCTGCGGCCCGCTCTTCACCGAGCCCCCGTCGGTCAGCGTCGTCGTCCCGGCCTACGAGGAGGCGCTGCTGATCGGCAACTGCATCGAGTCGATCCTGCGCAGCGACCACCCGAGGCTCGAGGTCGTGTGCGTCGATGACGGGTCGTGCGACGGCACCTACGCCCGGATGCGCGAGCTGGCCGCCGCGGATCCCCGGGTGCGTCCCCTCCACCAGGAGAACGCAGGCAAGGGAGCCGCGCTCAACACCGGCATCGCGGCCGCGCGCGGTGAGGTGCTCGTGCTGGTGGACGCCGACGGGCTGTTCCGCCGCGACACCCTGACGCGCCTGCTCCGTGGCTTCCGCGACGAGCGCGTCGGCGCGGTGTGCGGCAACGACCGGCCCGTGAACCTCGACCGCGTCCTGACCCGGCTGCTCTCGCTCATCAGCCACGTCGGCACCGGGTTGATGCGGCGCGCCCTCGACGTCCTCGGGTGCATGCCGGTGGTGTCGGGCAACGTGGGGGCCTTCCGGCGTGACGTCCTCGAGCAGGTGGGCCCGGTCCGCACCGACACCCTCGGTGAGGATCTCGAGCTGACGTGGCGCGTGCACCGCGCCGGCTACCGCGTGACGTTCACGCCCGACGCACTGGTCTTCGCCGAGTCGCCGTCGACCCTGCGCGGCCTGTGGCGGCAGCGGGTGCGGTGGGCCCGCGGGCTGCTGCAGGCGACGGCGCTGCACCGCGGCATGATCGGCAACCCGCGCTACGGGCCGTTCGGGGTGTACCTGCTGTACAACACGCTGGCCCAGGTGGTCGCGCCCTTCCTGCAGGTGCTGGGCGCCGTCGTGCTGATCGTGCTGCTCCTCGTCCAGGGCACGAGCTGGCTGCCGTCCGACCTGTGGCAGTGGCTGCTGCTGGTCGGCCTGCCGCTGTCGTTCGTCCTGCTGGTCGCCGCCGTGCTCCTGGACCGGGCCCCGCGCGACCTGCGCTACCTGTGGACGGTGGGTCTGTGGCCCGTGTACTCGGCGCTCATGACCTTCGTCGTGCTCGACGCCGCGCGGCTCGAGCTGGGGAACGCGGAGAACAGATGGAACAAGCTGGAACGCAGCGGGACGGTGTCGGTGAGCGGTCTGGTCGAGGAGCACGGTCCTGGCTCGTGATGATCCTCGCCTCGCTCCTCGCCGTGGTCGTGGTCGCGGTCGTCGTGGCCCGCCCGTGGCAGGACGTCCCGCCGCCGTTACGGGCGCCGTCGCCGTCGCAGCCGCAGTCGCTGCGCTCGGTCAGCGTGGACTTCGGCATCGTGACCGACCCCGCGACGGACTGGGCGGCCCTCGACGCCCACCTCGACGAGGTCGGTGCCACGGGCGTCGACCTCAACGCCGGGCGCGTCGAGTTCACGGCGTTCGACTGGGCCGCGTACCCCGACGCGGCCGCCGAGCCCGGGGCCGACCACATCGCGCGCGCCGCACGGGCGCTGCGGCTCACCGGCGACGGCAGGCAGCGGGAGATCGGGCTCATCGTCGACGCGTACGTCCCGGAGTGGATCGTGCAGGACCCGTCGATCGCAGGAAGGTCGGCCGACGGCACACCGGCGACGTACACGGCGTCGGCCGCGCAGCTCGCCCGGGGGCCGGTGGGGGACCGCCTGGTGGAGTACGTGGCGGCGCTGGGTGAACGCTACGAGCCGAGCCAGATCGCGATCACCGAGCTGTTCCTCGACATCAACTCGTTCGGGGACGACGACCTGGCGCTGTTCCGCGAGATGACCGGTGCGACGGACTGGCCGCGTACCGCCGACGGCCTGCCGGACGACTACGCCGACTCCGTGGCGGCGTGGCGCGCGGACGTCCTGGCAGGGCTCCTGGCGCGCATGCGGTCCGCACTCGACGCGGTGGACGGCGGCCGCGGCGCGGGGATCGTCCTGGCGATGGACGCGCGGGTCGACTTCGACGACCCGGCGAAGGGCTCCCCGGTCTCGGGTCAGCTGTACGACGTCCTGCTGCGCTCCGCCGACCGTCTCGTGCTGTGGGGCTACCTGTTCGGTCAGCGCCCGCCCACCGACATCTCCCGCGTGACCGCCGGCCTCGAGGAGGCCGGGTACGACATGTCGCGCTTCACCGTGTCCGTGGGCATGTGGGCACCGTTCTCGGTCGATCCGCCGGGGGTGCTGAGCGCCGACGTGCTGGCGCAGGCGGTCGAGCAGGCCGCGACCAACGGCGTCACCCACGTCAACGTGACGCCCGCGAGCCTGCTCACGGACGAGGACTGGGCGGCCCTGGCCGCGGTGTGGAACCCGGCGTCGAGCTGAGGTCGTGACCCGCAGCGCTCACGGTCCGCTCACCGCCGACGCGCGGCCCGTCACGGTCCCGGCGTCGTCGCCTCCGTGAGGTCGGGGAGCACCACCTCGACCTGCGTGCCGCTCCCGAGCTCGCTGTCGATGGTGAGCCGCCCGCCGTGCTCGTCGACGATCGCCTGGACCAGGGAGAGCCCCAGGCCGACCCCGCGTACCCGGCGGCGCTTGGTGTCGCGCGTGCGATAGAAGCGCTCGGTGAGGCGCGACAGCTCGTCGGGCGCGATGCCCGCACCCTCGTCCACCACCCGGATCAGGGCCGTGCGCGCGCCGTCCGGCGCGGTGCCGGGGCGCACCTCGACGACGACCCGGTCGCCCGCGAGGCTGTGCTTCACGGCGTTGCTCACCAGGTTGTCCACGATCTGGGTCAGTCGTTGGGGGTCCGACAGCAGCGGCACCGGCCCGTCCGCCTGGACGTCGACCTGCACGCCGGCGGCGCGCGAGATGGGGGCCTGGCTGGTCACCGCGCCGCGGGCGACGTCCCCGACGTCGACCTCCTGGCCCGACACGGGCGCACCGACGACGACCTGGGCGCTTGCGAGCAGCTCGTCCACCAGGGAGCGCAGCCGGTTCGCGTTGCGTTCGACGACGTCCAGGTACCTGCTCTGCTCCTCGTCGAGCACGTGGTCGCCGGACCGGATCAGCTCGAGGTACCCGAGGATCGAGGCGAGCGGCGTGCGCAGCTCGTGGCTGACCAGGCCGATGAACTCGTCCTGCTGACGCTGCTCGTCGCGCCGCGGGGTGACGTCGGTGCCGACGAACAGGTAGCCGGCGGGCAGCGTCGGGCCCGCGTCGTCGAGCCCGGGCCGCAGGGTGGCGACGAGCTCCAGGAAGCGGATGGTGCCGTCGGCCAGGACGACGCGCCACTCCTCGACGTGCGTCCCGCCCTCGGCCGCGCGGCCGACGAGCCGGCGGAGCGGCACACCCACGTGGACGTCCTGCGGGGCGCCGGGGCGCAGGTCGTCCACGAGGTCGCCGATCTCGCGACCGACGAGCTCGTGCACCGCACGTCCCAGGATGCGCGCGGCGCCGGAGTTGGCGGACAGGACGACCCCGTGGACGTCCGTCGCGATGATGGCCTGCTCGGTGGCGGCCTCGATGATGCTGCTCAGGGTGTCGCGCGACGCGCGCAGCTGCCGCGCCCGCACGTCGAGGGCGTCGCGCGCGCGCTGGAGCTCGTTGGCCTGCATCCGCGTGGCCTGCACGATGCCGTGGGCGCCCAGCACCGTCGGGACGATGACCAGCAGGGTGACGACCGCGTGCAGCAGCGGCTGCCTGCGGTCGACGTCCACGATCGCGGGCGCCAGCAGCACGACCGTGCACATCGCGAGCGCGACCACCGGTCCCCAGCGCTCGGGCCGCAGCGCGAGCATGCCCATCGGCAGGATCAGGAGGATGTCGAACTCGGCCATCGGCAGGCCCGTGCCGATGTCCAGCAGGGCGATCGCCGTCATCTGCGCGATCGGCGGGGTCGCCCGCCAGACGGGTCGCAGACGTCTCCAGGGCACGAGGATGCCCGCGAGCTGAGCGAGCGCGACCAGGAGGCCAGCCGTGACCAGCAGCGCCGGCCGCTCCGGCGCGACCGCGGACTCGACGACGACCAGCGACACCAGGATGGTCACCGTCGCCGGTGCCTGCCGCAGCGCGACGGCGTCCGGTGCGAGCCAGCCGACGGCGAGGCGGTCGAACAGGGCGCGCGTCACCGGGTCCATCGACTCGGTGCCCGACGAGGGTGGCCCCGTGCGCCGGGTCGCGGCCATCACTCGCCCGAGCCGTGGTCCCCGGGGGTCGGCGTCCACTCGACGGCAGGTGCCGCCCGCACCTGCCACGCGACCGTCTCGCTCGCCCGGACGGTCTCGAGCGGCTCGACGTCGTCGGACGTGCTGAACCGGGACCAGTAGCGCGTCGTCGCGCGGACCATGTCGGGCCGCATGTAGTCGCGGTGGGCCTGGGACTCGTACGCCGCGAGCATCTGGAGCTTGGTGTCGACGAACCCTGCGACGTCGACGAACCGGTTGGGCGCGAAGGCCACGGTCGACGACGGGCTCTGGAAGCACCACACGTTGGGCACCTGGCGGGCCGCGATCTCGACGGCCTCGTGCACCGCGCGGTGGTCCTGGTGGCGGTCGTGCGCGCTGTGCGTGTAGATCCGGTCGGGCTGGACCTCCTCGATGGTCCGCTCGATCGCGGTGATGATGCCCTCGGCGGGGACCAGGTGGGTGTCCGGGAAGTCGAGGTGGATGAGGCGGGCGCCCACGACGGCCGCGGCGGCGGCGGCCTCCGCCTGCCGGACGGTCGTGCTGCCGCCCACGGCTCCGCCGGACAGCGTGAGGATCACCAGGTCGTCGCCGGCGGCGCCGTGGGCGGCCAGCGTGGCGCCGGCGCCGATCTCGACGTCGTCCGGGTGGGCCCCCACCGCCAGGATGCGCTGCCGGTTGCTGGTGCGGCGCTCGCGGGCGACCTTCGCCAGCTCGGTGGCCCGCCGCACGACCTCCGCGGACGACACGGGCTTGACGAGGAACTCGTCGGCGGCCTCCCGCAGCGCCTCGACGGCGTGGTCGAACGTCGGGTACGCCGTGACGACCATGACGGTGAGCGCCGGGTCGAGGCGGCGCGCCTCGGGGAGGATCTCCAGCCCGGAGCGCCCGGGCAGCTGGATGTCGGTCACGAGCACGTCGAACGTGCTGCGGCTCAGCTCGGACAGGGCGCCCTCCGCGGTGGTCGCGACGACGACCACCATCCCCTCACGCTCGAGGGCGATCCGCAGGAGCTCTGCCGCGTCGGGGTCGTCCTCGAGGACGAGTGCGCGGTACCGGTCGTCTGGCATGGACCCCCCCGGGCCTCGACGTGTACGGCCCACTGTAGGAAGGGGGGCGCGGGACCGCCCGGCGAGCGGGGCGCCTGCGCCCGTTGCCCGCCCGGCGGTCGATCCGCGCCCGGGAAGTCGTGGGATGTCGTGACATCTCAGGCGTGATCGTTCACCGTGGGGCGAGACGTCGTCCGTGCATCCCGCGGGCGGCGTCGCCCCACGGCCGACCAGCCGCGGGTCCCGCGACGAAGGGACACCACAGTGACAGCTCGACGCACCACCACGCTCGCCGGAGCGCTCGCCGTGCTCGTGCTCGGGACGAGCGCGCTGCTCGCGCCGCCCGCCACGGCGCACGGGCCGGGCGGGAAGCCAGGTCCCGGGCACGGACCGGGGCACACCATCAACGCCGAGAGGTTCGCCCGTCAGGTCACGACGCGTGGCGTGTGGCGCCACCTCGAGGAGTTCCAGCGCATCGCGGACCGCAACGACGGCAACCGCGCCGCGCTCACCGAGGGGTACGAGGCCAGCGCCCGGTACGTCGAGCGCACGCTGCAGCGGGCGGGGTACACGACCACCCGCGACCCGTTCACCTTCGGGCTCGAGGTGGTCGACGCCGCGAGCCTGACGCTCGGCACCGGCGAGACGTACGTGGTCGACCAGATGCAGTACGCACCGAGCTCGCCCGAGGGCGGTGTCACCGCGCCGGGCTCGACGCCGACCGACACCACCGGCTGCACGGCGGAGTCGTGGGCCGGGGTCGACGTGGCCGGGACGATCGCCGTCATCAGCCGTGGGGTGTGCGCGTTCGGCGACAAGGCGGTCGTGGCCGAGGCGGCCGGCGCGGTCGGCGTCGTCGTCTACAACAACGTCGAGGAGATGCTCTACGGGACGCTCGGCGAGGGGACCGTCGTGAACGTGCCCGTCGCGGGCATGGGCCAGGCCGACGGGCTCGCCGTGGTCGAGGCGGTGGCGGCGGGTGTGCCGATCACCCTCGACACCCGGTTCCACACCGAGGAGAACGAGAGCTTCAACGTCATCGCCGAGACGCGCGCGGGTCGCGACGACAACGTCGTCATGCTCGGTGCGCACCTCGACGGCGTCGAGGAGGGCCCGGGCATGAACGACAACGGCAGCGGCTCGGCCGTGCTGCTCGAGGTCGCCGTGCAGCTCGCGAAGCAGAAGAAGCTCAACAACACGGTGCGGTTCGCGTGGTGGGGCGCCGAGGAGCTGGGGCTCATCGGCTCGACGGCGTACGTCGACGAGCTCGCGGGCCAGGAGGGTGAGCTCGACCGCATCGCCACGTACCTGAACTTCGACATGGTGGGCTCGCCCAACTACATCATCGGGGTGTACGACGCGGACGAGTCGACGTACCCCGCACCGGTCGACGTCCCCGAGGGTTCGGCGCAGACCGAGGACGTCCTGACCGGCTGGTTCGAGTCGAGGGGCCAGGCGTGGGTCGACACGGAGTTCTCAGGCCGCTCGGACTACCAGGCGTTCATCGTCAACGGTGTCCCGGCGTCCGGTCTGTTCACCGGCGCCGACGACATCAAGACCGAGGAGGAGGTCGCGCTGTTCGGCGGCACGGCGGGGATCCGTCACGACCCGAACTACCACACGGCGGACGACGACCTGGCGAACGTGAGCCGGGAGGCGATCAGCATCATGGCGCCTGCGGTCGCGTTCGCGACGGCCAGCCTCGCGACCGACACGTCGGCGATCAACGGGGTGTCGGGCCCGGGGGACCAGGGTCACCACCACGGACCGTGGAAGCCCGGCAAGGGCAAGGGGCACCGGCACGGCCAGGAGCACGGCACCTTGCAGCAGGCGTCCTGACGACGTCACCGCAGCGCCTGAGGCGCGGATGACCGGTGGCCCGGCGCCCTTCGTGGCCCGGGCCACCGCCGTCCGGTGACCCTCGCAGGACCGTGCCGGCGCGGCAGGTGACGTGGTGCGTCGTCCTTGGCGTGGCCGCCCAGCCCCGCAGGAGACGGGCGACATCTTGCTCCTCTGCGCGGGTCTTGCCAACCCCTGACGTGACCTTTTCTTGACCCTTGGACACCGGGAGGTCAAGACGTGGGTCGGGGGCGGCTGTCGAATCGCCCGTTTGTGATGAAGATGTGAAGATTCTCACCCGGGCGAGACGTGGCGGCCCGTCGAGGAGCAGTATCCGAGGAGGCCGCCCAGCCTCGCGCCCAACCCGGCGCACCGCATCCGCCGATCGCGTCAGCCGCCGATGCGGGGGAACGGGTCGAGCGAGAACGCGACCTCGACCGGGACGTCGAAGAACGCCGCGATGCGCAGCGCGAGGTGCAGCGACGGGCTGTACTCGCCCCGCTCCAGGTAGCCGACGGTCTGGTAGTGCACGCCCAGCGCGTCTGCGAGCTCGCGCCGGCTGACGCCCCGCTCGGCACGCAGCACGGCGATGCGGTTGTGGACGGACTCGCTGCCCTGCGGACGTCGCCGCTCGTCGTCCGCCACGTCAGCCGCGGACCAGCGACTGCAGGCGCTCCGCGAGGGCGCTCGCGGTCTGCCGCGCGGTGGACCGACGCAGCACCACCGGCGCGACGACCAGCCCGACGACCGCCCACGCGAGCAGCACGAGGGCCGCGATCTCCGGGTGCCACGCGCCGCCGAGCTCGAGGCCCTCGGCACCCGCGGGCAGGGTCGTGGCCCGCAGCCCGTGCGCGAGCCAGTAGAGCGGGAACGCCTGCACCGGTCCGGCCGCCCAGGGCGGGATCGTCTGGGGGCCGAAGATCCCCGAGAGGAACGCGAGCGCGACCACGGGTGCCATGACGAACAGCATGACGCGCGTGGGACGCCCGGCGAGCGCGCCGCCCACGATGCCGATCGGCAGCGTCGCGAGCGTCCCCAGCAGCAGCCAGCCGACGACGGCGACCCACCCGCCGGGCCCCTGGTGCATGGGGTCGCCCAGCAGGAAGGGCCACGGGGCCAGGATGAGCACGAGCATGGGGACGGCGCCGAGCACCTGTCCGACGACCATCCCGACGGTGTACGTCGTGGTCCCCCGGGGCGTGGTGCGCAGGCGCAGCACCGTGCCCTCCTCGACCTCGGTGGACAGCGCGAACGCGGGCCCCATGACCATGCCGAACAGGATGGTCGCGGCCAGGATCCCGGGCAGCGCGAGGTCGGGCAGGGTGAGGCCGCCGCTGCCGGGGATCACCGAGTCCCGCTGGGTGACCAGGTAGACGAGGATCCCGACGCCGATGATCACGTTCCACCCCGTGTCCTCGGGGCTGCGCAGCATGTGCCGGAACTCGGTGAGGCCGCGGCGCAGGCCGAGGCGGACGGCCCCGGCGAGCGGCGACGGTGCGGGGTCGGCGGGCGTGCTCATCGCGTGGCCTCCATCTCGGCACGGGCGTCGGTCTCGTGGCGCCGGACGATCTCGAGATAGGCGTCCTCGAGGCTGGCGCGCACGACCTCCAGGTCGTCGACGTCGCCCGTAGCCAGCAGCTCGCGCGTGAAGGCGACGGGGTCGTGCGTGCTGTGCACGTGGCGCGTGCCGCCGGCGGTCCAGCGGACCTCGGACGGCCCGGCGACGTCGCGCGCGACGGCCTCCGGGCTGCCGGTGGCCACGATGTGCCCGCCCGCGAGCAGGAGGATGCGGTCGGCGACGGTCTCGGCCTCGGCGAGGTCGTGCGTCGTGAGCAGGACGGCCGTGCCGTCATGGTCGACCACCTCGTGGACCAGCTCGTGGAACTCGCGGCGCGCGGCCGGGTCCAGGCCTGCGGTCGGTTCGTCCAGGACGAGAAGGTCCGGCCGGCCGACGAGCCCGACGGCGACGTCGAAGCGACGGCGTTGACCACCGGACAGGGTGGACATGCGCTGGTGGGCGGCGTCGGTGAGCCCGACGCGCGCGAGGAGGTCGTCGACGTCGCGCGGACGCGTCGTGCCGGGCGTCGAGTAGGGACGGTAGGCGTCGCCGAGCTGTCCGAGCAGCTCGCGGACGCGCCAGCGCCGGTGGTCGCGCCACGACTGCAGGACGACGCCGATCCGGGCCCGCCACGCGTCGTCGCCGCGCTCCGGGTCCACGCCCAGCACCCGGACGTCGCCCGCGTCGCGGCGGCGGAAGCCCTCGATGATCTCGACGGTCGTCGTCTTCCCCGCGCCGTTGGGCCCCAGCAGGGCTACGACCTCGCCGGGCGCGACGTCGAACCCGACGTCGTCGAGGACGGTGCGCTCGCCGTACGCCATGCAGAGGCCCTCGACGTGCACCGCGGTGTTCTCGATCCGGTCCATATAGTAGGTGTACTACATATCATCGCAGTCACGCTACGGTCACGGGCGATTTGCGCCCGGCGTCAGGGGAGCGGCGAGCTGATCACCCACCGGTGCCCGAAGGGGTCGACGAGCCACCCTCGCCTCTCGTCACCCTGGTCCTCGGGCTCCCGGTCGGCGGTCGCGCCCGCGGTCACGGCCCGCACGTACGTCGCGTCGACGTCCGCGACGTCCAGAGCGACCGCCGCCGTCGCGTGCCCCACGCTGCGGGGTGCCCACGCGCCGTACTCGTGCGCCTCGTCCGACAGGTAGAGCGGTGCTCCGTCGATGGTGAGCGCGGCGAACCCGATGCGACCGCCCTCCTCGTACCGCTCACCGGTCTCGACCGCACCGAACGCCGCTGCGTAGAACTCGATGGCCGCGCGGCCGTCGTGGACGGTGAGGTAGGGCGTGAGGCTGGTCATGGGTGATCAGCCCTGTCCGGGACCCGCGACGTTGACCATCCACCCCACGCCGAACCTGTCGGTGCACATCCCGAACTCGTCGCCCCACGGCGCGACCTCCATCGGGACGCCCGGGGTGCCCCCCTCGGAGAGCCGCGCGACACGGTCCGCAGGGCCTCGGCGTCCTGCGGACCGCCGAACAGCGCGACGGACGCCGACGACTCGTCCGGCACCGGCATGCCCACCGGCGTGTCCGACGCCATGAGCAGGCCGCCGCCGGCGGGCAGCTCCAGCTGCGAGTGCATGATCTTGCCCGCGTCGGCGGGGTCCTGCGCCATGCCGAACTCCTCGAACGTGCTGAACACCGGCTGCGCCCCGAAGACGTCGCCGTAGAACTCCATGGCGGCGCGCGCCTGGTCACGGAACCCGAGGTACGGGCTGATGCGGGCGGTCATGGCTGCTCCAGGTGGTCGCGGGGCCGTTGCGGGCTGACAGACGTACCGACCGGTGGCACCGCGCCGACTCATCGGCCGGGCCGGCATCGCGCGCAGTGGTGCACGTGCGAGGTGTCGACGCCGGTCCCTGTCGCCCGAGGGTGGTAGGACGGGTGCATGACCACTCCACCTCCCGGCGGCGACACCCCGGCCGCCACGCCGTTCCACGACCTCGACGCCTACGTCGCGCTGCCGCGCCTGTCGGGCCTCGTGCTCTCGCCCGACGGGACCCGCCTCGTGACGGCCGTCCAGACCCTCGACCGCAAGCGCACCGCCTACGTCACGGCGCTGTGGGAGGTCGACCCCACCGGTGAGCGCCCGGCGCGCCGCCTGACGCGGTCGGCCAAGAGCGAGGCGTCGGCGGCCTTCACGCCCGCGGGTGACCTGCTGTTCACGAGCGCCCGCCCCGACCCCGACGCCCAGGATCCCGACGACGAGCCGGCGCCCGCGCTGTGGCTGCTGCCTGCCGACGGGGCCGAGGCCCGCGTCGTCGCGGACCGCGGCGCCGGTCTCGGGGGAGTGCAGGTCGCGACCGACGCGCCCACGGTCCTCGTCGTGTCCGACGTCCTGCCCTCGGCGAGCGACCCGGCCGACGACGACCGCCGCCGCAAGGAGCGCAAGGACGCCAAGGTGTCCGCGATCCTGCACACCGGCTACCCGGTGCGCTACTGGGACCACGACCTGGGTCCGGGCTTCCCGCACGTGTTCGTCGCCACGGTCGGCACCGACGTCGCCGCTCCGCGCGCTGGCGAGCGGGACCCGCGGCTCGACCTGGCGGACGTCACACCCGGGGCGCGGATCGAGCTGGTCGAGCAGTCACCCGCCCTCAGCCCGGACGGCAGCACCGTCGTCGCGCCGTGGAACCGTGCGGGCGTGCGCGGTGAGATGCGCACGCACCTGGTCGCGATCGACGTCGCGAGCGGTGAGCGCCGGGTCCTCGTCGACGACGAGGCCGCCGACATCGGCCACCCTGTCGTCTCGCCCGACGGGCAGTGGGTCGCCTACGCGCGCGAGACGCTGTCGACGCCGCACGTCGCGCCCGCCGTCGAGCTGTGGGTCGTACCGCTGGCGGGCGGCGAGCCGCAGCGCCTGGCCACCGGGTGGGACCGCTGGCCGACGAGCCCGGTGTGGCTGCCCACGTCCGATGCGCTGCTGGTCGTCGCCGACGACGACGGCCGCGCCCCGGTGTTCCACGTGGAACTGAACGGCGCCACGGTCACGCGGGTGACCAGCGACGACGCGGCGTTCTCGGACGTGCGGGTCAGCCCCGACGGTCGGACCGCCTACGCCCTGCGCGCGTCGTACGAGGCGCCGGCCCACCCGGTCCGGATCGACCTCGCGGCCGCGCTCGCGGGGGGACCCGTCGCGGCCGAGCCGCTGCCGTCCCCGGCTGCCGACATCCCGCTGCCCGGCCGGCTCGACGAGGTCGTCACGACGGCTCCGGACGGCACCCGCGTGCGCGCCTGGCTGGCACTGCCTGACGGCGCCGGGCCGGACGCCAAGGCGCCGCTGCTGCTGTGGATCCACGGCGGTCCGCTCGGCTCCTGGAACGCGTGGTCCTGGCGCTGGAACCCGTGGCTGCTCGTCGCGCAGGGCTACGCCGTCCTGCTGCCCGACCCCGCGTTGTCCACCGGCTACGGGCAGGACTTCGTCCAGCGCGGCTGGGGCGCGTGGGGCGCCGCGCCCTACACCGACCTGCTGGCCGCGACCGACGCCGCGCTCGAGCGGGACGACGTGGACCCGGAGCGCACGGCCGCGATGGGCGGGTCGTTCGGCGGCTACATGGCCAACTGGGTCGCCGGGCACACCGACCGGTTCCGCGCGATCGTCACGCACGCGAGCCTGTGGGCTCTCGACCAGTTCGGTCCCACGACGGACGCGTCATACTACTGGCAGCGCGAGATGACGCCGGAGATGGCGCTGGAGAATTCGCCGCACCGGTTCGTCGGCGACATCGTCACCCCGATGCTCGTCATCCACGGGGACAAGGACTACCGCGTGCCGATCGGCGAGGGGCTGCGCCTCTGGTACGAGCTGCTGTCCGCGTCCGGCCTGCCCGCCGACGAGAACGGCCGTACCCCGCACCGGTTCCTCTACTACCCGGACGAGAACCACTGGGTGCTCCAGCCGCAGCACGCGAAGGTCTGGTACGGCACGGTCCAGGCGTTCCTGGCCGAGCACGTCCTGGGCGCAGGTGACGACGTCGCCTACCCGGAGCTGCTGGGCTGACGCCCGGCCCGGTGCAGGTCGGTGGTCACCGGCCTGCGCCGGGCAGGTCCGCGTCGGCGACGTCCGCATCAGTGACGTCCGCGTCGGTGACGTCCGCGTCGGTGATGTCCGCGTCGGTGATGTCTGCGTCGGTGACGGGCAGGGCGGGGTAGGTGACCGGCAGGGCGGGGTACGCGATGGGCGGGTCCGCGTCGGTGATGGGGAGGTCTGCGTCGGCCACGGGTGTCGACGGTCTTCGGCGGGTGTTGTCCTTGCGGGCGGCGCCCTCCCGGGTGTTGCTCTTGCGGGCGGCGCCCTTGTGGGTTCTCGCCAGGGCGAGCAGTCCGTAGAACCCACCGGTCCCGAGCACCAGCAGCACCACCCCGACCAGCCTCGGGCCGAGGACGGCCAGGGCGAACCCGACACCGAAGACGACGCCCACCACGGCGCCGCGCCAGCCGAACAGCGCGATTCCTCCGGCGACCGCGGCGACGAGGATGCTCAGCAGGATCGAGCCCACGACGAGGATCAGGATGCCCGCGGCGGAACCCCCGCCCTCGTCGGGCAGGAAGTCCATGACCGGAGAGAGTCCCATGGTGAACAGGCCGAGACTCAGCAGGCCGAAGGCGGCCGTGCCGGCCACGGTGACGGGCGTGGAGTACTTGCCGCCGTAGAAGCGGCCGCTCTCGCCGTCGACCCACTGCTCGACGGCGAGGTGCGCGCACCAGAACCCGAAGGGGCCGAAGAGCCCGAAGAACAGCAACAGGAATCCGGCCTCGCCCTGCGGCGTGTCACCGGGCACGTCGGCCATCGCGTCCGCGACGCCCAGCAGCACGAACCCCACGACCCCCGCTGGGACGCACAGCGCGAAACCGGTGCGGGTGATCGCCTGCAACACGCGGCGACCTGCGGGGACGGCGTTCTTCGCGGGTCGGCGCACGGCGAGAGGCTAGCGGGTCCGGAAGCGGGGTTTCTGCCCGATCCATCGCGATCTGGTCGCTGCTGCGCCGCCGCCACGTGCGCCCGGCGCCGGTGTCTGCCGCCCGTCGGACTCCTGCCGCGCGCGCCGACTCCCGCGGACTCCCACGGACCCCCGACGGCGCCACACCCTTGCGCATCGAGCACATCTGCGATCTGATCTAGGTAAGAAACCTACCTATAGGAGTCGCTGTGCCCATGACCTGGCCCGACCGCGACCGGCCGTGGCTCGACCGCTACCGGGCCGGCGTCGCCGGCGCGCAGATCCCGCCCGACGTCCTCGCGCAGCGTGAGTGCGACCTGCTCGCCGCCCTGCTGGAGGCCGGCGAGCCTGCCGCCGACGTGTTCGGCGACCCCGCCGAGGTCGCCGCCGAGGACGTCGCCGAGCTCGCGACCGACGACGAGGCGGTCCGCCGGTCCGAGGGCGGCGGAGCCCGGCCCGTCCTGCAGGAGATCGCGGGCTCGCTCATCGGGTTCGCGCTCGTCGCCGTCCTCGCCGTCGCGGTGCGCCACGGCGGAGCGGTCGACGTCGACGCGGCGTCCGTCCTGGTTGCGGCGGCCGTGCTCGCCGGCCTCACCGCCTGGCGGGTCGCCAGGGCGTGCCGCGCCGCGGGACGGTCCGCGCCCGCGGCGGGCGCCGTCGTGGCGGGGGCGGCGCTCGCGGTGGCCGCGCTCACCGCGGCCTCCGCGCTCGGGGAGCGCGTCCTGGTCCACGACGCGCCGTTGCTCGCGCTCGCGCCCGTGATGCTGGCGCCGGGGGTCGCGCTGCTCGCCGTCGCGCGGAGCCTGCCCGAGCCGCGGCTGCGCGACGACTGGGACGACGACCAGTGGCTGCGACGGTTCCGCGTCGCGCTGCGCGCCCGGCTCGTGCCACGCGACTCCGTGCGCGGCCATGTCATGGAGGTACAGGAGACGCTGCGCGCGCAGGGCGTGAGCGCCGCGGACGAGTACGGTCACCCCCTCGTGCTGGCCCGCCGCCTGGCGGCGGCCGACCGGACGGCGCGCGCCCGCCGCTGGTGGCTCACCGTTGCGGGCGGTGTCGCCGTGCCGCTCGCAGTCGCGGCGCAGACCCTCGTGCTCGGGAAGTGGGAGTGGATGACCGTCCCGCTGACGTTGCTGCTCGTCGGTGGCGCCGTGGTCGCCCTGGCCATGTCCTGGGGCTCGCGTCCGTGGGCGCGCGCATGAGCACGTCGGCGTGGCAGCGCGTGTCCCTGCCGCTGCTGGTGCTCGGCACGCTCGACGGGGCGCCCCGGCACGGGTACGGCATCTCGCAGGCGCTCGTCGCCGCGGGCCTGCAGCCCGTCAAGGGCGGCCAGCTCTACCCGACGCTCGTGCGGCTCGAGGACGACGGCCTGGTGGAGTCGCACTGGGAGGAGGGCGGGTCCGGCCCGGCCCGCAAGGTCTACCGGCTCACCAGCACGGGCCGCGACCGCCTGCGGGAGCTGCGGGACGAGTGGTCCGCGTTCGTGGCCGCCGTCGAGCACGTCACCGCGGGCGACGGCTCGCACTGAAGCGTCCCGCCGTCGTGGGCGTCCCGCCCGTCGCCGTCCGTCGCCATCCCGTCAGAGGTCGGCGGGGTCCACCAGGAAGTCGGCCTCGTCGGCGACCTCGCCGCCGGTCACCGCCTGCAGCGCCTTGGTGACGGTCGCGATCAGCGGGGCGGACCGGCTGCGGGCGACACGGTGCTCGAACGACGGCCGCTCCTGCTCGATCTGCTCGATCTCGAACGGCTCCCAGCGCACGCGGTAGGACACGACACCGGCCTTGGTCCAGGGCAGGTCCTCCATGAGCGGCGGCAGCTGCTCGCACGCGGCGACCTCGACGGCGAGCATGCCGTCGACGCCCAGGTCGACGAGCACCCCGAAGGCCTCGGCGGGCGGCGGGTCGGCGAGCATGAGCGCGTCGTACGCGTCGGCCTCCGCCAGGAGCCGGCGCCGGTCGTCGGGGTCCAGCACGCCATGCTCCTCGAGCGCCGCGCGCAGGCCGGAGCCGCCGGACTCGGGGGCGCCGCCCATCGCGCCGTGCGACCCGCGCCCGGCCAGGACGGTCGGACCCGTCCACGACCCGGGGGTCGCCACGGAGAGGTACGCGCGTGGCTGGACGCGCTGGACCACGGCGAGCACCTGCTCAGGCTCCAGCCACCGGTCCGTCAGGACGGTGAGGTCGGTGGCGGCGTCCGGGTCGGGCGTCAGGACCACGCCGGTCTGCGTGCGCACCGCGCCGCCGAGCCGCCGCGCGGCCGCCACCAGCCACTGCAGGACGCGCTCCTCCTCGCGGACGGGCAGGCCGTCGGGGAAAGCGCGCTTGAACCCGTCGCGGTCACCGCCCGGCCAGGGCTTCTCACCGCGCTCGCGCGGGGCGTCGAGCACCCAGACCATCACGGTCGTCGCGGGCAGGCCGAGGGCGAGCGCGTCCTGCGCGCCGACGCTGTACGGCCCGGCGAGCGACGAGAGCCGCGCGAGGCGCAGGACGCGCGACGGGCGTGCCGTCCGCCGGGTGACGGAGCGCATTCCGAACGCCGCGGTCACCGCGGGCAGCATGCCCGTGCGGGTCGGGGTCTCGGGTGTGCGGGCGTCCTCCCACCGCACGCTCCGGAACCTGCTGGCGGCGAGGACCTCGATCTCCTCGGGCTCGACGCCCTCGGGGAGCGCGAGCAGGTGCACCCCGGCCAGCATCGGGTCGTCGACGACGAGGGGCGGGTGCGTGGCCATCAGACGTCCGTCCGGTGGAACCCCTGCCAGGACCGCGACGCGGTCGGCCCGCGCTGACCCTGGTACCGCGAGCCGTACGCCGCGGACCCGTAGGGGTTCTCGGTGGGTGACGTCAGTCGGAAGAAGCAGAGCTGGCCGATCTTCATGCCGGGCCACAGCAGGATCGGGAGCGTCGCCATGTTCGACAGCTCGAGCGTCACGTGCCCCGTGAAGCCCGGGTCGATGAACCCTGCGGTCGAGTGCGTCAGCAGCCCGAGGCGACCCAGCGACGACTTGCCCTCGAGGCGTGCGGCGACGTCGTCCGGGAGCGTGACCTGCTCGTACGTCGAGCCGAGGACGAACTCACCGGGGTGCAGCACGAAGGGCTCGCCACGCTCGACCTCGACCAGGCGCGTGAGGTCGGGCTGCTCGGCGGCCGGGTCGATGAACGGGTACTTGTGGTTGTCGAACAACCGGAAGTACCGGTCCAGGCGCACGTCGACGCTCGACGGCTGGACCATGGCGGGCTCGTACGGGTCGAGCGCCACCCTGCCGGACTCGAGCTCGGCACGGATGTCGCGGTCGGAGAGCAGCACGGTGACACCGTAGTGCCGAACCGGTGGGAATCGACCCGCGGTGGGCGTCGCGCACACCTTCCTCACACGGACGGCGGGTGCGCGCGGCGGCGACCTGCAGGGGTGTCGGCGCGATGGATACCGGTGCTGAAAGGTCACGTGCCGTTCCGGGGGTCTTGGCCTTCGGGATATGCTGTGCCCGCTTGCTCGGTGGGAGCGCTCTCGCCGTGGCTCGGCGATGCGCTTCGACGGCGCGAGCGCGCGGCTCCGCCCGCGATGTAGTTCCGTAGGACGACCAGGTACCTGAGCAGGGTCGCTGACACCTGGCGTGCACCTCACGGTGACGCCTCGGTCGTCGGCCGTGCGACGAGGCACGAGAGGCATGCGATGCGGTTCGGCCACTTCGACGACGAGGCGCGCGAGTACGTCGTCACGACGCCCCACACCCCCTACCCGTGGATCAACTACCTCGGGTCGGAGCGGTTCTTCTCGCTGCTCTCGCACCAGGCCGGTGGGTACTCGTTCTACCGTGACGCCAAGATGCGGCGCCTGACGCGGTACCGCTACAACAACATCCCTGCCGACACCGGCGGCCGCTACCTGTACGTGAACGACGGCGGCGACGTGTGGACCCCGTCGTGGCTGCCGGTCAAGGCGGACCTCGACCACTTCGAGGCGCGGCACGGCCTGGGCTACTCCCGCATCACGGGCGAGCGCGGCGGCCTGCGGGTCGCCACGACCTTCTTCGTGCCGCTGGGCGAGGACGCCGAGGTGCAGCGGGTCGCTGTCACCAACACGTCCGACGTCGAGAAGACCGTCACGCTCTTCTCGTTCGTCGAGTTCTGCCTGTGGAACGCGCAGGACGACCAGACGAACTACCAGCGCAACCTGTCGATCGGCGAGGTCGAGGTCGAGCAGGACGGCCCGCACGGGTCCGCGATCTACCACCGGACCGAGTACCGCGAGCGCCGCGACCACTACGCGGTGTTCGGCGTGAACACCCGCGCGGACGGCTTCGACACCGACCGCGACACGTTCGTCGGTGCGTACAACTCCCTGGGTGAGGCGGCCGTGCCGCGCGCCGGGGCGTCGGCCGACTCGGTCGCGTCCGGCTGGTACCCGATCGGCTCGCACTCGGTGCGCGTGACCCTCGCCCCGGGCGAGACGCGCGACCTCGTGTACGTCCTGGGCTACCTGGAGAACGCGCAGGACGAGAAGTGGGCCGACGACGCCCACCAGGTCGTCAACAAGGAGAAGGCGCACGCGCTGCTGGGACGCTTCGCGACGGCTGAGCAGGCCGACGCCGCGGTCGAGGCGCTGCAGACCTACTGGACCGAGCTGCTCTCGACGTACTCGGTGCGCTCGGGCGACGAGAAGCTCGACCGGATGGTCAACATCTGGAACCAGTACCAGTGCATGGTCACGTTCAACATGTCGCGCTCGGCCTCGTACTTCGAGACCGGCATCGGCCGTGGCATGGGCTTCCGCGACTCGAACCAGGACCTGCTGGGCTTCGTGCACCTGGTCCCCGAGCGCGCGCGCGAGCGGATCATCGACATCGCCTCGACGCAGTTCGAGGACGGGTCTGCCTACCACCAGTACCAGCCGCTGACGAAGCGCGGGAACAACGACATCGGGTCCGGCTTCAACGACGACCCGCTGTGGCTCATCGCCGGTGTCGCCGGGTACGTCAAGGAGACCGGGGACTTCTCGATCCTCGACGAGCCCGTGCCGTTCGACAACGAGCCCGGCTCCGAGGTGCCGCTGTTCGAGCACCTGACGCGCTCGTTCGACTTCACGGTCAACAACCGCGGCCCGCACGGCCTGCCGCTCATCGGCCGCGCCGACTGGAACGACTGCCTCAACCTCAACTGCTTCTCCACCGAGCCCGGCGAGTCCTTCCAGACCACCGAGAACCAGGCCGGTGGCCACGCCGAGTCCGTGTTCATCGCCGCGCAGTTCGTCCTCTACGGCGAGCAGTACGCCGAGCTCGCGGAGCGTCGTGGCCTGACCGAGGTCGCGTCGCAGGCCCGCAAGGTCGTCGGCGAGGTCCGCGAGGCCGTGCTCGAGCACGCGTGGGACGGCCGCTGGTTCCTGCGCGCGTACGACTTCTACGGCAACCCTGTCGGCACCGACGCCACGCCCGAGGGCAAGATCTGGATCGAGCCGCAGGGCTTCGCCGTCATGGCCGGCATCGGCGTGGGCGAGGGCCCCGACGACGTCGAGGCGCCGGCGATCCAGGCGCTCGACGCGGTCGACGAGATGCTCGGCACGCCGCACGGCCTGGTGCTGCAGTACCCGGCGTACACGACGTACCAGATCGAGCTGGGCGAGGTCTCCACGTACCCGCCGGGCTACAAGGAGAACGGTGGCATCTTCTGCCACAACAACCCGTGGGTGATCATCGCCGAGACGGTCGTCGGGCGCGGGGACAAGGCGTTCGACTACTACAAGCGGATCACCCCGGCGTACCGCGAGGAGATCAGCGACGTCCACAAGCTCGAGCCTTACGTCTACGCGCAGATGATCGCCGGCAAGCAGGCGCCGCGCGCGGGCGAGGCGAAGAACTCGTGGCTCACCGGCACGGCGGCGTGGAACTTCGTGGCCGTCTCGCAGTACCTCCTGGGTGTCCGGCCCGACTACGACGGCCTGGTGGTCGACCCGCAGATCGGCCCGGACGTCCCGTCGTTCACCGTCACGCGCGTGGCGCGGGGCGCGACGTACGAGATCACGGTCACCAACTCAGGTGCCCGTGGCTCGCGCGGTGCGCTCGTCGTCGACGGGTCCCCCGTCGAGGGCAACCACGTGCCGTACGCCCCCGCGGGCAGCACCGTCCGCGTCGAGGTCACGCTCTGACCGGGGCCGCTGCGCGCCCGGCGCCGACAGCAGGGGGCTGCCGCCGATGACGATCACCGCACAGATCACCGAGCCCGCGCCCACCCCGGTCACCACGACCGGGGTGGCGCCTCCGGGCGCCGTCACGCTGCGCAACGACCGCTGGGAGCTCGACGTGCTGCCCGGCACGGGCGCTGCGCTCGGCGGGGGGCGGATCCGCACGGCCGACGGGGTGTGGCGTGATCTGCTGCGCCCGACCCGGCGGGCGTCGTCGGGGAACCCGGAGAAGTGCGCGAGCTTCCCGATGGTGCCGTGGTCCAACCGCATCCGTGACGGCGTGCTGCCGTTCGCGGGGCGACGCTGGCAGCTGCAGCGCAACGCCGCCGACGGCACCGCGATCCACGGTGCCGTGCGGTACGCCCACTGGGACGTCGTCGAGCAGTCTGCGACTGCCGTGACGCTGGCGGTGGACACGGCCGAGCAGATCGGCATCAACTTCCCGTGGCAGTTCGGCGCGACCGTGCGGTACGCGGTCGACGGTGACGACCTGGTCGTGACGACGTCGGTGCGCAACACTGACGTCGAGCCGTTCCCCGCGGGGTTCGGCCACCACCCGTACCTCAGCCGTGCGCTGCTGCCGGTCGGTGCGCCCGTCCGCGAGTACCCGCCGACCGCCGGTCCGCTCCTGCACGTGCCCGCCGAGGCGGGGTACCGGTTGTCCGGCGCGATCCCCGACGGCCCCGCCGGCGCGGTGCCGCCGCGCGCGGACTTCCGCGCGCGACGTCCGCTCGGCTCGGCATTCGTCGACGACGTGCTGACCGCGCTCGACCCGACCGCACCGGTGTGCGTCGACTACGCGGACGAGGGCGTCACCGTCGAGCTGACGGTCGACCCGGTGTACCGGCACCTCGTGCTGTACGCCCCGCGTCGCCGCTGCTACTTCGCGCTCGAGCCCGCGACCAACGTGAACGACGGGTTCACGCTGCACGACCAGGGCGTCCCGGGGACGGGCGTGTTCGTGCTGGAGCCCGGCGAGGAGCGCTCGGGCACGTTCCGCCTCTCCGTCACGACCTGACCGAGCCCGCCCCACCCCCAGGGTGGTGAGAGTGCAATCCAGTCACCCCCAGGGTGGTGAGAGTGCAATCCAGTCACCCCCCAGGTGGTGCGACCGCCGCGACCACCGTCGTCCGCCACGACGCCGACAGGTCCGGGGCGCGCAGCTCCCACACCGCCGACGCCTGCGTGATCGTCACGTCGTTGAGTACGCCGACGCCGGCGAGGACGACGCCGCACAGGAACACCCCGCGCAGCACGTCGACGCCGTCCGCGCCCAGGACACGAGCGAACGCGAACGTGTCCTCCGAAGTCACGTGCGCCAGACGTGCGGCGTGGGCCCCGAGCAGGCCCAGCCCGGTGACCATCGCCAGCCCGAGCAGCGTCCCGGCCAGGGCCGTCGTGGTGCGCAGCGACACCCCGTGGGCCAGGTAGGGCGTGGTGCTGGATTGCTCTCTCACCACCTGGGGGGTGACTGGATTGCTCTCTCACCACCTGGGGGGTGACTGGATTGCTCTCTCACCACCTGGGGGGTGACTGGATTGCTCTCTCACCACCTGGGGGGTGACTGGATTGCTCTCTCACCACCTGGGGGGGTGACTGGATTGCTCTCTCACGACCTGGTGAGAGTGCAATCCAGCACCGCGGTGGGTCGTCAGGGGGGTGTCAAGCGGGTCTCCCGTGGCGATGGCCATCTCGTCGGGGACGACGTCGAGGGTCGTGGTGCGGACACCTCACCGGTGAGGACGCCGCCGTCGTCGGTGACGGCGATGGGGGGCGCCGTGCCGATCAGTCCAGGTCGAGCACCATCCGGTGGCCCCACTCGAACGACTCGTCGCGCCGGAACCCGAGGTGCTCGTAGAACGCGACCGCCCGCGTGTTGCGCCCGTCGACGCCCAGGTGCACGCCGGGCACCCCACGCGATCGCAGCGAGTCCGCCACGCCTTCGATGAGCCGGCGGCCCCAGCCCTGCCCCTGGAGTCGCGGTAGCAGGTCGATGTGCAGGTGCGCGGGCGCCGACGCGGGCACGGGCGCGGGCGCCGGGTCGTGGACGAGCGCGCGCAGGACGTGGTCCTCCGTCCCGTCACGCGGGTCGACGAGCCGCGGGTAGCGCGCGCGCAGCACCGGCCACCACGCCCGCTCGCACCACGCCGCGAAGGCCTCGGTGTCGGCCGTCGCGACGACGTACCCGCCCACGCCCTCGTCATCGACGACCACGGACGTCAGCCCCGGGTCCGCCACCGGGTACGGGCCGCAGTACACGTGGCCGAGCAGGTCCGGGTCCCGGTAGAGCGGCGTGGCGTCCTGGCCCGCCGCGCCCGTGAGCAGGCAGACGCGGTACATGCCGGGCAGGTCGGACGGGTGGAACGGGCGCATCGACGCGGTCACCGGCCCGACCCTGCCACCACGGGCCCGCGGGGGCCAGAGCCGGCGGGACGGCGGCACGTCCGGGGTTGAAGGACCACGCCGGGTACCGGGTAGGATCGTTGGCGCAGCGCTCGCGAGAGCGCCGCGCGGGTGTAGTTCAGTGGTAGAACTTCAGCTTCCCAAGCTGATAGCGCGAGTTCGATTCTCGTCACCCGCTCCATCGCTTCCGCAGTGCACGACGCCACGCAGGCTCTGTCGGCGGACCTCGGACCCTTCTGCCGGTCGGCTCGTGCCACAGCGACGACCGGGCCCGATTCCGCCGTGCGAGCGCTCGGGACGTTCCCTGGTGGGGATCCTCTGACGCACGACGGCGGGGCGACCGCAACCGGGCTCCCCAGGGCCGTCGCCCGGCCATCCGAGGCTGCCTTCCCGATGCTGGAGCTCACCCCTGCGAGCTGCCTTCCGTCAGAGCAAGCAGGGCGGCCGGGTTGTCGATCGTCAGGCGGTCGACGACATCGCCCCCGACCCGCCGGGCGAGCCGCGGCAGGAAGCGGGCCGGCAGGTACTCCAGGCCAGGGAGGCCGCCGTACGCGCGGTAGCGGCTGCGGCGCGCGACGTCGCCGCCGAGCACGACCCGGGACGCGTCGCCCGCGGCGAGCGTCGCCTCGAGGCAGTCGAGGATCGCAGCGTCCGGGGCCTCGCGGTGCCGGGCCATCCCGTCATAGCCGAGGTACGCGCCGGCGTGGGTGAGCTCCGCGTGCAGCCCGGGGTCGAGGTTGCGGTCCACGTGCGCGAGTACCACGCGGTCCGCGGGCAGGCCGTCGCGCGCCAGCGCGGCGAGCACCTCCCACGCGGCTGACCCGTGCTCGAGGTGGACCATGACGGCGACCCCGGTCGCGCGCGCCACCTCGGCGACGGCGGCGAGCACGCGCCGCTCGAACGGCGAGATCCGCCAGTACCCGATCCCCGCCTTGAGGATGCCCGCCCGGACGGGCTCACCCGACGGGCCCACGGCGACGTCCCCGCGGTCGGCGGTGTCGCGCGCCGGCAGGCCGTGACGCACGTCCGCCGTGAAGCGCTCGACGAGGTCGGCGGTGCCGCTGGCGCGCAGCCAGTGGTCGCCCGCGTAGTGCTCCTCGCGGTGTGCCCCGCTCGCGTGCACGACGGCGAGCCGCGTGCGCGCGCTGATCCGGGCGACCGCCGCGGGGTCGCGGCCCAGGCCGGTCGGCGTCGCCTCGACCATCGCGCCCATTCCGGCCGCGACGAGGAGCGCCGCCTCGTCCCCGCTCGCCGCCTCGTCATCGAGCTCGTCCCCACTGAGCAGTGGGGAGACCTGGAAGAGGTGCTCGTGGTAGTCGCACCGGCCGAGTGACTCCGTCGGCCTGTCGCCGAGCACCGTTCGCACGGTGGGGCTCCCAGGCGGGGGCAGGGCGGCCGCGGCGGCGCGTGTGTTGGCCATGCATGTAGTAGTACCACCAGAATGCGCGCTCTGCGACGGGCTCAGCCGCATCGCCTCGCGAGAACTTGCATTCACACCGGCGGCATGTTGTAGCCTTACAACATCGCTCAGCGGAGAGGGAGACATGACAACCGACCTGGCGTGGCCGATCGCCCTGACGATCGGAGTCGACGGCGTGATGTCCGGTGCGACCGGCGCGTATGACAAGCTCCTGGGCGACCTCGACGGGGTGTACCTGAACGACGGCGCCTTCGCCGAGGCGGTCGCAGCCCAGGGCCACGACCGCCTCGCCTACCACGTCGACGAGCATCGGTACGGCTCGGACCCGGGGGCGCTCATCGTCGGCACGAGCACGCTGCTGCCGGGTCGCGTCGGAGACGAGTTCGCGATGACGCGCGGCCACCTGCACGCGCGCGCCGACCGTGCCGAGCTCTACCACTGCCTCAGCGGCCGCGGCGTCATGCTCATGGACACCGTCGACGGGCGCAGCCAGGCGGTCCCCATGACCCCCGGCGTCGCCGTGCACGTGCCGGGGCACTGGGTGCACCGGACGGTCAATGTGGGCGACGAGCCGTTCGTCACGCTCTTCTGCTACGCCGCCGACGCCGGCCAGGACTACGACCTGATCTCCGACGCGGGAGGCATGTCCCAGCTCGTCGTGACCGACGGCGCGGACGGCTGGATCACCCGCCCGAACCCCCGCCACACCGGCTACGGGAGCGCGGCGTGAACGCGGCGTCGTCTGTCGTCCTGCCGGCGCCGGCCCGGGTCCCCACCCTCTACTTCATCGGCGTGACCACCGGGAAGTCGTCCATCCAGACGGTCTTCCCGCGCTGGGCGGCCGAGCTCGGTCTCGGCGACGTGCGGCTCCAGGGCATCGACCTGCCTCTGCACGCCCCGCGTGAGAGCTACCGCCGGGTCGTGGAGTTCATCGCCGGCGACCCGCTCAGCGTCGGCGCCCTCGTCACGACGCACAAGATCGACCTCTACGCCGCATGCGTCGACCTGTTCGACGAGGTGGACGAGCTCGCCCGGCTCATGGGCGAGACGAGCTGCCTGTCCAAGCGCGACGGCAGGCTCGTCTGCCACGCCAAGGACCCGATCTCCTCCGGCCTCGCGATCGACGCGTTCCTGCCGGCCGGTTACTGGCAGGAGACGGGTGCCGAGGTCTTCCTCATGGGCGCGGGCGGCTCCGCCATCGCCATCAGCTGGTTCCTCAGCCGGCCCCACCGCGGCGCGGACCGCCCGTCCCGCATCGTCGTGTCCAACCGCAGCGCGGCCCGGCTCGAACACGTCCGCGCCGTCCACGCCGAGCTGGGCACCGACGTGCCGGTCGAGCTCGTCCACGCCCCGCAGCCGACCGACAACGACGACGTCCTCGCGGGCCTCGCGGCCGGGTCACTCGTCGTCAACGCGACGGGCCTCGGCAAGGACGGACCGGGCTCGCCGCTGACCGACGCGGCCCGGTTCCCCGACGGCGCGGTCGCCTGGGACCTCAACTACCGCGGCGACCTCGTCTTCCTCGACCAGGCCCGGCGCGCGGGCGTCCGGGTCGAGGACGGGTGGGTGTACTTCCTCCACGGGTGGACGCAGGTGATCGCCGAGGTCTTCGCGCTCGACATGCCGACGTCGGGCCCGCGCTTCGACGCCCTCGGCGAGATCGCGGCGGGGAACCGGCGATGAGCACCGCCCGGCGCGTCCTCGTGACGCCGCGGTCCCTGACTGCGGCGGGTCTGGCCGACGTCCCCGAGCTCGAGCCGCTGCGCGAGCGCGGCTACGAGCTCGTCGGCCCGCAGCCGGGACGCATGCCGACCGCCGAGGACCTCCGGGACCTCCTCCCGGGCTGCGTCGGGTGGCTCGCAGGCGTCGAGCCGATCACCGCCGAGCTCCTCGCGCACGCCCCGGACCTGCGCGTCATCAGCCGCAACGGCGCCGGGACGGACGCGATCGACCTCGACGCCGCGGCGCGCGCGGGCGTGCCCGTCGTGCGCGCTGTCGGCGCCAACGCCCAGGGTGTCGCTGAGCTCGTGCTGGCCCTGACCATGAGTGCGCTGCGGCACGTCGTCGTCACGTCGACGGTGCTGCGCGGCGGCCGGTGGGAGCGCCTGCAGGGTGCCGAGCTGGCCGAGCGCCGCGTCGGACTCGTGGGCCTGGGCGAGGTGGGCCGGCGCGCGGCCGCCATGTTCGGCGCCCTCGGCGTCCCGGTCGTGGCGTACGACCCCTACGTCACCGGGGGCGAGGTCCCGGTCGTGCCGCTCGACGAGCTGCTGCGCACGTGCGACGTCGTCAGCCTGAGCTGCCCGCCGCCCGCCGAGGGGCGTCCTCTCCTCGGGGCGGACGAGGTCGCCACGATGGTGCCGGGGACAGTCCTGGTCAACACCGCCCGGTCCGCGCTCGTCGACGACGACGCCATCCTCGCCGCCCTCGAGGAGGGCCGGCTGAGTGCGTACGCCGTCGACGCCTTCGACACCGAGCCGCCCGCTCCGTCGCCGCTCCTTGCACACCGGCGCGTGATCGCGACGCCTCATCTCGGCGGGTACACCGGGCCCAGCGTGCGCCGTGCCACCACTATGGCAGTCACCAACCTCGTCGGTGCCCTGGAGGAACGATGACCGTGACCGCCGATGATGCAGCTCCCCTGATGGAGCGCCTGCTCCACGCCGACGACCGGCTGCGCCCGTCGGAGCGCAAGGTCGCCGCCGTCGTCCTCGAGGACCCCGCCGCCGCCGTCCACCTGAGCATGGCGACGCTCGCCGCCCGGGCGGGCGTGAGCGAACCGACCGTCATGCGCTTCTGCACCGGCCTCGGGTTCGAGGGGTTCCACTCCTTCCGCATCGCGCTCGCCGAGGCGCTCGCGATCGGCCTGCCCGTGACGCACTCGGCGATCAGCCCGGACGACGCCGTCGAGGCCATCGCGATCAAGATCTTCGACCACACCGTCAGCAGCCTCGACCGGGCCCGGCGCTCGCTCGACACCGCTGCCGTCGCGGCCGCCGTCGAGCACCTCCTCGCGGCCGAGGAGGTCCTGTTCGTCGGGCTCGGCGCGTCCGGGATCATCGCCCAGGACGCGCTGCAGCAGTCCATGCTGCTCGGCGTCGCGTGCAGCGCACCCATCGACCTGCACCAGCAGTTCATGGCCGCGTCCATGCTGCGGCCGGGCAGCGTCGTCGTCGCCATCTCCAACACCGGCCGCTCGCGCTCGATCATCGACATCGCGGCGCAGGGCAAGCGCAAGGGCGCGACGGTCATCGCCGTGGTCGGCGCGCCGAGCCCGCTCCTGGAGCTCAGCGACGTCGGGGTGGTCCTGCGCACGTTCGAGGACACCGACATCTACACGCCGACCGTCAGCCGGCTGGCGGGGCTCGTCCTCATCGACATCCTCGCGACGGCCGTGGCGGTACGCCGCGGGCCGGAGCACCTCCAGCGGCTCCAGGAGATGAAGGAGGCGCTGTCGACGTTCCGAGGGAGCGCCGCGCCCGACGCCGTGCACGTGTCCACCGAGGTGGCCGATGAGGTCGATTGACGCCGTCCTCGGGATCGACCTCGGCACGAGCGTCGTCAAGGCGGGGGTCTACACGGCCGACGGCGTCGAGCGCGCCGCGGGGTCCTGCCCGGTCGCGCTGCGCCGGCTGGGCGGGGGCCACGTCGAGCAGGACCTGGACGAGTTCTACGCCGCAGCCGCCGCCGCCACGCGCGCCGCGCTCGCGGACTCGGGGTTCGACCCCGCCCGCATCGGCGCGGTCGCCGTCGCCGGTCAGATGGCCGGGGTCGGCCTGGTCGACGCCGCCCACCGGCCGCTCGCGCCGTTCGACTCGTGGCTGGACTCGCGCTGCGGGCCGGTCGTCGACGAGCTCGCGGCGCGGCACGGCGAGCGGATCGCCGCCACGTCCGGCTGCGCGCCCACGCTGAGCATCGGCCCGAAGATGCTGTGGTGGCAGCGGACCCACCCGGCGCTGTGCGCCAAGGCCGCCTCCTTCGTCACCGCCGCCGGTTACGTCGCCGGGCGGGCCGCCGGCCTCGCGGGCCGCGAGGCGTTCATCGACCCCTCGCACCTGCACTTCACCGCGGTGGCCGACGTCGGCGCCGGCACGTGGGACGACGCGCTCGTCGCGGACCTGGGGCTCGACCCGCGGCTGCTGCCCCGCATCACCCAGAGCACCGACGTCGTCGGCGTCCTCACCGCCGAGGCCGCCGACGACTTCGGGCTGCCGCCCGGGGTGCCCGTCGCCGCCGGGTGCGGCGACACCGCCGCGGGGGCGCTCGGCGCGGGCGTCACCGAGCCGGAGCACGCGTTCGACGTCGCCGGGACGGCCGCGGTCTTCGGCGTGTGCCTTCCCGCGTTCGCCCCCGACACCGGCGGCGCGCTGCTGACGATGCGCGCTGCCCTGCCGGGCCGGTGGTACTCCCTCGCGTACGTCGGCGGCGCCGGCCAGGTCCTGGAATGGGTCGGCCGTGAGGTGCTCGGGAGCGCCACGATGGACTCGGGCGCCTATGACGGCCTCGCAGCCGTGGCCGCCACGGTCCCGCCCGGCAGCGACGGCGTCGTGCTCGTGCCGCACTTCTCGGGCCGGATCGCGCCCGTCGCCCCGGCGACCCGCGGCGCCGTCGTCGGCCTCGGCACCGAGCACCACCGTGGCCACCTCGCGCGCGCCGTCCTCGAGGCCATCGCCTTCGAGTACCGCGGCTACGCCGACGCCGCCCGGGCCTCCGTGCCGGGGCTGACGCTGCGGTCGGTGACCGGCTCGGGCGGCGGTAGCCGCAGCGCCGTGTGGAACCGCATCAAGGCGAACGTGCTCGGCGTGGCGTACGCCCCCGTGCGGGGGATCGAGGCGGGCACCCGCGGTGCGGCGATCGTCGGGCTCGTCTCGCTGGGCCACGACGTCCCGCCGCTGGACGCGTCGGCCGTCGGCGAGGTCGAGCTGCCGGACCCGGCGGACACGGCGGCGTACGAGGCCGCGTACGAGGGCTACCGCTGGTGGACGGAGCGCCTGGTCCAGGGCTACCGCCTGCGCGCGGAGGACATCAGCGAACGACGAGGTGGGGAGGACGCGTGAGCGTCAGCAAGCGGATCTGCATGGTGGGGGCCGGACGGGTGGGCCGGCTCCACACGCGCAGCATCATGGAGCGGCTCGGCCACCGGGCCCGGGTCACCGCGATCGTGGACCCGAGCCGCGAGGTCGCCGAGGAGCTGGCGCGCGACTACGGCGTCGAGGTCGTCTGCTCCTCGCTGGAGGAGGCGCTCGAGCGGGGCGTGTACGACGGCGTCGTCATCACCACTCCGACGTTCACCCACCACGCGCTCGCCCTGACCGCGCTCGCGGCCGGGCTGCACGTCCACCTCGAGAAGCCGATGGCGATGAACGTCGTCGAGTGCCGGGAGATCACCGGGGCGGCCGAGCGCGCCGGGGTGGCGCTGCAGCTCGGCTACATGCGGCGCTTCGACCGCAACTTCGTCGACGCGGCCGAGCTGCTGCGCAGCGGCGAGATCGGCGACCCGATGATCATCAAGTCGCTCACGCACGGCCCGGGGCTGCCGCCCGCGTGGGCGAACGACATCCGGACGTCCAACGGCATGCTCGCCGAGGTCAACAGCCACGACCTCGACACCATCAGCTGGTTCGCGGCGTCGGAGCCCGTGGAGATCCACGCCACCGTCGCGAACCACAAGGGTGCCGACCGCGGCGTGACGAGCGAGCACTTCTACGACACCCTGCTCGCGACGGTGACGTTCGAGTCCGGGGCGCTCGCGAGCGTCGCGGGCGTCTGCCCTGCCGACTACGGCTACGACGCGCGCGTCGAGGTCACGTGCACGGGCGGCATGGTGCAGGTCGGCGACACGGGTCCGGGCGGGCTGTCCGTCCTCCCGGCCGGGAACCACCAGCACTCCCGTCCCGTCTTCCGGTCCTGGCGGGACCGGTTCGCCGACGCCTACGTCGAGGAGATGCTCGCGCTGCTGGACGTCATGGACGGCGCACCCGTGCGGGTGGGCGCCGCCGACGGCACGCGCGCCGTCGCGCTCGTCCTCGCCGGGACCCTGTCGATCCTCGACGGCCGGCCGGTGCGCGTGGCCGAGGTGACGGGCCCCGACTTCGTGCCGTCGTGGCAGGCCGCGGCGGCGGAGGCGCGGTCATGAGGGCCGTCGCGTACCGGGGCCCGCACGACCTGGTCGTCGAGGAGCGGGCCGAGGCGCCTCTGGCGGCGGGGGAGGTCCGCGTCGCCGTCGAGAGCGTCGGCGTCTGCGGGACCGACGTGCGCATCGTCAAGGGCGAGCACTCCGCCTACGCCGGAGTGGTGGGGCGCGTTCCCGGCCACGAGGTCGTCGGCCGCGTGGCGGAGATCGCCCCCGCGACCGACGCGGGCTGCGCGGTGGGCGACCTCGTCTTCGTCGCGCCGAATCTCGGCTGCGGTGAGTGCGCCTTCTGCGCCACGGGCGACGAGAACCTGTGCCCCGCGACCGACGGCATCGGGATCACGCTCGACGGCGGCTTCGCCGACTCGCTCGTCGTGCCCGCCCGCGCGGTCGCCGCCGGCAATCTCATCCGCCTCGAGGAGGGCAGCAGCCCCGACGCGGCGGTCCTCATCGAGCCCCTCGCGTGCGTGCTGCGCGGGCAGGACAAGGTGGGCGTCCGGGAGGGTGACACCGTGCTCGTCGCGGGCGGCGGGCCGGTCGGCCTGCTGCACGTCGCGCTCGCCGTCAGCCGCGGGGCGCGCCTCGTGATCTGCTCCGAGCCCTCGCCCGAGCGCCGCGCGGCCGCGCGCCGGGCAGGCGCTGCCGTCGTCGTGGACCCGACGGCCGAGGACCTCCACGCCGCAGTGGCGCATGCGCTCGGCGGCCGCGGGCCGGACGTCGTCGTCACGGCCGCGCCGGTCCATGCCCTGCAGCGGCAGGCGCTCGAGATCGCCGCCGTCGGCGGGCGCGTGCTGCTGTTCGGCGGCCTGCCGAAGAGCCGCCCGACCGTGGAGATGGACACCAACCTCATCCACTACAAGGAGCTCGTCGTCGCCGGGACGACGGCGTCCAACCTCACCGACTGCCGGCGCGCCGCCGAGCTCGTGAGCGGGGGCGCCGTGGACCTGGACTGGATGGTCTCCCACGTCTGTGCCCTGGAGGACGCCGCCCGCGCGGTCGCGCAGGTCCAGGACGCGTCAGCCCTCAAGGTCATCCTCAAGCCACGTCCGGAGAGGTCCCCCTCATGATCAGCAAGCCTGTCCTGCTCCCGGTGCACCTCGACCCCGAGCCGGCCGAGGCCTTCACCGTCCAGCTCGGGCACCTGCGCCGGCTGACGGAGCATCTCGTCGACTGGGCCCAGCCCGCGCACATCGACCGACCCGTGCCGGAGGGGATCAGCGCTGTCGTCGTGCCCGACCTCAACGGGCGGGCCTACCGGATGGTCGACTCGTTCCGCCGCATCACCGTGCCGATCCTGCTCATCACCTCGGAGTTCGGCACGGTCTCGATGTGGGACTGGGAGATCCGGGACCACCTGCGCCGGCGCGGGGTCACGACCGTGGCCCCGACGTCGCTGCAGGAGTGCGAGGACGTGTGCCGTGCGCTCGCGACGGCCAAGGTGCTCGCGAGCTCGACGATGCTCGCCTACCAGGACGACCTGGGTGCGGGCATGCAGCCCGACATCTTCAAGCGGTTCTTCTGGTGGGAGGACGAGTGCGTCCGCGACATGGAGCGCCAGTTCGGCGTGAAGGTCGAGCGGCGCAGCTACCGCGAGCTCGTGGCCCGCGCGAACGCCGTGCCCGACGCGCGGGTCCAGGAGACCCGACGCCGGATCGCCGGCACCGTGCCCATGGCCGGGCTGAGCCCGTGCGCGCAGTCCGACGCCCTGCGGCTCTACCTTGCGCTGAGCGACGAGGTGGACGAGACGGGTGACGTCGTCGCCACCGGGATCAACTGCCTCAACGAGTCGGCGACATCGACGACGACGCCGTGCCTCGCCTTCGACCTGCTGTTCGAGGAGCGCGGCCTGCTGTGGGGCTGCGAGGCGGACCTGACCTCGATGCTCACGGAGACGATCGTGCACCGGTCGCTGGGCGTGCCGGTCATGATGACCAACCTCTACCCGTTCCTCATGGGCCGGGCCGCGCTCGAGCACGAGGGCATCCCGTACTTCCCCGAGGTCGAGGGCAGGCCTGAGGACCACGTGCTCGTGGCGCACTGCGGCTACTTCGGCGAGGTGCCGCAGTCGTGCGCCTCGGAGTGGGCCTGCCGCCCGCCCGTGCTCGCGATCGTCGACGAGAACGCGCACGCCATCGACGCGCGGCTGCCCGAGGGCCCGACGACGCTCGTGAAGATCGCGAGCGACATGCGGACCCTCACGGTCGCCTCTGCCGAGCTCACCGGCTACGTCCAGTACGAGAACTCCGACTGTCTCAACGGCGGCGTGCTGCGCGTCAAGGACGGCTACCGGTTCGTGGAGTCGATCCCGTCCCACCACACGGTGCTCGCCACGGGCGACCTGGCCCGCCGCACCGAGCTTGTGGCCGGGGTCATGGGCCTCGCAGTCGAGCACATCTAGACCCGGACCGCCTCCCAGGCGGGGGCCCCTCCGGGAACGTGAAGTATTCGGCGAGCCAATTTTAGAAAGTAATGTAAGAACTTGCCAGGTATTCGGTGCGGATGTAGTCTCACTACCAAGGCAGGTCGGCGGGCGAAGGTGCGCGCCGGAGCAGTCGGTCTGACGGGGCGGTCGGACCTGGATCTCGAAGTACCCACCACAACGATGTGACGGAAGGAACGACCAGTGGCTACGTCCAGGTACACGAAGGCCGCGGCGGCCGCCGCGGTGATGACGCTTTGCCTCGCCGCGTGCAGCAGCGGCGGAGACGCGCAGGAGGAGGGCGGAGCGGCAGCCGTCGAGGCCGCCGAGTCCGGGACGGTGACGTGGTGGGGCTGGACTCCTGACACTCCCGTCGCGGAGCGGTACATCGAGGAGTTCAACAAGGAGTACCCCGACATCGAGGTCACCTACCGGAACTTCGAGAACGTCGACTTCCGCACGACGCTCGCGCCGGCGCTCGACTCCGGTGAGGGCCCCGACATCTTCAACCTCTCGCCCGCCGGCGGCTCGCCCGACACGTGGGGCGGCTACGCGCTCGACCTCGAGCCCATCGCGCAGGACGTCCTGGGTGACGACTACGAGTCGGCGTTCGGCGGCGGCTACCTCGACCAGCTCCGCGACTCCGAGGGCCGCCTGGTCTCCATGCCGCTCGGCGGCATGGCGGCGGGCTTCCTCTGGTACAACGCGGACATCTTCGAGGAGGCCGGGGCCGAGGTCCCGACCGACTACGACTCGTGGGTGAAGGCCTGCGATGACATCGCCGCCATCGGCAAGGGCTGCTTCACGATGGGTGCCGGCGGGTCGGACACGTTCCCGTCGGAGATGTACCACTCGATCGCGAACTCGGTGGACCCGGAGTGGTTTATCAAGGCCGCCACGGGTCAGGCCAAGTGGGACGACCCGCAGGGCATCGAGGTCCTCCAGATCATCAGTGACATGCGCGACGACGGCATCATCGCCTCCAACGCGCTCGACTCGACCCAGTACCCGCTCGCCAACGAGGAGTTCATGCGCGGCGATGCCGCCATGGTCCAGATGGGCTTCTGGTACACCCAGTACGCCGGCGCCGAGTCCTGCGTCGCCGCGATGGAGGCCGCGGCCGTCAGCAACCCGGAGTGCTTCGTGCAGCTCCCGGCGCCGTTCCCGGACGTCGCGGGCAAGGGCAACGGCTCCGTGTACTTCGGTGAGGTCGACTACGGCCTGGCGATCAACGCGGACTCCCCGAACATCGCCGCGGCCAAGACCTTCCTCACGTGGATGACGATGACCAAGACCGGCCAGCAGAACGTCGTCAACGCGATGGACCTGCTGCCCGCCCTCCAGGGCGTCACCCCCGACTGGGACGCCATCGAGCTCGTCGACAACGAGGTGCAGCGCCCCGCGATCGAGCAGCTCATGAAGGACAGCACCGAGACGACGCAGTCGCGGCAGTGGCAGACGACCGAGTCCGCGCTCGACGCCATCATCCTGGCCATCCAGCAGGTCCTCGACCCGACCGTGGACCGGTCGGTGGAGGACATCGCCGCCGACATGGAGGCGAGCGCGGAGGACAGCACGGTCGGCGTCGAGGACTGACAGCAGAGCACCCGAGCGAGGCGAGAGGTTTCACGATGGTCACGACCACGGGCCCGGTCACCGTCGGTTCCGAAGGCGCTCCTCGGGCACCGCGGCGGGGCGGGAGGCGCGCACGCGCCCCCCGCCTCGTCCCGGGCGGCCTGCGGTGGATCCTTCCAGGCTTCATCCTGTCCGTCGGGCTGATCTACTACAGCATCATCTATTCCGGCTACCTGTCGTTCTTCGACTGGGGCGGTGGTCGCCGGCCGATGATCCCGGCGGGCTTCGACAACTACGTCGAGGCGTTCTCCGACCCGGTGTTCTGGACGGCGCTGCGCAACACGCTGGTGTACTTCGTCGTCGTGTTCACGGTCCAGGTCGTCGGCGCGGTCCTTTTCGCCGCGGTGATGCACTCGAAGATCTTTCTGGCCAACGTCTACAAGGTCATCGTCGTCACGCCGGTGTTCGTCGCCCCGGCCGTCCTCGCCCCGGCCCACATCGAGGTGTGGCAGACGAACGGGACGGTCAACGCGATCCTGGACGCGCTCGGCCTGGACTCCCTCATGCAGGGCTGGCTCGGGCAGTCGACGACGTCGTTGCTCGTCATCATCCTCGTCGGCTGCTGGGGCTCGATCGGGTTCGGCTTCATCCTCTACTACGCCGGCATGGCCCAGATCGAACCCGAGATGGTCGAGGCAGCGCGGATCGACGGCGCCGGCAACATCCGGCTGCTGTTCTCGGTCGTCCTGCCGAACCTCAAGGGGACGACGGTCTCGCTCGCCATCCTCAACTTCATCACCGCGCTGAAGCTGTTCGACAGCGTCTGGCTGATCACGCAGGGCGGGCCGTCGCACTCGTCGGAGTTCCTCGGGACGATGATCTACGCCGAGACGGCTGGATCCTCCCGCAACCTCGGATACGCCGCGGCGTTGTCCGTCATCCTCCTGGTCATCGCGGTGACGGTGTCGGTCGTCATCCAGTTGCGCAGCCGCGAGCGCACGCCCGTCGTTGGGAAGAAGGCCCCCCGTGTTTGAGACCCGCACGCTGCGGTCGAGGCTGACTCTGCAGATCCTCGTCACGATCGCGGTCATCCCGTTCCTCATCCCGCTGTACGCGATGGTCTCGCGCTCGTTCTCCGGGGCGGGGTGGGGGAACTACACCGCTGTCCTGTCGGTCCCGGGATTCGCACGGTTCTTCATGAACTCGGCGATCGTGGCCGGCGGCTCGATGGTGATCATCTACCTGGCGACCCTCATGGCCGCGTTCGGCTTCTCGAAGCTGCACGTGCGGAACAAGGAGGTCTACTTCTGGATGATGATGGTGGCGCTCACGTTGCCCGAGGTGGTCCTCATCGCCCCGCTGTACGCGACGGCGGTCAACCTCGGACTGCTGGGCACCTTCTGGTCCGTCATCCTGCCGATCGCGGCGCTGCAGATCCCCTTCACGGTGCTCATCGCCCGCGGGTTCGTCGACGGCATCCCGGACTCGCTGTTCGAGGCCGCGCGTCTCGACGGTGCGAACACGTGGCGGATGTTCTGGCACATCCTCGTGCCGCTCGCCCGCCCGATCGCCGTGGCGCTCGTCGTCCTCGTGCTCATCCACGCCTGGAACGCCTACCTGCTGCCCAAGGTCTTCCTCATCGACGAGGGCATGGGCGTGGTGACGATGCTGCCGGAGTTCTTCCGCCGTCAGTACAACGACGACACCCCGAAGATTCTCGCCGCTGCCGTCGTCACGGCGCTGCCGACGATCATCGCGTATATATCTCTGCAGAAGCACTTCGAACGCGGCATGGCTGCGGGTGCCATCAAGTAGCGTTCGGCCCCGCCGCCCGGGGGGCGGCGGGGCCGAACGGTCCGACCGGGACGGTGGAGGAGCGCAGATGAGGGAGACGACGTGAGTGCCGTGGGCCTCGCCGTTCCGGCGCGCATCTCGGAGGACCATTTCGTGACGGCGCTGGTGGGAGCGCTCGCCGGCCGGCTCGTCGAGGAGGGCACCTCGCTCATGACTCGCGTCGTGCGCGACGACGAGGCGGAGGAGCAGCTCTACCGACACTGGGCCAGCATGGGCGGGATCACCGGGGTCGCGCTCCTGGGGGTGCGGACGGACGACCCGCGCCTCCCCGCTCTGGCGGAGCTGGGCCTGCCCGTGGCGGCGGTCGCCCACGCGAGCCACGGCAACGGCTTCCCCGCCGTCGTCGTCGATGTCGAGGGGTCGGTCGCGGCGCTGCGGACCTTCCTCGCCGGGCGCGGCCAGCGCCGGACGGTCTACGTCGTCGCCCAGGATGACCGCGACGACGCCCCCTGGCACACGGTCGTCGAGGGCGCGGCGGTGCTCGAGGACGGCGAGGTGGACGACTCGTTCGAGGTCGTCCACGCCGGTCAGGGCGGGGAAGCGGTCGTCACGGCGGCCACGGCGGCGCTCGCCGCAGGCCCGGCGACCCTGGTGTTCCACAGCGACGTCCACGCGGCGGCGGCGCTCGCCGCGTTCCGCGAGCGCGGCCTGCGCGTCCCGCAGGACGTGGCCATCGTGTCCTGGACGTACTCGACGCTGTGCCAGAGCACGACGCCGTCGATCACCGCGCTCAACCGCCGCGGCGTGGAGATCGGAGCCATGCTCGGCGAGCGCATGCTCGGCGCGCTGGCGGGGGACCGGACGACGCAGGACCGGGCGCCGGCGCCCTTCGTCGTCCTCGGGGAGACGACATGAGGGCGGTGCGATCGCTGGGTCCGTCCGCCGCGCGGACGCGCAGCGCGATCCTCGACATGGTGCGCTCGAGCGGCACGGTGAGCCGGATCGAGCTCGCGGAGATGTCCGGCCTGACGGCGGCCTCCATCACCCGGTTCGTCAAGTCGCTCCTCGACGACCGGCTGCTCGTGGAGACCGGCTACGGCGACCCGACCGGAGGCAAGCGGCGCAGCCTGCTCGAGCTCAACCCGCGGGCACGCTACGCGGTGGGCCTCTCTCTCGACGTCGCCCGGCTCAGCTACGTGGTCGTGGACCTCGGGGGCGAAGTCGTCGGCCAGCTCGTCTCCCCGGGGATCGGCCAGTCCACCCCGAGCGTCACGGTCCCGCGCATCGCCGACGAGCTCGAGATGCTCTTCCGCCAGGTCGACCTGCCCGTCGAGGACATCGTCGGCGTCGGGGTGGCGGGCGCGGGCCTGGACCTCGGGACCGGCGTCGACGGCTGGTCGGCGACGACCGACGAGTGGGACTCCTTTGCCGTCCAGGAGGCGCTGCAGAAGCGGGTGGGCCTGCCGGTCGTCCGGGACAACGACGCTGCGTGCGCCGCCCTCGGGCAGTACTGGACCGGCCGGATCCCGGCGACGCAGGACTTCGCGACGCTCTACATGTCGCTGGGGTTCGGGATGGGGCTGATGGTCGGCGGCGGCGTGAGCCGAGGGGCCTCCTCGAACGTGGGGGAGCTCGGGCACATGGTCGTCGACATCGATGGGCCCGAGTGCTGGTGCGGCTCCCGCGGCTGCCTGGAGATGCTCGCCGCCCCGCGAGCGGTCGTGCGGCGCGCGCTCGGGTCCCCGGGGCTCGCCGCCGAGCTCGGTCTCTCCGGGGACGAGGCGCACGTCCGGCAGGACTTCGACGCCGTCGCGCGCGCGGCCGCGGAGGGACGCGAGCGCCCGCGTGAGCTCGTCGAGGACTCGGCGCGCTACGTCGCGGCGGCGGTGCTGTCCGTCGTCAACCTGCTCGACCTCGACCTGCTCTACCTCGCCGGACCAGGGTTCGTCGACGCCGGCGCCATCTACGTCCGCCACATTCGGGAGCGCGTCGCGCGGGTCGCCCGCATCCGCGCGATCCACTCGGTGACGGTCGAGCTGTCCACGCCGGGGGCCGACGCCGCCGCCTCCGGGGCGGCGACCCTGGCGCTCCAGCACGTGCTCATGCCGCACGCCCGGGTCCGCCGGGAACCGGCCCGCTCCTAGCCCCCTACCGGTGTCGCACAAGACCACCACCATCGCCACTAATATCTAAATTAAGTATCGTTAGTAATCGCCGCGCGACGTCGCGCGGCCGTGTCAGAGAGGACCACGCCGTGGCCATCCGATCCATCCTGATCAACGTCACCGACGTCCACCGCTCGGTGGACTTCTACAGGCGCCACCTGGGCGTCGAGGTGCTCGAGCAGTCCGAGGAGGCGGCCGTCCTCGACGCCGTCACCGCGACGCTGCGCCTCGAGCGGCTCGACCCCGAGCGCGCCGAGGAGTCGACCTTCGTGACGGACGACCTGCAGCGCGGGTTCCGCCACATCGGCTTCAAGGTCGCCGACATCGACGCCCGCGCCGCCGCGCTCCACGAGGCGGACGTGCCGTTCCACCTCGAGCCGCTGAACGCCGAGGGCGACGTGCGGCTCACCTTCTTCTACGACCCCGACGGCACGATGGTCGAGCTCGTCGAGGGCCCGCTGCAGTACCACGAGGTCTACGACCGCGAGCTGGTCGATGCCGACTGGGCTCTCGGCACGCCGTCGCGCCCGCGCTTCGACCACGTCGGGGAAACGGTCGCCGACCTCGGCGTCACCCAGGAGTACTACGGCGCGCTCGGGTACCGCCTCATGGCCGGGATCCACCAGCCGGGTGACTCCCGGGGGTTCGAGATCGCCTTCCTGCGCGACGGCGACAGCTCGCTCGAGATCTTCACGTTCGAGCGCGGTGAGAAGACGACGCGCGAGCCGCAGGTCGGTGGCCCGGGCTTCGCCGCCGTCGTGCTCGACGGCGACGCCGCCCCCGTGGGCGCCACGCCCGTCGGCACCGCCTTCGGCACCGAGCTCGTCGCCGACCCCGACGGCCTCGTCCACGCGGTGGTGCAGGCGTGACGGCCCCGGTCATGAACCCGCTGGGCTCGACCGGGCTGACGGTCAGCCAGGTCACGCTCGGGGGCGGCCCGCTCGGCAGCATGCCCGAGAACTTCGGCTACGAGGTGGCCGAGCGGGACGCCGTCGACCTGGTGGCGGCGGTCCTCGACAGCCCCATCCGCACCATCGACACGTCCAACGGCTACTCGGGCGGTCGCAGCGAGGAGCGGATCGGGCGCGCGATCGCCGAGTACGGCGGCCTGCCCGACGACGTCGTCGTCGTCACCAAGGTGGACCCGCGCGGCTCGGACTACAGCGGGGACCGCGTGCGCGCCTCGCTCGCGGAGAGCCGCGAGCGGCTCGGCATCGACCCGCTGCCCCTCGTGCACCTGCACGACCCGGAGTTCCACGACTTCGACGCCATGACGGCGCCGGGCGGCGCGGTGCACGCGCTCGTCGCGGCGCGCGAGCGGGGCGAGGTCGGGCACATCGGGCTCGCCGGCGGCGACGTGCGGCAGATGGCCCGCTACGTCGAGCTGGGCGTGTTCGAGGTGCTCCTCGTGCACAACCGCTGGACGCTCGTGGACCGCAGCGCGGGGGACCTCATCGCCCGCGCGCAGGAGCGCGGCATGGCCGTGGTCAACGCCGCGGTGCTCGGAGGCGGCATCCTGGCCGATCCGACGGGCTCGAACACCACCTACGGGTACCGGCCGGCGCGCCCCGCGACGCTCGCCGCCGTCGCCGCCCTGCGGGATCTGTGCCGGGAGTTCGGCACCGACCTCGCGACGGCGGCCATCCGGTTCTCCACGCGCGACCCGCGCGTGGCCACCACCATCGTCGGGATCAGCAAGCGCCACCGGATCGCCTCCACGCTCGCGGCGGCGTCGGCCGACCTGCCCGAGGAGTTCTGGGCTCGGGTGGAGGAGCTCGTGCCCTCGCCCGAGAACTGGCTCGACGCCGACGACCCGAGCAACGCCTGAGCCGACGTTCCGACCACCGAAGAGACCGAGGAAAGCCATGCCGCTCGTCCGTGTCGACCTGCACGACCACCATGCCGACCTGCGCCCCGCGATGAGCGAGGCCATCCACAGCGCCCTCGTCGAGGGCTGGGGGATGCCGGCGGACGACCTGTTCCACGTCTTCCGGCTGCACGCGCCGGGCGACCTGTTCTTCAGCCGGACGTACCCCGACGCCGATCGGAGCGACGTCGTCATCATCCAGATCCTCGCGTACAACGGGTACACCCCCGAGGTGAAGCAGCGCGGCGCCGCGCTCGTGGTCGACCGCCTCGCGGCCCTCGGCATCCCGCGCGACCACGTCCTCATCGCGATCACCGAGAACGGGGACGGCGACTGGCTCGCGCCCGCCAAGGAGGCGTGAGCGTGCGCCACCCCGTGCCCTTGACGGGGTTCATCCAGGTCGCTGTCGTCGTCGAGGACATCGAGGCAGCGCTCGACGCCTGGTGCGAGCTGCTCGACCTGCCCCGGCCGGAGGTCCGGGAGACCGGCCCGGCGCCGAACCCGAACGAAACCTACCGCGGCGAGACCGCGGCCTACGGGCTCAAGCTGGCCGTCCTCGACTGCCCGGAGCGGGGCTTCGTCGTCGAGCTCCACGAGCCCGACGAGAACCCGTCGACGTTCCGGGAGTTCCTCGACCGGCACGGCAACGGCGTGCACCACCTGGGCTTCCAGGTCGGCGAGGCGCGCGACGCCGTCGTCGGCGAGCTGGAGGCAACGGGTCACGCCCTGCGGACCGTCGGCGTGTACGACGACGGCAGCTGGACCATCGTCGATACCGAGGACGTGCTCGGCGTCAACCTCAACATCAAGCCGCACGCCTGACCACCCAGGCACAAGACCACCCACCTCAAGTGAAGGACGTGTGACCACCGTGACCGCCGACCGCAGCCGCTTCCCCCAGGACTTCGCCTGGGGCACCGCCACCGCCTCCTACCAGGTCGAGGGCGCGACCGACGTCGACGGTCGGGGGCCGAGCATCTGGGACACCTTCACCCGGGTGCCCGGGGCGATCGCCGACGGGCGGACAGGGGACCTGGCCGACGACCACTACCGGCGCTTCCGTGAGGACGTCGCGATGCTGGCGGACCTCGGCACGAACGCCTACCGGTTCTCGATCGCGTGGCCGCGCATCCAGGCGGATGGCACGGGCCCGGCCAACCCCGCGGGCCTGCGGTTCTACCGTGAGCTCAGCGAGGCGCTGCTCGAGCGCGGCATCACCCCGTGGGTGACGCTCTACCACTGGGACCTGCCGCAGGCGCTCGAGGACCGCGGCGGTTGGCTCGAGCGCGACACCGCCCAGCGGTTCGGCGAGTACGCGGCCCTCGTGGTCGACGAGCTGGGCGACGTCATCGATCACTGGGCGACGCTCAACGAGCCGTGGTGCTCGGCCTTCCTCGGGTACGCCGGCGGAGTGCATGCGCCGGGCCGGCGGCTCGGGTCGCAGGCGGCGCGCGCGGCCCACCACCTGCTGCTCGGTCACGGGCTCGGGATGCAGGCGATCCGGGCCGCGCGCCCGGAGGCCACGGCCGGTGTCGTGCTCAACCTGTACTCGGTCCGCGCGGCGAGCGAGAGCGCGGCCGACCAGGACGCGGCGCGCCGGGTCGACGGCCTGCAGAACCGCTTCTTCCTCGAGCCCTTGCTGGGGGAGGGGTACCCGGCGGACGTGCTCGAGGATCTCGGCGAGACCGAGTGGTTCGCGCAGAACGAGGCCGACGCCGAGCTCATCGCGGCGCCGATCGACTTCCTCGGCATCAACTACTACAGCCGCCACGTCGTCGCGGCCCCGCCGCTCGGCGTCGCGCTCCCCGGAGCCGCCGCCGCGGGTCTCGCCTGGCCCGGCAGCGAGAGCGTGCAGATGGTCGACACCGGTGCGCCGCGCACGCAGATGGGCTGGCCCATCCACCCCGAGGGCATGGTCGACGTGCTCGAGATGGCGCACTGTCGCCGACCGGACCTGCCGCTGTACATCACGGAGAACGGCTCGGCGTACCCCGACGAGGTCGTCGACGGCGAGATCGAGGACGAGGGGCGGCGGCGCTACCTCGAGCAGCACGTCCTCGCTTGCTCGGCCGCGCTGCAGCAGGGCCTGCCTCTCAAGGGCTACTTCGCCTGGACGTCCATGGACAACTTCGAGTGGGCCTGGGGCTACTCACGGCGGTTCGGCCTCGTCCACGTCGACTACGACACCCAGAAGCGGACCGTGAAGCGGAGCGGCAAGTGGTTCGCCCGCTTCCTCGGCGGCGCGGCCGGCGACGCCTGACCGTCCCGCACCACCTGCACCACCGAGCACGACCCGGACACCCTCCACCTCCCCGCCCGACCGAACCGGAGACGACCATGCCCCCTCGCGCCCTGCGCGCCGGCCAGCGAGCCGAGCTGCACGTGATCGACGTCGTCACCGGGGAGGACCGGCTGGTGCACGAATCCTCGAGCTTGCTGTTCGAGGCGCCCAACTGGTCGCCGGACGGGCGGTGGCTCGTCGTCAACGGCGGCGGGCGGCTGTTCCGGCTGCCGGCCGACGGCGGGGAGCTGGAGGAGGTGCCGCTCGGCGACGTGCCGGACATCAACAACGACCACGTGCTCAGCCCCGACGGAGCGACGGTCTACGTGTCGGCCGAGGACGGGCACCTGTACGCGGTGCCGTTCGAGGGTGGCGGCGCTCCGCGGCGCGTCTCGAACGACCGCGGGGCGTTCCACCACTACCTGCACGGCATCTCGCCCGACGGCGCGACGCTCGCCTACATCGGCCTGGTCCCGCACGCCGACGGCACCGCCACGACGAACGTCTGGACCATCCCGACCGCGGGCGGCCTGGACGTCCAGCTCACCGACGACGAGTTCCCCGACGACGGCGCCGAGTTCAGCCCCGACGGTCGGTGGGTCCTGTTCAACTCCGAGCGGGCACGGACCCAGCCGGGCCACGCGCAGCTGTTCCGGATGCGCACGGACGGCTCGTCGGTCGAGCAGCTCACGTTCGACGAGCGGGTCAACTGGTTCCCGCACGTCTCCCCGGACGGGAGCCGGCTCGCCTACATCAGCTTCCCGCCCGGGACGCTCGGGCACCCGGCCGACCTCGACGTCGTCCTGCGTCTCCTCGAGCCCTACGACGCCGACGGTGCGCCGGGGACGGTGCGGGACCTGGTCGTGCTCTTCGGGGGCCAGGGGACGATCAACGTCCCGAGCTGGGCCTCGGACAGCCGTCGGCTGGCCTACGTCGCCTACCCGATGTCCTGAGACCGCGCCGCCGGCGACACCCTCGAACGGCCGGCTCGAGACCTCCGCCGCCCTCGTCGCCCAGGTCTCGAACCGCACAAGGCCAGGTCACGGCGCGGCCACGCTGGGGCCTTCCCGGCCACGGAAGGCCATCGTTCCCATCACGAGCCGGCAACTCCTACCCCGCGCCACCGGCCTCGCCCCTAACGTCGGCGCCCACACCACGGTGACGACGAGACGGGGCAGCCATGAGGACGAACCACGGTAGGACGACAGGTCTGGCCGGCGCTGCGCTCGTCGTCGCGGTGGCACTGGGAGCCTGCAGCGCGGGCGACGGCTACTCCGACGCCAGCGGCGTCTCCGAACCGGGCTACGACGTGGCTGTGCCCCCGGACCCGGAGCCGGGCCCCTCGGTGCCCGCGCCCGACTTCGCGATGACGGACCCCACGCAGGACGCCCTGTCGACGTTCGCGCTCGACATCGACACGGGCTCGTACACGCGGTTCCGCGACGCCGTCTCCCAGGGGATGGCGGTCGACCCGAGCGAGGTCCGCACCGAGGAGTTCGTCAACTACTTCGACCAGGACTACCGCACCCCGGAGAGCGGCCTCGGCGTCAGCATCGACGCCACGACGCTGCCGTTCCGGCCCGGGCACCGGCTCGTGCGCGTGGGCATCAGCAGCGCCCCGACGTCGAGCGCCTCCCGCGACGACGCGGACCTCGCGCTCGTCGTCGACTGCTCGGGCTCGATGGGCGACGCCGGGAAGATGGAGACGACCAAGGCGGCGCTGCGCACGCTGGTGTCCGCGCTGCGGCCCACCGACCGGGTGGCCATGGTCTGCTACTCCACCGAGGCCGACCTGGTGCTCGAGCCGACGCGCGTGTCCGAGCGTGCCGGCGTCCTCGCGGCCGTCGACGCGCTCACGCCCCAGGAGTCGACCAACGCCGCCGCAGGCCTCGCGCTCGGCTACGACGTTGCCATGTCGATGCGCACCGACGGGCGGATGACGCGGGTCGTCCTCATCAGCGACGGGGTCGCGAACGTCGGGGAGACCGACCCCGACGGGATCCTGGCGCGCATCAGCACCGAGGCGAAGTCGGGGATCAACCTCATCTCGGTCGGCGTCGGCATCACGACCTACGACGACCACCTGCTCGAGCAGCTGGCGGACCAGGGCGACGGGTGGCACGTCTACATCGACGGTGACGCCGAGGCCGAGCGTGTGTTCGCCACCGGGCTCACCGGCTCGCTCGTCGTGGCCGCGAAGGACGCGAAGGCCCAGGTGGAGTTCGACCCGGCGCAGGTCTCCGGCTACCGGTTGCTGGGCTACGAGAACCGGGCGGTCGCGGACGCGGACTTCCGCAACGACGCGATCGACGGCGGGGAGGTCTTCGCGGGTCACGCGACGACCGCGCTGTACGAGGTGGCGCTCCGCGAGGGCCGGTCCGAGCGGCCCTTCGTCACGGCGACGGTGCGCTACCTCGACGACGCAGGCGAGCCGGTCGAGCGCTCCGGGACCCTGGCCCGGTCCGCCGACGCCGCGTCGCCCCGCGAGGCGTCGCCCCGCCTGCGTCAGGACCTGGTCGTCGCGCTGCTGACGGACCGGCTCCTGGGTGGGCCGTGGTCCACGGTGGTCAGCGCGGCCGACCTGCGCGCCGAGGCCGGGGCGCTGCTGGGGGTGCTGGACGGGGACCGGGACGTGGCTCAGCTCGTCGAGCTCGTCGACCGGGTGACCCGGTGAGCGAGCCACGGACGCGATTCGTCCCATTACTTGGACAGCGTGTGAAGATCTTGTGACGAGGGGACCTTCCGGGCGTCACCCAGGCGGCCCAGCACGCAGGGGGTCCGGACGCGAAGACGACAGTGTCGGCGCAGGTCACGAGACTTTCGCGGCGTTTCTCGCAGGCCATCGGCGTCCGAACCGGCGATGCTACGTTGGCGACGGCCCAGGGGGAGATCGACGCCGGCACGTGTCGCGCCCCCCGCACCGCCGCGCCGGGTCGTGGTCGTCGCGCTCCGCGCGTCGTCCGGTGCGCGGGTAACTCGTGCGTCGGCCCGGCTGCGTCCGGTACGCCGACCCGAGGAGCACCTGTGACCAGCTCGACCCCTGCCCGTCGTCGAACCGTCGTCGTGGCCGTCGCCGCGGCAGCCCTGCTCGCCGCAGCAGCCTGCACGTCCACCGCGAGCGCGGGCGGCAGCGACAAGCCGGCCGAGCGCACCACCTACAAGGGTGGGGAGACGACGTTCGGCCAGTCGTTCGCGTACAGCAACGGCCTGGCCGTCGAGGTCGAGAAGCCGACCGCGTTCGTCCCCTCGGCGTCCGCCGACGGCGCCGAGGGCGTCGACGGCGAGCCCGTCAAGGTCCGCGTCTACGTCGTCAACGGCACGAGCGGCGAGTTCGTCCCCAACACCCTCGAGGTCACGGTCGTCTCCGACGGCGAGGAGGCCGCGCAGATCCTCGACCCCGGCTCCCGCGTCGAGCTCACCGGCCCCGGCCACGCCCTGGGCCGCGCGGACGTCGTCGCGTTCGACCTCGCGTTCGTCGTGCAGGACCCGGACGACGTCACGCTGACGCTCGTCCCGGCGATCGCCGGCTACGAGCCGCTGGTCTTCACCGCGCCCTGACCTCCACCGCGCGCCCGCACAGGCGCGCGCACAACGCAGGGGCGGCACCGGCAGCGGTGCCGCCCCTGCGGCCGTGCTGGCGGCGACGCCCCGGAGCGGCGACCCGGGCGTCCCTGCCCCGCGGACGTCGCCCGAGGGCCGAGGTCAGCAGCGGCAGCAGCGCCGCCGCGACGACGAGCACGACGCCGGCCGCGGCGAGCGCGGAGACCGTCTCACCGAACACCGCGGCACCCACCATCACCGCGACGACGACCTCCAGGTACGACATCGACGACAGCTCGACGGCGCGCAGGTGCTTGCCGGCGACGACCAGCAGGCTGAGCGCCAGCACGCCGCACACGAGGAAGAACGCGCCGGCCCACGCCCAGTGCGTCGCGGTCATGCCCGAGACGTCGGGCCGGGTGACCGCGACCATGGCGCCGGAGCCGACGGCGCCGAACACGAAGGTCCAGAAGCTGCGCACGTCGGACGGCATGTCCGTGCGGTACCGGTAGCACAGCAGCGCCCCGCCGTACAGGACGCCCGAGGCGATGCCCAGCCCGACGCCCAGCGCGTACCCGTCGGACGCCGACCGGGGCGTGCCGCCCACCAGCCCCGCGGCCAGCAGCATCCCGGCGAAGGCGACGACCAGGCAGACCACGTCGGCCGGGCCGACGCGCTCCTTGAGCACGGTCACCGCGAGCACGGTCGCCACGACGGGGCCGAGGTAGTGCAGGACGACGGCCAGCGTGAGGTCCACGAGCACGGCCGACGACAGGTACGTCGCGAGCGAGAGGCCCAGCAGCACGCCGCCGAGCACGACGGACGGGGTCACGCGGGTGCGGCGCAGCCTGCCGAGGTGCCGCGTGGCGGCCAGGACGACGAGCATGGCGAGCGCACCGACCACCATGCGACCCAGCGTCAGCGCCTCGCCGACGACCGCGCCGGGCGGCGCTGCCAGACGCCCGAACATCCCGGCGGTCCCCATGGCGGCCGCGGACACGACGATGGCGACCAGGCCGAACCGGCGGTGCGGGCGCGGTGCACGGACGTCGGGGACGAGGGCGTCGGGTGCGCGGACCTCGGGGGCGAGGACGGCGGGGGCGAGGACGGCGGGGGCGAGGACGGCGGGCGCGTGCGGGCGTGACGGGGTGACGACGGCCACGAAGGGCTCCTGGAGGCCAGCGCGACGGGTCGCGTGAGCGGGCGGTGTTTCCCCGCTCTGTCATCGGACCTGAGAGCTTTCGCGAGCCGTGGGCTCGCCTGCACCGTCGGTGGACCCCGTGGGGTCGCTTTCCAGAGTTGCCTTGCTGCGGCGGTTCGGTGGCCTGAGAGATTCCCGGGGAGGTTGCTCCTTCGGCGCCCGCTCCGGCGGGCTCTCCCGCCACAGCTCGTCGGCGTCTTCAGTTGTCCGGACGACTGTATCCGCTCGCCGCGGGACGGGCGCCCGCCGTCCGCCCAGCGGCGGCCGCCCGGCCGCAGGGCGCGACGACTGGAGCCACGGAGCGATGTCACCTCGTGAGAGGGGGATGTGAGTCCGGCCGTCCGAAGCGTTTAGGGCGAAGTTTCGGACAATCCGGGCGCTAGTTTCGGCCCGGTCGACGACGCACGCGGAGCGTCTCGGCCTTCCCTCCGACCGTCTCGAGCTGCACAGCCACGCCTGCCGCGGCTCACCCGGAGGGCCCCGTCCTGACGGCGCGCCGGACCGCTCGGCAGCGCCGTCGCCGCCGAGCCAGGGAGACGACGCGTGACCACCGAACGTCCGGACGCCAGGAGTGCCCGACCTCCCACGTTCAGCGCCGTCCCCACCCCCCGCTCCGGCGTGCCGACCGCCGGGTTCGGCGTCTCTGCCATCGCGACGCCGCCCTCGACCGCCACGTCCCTGGCCGACGAGCCCGACGGGCACAGCCGCGCCGTTCTCATCGTGGGCGCCCTGCTCGCGGTCGTCGCCGTGGTCGCGGCGCTCGTCGCCTTCCGGATCATCGTGCCCTCCACCCCCACGTCCAGCGCCGGGGAGGGCACCGCCGACCGGACCATCACCGAGATCCGTGAGCAGCCCGGCACGGTCGTCCGCTACGGCGACCCGCACTCCTACGGCGACGGCCTCGAGGTCGCCGTCAACGCGCCGCAGCGGTACACGCCCAGCGACAACGCGACGGGCGTCGACGCGGGTGTCCCCGTCAAGATGCAGGTCGTCATCACCAACCGCACCGACGAGGCGTTCCGGCCCAACACGCTGCAGGTGAGCGCGACGTCGGCCGGTCAGCCGGCGACGGCCGTCTGGGACCCCGACCAGGGGGTCGCCCTGACCGGGCCCGACGTCAGCATCCCCGCCGGCGCGAGCATCCACTTCAACATCGCGTTCGCGGTCGCCGAGCCGGGCGACGTGGCGCTCGAGCTCACTCCCGCGCTGTTCGGCTACGGCGCCGTGGTCGTGCAGCCGTCCTGACGACGAACGACAGCGGGTGCCGGGCGTGACGCCCGGCACCCGCTGTCGTCATTCCCGCGTGATCACGCGACGCGACGACGCCACGCGACGAGCGCGGCACCGAGCAGCAGCCAGACGACGGCGAGCGTCGCGACCGGCAGGGTGCCGTCCGTCCCCGTCACGGCCAGGGCGGCCGCGCGGACGAGCACGCTGTCGCCGATCCGCACGAGCCGGCCGGAGGCGTCGACAGCGAAGCCCAGCTCGGCGGAGGCCGCGGCGCCGTCGAGCCCGACACCCGCGGCGACGAGCCGGTGGTCGCCGGCCTCGAGACCGGCGGGCAGGACGACCGTCGCGCCCGCGGTGCCGTCGGCGCCCACGGTCACGCGGGCCAGCTCGCGCGGGGTCGAGTAGACCGTGACGACGAGCTCGGAGCCGGGGAGCATGCCGACCGCCCGGACGGTGGCCGACGCGCCGGCCGCCGGTGCGCCGAGCCCGGCGTCGAGCTGCAGGGAGGCCGACGTGCCGGTCCCCACGACGCGGATCGTCGTCGAGGCGACGGCCGGCAGCGTGTACGCGTCCCCGGCCTGCTCGGCCGTGATCGTGCACTCGCCCGAGGCGATGGTGTGCAACGCCCCGTCGACGACGACGCAGGCGCCCTCGCCCACGAGTGTGACCGGCAGGCCGAGCGACGACGAGGCGGTGAGCGCGACGGGGCCGACGGAGAACAGCAGGTCGGCGATCGGCGCGATCGTGACCTCCTGCGGGCGACGCCCGACCTCGGTGGTCAGCGTGACGGGCGTGGCTGCGGCGACGTCGTCCGTCCCCGCCTGTGTGGCGGTCACGGTGCACGGGCCGACGTCGGTCGCGGTGAGGTCGCCGTCGGTCAGGACGCACGCGCCGGACGCCGTGAGGTCCACGGGCAGGTCGAGCGAGGACGACACGACGACCGGGGCCGTCTCGTCGTAGACCAGCGCCGGGAGTTCGAGGGAGATGCTCTGCGGCGCCTGCGCGACCGTCACGGTGCGGTCCGCGGTCGCGGGGTGGATCTCGGTGGTGCCGGCCTGGGCGGCGGTGACGGTGCAGTCGCCGGCGGCCACGACGGTCAGGGTCGTCCCGTCGACGGTGCAGGCGCCGGTGCCGGTGAAGGTCAGCGCTCCGCCGGAGGTGGCGGTGCCCGCCACGGTGACCGGCGCGTCGCCGTACGTCAGGGAGCCGATGGGGTCGAGCGTGACGGTCTGTGCCGCACGGTCGACGACGAGCGACCCGCTCGTGGTGGCCGCGGTGCGGTCGTCCGCCGCCGGCAGGTTCACCGACACGGGCCAGGCGCCGGCGGGCATCTCGAGGCCCACGATCCTCGCGGTCCCGTCCTCGATGGTCACGCCGTAGGTCGCGTCGCCGATGGAGAAGGTCGCCGTGCCGGTGACCGGGACGCCGTCGGAGCGGGTGAACGTCGCTGCGACGTCGAACGGCTCACCGCTCACCAGGGACACGGGATCGGTCGCCAGCGTCACGTCCGTGGTCGCGCGCGGGGTGGCGGACACCGGCGTGCTGCCCTGACCTGCCCCGAGGGAGTTCCGGCCGACGATCGTGAGGTCGTACGTGGTGCCGTTGGTCAGGCCTGTGATCGTCGTCGACGTGCTGGCGGCGCCCGCGGTGCCGCAGGGCGCTGCCGCGCCTCCCGACGCCGCGCAGTAGACGTCCCACCCCGCGACGATCGACTGCGGTGCCGTCCAGTTGACGTCCAGCTGACGGTCGGCGGGCGTCACCACGACGTCGGTCGGCGCCGAGGGGACGGCGGCGGGGCGGATCGTCACCGTGCCGGCGCCGGTGCGTCCGGGGGACACCGCCGCGAACGCGAACCGGTAGGCCGTGCCCGCGGTGAGGTGCACGGTCAGGCGCGCGTTCGGGTAGCCGGCACCGTCGTCGTTGACGCCGACGAGCCCGCCGTCCGCCGTCCAGACCTCGAGCGCGTTGTCGAAGGCGCTGTTGAGCGTGATGACCACGGAGGTGGTGGCGGGCGCGACGAACTCGTACCACCGGCCGTTGTGGTACTTCGGCGGCGTCGTGGGCCCCGAGCCGGTCCCCGTGGTGAGGCCGACGTTCGAGACGGCGAAGGTCCCGTCGAGGACGTCCAGCGGCAGCGGCAGCGGGCTCGAGAACGAGCTGCCGTCAGCGGTCGGGGCGTCGCCGACGGGCTCGCCCTGCGCGGGCGTCAGCCCCACCAGCAGGAACGCCGCGGCGAGCAGCGTCGTCAGGGCGCGGCGCGCGTGGGGCCGCGCCGCTCGGGGACGTGGCGGGGATGCGTGATGGGGGGGCGTCGGGCGCACAGGGGACTCCAGGTGGGGGGTCGGGCGGTCGGTCGGCGCTGCCCCCGCCTGGCGGTCATCGTGGCGGTGCCGGCACGGGACGTTGGTCCTGGCTCTGCGCGGGCGTGCGGTGCACGACGGCGGGCCACGAAACGACCGTCACGGGTGACGAGTCACGGGCGACGCGCGTGGCGAACGGGCGACGGGCCGGGCGCCCTGGCAGGCGCCGCTGGTCAGCCGGGGCGCGGTGACGGTCCGGTGCGTCAGACTGCCGGGGTGACCGACCTGCTCTCGTCGCCGCGCCCCCTGGGCGACGGGACGATCACGCACCGGCCGGACTGGACGTGGCTCCCGGCCGGGGCCGTGCCGACCGACGACGACCTGGTGCGCGCCGCGCGCCAGGCCGAGCAGCTGTTCGCCGAGCACGGCGTCACGTACGGTGCCCACCACGCGGACGGGGACCAGCAGTGGCGCCTCGACCCGCAGCCCGTCGTGGTCGACGAGCCCGAGTGGGCCCGCCTCGACGCCGCGCTCGTCCAGCGCGCCGAGCTGCTCGACGCCGTCCTGCACGACCTGTACGGCTCGCGGCGCCTGCTCGACGACCGGATCCTGCCGCCGACGACCGTCCTCGCGCACCCCGGGTTCCTGCGGGCCGTCGACGGCCTGCGCCTGCCCGGCGGCCGCGAGCTCGTCCTCACGGCGACGGACCTCGTACGGGACGCGTCGGGCGGTTGGTGCGTCGTCGCCGACCGCACGCAGGCGCCGTCGGGCGCCGGGTACGCGATGGAGGACCGGCGCGTCACCGCGCAGGTCCTGGCCCCCGTGTACCGCCAGGCGTCGATCGCGCGGCTCGGGCCGTTCTTCCACGCCCTGCGCAAGGCTCTGCGCGAGGTCGCGCCGCCGACCGCGGGGGAGGACCCGCGGGCGGTGCTGCTGTCCCCCGGGCCGGGCAGCGAGACGGCGTTCGACCAGGCGTACCTCGCCTCGATGCTCGGCCTGCCGCTCGTCGAGGGCAGCGACCTCGTCGTGCGTGCCGGACGCGTCCATCTGCAGGGCATCGACGGTCTCGAGCCCGTGGACGTCGTCCTGCGGCGCGTCGACAGCGACTGGTGCGACCCGCTGGACCTGCGCGCCGGCTCGCGGCTCGGGGTCCCCGGGCTGGTCCACGCCGTGCGGCAGGGGTCGGTGAGCGTCGTGAACCCCCTCGGGGCGTCCGTGCTGGAGAACCCTGCGCTGCTCGGCTACCTGCCGCGTCTCGCGCGGGCCGTGCTCGACCAGGACCTCACGCTCGCGTCCGTGCCCACGTGGTGGTGCGGCGAGGAGCGGGCCCTGCGGCACGTCCTGGCGCGTCTGGACCAGCTCGTCCTCAAGCCCGTCGTCCACGGGCCGCGCAGCACCACGGTGCTCGGCTGGCGGCTGACGGCCGCGGAGCGCGAGCAGCTGGCGGCGCGGATCGCGGCCGAGCCGTGGCGGTGGGTCGGGCAGGAGCACGTGGGGCCGAGCGCCGAGTCGGCGGACGCCACCGCGGGCGTCGCGACCGACCGGCCGGGCGTGTCCGGCGTCGGACCCGCCGACCTCGGGCCGCGCGCCGCGGTGATGCGGACGTTCGCCGTGGCGCACGCGGGTTCCTACACGGTGATGGCCGGTGGGCTGGCGCGCGTCGCGGACGACCACGTCGTGACGTCGTCGGCCGCGGGCGCGCGCGCCAAGGACGTCTGGGTGCTCACGTCCGCGCCCACGGCCGCCGTCGGGGCGCTGCGGGAGGACGTCGAGGCGGGGGTCGCACGCACCGCCGCGTACGGCATCTCCCCCCGCGCGGCCGAGAACCTGTACTGGATGGGCCGGTACGCCGAGCGCGCCGAGGACGGGGTGCGCATGCTGCGGGCCGTCGCCGACCGCTGGGACGACTACCACCGCACGCCCGACACCGCGGGTGGTCAGGCGCTCGCGGTGCTGCTGCAGACCCTGACGCCCGCGGCACTGCCCGACGGCGGCCAGGCAGCGGCCGCCCGGCCCGACGTCGAGCACGTCGGCCCCCGCGTGCCGGCACTGCGCGACCTGCTGCTGGACCAGCGGACGCCGGGGTCGGTGGCGCGCGCCGTCCGCCGGCTGGGGGCCGCCGCCGCGACCGTGCGCGACCAGCTGTCCACCGACACGTTCGGGCCCCTCGCCCGCATCGAGCGGACCCTGCGCGACGAGCGCACCCGGGTGCGGACGCGGCAGCACAGCGGCGAGCTGCTCGACGTCGGACCCCTGCCGCCCGGCTCGGTGACCGCGGGCCTGCGCCCGACGCTCGACCGGGTCCTGGAGAGCCTGCTCGCGATCTCGGGGATCGCGGCCGAGGGGCTCACCCGCGACGTCGGCTGGCACCTGCTCGACGCGGGTCGTCGGCTGGAACGCGCGCAACGTCTGGTCGCCGTGCTCAAGGCGACCCTGGTCGAGCACAGGTCCGCCGAGGTCGAGGACCTGCTGCTGGAGTCGGTCCTGCTGGCCACCGAGTCGGCGATCACCTACCGTCGCCGCCACCAGTCGCGCACGGACGTCGCGAGCGTCCTGGACCTGCTCGTCCACGACCGCACCAACCCGCGGTCCCTCGCGTTCGCGCTGGACCGGCTGCTGGTGGACCTGGAGTCGGTCCCGGCGCCGCACTCCGCCGCGCAGCGCGACCACCTGCTGCACGGTGTCGCGGGCCTGGTGGCGGAGCTCGACACCGTCGTCGTCGGCAACGAGGTGTCCGACGACGGGCGGCGCGTGCGGCTCGCCGACGCGCTCGAGTCCATGCTGTGGCGGCTGCGCGAGGCGTCGGACGAGATCGAGCGCGCGCACTTCGCGCGGCCCGCGCCCAGCCAGGCCCTCGACGACCTGTGGGGCTCGGGCTACGGCGAGCCGGACGACGGGGGTGCACTGTGAACGGCCGGGCGTACGACCTGGTGCACCGCACCACCTACGAGTACGCGCAGCCCGTCACCGACTCCTACGGGCGCACGACGCTGACGCCACGGGACCTGCCCGACCAGCGTGTGCTGGCGACGTCCCTGACGATCGACCCCGAGCCGGCCGACACGGGCCGGCACGTCGACTGGTTCGGCAACACCACGACCTACTTCGGGGTGACACGGCCGCACACGCGGTTGGTCGTGACGGCGCGGTCCACGCTCGAGGTGAGCCGGGTCGCCCCGGCCCGCGCGGACCTGCCCGACACGGGCTGGCGGGCCGTGGCGCGGGGCGTCTGCGCCGCAGACCTGGGTGTCCTGTGGACGGACGCGGCGGGCGTCGTCGCCCTGCGGGAGGCCGTGCTGCCGTCGGCGCACGTCACGTTCGTCGACGAGGTGCGCCAGTGGGCGGCGCCGTCGTTCGCGGACGAGCGCCCGCTGGCCGACGTCGTGACCGACCTGCTGCACCGCATCCGCACCGAGCTGACGTACCGGTCCGGGTCGACCACCGTGCACACGACCCAGGCGCAGCTGCTCGCGCAGGGCGCGGGCGTGTGCCAGGACTTCGCGCACCTCATGATCGCGGCGCTGCGGCTGCACGGCGTGCCGGCCCGGTACGCGTCGGGGTACATCGAGACGCGGCCGCTGCCGGGGCGTGCCAAGCTGCGCGGCGCCGACGCGTCGCACGCGTGGGTGTCGGTGTGGCTCCCGGGGTACGGGTGGCTCGACGCTGACCCCACCAACGACCAGCTCGTCGACGACCGCTACGTCGTGCTCGGCTGGGGGCGGGACTACCACGACGTGCCGCCGCTGCGCGGGGTCATCTTCACCGAGGGCGGCGGTGCGACACCCCGCGTCGAGGTCGACCTGGTGCCTGCGGGCTCGGAGCCGTTCGTCTGACGGCTCGGGGCCCGGGGTGCTGCCGACGCGGATTCAGCGCGGGCGCGCCCGGGCGTCGACCTCCTCGTGCGGGACGACGAACCCGCCCGCGTCGACGACCGTCCCGCCGACCGTGCGCCACAGCGTCGCGACGGCCCGCGCGATGCTCGGAGCGACACGCTGGCGTGCGATGACGTGCAGCTGCGAGGGTTGCGGGACCTCGAGCTCGAGCGGGTCCGGCGGGTGCCACGTCACGTGGTAGCCCCAGGGTCCGTGCTCGCGCCAGTCCAGGGTGGACAGCACGACCGGCACCTCGCGCGAGTGGGCGCAGCGCACCTCGACCTCGCCGTCGTACTCGTACCTCGCGACCAGGGCGAAGCCCTCGGGGGCACCGCCGGCGGGCGGCGCGGGTGCGGCCAGCCGGCTGCCGGACAGCGCCGGGCGCACCAGGGGCAGGGCGTCGTCGGGACGCAGCGGCACCGCCGACCACAGCGTGAGGTCGACGACCGCGGCCGGGTCGGGGACGAGCGCCCGGTCCCGCGCGGCGGGCAGGATGCCCCCGCCGGTGCGCCGGGCGACGGCCGTCGCCCAGCCCGTGACCAGGCCGGGGTGCACCGTCGCGCCGGCGACGGGTGCGGCGGGCAGCCCGTACAGGTCGCTGTCCTGGGCGGGCAGCGCGAGCGCGCGTGCCTCGGCCGCACCCACGGCGTACGGCCCGACGACCTCCACGACGCCGTCCAGGCTCAGCACGCCCGCCGGGTCCGGCGGAGCGACCGCGATGCCGCGGAACCGGGCACCGGTCATGGGACGCGCGGCCGCGGCCTGCGCCGCCGTCGCGGGCTCGCGCGACCACGCGGCCGTCGGGAACCACGCGCGGGCCAGGTCGAGGAGCGAGGTGCCGTGCGGGACGGCGAGCACGTGGCTGCCGTCCAGGGCGGCAGGTGCCGCCGACGGTGCGGTCATGGCGGGAACGTACACAGCGATTGCTGCGCGCATGTTTCGCGGCTGGGCGTCGGTGGTCAGGCCCGGACGTCGTGCAGGTGGTGCACGACGTCGTGCAGGAAGTACTGGCCGAGCGTGCGGACGGTGAACACCGAGCCGTTGCTGCGCAGCCCGGTGCGGTCCCACTGCCCGGGCGCGACGGCGTCGAAGCGGTCGGCGGTCGCGGCCGCCGCGCGGGCCAGCTCGTCGGCGACGACGGCGGGGTCCTGCAGGTCGTACCGCTCGGCGAGGGCCGTGGCGTCCTGGTCCCAGTTGGCGAACACGGGGTCGTCCTGCTCGACCATGAGCTGCACGCGCTCGTCGAAGAGGCGCAGGACGTCGCGCACGTGGGCGCCGTACTCGAGCGCCGACCACACGTGCGGCTGCGGGCGCCGGCGGGCGTCGTCGCGGTGCAGCACCGCCACCCACCGGGGTGCGAGGTCGCGCACCGTGCCGCCGATGCCCTGGGCGTCGACGTCCGACGCGGCGAACCCGCACTCGGGGCAGCGGGCCTCGACGACCCACGTCCAGTCCTTGCCGTCCGGCTCGATCGCGGGCGGCGTCGTGGTCGCCGCAGGCCGGGGGTCGGTGTCCACGGCGCCACGCTAGCGGGGGTGCCCGTCCGTGGGAACCGGACGCCAGGCCCGTGGGTCCGTGCGCACGAGGAGTGGTGGTCGGGCGACGCGCCCCCTCCCGCGCGCCGCCCGACCGGGCAGCCAGGGCGACGGACTCCCACGAGAGGCGTCGCCGTCGATGCCACCGCTGCAGACGGTAGTCCGCGGACCGTTGCACGACCGTTGCACGACGAGATCCGTCGTCGGGCCGCCCGCCGAGGTCAGCGCAGGGTGCGGTCGAGCTGGGCGAGACGCGTGTGTGCACGCAGGTGAGCGGCCGATCCGATGGGTGCGACGCGCGCGAGGGTCTGCCACGCCTGCCAGTCGTCGGCACCCTGGTCGCTCGCGGTCCAGCGCGCCACGAGGTCGGGGTCGCCGGATGCCAGCGTGGCGGCCCGGATCTCGCCCTCCACGGCCGCGCGCACACGGGCCACGCCCGGGGCGGCCGAGCGCGGCAGCACCGACCCGGCGTAGGTGCTGAGCGCACCGGCGACGTCACCGAGGGCGATCGCCCCGCGCACGGCGTCGACGTCGGTCTGCAGCGGTGCCGTGAGGCGGTACGGCCGGGACTCCGAGAGCAGCGGCCCGACGAGCCGGCGCAGGCGGGAGATCTCGGCACGCACGGTGACCTCGGACAGCTCGGACTCCGAGAGCAGCACGGCGAGCTCGTCGCCGCGCAGCCCGGCCGGGTGCTCCGCGAGGAGCAGGAGGATCTCGGCGTGGCGGCAGGTCAGCCGGCGGCGGCCGGCCGGCGTGTGCAGCGTGCCGCCGTGGGTGCCGAGCACCGAGAGCCGTGCGGCGGGTGCGGTGTCGGTCGAGGACGTGATGGTCGCCTCGATCGCGGCGACAGTCGCACGCACGAGCGCCAGGGCCATCCAGGACGCTGCGTCGTCGCGACCGGTGACGTCGAGGACCCCCAGCAACCGCCCGAGCGGGTCGTGCACCGGCACGGCGGCGCAGTTCCACGGGTGGACGACGCGCGCCCAGTGCTCGGTGCCGATGACCTGCAGCGGACGACGCGTCGCCAGTGCCGTGCCGAGCGCGTTGGTGCCCACGGCGTCCTCGCGCCAGGCGGCGCCCTCGACGAAGCCGACGTCGTCCAGCGGACGACGCAGGTCGTGGTCGCCGTCGACCCACAGCAGCCGGCCGGCCTCGTCGCTGAGTGCCGCGACCCACCCCGCCCGCGGCTCGACCAGCAGCCGACGGACGACGGGAACGGCACCGGACAGCGGGTGCGACCTGCGCAGCGCGGCGAGCTCGGAGCCGCCGATGTCGACCGGTGGTGTCGGCAGCTCGGGGTCGACGCCCACGCGTCGGCTGCGCCGCCAGGAGTCGGCCACGACGGGACGCACCTGGCGCCCGGGGTTGACTCCCGACGTCACGAAGCGCTCATGGGCGGCGCGCACGGCCGCGGTCGGCCACTCGCCGGACTCGTCGGCGCGCCAGTCGCCCGGCCGGGATGCCGGGATGGGGCCGGGCACGCTGGCGACGCGGGCGAGGCCCGCAGAGGCCCCGTCCTGGGCCCCGTGGGCGTGTCGGCTCATGCTTTCGGTGGCTCCGTGGTGAGGGCGTTCAGGATCCGTCACGCCATTGTAGGCGAAAGCGACGAACCGGCGTGATTAATGTCACACTTCTCATCGCTTCGCCCGACCGCGCCACGGGGGCCCGCACCGGCCCGGGCAGTTTCCTGACATCCTGTGCGAACATGTCAGCATGCCGAAGATCATCGGAGCGTCGCTGCACGAGCACCGCGAGCAGACCCGCCGTCGCCTGTTCGACGCCTTGGCCACGCTCATGAACGAGCGCGGCTTCGACGTGATCACGCTCGCCGACATCGCCGCCGCCGCGGGCGTCGGGCGCACGGCGGTGTACAACCACTTCTCCGACAAGGAGTCGCTGCTCCTCGGGTTCATCACGCACGAGACGGAGCAGTACGCGGCCCGGCTGCAGGCGTCCCTCGACGACATCGACGACCCGGTCCTCCAGCTGCGCGCCTACGTCCGCGCCCAGGCGTCGCTCACCAGCGTCTACCACGTCGCCCCCGGGCCCGAGCTGCGCACGGTGCTCTCCCGCGGGGCCCAGCAGCGCGTCCGCGAGCACGTGGTCGTCGTGGAGCAGGTCCTGCGCCGCATCCTCGACGCCGGCATCGCGTCCGGTGCGTTCCCGGAGCAGGACCTGGACACGATCGTCCCCCTCGTCAACGCGTGCCTCACCGGTCGGGGCCTGCCCGACGACGGTGCGGACCGTGAGCACGCGATCGAGCAGACCGAGGCGTTCGTGCTGCGCGCCGTCGGTGCACGGGTCCCGGTGGCGGCCTGACCGCGCATCGCGGCGGCCGGCCCGGTCCGGCCCGCGGCAGCGGTGACCACCGCTCCGCGTCGAGCAGGGCGTGGCGCGACCGGCAGACCGGCCGCCGCGCGGCGGGGACCCGCGGCGGGGTGGGGCGGCCCTCGCCCGCACGCGTCCCGTCCACACCCGTCGAGCTGACCTACCTGCCGGGCCTGCGCGACGTCCTCGCCGACGAGGTCGCGCAGCTGCTGCCCGACGCCCGCAGCGTGCGCGACGTCCCCGGCCGCGACGACGCGCTCGCGCTGACGCTCCCCGGGCCGCTCGCCGCGGTCACCGCTCTGCGCACCGCCGTCGCCGCGTGGGTCCTCGTGCACCTCGACGTGCCGCGGCCCAAGTCGTTCGCCAGCCCGGAGCACATGGGCCGGATCGTCGACGCGGTCTACGCCTCGCTGCGCGTCGGCGGCTCCTCGACGTTCCGGTTCGAGGCAGCCGGTGCCGACTCCGCGGTGTTCGCGCGGCTCGCGGGCATGCTGCACGAGGCGACGGGTCTGCAGCACGACCCGGACGCGGGCGACCTCGTCATCCGGGTGCGACGCGGCGCGCGGGTGGCTGGGCCGCAGGACGGCGCGGGTCGTGGCGCGCGCCGCGGACCCGCTCCGAGCGACGCCGACCCGGGCTGGGACGTGCTCGTGCGCGTCGGCCCCCGCCCGCTGTCGGCGCGCACGTGGCGGGTCGCGGACTTCCCCGGTGCGGCGAACGCGACGATCGCCGCGGCCGTCGCCCGGCTGGCCGGCCTGCGGGCCGACGACCGCGTGCTCAACCTCATGGCGGGGTCGGGGACGCTGCTCGTCGAGCGCCTGCTCGCGGCGCCGGCCGCCGCCGCGGTGGGCGTCGACCTCGACGCGTCCGCGCTCGAGGCCGCCCGCGCCAACCTCGAGGCCGCGCGGCTGCTCGCCCGTCCGCCCCGGCCCGTGCTGCTGCGTGCGGACGCGACGGACGCCGACGCGCTGCGGGCCGCGGTCACCGAGCCGCTGGGCGGGCTCGCCGACGTCGTGCTCGCCGACCCGCCGTGGGGCACGCTGCACGGCTCGCACGCCGACGCCCCTCGCCTGCACGCGGGCCTGCTGCGCGCGGCGCACGCCGTGAGCGCTCCGGGTGCGCGGCTCGTCGTGCTCACGCACGAGGTGAAGGTGATGGAACGCGTGGTACGCGACGCGTCCGGCCTGTGGGAGCCGCGGTCCGTGACGCGCGTGTACGCCAAGGGTCACCATCCGCGGATCCACGTGCTCGAGCGCCGCTGACGCGTCGCGTGCTCGTCGGCACCGCGCCGGCCGACGCCGGTTCGGCGGTGAGGTTGTCGGAGGCGCAGGCGCGTCCCGACCGTCGTCGTGCTCCGGGCTGCCGGCTGTCAGTCGCCGTCGAACAGCGCGCCACGGGTGGCCGCGAGCGCGACCTGCACCGCGCCGCGCAGGATCTCGTTGCCCTCCACTGCGCTGGTGAGGACCTCGGTCGGCAGCGGTGAGAGGGAGCGCAGGTGGTCGCTCACCCGGTGGGCGAGCTCGGTGCCACCGGCACGGCCCACCGGTCCGCCGAGGATCACGCATCCGGGATCGAGGACCGCGGAGATCGCCGCGGCGCCCAGCGCGACGTTGGCCGCAAGGGCGTCGAGGAACGCGCCGCCCCCGGGGCCCGCGTCGCCCGTGGCGGCGGCCCGGACCAGGGCCGCGGGTGCGGCCGGACCGTGTCCGTCGCGGGGCGCCTGGCCGTCGTCGCGAGCGGTGACCCCGTGGCGCGCGGCGAGCCCTCGCACCGCGCCGCCGGAAGCCAGGTCGTGGAACCCGCCGCCACAGGCGGTGGCGCTGGGCCGGCCCGCGGTACCCGGGACGGGCAGGAAGCCCAGCTCTCCCGCACCGCCGGACGCCCCGCGCCGCAGTGCGCCGTCCAGGACGGTGGCCGCTCCGACGCCGTCGCCCAGCCACAGCAGGGCGAAGGTGTCCCGTCCGGCGCCGGCCTCGAGCTCCGCGATCCCCGCCAGGTTCGCCTCGTTCTCCACCAGCACCGTGGTGGCACGGAGGCGCAGGGCGTCGATCAGCTCGGCGTGCCAGGCGGCCTCGCCACGCGGGCGGAGGAGGCCGGTGGCCGGGTCGACGAGGCCGGGGGCGCCTACCGCGATGGTGTGCGGCATGTCGGCACCGACCTCGTCCACCGCGTCGTCGATCACCGCGAGGGCGGCCGTGATCGCGTCGAGGGTGGCCGGCTCGAGCGGCGCCGCGCGTTCGGCGACGACGGTTCCCGAGAGGTCGGACACCGCGACGTGGATGCCGTCGGCGCGCAGGTCGAGGCCCACGACGTGGGCGCGTCGTCCAGCGATGCCGTAGAGCCGGGCTCGGGGTCCGCGACGTGCCCGGTCATCCTCGCCGACCACCTCGATGAGGTCCGCACGCTGCAGGCGACCGACGAGGTCGGCGATCGTCGGTCGCGACAGGCCGGTGCCGGCGACCAGCTCCGGAGCGGTCAAGGGGCCACGCGCCAGCAGCAGCTCCAGTGCCAGCCGGTCGTTGTGCACGCGCGTGTGGCTCGGTCGGGCCGGACGGCTGGACTCCATCGAGGCATTATGCGGCAGACATCTATCAGGTAGGGTTCCTGATAATTTATCCCCTCACGGCAGCGCCTACCCGCGGCAGCAGAACTGGAGGTGAGGGCGTGCACGCCACCCCGGACACCGACGCCCCGGACTCCCTCGCGCTGCGCAGGGCCCGGTGGACCCTCACCGTCATCTTCGCCGCGCACGGCGCCGCCGTCGGGACCTTCGCCACCCGGATCCCGTGGATCCAGGAGCAGGCGGGCCTGAGTGCCGGTGAGCTCGGTCTGGCACTCGCTGCGCCGGCGATCGGTGCAACCTTCGCGATGCCCATGGCCGGACGCGTCGTCCACCGCCTCGGCGGCAGGGGCGCCGTCCGCCTGCTGATGCTCCTGTGGTGCCTCGGCCTCCTGCTCCCCGCTCTGAGCCAGGACCTCCGCTCGCTGTTCGTGGCCCTGGTGCTGTTCGGTGTCACCTCCGGGATGGCCGACGTCGCGATCAACGGGCAGGGGGTCGTGATCGAGAAGCGACTCGGCCGGTCCGTGATGTCCAGCCTGCACGGCGCGTGGAGCGTCGGCACGCTGATCGCGGGCATCGCCGGGACGCTGGCGGCACGAGCCGAACTCGATACCCGCGTGCACTTCGGGGCGGCCGCGCTCGTCCTGGCCGGCGTCGTCCTGGTCGCGTGCTGTCGACTCCTGCCGGCACGGCCCGTCGCCGGAGCGAAGGCCCCTCCGCGCTTCGCGCTCCCGCCGCGAGCCACCTGGTGGCTGTGCCTGGTGGGATTCTGTGCCGTCTTCGCCGAGGGGGCCGCCGGCAACTGGACCGCGGTCTACCTGACCAACATCACCGACGCCTCGGACGCCGTCGCCGCCGCCGCCTACACGTGCTTCACCGTGGCCATCGCCGCCACCAGGGTGCTCGGCGACATGGTGGTCCGGCGCATCGGCCCGGTGCGCACCGTCCGGGTCAGTGGTGCGGTCGCGACCGCAGGGGCGGTGCTGGTCGCCGTCTCGCGCAACCCGTTGCCGGCGGCTGTCGGCTTCGTGCTGCTCGGGATCGGTGTCGCTGTGGTGCTGCCCCTGGTGTTCGCTGCGGTCGGTCGCGCCAGCTCCGACCCCAGCCATGCCATCGCCGGTGTCGCCACGGTGACGTACAGCTCCAACCTCATCGCCCCAGCCGTCGTCGGTGGTGTGGCAGGCCTGTTCTCCTTGTCCGCCTCGTTCGTCCTGGTCGCCGTGCTCACGTCCGGGCTCGTGGCCGTCGCCGGTGCCCTCGCCGTCGGCTCCCGCAGCGGCGCGCAGGACGACGCCGCCGAAGGGGCCGACGCAGGTTGGCACGACGGACGCTGTGCAGGTGGCACGACGGACGCTGTCCCCGTCGGACCGGGGGCCACCGGACCGGCTCCCACGGACGCCGCCTGACCCCGACTAGCAGAACCTCCCGCGCGCCGCACCGGTTCGAGGTCGGGGCCGAGTCCACGGAAGGTGACATGCAGCTGCCCAGGGTCACGGCCTCCTGACCGACGACCGGTCTGTCCCAGACGGGCGTCGACCTGACCGGGGGTCGCAGGTCCTGCTGAAACGGTTAGCACCCTCGCGCCACGGCGGGGCAGGCCGCACGGTGGTCACGCCCTCGCGCTCACCGTCGCCCGTCGATCGCATCGATGCGAACCCGACGGGCGTGCGCGGACGGGAGCTCGTCGTCACCGACCCCCAGGAGACATGCATGTCCATACGTACCAGCAGCCGGCTGGGTCGCCTCGCAAGGCTCGCCCTCGCCATCCCGCTTGCGCTCGCGGCCACCGGCCTCGTCGCCACGTCGGCGTCCGCCCACGGGTCGGTCACCGACCCGCCGTCCCGCAACTACGGCTGCTGGGACCGCGAGGGCGGCACGCACATGGACCCCGCGATGGCCCAGCGCGACCCCATGTGCTGGCAGGCGTTCCAGGCGAACCCGAACACGATGTGGAACTGGAACGGGAACTTCCGTGAGGGCGTCGGCGGGCGTCACGAGGAGGTCATCCCGAACGGTCAGCTCTGCTCGGCGGGCAAGACGCAGAACGGCCTGTACGCGTCGCTCGACACCCCCGGCCCGTGGATCATGAAGACGGTCCCGAACACCTTCAAGCTCACGCTGACGGACGGCGCCATGCACGGTGCCGACTACATGCGGATCTACGTCTCGAAGGCCGGCTTCGACCCGACCACCGAGGCGCTCGGCTGGGACGACATCGACCTCATCAAGGAGACCGGTCGCTACCCGACCACGGGCCTGTACGAGACCGACGTCACCATCCCGGCGGGCCGCTCGGGCCGCGCGGTGCTCTTCACGATCTGGCAGGCGAGCCACCTCGACCAGCCGTACTACATCTGCTCGGACATCAACATCAACGGCACGGCGTCCACCCCGACGCCCGGCCCGACCACGCCGGCACCCACGACGCCTGCGCCCACGACGCCGGCGCCCACGACGCCCGCTCCCACGACGCCTGCGCCCACGACGCCGGCGCCGACCACCCCGGGCCCCCAGCCCGGGAACGGTGCCTGCAGCGCCACGGTGAAGGCCACCAACACGTGGGGTGGCGGCTGGCAGGGTGAGGTCGTCGTCACGGCCGGCTCCAGCGCGATCAACGGCTGGAAGGTCGCCGTCGGCGGCGCGACCATCACGCAGGCGTGGAGCGGCTCGTACAGCGCCGGCACGCTGACCAACGCCGAGTGGAACGGCAAGCTCGGCGCCGGTGCCAGCACCACGGCCGGCTTCATCGCCTCGGGCGCGCCCGGGTCGCTGACGGCCACCTGCGCGGCGTCCTGACGCACCACTGACCCCGCCGGCCCCCGCCGGCGGTGCACGACCCCCGTGGGGGCACGACCCGCGGGAAGCACGGCTTGACGGCCGGGCACAGCCACCCCTTCGGCTGCGCCCGGCCGTCTCGCGTCCATCCCCGACGCCGAGCGCGGGTGACAGCGCGCCCGAGGACGGGTTCCCAGCTGGTGGCCAGCGCGGGGGAGCGCGTGGCGCGTCGGGAATGATGTGCGGCGTGACGTCGACCTCCGCCCCGCGCCTGCCCCGTGTCCGCGCGTCCGAGCTGGTCGGACGCGGCTGGCTCAACACCGGCGGCAAGGACGTGACCCTCGCCGACCTGCGCGGGAAGGTCGTCGTCCTCGACTTCTGGACGTTCTGCTGCATCAACTGCCTGCACGTCCTGGACGAGCTGCGGGAGATCGAGGAGCGGCACCGCGACGTCCTGGTGATCATCGGTGTGCACTCGCCCAAGTTCGTCCACGAGGCGGACCCGGTGGCACTCGCGGCGGCCGTCGAGCGGTACGAGGTGCACCACCCGGTGCTCGACGACCCGGACCTGGTGACGTGGCAGGCGTTCACCGCACGCGCCTGGCCGACGCTCGTCGTCATCGACCCCGAGGGGTACGTCGTCGCGCAGATGGCGGGCGAGGGGCACGCGCACGCGGTGGAGACGCTGGTGAACGAGCTCGTCGCCGAGCACGAGGCCAAGGGCACGCTGCACCGCGGCGACGGCCCGTACGTGGCACCGACGCCGCAGCCGACGACGCTGCGGTTCCCCGCCAAGGCGCTCGAGCTGCCGGGCGGGACCTTCCTCGTCGCCGACGCCGGGCACCACGCGCTCACGGAGGTCGCTGCCGACGGCGAGACGCTCGTGCGGCGCATCGGGTCGGGCGAGCGCGGGCTGGTCGACGGTGGTCCGGACGTCGCCCGTTTCAGCGAGCCCAACGGCCTGTGCCTCGTGCCGGACGACCTGCGCGAGCGTCTCGGCTACGACGTGCTCGTCGCCGACACGGTGAACCACGCGCTGCGCGGTGTGCGCCTGGCCGACGGGCACGTCACGACCGTCGCGGGCACGGGCGAGCAGTACATGGTCGGCGCCGTGGACAACGTCACCCCGTCCGCGGGCGGCACGTCGAGCCCCGTCGAGGCCGGCGTCGGTGACCGGTGGCCGGCGCGGCAGGTCAAGCTCTCCTCGCCCTGGGACGTCGTGTGGTCGGCGCAGCTCGCCGCATTCGTCGTCGCCATGGCGGGCAACCACACGCTGTGGACGTTCGACGCCGAGCAGGGCTCGGTCACGCACCTCGCGGGGACGATGAACGAGGGCCTCGTCGACGGTGGGCCGGAGCAGTCGTGGTTCGCCCAGCCGTCGGGGCTGTCGGTCGACGCCGACGGGCGCCTCTGGCTCGCCGACGCCGAGACGTCCGCCCTGCGCCGGCTCGACCCGGCCGACGCGCACGTGCACAGCGTCGCCGGGACGGGCCTGTTCGACTTCGGCCACCGCGACGGGGCCGCCGACCAGGCGCTGTTCCAGCACCCGCTTGGCGTCGTGGCGCTGCCCGACGGCTCGGTGCTCGTGGCCGACACCTACAACGGTGCACTGCGCCGCTGGGTCCCGGGGGACGACGGCGGCACGGTCTCGACGCTCGCGACGGACCTCGCCGAGCCCAGCGGCCTCGTGCTCCCCGCAGGCGACCCGGACCACGTGCTCGTCGTCGAGTCCGCCGCGCACCGGCTCACGCGGGTCGCGCTGCCCGCGGGCGCCGGCACGCAGGTCGACGGCGGCGCGCACCGCACGCAGCGCCCCGTCACCGAGATCGGGACGGACGTCGCGCTCGAGGTCGTCTTCCACCCGGCGGCCGGGCAGAAGCTCGACGACCGGTGGGGCCCGTCGACGTCGCTGCAGGTCTCGGCCACGCCGCCCGGGCTGCTCCTCGACGGCGCCGGGGACGACGTCGCGCTCAGCCGCACCCTGCGGCTGGACCCGGGCGTCGGCGAGGGCGTCCTGCACGTGACCGCGCGGGCCGCGAGCTGCGACGCCGACCCCGCCATCGAGCACCCGGCGTGCCATCTGGCAGCCCAGGACTGGGGTGTCCCGGTGCGTGTCGTCGCCGGCGGCCCGGCGACGCTCGTCCTGCCGCTCCACGGCTGACCGCGCCAGGGCGCGAGGGCTCCGCCGTCCGACGACGGCAGATCCCCGACCTGCGCCCGCGCCCGCGGGACGGGCTCAGGGCGTCGCGACGTCCAGGACCGCGATGGCGACCAGCGCGCTCAGGGCCGTCTGTACCTGGCGGCCCGTCGACGCGGCCGCCGCCACCGCGATCTCGACGACCCACTCGTCGCGCTCGACCGTGAGCAGCCGCGTCTCGGAGACGTCCGCCGGGCTGCCACCGCGGGCGACCGTCGTGAACGTCTCGGACCCGGGCATGCGCTCGCGGACCGCCCACGAGTCGCCGCCGAGCGTCTCGGTCGCCGCGGCGGCGAACGCGCACAGCCGCGGCACGACAGCGGGAGCGGCCGCGCCGATCGCGACGGCACCGCTCGCCGTGAGCCGCTCGACCGCCTGCAGCGGGTCGGCGATCGGCGGGGTGGTGCGTGCGCGGGCGCGGGCCCGGCGCCGCTTCGCCTGGTACTGGGCCTGGTCGGCGCGGCGGAACAGGTGCCGGGCCTCCACCGATCCCATGACGGCGGTCGACGCGATGCCGTAGGAGATCGCGGCGCCGTGCGGCAGCGGGAACTTGGCGACCGTCGTCGCCATCGTCGTCGCGACGAGCTCGCGCGGCTGGTCGGTCGTGACGAGGCAGAACTCGTCGCCGCCGATGCGGGCAGCCGTGGCGCCGGGGATGGCGTCGGCCGCGCGGCGCAGGACGTCCGCGACCGCACGCAGCAGGTCGTCGCCCGCGTCGTGGCCCAGCTCGTCGTTGACGCGCTTGAGGCCGTCGACGTCGCACATCACGACGCACGTCTCGCGCCCGGACGCGAGCGCGACCTCCGCGGCCTGGTCGGCCGTCCGCCGGTTCGCCAGGCCCGTGAGGGGGTCGTCCGCGATGATGTGCCGCATCTGCTGCTCGAGGTCGACGCGCGCGATGGCACCGGCGGCCAGGGCGCCGAGCACCTCGGCCGTCGCGACGTCGTCGGCGTGGAACAGCGGCGCGTCGAAGTCGCGGACCACGGTGATCTGGCCCCACACCGCGTCGTTGACGACGACGGGCGACGTCAGCGCGGAGGCCGCCCCGACCTCACGCAGCAGCTCGACCTCGACGCGGTCGCCCGCAGACGTGTCGCCCGGGCGCACGGACCGGCCCTGGGCGTCGAACGCGTGCGCCACCCAGCTCTCGCGGTTGCGCAGCAGCGCGCGCAGGGCGGGACGCTCGTCCGCGCGGTACGTGGTGCTGAGGAACTGGTGCCAGCGAGGGTCGTTGCTCGGCGGCTCGAGGTGCACGACGCGGCACGTCTCCTGCGTGATCCGGGCCACCGCGCACGCGTCGGCGCCGAGCACGTCGACCGCCGTCTGGGCGGCCGCAGCGACGACCTCCTCGACGTTCCGGCAGGCGTCGAACCGGTGCGCGGCGACCGCGAGCCCGCGCACGCCACCGAGGTCCGCAGCCGAGAGACCACCTCGGTGCGCACCCTTGGCGGTCGAGTCCCTGCGCGTCACGCTGCCCATCATCGGGCCTCGACCCCCGATCCGCCGAGTGCGGGCTGTGAGAGGTCCGTGAGATCACTCGTCCGCGTGGCGCTCTGACCGCATCCCGTCCGGGGCGTCCCACGTGCTGGAAACGTTTAGATGGGTTGTTCGGACCTTGCGCGGTCCTCACCCTGAGGCCACACCGCACCAGCTGGTGCCCTGCCCCCTGCGGCCGAACCGCCGCTCGCGCGAGAGGGAACCCCCCGCATGCCTCGACCGAGATCCACCCGCCGCACACTGGGCGGTGTCGCCGCCACAGCGCTGGTCGCGACCGCCCTCGTCGCCATTCCGACCGCCGCGCAGGCGCACGGTGGCCTCACCAACCCGCCGACCCGCACGTGGGTCTGCTACCAGGACGGGCTCGCAGGCGGCCAGGCAGCCGGCGAGGCCGGCAACATGCGGCCGACCAACGCGGCCTGCAAGAACGCCTTCGCCGACAACAGCTACGGCTTCTACAACTGGTTCGGCGACCTGCTCGGCACCATCAACGGCCGCCACGAGACGATCGCTGACGGCAAGCTCTGCGGTCCGGACTCCAAGTTCGCCGCCTTCAACACGCCGTCCTCCGCGTGGCCGACCACCAAGGTCACCCCCGGTCAGACGATGACGTTCGAGTACGCCGCGGTCGCACGTCACCCCGGGTACTTCACGACGTGGATCACGAAGGACGGCTGGAACCAGAACGAGGCGATCGGCTGGGACGACCTCGAGGCCGCGCCGTTCGACCGCGTCCTGAATCCGCCGCTGCGTGAGGGCGGCGTCGCCGGGCCCGAGTACTGGTGGAACGTGAAGCTGCCGTCGAACAAGAGCGGCAAGCACGTCCTGTTCAACATCTGGGAGCGCACGGACAGCCCGGAGTCGTTCTACAACTGCGTGGACGTGGACTTCGGTGGTGGCGGCGGCGTGACGCCGACCCCGACGCCGTCGGTCACGCCGACGGTCACGCCGACGCCGACGCAGACCCCGACGCCGACGCCGTCGGTCACGCCGACGCAGACCCCGACGCCGACGCCCACCCCGACGCCGACCCCGACCCCGACCCCGACCCCGACCGTGCCGGACGACTCGGTGTGCGAGGTCGAGATCGACACGTCGAGCTCGTGGCCCGGCGGGTTCCAGGGCAACGTCACCGTCTTCAACGCGACGATGGAGCCCGTGAACGGCTGGGAGGTCAGCTGGAAGTTCGCGAACGGCGAGCAGGTCCAGCAGTCGTGGAGCAGCGTGACGACGCAGTCCGGCTCGACGGTCACCGCGAAGAACGCGGCGTGGAACCCCACGATCGCGCACCACAACGCCGTGACGTTCGGCTTCATCGGCGCGGGCACGCCGGCGCCGGTGACCGCGGCGACGCTCAACGGCAACCCCTGCATCGTCCGCTGAGGTCCGGCGGCTGACGTCCGCGACGCGCTCGCACCCTCCGGGGTGCGGGCGCGTCCGTCGTCCGGGGGTCAGGCCTGGGCGGTGATGGGACCTGACGTGCGCACGTGGACGTTCACGCCCCGCACGCTCGTCGGGACGTCGGCGCGCCGGGCGCGGACCGCGTCGTCCTGGACGCGCACGAGCACGCCGTAGCCGTCGTCGTCGGGGGCGATCCCGATGGCGGTCACGCCGGCACGGCCTGCCAGTGCGGTCTTCAGCTCGTCCTTGGCTCTGCGTGCCTCGTCGAGATCGGCCACTGCGCACCTCCCGCGTCGCCGGGGACCCGCGCGGTGCTCGCGTCAGGCGAGCAGCGTCGCGTCGAGCGCCCCGAGGACGGCATCGATGGGGTTGACGTACGTCAGCCCACGGCCATTGTCCCCCCCGACCTCCGACCCGGCAAAGAGCAGTCCCAGGGCCACCCCGTCCTCGCGGTAGACCAGCGACCCGGAGTCGCCACCGCGGGAGAAGGGCGCGGTGCTGATCCCCTCGATCTCGACCTGGTCGTCGAACCGCAGGTTGCCGAGCTCCTCGCCGTAGCCCACGACGACGTCGTCCAGCTCGATCGCGGTGACGCGGCCCGTCGTGACGGACGTCGTGCGCCCGATCTTGCCGACGAGCTCACCACCCCGGGCGCGGGCCGTGGTCGTCACGCGGCCCACCGGGTACGTCGCGTCGACGTCCTGGTCGTCCAGCAGGGCGAGCGCCGCGTCGACCCTCGCCGTGCGGCCGGACTCGAGCGGGACGAAGGCGGCGAGCGTGCCGACACGGTCCCCGGGGGTGCGTCCGCCGTCGGCCGGGCCGGGCTGCAGGATGTCGTCGCCGCGACGGCCCGACGGGGAGCCGACCAGCACGTGGTGGTTCGACAGCGCGTGCACCGCGCCGCCCGCCAGCACGAACGCACCGAGCGTGCCCGCCGTCACGTCGACGTGCGCGATGGACACCCCGGGCCGCAGCGGGCGCACCCGGCCCGTCTCGCCCAGCGCCTGGGCGGTGACCACCGGGGGGCGCGGCCCCGGGACCGCTGCTCCCTCGGTGCCCACGTCCGTCCCGGGCGTGACACCGCCGGTGAGGGCGCGGATGCGGCCCGTGCGGCGCAGGTCGACGACCTTGCCGACCTCGCCGATCTGCGCGGCGACCTGGCGTGCGATCGAGCGGACCTCCGGCAGGCCGAGGCGGTAGCGCAGGGCGATGCCGTAGCTCCCGTCGTGGCACGGCGCGAGCCCCACGGACAGCGGGACGACGCTCGCCGTCGTGGTGGACGGCCGCAGCACGGCCTCGGAGAGCGTGCGTGCCACCTCCAGTGCGTGGGCCTTGGCCTCGCGAGCCTCGTCCTGGTCCATGCGTCCCCCTTCGTCGTCGCCCCCTGGCGCCGCGCGTCCTGCTCGGTGCGCGGGCGCCCATTGTGTCCGTCCCGTCCGACATGTGCTGGTCGTGCCCGGCGTACGGACGCGCCCGGACCGGCGTCGGACACGACGACGCCCCGCACCGGTGGTCCGGGGCGGGGCGTCGAGCGCGCGGGCGAGCCAGGCGTCAGGCCGTCGGGGGGAGCGGCGGCTCCTCGCGGTGCTCGATCACCTGGCGGTGCGTGGTGTTGGTGCGCTGGGCGTTGAGCGCGATCGCCAGGATCAGGCCCAGGACGCCGGCTCCCATGCAGATGTAGCCGATGACCGTCAGGTCGATGCCCTCGAGCCGGTCGGAGATGCCGAACGAGAGGATCGCCCCGATCACCAGGAGTGCGATGCCGGTACCGATACCCATGTCGCTCCTTCGTCGTGCGTCGGTGGGGGCCACAGCGGCCCACTGGTTGGCGAGTCTGGTGCCCGTCGGCAGGTCCCGCACGTCGAACGCCCGCGCGACCCGGACGGTCGTCCGGCAGCAGCGGCCCGCGACGGCACCCGTCAGGCGCCTCGAGATGCCGGTGCCACGCCACCCCGGTAGACACCTCCTATGGGTGTCATCGCGCGGTCTGCCGTCCTCGGCCTCGCTGCGGGAGGCCGGTCGTCGGTCGCCCTGGCCGTTCCCGTCCACGCCGCGACACGCGGCCACGACGGCCCGGCGGCGCGTGTGCTGCGCGGGCTCGCCACCCTCGCGGTCCTGGGTGAGTGCGTCGTCGACAAGCTCCCCGCCACCCCGAGCCGGCTCGTGCCACCGCAGATCGCCGGTCGGCTCGTCGCGGGTGCGACGGGTGCCGCCGCGCTCGCGGTGGTCGACGGCCGTCGGTTCCCCGCGGTCGTCGTCGCGGCGCTCGCCGGAGGTGCCGGTGCGTTCGCCGGCTCCGTCGCGGGGGCGTCGTGGCGGCAGTGGGCCGCGGACGACGGGCCGGACGCGTTGCGGCCCGACGTGCGCGCCGCGCTCGTCGAGGACGTCGTCGTGCTGACCACCGCGCGGGCGCTCGCGCACTGACCGGGCCCTACGGTGGGGCCATGGCCTGGCAGACCGTGAGCTCGCGCGTCGCGTACGAGAACCCCTGGATCACGGTGCGGGAGGACGACGTCCTCGCGCCCGACGGGCGGTCGGGCGTCTACGGCGTCGTCGAGGTGCGCCCGTCCGTGTTCGTCGTGGCGTTGACGGACGACGACGAGGTCGTGCTCGTGACGACCGACCGCTACACCATCGGGCCGGGCTCCGTGGAGGTCCCCGCCGGTGGCACCGACGGCCAGGACCCGCTGGTCGCCGCGCGCCGCGAGCTGGCGGAGGAGACCGGGCTGACCGCCCGGGAGTGGACGCGCGTCGGGGTCCTCGACGCGCTCAACGGCGTCGCGCGCGCCGTGGAGCACGTGTTCGTCGCCCGCGGCCTGGCACCGGTCACGGATGCGGCCGGGACGGCTCAGGAGCAGGCCGCCGAGGGCATCACCGCGGTCCGCACCGTCCCGTTCGTCGACGTCCTCGCGATGGTCCGCACGGGCGAGATCCGCGACGGCGAGACCGTCGCGGCGCTCGCCCTCGCGGCCCTGCACCTGGGGCGCCTGGTCTGAGGGGTCGTCCCGCCGCGGGCCGTCAGCGGGCGGGAGGGGCGGTCGAGCAGCGCACGACGAGCGACGTCGCGAGCTCGATGTGGTGCGCGTCGGGCAGGCGCCCGTCGGCCATGGCCACGACGGTGCGCAGCGCCACGCGTCCCATGTCCTGCAGCGGCTGGCGGACGGTCGTGAGCGGGGGGTTGGCCCAGGCCGCGACGTACGTGTCGTCGTACCCGACGACCGACAGGTCGCGAGGGACGACCAGGCCGAGCAGGCGCGCGGCCTCGAGCACGCCGAACGCCTGCGCGTCGCTGCTGGCGACGAGCGCGGTGGGTGGGTCGTCGAGGCGCAGCAGAGCGTCGGCGGCCTGCAGCGCGGCGTCGTGGTCGAACGCGACGTGCCGGACCAGCGCGGGGTCGACGGCCACGCCCGCGCGCTGGCACGCCGAGCGGTAGCCGTCGACGCGCGCGACGGCGCTGATGGACGCCTCCGGGCCACCGATCATCGCGATGCGCGTGTGTCCCAGCCCGAGCAGGTGCTCGGTGGCGGTGCGTCCACCGGTCCAGCTGGTCGACCCGACGGAGACGAGCTCGGGGGTGGTCAGGTGCAACGGGTCGACGACCACGACGGGCAGGCGTGCGCGGGCGATGCTCGCGTACGTCGTGCCGGTGACCTGCCCGGTGACGACGATCGCTCCGGTGCGTCGCGCCGCCACCAGGCGCCGCGTCCACGTGGACGCCGCCTCGGGCCGGTCGCCGCCGCCGCGGCGCAGGCGGGAGACCGTGACGTCGACGTCCGCCTCCTCGGCGGCGAGGGTGACGCCGCGCAGGACCTCCATGGCGTACGGGCTGTCGAGCTTGTCGACCAGGAACTCGACCGTGGGGCGCACCTCGATGTTGCGGGCGCCCGGGGTGCGGTACCCGAGCTCGGCGACGGCAGCCTCGACGCGCTCGCGGGTGGCGGGTGCGACGTCGTGCCGGTTGAGGACCTTCGACGCCGTGGCGATCGACACGCCGGCGCGCTCGGCGACGGCCGTGAGCGTCGGACGACGCGCGGCAGCAGGCATCCGTGTCCCCTTCATGTCGGGGTGAAACTAGCCCTCCACTACCGAAAAACTCAAGGTGTCTCTCCGGGGTTTCACGGCGGATGCACGCCTCGCGACGGGCGTTGACATCACGACGGAACGAAAACTAGCGTGACCGAACACCACGCAAGACTCGAAAAGTTTTCAAAGACGAGGACACCTTCGCATGAGCACGCCCGACACTCGCCCCACCTCCGAGCAGTGGCCCATCGCCGTCGCGATGCTCCCGTTCCCCGCGTCCCAGGACGCGCCGGCGGACACCTGGGTCGACCACCTCGCCGAGGTCGCGTTCGAGGGGTTCACCGAGGTCGACCTCACGGACTGCTGGATCCGACCGGGTGACCTGACCCCGGCGCGCATCGAGGAGCTCCGGGAGGCCCTGGCCACCGTCGGGCTGGACCCCGTCGCCCTGTCGGCGATCCGCCGCTCGGTGATCGACCCTGAGATGGGTGACGACAACCTCGCCTACTCGCACCGCACGATCGACGCGGCCGCCGCGCTCGGCACGAAGATCGTCAGCTTCGGGCTGCACCGCCCGCTGCTGCCCGCGCAGCGCCAGGCATTCTGGTTCTGGACCGAGGAGGGCCCGGTCGACGCCACCGACGCCGACACCTGGGCGCTCGCGGTGACGCGGCTGCGCGAGCTGGGGCGGCACGCGGCCGAGGTCGGCGTCGAGCTGTCGCTCGAGATGTACGAGGACACGCTGCTGGGCACCGCCGAGTCCTCCGTCCGCCTGGTCCACGACATCGGCCAGGACAACGTCGGCCTCAACCCCGACCTGGGCAATCTGGTGCGCCTGCACCGGCCGATCGAGGACTTCCAGGCCGCCGTCGAGGCGTGCCTGCCGGTGTCGAACTACTGGCACGTCAAGAGTTACTTCCGCGACGAGGACCGCGCCGCCGGCACCTACGTCGCCATGCCCGCCCCGATGGAGATGGGGTCGGTCAGCTACCGCAAGGCCATCCGCACGGCCGTCGAGGCCGGCTTCACCGGGCCGTTCTGCGTCGAGCACTACGGCGGCGACGGGCTGTCGGTCTCCGCGCGCAACGCGCGGTACATCCGCCGCATGCTCGCGGTGGCCACCGGTGAGGCCCGCGAGAGCGTCCTGCGGGCCGCCGAGGCCGCCCGGTGACCGCGCGCGTCGCGGTCCTGGGCCTGGGTGCCATGGGCCTGCCCATGGCGACAGCGCTCGCCGGGCCGTTCGACGTCGTCGGGTTCGACGTCGCGCCCGAGCGCGTCGCGCTGGCCGTGGAGGCCGGGGCCACGGGCGCGACGAGCGTCGCCGACGCGTGCCGCGGCACCGACGTCGCGGTCGTGGGGGTGCGGGACGGTGCCCAGCTCGACGCGCTGGTCCTGGGGGAGGGCGGCGTCGCCGACTCGCTGCCCGCCGGCGCCGTGGTCGTCGTGACCTCGACCGTCGGCGAGGCGGCCGTGCGTGCCGTTGCCGACGCCCTGGCCGCCCGCGGCATCCGCTGCGTCGACGCGCCCGTCTCGGGGGGTCCCGTGCGCGCCGGCACCGGTGACCTGCTCATCATGGTCGGCGCGGACGACGAGGCGCTCGCCGCCGCCCGCCCGGTGCTCGACGCCCTGTCGTCGTCCCTCACCGTCGTCGGTGGCATCGGCGCAGGTCAGCAGCTCAAGACCGTCAACCAGCTGCTGTGCGGCATCCACACCGCGGCGGCGTCCGAGGCGCTCGCGCTCGCCCACCGCCTGGGGCTGGACCTCGACGCGTGCATCGAGGTGCTCTCGCAGGGTGCGGCCGCGTCGTTCATGTTCGCCGACCGCGGCCCGCGCATCGCCGCCCAGCTGCGCGGCGAGACCCCGCCGCTGCGCTCACGCCTCGACGTCATCGGCAAGGACATGGGGATCGTGGGCGACCTGGCCCGGCAGCTGAAGGTCGCGACGCCCGTCGCCGCCGCGGCGGAGCAGCTGTACCGGACCGTGGCCGCCGCGGGCCTCGACGCGTCCGACGACTCGGTGGTCGCGACGATGCTCGCGAAGGAGCCGACGTGGTGAGGCCCCTGGCCGACGACCCGGCCCGGTTCGTCGAGGACGCGGTCGAGGGGTTCGTCGACCTGTACGCGGACCAGGTGCGGCGCGTGCCGGGCGGGGTCGTCCGGGCCGTGCCGGCGCCGCGGTCGCAGGTCGCGGTCGTCGTGGGCGGGGGCTCGGGTCACTACCCCGCCTTCTACGGGGTGGTCGGCCCGGGGTACGCGCACGGCGCGGTGGTGGGCAACGTGTTCACGTCGCCGTCCACCGCCGACGTGGTGTCCGTGGGTGCGGCGGCCGCCGGTGACGCGGGCGTCGTGCTGCTGACCGGCAACTACGCGGGCGACGTCATGAACTTCACGCTCGGGCGCGACGAGCTGCGCGAGCGCGGCATCGCGTGCGAGTACCTCGTCGTCACCGACGACGTCGCGTCCGCGTCCGTCGAGGAGGTGCACCGCCGCCGCGGCATCGCGGGGGACCACGTCGTGTTCAAGGTCGCCGGGGCCGCGGCTGCGGAGGGGGCGTCGTTCGACGAGGTCGTCGCCGCCGCCAGGCACGCCAACGACCGCACCCGCACGCTGGGCGTCGCGTTCGACGGCTGCACGCTGCCGGGTGCCGAGCAGCCGCTGTTCACCGTGCCTGAGGGCACGGTCGGGCTGGGCGTCGGCATCCACGGGGAGCCCGGGATCGGCGAGATGCCCGCCTGTACCGCGAGCGAGCTCGCCGCCCTCCTGGTCGAGCGGCTCCTGAGCGAGAAGCCCGCCGATGCGGGTCCGCGCGTGGGCGTCGTGCTCAACGGGCTCGGCCGCACCAAGTACGAGGAGCTGTTCGTCCTCTGGCGCGCCGTGCGCCCGCTGCTCGACGCGGCGGGACTGCAGGCCGTGCAGCCCGACGTCGGTGAGCTCGTCACGAGCCTCGACATGTCGGGCTGCTCGCTGACGCTCGTGTGGCTCGACGAGGACCTCGAGCGGTGGTGGTGCGCACCGGCGCACACGCCCGCGTACCGGCGCGGTCAGGTGGGAGCGGTCGCTGCGCCTGTCACGGACGCGCCGGGCACGGACGCGGCGGACGCGCCGCAGCCGTCGGGCTCGACGTGGGCGGGCTCGTCGGACGGCGACGCCGCCGGCAGCGCCGCCCGCGTCGTCGACGCGACCGACGCCTCCGAGGCGCCCGTCGTCGTGGCCGCGCTCGCCCAGGTGCACGCGGTCCTGACGGACCTGGAGACCGAGCTCGGACGGCTCGACGCGGTCGCGGGCGACGGCGACCACGGCCGCGGCATGCTGCGCGGGTCCACGGCCGCCGCGGCGGCCGCTGCCGCAGCAGCCGACGCCGGTCACGGCGCGGTCGCGTGCCTGCGGGACGCGGGCCGTGCCTGGGCCGACCAGGCCGGTGGCACGTCCGGCGTGCTGTGGGGTGCGGGCATCGGCGCAGTCGCGCACGCCCTGGCCGCGCGTCCCGTCGCGGACCCCTCGACGCGGGCCGCGACGGCCGTCCGCGCGGGCGTCGCCGCCGTCGTCGCGCTGGGCGGGGCCCAGCCGGGCGACAAGACCATGGTCGACGCGGCCGAGCCGTTCGCGGCGGCCCTCGAGCAGGCGGCGTCCGCCGGGCAGGCGCCCGCGGCCGCGTGGGACACCGCGCTGCAGGCGGCACGCACGGCGGCGCAGGCGACCGCGGACCTGCGCCCGCGTCTGGGGCGCGCACGTCCGCTCGCCGAGCGCAGCGTGGGCACACCCGACCCCGGAGCCGTGTCGTTCACCGCGATCGTCGCGGCCGTCCGGTCTACCGTCGTACCCGAGGGGGAGGAGACCCCATGAGCGTCGCGAGGATCGTGGTCGGTGCCGACGAGGCTGGCCTGACGTACAAGGACGCCCTGGCCGACCTGCTGCGTGCCGACCCGCGCGTCGAGGTCGTCGAGGACGTCGGCGTGCACGCCGACGACGACACCGCGTACCCGCACGTCGCCGTCGCGGCCGCGCGCAAGGTCGCCGAGGGCGGCGCCGACCGCGCGCTGCTGGTGTGCGGGACGGGCCTGGGCATGGCGATCGCCGCCAACAAGGTGCCCGGCGTGCGTGCCGTGACCGCGCACGACACCTTCTCGGTGCAGCGCTCGGTGCTGTCGAACGACGCACAGGTGCTCTGCCTGGGGCAGCGCGTCATCGGCCTGGAGGTCGCGAAGGGGCTGGTCCGCGAGTGGCTGGACCACGAGTTCGACACGACGTCTGCGTCGGCCGCCAAGGTCGACGTGATCCGGGGGTACGAGGCCGAGGGGAGCTGCTGAGCCTCGTGCGGTGACGTCGGCCACCGTCCACCCGGCGTGCGCCGCGCGCGTGCGAGCATGGTGGCGGGCCCGACGTCAGCGCGGGCTCCCGGACGAGGGGCGCCGTACCCGGAGAGCGACAAGACGGCAGCCACCGGAGGTCACCCGTGTCCCCAACGTCGCTCGCCTGGGTCGTGCTCGTCGTGTCCGGGATGTTCGAGGCCGTCTGGGCCACCGCGCTGGGCCGGTCCGAGGGGTTCACCCGGCTCGGCCCCACCGTCGTCTTCGGCCTCGCGCTGCTGGTCTCCATGGGCGGTCTGGCCTACGCGATGCGTGAGCTGCCCACCGGCACGTCGTACGCCGTGTGGGTCGGCATCGGCGCGTCCGTGACCGTCGCGTTCGCGATGGCGACGGGTGCCGAGACCGCGAGCCTGGTGAAGATCCTGCTCATCCTCGGGATCGTCGCGTGCGTGGTGGGGCTCAAGCTCGTCCACTGAGCTCCGCCGCCGCCCGGTGACCGCGCGCGGTGGGCGTCAGTCCTGCGCGAGCAGCCAGTCGCGCAGCGGGCCGATCTCGTAGACCTGCTGGAACGCGGGCCGGGCGTCGACGCCGGCCGTCGCGGTCGCGGTCGGGGTGCCCTCGATCGTCACGAGGTACGCGTCGTCGTCGCCGGTGAGCAGCTCGGTCGCGGCCTGGGCCAGACGGTCGGACGGCCAGGTCGCGTCCCAGGACGCCGTCCCGTAGGTCTCGCCGGCCGCGTCCAGCGCCGAGCGGAGCTGGTCCTGCGCCCCGTCGTCGCCGTCCGTCGCGACCGACACGAAGGTCTGCTCGGCGAGCCCCCCGGCGTCCGGGGTGCCGCCCTGGCCGCCGACCAGCAGCTCGGCGGAGAACAGCTCCGGCTCCTGGGCGGCGAGCTGCAGGACCGTCGCGGCGCCGAGCCCCTGCCCGGTGGCGTAGGTGCGGTCCTTGTCCACCTGGAGGTCCTCCTGCACGGCGCGGACGAGCCGTGCCGTCAGGTCGACGTAGTCGGTCGTGCCGCGGCCCTCGAGGTCGGCGACGACGAGGTCCGGGTACTGCGGGACGACGACGATCATCGGCTGCTCGGCCTGCACCTGCGGGCTCGCCCAGACGAGGGCGCCGTACTGCGTGGACGGGGCGGGCACCGCGTCGCCCACACGCGTCGAGTCGGAGACGAAGAGCACCATCGGGTACGACTGCTCGGAGTCGAACCCCTCGGGCAGGAACAGGTTGTAGCCGACGGGCAGGTCGGCCTCCGGCTCGTCGAACGAGCGCTCCTCGAACAGGGGCAGCACGTCCTGCTGCAGGGTCTCCAGCGACGGGCTCGCGGCGGGGGTGCTGGTGCCGCTCGCGGCCGGGGGACTCGCGCTCGGCGCGCTCGCCGAGGCCGTCTCCTCCGGCGTGCCCGTGGTGCACGCACCGGCGACCAGCGTCACCGCACCCAGCAGGCACACGGCGGTGCCCACCCTGATCCTCGTCGCCCCCATCTGTCGACGGTACGTCTGGGGTCGACGACGCGCGCGGCGGTCGCGCGCGGCGTCAGACGGCCGCGGCGGCGGGCGCGAACTGCGTGCGGTACAGGTCCGCGTACAGGCCGCCGCGTGCGAGCAGCTCGGTGTGCGTGCCCGTGTCCGCGACGCGTCCGTCCTCGACGACCACGATGAGGTCGGCCTGACGCACGGTCGACAGGCGGTGCGCGATGACCAGCGACGTCCGCCCGACGAGCGCCTCGTCGAGCGCGGCCTGGACGGCGGCCTCGGACTCGGAGTCCAGGTGCGCCGTGGCCTCGTCGAGCACGACGACGTCGGGGGCCTTGAGCAGCAGTCGCGCGATCGCGAGGCGCTGGCGCTCGCCGCCGGACAGGCGGTAGCCGCGGTCCCCGACGACGGTGTCGATGCCGTCCGGGAGGGACGCGACCAGGTCCCACACGTGGGCGCCGCGCAGGGCGCGCTCGATGTCGTCGTCGGTGGCGTCGGGGCGCGCGAAGCGCAGGTTGCCTGCGATGGTGTCGTGGAAGAGGTGTGCCTCCTGGCTGACGATGCCCACGGTGTCGCGCAGGGACGCGGCGGTGACGTCGCGCAGGTCCTGCCCCGCGATGCGCACGGCACCGCGCGTCGGGTCGTACATGCGGGTGACGAGCTGCGAGATCGTCGTCTTGCCGGCCCCGGAGGGTCCGACGAGTGCGACCATCGACCCCGCGGGCACGCTGAACGTGACGTCGTGCAGGGTGTCGGCGACGGGGTCGCGGCTCAGCGTCGCCACCGACTCCAGGGACGCCAGCGAGACCTCGTCGGCCGACGGGTAGCGGAACCCGACGTGGTCGAGCTCGAGGGTCGCGCCGTTCGTCGCGACGGCCGCGCGCAGGTCGGACGCGTCGGGCTTCTCGGAGACGGTCGGCTCCAGGTCGAGGACCTCGAGGACACGCTCGAACGACACGAGCGCCGTCATGACGTCGACCTGCACGTTCGACATCGCCGTCAGCGGGCCGTACAGGCGGCCGAGGTACGCGGCGAGCGCGACGACGACACCGACGGTGAGCTCGCCACGGATCGCGAGCAGACCGCCGACGCCGTAGACGACGGCCGTGGCGATCGCCGCGACCGTGGTCAGGCCGATGCGGAACCACGTGGAGTACAGGGCGCGCTTGACGCCGATGTCCCGCACGCGGGCCGTTTGCTCGGCGTAGGCCGCGGACTCGCGGGCGGGGTCGCCGAAGACCTTGACGAGGTGCGCGCCGGCGACGTTGAACCGCTCGGTCATCGTCTGGGACGCGTCGGCGTTGAGCTCGTAGGACTCGCGCGTGATCCCGGCGATCTTGCGGCCGAACCACCGGGCGGGCAGCACGAACACGGGCACCAGGACGAGCGAGAGCAGCGTGAGCTGCCACGACATCGACAGCATCGCGGCGAGCACGAAGACGATGGTCAGGGAGTTGCTGACGACGTTGGACAGCGTCGCGGTGAAGGCCTGCTGCGCGCCCAGCACGTCGCCGTTGAGGCGCTGGACGAGCGCGCCGGTCTTGGCGCGGGAGAAGAACGCGAGCGGCATGCGCTGCACGTGGTCGAACACGGCGGTGCGCAGGTCGTGGATGAGGCCCTCGCCGATGCGCGCGGACACCCAGCGCTCGCCGACGCCGAGCGCGGCCGACACGACGGCCAGGACGGCGACGATGATCGCGATGGTGACGACCGTGCGGGTGTCGCCCGCGGCGATGCCGTCGTCGATGAGCCGCTGGAACAGCCAGGGGGTGGCGGCGCCGGCGGCCGCGCCGAGCGCGATGAGGACGAGGAAGACCGCGAGCTGGGCGCGGTAGGGCCGGGCGAAGGTGAGGATGCGGCGCAGGGTGCCGGGGGCGAGGCGCTGGCGCGCGACGTCACGGTCCTGGCTGAAGCCGCGCATCCCGCGGCCGCCGGGGACGGGTCCGGGGTGGGTCAAGGGGGACCTCCAGGGGTCGGAGGGCGCGGACCGAGCCGCGCAACATGCTGAGGTTACCTCACGATGAGCAACGTTCACCTCCGAGTTATTCCCCCGGTAACCTCGGAGGCGTGGAGCAGCGGACGGACGACGTGACCGACGGCAAGCGTGACCTCGCACCGTCCGGTGCCCCGTCCGATCCTCCTCCCTTCACGGTGGGACACGACGACCGGCCGCGCGAGCGCCGCGAGCCGGCCCGACGTCCCCCGCCCTCCGAGGAGCTGCTGGAGCTCCTGCACGACGTCCTGCGCGCCGTCCGCCGCGACGCCACCGAGCGACTGGGCCACGACATCACGCCGGGTCAGCTGCGGCTGCTGCGGACCCTCGACCGGCTCGGGCGGCCGCAGCGTCTGGGAGAGCTCGCGGCGGTGCTCGACGTCGCGCCGCGGTCCGTGACGTCGAAGGTCGACCACGCCGAGGCCGACGGGTGGATCCGGCGCGTCCCCGACCCGCGCGACCGCCGCGCGACGCTCGTCGAGCTCACGGAGGAGGGCCACGACCTGCTGGAGACGGTCTCGGCCCAGCGCCACGAGGGCGTGCGCGCGCGGCTCGAGGTGCTGGACGCCGACGAGCAGCGCACGCTGCTCGAGCTGCTGCGCCGAGTGGCCCTGGCCCCCGACGACGCCGTCGCACCGCCACCCCCGTCCCCGGCGCCGAACTCGTCGTTCGGCGGCGACTGACCGACCTGAAGCCGCGCAAGGACGAGTTCGGCGGATCCGGTGGGGTCGGGGGGTCAGGTCGGGGGTGGAGTCGTCAGGGCGATCGTGCCGACCACCGTCGCCGTCCCGACCAGGACGTTCGCGGCGTCCCAGACCTGGTCCATCACCACGTCCGGGTCGTGGCCGAGGGCCGTGAGCGAGCCGACGACGACGGCGGCGCCCATCCCGTACGCCGCGTAGGCGGTCAGCGGTGCGACCAGCAGGCGCTCGCGCCACGAGCCCGTCGTGCCCAGGACCGGAAAGGCGAAGTTGCCGCCGCTGCTCCACAGGTCGTTGAGCACCGGCGTCCGCCGCCACCAGCGCGGGGGTCGCGGCTCCCAGGGCCACAGCAGCGGGACGCCGCCGCCCGTCAGCATGTCGCCCGCCACGTGGACGGCCGCGCCCAGCCCGACCGCGACGGGCAGCCAGTCCCACTCCGTGGGGGCGGCGACCGTGATGAACCCGGCCAGCGCGAGCGCGAGTGCCCACGCGTCGAGCCGGCGCCGCGCGAGGCGCAGGGCGCGTGCCGCGAACGCCACGAGCAGCAACGACATGGTCCCGGCCCCGACCGCCAGGTCCCCGAGCACGTCCGAGTGCATGGTCACCGTCCCGGCCGCCCACGCGATGCCGGTGAGCACGGCGATCCCCAGCACCGAGTGCGTGCCGTTGCGGTGCCCGCCCGCGAGGCGCCCGACCAGGTCGCACACCCACTCGGACACCGGTGGCAGGGAGTGCGCGATGGTCGCGTCGTGGTGGTCGGCGTCGGGTGCCAGCGCCGCGCCCGCGCACACGAGCGCGCCCGTGACGATCCCGAGCGACGACACGGGGTACCAGCCGAGCGTGTACGGCGCGGTCGACGCCACGGCCACCCATGCCGCCGCCCCGCACAGGGCGTGGTGCGCGCCCTTCACCGAGCGGTCCGGACGCCGGCGCGCGTCTGACGGTCGCGGGGACGGTGGCGATCGGCGGGGGGCACGGCGGGAGCTCCTGTGCAGGTCAGCGGTGCGGGCGCCGTCCACCTCAGCCGTTCGGGTGACGGGGCGTCAAACCTGCGGTGTGTTCGTGCGGCGTGTCCGTCCGACGACCCGGCGTGTCGTCGCTGCGCCGCGAGGCGACGCCACCCTCCCGGGTGACCTCCGGCCGAACGTGGTACGCCGCTGCAGGCACCGCGCTACGTTGCGCGCGTGATCATCAGCCCGCGGGGCGACGCCGCGACCACGCCCACCCCCGCCGTCTTCCTCCCGGGACGCGGTGCGCGCGTCGGTGCGGCAATGAACACCGGCCTCGCGGTGGTCGCGATCATCGCCGGTGTCGCGTGGATCGCCGTCGAGGCCGCGACCGGCTTCGAGGGCTCGATGCAGCGGGGAAGCGCGACGTTGCCCGCGTGGCTCGTGGGGCTCCTGATGGTGGTCGTCGGTGCGGGCGCCCTGCTGCTGCGCGCACGCAAGGCGCCCTGGTACCGCGGGTGGTCGATGGTCGAGATGCTCGACCGGCCCGACGGCATCACCCTGTTCGCGGGCCGTCTCGGTGCCCGGCACGAGGGCCTGGTGGTGCGTCGCGGCGAGACCGTCGAGATCGCGGCCACGCACCAGCTGCGCACGAGCTACCAGTACGTCGTGACCGCGCCCGCGGGTGAGATGCGCTTCACGGCGGACGGCTTCGTCCACAAGCTGACGATGCAGCCGCTCGAGGAGGCCGCGGCGCGGCACGGCATCACCGTCGTCACTGTGGGCGACGCCGCGCGGATCACGCGCACGCAGACCGTCTGACCGGGCGGCCCGCGCGCGACGGGCGTCGCGGCGGGGCCGGTTCGGGATGCGGCTCGTGACAGGCTTCGTCGAGGGGGGGCCTGCGGCAGCCGACCGGGGCCCCTCCGGCGTCGCCGGCAGACGAGGAGCAGCCATGGCCTGGAGCACGAGCGAGCTCGCCCACCTGGCGGGGACGACCGTGAACACCATCCGGCACTACCACCGGCTCGGGCTGCTCGACGAGCCCGACCGCCGGTACAACGGCTACAAGAAGTACGGAGTGCCGCACCTGGTGCGGCTGCTGCGGATCCGGCGCCTCGCCGAGCTGGGCGTGCCGCTCTCCGAGGTCGACGGGGTGGCCGACAGCGCGGACACGGCGGACCGGCTGCGCGAGGTGGACGCCGACCTCGCCGCGAAGATCGAGCAGCTGCAGCAGGCGCGGGCCGAGATCGCCGCGATCCTGAGCAACAACGCGCCGCCCGACGTCCCCGCGGGGTTCGCGTCGGTGGCGGAGCACCTCTCGGAGGTCGACAGGTCGGTGATCCACATCTACTCCCGGCTCTACGACGAGAGCGCGCTGGCAGACCTGCGGGACATGGTCCAGGAGGACGCCGACCTCGGCGACACCGACAAGGAGTTCGAGGCGCTGCCGCCCGACGCGGACGAGCCGACGCGCCAGCGCGCCGCCGAGAAGCTCGCGCAGGGCATCGCGCGCAACCTCGTCGACTACCCGTGGCTCAGCGACCCTGCGACGCACCAGGCGAAGAGCGGGCGTGTCGTGCAGGAGACCTTCGTCGAGGCCGTGACGGCGCTGTACAACCCGGCGCAGCGTGACGTCCTGACGCGCGCCGCCCTCCTCGGGTACCAGATGGCGCAGGAGGTCCTGGCGGCGCGCGACGACGCCGACGGCTGAACCTCCTACTGTTCGGGAGGTGGATCGTCTTCAGGGGCAGTGGCCCGACATGGCGGCAGTACTTGCGTCGCTCGATGCGGTCGAGCGCCGTCGCGTCGCAGCGCGGGCGGCGGCTCACGCGCTCGAGGTCGTGGGCCTCGGCACGCCTGAGGGTGACGAGCAGGCGGTCACCGCCCAGCTTCAGCAGCTCGACGTCATCGCCTGGCAGATCCAGGACGATGACACGGCGCCCGCGGGCGCCTACGAGACCGCCTTCCGCAGGGCGCGAGCGGTCAACGCCTACGCACTGTCGCGCTTCGGAGGGAGTCCTGACGACGCGCTCTACGAAGCTCTCCACGCTCTGGGTGCGCCGAGCGATGCCGGCTCCGTGCTGGGCCTGTAGCTGACCGAGCCCAGGGACTCGGGCACCGCCCTGGAGTGACAGGCCAGGCCGGGGCCATGCGAGCCTGTCGCCACACCCCGGTGAAGCGCGCGTCCGCGAGCTTCGACCGCGCCCGCCCACCCACCCCTTGACCCTGTTCCGAGAACACGGTGTCTCCTCGGGTCGTGATCGAGAACCGCTCGATCCACGACTCGCAAGGAGACGACATCATGACCCCGTTACAGGAGCTCATCGTCAGGTTCCAGGAGCTCGTGGCCCACGTGCCCGAGTTCTTCCAGCCCTTCATCGTCATGCTCGCCGGCGCCATCCCGTTCGTCGAGGGGGAGCTCGGCGCGATGGTCGGGCTCGTCGGCGGACTGAACCCCGTCGTCGCGGGCGTCGCCGCCGCCACCGGCAACTTCCTGTCCGTGGCCCTCGTGGTCGCGTTCACCGCACGGGCCCGCACGGCCGTCGTCCACCGGACGCGCGTGAAGGCGACCGTCGGCGGCCCGGCGACCCCGGACGTCCACGCGGTCGACGGGTTCGGGCAGCCGGAGCCCGCCCAGCCGCTGTCGAAGGGGCGCCAGCGCGTCCTCACGTGGCTCAACCGCTTCGGCGTCCCCGGGGCGAGCATCCTCGGCCCGCTCGCGATCCCGACGCAGTTCACCGCGGCGATCCTCGTCGCCGGCGGGAGCCCTCGCCGCTGGGTCCTGCTCTGGCAGGCCGTGGCCATCGTGCTCTGGACGACCGTGACCACGGTGTCGCTCTACCTCGCCCTCACCTACGTCGTGAAGGTCTGACGACATGAGACCCCGGTTCGAGACCTCGCAGCGATGTCGCCGTCGCGGCCCTCGTGGCCGCGGCGGCACCCGCACACCCGAACCGGAGGACAACGAGGAGGACCCATGACACGCAGGACCGCGACGGTGCAGCCCGGCGACGGGCACGCGCTGACGCCCTACCGCCCCTGGCAGCTGCTCACCCGCTCCCTGTTCCACCTGCACCTGACGGACCCGGCCGGCGCACCGCGCACCTGGTCCGTCGACGTCCGGCACGGCGGTGACGACGCCGACGGCGAGGCGCGAGCCGACCTCTACGTCGACGGCCTCCACCACGCCACCGCGAAGCTCCCCGCGGCGTTCGGAGTGCCGGACGGCACCATCGATGTCGCGTCCAGCGGGTACGGGATGCGGCGCATCCACCACGTGCGGCACGACGGGTCGGTGCGCCAGCTCGTGCCCGACCCGGCCTCGGCCGAGGGGTGGCGTGCCCGCCTGGACCGGACCCACCCGGCGCTGAGCCGCGCGCTGGCGCTCGCGTCGGCAAGCGTGCTGGTCGTCGCGCTCGTGCTCGGCGTCCCGCAGGTCGTCGAGCAGCTCACCGCGATCCCGCCCGTGGCGCAGGCCGTCGGCGCGTGGACCAGCCCGTTCCGCCTGTCGGAGACGGCGAACATCGCGCTCGTGGTCGCGACGATCGCCGCGAGCACCGAGCGTGCGCTGCGGCTGCGCTACAGCCGCATCCTCGACGGCGGGTTCTTCGGCGGCGACGAGTAGCGACCACCTCCCGCCCGAGGGCGGGTGGCGCTGCCCGCCGGGCCGTCGTCCTGTGGGCGGGTCACGCCTCGACGCGTCGCTCCGAGGGCTTGCGTCCGCGCGGGTGACGGATCACCGAGATCGTGACAGCCAGCAGGAAGGCAGCCCCCGCGACCACCTGAGCGACCGTCAGGACGGTGCGGAGCCATGACTCCCCGCCGGCAAGCAGGTCCTCCAGGCCGAAGAAGAACAGCAGGCCGCCCGCCGAGAGGAGGATCAGCCGACCCTCGGTGGTGTCGACGTCGATCGTCATGACTGCTCCTCGAGGCGGCCGTCGCTGCGAGGGCAGCGATCTGAGAGACACCCGGCCTGGACGGGGGGCGTCGACCGGTCGGGATGGCGTCCTGTGCTGTGAACAGCACGGCAGCATCCTCAGGGGTTGAGAGACCGGGCGTCAACGCCAAGGTGACGAAAGGCGCACGTCCCTCCGTGGCTCGAGGTCCGGTCGATGGCGCCACGGCCCGCCGGGTCCGGTCTGGGTGCAGGTGTCCCACCCCGGTGCCAGCATCGGGGGATGAGCGACGACACCTTCGGCACCATCCCGCCCGGTGAGCGCGTCTCCAGCGGCGCTCCCCGCCTGCGCGCCACGTCGATCAGCATCAGCACCCCCCGTCCGCACGAGGCCGCGCGGTTCTACGCAAGGCTGCTCGGCGGGCGGATCACCGTGCTCGACGACGCGGCGCCGGACGACCCCGACGGCATCACCTGGGCCCAGGTCCAGCCCCTGCCGGGGGACGTGGGCATGACGATCAACCTCGAGCACGAGCGTGAGTGGAGCCCACCGGTGTGGCCCGCTCGGCCCGGCGAGCAGCGCTCGACCCAGCACCTGGACGTCCAGGTCGACGACCTGCCCGCGGCCGTGGCGTGGGCGCTGGAGTGCGGCGCACGGGAGGCGTCGCCCCAGCCGCAGGACGACGTGCGGGTCATGCTCGACCCCGACGGCCACCCGTTCTGCCTGTTCCTGTGAGCGACTCGACGCGGCCAGCCGTGACCGTGCCGCAGGCCCTCGCCTGGCGGCTGCGGCGGCACGGCCTGCTGGAGCCCGGGGCGGCCACGGCCGAGGACGTGGTGGGCGGGCTCGTCGCGGTCGCCGCGCAGTCCGACGTCGACCTCGCGGTGCGGACGCGGCAGGCGGCACAGGCGGAGGGGGAGGTCGCCGCGGCGCTCGCGGACGGCCGGCTGATCCGCACGTTCACCTTCCGCGGCAGCGTGCACGTCATGACGCCGGACGACGCGGCGGTGCACCTGGCGGTCCGGGGCTCCGGCCGGCAGTGGGAGCTGCGGAGCTGGCGCGAGCACTACGGCCTCGAACCCGAGGACTGGCCGGCCTTCCGCGCGACCGTCCGCGAGATCCTCGACGACGGCCCGCTGACCCACGACGAGCTGGTCGCGGCGCTCACCGCACGGCCCGCGTACCGGCACCTCGAGCAGGCGGTCGAGGGCGGCGCGTGGGCCCTGCTCAAGGCGCTCGCCTGGCAGGGCGACCTCTGCCTGGGACCCACCCGCGACCGTCGGACGACGCTGCAGACGCTCGCGCACGTGCCGGGGTGGCCGGGCATCCCGGACCTCGACGACGCCGGGCGCCGCGCGGTCATGGCGTACGTCCGCGCGTACGGCCCCGCGACGCCCGACGGCCTGCAGTACTGGCTCGGCAGCGGGCTGAGCGCGGGACGGCGGCTGGCGAAGTGGACCGCCGACGCGGCCGACAGGCTGACGACCGTGCAGGTCGGCGGCCGCGACGCGCTGGTGCTGCGCGAGGACCTCGACGACCTGCTCGCCGCCGAGCCGACCGATGCGGTGCGGCTGCTGCCCGGCTACGACCAGTGGGTGCTCGGGCCCGGCACGGCGGACCGCGACGTCGTCCCGCCCGCGCGGCGTACCGCCGCGACCCGCGGGACACCGCTGGTGGTCGCCGGCGGCGTGGTCGTCGGGACGTGGGCCGAGCGCGACGGCGACCTGACCGTGCGGTGGGACGGCGAGGGGCCGGCGGCGCGGAGCGCGCTCGACGAGGGCGTCGACCGGCTGTCGGTGGGCCTCGGTCGTCCACTGCGGGTCACCGTCGAGGCGGGGTAGCGCGAGCGGTCCGACTGCCGGGGCCCCTCGCTGCGCGGCCCCGCACCTGAGCCCCGGTGGGGGACTGCCACGCTCGGCAGCGGTGACCCGGGCAGGGCTACCGTCGAGTGGGACCCCACGGAAGGACCACCGGCGATGGCGCTGCTGACCTGTCACTTCTTCTCCGAGGCGCTGGGCGTGAGCACGGCCGTGACCGTGCTGCTGCCCGAGTCGGCCCGGGGCCAGATCGGCATGGGCGGGGTGGAGACCACCGGCCCGCCACCCGTGCTCTACCTGCTGCACGGCCTGAGCGACGACGAGACGATCTGGCTGCGCCGCACGTCGATCGAGCGGTACGTCGCCGAGCGGGGGATCGCGGTGGTGATGCCGCGCGTGGGGCGGTCGTTCTACGCGGACGAGGCTCACGGCAGCGCGTACTGGACCTTCCTGTCCGAGGAGCTGCCGCGGGCCGTGCAGCACTTCTTCCGCGTCTCCGACCGGCGCGAGGACACGTTCGTCGCGGGCCTGTCGATGGGCGGGTACGGGGCGTTCAAGTGGGCGCTGCGCCAGCCGTGGCGGTTCGCCGCGGCGGCGAGCCTGTCCGGGGCGCTGGTCGTCGGCGGGGAACGCGCCCGGTACCTGCGGGACGAGCTCATGCCTCACGTGTGGGGCGGTGCGGACCCGGCCGGTACCGACGACGACCTGCTGGCGCTGCTCGATCGCGCCGACCCGGCGTCGCTGCCCGCGCTGTACGCGACGTGCGGGGCGCAGGACGACCTCGTCGACACGCAGCACGCGTTCGTCGAGCGGGCGGCGGCGCGGGGTGTCGCGGTGGACGCGCACCTGCACCCCGGCGGGCACGACTGGGCGTACTGGGACGAGCACGTCCAGCGCGTCCTCGACTGGCTACCGATGCGCGGCTGAGCTGGTCGGCCGCGCGGTCCGGGGATGGTCGGCCATCTCGACGTCCCGACTCTCCGGCGCATCAGGCGGGGGTCCAGCACCTCCGCGCGGACGGATCTGTGGACCATCACCGCGAGAGGCACAACCTTCGTGGCCTTGGCGGGGTCGGTGCCCCCGGCGGCTCGCCTCGGTCTGCGTGGATGGTGCCGCTCGCCGCTGAAGTGGTCACATCTCCACCCTCGGGGGTCGTGTAGTGGTCACATGTGTGACCACTACACGACGGGCTCCGCCAAGCGGGTGTCCCGGACGGTGCGGTCACCGATGGCGGTGCTGTGCACCTTCGGCACCCAGGACCTCGGCGAGCTCCACCGGACGGCTCACCATCGGCCAGTGCCACGTCGGCAGCTCGACGTAGGTCCAGTCGCCGTCGACCATGTCCGCGAACAGCGGGACCTGCTGCGCCATCTGCTGCAGCTGCTCGACGCCGAAGGTGCACAGCACCGCCGTGCGGGGCAGGTGCCGCCAGGCGCCGGTGAGCGCGACGGGCTCGGTCGCGGTGCGCCACGGCTGCGGCTGCGAGCCGGTGACCAGCGCGGCGACCGTCGCGTCGTCGACCTCGGGCACGTCGGCGGCGAGCGCGGCCCACGGGGGCGGCGGGAGTCGCCAGCCCTCGCCCTCCCCCTGGACCCGTCGCTCGTCGGCGGCGCGGGCGTCAGGTCCCCCGAAGTCGGCCTGGGCCGTGCCGTCCGGCAGGGGGCCGGAGTCGACGTAGACCAGTCGCGCGACGCGTCCCGGCACGCGGTCGGCCGCGCCGGTGGTCACGAGCGCGCCGTAGCTGTGGCCGACGAGCACGACGTCGTGCAGGTCCTGCTCCTCGAGCAGGCGCACGACGTCGTCGACGTGGGTCGTCAGGTCGGTCTGCGGGGAAGCGAGGTCGGCGCGCTCGCCCATGCCGGTGAGGTCGACGGCGTGCACGACGTGACCCTGCTCGCGCAGTGCGTCGGCGACGGGGCGCCAGACCGCAGCGCCGAGCCAGAAGCCGGGGACGAGGACGTAGGTGGTGGTCATGGATCCGACGCTAGGGTGGATTGTGGACAGAATCCGCCCGGTATCCCGAGCCCGTCCGGCAGGGCCGCTCGGAGGGAGGCCGTGAGCCGCCCGACCGCCCGCGTGCTCGCGCTGCTCGAGCTCCTCCAGACGGGCCGCCTGCGCACGGTCGGTGACCTCGCGGACCGGCTCGGCGTCGACGAGCGCACCGTGCGGCGCTACGCCGACCACCTCGCCGACCTCGGCATCCCCGTCGAGGCGCAGCGCGGCCGGTACGGCGGGTACCGGCTCGCGCCCGGGCACAAGCTGCCGCCGCTCATGCTCACGGACGACGAGGCCGTCGCCGTCGTCCTGGGCCTCACCGTCGCCGAGCGCGCCGGGCTCGCGAGCACCGGCCAGACGGCGACGGCGAGCGCCCTGGCCAAGGTCTCGCGCGTCCTGCCGCGGCCCCTGAGCCGGCGGATCGACAGCCTGCTGGCGACCGCGCAGTTCACCGCCCCGGCGCGCTCCGCCGCCCCGACCGGCGCCGACACGCTCCTCGCGCTCGCCTCCGCGGCGCAGGCGCGACGCACCGTCACGATCGCCTACACCGCCTGGGACGGGCGGGAGTCGCGGCGCGAGGTCGACGTCTACGGCCTGGTCCTGCACTCCGGCCGCTGGTACGTCACCGGCCACGACCACGGCCGTGACGACGTCCGGACGTTCCGTCTGGACCGCGTCACGGCGGTCGAGCAGGGCGCCGGCTCGTACGTGGTGCCCGCCGACTTCGACGCCGGCACGCACGTCGTCGCGGGCATCGGGGCGGTGCAGTGGGCACACGAGGTCACCGTGGTGCTGCGGACCACCCTGGCGCAGGCGCGCGAGCGGTTGCCGAGGAGCGTGGGGCGCCTCAGCGAGCACGCCGACGGAGTCCTGCTGGAGACGCGGGCCGAGCGCCTCGACGGCATGGCCGCCATGCTGGCCGGGCTCGGCTGGGAGTTCGAGGTGCTCTCGCCGGACGCCCTGCGCGACGAGGTCCTCGTCCTGGCGGAGCGCCTCCGCGCGGGGGCGGCGCGGCGCTGATCTGGACGAACGTCCACCGGCCGGGCCGCCGCCGTCCTGCGGACGGCCCTTGACGAATCCTCCTCTTCGCGTAGGTTAGGCCCGCCTCACTTAGGTGAGCCTCACTCGCGCCCCGTCCGACGGGACGTGTCCGTCCAGGGGGAGTACCACGCGTGCACGAGCTGCTGTCCGCCGCGAGCGCCGACGCCTACGTCGACGCCATGCGCGGCACCGTCGACCGGGTCGCCACCCGGTTCCGCACCACCACCCGCCCGTTCTCCGGTGCGAGCCGCGAGCACCTGCAGTCGCTCGTCGACGCGGTCGACCTCGACGGCCCGGGTCGCGGCACGGCCGCCGCCCTGCGTGAGGTCGACGAGCTGTTCGCCCAGCACGCCGTCTGGTTCCACGACCCGGCGTACACCGCGCACCTCAACTGCCCCGTCGCGCTGCCCGCCGTGGCCGCCGAGGCCGTGCTCGCCGCGATCAACCCCAGCGTCGACACGTACGACCAGTCGACCGTCGGCACCCTCATGGAGCGGCGGGTCGTCGCGTGGACGGCAGCGCGCATCGGCTTCCTCGCGGGCGGCGGCGTCTTCACGTCGGGCGGCACGCAGTCGAACCTCCAGGCGCTGCTGCTGGCGCGCGAGCACGCGCTCGCCACCGCGCCGGGCGTCACGCTGCGCGACCTCGTCGTGCTCGCCACCGCGTCGAGCCACTTCTCCGTGCAGCGCTCGGCGTACCTGCTGGGCATGGCGCCCGACGCGGTCCGTCTCGTCCCCGTCGACGAGCGCGGCCGCATGCGCCCCGACGCCCTGGCGATCGCGCTGCGGCACGTCGCGGACGACGGACGGCACGCAGCGGCCGTCGTCGCCACGGCCGGGACGACCGACCGCGGGTGCGTCGACCCGCTCGCCGGCATCGCCGACGTGTGCGACACCGCCGACGCGTGGCTGCACGTCGACGCCGCCTACGGCTGCGGCCTCCTCGTCAGCCGCACCCGCCGGCCCCTGCTCGACGGCATCGAGCGCGCCCGGTCCGTGACCGTCGACTTCCACAAGGCGTTCTTCCAGCCCGTGTCGTCCTCGGCGCTGGTCGTGCGGCACGCATCCGACCTGCGGCTCGTCGCGCACCACCACGACTACCTCAACCCCGCGGGCGAGGACGAGCCCAACCAGGTCGACGTCTCCCTGCAGACCACGCGCCGGTTCGACGCCCTCAAGCTGTGGACCACGCTGCGTGCGCTCGGGGCCGACCGCATCGGGGAGATGGTCGACGCGACCCTCGACCTCGCGGCGGCCGTCCACGCGCTCGTGGACGGCGACCCGGACCTGCGCCTGCTCGCGCCGACCGACCTGTCGACCGTCCTGTTCCGCTACCAGCCCGACGGCCTCGACGACGCCCGCGCCGACGCGCTCGTCGGGCAGGTGCGTCGCGTGCTGTTCGGCTCCGGCCGCGCGCTCGTCGCCCGCACGACCCTCGACGGCCGCCCGTGCCTCAAGCTCACGCTGCTCAACCCCGACACGACGGTCGCCGACGTGCGGCACGTCCTCGAGCTCGTCCGGCAGGTGGCCGCGGCGCTGCTCGAGGGCGACGACCTGCTGCGCCCCGACGTGGCGGTGGCGCTGTGACCGCGACGGCACCCGCCCCGGACGCCCGCGTCCACGACCTCGTCGGGGTCGGCATCGGCCCGTTCAACCTCGGCCTCGCGGCGCTCGCGGCACCGCTCGACCTCGACACCGTCTTCCTCGACAGGGCCGAGGAGTTCCGCTGGCACCCGGGGATGATGCTCGAGGGCGCCACGATCCAGGTGCCGTTCCTCGCCGACCTCGTCACCATGGCCGACCCCACCAGCCCGTACTCGTTCCTCGCGTGGCTCAAGGCCACCGGGCGGCTGTACGCGTTCTACATCCGCGAGAGCTTCTACCCGCTGCGCGCCGAGTACGACGCGTACTGCCGGTGGGTCGCGGACCAGCTCCCGGCCCTGCGGTGGGGACGGACCGTCACGTCCGTCGAGGTCGACCCCCACGACGACGACCTGTACGTGGTGCACGCGCGCACCGCCGCGGGTGTCGAGTCGTACCGGACGCGGCACGTCGTCCTCGGGGTCGGCACGCAGCCCGTCGTCCCGGCGGCGCTGCGCGGGCTCGACGGGCCGGTCGTGCACTCGGCCGACTACCTGACGCACCGCGACGCGCTGCGGGCCGCCGCGTCGGTCACCGTCGTCGGCTCGGGCCAGTCGGCGGCCGAGGTGTACCGCGACCTGTTGGAGGCCACCGGCCCGGGCGGGCAGCGCCTCGACTGGGTGACGCGCTCGCCGCGGTTCTTCCCGATGGAGTACACGAAGCTGACGCTGGAGATGACGTCGCCCGAGTACACCGACCACTTCCACGCCCTTCCCGTGGACGTGCGCGACCGCCTCACGCGCGAGCAGCGCCACCTGTACAAGGGCATCAGCGCGGACCTCGTCGACGACATCTACGACGCCCTGTACCGCAAGAGCGCCACCGGCCCCGTGCCCACGACCCTGCTCACCGGCACCGAGGTGCTCGGCGCCACGTGGGACGGCGAGCGGTACACGCTGCGGCTGCGGCACGCGACCGGCGTCGAGCACGAGCGCACCACCGACGCCCTCGTCCTGGCCACCGGCTACGCCGCACAGGTGCCGGACGTCGTCCTCGGCATCGCGCACCGCCTCGCGTGGGACGATCGCGGACGGCTGGACGTCGCCCGCGACTACTCGGTCGACGGCGGACGGAGGAGGGTCTTCGTGCAGAACGGCGAGGAGCACACGCACGGGCTCACCGCGCCCGACCTCGGCTTCGGCCCGTGGCGGTCGTCCGCGATCCTCGCAGCCGTGTGCGGGCGTGACGTCTACCCGCGTGAGCAGCGGATCGCGTTCCAGGAGTTCGGCGTGCCCACGGGGACGCACCCGGCGCCCGCAGGCACGGTGCGGGCCGCCGGTGCCGTCGCGCTCGCCGACGAGGCGCACCCGTGACGGACTGGCGCACGCAGGCGACCGAGCCGCTGTCCGCGCAGACAGTCCGCGAGGAGGCCTGGAAGCGCATCGGTCCCGTCCGGCTCGACCGCGTCGTCCCCGAACGTGACGCGCTGACGCTGCACCACTGGCTCACGCACCCCGCGTCGGCGTTCTGGCAGATGACCGAGCTCGGCCTCGACGACGTCCTGGCGTACCAGCAGCGCCTCGCGGAGTCGACGGACGAGCACGCGTGGATCGGCCGCGTCGCCGGGCGCCCGCGGTTCATGGTCGAGACGTACGACCCGGCGCGTGTCCTGCTCAAGGGCGTCTACCGCGCGCGGGCGGGCGACGTCGGCATGCACCTGCTCGTCGCACCGCCGGACGGCCCGCGCCTGCACGGCCTCACCGACGCGGTCATGGCCGCGACCATGCGGTTCTGCTTCGGCACGCTGCGCGCGCAGCGCGTCGTCGTCGAGCCCGACGTGCGCAACACCGCCATCGCCGCCAAGAACGCCGCCGCGGGGTTCCGCGTGGTGCGCGAGATCGACCTGCCCGGCAAGCGTGCCGCGCTGTCGGTGTGCTCCCGCGACGACTTCGCGAGCAGCCGGCTCGGCGCCCGGACCATCCACGAGGATCACCGATGACGCTCACCGACCTGCCCGTCTCGGCGCCCGCCGCGCCACCGTCGTCCGGCCCGCGTCCGGCGCACCGCCCGCCGCACCCCGCCGACCACCTGACCCCCGAGCGCCTCGACGCGGCCCAGCGCCACCTCGTCACCAAGGCGCTCTCCGAGCTCGCGCACGAGCGCCTGCTCGCACCGGCGCTCGACCGCACCACCGGCGCCGGGGACGCGTCGCCGCAGGACGAGCGGGCGTACACCGTCGCGCTCGACGCCCCGTCCGGTGCGCGCACCGTCTACCGGTTCCGCGCCCGGCGGCTCGCGCTCGAGCACTGGGCGATCGACCGCGCGAGCCTGACGCGCGAGGTCGACGGGCGGGCCGTGCCGCTCGACGTCCTCGACCTCGTCCTGGAGCTGCAGCCGCTGCTGCGCATCCCCGACGACCTGCTGGCGCTGTACCTGGAGGAGCTGTCGTCGACGCTCGCGAGCGCCGCGTACCGGCGCGCGCACGGCGGTCCGACGAGCGCCGAGCTGCTCGACGCCGGCCTGGCAACCGTCGAGCAGGCGATGACCGAGGGGCACCCGTCGTTCGTCGCGAACAACGGCCGCATCGGGTACGGCGTGAGCGAGCACGACGCGTACGCCCCCGAGGCGGGCCGGCCCGTGCGGCTCGTGTGGCTCGCCGTGCGGCGGGCCGTCAGCCACGTCGCGACCGGTGCGGGCCTCACCGAGGACGCGCTGTACCGGCACGAGCTCGACGAGTCGACGCGCGAGCGCTTCACGGACCACCTGCACGGCCTGGGCCTCGACCCCGCCGACTACCGCTACCTGCCCGTGCACCCGTGGCAGTGGGAGCACCGCGTCGCGGTGACGTTCGCACCCGACGTGGCCCGTCGCGACCTCGTCCTGCTGGGCGAGTCCGACGACGTCTACCGCGCGCAGCAGTCGGTCCGCACGTTCCTCAACGTCGACCGCCCCGACCGGCACTACGTGAAGACGGCCGTCGCGATCCAGAACATGGGGTTCCTGCGCGGCCTGTCCCCGGCGTACATGCGCGCGACGCCCGCGATCAACGACTGGGTCGCGGACCTCGTGGACACGGACCCCGAGCTCGTCGCCTGCGGGGTGCGCGTGCTGCGCGAGCGCGCGTCCATCGGCTACACCGGCGACGTCTACCACCGCACCCCGCGGCCCAACGCGCACCGCAAGATGCTCGCTGCGCTGTGGCGTGAGCAGCCGTTCGCGTTCCTCGCGCCGGGGCAGCGCGCGACGACGATGGCGGCGCTGCTTCACCGGGACGCGTCCGGTGACGCCTACGCGACCGCGGCCGTCCGCGCGTCCGGCCTCGACCCGGCCGACTGGTTGCGCGCCTACCTGCGCGTCTACCTGCGTCCGCTCGTGCACTGCCTGCGCGCGCACGACCTGGCGTTCATGCCGCACGGCGAGAACGTGCTGATCGTGTGGCAGGACCACGTGCCGGTCGGCGCGCTGCTCAAGGACATCGGCGAGGAGGTCGCCGTCCTGTCGAGGCGCCCGCTGCCGCCGGACGTCGAGCGCGTCCGTGCCGTCGTCGACGACGACGAGAAGGCGCTGGCGATCTTCACCGACGTGTTCGACGGCGTCCTGCGGCACCTCGCCGCGATCCTCGTCACCGACGGCGTGCTGGCGGAGGACACGTTCTGGGGCGTCGTCGCCGAGACGATCGACGCGCACCACGCCGACCACCCGGACCTGCCGTCGGGGGTCGACCTGCGCGCGCCGCGGTTCGCGCACTCGTGCCTCAACCGCCTGCAGCTGCGCAACACGCTGCAGATGGTGGACCTGGCGGACCAGTCGTCGTCCCTCATCTACGCCGGGACGCTGGCCAACCCGGTCGCGCGCGACGGCGGTGCGTGATGGCGTTCGAGGTCTTCCGGGACGACTGGGGCGTGCCGCACGTGCGCGCGTCCGACGAGCACTCCCTCGCGTACGGGCAGGGCTGGGTGACCGCGCGGGACCGCACGTGGCAGGTGCAGGCCGACCGTTGGCGTGCCGAGGGCCGGCTCGCCGAGCACCTCGGTGACGGCGGCATCGCGTGGGACGTCGTCGCGCACCGCCTGCGGCTGCCGGACCTGGCGCAACGCGCGTACGCCGCGCTCGGCGACGACGACCGCGCGTGGGTCGACGCGTACACGGCCGGGGTGAACGCCGGGCTCGCATCGTCGTCGCCGCCGGTCGAGGTCGACGAGCTCGACAGGGTGCTCGGCGGCACCACGCCCGACGACCCGTGGCCCGCGTGGGCGCCGCTGGGCGTCTTCCTCGTCAACCACGCGCTGTTCTCGACGTTCCCGCGCGTGCTGTGGCACGACCACCTGGTGCGCGCCGCCCGGTACTCCGGTCACCCCGGGCTCGCCGACGTCGACCCCCTGGACCTCGTGCGGCTGTTCGACCCTGCCGCCGACGGGCCGACCAGCGGGTCCAACGCGTGGGCCCTGCACGGCTCGCGGACCGCGACGGGTGTGCCGCTGCTCGCGGGCGACCCGCACCGCGTCCTGGAGCTGCCCGGGCCGTACCAGCAGATCCGCCTCGCGTGCCCCGAGTACGACGTCCTCGGGCTCGCGTTCCCCGGTGTCCCCGGGCTGCCGCACTTCGGTCACACCGGCACCGCCGCGTGGGGCATCACCAACGCCGCCGCGCACGCCGCCGAGCTGTACCGCGAGCTGCTGCTGCGCGACGACGACGGGTGGCAGGCGTTCGGCCCGCACGGCGTGGAGCCCGTCACCTCCCACACCGTGCACGTGCGCGTACGTGGCGGCGAGCCGCTGACGGTCGACGTCCTGGAGACCGCCCGCGGGCCCGTCGTCGTGCGGGGCATGCCGCCGGGACGTCCCGTCGACCAGGACGGCGTCGTCACCGGAGCGCTGCCGCGCGCCGGGCTCGAGGAGGCGCGGTCCGTGCGGCTGCAGGCGCAGGTCGACGCGGACCTCGGGTTCGCGTGCCTGCGCCCGCTGCTGCGCGCCCGCACGGCGCACGACGTCGCCGCGGCGCTCACCGGCTGGGTCGACCCCGTCAACCGCGTCCTGGCCGCCGACTCGACGGGGACGGTGCTGACGTTCGACGCGGGCCGCGTGGCCGACCGCGCGCCGGACGACCGCCTGCTGTCGTTGCGCGCGTGGGACCCCACGCACGCCCCGCGTCCGTGGCGCGCCCTGGCCGCGCCGGGCGAGGTCACGGACGTCGCCGTCGACGCGAACGAGCGACCGGCCGCCGCGGACCGCGACCACGGCAGCGTCTACGCACCGGACCGCGCGGCCCGCATCGCCGACCTGCTCGCCGGGCGGGCGGCGTGGCACGTCGGCGACCTCGGTGACGTCCACGGCGACACGCACTGGGCGGGGGCGGGACGCTTGCTGCGGCACGTCGCGGGTCTCGACGATCTGAGCCCGGCGGCGGCCGCCGTCCGTGACGGGCTGCTGGCGTGGGACCTGCACATGGCCGCGGAGTCCCCGCAGGCCGCGCTGCTCGCGGACCTGCGCGCCGTGCTGGTCGCCCGCCTCGTCGACGAGCCGGCCGTCAGCGCGCTCGGGGCCTCGCACTTCGCCGGCCCGGCGTTCGACGCGTGGTTCAGCCTGCGCGGGCGGGTCGGGGCGGCGCTGCCCGCGCTGCTCGGACGTGCCGACCTGGGCATCGACGGGCCTGCGCACGTGCGGGCCGCGCTGGAGGAGGTCGCCGCGCTCGCGGACGGCGGCACCTGGGGCGCGCGGCACACCGTGCTCCCGGCCCACCTGCTGGCGGACGTGCCGGGGGCGGCCGTGCCCGTCGTCCCGGCGCTGCCGCTCGGCGGTGACCAGGACACCGTGCGCTGCACCGGGACGGTCCCCGGCGTGACCGACGGCGCCTTCCGCGGCTCGGTGGCCCGGTGGGTGTGGGACCTGCAGGACCGCTCGCGCAGCCGCTGGGGAGTGCCGTTCGGCAGCAGCGGTGACCCGCGCAGCCCGCACTTCGCGGACCAGCACGCGACGTGGGCGGTGGCGGGGACCGTCGAGGTCGTGACCGACTGGGCGCGGCTGACCCCCGAGCCGCCGGCGGGGGAGGGGGAGTGAGCGTCGGGACGGGCGCGGTGGGCCTGACGGCGGCGTGGGCCGGGCGCCCCGGCGGGTCCGTGCTCGACGAGCGGTCCGTCGACGGCCTCGGCGTGCTGACCACCGCGGTGCTCGACCTCGATGCCGACATCCCGACGCTGCACGCCTGGTGCACGGCCCGCGGCACGGCGTTCTGGGGGCTGGGCGGGCTGTCGGTCGACGAGCTCCGGGAGACCTACGCGGTGGTCGACGCGATGGCGCACCACCACGCGCTGCTCGTGCGGATCGACGGTGCGCCGGTTGCGCTCGTGCAGGCGTACGAGCCCGCGCACGACCCGGTGGGGGAGGTGTACGACGTGCAGCCCGGCGACCTCGGCGCGCACGTGCTCGTCGGTGCCCGGCCCCCGCGGCCGGTCACGGGCTACTCCGCGCGGCTCTTGCGCGAGATGTGCCAGGTGCTGGCGGACGGCACGGGCGCGACACGAATCGTCGGCGAGCCCGACGCCCGCAACACCGCTCTGCTGCGCGTGGTCGAACGGGTCGGCTTCACCCTCGGCCCCGAGGTCGACCTGCCGACCAAGCGAGCGCGCCTGACGTTCTACGAGGTCACGCCCCAGCCGTCGGTGAGCTAGCCGGCGACCGCCTGCGCGAGCTCGACCACCTCGTCCGCGAGGCGGGGCCCGAACCAGATCGCGTCGTTGTGCCCGGCTCCGGGCACCACCACCTCGCCCTGCAGGTTGCCCACGCGCGCCGCGAGCTCCGCCGAGAGCCGCGACGGCACGACGTCGTCGGCGGTGCCGTACAGCACGCGCACCGGCACGTCGCTGCCCTCCAGGTGCTCGGCGCTCGCGAAGCGGTCACGCAGGATCAGCCCGACGGGCAGGAAGGGGTACTGCGCGCGCCCGACGTCCACGAGCGACGTGAACGGGGACCGCAGCAGGATGCCCGCGGGCGGGTCCGTCGTCGCCAGCCGCGCCGCCACGCCGGTGCCGATCGACTCCGCGACGTACAGCGTCCGCGTCGGCTCGAAGCCCTCGCCGCGCAGCGCTGCGGCCGCCGCCCGGGCGTCGCTGGCCAGCCCCTGCTCGCTGGGTCGCCCCGGGTTGCCGCCGTACCCGCGGTACTCCAGGAGCAGCACCGTGAACCCTCTGGCGGCGATCTGCTGCGCGACACCGAGTCGACCCAGCCGGTTGCCGCCGTTGCCCGGCAGGTACAGGACGGCGACCTCCCGGTCCTCACCCGCGGGCGGCACGAGCCACGCCGCCAGGTCCAGGCCGTCATCGGTCCGCAGCACGAGGTCACGTGCGCCGGGCACGCGGTCGGCGACCGTGCCGGCGTCGGCCCGGTCCGGGAAGTAGATGAGGGCGCGCTGCAGCACGGTGACCAGTGTGACGACGAGCGCGACGACGGCGAGCACCGTCAGGAGGAGCCAGGCCGGGCGCCGGCCTGCCTCGGTCGACCCCTGACGTCGACCCACGCGGCTCACGACGGCCTCCCTCGATCGGCGGCGACGGGTTCGACGCTAGCGTGCTGGACGGGTGCTTCCTGGGGCAAGGAGAGGAGGCACCACCTGATCGCGGTTGGCGGGCTCCGTCCCTCTTGACCGGCTTCTCCGTCAGTCGTAACTTACCGTTCGTGACGACTTACGGAACGGTCCTCGACGCGCTGGGCGACCCGACGCGTCGCAGCGTCCTGGAGCTGGTCGCGGAGCGGCCGCAGCCGGTCGGCGAGCTCGCCGCACGCCTGCCCGTGAGTCGGCCGGCCGTCTCGCAGCACCTGCGCGTGCTGAAGGACGCCGGCCTCGTCACCGACACCGCTGTCGGGACCCAGCGCGTCTACCGGCTTGACACCCGCGGCGTCGCGGCCCTGCGCGCCTACCTGGACCGGTTCTGGGACGACTCGCTCGCCGCGTACGCCCGTGCAGTCGAGCAGGACCCCGCCGCACCCGAGGAGAGACCATGAGCACCGAGCAGCAGGTCGGCACCACCAGCCCGGTCCCCGCGGGCGACACCGCGCCGATCGTCCGGACCCTCACCGTCGCCGCGTCCCCCGAGCGCGCGTTCGACGTCTTCACCGCCGGGATGGCGCGCTGGTGGAAGGGCGACTACCACCTGGGCGACCAGCCGTTCGTCGACGTCGTCGTCGAGCCCCGCGAGGGCGGTCGCTGGTACGAGCGCGACGCCGACGGGGCCGAGTGCACGTGGGGCCGCGTGCTCGCCTGGGAGCCGCCGGGTCGGTTGGTGCTGGCGTGGCAGATCGGCTCCGACTGGGCGTACGACCCCGGGCTGCTCACCGAGGTCGAGGTGCGGTTCACGGGCATGACGGGCGCGGACGGCGCCGTCACGACACGTGTCGACTTCGAGCACTGCGGTCTCGAGGCGTACGCGAAGCGGGCCGTGGAGATGCGCGCGTCCCTCGGTTCGCCCGGCGGGTGGGGCGGCCTGCTGGAGGACTTTGCGACTGCAACGGCCGGCTGATCCGGTCCGTCATCGGCTCGATGCCCAGTCCCGCCATCACTCTCCCGCACGAAGCGAGCGCAGACGCTCGGCAAACTCGGGTGCGCCCGCAGTAGCGATCCTGTCGATCAGGTCATGGGCGGTGACCGGCGGATTCTTCTTGCTCGCCGCGGTGCGGCCGAACGCCTCCAGGACGTCGCGGCGTCGGCGCGCGAGCAGGTCGACCAGGAACTCGTCCGAGGTGATGACCGCGACGCCGGCGGCGAGGACGGGCTCCGTGCGCAGGTGCTTCATGTTGCGGGTCAGCAGCACGTCGACGTCACCGTGGATCGCTGCCGCTGCGTGCGCGCGGTCGTCAGGGTCGGGTGAGAGGTCGTCGGTGATCTTGTCCCGGTAGAGGGCAGGGTCGATGCGGTACCTCCCGAAGTGCTGGCGCACGGCAGCGCTGACCGACGCCGCAGACTCTGTCGTGCGTCGGCCCTCACGGACGATGACGTCCTCCCACTCGGCGAGGACCTCATCGGTCCACACCCAGGTGAACAGGAGATCCTCGGCCAGGGTGAGCAGGACGTCCATGATCGTGAACGGGAACAGCTCGCTCGTGTCGATGAAGACCCGTGGGAGGCGGGCCACCTACCTATGCCCCGAGAGCTGCGCGGATCGCGTCGGCGCCGGTCCGGCGCTCTTCGCGCTCGGTGGCGACATCCACGACGTCCTGCACGCGGATGCGGCGGTGTCGGCTGCCGGGAAGGCGGCGGAAGGGGAGGACGCCGTCCTCGCACAAGCGGTCGACGAACTGCCGTGTCACACCGAGTATCTGTGCCGCCTTCGCGGGGCTGACCTCGTCCTCGGCGCGCAGCACCACGACGCGCGCACCGTGCGCGACATCATCGAGCAACGCGCGCATGGCCGCCTCGACCGGAGTGTCGCCCACCAGTCGGTCCGCCAGTTCTCTGGCGCCGGACCGGATGACCGGGTCCGCAGGGTCGAGAGTCGTGGAGTGCGCGTGTGCCGCCATGCGTCGATTGTAGGCGCATCTGCAATAACAGCAACCACGTGGTGCGTGCTGTGAGTGGGGTGCCCACGACCGCCAGACACCGCGCCGCACACGGTCACGTCGACGTCCGAGCTCCTCAGGCCTCGCCGTCCCACCACGCCAGGACGCGGGCGGCGTGGAACGTCAGCCACCGGGACGGCTCGCCCGGCGGCACGTCGACCTCGAACCACGCGCGCCCCGGCAGGCGGTGCTCCTGCAGCCACGTGCCGTCGGGCTGCCGGGCGGCGCGCACGGTCTCGACCGCCTCCGCGAGGCGCGCGTCGGGCGCGGTGCCGTCGTGCAGCGCCGCCGCTCGGAAGTGGTCGAGGGCGTTCAGGGTGCTGAACCGCCAGCGGAACGGGTAGCAGAACACCGTGACCCACGGGCCGAGCGGCTCACCGTCGGTCACACGGCGCAGCAGCCGGCGCTCGAGCAGGTACTCCTCACCGGCGTGCCGGGCAGCGCGCAGCGCGTCGGAGCCGGTCGCGGCCTCGTACGACAGCAGGCCCTTCACCGTGTTGAGGGTCGAGTGCACCGACGAGCGCGTGGAACCCTCCACCCATTCGCAGTTCCAGCCGCCGTCGGGCAGCCGGTGCTCGGGGAACCACGCCGCGAGCCCGCTGACGTCCGCGCCGAGCCACGCCCCGTTCGCGAGCGTGAAGGCGTTGATGCAGCAGTCGACCTCGCCGACCCAGTACGGCTCGTCGTTGTACTCCCAGCGGCTGTTCGCTTGCAGCCGCTCGGCCGTGCCCGCGAGCACACCGGCGTCGAGCCCCCAGTCGCGCAGCGTGTTGAGGGTCCACGTCGTCGCGGTCCACGGTTGACCCGCGCCGGGCTGCGCCTCGGGCCCCTCGAAGTCGAAGCCGCGCGGGAAGTACGCACCGCCCGCCCACTGGCCGTCGTCGTCCTGCAGCGCGAGCAGCCGGGCACCGAACCCCTCGGTGGCGACGCGCGCCCGGGTCGCCCGCCAGACCTCCTCGGGCGCACCGACGAGGTCACGCTCGACCTGCCACCGCAACGCAGGATCGGAGTCGAGGAGCCAGTCGAGCAAGGTGGGTTCGAGGGCCATGGTCCACGGTAGCGAGGGACGGTGACACGGAGGGGTGAGGACCCGAGCGGCGTCACATCAGACCTGGAGGCTGACGACCCGCCACGCACCTGGTGCACTGATCAGGTGCGGCCTCCGGGTGGTGCGGGAGCCCCGAGTTCGTGGCCCGTCCGCGTGTCCGCGGGGCACGTCACACCCTGAGTTCGACAGTTCAGCCATCGAGACGGTCGTAGACCCGCCCGGGAACCAGCACTCCGACACTCTCCTGCCACGTGGGGTGCGGGTGCACGCGCAGGGAGAAGCTGTCCCTGAGAAAGTTGTTGAGGTTCAGCACGAGGTCGACCTCGTCGTACGCGTTGAGAGCGATGTCGCGCACCCGCCACCTCAACCTGACGTTGCCTGTCAGGAGATGAACCGCACGCGGGGTGCCGAGTTCATGTGCTGGGAGTGTCTTGGTCCATGTCAAGGTCGTCTCGGCGCGCGGGCGGACCACGACTCCGTCCGCATCGAGGCCGTGCAACTCGCCACCTGCTCCGTCGACCAGGGCGACCCGGGCAATGTAGTCCGACGGATTCTCCAGGTGGATCGTTACGTGGACTCGGAAGACCTGGCCTTCGCGCTGGAAATCCGAGACGTCTTGCGCTTCGTCGAGGTCGCCCCATCGGCGTCGACCGGCGTCCAGGGGAAGGAGTTCTTGGATGAACGCTTCTTTGGCTGCCCCCGGGGTTGCCCTGATGAGCACGGTCGGCATCGTCGCGTCGACTCGCTGCTCCGCGGCGCGACGGACAGCGAGAGTGACGTCGCGTCTCTGTTCCTCACCTAGCGCGCGCGCCCGGTCTGCTTCTTGTCTGGCAACATCCAGCTGACCCTCTGTGAGCTGGACTTGTCTGGTCGAGGCCTCAGCCTGCTTCTTCGTCCAGTGGGCAGCGCGTCCTGCGAAGTAGCCCGCGACCGCGGCCGCCACGAACGTCAGTACTCCAGTCGCTGCGCCGATCCAGTCCGTCACGGTTGGCTCCATCGTGAAACGGTAGCGACCGTACCGACCCGCAGAAGTGGTGAAGTGGTCTGCTGTCGAGCACGAGCCGGTCGAGGGGCGCGGGGCAGCACCGGGTGGGCTGACGGTCCGGTCCGGGCGGCGGGAGCCGCCGCGGCCCACTCGACGCCGCCGATCCCGCGCAGGCGGTCGAGCACGGTCGTGTCGACGCCGGCCGTGACGTCCGCGCGGGCGACGACGGTGCGTGTGCCCGCCGAGTCGACGTGGTCCATCACGGTCGACGGGTTCTGACGGAGCCGTCGACGGCCGACGTCAGCGGCGGTCGGCCAGCCGGTCGCGCAGCAGGACGGCGATGTCGGCGACCTCGGGGACCCCGACCTGCGGCTGCGCCGGGGCGGCAGCAGCCCGACGTGGTCCGGCGGGCTCCTGCGTACCGGTCGTCGCAGCGCCGGGGGCGGGACGCGTGCCGCGGTTGACGGGCGTCGTCCCGTCCTGCGGCGCGTCGTCGTGCGACGCCCGCGCGTGCGCCGCGACGCCGTCACTGAGCATGACCGTGCAGAACGGGCACGCCGTGGCGATGGCGCTCGCACCTGTCGCGACGGCCTCGGCGGCGCGGACCGTGCCGATGCGCTCGCCGATCGTCTCCTCCATCCACATGCGTGCGCCGCCCGCACCGCAGCAGAACGACGTCTCGCGGTTGCGCGGCATCTCGGCGAGCGTGACGCCGGCCGCGGCCAGCAGCTCGCGCGGCGGCTCGTACACCTGGTTGTGACGGCCCAGGTAGCAGGGGTCGTGGTACGTCACGGTGGTCCCGTCGGCGTCCTCGCCCACGCCCGGCGCGAACCGCAGCCGCCCCTCGCCGACGAGCGTGTCGAGCAGCTGCGTGTGGTGGACCACCTCGTACCGGCCGCCCATCGCGGGGTACTCGCGGGAGATCGTGTTGAAGCAGTGCGCGCACGTGACGACGATGCGCTGCGCGCCGACCTCGTTCAGGGTCTCGACGTTCTGCGCCGCGAGCATCTGGTACAGCGCCTCGTTGCCCGCGCGCCGGGCGGGGTCGCCCGTGCACGTCTCGCCGTCGCCGAGCACCGCGAACGTGACGCCAGCGGCGTGCAGCAGCTCGGCCACCGCGCGCGTCGTCTTCTTGGCGCGGTCCTCGAAGGCTCCGGCGCAGCCGACCCAGAACAGCCAGTCGACCTCGGCGGTGGACTCCAGGTCGACCCCGACGACCGGCACGTCGAACTCCAGGCCCTTGGCCCAGTCGAGGCGCTGGCGCGCGGGCAGGCCCCACGGGTTGCCGCGCCGCTCCATCTTGGTGAACGTGCCGCCCAGCTCGGCAGGGAACGCCGACTCCATGAGCGTCTGGTAGCGGCGGATGTCGACGATGGTGTCGACGTGCTCGATGTCGACGGGGCACTGCTGCACGCACGCGCCGCACATCGTGCACGCCCACAGCACGTCGGGGTCGATGACGCCGGACGCGACCAGGTCGACGCCCAGGTGCGGGTCCGCCAGCGCGTCGGCCGACGCCCCCGCGGCGCGCGCCGCCTGCACGTACGGCGCGGTGGCGGCCGCGTGGTCGCGCAGCGCGAGCGTCAGCAGCTTGGGGCTCAGCGGCTTGCCGGTCGCCCACGCGGGGCACTGGTCCTGGCAGCGGCCGCACTCGGTGCACGTCGCGACGTCGAGCAGCCCCTTCCAGGGCAGGTCCTCGATGGCGCCGACGCCCAGGCGCAGGTCCTCGGGCAGGTCGTCGACGGCCGTGAGGTCGAGCGGCTCGCCCGCGGCGTCCCGCAGCGGCACGAGCGGGCCCAGCGCGGGCGCACCGTCCGGCTCCCGGCGGGCGTACACGTTGACGATCGCGAGGAACCGGTGCCACGCCACGCCCATCGTGGGCAGCATCCCGACGACGACGAACCACGCCATCGACACCAGGATCTTCACCAGCGCGACGACGACCACGGCCGTCGCCAGCGCGTCCGGCGACGCCGACGTCCACGCCGACCCGAACCACGCGGTGAGCGGGAAGTGCAGCGCGGTGGCCCACGCCTCGCCGTCCTGCACCCCGAGCGCGTACTCCAGCCCACGCAGCACCAGCACCGCGACGACGACCAGCAGGATCGTCGCCTCGACGACGTACGCCCACACCTGGTTGGACCCGAAGAACCGGGACCGCCGTTGCGTGACCTCCGACTCGTCCGCACGCGGACGCACGCGCTGCCGCAGCACGATCAGGTACCCGATGCCCAGCAGCCCCAGCCACGCGAACGCCTCGACCGCCCACTCGAGCGGCGCCCAGTGGCCGACGAGCGGCAGCCCGTACCGCGGGTCCACGAGCTGCCCGTAGCCCGTCAGCAGCGTGACGACCAGCACGGGGAACGACACCATGACGACCCAGTGCGCCGCCCGCACGGCCGGACGCTGCTGGAACCGCCCGTGGCCGAGCACCTCGCGCACGAGCGTCGCGAGCCGCGGCCCGACGGGCGCCCAGCGTCCCGGCAGCGGACGGCCCGTGCGCACGGTCCGTACGATGGCGACGACGCCCCGGGCGAACACCGCCACACCCACCACCGTCGCCACTGCCGCCAGCACGACCGCCACCACCTGCAACGCGTCCACGCGGCCAACCTAACGTCCCGGCCCGGCGCGCACGTGGGTCGCCCGGACCGCGGTCACGACGACCCGTGCGGGATCGGCAGGCCGCGGCGCGCGTGGTGTCGCGCACACCGCGTCATGCCGGGCCGTGACCGGGGAGCACGCTCAGCGGTTGGTAATATCGACGCGTTCCCAGCACCCACCACGACGCTCCCGACCAGCGGGAACCCGACGGCCAGCGCCCCGGGTCCGCCTGCAGGGTCGACGGCGCCGCGCGTGGTCGCACCTTCCCAACTTCGGGCCGCGGCCCCGGGTCTCGCGTGAGCGAGTTCGGACCGCGCCCCCGGCCCGTCGTCGTCGTCGGGTCGGACCACACAGGACCTGACCGACCGACCACCCGCCCCCGACACGGACGGAGCCGGACGTGCTGCTGCTGCTGACGATTCACCTCGCAGCGGCCCTCGTCGCGCCCGTGCTCTTCCGCTGGTGGGGGCGTCGCGCGTTCTGGGCGCTGGCGCTGGCGCCCGCGTCGGCGGTCGTGTGGGCGCTGTCGTGGACGGGGGAGGTGCAGTCCGGCAACGGCCCGGCCGAGCTCGTCGAGTGGGTGCCCGCGCTGGGCCTCGACCTGAGCTTCCGGCTCGACACGCTGTCGTGGCTCATGACGGTCGTCGTCGGGGGCGTCGGCGCGCTCGTCCTGGTCTACTGCGCGGCGTACTTCTCGCCGACCGCGTCCGGGCTCGGCAGGTTCGGCGGGGTGTTCACCGCGTTCGCCGGCTCGATGCTCGGCCTCGTCACCGCCGACGACATGCTGCTGATGTTCGTGTTCTGGGAACTCACGACCGTCACGTCGTACCTGCTCATCGGGCACTACGCGGACCGCAAGGCGAGCCGTCGCGCCGCCATGCAGGCGATCATCGTGACCACCGCAGGCGGCCTGGCGATGCTCGTCGGCGTCGTCATCCTGGGCCAGGCGGCGGGCACGTACTCGATGTCGGCGGTCATCGCCGACCCCCCGGCGGCGTCCTCCGCGGTGGTCGCCGCGGTCGCGTGCCTGCTCGCGGGCGCCGCGACCAAGTCCGCGCTGATCCCGTTCCACTTCTGGCTGCCCGCGGCCATGGCCGCGCCGACGCCCGTGAGCGCGTACCTGCACGCCGCGGCCATGGTGAAGGCCGGCGTCTACCTGGTCGCCCGGTTCGCCCCCGCGTACTCCGAGTTGCCGGTGTGGCGCTGGACGATCGTGGTGCTCGGCTGCGGGACGCTGCTGCTCGGCGGGTACCGCGCCCTGCGCCAGCACGACCTCAAGCTCGTGCTCGCGTTCGGCACCGTGAGCCAGCTCGGCCTGATCATCCTGCTCGTCGGCCTGGGCACGCAGGCGACCGCGCTCGCGGGCCTGGCGATGCTCGGCGCCCACGCGATGTTCAAGGCGGCGCTGTTCCTCGTCGTCGGCACGGTCGACGTCGCGTGCGGCACCCGTGACCTGCGGCGCCTGTCCGGCGTGGGGCGTGCCCTGCCGTGGACCGCGCTCGCCGGTGGCCTGGCCACCGCGTCGATGATCGGGCTGCCGCCGTTCGCGGGGTACGTCGCCAAGGAGGCCGGCCTCGAGGGGGTCGCCCACCTCGAGGACGGCACGGTCGGCTGGATCGTCCTGGCGGCCGTCGTCGTCGGGTCGGCGCTGACCGTCGCGTACGGGCTGCGGTTCTGGTGGGGCGCGTTCGCGACCAAGGACGCGCTCGTGCCGCAGTCCAAGACGCAGGACTCCGAGGGCATCGCCACCACGACGTCGCTCGCCGCCGGCGGGGACGAGTCCGTCGAGCCGGCGCCCGTGACGCGCCCGTCGTTCGTGCTGACGTGGCCCGCGCTGATCCTGTCGTTCCTCGGGCTGGCCGTCGCGCTGCTGCCGCAGCTCGGTGAGCACCTGCTCGCGCCGTACGCGGCGACGTACCCGGTCGGCGAGCCCGGGCACCTGCTGCTGTGGGGCGGCTTCGGCCTCGTGCTGTGGCTCACGGTCGGCATCCTCGGCGCCGGGGGCCTGCTGTTCCTCGTGCGCGACAAGGTCGAGCGGTGGCAGGCGCGCGTGCCGCACCTGCTCGAGGCCGACCACACCTACCGCCGGGCGATGCGCAAGCTCGACGACCTCGCGGCCGACGTCACGGCCGTCACGCAGCGTGGTTCGCTGCCCCTGTACCTCGGCGTCATCCTGTTCACCTGGGTCGTGTCGGTCGGGTCGGCGCTGATCGTCGGCACGTCGCTGCCCACCGAGGTCCGCCCGTGGGACTACGCGGCGCAGACGGTGTTCGCGGGGGCGGCGATCGTCTCGGCGATCCTCGTGGCGCGCGCCCGCCGGCGCCTCAAGGCGGTCATCCTCGCGGGCATCAGCGGGTACTCGATCGCCGGCATGTTCCTGCTCTACGGCGCCCCCGACCTCGCGGTCACCCAGGTGCTCGTGGAGACGATCACGCTCGTCGTGTTCGTGCTCGTGCTCCGCCGGCTCCCCCCGTACTTCTCGGACCGCCCGCTGGCGACGTCCCGGTGGCTGCGGCTCGGGCTGGGACTGGCCGTCGGCCTCGTCGTCGCCGGGGTCGCGCTGGTCGCACCCTCGGCCCGCATCCACGCGCCCGTGTCCGCGGACTTCGCGACCGAGGCCTACGAGTTCGGCGGCGGCAAGAACATCGTGAACGTGACGCTCGTCGACATCCGCGCCTGGGACACGATGGGTGAGATCTCGGTGCTGCTCGTGGCCGCGACCGGCGTCGCCTCCCTGGTCTTCCTGTCCGCCCGCGGCGGCCGGATCTTCCGCGAGCGCGAGGCGCCCGCCGACCGCGCCGTGTGGGGCGGGACGCCGGACCCGATGGCCTCGCTGCGCCGCCCGAGCAGTGCGCCGGCGCAGGCCGCCCCCGACGTCGAGGCACCCACGACGCCGGTGCGTGGCACCAACCGGGCCGTGGGGTCACGCGCCCGCGAGTGGCTGCGTGCGGGGCGCACGGTCGCGCCGCAGCGTCGCTCGGTCATCTTCGAGGTCGTCGTACGGCTGCTGTTCCACACGATGATCGTGTACTCCGCGTTCCTGCTGTTCAGCGGGCACAACCAGCCCGGCGGCGGGTTCGCCGCCGGCCTGGTGACGGGCATCGCGCTGGCCGTGCGCTACCTCGCCGGCGGGCGCTACGAGCTGGGCGAGGCCGCGCCCGTGCAGCCCGGCGTGCTGCTCGGGACGGGCCTGTTCCTGTCGGCCGGCGTCGGCCTCGTCGCGCTGTTCGTCGGCGGCAACGTGCTGGAGTCCTGGATCCTCGAGTTCCACCTCCCGATCTGGGGGGAGGTCAAGCTCGTCACCAGCCTGTTCTTCGACGTGGGGGTGTACCTGGTGGTCGTCGGGCTCGTGCTCGACATCCTGCGCAGCGTGGGCGCCGAGATCGACCGCCGCGCCGAGACCGGGGAGGACGACGTCGCCGAGCACGCCGTCAGCGGCTACGACCACGTCGTGGTCGCGCGGGGGCAGGGCGACGGCTCCGGCCCGCCGACCGACCGGGGCGGCACGAACGCGGGGGTGGTCCCGTGACCGACGTCGTCATGAGCCCCAACATCGTGTTCGTCGTGACGATCGGCGTGCTGTTCACCGTCGGCGTCTACCTCGTCCTCGAGCGCAGCCTGACGCGGATCCTGCTGGGCATCGTCCTGCTCGGCAACGGCACGAACCTGCTGATCCTCGTCGCGGGCGGGGCCGCGGGGGCGCCGCCGATCATCGGGGTCGCGTCCGACCGGCCGATGAGCGACCCGCTGCCGCAGGCCCTCATCCTCACGGCGATCGTCATCACGCTCGGGCTGACCGCGTTCCTGCTCGCGATGGCCTACCGGTCGTGGCAGCTGCACCGTCACGACGAGGTGCAGGACGACGTCGAGGACCGCCGCATCGTGCGCCTCGCGGCGCGCGACGAGCGCGCCTTCGAGGACGCCGACACCGAGTCCGACGGCGAGACGCTCGACGAGGAGGCCGCCACCGCGCGTGACGAGATGGACGAGGGCGGCGCGTTCGACGACGCACCGTCAGAGCCGCCGCCGCCACGCACCGACCACACGCACCGGGAGGAGGGACGATGACCGACTGGAGCTGGCTCGTCCCCCTGCCCGTGGTGCTGCCGCTGTCGGCCGCGGGCCTGGCGCTCGCGCTGTACCGCCGCCCGCGCCTGCAGCGCATCGTCACGCTCGTGACGCTGACGCTCGTGGCCGCGGTGTCGGCCACGCTGCTCGTGATCGCGGACGCCGGGCCGGTCGTCGTCGAGGTCGGCGACTGGGCGGCGCCCGTCGGGATCAGCCTCGTCGCGGACCGCCTGTCGGCGCTGATGCTCACGGTGTCGTCGGTCGTGATCCTGTGCGTCCTCGTCTACTCCCTGGCACAGGGCCGGGAGGACGGCGAGCGCTTCGCGCCCATCTCGATCTTCCACCCCACGTACCTCGTGCTGTCCGCGGGCGTCGCGAACGCGTTCCTGTCGGGGGACCTGTTCAACATCTACGTGGGCTTCGAGATCCTGCTGGCCGCGTCGTACGTGCTCATCACGCTGTCCGGCACGACGGAGCGCATCCGCGCGGGCACGATCTACGTCGTCGTCGCGATCCTGTCGTCCGTGCTGTTCCTCGTCGCGATCGCCGCGATCTACGCGGCCGTCGGCACGGTGAACCTCGCACAGCTCGCGATCCGGCTGCAGGAGATCGACCCGGGCGTGCGGCTCGTGCTGCAGTCGATGCTGCTCCTCGCGTTCGGCATCAAGGCGGCCGTGTTCCCGCTGTCGTCCTGGCTGCCGGACTCCTACCCGACGGCTCCGGCACCCGTCACGGCCGTGTTCGCGGGCCTGCTCACCAAGGTCGGCGTCTACGCGATCATCCGCACCCAGACGCTGCTGTTCCCCGGCGGGCAGCTCGACGACATCCTGCTGTGGGTCGCGCTGGCGACCATGCTCGTGGGCATCCTCGGTGCCGTCGCGCAGGACGACGTCAAACGTCTGCTGTCGTTCACCCTGGTGAGCCACATCGGGTACATGATGTTCGGCATCGCGCTCGGCAGCGTCCACGGCTGGACCGCGGCCATCTACTACGTCGCGCACCACATCACCGTGCAGACGGCGCTGTTCCTCGTCGTCGGCCTCGTCGAACGCTTCGGCGGGACGACGTCGCTGGACCGCCTCGGCGGCCTCGCGAAGATGACGCCGGTCCTGGCCGTGCTGTTCTTCGTGCCCGCCATGAACCTGGGCGGGATCCCGCCGTTCTCCGGGTTCCTCGGCAAGGTCGGGCTGCTGGAGGCGGGTGTCGAGGTGGGGACGCCGGTGGCGTACGCGCTCGTCGCCGGGTCCGTCGTCACGTCGCTGCTGACGCTGTACGCGCTGATCAAGGCGTGGAACAAGGCGTTCTGGCAGAGCCCGCCCGAGGAGCTGCCGGCCAACCGCGTGCCCGTCATGATGGTCGCGCCGACCGCGGCGCTCGTCGTGTTCAGCCTCGCGCTGACCGTCTTCGCCGGTCCGCTGTACGCGTACACGGGCCGCGCCGCGCAGACGCTGCAGTCCCGCTGGCCGTACATCGAGGCCGTCCTGCCCGACGGTCAGCGCGGCGAGGGCGAGTCGCAGCGCGCGGCCGAGGACGCCACCGAGGACGCCACCGAGGACACCACCGAGGACGCGCCCCAGGACGCGGAGGTCGGCGGATGAGCCTGCACCCGCGCCGCACCGGCTGGCGCTTCCAGTGGGCGACGATCGCCTGGCTCACCGTCGTGTGGGTGCTGCTGTGGGGCGACGTCACCTGGGGCAACATCGTCAACGGCGCCCTGCTCGGCCTGCTCGTGACGGTGGGCCTGCGGATGACTCCCGTCGACTTCCGCGGACGCGTGCACCCGCTCGGGCTGCTGGTCCTGCTGGGACGGTTCGCGCTCGACCTGGTCAGGGCGTCGTTCGAGGTCAGCATCGTCGCGCTGCGCCCCCGGTACACGCCGCGGGGTGCGGTCATCTGCGTGCAGCTGCGCAGCCACTCCGACCTGTACCTGACCATGACGGCCGAGCTCGTGTCCCTCGTGCCGGGGTCGATCATCGTCGAGGCGCACCGCCTCACGGGTCGCCTGTACGTGCACGTCCTCGACGTGGAGACCAGCGGCGGGGTCGAGAAGGCCCGGCAGTCGGTCCTCGACCAGGAGGCGCGGGTGCTGCGGGCGCTCGCGTCCGACGAGGAGCTGGCGGACGCCGGTCTGCAGCGCCGGGGCCGTGACCGGGAGGTGGCGTCACGATGAGCCCGATCGACGTGGTCGTCGTGGTCGGCGGCGTGCTGCTGACCCTCGGTGCCGCCCTGGCGATCGTGCGGGCGGAGAAGGGCCCGTCGATCCTCGACCGCACGGTCGCGCTCGACATCGTCGTCACGACGATGATCGCCGGCGTCGCGCTGTACGCCGCGTACTTCCGACGCGCGGACGTCGTGCCGCTGCTCGTGGTGCTCTCGCTCGTCGGGTTCGTCGGGTCGGTCACCGTCGCGCGCTTCGCGGCCGTCGAGCCCGAGGGCGAGGGCCGCGTCCGCACGCGCGAGGAGGTCGCCGCCGAGGAGGCGGAGAAGCGCCGCCTCGAGCAGCAGGAGGAGGAGGCTCGCCGCCGGCGTCGTCGGGCCGTCGAGGACGAGGTGCGCGTGGCCGAGGACGAGCGGCGCGCGGCTGAGGACGAGCGGCGGGCGGTCGAGGACGAGAACCGTGCGGCCGAGGACGCCGTGGCCCCGAGCTCGCGGGACACCATCGAGGCGGAGCCGGACGACGAGCACCACGGTGGTCCGGCCGACGAGGAGGCGCGATGACGCCGGTGTGGGAGACGGCGGCGGACGTCGTCTCGGTGATCTGCCTGCTGGGCGGTGCGTTCTTCGCGTTCGCCGCAGGCGTGGGTGCCCTGCGCTTCCCCGACCTGCTGGCGCGCATGCACGCCGGGACCAAGCCGCAGGTGCTGGGCCTGGTGCTCGTGCTGATCGGGCTGGCGCTGCGCCTGCGCGAGGGCGGCGCGGTGTGGGCGCTCGTGCTCGTCGCGGTCTTCCAGATGCTGACGGCGCCGGTCGCCGCGCACATGGTCGGGCGCGCGGGCTTCCGCACCGGGAAGGTCCGCAACGATCTGCTGGTGGTCGACGAGCTGTCGCGCGACCTGGACGACACCCAGTCGGGCGGACCGCGCCGCGACGAGGACGTCTGAGCGGGTCGTCCGAGCAGCCTCAGCTCGCGAAGACCGATCGCACGCGGATCCCGAACTCGCGGCGCAGCGCGCGGCTCGCGGCGAACCACCCGCCGAGACCGTGGACGCCCGGACCCGGCGGGGTCGCGGCGGAGCACAGGTACACCCCGGCGACGCCGGCCGCGTAGGGGTCGAGCGCGGCCGTGGGCCGCGCGAACATCTGCTGCAGGCCGACCGCCCCCGTCGCGATGTCGCCCCCCACCCAGTTGGCGTTGTGGTGCGACATCTGCGAGGCGGGGACGCACCGCGACGCGACGACGACGTCGCGAAAGCCCGGCGCGTAGCGCTCGACGTGCCGCGTGACCCCCTCCGTCACGTCCACGTCCGACCCGGCGGGCACGTGCGCGTACGTCCACAGCGGCCGCAGCCCGGCGTGCTCGCGGCCCGGGTCGACGACGGACGGGTCGCTCGCGAGCACCATCGGCAGCTCGGCGTGCCGCCCCGCGTGCACGTCGGCCTCGGCGCGGGCCATCTCCGTCCGCGTGCCTCCGACGTGCACGGTGCCCGCCCGGCCCACGTCGGGGTGCGCCCACGGCACCGGACCGTCCAGCACGAAGTCGACCTTGGCCGCGGCGTTCCCGTGCCGGTAACGCTCGAGCGCCGCGCGACGGCGCGCGGGCAGCTCGTCGCCCAGGACCTCCACGAGACCGCGCGGCGTCGTGTCGAACAGGTAGCAGCCGGCCGGGGGCAGGTCCCGGCGCGAGCGCACCGGGTGGTCCGTGACGACCGTGCCGCCGTGCGCGGCGAGGTCGTCGACGAGCGCCTGCACGATCGCACCCGACCCGCCCCGCGGGATGGGCCACCCCTGGCCGACGTGGGCGAGCGTCGCCAGCAGCAGCGCGGTCCCGGCGGCCGCGGGGCTGGGCAGGGGAGAGATCGCGTGCGCGGCGACCCCGGTCAGCAGGGCCGGGGCGACGTCGCCGCGGAACCGTGCGCCCCAGGCGGGTGTCCCCTGCTCGAGCACGCCGAGGCCGAACCGCAGCGCACCGGGAAGCCCGGCGGGCAGCAGCCCGGCGGGCAGGGTGCGCTTGTCGAACAGCGCCGCGCGCACGACGTCGGGACTGCGTCGCGACAGCTCACCGACGAGCGAGCGCCACGCCGGGCCGTCCTCACCCAGGTCGGCGACCGTCCGGTCGAGGTCGTGCCAGGCGAGGCCGGCGCGGCCGCCCGGGAGCGGCTGCGCGAACGACACCTCGGGGACCAGCAGGTCGACGCGCCGCTCGAGCCCGAACGCCTGGAAGAACGGCGACGCCCACGCCATGGGGTGGACGGCGGAGCACACGTCGTGGACCACGCCGTCGGCGAGGCCGAGATCGAGCGTGCGGGCGCCGCCGCCCACGGTCGGCTGGGCCTCGAGCACCGTGACCGACAGGCCCGCACGAGCCATCGTGACCGCAGCGGCAAGACCGTTGGGGCCGGAACCGACGACGACGACGTCCATGGCGGGGCGCCGGAGCGCTAGTGGCGAGCGCGCCCGGCGAGCTTCGCGGCGCCGCGCGTCGCGAGGACGCGGGACAGCGAGATGGCGGCACCGCTGATCGCGGCGGCGGCGGCGACCTCGCTGAACTTGATGTCGTCGGCGGTCGAGTCGGGCGAGGGCAGCTCGTGGCCCTTCGCCTTCTTCCAGGCCGCGTTGATGATCTTCTGCACGGCCCACGCCGCGATGAGGGTGACACCCGCACCGACGATCTTCGCCGTCATCGACTGCTTCTGCCCGTCGTCCGACATGGCACCTCCTGTGTGTGGGTCCGGGACGACGCTACCGGTCGCGAGCCGAACGCACAGGTCGACGGGGCGTTCGAGATCGGTCCACCCGCTCCGCGGCGCCGTCGACGGACCGCCCTCGGGAAGGGCGGTCCGGGGCTAGGATCGTCGCGAACGACAGGGGAGCGTCGACCCGCCGGTGACGGCGGGACGGACGCTGAGAGTGCGGACCGCCGCAGACCCTCGAACCTGATCCGGGTGATACCGGCGTAGGGAGTCGGGCTTTCTCTCCTCCCGTGCCCTCACCTGTGGCTGCGCCACGGGTGGCGGTACGGGACCCCTCCGACGACTGACGGAGGACGACCACCACATGGCCACCCCCAGCCCTCGCAGGTCCCCGGACGTCCGCCGCGCTGCGCTCGGTGCGGCGACGTGCGCGGCGCTCCTGACGCTGACCGCGTGCTCCGCCACCGGAGGTGCGACGCCCGACGCGACCCCCGGCGGCGCCGGGTCCGTGACGCTCGTGACCCACGAGTCGTTCGCGCTCTCCGAGGGCCTGCTCGAGCAGTTCGAGGAGGACAGCGGCCTGGACGTGCAGGTCGTGCAGCAGGCCGACTCCGGCGCGCTGGTCAACCAGCTCGTCCTCACCAAGGACGCGCCGCTGGGCGACCTCGTCTACGGCATCGACAACGCGTTCGCGTCGCGCGCGCTCGACGAGGGCGTCGTCGTCGCGTCCGAGCTCACCGCTCCCGCGGCCACCGACGCGGCCGCGTACGCCGTCCCGGGTGACGACGCCGGTGCGCTGACCGCGATCGACTTCGGTGACGTGTGCCTCAACGTCGACACCGCGTGGTTCGCGGAGCAGGGCGTGCCCGAGCCGACGACCCTGGACTCGCTGCTCGACCCGGCGTACCGCGACCTCGTGGTCGTGCCGGACCCCGTGACGTCCTCCCCGGGTCTGGCGTTCCTGCTCGCGAGCGTCGGGGCGTTCGGCGAGGAGGGCTGGGTCGACTACTGGGCCGGCCTGCGCGACAACGGGCTGAAGGTCGCCGACGGCTGGACCGAGGCGTACTACACGGACTTCACCGCCGGCGGAGGTGACGGGCCGCGTCCCGTGGTCGTGTCCTACGCGTCGTCGCCGCCGTTCACCGTCCCCGAGGGCGGCGACGCGCCCACGACCCGTGCCCTGCTCGACACGTGCTTCCGGCAGGTCGAGTACGCCGGGGTGCTGGCCGGGGCGGCCAACCCCGAGGGTGCCGCACGGCTCCTCGACTTCCTGCTGTCCGACGAGGTGCAGGCGGACGTCCCCGCGTCGATGTACATGTACCCCGTGAGCTCGGCCGTCGAGCTGCCCGACGACTGGACGCGCTGGGCGCCGCTGGCGGACGCGCCGTTCGACGTCGCGCCCGCGGACATCGCCACCCACCGGGAGCGCTGGCTCACGCAGTGGTCCGACACCGTGATCGGCTGACCGTGCCGACCGCCCTCGCCGACCGACCCGCCGCGCGCACCGCGGCGGGTCCGTCGGCGCGCCCGCCCCGGCGGTGGCCGGGCCGGGCGGGGTGGGCGCTCGCGGTCGGGGTACCGCTGCTGTTCCTCACGGCGTTCTTCGTGTGGCCGGTCCTGGAGATCGTCGGGCGGGGGTTCCTCACCGACGGCCGCCTCGACCTCGGCGGGTTCGGTGACGTGTTCGCGCGCCCGCGCACGTGGCGCGTCGTGGGCCAGACGCTCGCGCAGGCCGCGCTCGGCACGGCCGGGGCCGTGCTGCTCGGGATCCCCGGCGCGTACCTGCTGTACCGCTGCCGGTTCCGGGGGCGCGGCGCCCTGCGCGCGTTCGTCACCGTGCCGTTCGTGCTGCCCACGGTCGTGGTCGGTGTCGCGTTCCGCTCGCTGCTGGTCGACGGCGGCCTGCTCGGCGGGCTGGGCCTGGACGGCACGTTCGCCGCGATCGTCCTGGCGCTCGTGTTCTTCAACTACGCGGTCGTGGTGCGCACGGTCGGCGGCATGTGGGAGAGGCTCGACCCCCGCGCCGAGCAGGCGGCCCGGGCGCTCGGGGCGTCCCCGTGGCGCGTGCTGCGGACCGTCACCCTGCCGGCGCTGGGCCCCGCGATCGCGTCGGCCGCGTCCCTGGTCTTCCTGTTCTGCGCAACGGCGTTCGGGACCGTCCTCGTCCTCGGCGGACGCCGGTACGGGACCGTCGAGACGGAGATCTGGATCCAGACCACCCAGTTCCTCGACCTGCGGGCCGCAGCCGTGCTGTCGGTCGTGCAGCTGGTCGTCGTGGTCGGCGCCCTGGCGTTCGCCGGCCGCGCGCGCGCCCGGACGGAGCGTGCGCTGACGCTCGGGGTCCCGTCCGTGACGGCCCACCCGGTGCGGCTGCGCGACCCGCTCGACGCCGTGGCCGTCGTCGTCACCGTCGTCACCGCCGGCGGCCTGCTCGCGCTGCCGCTGCTCAACCTCGTGATCCGCTCCCTGCGCACGCCGCGCGGCTGGGGGCTCGACAACTACGCCGCGCTGGGCGTCCCGCAGGACACGCTCGCGGTGTCCGCGTGGCAGGCCGCCGGCACGTCCGTGCGCACGGCCGTCGACGCGACGCTCATCGCCCTGGTCGTCGGCGGGCTCGTCGCGCTCGTCGTGTCGCGGCGCCCCCGCACCCCGTCGGCCCGCCGCGCCGTCGCCGGCCTCGACGCGCTGTTCATGCTGCCGCTCGGGGTGTCGGCCGTGACCGTCGGGTTCGGGTTCCTCGTGTCCATGGACGCGCCGCTGGGCCTGCCGGTGGACCTGCGCGCCTCACCCGTGCTGGTCGCCGTCGCGCAGGCGGTCGTCGCCGTGCCGCTGGTCGTGCGGACCGTGCTGCCCGTGCTGCGCGCGATCGACCCGCGCCAGCGGGAGGTCGCCGCGACGCTCGGTGCGGCGCCCGGCCGCGTGCTGCGCACCGTGGACCTCGCGGTCGCCCTGCGGGCCGTGGGCCTCGCGCTCGGGTTCGCCTTCGCGGTGTCCCTGGGGGAGTTCGGTGCCACGTCGTTCCTCGCGCGACCGCAGGAGCCGACGCTGCCCGTCGTCATCTTCCGGCTGCTGGGCCGCCCCGGCGCCGAGAACTACGGGGCCGCGCTCGCGGCGTCCGTGCTGCTGGCCGCCCTGACTGCGGGTGTCGTGGCCGTGTGCGAGCGGCTGCGCCGCCCGGGGATCGGAGGTGCGTGGTGAGCGACGGTCTGCAGGTCGCCGACGTCGTCGTGCGGTACGCGGGTGCGGCGGGGCCGGCCGTCGACGGCGTGGACCTCGCCGTGCCGACCGGTGAGGTCGTGGCCCTGCTCGGGCCGTCCGGGTGCGGCAAGTCCTCGCTGCTGCGCGCCGTCGCGGGGCTCGAGCCGCTGAGCGGCGGCGACGTCGCGTGGGACGGGGTGTCCGTCGTCGACGTGCCCGTGCACCGGCGCGGGTTCGGCCTGCTGTTCCAGGACGGGCAGCTCTTCGCGCACCGGGACGTGGCCGGCAACGTCGCGTACGGCCTGCCCGAGCGGCGTGACCGCGCGGCGCGCGAGGCCCGCGTCGCCGAGCTGCTCGACCTCGTCGGTCTGCCCGGCACGCAGCGTCGGGACGTCGCGACGCTGTCCGGTGGCGAGCGCCAGCGCGTCGCCCTCGCGCGTGCCCTGGCGCCCCGGCCCCGCCTGCTGCTGCTCGACGAGCCGCTGTCCGCGCTCGACCGCGCCCTGCGCGAGCGGCTCGCGCTCGACCTGCGGGACGTCCTGGTCGCCACCGGCACGACCGCGCTGTTCGTCACGCACGACCAGGACGAGGCGTTCGCCGTCGCCGACCGCGTCGCCGTGATGGATGCGGGCCGGCTGCTGCAGGTCGCCGCACCCGGTGCGCTGTGGGCGCGCCCGGCGTCCCGGCGCGTCGCGGCGTTCCTCGGGTACGAGGCGTTCGTCGACGTGCCCGCGCCCGGCGCGGACGTGCCGACCGCCGTGCGTGCGCTCGTCGACGCGGCGCGTGACGCCGGCGTCGCGCTGCTGCCCGCCGGCGGGGTGCTCGCGCTCGCGGCGGGTGCGTTCGTCGTCGCCCCGGACCTGTCCCCGGAGGCGTCCCCGCGCCTCGCGGCGTCCGGGGACGCCGGCCCGGGCGTCACGGGGGTCGTGGAGGTGCTGCGCTCGCGACGCGGGCGGACCGAGGTGGTCGTCGACGTCGACGCGGTCGGACGCCTGAGCGCGCTCGCGCCCGCCGGGTGGACGTGCGCACCCGGTACACGCGTCCCCCTGCGCGTCGATTCCGCTGCGGTGGCGGGGCTGCCCGGCTAACGTCGGGAAGGGACAGCGGAGTCCCGTCCCACCGAGAGCAGCGAGGTGAACGCCATGGCCTTCGAGCGTCGTGAGGTCGTCTCCGTCGACATCGAGTCCCCCGTCGCGACCGTGTGGCAGCACCTGCGCGACCCGCGCCTCGTCCGCAGGTGGTTCGGCTGGGACCACGACGGGCTGGACGCCGAGATCCGCGAGATCTTCGTGGACGACGCGCACGAGGTGCACCACCACGCCGAAGGGCGCACGACGCGCTCGCTGTCGTGGCGCAACCACGACCGGCTGACCGTCACGGCCCGCGACGACGAGCCCGCCCGCACGCACGTCGCGGTGACGCGGCCCAGCCACGACGGGCTGTCGACGTTCGACGGGGTCTTCGACGAGGTGGACGAGGGCTGGATGCAGTTCGTCCACCAGCTCGCGTTCGCGCTCGAGGTGCACCCGGGCCAGGACCGCGTGACGCTCGTGTCGCACGGCATGGACGCCGGCACGCGCAGCGACCCGCTGCTGTTCCGCGCGGGCCTGCACGGCGTGCGCGGCCTGCCGGTCCGTGGTCACGTCGCGGCGACCCGCCCCGACGGGTCGCGCGTCGGCGGCACGGTGTTCTACAAGGGCGAGTACCAGGTGGGGATCCACCTGCACGGCATCGCGCAGTCGCTGCTGGTCCTCGTCATGCGCCCCGCCGTCGAACGGCCGCCGCACGGCACCGTCGACGCGACGCTGTCCACGTACGGCCTGGACGAGGCGGTGCTCAGCGAGGCGCGGCAGCGCTGGTCGGGCTGGTGGGCGCTGGGCCGCCCGACGGCGTCCGCGCACTGACCCCACGGTTCGACCGACCCCACGGGTCGACCGACCCCACGGGTCGACCGACCCCACGGCTCACAGGCTGCGCTGCCACACCCCGCAGCCGCCCGCGGGCCGGAACCCCAGGTCGATGTTGATCGCGAGCATCCAGCGGTTCTCCTCGGCGTTCCACGTGCTGATGCGCCGCACCGACGGCCGCTGCTCGACGAGCCGCTGCAGCTGGACCGCCTTGACCAGCATGCCGAGCCGGTGGCCGCGGTGCTCCCGGTCGACCAGCGTGTCCCCCTGCCCGGCGAACTCGTCGGTGTGCGGCGGGATCATCAGCTGTGAGTACGCGACGAGCCGGCCCGACGGCACGTGCTCCACCGCCGTGGTCAGCAGGTGCTCGCCGCGGCCGAGCGTCTGGGCGTCGTCCCGCAGCACGCGGGCCGCGTCCCACACCTCCTGCTCGACGTCGAGCGCCCCGGACGGCTCGTCCTCGCTCATGCTGACGTGCAGCGCGGCCATCTGCTCCACCAACGACGCGGGCGTCGCGTCGACCCACGTCACCGGGCGGTAGTCGGGGCCCGCGGCCGCGGCGGCACGGGCGCGGTGCTCCTCGAGGACCGCGAGGTCGAGCGGCAGGTCCAGACGCGAGTGGCGCACGACCTGCTCGAGGGTCCACCCGCGCGCGAGCGCGAACCGCACCGGCACGTCGGTGCCGGACACGAGCCCCTCGCCGGTGGGCGCGGCCAGCGTCCCGGGGCCCGGGGGCGGCTCCACGGCCTGCTCGGTCTCCGTCATCAGACGCGTGCGACCCTCGGCGCGGGCGGCGTCGCACGCCGCGGTGTGCAGCGCGTCGCCGATGCCACGGCCCCGGTGCCCGGGCCGCACGCCCATCTCCAGCCAGCCCCTGTGGGTGTTGTCCGCGAGCGGCAGGTCCAGCCGTGCGAAGCCCAGGACGCGGCCGGGGTCGGCGGCGTCCGCGGACTCGTCGACCGCGACGAACCGCAGCCGCCGGCTGTCGACCTGGTGCTGCAGCTGGGACAGCGCGCGGAGCGGCGTGGTCGCGAAGTCGTCGCTGCCCCACGCCGCGCGGATCGCCTCGTTCTGGGCGTCCACCATGCCGTGCAGCAGCCACGCGCCGGGGGAGTCGAGGGACGTCGGCACGGGCAGCTCACGGATCGACCACGTCGTCATGCCCCCACGATCCGTGGTGCGCACCCGCACGTCGACGTCTTTTCGACGTTCCACGGCCGGGGCCTAGCCTGCGGACATGCCGTGGTGGGAAGTCGTCGGGTGGGCCGGGTCCGTGCTGGTCGTCGTGTCGCTGATGCAGGCACGCGTGTGGCGGTTCCGGGTCATGAACCTCGTCGGTGCCGTCCTGGCGACGGCGTACAACGCGATGTTCGGCATCTGGGCGTTCGCCGCGATGAACGGTGCCATCGCCGTCATCGACGTCTACTGGCTGTGGCGGCTGCGCCGCGAGCGGTCCGACGCGAACGTCTACGCGGTGGTCGAGGTCGCCCCCGACGACGCGTACCTGCGGCACGTCCTGGCGGTGCACGCCGACGACGTCGCGCGGCACCGGAGCGTGCCGGGGGACGACGCCGCCGGTGGGGACGCGACGGGCGCGGAGCTGGCGTTCCTCGTGGTGCGCGGGGACGAGACGGTCGGCGTGGTGCTGGTGCGTGACCGCGGCGACGGCTCCGGGGTGGTCGTGCTGGACTGGGTGACCCCGCGGTTCCGCGACTTCACCCCGGGGGAGTTCGTCTACCGCGACTCGGACGTGTTCGCCGCGCATGGCCTGAGCCGGCTCGTCGTGCCGACCGCGCCGCCCGGATCGGCGCCGTACCTGCAGCGCGTCGGCTTCCGGCGTGCCGAGGACGACGCGTGGGAGCGTGCCGTCGCCTGACCGTCGCCCCGTGGCGTTGCGGAACCCTGATGTCTAGAGTTCGGCCATGCGAACTTCTGCGCCCGCCACGACCCGCGGCGCCGCGCTGCTCGGCCCCGCGTTCGTCGCGGCCATCGCCTACGTCGACCCCGGCAACGTCGCCGCGAACCTCACCGCCGGCGCGCGCTACGGCTACCTGCTGCTGTGGGTGCTCGTGGCCGCCAACGCCATGGCCGTGCTGGTCCAGTACCAGTCCGCGAAGCTCGGCCTCGTCACGGGCCAGACGCTGCCCGGCGTGCTGGGTGGCCGGCTGCGACGCGGGCCGCGTCTCGCGTTCTGGGCCCAGGCCGAGATTGTCGCCGCGGCCACCGACGTCGCCGAGGTGGTGGGCGGCGCCATCGCCCTGTACCTGCTGTTCGGCGTCCCGCTGCCGCTCGGCGGGCTGATCGTCGGTGTCGCGTCGATCGTGCTGCTCGCGACGCAGGACCGGTACGGCCAGCGTCGTTTCGAGGCCGTCGTCGTGGCGCTGCTCGTCGTCATCACCGTGGGGTTCCTGGCCGGGCTGATCGTCTCCCCGCCCGGCGCGGGCGGCGTGCTCGGCGGGCTCGTCCCGCGGTTCGCCGGGACCGACTCGGTGCTGCTCGCCGCGAGCATGCTGGGGGCGACCGTCATGCCGCACGCCATCTACGTGCACTCGGCGCTCGCGCGGGACCGGCACGGGCGCGCGCCCGAGGGGCCGGCGCGTCGCCGTCTGCTGCGCGCCACGCGCTGGGACGTCGCCGTCGCGCTGGTCGTGGCCGGTGCCGTCAACATCGGCCTGCTCCTGCTCGCCGCGTCCGGGCTGCAGGGAGCCGAGGGCACCGACACGATCGAGGGCGCGCACGCCGCGATCGTCGGCGCGCTGGGCCCGGCGGTCGGGCTGGCGTTCGCGATCGGCCTGCTCGCGTCGGGGCTCGCGTCGACGTCCGTGGGCGCCTACGCGGGCGCGACGATCATGGAGGGCCTGCTGCGCCGGCGCTTCCCGCTGCTGCTGCGCCGGGTCGTCACGCTGGTGCCGGCGATCGTGCTGCTCGCCCTCGGCGCGGACCCCACGTGGACGCTCGTGCTCAGCCAGGTCGTCCTCAGCTTCGGCATCCCGTTCGCCCTGGTCCCGCTCGTGCGGTACGGCCGCGACCGCGGGCTCATGGGCGCCGACCGCAACGGGCCGTGGCTGCACGCCGTGCTGTGCGTCGTCGTCGGGCTGGTGGTCCTGCTCAACGTGGCGCTGCTGGTGCTCCTCCTCGTCGCGTGAGCCTCACGGGCGGTGCACGTCGCTCACCAGCAGGTCCACCGTGACGACCGTCTCCGGCAGGTCGGGGTCACCCAGCACGGTGCGCAGGTGGTCCGCCACCGTGCGGCGCACGTCCCCGGCCAGCGGCTCGATCGGCTGCAGGTAGGTGACCGACAGCTCGACGACCGCCTCGTCCAGCGCGTCGTCGGCACGGGTGCGGAACGCCAGGCGGCGCACCCGCAGGCGCGGGTCGGGGTCCAGTGCTGTGCGCAGCGACGTCCGCAGCACGTCGGACGTCACGGTGAACGGGCCCTCGGCGTGCCGGCCCCGCACCGGCTGCGACGGGCGCAGCGCCCCGAGGGCGGCGGCCAGCCCGCGGGGGCCGACGGTCACCCAGCCCTCGTCGGTGTGCTGCCGCAGCTGCGTGGTGGCGAGGTCGAGCAGATCCTCCGTGCCGGGTCGGTCCCTCAGCGCCATGCGGCGAACCTCCTGCTCAGCGAGTGGCGGGCGCGCTCCAGGGAGCCGCGCACCGCAGCGTGGGTGGTCTGCAGCACGTGGGCGGCGTCGCCGTAGGACATGCCCTCGACCTCCACCAGCAGCCACACAGCGCGCTGCGGTCCGGGCAGGTCCGCGAGCGCACGGTCCAGCGCCGCACGCAGGTCGGTCGCGAGCAGGTGCTCCACGGGCTCGTCGCCGGCGGGTGCCTGCGGCGGGGGGCGGGCGTCGTCCGCGACGGGGACGGCGGCGTGCGCCCGGCGGCGTGCCGCGCGGCGCACGCAGTTGGTCTGGATGCCGAACAGCCACGTGCGCACGCTGGAGTCTCCGCGGTAGCGATCGGCACCGAGCCACGCGGCAGTCAGCGCGTCCTGCACCGCGTCCTCCGCGTCCTGGGGCGACGGGGCGAGGCGCCGGGCGTAGCGGTACAGCGCGGCGCCGTGCCGTGCGACGAGCGTGGCGAACGCCGCGTGGTCGCCCAGCCCGGCGCGTTCCACGAGCGTGTCGTCGGTGCGGTCGTCGGTGCGGTCGTCCCAGCTCGCGGGGTCCGGGGTCGGGGGCTGCGCGGGAGCGGGGTGCGCGCGTGGTGCTGCAGGCGGGGCGGGGGCGTCCGGAAGCACGGTGTGACGTGGGTCACACTCCGTCTGCCGTGACGATGCCGCGCGGGAGGGCACTCACCCAGTGTCGGCGTCCCCCGGCCGAACGGCACCCGGGACGCCGACGACCTCTGCACGACCCCGGACCACCGCACCAGGAGCACCGATGAGCGAGCAGACGACCACCCCGGCCACCGTCACCGAGAACCGCGCACCGCGCGTGGGCAACAGCGGCACCAGCGGCGCGCCCCACTCCAGCGCGACACCCCTGCAGACCAAGTTGGGCACGACGACCATCGCCGACGGCGTCGTCGCGAAGATCGCGGGCATCGCCGCCTCCGACGTCGCCGGCGTCTACGCGCTCGGTGGTGGCACCGCACGCGCGTTCAGCGCGATCCGCGAGCGCATCCCCGGCGGCACGACCAACCACGCGCAGGGCATCAGCGTCGAGGTGGGCGAGCAGGAGGCCGCCGTCGACGTGGACCTCGTCGCCGAGTACGGCGTGTCGGTCGTCGACCTGGCCGAGGGCGTGCGACGCAACATCATCGCGTCCGTCGAGCGTATGACAGGGCTGCGCGTCATCGAGGTGAACATCTCCGTCAACGACGTCCACCTGCCGCAGGACGACCCGCAGCCCGAGCCCGCACCGCAGCCGCGCGTCGCATGACGACGGACCCGGTGCCGCCGGCCCTCGGCGGGCCGGACCTCGGGCCGCCGGTCCCCGGGCCGCCGGTCCCCGGGCCGCCCGTCCTCGGGCCGCCGGACCTCGCGCCGCCGGTCCTCGGGCCGCCGGACCTCGCGCCGCCGGTCCTCGGGCCGCCGGACCTCGCGCCGCCGGACCTCGCCGAGCTCGCCGCTGCGGCGGCGCTCGCGGTGCCCGGTGTCGCCGGCCTGTACCCGGGGGCGTTCGGGGAGATCGCCACCCACCTGCCCGGGCGACGCGTGGCGGGCGTGCGCAGGCGCAGCACCGCGGACGGCACGTCGATCGACGTGCACGTCGTGGCCCTGCTCGGCGGTGACCTGCGTGAGCTCGCCGCTGCCGTGCACCGCGCCGTGCGTGGCGCCGTCGGCGGAGAGGTGCACGTCGCCATCGACGACCTCGTGCCCTAGCCGCACCACCGCACCACCGCATCTCCGCACCACCGCATCCCCGGACGACCGTCCGCCCGCACCACGCACGTCCCGAACCGAGGAGCACCCCATGTCCCTGTCCATTGCCGGTCTGCTGACCGGGCTGCTGCTCGCCCTCGCGGCGGTCGTCGGCGGCTTCAACGGCTTCCTGCTCGCCCTCGTGCTCGGCGCCGTCGGGTGGCTCGTGGGTGCGGTCGTGGAGGGCCGGATCGACGCGTCCGTCCTCACCGGCGGTGGTCGCCGTGGCTGACGTCGCCGTGGCTGACGTCGCCGTGGCCGACGTCCCGCCCGCTACGGCACCCGAGGCGCGCGGCACGCTGACGGTGAGCGACCGGGTCGTGCAGAAGGTCGCCCGGGCCGCCGCCTCGCGGGTCCACGGGGTGGTCGAGACGACCTCCGGCCTGCTGGGGCGCGACCTGCCGCACGCGTCGGCGCACACCCACGGCACGCGCGCGCAGGTCCAGGTGGACGTCGCGCTCGCGTGGCCCGCGCCCGCGGCCGGCACCGCACGGCGGGTACGGGACGCGGTCGAGGACGCCGTCCTGCGGTACGCCGGGGTCCGGGCCGACCGGGTCGACGTGCGCGTCGTGGCGGTCACCGACCCCGCGCCCCTGGTCGCGGAGCGTGTGCGATGAGCGCGGCCACCGAGGCGCGCGGCGCCCGGGCCCGGCACGTCGACGCGCCGGTGGGCGCCCCGGCCGCCGACGCGCCCGCAGCGGTCGAGCCCGTGCCGTTCGCACCGCCCCGCCCGGTCGGGGCCGTCGGCTGGGTCGGCGTCGTCCTGGCCCTGATCGTGCTGGCCGTCGCCGTCGTGCTGGTGCACGACGGGCTCGTGGCCCTCGGGGTGCTCGGGGGTGAGCCGTGGGTCGTGGCGGCCGCCGACGCGGTCGGCGAGATCAGGCCCACGTGGCAGGTCGCGCTCGTCGGGCTGGTCCTCGCGCTCGCCGGGCTGCGGCTCCTCGTCATCGCGCTGGCCCGGCGGCGACGCCCGGGGATCCCGCTGGCGGCCGGTGGCGGGCAGTACCTGCTCGGCGTCGACGTCGCGCGGCTCGCGTCCGGTGCTGCCGCGCAGGTCGACGGCGTGCTCGACGTCCGCAGCACCTGGGGGCGGCGCACCGTCCGGGTCGACGCGACCACCGACGGCGACGCCGGGACGGACGAGCGCATCCAGGCCGCCGTCACCGAGCGGCTCGGCGCGCTCGCCGACGCCCCGCGCGTGGTCGTGCACAGCCGGCGCGCGCGCCGTGACGACGACGCGGCGAGCGGCGGTGCGCGGTGAACCGCGGGCTGCGCGGGCTGAACCGCGTCGTCGCGTTCGTCGTCGGCCTCCCCCTGGTCGTCGTGGGCGTCGCCGCCGTGCTGTGGTGGACGGGGACGCTGCGCGACGTGTGGCCGCAGACCCCCGACGTGCTCGACCCCCGGCGGGTCCAGGAGGTCGTCGACACCGGGTGGTTCGGCGGGGTCGCTGCCGCCTGCGGGGTCGTGCTCGCGCTGCTCGCACTGTGGTGGCTGGCGGCGCACCTCGCGTCGCCGCGCGTCGGCACCCTGCGGCTGCCCGGGTCGGGTGCGGACGGGCGACTCACGCTGGACGGGTCCGCGCTCGGGGGGCACGTCGCGGAGCAGGCTCGTCGGTTGCCCGGCGTCGTGGGAGCGCGCAGCGTGATCGACCGCGAGGCGGGACGCCACGTGCTCGTCTCGACGCTGCAGGTCGATCCCGACGCGGACCTGCCGAGCCTCGCGGACGAGGTGGCCACGCTCGTCACGCGGGCGCGGGACGTCGCGGAGGTCCCCGGTCTGGCGGCACGCACCCGGCTGGCCGTGCGGCGGCGTGCGGGCGGGAGCCCGCGCGTGCGCTGACGGGTGGCCCGGTCAGGGCGTCGCCGACCGCGCCTCCGCCAGACGTGCCTGGAGGTGGTGGCGCTCGGCGGTGTCCGGGACCAGCGTGAGCGCGCGCTCGAGCTCCGCGACGGCGTCCGCGCCGCGGCCCGCGCGCAGCAGCAGCTCACCGCGGACGGCGGGCAGCCGGTGGTGGTGGGCGAGGGCGTCGTCGAGGCCGTCGAGGACCGCCAGGCCCGCGTCCGGGCCGTCGGCCTCCGCGACCGCGACAGCGCGCGCGAGCCGCACGACCGGCGAGCCGGTGCGGGTCTCCAGCTGCGCGTAGAGACGCGCGATGACGTCCCACCGGGTGTCGGCCGCGGTCGGGGCCGTCGCGTGCTCGGCCGCCGCGAGCGCCTGCAGCCGGTGGTCCTCCGCGAGCCCGTCGAGCGCCGGGACGGCGGCCAGCAGCGCGACGCCCTCCCGGATGTCCTCGGTGTGCCAGCGCGCGCGGTCCTGGTCGGGCAGCAGCACCAGGCGGCCGTCGTCGTCCAGGCGCGCGTCCCGCCGGGAGTGCTGCAGCAGCATCAGCGCGAGCAGCACCCGCACGCGCGGTGAGCCACCCAGCAGGAGGTCGAGCTCGCGCGTGAGGCGCACGGCCTCGTCGGCCAGGTCGACGCGCAGGCCGCCCGGGACGTCGGCGGGCTGGTACCCGGCCGTGAACAGCAGGTAGAGCACGGTCGTCACCGCGTCGAGCCGCTCGGCGAGCTGCCCGGGCGGCGGCACGACGAACGGCACGCCCGTGGTCGCCAGCCGCTTCTTGGCCCGCGTGAGCCGCGCCGACATCGCGGTGTGCTGGACCAGCTGCAGGCGCGCGATGTCGGCGGTCCCCAGCCCGACGACGAACCGCAGCGTCATCGCGACCCGGTCCGCCGGGGCGAGCGCCGGGTGGCAGCACGTCAGGACGAGGCGCAGCTGCTCGTCGGCGACGTGCGCGCCGGGGTCCTGCGCCGCGGCGGCCAGTGCGCGCATCTCGTCGTCGACGACCATGAGCGGCTCCTTGCGCCGGTGGACCGCCTGCGCGCGCAGCCGGTCCAGCACCCGGCGGCGCGCGGACGTCAGGAGCCACGCCCCGGGGTTGGCGGGCACGCCGTCGCGCGGCCAGGTGCGCGCGGCGGCCTCGAACGCGTCACCCGCCGCGTCCTCGGCCAGGTCGGGGCTGGCGAACTGCGCGACGAGCAGCGCGACGACGTGCGACCAGTGCGCGCGCCACGCGGCGCCCAGGGCGTGCGTGACGTCCGCCCCCGGCGCGCCGGTGGACGGGGGCGGCGTCGCGTCCGACCTCACGGCTCGACGCACTCCCGGATCTCGTGCGTCGTCTCCGGCAGCAGGCGCACCAGGTCGACGAGCGTGCGCTCGTCGGGCGCCTCGACCAGGTAGAAGCCACCGAGCTGCTCGGTGGTCTCCGCGAAGGGCCCGTCGGTGACGTCGGTGACGTCCCCGGTGTGCCGGACGGTGCGTGCCGACGCCACCCCGGTGAGGGCCTCGCCCGCGAGGATCGTCACGCCGGCCGCCTGTGCCCGACGAGCGAACTCCTCGTGCCCACGGACGTACCGGGCGCGCCCTGCGGCGTCGGCGCTGCGGTACGTCTCCTCGTCCTCGTAGACGAGGACCACCAGCTTCACGGTGCACCCACCGTGACGCCGGCCGCGTCGGGGTCCGCGGTGCGGACCCGGTAGTACCCGCCGAGATGCTCGGTGGTCTCGGCGTACGCGGCCGCCACGTCGAAGTCGGCGTCGGGGTCGCCCCACAGCAGCAGCAGGTAGGTGGTCGTCGTCATCTCGCCTCCAGCACGTCCCGGGGCACCCACTGTGCCCGTTCACCTCCATGACGCGCGACGACCCGTGATTTCGACGGCGTGGCGGCCTCAGCGTGTGACGGCGGCACCCCGCGCGACCAGCCCGGCCTTGTCGGACAGCGCGACCTCCTTCATGAGGAAGGCGATCGCGAACCCGATGACGCCCAGCGGCACCAGGTACCAGAACGCAGGCGCCAGCGCGTCGGTGTACGCGTCGACGACGATCTCGCGCAGCGACTCCGGCAGCCGCTGGACGAGCTCGGGCGTCAGGGAGTCGGCGCCGAAGCCCTGCGGGACGTCACCCGGGGGCGCGTCCTTCACGGCGTCGGCCAGCCGGGTCGTGAGGTTCGTGGTGAAGACGGTGGAGAACACGCTCGTGCCGACCGCCGCGCCGATCTCGCGCAGGAAGTTGTTGGTGGACGTCGCGACACCGACCAGGTCGGGGGCCACGGCGTTCTGCACGGCGATGACGATGGTCTGCATCACGAAGCCCAGGCCGAGGCCGAGGACGAAGATCATGGCGCCGAACGTCACCATCGAGATGTCGGGCGTCAGCCGGGTGAGCAGCGCGAGCCCCACGGTCGCGATGCCCATGCCGAGGATCGGGTAGATCTTGTAGCGCCCGCGCGCGGAGATGAGCACGCCGGACCCGAGCGAGGTGATCATCAGGCCGACCGTCATCGGCAGCATCAGCAGCCCCGCGTCGGTGGCGTCGTACCCGCGTGCCATCTGCAGGAACGTCGGCAGGAACGACAGGGCCGCGAACATCGTCATGCCGAACAGCAGGGCGATCGTGACGGACACGGAGAACGTGCGGCTGCGGAACAGTCGCAGCGGGATCAGCGGGTCCGCCACCTTCGTCTCGACGACGAGGAACGCGGCCAGGGCCACGACGGTCAGCACCACGAGGCCAGGGAGCAGCGGGTCGCCCCAGTCGTACCGGCCTTCCGGCGTGATGGAGCTCCAGCTGGTGAACAGGACGATGCCGGCGGTCGTGGCCGCCATGAGGACGGCCCCACCGAGGTCGAAGCGTGCGCTCGGCGTGCGCGAGGGCAGCCGCAGCCGGAACCACGCGACCGCGAGAGCCACGAGCCCGATCGGCACGTTCAGCCAGAAGCACCACCGCCACCCGGGGCCGTCGGTGAACCAGCCGCCCAGGAGCGGCCCGGCGACCGTCGCGACGCCGAAGACCGCACCCATCGGTCCCATGTACTTGCCGCGGTCCCGCGCGGAGACGATGTCCGCGATGATCGCCTGGCTGAGGATCACCAGCCCGCCGGCGCCCAGGCCTTGGACGGACCGCCACACGACGAGGTCGGTGAAGCTCTGCGAGAGCGCCGAGCCCGTCGACCCGACGACGAAGATCGCCACCGCGAGAAGGAACGGCCGCCGGCGTCCGCGCAGGTCACCGATCTTCCCGTAGATCGGCATGACGATCGCGATCGCCAGCAGGTAGGCGGTGACGATCCAGCCCTCGTGCTGGGCCGCCCGCAGGTCGCCGACGATCGTGGGCAGCGCGGTGCTCACGACCGACTGGTCGAGGGCCGACAGGAACATCGCCGCCAGCAGGGCGCTGAAGATCACGTACACCGTGCGGGGGGACAGGACGAGCTCCGGCTCGCCCGCCGCTGCCGTGGATCGCGTGGTGCTGCTCATCGACGGGTCCTCTCGCGAGCCGAGCACGCGAGACGCAGGGCCGAGCACGTCCCCCCGAGGCTCGCCTCCTGTCGAGTGTCCGCCCGGCCCCGAGGCGCCGCAACAGACCGCGGGGCGGCCTCCGGGTGCGGGTCGCGGTACCCCGTGCCTACGGTGGCGGACGCCCGGCCACCCCGGGTTCCCCCCCACGAACGAGGAGGCACACATGTCCGACACGGACCTCAGCAGCCGCCGCGTGCTGGCCGTCGTCACCAACTACGGCGTCGAGCAGGACGAGCTCGTCGTCCCGGTGGAGCGCCTGCGCGCCGACGGTGCGACCGTCGACGTCGCGGCGGTCGACGACGCCCCGATCGAGACGCTCGTCGGCGACAAGGACCCCGGCCGCACCGTGCAGCCCACGACGACGCTCGGCGCCGTCGACCCCGACGCGTACGACCTGCTGCTGGTCCCCGGCGGCACCCTCAACGCCGACAGCCTGCGCCTGCAGGGCGAGGCGGTGTCCCTGGTCAGGGCGTTCGCGTCGTCGGGACGCCCGGTCGCTGCGATCTGCCACGGCCCGTGGCTGCTGGTCGAGGCGGGCCTGGTGCAGGGCAAGCGCCTGACGTCGTACCCGTCGCTGACCACCGACGTGCGCAACGCCGGCGGCACCTGGGTCGACGAGGAGGTCGTCGCGGACGACGCGGGCGGGTTCCGGCTCGTCACGTCGCGCACCCCGGACGACCTGGACGCGTTCGTGCGTGAGATCGGCGCGGCGCTGTCCGTCACGGTCTGAGGGCGGGCCACCCGCCGGCGTGGCCCGGCCGTCAGCGCGGCGCGAGGCTCACGTTCAGGCGGGTGGCTCGACCCTGCTCGTCGACGGTGGTGTGGACCGCCGAGACGGCAGAGGACTTCCGCCGGGCGCTCACCGGCCGCAGGATGGCGTCATGCCCCTGGTGAGCGCCGCCCTGCTCCTGCACCACGGTCGCGGCGCCGACGCCCACGTGCTGGTCGCGCACATGGGCGGCCCGTTCTGGGCACGCAAGCAGGAGCGCGCGTGGTCGTTGCCCAAGGGACTGGTGGAACCGGGGGAGGACGTCGAGACGGCGGCCCGCCGCGAGTTCGCCGAGGAGCTCGGCGTGCCGCCGCCGGACGGTCCGGCGGTGGACCTCGGCACGTTCCGGTACACCTCCGGCAAGGTCGTGCACGTCCTGGCCGTCGAGGTCCCGGCCGCGCTCGTCGGGTCCCCTGACGACCCGGCGTGCCCCGACCTGACGACGCGGCCGGGGATCAGCACCGCCCAGGTCGAGTGGCCGCCGCGCTCCGGCCGACGCATCGACGTGCCCGAGGTGGACCGCGCCGCGTGGTTCCCGGTCGAGCAGGCGCGTCCGCTCCTGGTGGTCGGGCAGCAGCCGGTGCTCGACGCGCTGCTCGCCGCGACCACCACGTGAGGCCCGACCCGCGACCGACGGCGGAAGTGGTCACACCTGCGACCACTTCCCGAGCCCCGGCGGTACGGATGTGACCACTTCCGCGTCGGATCGCGGTGCCGCGTCACGCACCCGTGCGCAGCTGCTCCATCAGCAGGAAACAGGCGTGGCAAGCGTTCTCCTCCGAGGCGTGTCAGAGGGCGTCGGGACGGCGTTTCTGCGGGTAGGGCGTGCGGCCCCCCGCGAGGTCGGCGACGAAGCCGGCGATGCGACGCGCGCGCGTCTCGGGGCGCTTGGCCTGCCCGATGCGGGAGATGACCGCGAAGCGGTTGCCGGAGGTCAATGCGTCGAACCAGGCGCGGGCCGCGGGCACCGCGTCGAGCGCCGCCGTCAGGTCGTCGGGGACCTCGATCGTCGCCGGGCCGCGGTAGGCGGCCTCCCACCGGCCGTCGGCCTGCGCCGCGGTGACCTGGGCGCGGCCCGCGTCCTGCATGCGGCCCTCCCGCTCCAGGCGCTCGACACGCTCCACGTTGACGGCCGACCACGCGCTGCGGGCACGCCGCGGCGTCATCCGCTGGAAGCTGCTGTGCGCGTCGCGCCGCCGGGCCTGCCCGTCGATCCACCCGAAGCACAGGGCCTCCTCGACCGCCTGGACGTACGTCAGCGTCGTGACGTCGCCGCCCTTCTTGTGCAGGACGAGCCACACGCCCGTCGGCTGGGCGTGGTGCTCGGTCAGCCAGGCGCGCCACGCGGACGCGTCGGGGAGCAGCAGCTCGGGCAGGTCGTCGGCCACGGCGCCATCCTGCCGCGCACCACCGACACGCGCCCCTACTCGCCCGTCGCGCCGTCGACCGCCTCGCGCAGCAGGTCCGCGTGGCCGTTGTGCCGCGCGTACTCCTCGATCATGTGGACGAGGATCCAGCGCAGCGTCACGGGCTCACCCGTGCCGTAGTGGCGTCGGCGGGACTCCTGGTCGAGCCCGCCCGCGGCCAGCGCCGCCGCCAGGGTCTGCTGCGAGCGCGCGACCGCCGCGTCCCACAGGGCGCGCAGCTCCTCCGGGGTGTCCTCGGCGGCGCTGTTCCACTCCCAGTCGCGGTCCGCCTTCCAGTCGGCCGACGCCCACGGCTCGACGCGCTCGTCGAGCCAGACCTCGGTGAACCAGTTGTCCTCGACCATCGCCAGGTGCTTGAGCAGCCCACCGAGCGTCATGGTCGTCGGCGGCAGCCGGTGGCGCAGGGCGTCGGCGTCTAGCCCGTCGGTCTTGAGCAGCAGCGTGCGGCGGTGGTAGTCGAGGAACCCGAGCAGCGTGCCCGCCTCGTCGGCGCGGTGCGGCGGCTCGGTGCGCTCCGGGGTCAGGCGCTCGGGGGTCGCGATCCGGAGGGCTGGGGTCGTGTCGACGTCGTCCACGTGCCCGACCCTGCCAGAACCCTCCGCGCAGGTCACGCGCTTTGCGGCGCGCCGGTCGCCGGCTGCGCGTCCGTGTGCGCGACGTGCCGCAGCTGCCGCCAGATCAGCACGACGAACACCGCGGACCCGACGCCTGCGAACCAGAACGGCGCCGTCACCCCCCACTGCTGCGCGAGCCACCCGCCGATCGCGGCGCCCACCACCAGGCCGCCGAACGTCCCGATGAGGTTGACGCTGTTCACGCGTCCCTGCAGCGCGTGCGGCACGGCCCGCTGCCGGATGGTGATCGACGTCGTCCCCCACACGAACGCGTGGACACCGAACACGAAGAACACCGGCATCGCCACCCACGGGCTCGTGGCCAGGGCCAGCGCCAGGTGCGTGAGCGTCTCCAGGACCAGGCCCACCCGCATGATCGCGGTGAGGCTGACGCGCACCGTCAGCCACCCGTACGCGGCCACACCGACGAGCCCGCCGAGCGCCTGCGTGGTCGTCACCAGGCCGAAGCCCACGTCGCCGAGCCCGATCCGCTGCTGCGCGTAGAGCACCAGCACCGACCACGCGGCGCCGAACGTCACGTTGAAGATGAGGATCGTCAGGACGAGCGTGCGCACGGCCGGGTGGTGCCACGTCCACCGCAGGCCCTCGGCGATGTCGGCGCGGACGGTGGACCGCTCCTGCGTGGCGCGGCCGTGGGCGGGCAGGACGACGCGGGAGACGAGCACGACGCCGGCCGCCATGAGCACCGCCGCCCCGGCGAACGGCGACCACTGGCCCGCGGCGAACAGCGCCGCTCCCACCGGCGGGCCCGCCAGCTGGTTGAGGCCGATGAACCCGGCCTGGGTGCGCGCGTTGGCGACCACGAGGTCGTCACGACGCACGACCATGGGCACGAGCGTGCCGCTCACGTTGTCCGCGAACGTCTCGGCCGTCCCGAGCAGGAACAACGCCGCCAGGATCAGCCAGATCGGTGCGGCCTCGACGGCGACGCAGGCCGCCAGCGCGGCGAGCACCACGACGCGCGCGCCGTCCATCGCCATGACCAGCCGCCGCCGGTCGACGCGGTCCGTGACGGCCCCCGCGAACAGGCCGAACAGCAGCGGTGGCAGCCACCCCAGCAGCGCGGCCAGCGCCACGAGGAACGCGTCGTCGGTGCGCGACGCGACGAGCAGGGGACCGGCGGCCAGCACGATCCCGTCGCCGAGGTTCGAGGACCACGACGACGCGAGCAGCCAGCGGAACGGACGTCCGAGGCGCTCGGGCAGCAGGGTCTCGAGCACGCGTGCCGGCACCGGGACAGGGTAGGTCGCCCGGTGCGTCGGCCCAGCAGGCCTTCCGGCCCCCGGGCGTCCCTGCCAGACTCCCGGCATGACCCGTGACGACGCCTTCCTGCTGGCCGCCGACGCGGTCCTCGCCCTCGTCCAGCAGCCCGACGTGGCGGTCCGGTGGTCCGGGCCGAGCGCGCTGCCTGGCCTGGGCGTCGGCGGGCTGGCCGTCCACCTGGGCAACCAGGTGCTGCGCGCCGCCCAGGCCGTCACCAGCGACCCCGGGGACCTGCCCGTCCTGGCCGACGCCGACGAGCACTACGCCCGGTCGGCGTGGCCGACGGCCGCGCCGGAGGACCCCGTCAACGACCGCAGCGGCGACGAGACGGCCGCGCTCGACGGCCCGGGGGCGCTGCACGAGCGCATCACCGCCCACCGCGACGCGTTCCGGGACGCCGTGGCCAGCGGCGCGGCGCGTGACGTCGTGCCCGTGTCGTGGGCGGGCTGGGCGCTGCGCCGCGAGGACTTCCTGCTCACCCGCATGGTCGAGGTCGTCGTGCACGCCGACGACCTGGCGGCCAGCGTCGGGCTCGACACCCCCACGTTCCCCGACGAGGTCTTCGACCCCGTGCGCGACCTGCTCGTGCGCCTGGCGGTCGCCCGGCACGGGCAGTCGCGGGTCGTCGCCGCCCTGACGCGACGCGAGCGCGCCGAGCCGATCCACGCGTTCTGAGCGGTGAGCACCCCGGCCGGTTCCGGCGCGCGCTTCCCGCACGACGAGACGTACGGACCGCGGGCGGCCGCGACGATGCTCGCGCGGCACCTGCCGGCGGACGCCGTGGACCAGTGGCTCGCCTGGGCGCTGCCGGCGCTCCGCCTGGTCCCGGCCGCGCCGCACGACGAGGTCGTGGCGCGCCTCGGCGGTGATCCCGACCTGCCCGACGGGGTCCCCTGGCCGGTGTGGGAGGGGCACGGGCCGCTCGGCTACGTCGGTGAGCTGGACTGCGCGGCGCTCGCGGGCGCGGGCGTGGCGGTCCCGGCGTCGGGGCGGCTGCTGTTCTTCTTCTTCGACGGCTCGTACGACGACTTCGAGGGCGTCGTCAGCATCTTCGACCCCGGGTCGGCGGCCGGTTCGCGGGTCCTGCACGTGCCCCAGGGCGTGGCGGCACAGCGGCGGAGCCCGCCCGACGAGCGGGTGCCGCGGCTGCGCGAGGTGCGCTGCACGGCGCGTCGTGTCCTGACGTTCCCGTGCCGGGAGCTGCCGGTGGTCGAGGAGGCGCTCGAGCGGCTGGCCGGCCTGTCGCAGGACGACCGGTCGGCGGTCGACGCGCTCACCGACGCGCTGCTGGACTGGCCGGCTGAGCCGCGCCACCAGGTCGGCGGCCACGCGCACGCCGCTCAGGGCCCGGTCGAGCACGACGTCGCCGAGGGTGCGTTGCGCGCGGCCGGCGCCGCCGACCCCGACCGCGAGGCGATCGTGTCCGAGGTGACACGCTGGTCGCTGCTGCTGCAGCTCGACACGGACGACGCCCTGGGGGCGATGTGGGACGACTGCGGAACCCTCGCGTGGTTCACGCGCGACGGCGACCCGACGGTCCACGGGTTCGCCTGGCAGTCGGCCTGAGCTGCGCGCCACGCCGGCCGTCGCCGGCGCGCAGGCCCGGGATGCGCCGATTGGTCTTGTCCCGCGCGTCCTGGCGGCCCTAGGTTCGCGCCTGCGGCGGGGGACGTCGGGCGGCAGGCAGGGGCGAAGACGGTGACGAGCACGACGGACAGCGGTGCGGGCACGGACGCGGGCACGGACGCGGGCACGGACGCGGACGCCGTGCGTCCCACGCTGCGAGGGCTCGGGCGGCGGTGGCGGCAACGCCGCGAGGCCGCCGCGCACCTGCGCCGCCTGCTGCCGTACGCCCGCCCGGGGCTGGTGGCCCTCACCCTGGCGGTGCACGTCGTCGCCGGCGCGGCGCCCGTCGCGTTCATGGCGGGGACGGGCTTCGCGCTGCAGCGTGTGGTGACCGGCGAGCCCGCGACGGGGTGGCTCGCGGTGGCGCTGGTGGCGTTCGTCGTGCAGCAGCTGCTGGCGCCGGTGCAGCTCGTGCTGTCGCGCAAGGTGCAGCGCCGCGTCGACGCCGCCTGCATCGAGCGCCTGACGTCGTTCGCGTTCCACGGCGCCACGCTCGCGGGCCTCGAGCGGCCGGACGTCGCGGACCGGCTCGCGCAGGCGGAGGAGGCGTTCGAGCAGTGGACGCTCACGCCGGGCGCCGCGCTGGAGGGGGCGCTCGCGCTGACCGCCCGCTACACGCAGCTCGTCGGGGCGGTCGCGCTGCTCGCCGTGGTCGTCGGGCCGGGTGCGGCCGCCGCAGCGCTGGCGGTGGCGCTCGTGGCGCGCGTCGGGCAGACCGAGGGGTTCTTCCGCTGGGGCCGGCTCATCCGCTCGTTCGGGCCGCTGCGCCGCCGCGTCACGTACGTGCGGGAGCTGGCGACGGGCACGCGGGCGGCCAAGGAGATCCGCACGCTGGGGCTCGTCGGGTGGCTGGAGGACCGGTACGTCGCGGAGAACCGTGCCGTGCTGGAGCCGACGTGGCGGTGGCGCCGGGAGGTCTACGGGGCGCCGTTCGTCGTCTACGCGCTGGTGGCGGCCGTGGGGTCGGTGGTCGCGCTGCTGCTCGTGGCACGCTCCGGGGCGGACGTGGCGGCCGTGAGCATCGCGGTCCAGGCCGTCGCGCTGTGCGGACGGTTCGGCGTGATCTTCCCGGAGTCCGACGTCAAGCTCGTCTACGGGCGCAGCGCCTGGGAGGCGATGCTCGAGCTCGAGGACGCCGCCCGCCGCACGGGGGCACCCGCCCGGGCCGACGGCGCCGTCCTGCGTCCCGCGCGCGAGATCGCGCTGCGGGACGTGCGGTTCGGGTACACCCCCGACCGGCCGGTGCTCGACGGTCTCGACCTGGAGCTGCGCGTCGGCACGTCGACCGCACTGGTCGGCGTCAACGGCGCCGGCAAGACGACCCTCGTCAAGGTCCTCACCGGCATGTACACCCCCGGCGCGGGGTCCGTGCTCGTCGACGGCACGGACCTGCGCGGGCTCGACCCCGACGCCTGGCAGCGCACCTTCGCCGCCACGTTCCAGGACTTCCTGCGGTACGAGCTGACGCTGCGCGAGAACGTGGCGATGGGCGCGATCGCGCACGTCGACGACGACGAGGGCGTGGCGGCCGAGCTGCGGCGGGTCGGCCTCGGTGACTGGCTCGACGGCCTGCCGCAGGGCCTGGACACGCCCCTGACGCGCGCGGTCCCCGGCGGGCGGGACCTCTCGGGCGGGCAGTGGCAGCGCGTCGCCCTGGCGCGCTCGCTGTTCGCGGTGCGGCACGGCGCGGGGGTCCTGGTGCTCGACGAGCCGACGGCGCAGCTCGACGCGCGCGGCGAGGCGGAGTTCTACGACACGTTCCTCGACCTCACGCGCGGCGTCACGAGCCTGGTGATCTCGCACCGGTTCTCCACCGTGCGCCGGGCCGACCGGATCGTCGTCCTGGACGGCGGCCGCGTCACCGAGGCCGGGACGCACGACGAGCTCGTCGCCCTGGGCGGCGAGTACGCGCGGATGTTCGAGGTGCAGGCGCGCCGGTTCACGGACGGGTCGCCCCCTGCGGGCCCGGCCGCCGGGCACGCCGACGACGACGTGGAGGTGGCACCGTGAACGAGGTCCTGTTCGCCCTGGGGCGGCTGCTGGCCATCGCGTGGCGGCTCGACCGTCGCCGCCTGCTGGTCGGCGGCGGGCTGCTCGTCGCCGGCTCGGTGGCGACGCCGCTCATGGCCGTCGCGGCGGGGCGCCTCGTCGACGCCGTGCTCGACGGCGCGGGCACGACGGCCGTCGTCTGGGCCGTCGTCGCCGGTCTCGCGCTGACCGGTGAGCTCATGCTCGGCCACTTCGCGCACCTGTCGTACTTCGCGCTCGCCGAGCTGCTCGAGGAGCGCTTCAACCGCGACCTCGTGCGGCTCGTCAACGGCACCGACCACCTGGACCGCACCGACGACCCCGCGTTCGCCGACCGCGTCGACCTGCTGCGCCAGGACGTCATGCAGGTGCGCACGGCCGTGCAGTCGGGGCTGCAGCTGGGCGCCACCGCCGTGCAGGTGCTGCTCACGGCACTCGTCCTGAGCACCGTCTCGCCGTGGCTGCTGCTGCTCGCCGGGGTCGCGGTGGTCCCCGTCCTGCTGGGCCGACGCGCCGAGACGCACCTCGAGCAGGTCCGCGAGGCGCAGTCCCCGACGACGCGCGGCATCCGGCACCTGCGCCGGCTCGCGACGAGCCCGGCGTCGCAGAAGGAGATCCGCCTCAGCGGCGGCGCCGACTTCTTGCTCGCGCGCCAGCGCGCGCTGCTCGGGCGGTACGACGACGCGATGACCCGCGCCGACGTGCGGTACGCGCTGCTGCGGACCGTCGGGCAGCTGGTGTTCGGGCTCGGGTACATCGCCGCCGTCGTCGGGGTGTTCGTGCTGGCCGGTCAGGGCCGGGCGAGCGCCGGTGACGTCGTCCTGACCGTGACGCTCGCGACGCAGCTCAGCGTCCAGATGGCCACGGGCATCGCGCTGCTCGGCTCGGTGCACCGCGCCGCGGTCGGGCTGCGCCGGTTCCTCGCGTTCGAGGCCGAGGTCGCCGCCGGTGTCGCGCCCGCGGGCGGTGCGCCCGTGCCCGCCCGCACGGGCGACGGCATCCACCTGCACGGCGTGACTTTCCGCTACCCCGACGCGGACGGCGCGGCCCTGAGCGAGGTCGACCTGCACCTGCCCGCCGGCACGTCGGTCGCGCTGGTCGGGGAGAACGGCGCGGGCAAGAGCACGCTGCTCAAGCTCCTCACAGGGCTGTACCGGCCGACGGCGGGGCGCGTGGTCGTCGAGGGCGTCGACCTCGCCGACGTCGAGCCCGCCGCGTGGCGCGCCCGCACCGCCGCGCTCTTCCAGGACCTGGCGCGGGTCGAGCTGTCGCTGCAGCACAGCGTGGGCGTCGGACGCCTCGCGGACGTCGACTCGCCGCAGGCCGTGGCGGACGCCGCCGCGCGCGCGGACGTCGGTGCCCTCGTGGCCGAGATCGGGCCGGACGGCGTGCTCGGCAACGCCTACGCGGACGGGCGTGACCTGTCGGGCGGGCAGTGGCAGGGGATCGGGTTCGCGCGCACCCTCATGCGCACCGACCCGCTGCTGCTCGTGCTCGACGAGCCCGCCTCCGCACTCGACGCGATGGCGGAGCAGCGCCTCGTCGACGCGTACCGCGAGGTCGCCGCGGACGTCGCGGCGACGGTCGGCGGCGTCACCCTGTTCGTCACGCACCGCATGTCGACCGTGCGCCTCGCCGACCGCATCGTCGTGCTCGACCAGGGCCGTGTCGTGGAGCAGGGCACCCACGACGAGCTCGTCGCCGCGGGCGGGCGGTACGCGGACCTGTGGGCGATGCAGTCGCGCGCGTACGCGACGGAGGGGTGAGGCGGTCCTGGCCGTGAGGTGATGTGGCGCGACGTCAGGTGGCGTCGGGTGTCGCGTCGCGCGGCTCGCGCAGCCGCGCCATGTACATCCCCGGCGTCGTGGCCGAGAACCCGAAGCGCTCGTACAGCCCGTGCGCGTCGGCCGTGGCCAGCGCCACGCGCGGCAGGCCCATCGCGTCGAGGTGCGCCACGACGCCCGCCACCAGCGCCGTGCCGACGCCGTTGCCGCGCTCGGCCTCGTCGACGAACACGTCGCACAGCCACGCGAACGTCGCGCCGTCGGTGACGACGCGCGCGAACGCCGCCTGCCGGCCGGACGCCCGCTCGAGGACGCCGAAGCACAGGGACGCGTCGATCGCGGCGTCCTGCACGTCGGCCGCGCGGCCGCGGGCCCAGTAGGAGCGCTCGGACAGCCAGCGGTGCACGGTCGGCCGGTCGACGTCGGCACGATCGGCCGTGAACCGGTAGCGGGAGGTGTCCAGGCCGGGGGGCTGCGCGGAGCCCTGCGCCGTCTCGTCCGCCGTCACGGGCGCGAGGCTACCGGCGGCCCCGGCACCGGTCGAGGGGTGGCGTGAGCGCGCCGGCAGCCGTGGACGTCACGGCGTGGCGGTGAGCACGCCGGGCAGGTCGTCGAACCTCGCTCGCGGGTCGAGCGAGACCACGGCACGTCCGTGCTCGGCGGCGTGCGCCGCGATGGTCACGTCGTGCGCTCCGCGGGGGGTGCCCGTACGGCGGACGTGTGCCAGGAGCCGCGCGTGCTCGGCTGCGGTGCGCGCCGTGTAGTCGGTGGGTCGGCCCGTCACCCGCCCGACGCCGCCGGCGGGACCGCGTCGTCCGTCCGCCACGACCTCGCCGCGAGCTCCGCCACGGGCATCGGGCCGCCGTAGTGGTAGCCCTGCGCCGCGGGGCAGCCGAGGTCCGCGAGCAGCCGCGCCTGCTCGGCGGTCTCGACGCCCTCGGCGATCACGAGCATGTCGAGCTCCGCGCACAGGTCGAGCAGCGCGCGGACCATCCCGGTGCGCCGGGCCGACGTCGTCAGCGACGTCAGGAACTGCCGGTCGAGCTTGAGGAAGTCGGCCGGCAGCTCGTCGAGACGGCTGAGGGACGAGAACCCGGTGCCGAAGTCGTCGATCGCCACGCGCACGCCGTCCTCCCGCAGGGCGCGCAGGGCGCGCAGCGCCGCCGGCCCGGACGCCTCCACGACGCTCTCGGTGACCTCCAGGACGAACTGCGTCCGCGGCCAGCCGGCCGCATCCAGCCCGGCCAGCACACGGTCGGCGTAGCGCTGCCCCACCAGCTCGCGCCCCGAGACGTTGACGCCCAGGGTCACCGGCCGCCCCCACGCCTCCTGCAGCACGTGGGCGTCCGCGCACGCGCGCCGCAGGACCGTGGCGCCGAGCAGGTCGATCACGCCCCCGTCCTCCGCGGCGGCCACGAACTCCAGCGGCTCCACGGGGCCGAGGCGCGGGTGGTCCCAGCGCGCCAGCGCCTCGACGGCGACCACGCTGCGCTCCGTGAGCGACACGATCGGCTGCAGCTCGACCCGCACCTCGTCGGCCGCCAGGGCGCGCGCGAGGTCGTCGACGAGCCGGCTGCGGCGCCGCTCGGCCAGCACCGTGCGGCCCCGCCCGGCCGCCTTGGCGGCGTACAGGGCGGCGTCGGTGCGGCGCAGCACCTGGGCCACCGTCTCGCCCTCGACGTGCTCGGCGACCCCGCACGAGACCGCCGCCGGCGCGGCGGCGCACAGCTGGTCCGCCACGGCGAGCGCCTGCGGCCCGGTCGCCCCGGGCAGCAGCACCGCGAACTCGTCGCCGCCCCGCCGTCCCAGCACCATGCCGGGCACGTCGAGCGCACGCCACGCGTCCGCGGTCTCCCGCAGCAGCTCGTCACCCGCCGCGTGCCCGCGCTCGTCGTTGACGAGCTTGAAGTGGTCGATGTCGACGAGCGCGAGGGACAGCGGCTGGGCGCGGCGCTCACGGCGCTCGACGGCGTGCTCGAGCGCGGCGTCCCAGGCGCGCCGGTCGGCCAGGCCCGTGAGGGCGTCGACCCCCGCGGTCGACGCGTGCCGGGCGAGCACGCCGACCACCCACGCGACCCCCACCCACAGCACCACCAGCGCCGCGCAGACCAGCGCAGGCACGCGGTGCACCGCCAGCAACGGGACGACCTGGCACGCACCGGCGACCGTGACCAGGACCCACGCGTCCCCCCGCCGCAGGAAGAGCATCGACTCGATCGCGACGAGCATGGCCATCGCCGCGGACGCCATCGCGAGCGCGAGGGTGGGGGACCTCGCCGTCCCGACGCCCAGCACGGCGGCACCGACGAGCACGGTGGCCGCGATGCCCCGCGCCGGGATCCGTGGCCCGAGGGCGAGCAGCACCGGTCCGGTCGCCACGGCAGCGAGCGCGAGCACCAGGAACGGGACGCCGTCGGTGCCCACGACGCGCATGACGTCGAGCGAGAGCAGGGTCGCGGCGACCCCGCCGACGGTGAACAGGACTGCGGTGGTGCGCACCAGGACGTCGGACGTGCCGGTGCGCGTCGACGTTGCCACCTTGCCCACCTTCGGGGGCGACGCGCCGTTCGTCCAGGTGTGGGGTGCTCCGTCAGCCTCGGGCGGGCGGAGGATCACCCGCTCGTCACCCTGCCGGGCGACGAGCGGCGGGTCAGCGGCGGAAGCCGCCCTCGGTGGACAGGACCTGGCCGACGACCCAGCGGCCGGCGTCGGAGACGAGCCACTCGATGAGGCGCGCGGGGTCGTCGGGCTCGCCGAACCGGCCGCCGGGGAAGTGCGCGACGATCGCGGCCAGCTCCTCAGGGGAGCGCGCCTGCGCGTCGACGTCGAGGTAGCCCGTGTTGACGGGCCCGGGGTTGACGGTGTTCAGCAGGATGCCGCGGTCGGCGAGGTCGTGCGCGACCGAGGCGGTCACGCCCGCGAGCGCCGCCTTCGACGCCGCGTACGCGATCTCGTGCGGCATCGCACCGTGCACCTGCCCCGACGTCATCCACACGACGCGTCCGCCGGGACGTCCGTCGTGCTGCGCCGCGAACGCCTTGGTCGCCAGGAGCGTCGAGCGGGTGTTGACGGCCCAGTGGGCGTCGAGCGTCTCGGCGGTCTGCTCCGCCAGCGTGCCGTCACCGCCGCTGCGTGCGTGGTTGGCGACGAGCACGTCGAGGTGACCGAGCGCGTCGACGGCGCGTGCGACGAGCTCCTCGCCACCCGTGGGCGCCGCGAGGTCCAGGCTCGTCGCGGCGAGGCGGGCGCCCGGGACGAGCTCGGCCTCGAGCGCCGCGAGCACCGCCGGCACGTCGTCGCCGCCCCAGGGCTGCTCCGCGTCGTGCGGGGCCCAGTGCTGGACGAACACGTTGGCGCCCGCACGGGCCAGCCGGGAGGCGACCGCGAAGCCGATGCCGCGCCGTCGGCTCACGCCGGTCACGACGGCGGTCCGTCCTCGCAGGTCCTCGCTCACTCGCAGGTCCTCGCTCATGAGCGGCGACGCTAGACGGTCGGTCCGCCCCGGCGCACCCCGAATCCGCGTCGGCGCCTGCGGCCGCGGAACGCGCCGCGAATCGGGCACCCTTGCCCTCGCCCGCCCCGTAGGGTGTGCTCCGGCACGGACGTCGGGGGGCGAACCGTGCCGCCCGTGACGTGCGACGGTTCCTCCTGCTCCCCGCGGAAGGATGGGTCATGGACGCCCGCCCGGTCCCCCAGCCCGCGCTCGACCGCATGGTCGACCCCGCCGGGCACCCCCTGGTCGTGGGCGTCGTCCCCGGGCAGGACCCGCTGGTCGTGCGCACCGCCGCGGCGTGGGGGCGGGCCGTCGGCGCCCCGTACCTGCACCTGGCCTACGTCGACCCCTCGCGCTACGTGGTGCACGAGCGGGCCGACGGCTCCGTGGCCCACATGTCGCTGGACCCCGACGGCCTCGACGACACCTGGCAGCGCGTCCGCGACGAGCTGCGCGCGCAGGCCGCCGAGCACCTCGCCGGGCAGCAGGTCGTGTGGCGCGTGCACTACCTCGCGGGGCGTCCGGACCGGGCGCTCACGCACCTGGCGCGGGCCGTCGACGCGTCCGCGATCGTCGTCGGCAGCCGGTCGGGGCGGCTGCGGGAGCTGCTGGAGGGGTCGATCGCCCTGCACCTCGGCTACCACCAGCACCGGCCGGTGCTGACCGTGCCGCTGAGCGTCGCCGACTGGCAGGACCCCCGGGCGCCGTGGCAGCGGTGACCTCGCCCGACCCGCTGCCGCTGCCCGTCGGGGCGCTGCTCGTCGCGGCCGGTGGCACCGTCGGCGTGCTCGCCCGCGCGCTGCTGACGCAGCCCGTCGCCCCCGGCGCCTGGCCGTGGCGCACCTTCGTGGTCAACGTCGTCGGCTCGCTCCTGCTCGGTGCGCTGCTGGCCGTGCTGCAGCGCGGTCCCGACGTCGGTCGGCGTCGGGCGGTGCGCCTCGGTGTCGGCACGGGCGTCCTCGGGGGGTTCACGACGTACAGCACGTTCGCGCTCGAGGTCGAGCAGCTGGTGGCGACCGGCCACGCCGCGACCGGCGTCGCCTACGCGCTGGGCAGCGTGGTGCTCGGCGTCGTGGCCGCGGGTGCCGGGCTCCTGCTCGTGGGCCGGGTGCTCGCCTTTCGACCGCCGCGCGACGACGCAGCGGGCGGCCCGTCGTGATCGTCGTGGTCGCGCTCGCGGGCGGGCTGGGCGCGGCGACGCGGTTCGTCGTCGACACCGGGGTGTCCCGCGGTCGCGCCCGCTTGCCGCTGGGCACGCTCGTCGTCAACGTGACGGCGTGCCTGCTGCTGGGCGCGTTGACGGGGTGGCTGCTGGCGCACCCGGGGCACGACGGCGTGCGCGGGGTGGTCGGCGTGGGGTTCCTGGGCGGGTACTCGACGTTCAGCACCGCGAGCGTCGAGGCGGCGCGCCTGCTGCTCGCGGGCCGTGGCGCCGCCGGGGTGCTGCACGCGGTCGGCATGCTGGTCGCGTGCGTGGCGGCCGCGGTCGCGGGCCTCTGGCTCACGTCTCCCTGACCCGCCCCCGGGTGCGGACGACCGAGAGCGGGCCGCGCCGTGTCACCAGGACGGCGCGACCCGCTCGACCCCCCGGACACCGGGGGAGGGACCCGTCCTGGAAGGCGCGGACCTGTCCGGGTCGGGAGGCGGTGGTGCTGCCCGGCAGCGGGTGCTGCCGGACGGTGCGACGGACGGCGGTGCCGTCAGCCGGTGGGTGTCGTCAGCGGGCGGTGCAGGTCAGCGTCGGCGTGGACGGCGTGCCGCTGCCGAGGAACCCGAACGACGCGCTCCCGTTGGCCGGGATGGAGCCGTTCCACGACACGTTGCTCACGACGACCCGGTCACCCTGCGGTGCGAGCGTGCCGTTCCAGAGCTGCTGGATCTGGTTGGAGCCGGTCCAGCTGACCGTCCAGCCGGAGATCGCCGCGCCGGCGCGCACCGTCACCTCGCCCTGGAACCCGCCGGGCCAGGAGTTGGTCGTGGTGTAGGTCGCGGTGCAGCCCGCCGAGGGCGGCGGCGTGGTGGTCGTCGGCGTCGGCGTCGGCGTGAACGTCGGCGTGACGGACGGCGTCGGGGTGGGGGTCTGCGTCGGCGTCACTGTCGGCGTCGGCGTCGGCGTGGGGGTCGACGTGTCCGTCGTCGAGCGCAGCGCCGTGAAGAACTGCCAGATCTCGCCCGGCACGTGCGACTGCTGCTTGCCGCGGTCGACGGCTGCCCACTGGTGGTCGCTGTCGTTGGCGATCCAGACGACCGGGAACCCGTCACGGCACTGGTAGGTCGTCTTGGTGTGCGCCTGGCCGCTGTTGCCTGCCGGCTCCGGTGCGTTCTGCGCCTGGCAGCCGTTGTTCCGCAGCGCGCGGTCCCGCAGGGCGCGACCCTGCGAGATGTTGAGGACGCTGTCGACGACGCCGTGCGAGCCGAGGTACGCGATGGGCTGCGTGCCGCCCTCGCAGCCGGACAGCTGCGCACCGTTGAGGACCGCGACGCCGCGGAAGACGTTCGCGCGGGCGCAGGCCAGCGCGTTGCTCATCCCGCCGCCGTAGCTGAAGCCGGTGGAGAACCGCTGGGACGTGTCGACGCACAGCGCGGCCTCGACGGTCCGCAGGATGTCGTCGATGAACGTGACGTCACGGCCGCCGTTGTTGGGCCACGCGTTGTCGATGCCCTGCGGCGCGATGAAGATCGTGCTGTTGTTGGCCAGCGGCTTCAGGCCGTAGAAGTTCTCGTTGACGACGTCCTGGGACGTGCCGTGCCACCAGTGGATCCCGAGCACCAGGCGGTACGCCTTGTTCGGGTCGTAGTTGGCGGGCACGTCGAGCCGGAACTGGCGCTGCTGGCCGCTGCTGGTGATCGTGTGGTTGCCGGTCGCCAGGCGCGGCGCGCTGCCGCAGCCGGCGGTGACGGCGGTGGGGACGACGCCGCCGGCCAGCGCCGCGACGGGCGAGGCGGAGGCGGGCGTGACGAGGGCTCCGAGGACGAGGGCTGCGGCGGATGCCGCGATCACCGCCCGCAGGCGGGTGGGGGTGTGTCTGGGTCGCACGGTGGGGTTCCTCCCTGGCGGTGCGTCGGCCGCGATGCCGGACGCAGGTCGACCGTGGGGTGGCGAACGTTCACGGTCCGGCGAATGTAGCGATACACCACCCGCCCGGCGTAGGGGCCGAAACGGTTCGTACGCCAACGGATCCGGCGGTCCGCGCGGGACCGACGGCGCCACGCCGGGTCGCAGGCTCAGGGGCGCTGCCACACCATCGCGTACCGCCACAGCGGCAGCCGCCGCCAGCGCACCCCCGGCAGCACCTCGCGCGCGATCGCCCGCACCTCCGCGTAGGTGTGCGGGGGCGGCCAGAGCGTCGGTGCGGTGTGCTCCCAGTAGGTGCGGGTGCGGCGGAGCACCTGGTGCTGCGCGACCCCGGCGAGCTCCCAGGGGGCGTCCCGCCAGCCGACCGACCGGGCCATGCCCACGTCCACGAGCACGCCGCCGGGTGCGACCAGCGTCGACAGGCGTCGCAGGCCGTCGGCGAGGTCGGGCAGGTGGTGCAGGACCGCGACCGACGCGACGACGTCGAACGCCCCGGCCGGGAACGGCGCGTCCAGGGCGTCGCCGTGCATCCACGCGATGTCGTCACCCGCGGCCCGGGCGCGGGTCAGCACGTCCGCGTCCAGGTCGATGCCGACCACGTGCGGCACGCGTCGGCGCAGGTCCGCGGCGAGCAGCCCGTCACCCGTGCCCACGTCGAGCGCCGTACGCGCCTGCGCCGGGACCGCGTCGAGGACGAGCGGGTGGTAGTGGAGGTTGTGGTTCCACCTGTCCTGCGGCGAGCTCACGATGCCGCTCCCACGACGGAGAGCCCAGGGGCGTACGCCATGAACGCGGTCTTGGTCCGCGACGTCAGGCCGCACGCCCGGTAGAAGGTGTGGACGTCCTCGCCGGTGGCTGCCGTCTGCAGCATGACCTTGTAGCAGCCGGCGTCCCACGCGCGCTGCAGCACGTCGCCGACCAGACGCCGGCCGTGACCGCGCCGCTGCACGGTCGCGTCGACGGCGACGTTCTCGACGACCGCCCAGGGTCGTCCCCCGCGCGAGAGGTTGGGCACGACGACCAGGCACGCGGTCGCGACCACCGCCCCGTCGTCCTCGAGCACCAGGACGTCGGTGCCCGGGGTGTCGAGGATGCGCTGCAGGATCCGGCGGGCCTCTGCCGGCGCGACGGGCGGCTCGTCGGGGTGGAGAACCCCGTACAGGCGCTGGACAGCAGGGAGGTCGGCAAGGGTCGCGGCGCGGAGCACGGCACGAACGTACCGAAACGGACAGGCCGCCGTGCCGTTCCCCCGGGGGCCGACGCGGCGGACACCTGATCGGCAGTGCCGGTCGGGCCGTGCAGGTGAGGAACGGTGTCGCAGGCACGAAAGGATTCCGGGCGCGACTCGATCGCCCTCTCGCGGGGAGTCAGGCGCGGGTGCCGTGGGTGCGCATCGCGTGCGCGACGGCGGCCGACTGGGCGTCGTCCTGCGTGGCCAGGCCGGCGACGACGCCCGCGTGGTCTGCCGCCGAGCGGTTCTGGCTGAGCTTCGCCTTGGCCTCGACGCGCTCGACCAGCACCTCGATGCCGACGACGGCCCGCAGCTGCTTCTCGACGAAGGCCTCCGGGGCGTCGGTGACGTGCCAGCGGTCGGCGCGGCCGGACTCGTGGTGGTCGGTGAGCAGCGTGACCGCCTCGTGCAGCCACGACGCGTCGGTGCGGACGCGGGCCCGGCCCGTCAGGTGCACGGCCGAGTAGTTCCACGTCGGGACCATGCGCCCGTGCTCGGCCTTGCTCGGGTACCAGGTGGGGGAGACGTACGCCTGCGGCCCCGTGACGACGGCCAGCGCGGGGGCGTCGTCGCCGATGGTCCGCCACTGCGGGTTGGCGCGCGCCATGTGCAGGACGAGCCGGTCGCCGTCCCACACGACGGGCAGCAGCGTCGACGTCGGGTAGCCGTCCGCGCCGACCGTCACCAGCTCCGCGGAGCCGACGGCCGCGACGAGCGCACGGACCTCGTCGGCGTCGTCGAGGGCGTTGAACACGGGGATGTACACCCCCGGAGCGTAACGACGCGCACGCCGAGCGCGTCGGTGGGGTCCAGGGCGAACGGCTCGGGGCCGTCCGGCGGAGGTTGCTCCGCCGGACGGCCCCGAGGGTCGTGCGGTGCTGCGGTGCTGCGGTGCTGCGGTGCTGCGGTCGTGCGGTCGTGCGGTGTTGCGGTGTGCTGTGTCAGCGTGCGGTGCAGGTGGCGGACGGGACCGTGTTGTTCCCGCCCGAGTAGAACGTCACGCCGAAGCTGTTGTTGCCGGCCGACGTGAAGGTGTTGCCCGACCGGGTGGCGTTCCAGGAGCTCTGGACCGACTGGCCCGAGCCCGGGTTCACCGAGACCGACCAGTTCGAGGCGCCGGACACCGTGTAGGTGACGTTGAACCGGTCACCCCACGACTCGCCCGCGACGGCCGTGCCCGTGACGGTGCAGGAGCCGGTGCTGCCGCCCGTGTTCCCACCGGTGTTCCCACCGGTGTTGCCACCCGTGCTCCCGCCGGCCGGCGCGACCGCGCGACCGGTGGAGGCCGAGATGTGGCCGGTGCACAGGTTGCGCGACTGCAGGTCCTGCAGGATGCCGGGCAGCGCCTGCACGGTGGCCGCGGGCCAGTCGTGCATGAGCATGGTCTGCCCGTTGGTCAGCCGCTGCGCCGCCGACCGGATGCTCGACGACGAGGCGTTGTTCCAGTCGTTCGAGTCGACGTCCCACGTGACGACCCGCAGACCGAGGCCCGAGGCGACGGAGTTGACCGTGCCGTTGACCTCACCGTACGGCGGGCGGAAGACCGTGGGCGTGACGCCCGCGGTGTTCTGGATCGCCTGCTGCGTGCGCGAGAGCTGCGACTGGACGTCGCTCTGGCTCATGTTCACCAGGTGCGGGTGGTCCCAGCTGTGGTTGCCGATCTGCAGGCCGGCGTTCTTGTAGGCCTGCATGAGGGAGGCGTTGTTCTGCGCGTTCTGGCCGGTCGGGAAGACCGTGGCCGTGGCGTTCGCGGCCTTGAGCGCGCTGATGATCTGGTTCGTCGTGCCCGAGTTGGGGCCGTCGTCGAACGTCAGGCCCACGTAGCCGGCCGAGCAGTTCTGGGTGCTGCCACCCGTGTTTCCGCCGGTGTTGCCACCCGTGTTCCCGCCGGTGTTGCCACCCGTGTTCCCGCCGGTGTTCCCGCCGGTGTTGCCGCCCGTGTTGCCGCCGGCCGCCGTGCAGCTCGCGGACGGGACGGTGTTGTTGCCGCCGGAGTAGTACGTCACGCCGAAGCTCTGGTTGCCGGCCGACGTGAAGGTGTTGCCCGAGCGGGTCGCGTTCCAGGAGTTCTGGATCGACTGGCCCGAGCCGGGGTTGACCGTGACGGTCCAGCTGGTCGCGCCGGAGACGGTGTAGTTGACGTTGAAGCGGTCGCCCCACGACTCGCCCGCGACGGCCGAGGCCGTGACGGTGCAGCCGTTCGACGTGCCGCCGCCCGTGTTCCCACCGGTGTTGCCGCCCGTGTTACCGCCCGTGTTACCACCGGTGTTGCCGCCGCTGGAGCCCTCGGAGACGGTGATGTCCGACGAGCCGGAGGACTGGTATCCCTCGGTGGCCATGATCATGTAGTTGTGGTTGCCCAGCTGCATGCCCTTGGACGCCCACGCGGAGAAGTGGTTGCCGGCGGTGATGGTGCCGCCCACGCGCTTGGACTGCCGGACCGACCAGAACTGCTTGAACGTCGAGGAGTCGCCCTCGATCGACGGGGCGTTGACGCGGGTCGTCTCGTAGATGTCGTACGTGCCGCCGTCGGTGGTGACGGTGCCCTTGTGGGTGCCGGTGGGGCGGTAGGTGCCCCACGAGTCGACGATGTAGTACTCGATCAGCGGGCCGTTGGTCCACCCGTACAGCGTCAGGTAGGCGTTGCCCGAGGGGTTGAACTGACCGGAGTAGCTCACGACCTTCGAGCTGTCACCCTTGGACCAGCCCTTGCCGATGACGAAGTTGCCGGTGTTCTGCCACCGCGTCGTGTACTTGCCACCGCCGTTCATCTCGGAGGAGACGGTGCCCTGGCTGTCGGTCCAGAACGAGTACCACATGCCGTCGGTACCGGTCTGGTTGGTCGTGATCGTGGCCGCGGTCGCGGGCGCGGCCACGGCGACGCCGCCGGCGGCCAGCGTCGCGGCGGCGACCGTGCCCAGGAGGGCGCGCAGTGTGCGCTGCCCCCTCCGGGCCGGCCGGGCCGTTTCGAAAGTATCGAGCATCAAAGGCTCCTCTGTGCGAGCGCATCTGTGGGACAGGAGTCCGGGCCGGCGGGTCAGGTGGCGCTCACCGGCTCGTGCGTGGGTGATCCAGGCGCGGGTGGGCGCCTCGAACACCGGACCTCGTCAGTGTGACCGAGGCGAATGCGCAGGTGAACAGCCCGTGGGTGACCCAAACCGTTTAAGGAGGTCACGTGTACCCGTGGGTGGACTCTGCGGCCGCCCATTGGTCCCCGGACCGACACCGCCCGCCGTCAGCACCGAAAGTGATCGGTGCCGGGGCGGGCGGGTGGAGACGTGCGACGGGTGCCGAGGTCGTCGACCTCGGCACCCCGTCGTCGTGCTGTCAGGAGCAGATGCCCCAGGGGATGTAGTTGATGTTCTGCGAACCCTTGTAGTACGTCACGCCGAAGCTGTTCGAACCGCTGGAGCGGAACGTGTTGCCGCTGCGGGTGGCGCCCCACGAGTTCTGGACCGACTGGCCGCTGTTCGGGTAGACCGTCACGGACCAGCCCGACCGGCCGGACACCGTGTAGTTGACGTTGAAGCGGTCACCCCACTCCTCGCCCCGGGTCCAGGTGACGGTGCAGCCGTTGTTGGTGTTGCTGCCGCTGTCGTTGCCACCACCGCCGGTGTTCCCACCGCCGTTGTTGCCGCCGCCGTTGTTCCCACCGCCGTTGTCAGCGCTGCCCGTGCCGACGGTGATGTTCGACGAGCCGGAGGACTGGTAGCCCTCGGTCGCCATGATCATGTAGTTGTGGCGGCCCATCTGCATGCCCGCGCGCTGCCAGGCGGAGAAGTGGTTGCCGGCGGTGATGGTGCCGCCGGTGCGCTTCTGCTGGCGGACCGACCAGAACTGCTTGAACGTCGAGCTGTTGCCCTCGATCGACGGGGCGTTGTAGCGCGTCGTCTCGTAGATGTCGTACGTGCCGCCGTCCGAGCTGACCGTGCCCTTGAACGTGCCGGTCGGACGGTAGGTGCCCCAGTTGTCGACGATGTAGTACTCGACGAGCGGGCCGTTGGTCCACCCGTACAGCGTCAGGTAGGCGTTGCCGGACGGGTTGAACTGACCGGAGTAGCTGACCGCGCGGTCGCTGCCCGTGGACCAGCCCTTGCCGATGACGAAGTTGCCGGTGTTGCGCCACGACGTCGAGTAGTTGCCGCCGTTGCCGAGCACGGCGGACACGGTGCCGGGGCTGTCGGTCCAGAACGAGTACCAGTAGCCGCTGTGGGTGCCGGTCTGGTTGCTGTTGACGTTCTGCGCCGAGGCCGGTCCGGCCAGGGCGACGGTGCCGGCGACGAGTGCGCCGGTGGCGAGCGCGCCCACGGTGGCGCGGAGCGAGTGGCGACGACGGGGGCGTCGCGCGAAAGTGTCGGTCATCTGATGGCACTCCCTTGGGCAGTCGAGCGAGGGGACGTGACGGTTCGGCCGACCCGCGCTCCCACCTGCGTGCCGGCGGATGTCGCGACGGGAGCGTGATCGGCTGTGATCGTTCTCCTGCGCCGTGACGGCAGCAGTGTGCAGCGTGGGAGCGTGGCCGCTCCCCGCCAGTTTGCGGATCTAATCCTTTAACCACCGCATCGTGGACGTCTGCCGGTTTATTCGGCCCAATCGCAAGGTTTCGAGGCCGCCGGCGCCGGTCGTGGCCGACGTCCCGGGCGCACCCCGGGCTACCCTCGCGCCGTGGCCGGTACGGGGGACGTCGTGACGATCGACGGCGGGGACCTCGGGTGCGCCCGCCTGCTCGTCCTGCTGCGCGACCGGGTCGCGACGATGGCGCCGGGCGCCGTCGTCCACCTGGTGACGGCCGACCCCGTCGCGCCCATCGACCTACCGGTGTGGTGCCACATGACCGGGCACGACTACCTCGGTGTCGTCACCGGGACGGACCGCCCCACGTACGCGGTGGCGGTCGCCGCCCAGCCGGCGTCCACCGACGCGCGCAACCCCTGGCACCGCGGGCCCCGGACCGTGTGACAGTCGTCGCCGGGGAGGGTGCGCGGCGGCTCTGTCCACTGTTTGGCGTCGCGTGGGACAATGGTCTCACCGGCTCGCGCGGCTCCCCGTCCCCATCCCGGGTGGTGGACCGGTCCGCGCGTTCCCTGCGACGGCACGCCGTCGCAGGGAGGCGGTCCTCGTCGCGTACGGGGCCGAGCGCGGTGCCGCGCCAAGCAAGAGGTGTGACCCATGCAGCCCGCCATCGGTGAGATCGTCGTCCACCCCCACCACGGCCCCACCCGCGTCGTCGACCTGCTCGAGCGGACGTTCCGCGGCGAGACCCACCAGTACCTGCAGCTCGAGGTCGTCGGGAGCGGGATGATCGTGTCCGTCCCGCTGGCCAAGGCCGACGAGATCGGCCTGCGGCCGCTCTACGACGCCGACGGCATCGCCGCGCTCCTCGCCGTCCTCTCGGCCCCGACCGCGCACGTCCACGAGGCGTGGACCCGCCGGTTCAAGGAGAACCAGGAGCGGATGCGCAGCCAGGACCACCTCGTGCAGGCGGAGGTCGTGCGCGACCTCACGCGTCGCAGCGTGGAGCGGGGTCTGTCGACGGGGGAGAAGGACCAGCTCTGGTCGGCGACGCAGCCGCTGCTCACGGAGATGGCGCTCGCCCTGGGGGTCGAGCGCGAGCGTGCGCAGGAGATGATCGACGCCGCGATCCTCGACGACAAGGGGTCGTCGCCGGAGCTGCACAGCGTGTCCTGACCTCCGGGCCCGGCTCGGGGTGCAGGGGGTAGGTCGAGGAGCTCGTCGGGCGGCTCGGGACGTCCCTCGGTCGGCCCCGCGGGGCCGGGCGGGGCGTCAGTCGTGCGGGCCGGACCCGGCGTCAGTCGCGCGGGACGACCCGCAGGGTCACGTCGACGACCTGCGGCCCGACCACCGTGTCGACGATCTGCGGCCCGTAGCGGTCGTACTTCGCGTGGTACGCGGCGTCCACGTCGGCATGCACGTCCGGTGGTGGCGCCTCGAACGTCACCTCCAGCTCCACGCCGGCGGCACGCACGCGACCCGTGCCCGCCGCCGTGGCGTGACGGAACCAGCCGTTCTGCGGCCCGTACGCCGAGCGGACGTACAGGTCGTCGCCGACCCGCACGCCCCAGATCGTCACGTACGGCCGCAGCGTGCCGTCCGGCCGGTACGAGGCGATCTGCAGCTCCTCCGCACCGCCGACGCGGTCGAGGTCGTCAGGTGCCCAGGTCCCCATGAGTCCTCCGGTCCGACGACGGACACCTCGATCGTCGTCGCCCGCCCCCGCACCCGCCAGTCGACCCTGCGGTACAGCCACCGGGGTCATGACGCCCCCCGTCACTGGCCCTTGTCTGCCTGACGAGACGATCCCCCGACGAACTCGTCCTTCGGCGGCTTCTGAGCCGTCTGAAGCCGCCGAACGACGAGTTCGGCGGGTGGGGTGGGGGGTGAAGGGAGGTGAAGGGGGCGAAGGGGACGGGAGGGGGCTGCGGTGGGAGGGGATCAGTCCGAGGTGGGATCGGGTCGATCAATCGTTTCGGGTCGGGACCTGGGTCCACCGGCCTGCCTAGCATCCGAGGGTTCCGTCACCCGAACGAACGGTTGGTGCGCGCATGAGGACGATCCCCACCCTGGCGACCGTCGCGGCCCTCGCCGCGGCCACGCTCGCCCTCGCTCCCGTCGCGGCCGCCGGGGGCGGGCACGGACCCGGCCCGGGCAAGGGGCCCGGGCCCGGTCACGGACCGCGCGGCGGCTGCGAGAGCGTCGAGGCCCTCTTCTGCGAGGACTTCGAGTCCGAGCCGACGGGCGGTGCGGCCAGCCTCGACTGGGGCGTCGACACCCGGCACGGGACGCTCAAGGTCGAGCGGGCCGGGCACGCGGGCAAGGTGCTGCGCGTGCACACCGAGGACAACGGGTACGCGTTCCTCAAGGTCGTCGACTTCGCGGCACCCGAGAACACGTTCTACGGGCGGCTGCGCATCAAGGTCGACGACTTCCCGACCGCCCCCGACTGGGCGCACTTCACGCTCGTCGAGGTCACGGGCTCCGGGAGCGACGAGGTCGTGCGGCCGCTCGGCGGGCAGTTCGCGCCGACGGTCGGCCCCGACGCGACGTTCTGGGGCGTCGGTGCCGACGGCGGGCCGACGGGCGACTGGACCAACTGGCGCGAGTCGGCACCCACCGTCGAGGACCAGTGGCAGTGCGTCGAGTTCGAGTGGTTCGCACCGGAGAACCGCGTCTCGGTGTGGTTCGACGGCGTCCCGCAGCCGGACCTGACGGTGACCGGGGACGACCACGGCGGTGCGGACGTGCCGTTCGTCCTGCCGACGGCGGACACCGTGAAGATCGGCTGGCAGCTGTACCAGGGCGGCGCGACGCCCGACCAGTTCGACGTCTGGGTCGACGACATCACCCTCTCGGCGGAGCGTGTCGGGTGCGGCCGCTAGGACAGACTGTGCCGGACGCGGGCTCCTGCCGCACCCATCGCTGAGAGGTGGCAGGAGTCCGCGTTCATGTCGGCCCGGGTCCGCGCTCCTGCAGGCCAGGGGCCGCGCGGACGGGTGTCAGCGGTTGACGTCGCGGTGGCGGAACCCGCGCAGGCCGACGGCCAGGAGGAGGGCCGTCACCAGGGTGATCCAGCCGAGGCCGGACCAGTCGGGGGCGGCGGCGGTGGCGTCCGGGACGTGCCAGAACGGGCTGATGCCCAGCACCCAGTCGTCGAGGCCGAAGGTCGGGCCGAGCAGGGTCAGCATGAACGACACGAGGACCCCCGCCCAGGAGGCGAGGCTCGCCACGGGCCGGGCGCCGACGACCGCGACCGACACGGCGACGACCGTCCACACGGCCGGGACGGTCACCACGGCCTGGAGCAGCACGTCCCCTGAGCCCAGGCCGATGTCCGCACGGGAGGCGAGGAGCGCGACGAGGGTGCCGGCGAGCAGCACGCACGCCGTGACGACGCACAGGGCGAGGACGACGTGGCTCGCGTAGTACCTGACACGCGCGACCGCGCCGGCGAGCAGCGGCTCGACGCGCTCGGCCACCTCCTCGGCACGGACCTTGAGCATCACCTGCACGCCCGCGACGGCGGCCACGATGCCGATCAGGCTCAGCACCGTGCGGACGAACGCGCCCGCCAGGGCCTCGGGGGTGGTCGCCCCGGACGCCAGGATCTGCTGGACGCCGCCGTTGCCGGACAGCACGTCCGTGATCGACGTCGTGAAGTACCCGAAGACGACGCCCAGGACCACGAAGGTGATGCCCCACGTGACGATCGGTGCGCGGTTGATCCGCACCGCCAGCCGCCACGTGCTGCGCGTCGTGCCGCGGGCCGGGCCCGGGCGCGGGACGATCGACCCCTGGCCGAAGTCCCGGCGCCCCTGCAGGACGAACGCGACGCCGACGAGCACCAGCGTGAGGGTCACCGTCAGCAGGAGCGGCGCCCACCGGTCACCGCTCGCGGGCCGCGTCTCCAGCGTCCAGCCGAGCGGGTTGGCCCAGACCGTCCACGAGGGCGCGTCGAGCGCCGTGCAGAACCCGCGCAGCCCGTAGAGCACGCCGAGCGTCGCGACGGCCAGCGAGTTCGCCGTCCGTGAGTCGGAGCCGAGCTGCGCGGTGACGGCCGCGACGCCCGCGAGCATCCAGCCCGTCGCCGTGAACGTCGCGCCCAGCAGCAGCGACGCCTCCCACGCGCCGCCGCACAGCGCGGTGACGACGCCCGCGACGACGCCGGCCACCACGGAGCCGACGAGCGCGAGCGCGACCCCCGCGAGCAGCCGCGCCGAGCGCCCCATGACCCCGGACGCCAGCAGCTCGGCCTGACCGGAGTCCTCCTGCGCGCGCGTCGCCCGCGTGACCGCGAAGATCGCACCCAGCGCCACGAGGAACCCGCCGAGGGCGAGGCTGCGCCACGCGTTGAACCCGTCGACGGTGGTCAGGTCGTACGCGGGCCCGAAGACGAGACCGAGTGCGGGGTTGGCCTCGATGGACGCCGCCAGCAGGCGCCGGTCCGTCAGGTCCGGGAAGACCCAGGGGTAGACGATCACCGACGACGCCGAGAGCAGCGTCACGACCGCGACCCAGGGGGCGAACAGGCGGCCGTCGTGGCGGGCGGTCGCCCGCAGGAGGGGCCGGGCGCCGGTCAGCGAGGCGGTGGCGGTGGTCACCGGGTCGCCTCGTCGTCGCCGTAGAGTCGCAGGAACAGGCTCTCGAGCGACGGCGGGGCGACCGTGAGCGTCGTGATGCCGTACGGGGTCAGCGCGGCCATGGCGTCGCCGACCGCGGCGGAGTCCACGGTCGCGGACAGCCGGTCCCCGTCGAGGCGGGCACCGCCGAGGGCCGCGAGCGTCGCGTCGTCCGGGGTGCGTGCCAGGGTCGCGTGGATCGTCGTGCGGGTCCGGCCGCGCAGGTCGGCCAGCGTGCCGGACTGCACGATCCGGCCGGCGCGGATGATGCTGATGCGGTCGGCCAGGGTCTCGACCTCCGCCAGGACGTGGCTCGACAGCAGCACGGTGGTGCCGCGCTCCTTCGCCTCGCCGATCACCTCCTGGAAGACGTTCTCCATGAGCGGGTCGAGGCCGCTGGTCGGCTCGTCGAGCAGCAGCAGGTCGACGTCGGAGGCGAGCGCCGCGACGATCGCGACCTTCTGCCGGTTGCCCTTGGAGTACTGCCGTCCGCGCTTGGTCGGGTCCAGCTCGAACCGCTCGACCAGCTCGGCCCGGCGGCGCTCGTCGAGCCCGCCGCGCAGCGCCCCCAGCAGGTCGATCGCCTCTCCGCCCGTCATGCCGGGCCACAGCGACACGTCCCCGGGCACGTACGCGAGGCGTCGGTGCAGCGCGACGACGTCCGTCCACGGGTCCCCGCCGAGCAGCCGGACCGTGCCGGCGTCGGCCCGCAGCAGGCCGAGGAGGACCCGGATGGTCGTGGACTTGCCGGCGCCGTTGGGGCCGAGGAACCCGTGCACCTGCCCCCGCTCGACGCGCAGGTCGAGGTGGTCGAGCGCACGGAAGCGGCCGAACGACTTGCTCAGGCCCTGGACGTCGATGACCGGGTCACTCATGGGCGTGCTCTCTCGCGTGCGTCCCCGGCGGCCGGGCGTGGTGGTCAGTCAACTCCTGTGCGCAGGTGTCGTCACGCCGACGTGCCGCCCCGACCTGCGGACAGGGTGGGCGTCCGGGAGGGCGACCGTGTGACTCGCGGGCGTCAGCCCGCCGCGGCCAGCACCTGCGGGTCCGCGCAGCCGCGGGCGAACCCGGCGATCCGGCGGTCGACGTCCCGCTGCAGCACGACGCGTCCGACGCGCTCGGCCACCGGCGCCAGCCACGCCGGCCGGCACGTGAAGCTGTACCGCCAGACCGCGCGGGTCCCGCCGTCCGGCAGCGGAGAGAAGCGCCACCCGCCGGCCATGACGGAGAAGAACCAGGGGCCCTCGACCATCTTCATCCCGACGTTCGTCGGCGGCTTGTAGGAGACGTACTCGCTGACCATCCGCAGGCCCGAGCGGTGGCGCGTGAGCGTCCGGACGCCCTTGGCGGGAGCCGTCGCACCGTCGAGGAAGGCCTGCCGGCGGATGAAGGGGTCCCAGCGCAGCCGGACCGCGCCGGTGGTCTGCGACACCGCGAACGCGACGTCCGGGGGGACCGGGACGTCGACGCTGGACTCGACGATCATCCGCCGACCTTAGGGGTCGCGCGGCTCCGGCGCCCGCGGGTCGGCACGAGCTCAGTCGACCAGGGCGGTCCACCGCAGGTGCACGTCGAGCGGCAGGCCGTCCTCCGTTCCGGCGTCGTCGACGAGCTCACCGGGCACGGCGCGCCGCATCACCTCGGGCACGGGCCGGGCCACGGGGGCGCCGTAGTCGTCGGTCCAGTCGATCTCGTCGTCGTCCGTCGGGTCGAACGCGATGCCGTGGTCGGCCCAGAAGCCGGCGGCGTACCGCTCCTCGATGCTGCGCAGCAGCTCCCACGTGGGCCGCTCGTAGTCGGCGGTCTCCTCGGCCGTCGCGTACCGCGAGTAGTAGCAGGCGCCGAGGATCCAGTAGGCGGCCAGGGCTGTGGCGCGGTCCGTCGTCGGGTCGTCGAGCACGAACCGGATCGTCGCGTCACCGCCGTCGTAGTTCGTCCGTCGGACGAACGTGTGCCGCTGCTGCGGGGTCGCCGCACGCAGGAAGTCCCGCAGGAACTGCTCGGCCTCGTCCGGCTCCGGGGTCTCGTCGCTCACGGCGCGAGCGTAACCCGCGGGTTCGGGCGACGGCTCACGGCAGCGGCGACAGGCTCCTGCCGTGCGGGTCGGCGTACGCGCGGGGCGTCCCGTCCAGGCTGACGACGAAGCCGCGGTCGACGCGGTTGGAGGCGAGACCCGCGGTGGTCGGCAGGACCAGCGCACCCTCGTTGCTCAGCCAGTGCCCCGGCAGCGTCCCGACCAGGTCCACGAAGGACTCACGCCCCTGCGGGGTCAGGTACGCGAGGACCGCGCTGTGCAGCACGACGAGCGTCGCGCCGGCCGGGGCCTGCGCGGCGAGCGTCGGCAGGACGTCGAGCAGGTCGCCCGGGACGACGCGCGGCGGGTCGGTGCGCGCGACGCCCAGGGCGGCGCGCAGCCGGGCGCGTCGCGCGTCGTGCTCGGGCCAGACCAGCGTCTCGAGCCAGGCGCACGCGTCGTCGTCGGTGACGTCGACCGGTGCCAGGTCGATGCCCGCGCGCCACACGACCTCGGGCAGCCGCTCCGGTGCCGCGATCCCGGGACCGAGGGCGCAGGGCAGGACGACCGCGGACGGCCCGTCCGCGGGGTCGAGCGACTGCGAGCCGCCCTCGGCGGAGTCGTAGCGGTAGGAGTACCGGTCCGGGAGCAGGCACAGCCCCGCGGACGCGCCGACCTCCAGCAGTGCCAGCGGCTGGGGGAGCCGCGCGAGGAACGGCAGGAGCGTTGCGCAGCGGCCCGCCTCGTTGGTCTGCGTCGCGCGGACGCGGACGGTCGCCGCCACGTCGTCCCACCGTGTGACCAGCGTGCGGCGCAGGTCGCCGTAGCCGCCCGACGCCCCGTGCCACCGGGCGGCCGCGAACACGAGGTTCGGTTGCCGCTTGCCGGGCGGCAGCGCGTCCAGCAGCGCCGTGACCTGCGGGTCCGTGCTGACGCCGGCCGCCCACTCCTCGTACGTGGGCGACGTCCCGCGAGCCTCACGCTCCGCGAAGGCGCCGTAGGCACGGGCCACGGAGGACGTACCGAGATGCGTCGCAGGATCCACGGGCCTCAGCGTGCCAGGTTCGCCACAGCCGTTCGTCGAGGCCGGCCGCGCTGCTCGGCCACGACGCGGGCGAACAGGCGCTCGTAGTCCGCGACCATGCGGTCGGCCGCGAAGCGTGCGCGGGCCTCCCGGCGGCAGGCGCCCCGGTCGAGCGCGGCGGCCGCGACCACGGCGGTGACCGCCCCCGGCACGTCGTCGACCAGGAACCCGGTCGACCCCGGGGTCACGAGCTCCGGCATCGACCCGCGCCGGTACGCCACGACCGGGGTCCCGGCGGCCATCGACTCCACGACCGACAGGCCGAAGGGCTCGTCGAAGTCGATGAGGTGCAGCAGGGCGACCGCGCCGCCCAGCAGCCGGTCGCGCTGGTCGGGGCCGACCGGCCCGACGTAGCGCACGTGCTCGCCGTCGACGTGGGGGAGGACCTCCCGGCGGTGGTACTCCTCGTCGTGCACGACCCCGGCGATCACGAGCGGCAGGCCCGCCCGCCGTGCGACCTCGATGGCCGTCGCCGTGCCCTTGTCGGGATGGATGCGTCCGAGGAAGAGCAGGTACCCGCCGTCGCCCGCACCCGGCGAGAACGCGTCGACGTCGATGCCGTGGTGGATCGTCGCGGCGTACGTCAGGTCGGGGTGCCGGTCGGCGTCGCTGATCGCGACGTAGTGCGTGACGTCGTCGTACGCGCGGTAGACGGGCAGGATCCGCTCGGAGGAGAACCCGTGCACCGTCGTCACCACGGGCGTCGTGACGAGCCGGCTGAACACCAGCGGCAGGAAGTCGAACTGGTTGCTGATGACGTCGAACTGCCCGGCCCGCTCGAAGCACGCGGCGATGTGCAGCCCCTCGCTGACCTTGGCGTCGACCGTCGCGTCCTCCTCGTACCCCGCGGGCGCCTCGGCGTGCAGGTGCGCAGCGGTCAGGGAGTCGGCCGTGGCGAACAGCGTGACCTCGTGCCCCCGGGCGACCAGGCCCTCGGTGAGCGTGGACGCGACCTGCTCCCACGGGCCGTAGCCACGCGGCGGGACGCGGTGGGCGATCGAGGCGAGCACGGCGACTCTGACGGTGGCCTCCTGGGGTCCGGGTGAGCGTACGCCCCCGGGGGTAGGCTCAGCCCTGTCTCGCCGGACCCCTGGTCGGCGACCGGCGCCGGAACGGCGCCCCTTTCGGGACGCGGCCCCTCCCCCCCCACCGTGGACGGCAGCACTCTCGCTGCGCCAAGCGCCACGGAAGCAGACCCGATGAGTGTTCGTCTCGCCATGCTGTCGACCTTTCCCTCCACCCCGTGCGGCATCGCCACGTTCAGCGCGGCGCTCGTCCAGCACCTGCGCGAGGCCGGTGCCGACGTGGGTGTCGTGCGGCTGGTCGACGCACCGCAGGAGCGGTCCGCGCCCGTCGTGCACGAGTGGGTCGCGGACGACCCGGACGGGGCCGCTGCGGCCGCCGCGACGCTCGACGCGTACGACGTCGCGGTGCTGCAGCACGAGTACGGCATCTACGGGGGCGCCGACGGGCAGGACGTGCTCGACCTCCTCGCCCGGGTGCGCGTGCCCGTCGTGACGGTGCTGCACACCGTCCTGACACGCCCGACGCCCAACCAGCACCGCATCCTGGCCGGCATCGTCGCCGCGTCGTCGGCGCTGGTGACGATGACCACCACGGCGCGTGACCGCCTCGTCGCCGGGTGGGGCGTGGACCCGGCGGACGTCGTCGTCATCCCGCACGGTGCCGAGGACAACCGCCCCCCGGTCGTGGCGCCCCGGCCCGCATCGGACGGCCCGCGCACCGTGCTGACCTGGGGTCTGCTGTCCGACGGCAAGGGCATCGAGTGGGCGCTCCTTGCGCTCGCCGAGCTGCGTGAGCGCATGCCGCTGCCCACGTACCTCGTCGTGGGGCAGACGCACCCGCGCGTCCTCGAGCGCGAGGGCGAGGCGTACCGCGACCGGCTCGTCGCGCTGACCCGCGAGCACGACCTCACGGGGTCCGTGCGGTTCGACGCGCGCTACCTGTCCGGGCCCGACCTGCGTGCGGTGGTCCGTGAGGCCGACGTCGTCCTGCTCCCGTACGACTCCCGCGAGCAGGTGACGTCCGGCGTGCTGACCGAGGCCGTCGCCGCCTGCCGGCCCGTGGTGTCCACGCGGTTCCCGCACGCCGTCGAGCTGCTCTCGAGCGGTGCGGGCCTGCTGGTCCCGCAGCGCGACCCGTCCGCCATCGCCGCGGCCCTGGAGCGGGTCCTCACGGTCGAGGGGGTCGCCGAGGGCATGAGCGCGACCGCCCGCGGGCTCGCCGACGCGTTGCTGTGGCCCGCGGTCGCGCGGCGCTACCTGGGGCTCGCGGCGACCGTGCGACGTGCCGCGCTGCGGACGGCCGTCTGATGGGGCCGTCCCTGGTCCGCGACGCCGACCGCCGCCCGCGCCTCGACCACCTGCTGCGCCTCGCGACCCCGACCGGTCTCTACGAGCACGCGCTGGGTGACGAGCCGCGCGTCGAGCACGGCATGTGCGTCGACGACGTGGCACGCGCGCTCGTCGTCACGGCACGCTTCCCGTCCTCCGACGCGCGGGCCGCCGACCTCGCGGCGACCTGCCTGAGGTTCGTGCGCGCGGCGCAGCACCCGGACGGCCGGCTGCACAACCGCCGCCACCCGGAGGGCGCCTGGCTCGACGAGCCGTCGACCGACGACCACTGGGGACGGGGGCTCTGGGCGCTGGCCGTCGCGGCTGTCGAGCTGCCCGCCGGGCCGATGGCACGCGGCGCGCACCGCGGTGCGACCCTCGCCATGGCCGCACGGTCCCCGCACACCCGCGCGACGGCCTACGCGGCGCTCGGCGCGGCGGAGCTGCTGCGCGTCGACCCGCGCAGCGGGCCCGCCCGTCGTCTCCTCGGCGACGCCCGCGCGACGCTGCCGCGTCCGACGACGGACGCGCGCTGGCCGTGGCCCGAGCCGCGGCTGACCTACGCGAACGCCGTGCTGCCCGAGGCGCTGATCGCGGTCGGCGGTGCGCTCGGCGACGACGCCCTGCTCGCCGACGGCCTCCGCCTGCTCGACTGGCTCGTCGCCGAGCAGACCGTCGACGGCCGGCTGTCCGTCGTCCCCGTGGGCGGCCGCGGCCCGGGCGACGACCGCCAGGGGTTCGACCAGCAGCCCGTGGAGGTGACCGCGCTCGCGGAGGCGGCCGCCACGGCCCTGCGGGCCACCGGCGACCCACGCTGGGTCACCGTCCTGGACCGCTGCGTCGCCTGGTTCGAGGGCGCGAACGACGCGGGCGTCCCCGTGCGTGACCCGGCCACGGGTGCCGGCTTCGACGGCCTGGAGCGCGACGGCGTCAACCAGAACCGGGGTGCGGAGTCGACGCTCGCGTGGCTCGCGTGCGCGCAGCTCCTCGCCGCGACCGCCGGTCACGCGGCGTGACGGGCACCGGCGCGGACCGGTCCTGGGTGCGTCGCACCGACCACCTGCTGCGACCCGACCCGGACCGCGTCGTGGCCCGGCTGTTCCTCCCGGGCCAGGAGCTCGCGTCCTCGGGCCGGTCGCGCGCAGCGGCCGTCCTGCAGCGCGTGCGGGCGCTGGACGACGCCGCGGTCGAGCGTGAGCTGACGGAGCTCACCGGGGCCTTCGACGACCGGCACCACGACCTCGAGGCGACGTGGGAGACGCACTTCGCGCACGTGTGCCACGGGTCGGACGCGGCCGGGTCCATGTCGGCGCAGCACCGCCGTCTCGTCGGCGCGTACTTCACGGCCGAGTACGCGGTGCAGTCGGCGGCGCTGTTCAACCCGTCGATGGTCGCCCACCCCGACCAGAGCGGACTGCCGGCGGGGACGACCCGCTTCGTCATGACGCTGCGGTCCACGGGGGAGGGGCACGTCTCCAGCATGGAGCTGCGCACCGGCACGATCGACGTCGACGACGTCGTGCGGTTCGACCCACCCCCCACGCGGGCCGTCCAGCCGGTCGTGGCGGTGGAGCAGGCGCAGCGGTCCGACGCGCGCGGCTACGACATCACGTTCCCCGCGGACTCCGCGCTGAACGAGCGCGTGCTGATGCCGCAGACCCCTGCGGAGCGCAACGGCGTGGAGGACGTCCGCATGGTGCGCCTCGAGCACGCCGACGGCGCCACGTCGTACGCGGGCACGTACACGGCGTACGACGGGCAGGGCATCTCGATCCAGCTGCTCCGCACGCAGGACTTCGTCACGATGTCGAGCCGCCCGCTGAGCGGGCCGGGGGCGCGCGACAAGGGTCTGGCGATCTTCCCCCGCCAGGTGGGCGGGCGCTGGTGCGCCATGTCGCGCGCCGACCGTGAGAGCAACGCCGTCTCGACGTCGCAGGACCTCGTGCACTGGGACGAGCCCGTCGTCGTGCAGCGCCCCGAGCAGGGCTGGGAGGCCATCCAGCTCGGCAACTGCGGTTCCCCCGTGGAGACCGAGCGCGGCTGGCTCGTCCTGACCCACGGGGTCGGGCCGATGCGCACCTACAGCATCGGTGCGCTGCTCCTCGACCTCGACGAGCCCACGCGCGTCGTCGGACGCCTCACGTCACCGCTGCTCACGGCGGTCGGTGACGAGCGCTCCGGCTACGTGCCGAACGTCGTGTACTCGTGCGGCGCGATGCTGCACGGGCGCACGCTCGTGCTGCCGTACGGGACGAGCGACTCCGCGACGCGCGTGGCGCTCGTCGACGTCGACCCGCTGCTGGACGCGCTGGTCGGCGGGCGCTGACCGGCCCCTGAGACGTCGGCCCCGCGGGACCGGGATCAGGCGGCGCACCGAGGTCGGGGAGCCGCCTCAGGCCGGTCCCGCGCGAGTCCCGTCCCACGGATCGGGACGCGTGCGCGGCGACGGTGCAGGGCCCGGGACGCCCGCCGTGCGGCTCTTGCACCGTGCCCCTACGGTGAGCCGATGACCCACGCCGCCCGCGCTGTCGACCGCCTGATCGCCGCCTACCAGACGCGCCTCTCGCCGCGGAAGGGCTGGAGCTGCGCCCACCGGGTCGCGCACGGTGACGCGTCGTGCTCCGCCGCGGTGCGGGGGCTCGTCCGGCAGCGGGGGGTGGTGCGGTCCGTCGTCCCGACGGCCGTGCGGTTCGTCGCGTGCTACCGGGCGGCGCTGCTGCTCGCGCAGACGGACGTGAGCGGCGTCTGCTGCTGCGGGGGCATCCCGATCCCGTTCCGGTTCCCCGGGCGCCGCTGACGGCGGCCGCCTCGCCTCAGTCGGCCGGCCCCTCCCAGGGGTAGCCGTGGTCGACGAACGCCCGGCGGATCTGCGCCTTGTCGCCTTCGACGTCCCCCTCGAACAGCGTCCGTCCGGACTCCGTCTCGATGCGGAGCTTCGAGCCACGCGGGTGCACCGCGGCGACCTTGGCGCGCTCGACGACCCTCTCCACCTCGCCGCGGCGGCGGACCTGGATCCGGTCCGGGCCGACGTCGAGGACGGGGGAGTCGAAGACGACCCACGCGGCGAGGGCCAGTCCGGCGACGAGCCCGAGCACCGGTCGGCCCCAGGTCAGCCACGTCTGGTCGAACGACCCGAGCAGCCGGAGCGGGCCCTGGAACGGCACCCAGGGCAGCTCGGCCGCCCATCGCGCAAGCAGCGGCAGGAGCGCCCCGAGGGCCGCGCCGCCGACCGCGAACATGCCCGTCACCCACCGGCGGCCGGAGCGGTCGAACCCGCCGACGGTGCGGACAGGCAGGGTGTCGTCACCGTTCGTCATGGCCCGAGGATAGGAGGCGACCGCTGCGGCGCGGCTGTCGCGGACCCGCGGGTGTCAGCGGCGGCGGGCCGCCAGGCTCGCCACGATCGGCGCGAGCAGCGCGACGCCGGCGGCGACGAACGCGACCGTCGCCACCGTGTCGTCGAACAGCGGGCCGTTGGTGCGGCCCAGGCCGATCCACATCAGGCCCCACCCCATCGCGAGCCCGATCGGGATCACGAGGGTCGGGCGACGGCGACCGTACGTGCCGTAGGCGACGGCCAGCAGGGCGGCAGCCGAGACGAGGACGACGGACCACCCGGTCGCGCCGAGGCCGAGCTCGCCGACCTCGGCGTCGGCGAGGAACGCCGCGGTGTTCGCGAGCGTCGCGACGCTGACCCACCCGGTGTACAGACCGACCGTCACGTCGGTGATGACGGACGTCGCCGTGCCCGTGTGCGGCAGCCGCAGGAGCTTGACGTACATGGTCACCAGCACGGCGAGCAGCACGACGATGACGACGACGCTGCCCAGGACGGTCCCGAGCTGCACCGCCCCGATCCACAGGGCGTTGAGCAGCATCGACGCGAGCACCCACCACGAGATCGCCCGGAGTCGCGGGTCGGCGCCGTTGCGGGGGAGGGCCTGGACGATCGCGAACACCGCCAGGCCGGTGTAGATCACCGACCAGATGTTGAACGCGGGGCTGTCGGGCGCGATCGGCGTGGCCGTGGCGGACAGCGCACCGCCCGCGGCCTCGGCGATCGGCTGTCCACCGAAGGCCCCGGACCCGACGGTCGCGCCGACGATGGCCACGACGGCGCCGATCAGCACCGTGACCTGACGGACCCGGTCCTGGGACGTCACGCGGCCCCGGACTGCTGTGCTGGTGATGGTCTCCATGGGTACAGAGTGGCAACACTCAGCAGGCTGAGCATCTTGAACGGGCGTCTGTGTTCCCGAGCCCGCCCGGGAAGGTCAGGCGGCCCCGGAGCCGGCGTGCGCCGCTCGGACGCGCTCGAGCCAGTCGACGACGAGGGCCGCCGCCGGGGCAGGGCGCTCCAGGTGCAGGTTGTGGCCCGCGGCGTCGAGCACCGCGAACGTCGCGCGCGGGTAGTGCGCGAGCCGTGGCAGCGCGTCCTGCCAGCCGACGACGTGGTCCTGCCGGCCCGTGACGAACAGCGCGGGGGCGGTGAACGGCTCGGGCGACGCGTCCTCCGGCTCGACGTCGAGGGAGTAGCGCTGCGCGATGCGCTCGAGCGCGGCCTGGTCGACCGAGCGCAGCCCTGGGTGCACGTGCGCGAGGAACGCCCGGACGCCCTCGACGTGCTGCTCGACCGCCATCTCGACGTAGTCGTCGGCCGCGTCCCCGGCGGTCCGCACCGCCTCCGGGTCCTCCCGCAGCACCGTCCGCGGCGGCAGGGTGCGGCGCTCGTTCGCGGCGACGAACACCCCGGCCAGGGTCGCGAGACCCAGCACCCGCGCGCGCGAGTCGTGCGCGACCTGCCGCGCGACCATCCCGCCGAAGGAGTTGCCCAGGATCGCGAACGGCTCGTCACCGAGCCGCCGCTCGATCTCCCGCTCCACGGCGTCGACGACGTCGCGCGTGCCCGCCACCTCCCCGACGGGCGTCCCGGCCGTGCCGGGCAGGTCCAGGTAGATCCGTCGCCAGCCGCCCGCCGCGTCGAGCACGGGGTCGAGCGACAGGAGGATCCGGTGGTCGACGCCGAAGCCGTGGACCATGACGAGCGGCGTCCCGGCGCCGCGCTCCACCGTGTGCATGGCGCCCAGGGTAGGGACGGGCGGCGCTCACGACGGAACCGCCACGCGTCGTGCGGCCGTCGCCCCGAGCGGTCGGGTCAGAACGGCGCCGTGGCGGGTCCGGCGGTCGTCGGCGGTGCGTGCGGGTCGGACGGGGCGTCGCCCGCGCCACGCGCGTCGACGAGGAACCGGCCCAGCGCCAGCACGGTGAGGCCCGCGAGGACCACGCCCAGCAGCCCTACGCGCAGGCTCGTGGCGTCCGCGACGAGCCCGACGGCGGTCGGGGACACGAGGAACCCGACGCGCAGCAGCCAGCTGACGACCGTCAGGCCCACGCCGTGCGGCAGGCCGGGCAGCTCGTCGGCCGCGTGCATGACCGCCGGGACGAGCGTGGCGACCCCGAGACCGGCCGCGGCGAACCCGACGAGCGTCGTGGCGACCGAGGGCACGGCCAGCGCGAGGCCCATGCCGGCGGCGATGCCGGCGCCCCCGACGAGCGCGACGCGACGCTGACCGAACCGGTCGACCGCGCGGTCGCCCGTGAGGCGCCCGACGGTCATCGCGACGGACAGCGCGACGAACGCGAGCCCCGCCGTCGCGGCGTCCGCGCCGACCTCGCCGCGCAGGAAGAGCGCACCCCACGAGGACCCGGCGTCCTCGACGAACGCACCGCACGCCGCCAGCCCGCCGAGTGCGGCGAGCGGCAGGAGCGCGCGACCGGACGGGCGCCCGCGGGCGACCGCCGGGGCGTCAGCGTCGGGCTCGGCCGGTGCGTCCCGCTCCGCGTCCTCCGGGCCCGGCAGCATGAACCGGTACGCGACCACCGCCACCACCGCGAACACGCTGCCCGACACGGCCAGGTGCAGGGGCAGCGGCACGCCGAGGCCCGCAGCCGCGGTGCCGAGCAGGCCGCCGACCACCGCACCGACGCTCCACAGCCCGTGGAAGGCGTTGACGATCGAGCGCCCGTACGCGCGCTGCACGCGGAACCCGTGGGCGTTCTGCGCGACGTCGATGACGGAGTCGAGCGCCCCGGCGACCAGCATCAGCCCGGCGAGGGCCACCCAGGCGGGGGCCAGCGGCAGGCACGCCACCGTGGCGGCCAGCAGCACGAGCCCGAACGACGCGACCCTCGCCGACCCCAGGCGCTGGATCAGCGCGGGCGCGAGCAGCCCGGCGGCGAGCGCACCGAGCGGCATCGCGGCGATCGCGGTCCCGAGCTCGGCGTTGCTCAGGCCCAGGCGGTCCTTGATCTCCGGCAGCCGCGGGACGAGGTTCGCGTACAGCACTGCGTTGACGAAGAACACCGTCGACACGGCGACGCGGGCACGGCGCGCGGCGAGCGGGGCGGCGGGGGAGGTCGTGGGCATGGGGCTCCTGGACGGCGGTGCTGCGCACCGGGGGCGGACGGACCGGGGCCCATCGTCACCCGCGGAGGTCTGATGTGCGGAACCGGACCTGCAGGACGCACGCCGGCGTGGGTCCTCGCAGGGAGCAGGCGGTCGCGACCCGCGTCAGGACCGCGGGCGGAACGGCGCGAGCGTCGCCCGCAGGTCGTCGACCGCACCACGGACGTCCTCGAACTGCGCGATGACCGCCAGGTGCTGGCGCAGCTGCACGATCGGCATGCGCTCTCGCCACCCCTCGTCCAGGCCGGTCAGGTCGGCGTAGACGTCGAAGAACCGGGTGGCCTCGGGTGGCGGACCCGTCGTCCAGACGTGCGCGAGGTCGATGTCGGCCCACGTGTACGACACGGCCGGGTCGATGAGCGCCGGGGCGCCGTCGGCGGTGGCCAGCACGTTGCCCGCCCACAGGTCGCCGTGCACGAGGCACGCGGGCCGCACCGGCAGCAGCTCCGGCAGGCGCGCGCAGAGGCGTTCCAGCGCCGCGCGGTCGCCGGCGTCGAGCAGGGTCCGGACCCGGGGCTCGTCGAGCCACCGCAGCAGACGGTGCTGCGCGAAGAACTCGAAGCCGTCGTCGTGCCACGTGTTGACCTGCCGGCGACGGCCGAGCCAGTTGTCGTCGTGCCAGCCGAACCGGGGGTGCGTCGTCGTGGTGTGCAGGCGGGCGAGCACGTGCGCGAGCCGCTCCCAGAACGCCGCGTCGGCCGGTCGGGGGTGCAGCGCCTCGAGGACGAGGAGGTCCGGGCCGACGAGCACGACGTCCGGCGTCGTCGCGCCGCCGAGCGTCCGCAGCGCGTCCAGCCCCGCGGCCTCGGCGGCGAACGCGTCGTCCGACGGCGCCTCGACGAACCCCTTGACGAAGACCGACGTGCCGTCCGCGCGGCGCGCGAGGCCCGCGACCGCCGCCTGCCCCCCCGACGCGTGCTCGACGGTGACGACGTCGGTCATGCCCGCAGTGTGCAGACGCTCGAGCAGCAGGGCCGTCGGGTCGGCCGTCGCGCTCATCGACGGCTCACAGCTCCCGCAGCATCGTGTCCGAGTCGCCGTTGCGGCCGACGACCACGAACCCGTGCCGCTCGTAGAGGGTGCGCGCGGCCGTGTTGCCGTCCTCGACGCTCAGGCTCAGCGCGCGCCACCCCAGGTCGCGTGCCTGCCGCACGCAGCCCGCCAGCAGGGCGGAGCCGACGCCGCGCCCGCGCGCGGACCGCACCACGGCCATGCCGAGCTCCGGGACGTCGTCCGCGACGTACCCGTACCCGGGGGTGCCGGCGGGCAGCGCCCGCGCCCAGACCGCACCGAGCGGAGCCGCGCCGTCCACCGCGACGAGTCCGAAGTCGTCCGGGCGCCGCCACCCGCCGAGGTACCTCGCGGTGTGCTCGTCCGCGATCACCTCCTCACGCGTGAAGCGCGCCGTGCCGTCCCAGTTGAAGGCCTCCAGGAGCAGGTCGTACAGCAGGTCGAGGTCGCCGGTCCCGGCTTCGCGGAGCGTCGTCACGGGCCGATGGTCGCACGGCCGACGCGCGGGGGAGGGCCGCTTCCTGCCGGGCGGTGCGACGGTGCGTGCGGCGACCGCGGTCGCCCTCCGCAGGCGCGATCTGACGAGGCGCTGCAGGATCTACCACGACACCGTCCCCGATCGAGGTGAGGTACCCGTGGAGCACTGGACGATCGCGACCACCGCAGAGCAGAGCCCGGACTTCCGGCGCGTGCTGTGGACCGGCAAGCACACCCAGCTCGTCATCATGACGATCCCGCCGGGCGGGGAGATCGGCGAGGAGGTCCACGAGGACACCGACCAGATCCTCACGTTCGTGTCCGGCACCGGCAAGGCCATCGTCTCCGGGCAGCAGCGCAACGTCGCGCAGGGCGACCTCGTCGTCGTCCCGGCCGGCCGCACGCACAACTTCGTCAACACCGGTGAGAACCCGCTGATCCTCTACACGGTCTACGGCCCGCCGGACCACGCCGAGGGTGCGGTCCACGCCACCAAGGAGGAGGCCGACGCGCTGGAGGAGTCCGGGCAGGACGAGCCCCCCACCGAGTGACGTCGCCGGGGCGGCGCCGGGGCGGGTCCCGGCGCCGCCCCGTCCCCGTGACGAGAGTCAGGAGCCCGGAAAATCAGATCTCGATGGGCAGAATGTTCCGAATGATGTGATGCTTGAAACGTCCGAGCAAATGTCGACGAATTCTGCACGCTGATCTGACGGGACCTATTTCATGATGGCAGCCTCCGACGCACGCACCGCTACCGGTGACCGCCACGACACCCGGAAAGCAGCGACCACAGGCCTCGCGGTCGCCGCCGTCGGCATCGTGGTCTTCAACATCTCCCCGTTCTTGAACTGGGTGAACCCCGGGGGCGACGCCGACCCCCGCACCGGTTACGAGACGGATTCCCTCGTGCCGTTCATCGCCTATCTGGGACTCGGGCTTCTCATCGCCCTGGTCTACGCCAGGAAGCTCGCGCGCCGCGCCCAGCACCGCGGGCTGACGCTCGTCTCGATGGCGGTCGGCATCGCCGCAACGATCCAGTGCCTGGCCTTCGCGCTGAACCCCATGGGTGGGCTCGAGCGTGGCGACGGCCTGAGCGCGGACATGGGCGTGTGGGTCGGCGTCATCGGCGCCGCGCTCTGGGCGGTCGGCTCCGCCGTGCTCGCCAAGGAGGTCGAGGGTGACGACCACGACGGGCGCGACCACGGAACGGCCAATCACCGCTGAGCACTGACGGCTGAGCACCGACGGCTGAGCACTGGCTCCGCCGAGATGCGGGGGTCCTCGAGAGAGGGCCCCCGCTTCTGCGTGCCGGCGGACGTGCGGCCGCTCACCACTGCGAGCGCGCGTAGTCCTTCAGGAAGCAGCCGTAGAGGTCCTCGCCGGCCTCGCCGCGCACGATCGGGTCGTACACCCGGGCGGCGCCGTCGACGAGGTCGAGGGGGGCGTGGAAGCCCTCCTCGGCGAGCCGCACCTTGGTGAAGTGGGGGCGCTCGTCGGTGATCCAGCCGGTGTCGACGGCGGTCATGAGGATGCCGTCGGTGAGCATCTCGGCTGCGCTGGTGCGCGTGAGCATGTTGAGCGCGGCCTTGCTCATGTTGGTGTGGGGGTGGCCGGGGCCCTTGTAGCCGCGCGCGAAGACGCCCTCCATCGCGGAGACGTTGACGATGTAGGTGCGTCGCGCGGGCGACGCCGCGAGGGCCGGGCGCAGGCGGCTGATGAGGATGAACGGCGCCGTCTGGTTGCAGAGCTGGACCTCGAGCAGCTCCATGGGGTCGACCTGCTCGACGGTCGCGACCCAGCTGTTGGACTCGGCGACGTCGGGGACCAGGCCGCCGGCGTCGATCGACGTGCCGGCGACGAGTCGCTCGAGGCTCGCGGCGTGCGCGGTCAGGGACTGCGCGACGAGCTCGTCCGCGTCCCGCGCCGCGCGCTCGATCGCCAGCGCGGGGCTCGTCAGCTCGCTGACCGACCCGGCCAGCGCACGCGGGTGCGCGTCGCTCGTGTGCCCGAACGTCGTGATCATCCGCGCGGCCTCGGCAGGCAGCGGCGCCGACTCGGCGTCGGCGATGCGCGAGTACGCCCCGGGCAGCCGGCGCACGGTCTGCGCGGCGTTGTTGATGAGGACGTCGAGCGGACCCTGCGCGGCGACGTGGTCCGCGAGCGACACCACCTGCGCGGGGTCGCGCAGGTCGATGCCGACGACGTGCAGCCGGTCCAGCCAGTCGGCGGAGTCCTCCATCGCGCTGAACCGTCGGACGGCGTCGCGCGGGAACCGCGTCGTGATCGTCAGGTCGGCGCCGTCGCGCAGCAGCCGCAGCGAGATGTACATGCCGATCTTCGCGCGGCCGCCCGTGAGCAGCGCGCGACGGCCGGTGAGGTCCGTGCGCGCGTCGCGCTTGGCGTGGTGCAGGGCCGCGCACTGCGGGCAGAGCTGGTGGTAGAACGCGTCGACGACCGTGTAGTCCTGCTTGCAGACGTAGCAGGGGCGCGCGCGCAGCAGGGTCCCGGCGATCGCGCCCGTGGCCGACGACGTCAGCGCGATGCCCTGCGTCTCGTCGTCGATCCGCCCGGGGCTGCCCGTCGCGGTGGCGGCGATGACGGCCGCGTCGGCTTCCGCGAGCATGCGGCGCTTCTCGGTCCGCCGGTGCTTCTTCGCCGCCTTGAACAGCGCGGACGACGCGCGGCGCGCGGCGGCGTGCTGCGGGTGCTCCTGCGGCAGGACGGCGACCTGGTCCATGACGCGCAGGAAGGTCGCGAAGTCGGCGGGCGTGACGCCGGACTGCTCGGCCGACGTCGCGTCGGCGGTGTGGTCGGTGGGGGGCACCGGGGTGGTCGTGTGCGCGCTCATGCGCCGTCCGTCCTGCATGGGGGAGAAGGGCGGCACGGTGTCGCCGCCCGGGACGAGGGTACGCGGGCTGCCTGCGACCGCGTGGTCGGCGACCGATGACTTCCGGCGTCGGGGCCGGTCGGACCCCGACGCGGTCGTCTGCGTCGGCGTCGTACGCCTGAGCGCGCGGGGCGTCAGCCGATCCGGCGCCGGTAGACGGCGACGGCCGCCACGTACGCGACGACGAGGACCCCGACGAGCCAGGCCAGCGCCACCCAGATGTCGTCACCCACGGGCTGCTGGGCGAACAGCGCGCGGATCGTCTCGATCACCGCGGTGACGGGCTGGTGCTCGGCGAACCACGCGACCGGGCCCGGCATGGTGCCGGTGGGGACGAAGGCCGAGCTGAGGAACGGCAGGAAGATCAGGACGTAGCCGATCGCGCCGGCGCCGTCGACGGACGTGGCCGACACCCCGGCGATCACCGCGATCCAGGTGAGTGCGAGCGTGAACAGCACGACCATGCCGAGCACCGCGAGCCACGCGGCGGCGGACGCGCCCGTGCGGAAGCCCAGCAGCAGGGCCACCGCCACGACGATCGCGACCCCGGCGACGTTGGCCACGACCGACGTCAGCACGTGCGCCCACAGCACGCTGGGCCGGGCGATCGGCATCGACCGGAACCGCTCGACGATGCCGCTGCTGATGTCGAGGAACAGCCGGTAGGAGGTGTAGGCCACGCCCGACGCCACGGTGATGAGCAGGATGCCCGGCAGCACGTACTCGAGGTACGGCCCCTGCGTCCCGGTGTCGATGGCCCCGCCGAAGACGTACGTGAACATCAGCATGAGGGCGATGGGGGTGACCGCGCTGGTGATGATCGTGTCGGGGCTGCGCAGGACGTGCCGCAGCGAGCGGCCGGTGAGGGCGGCGGTGTCCGAGACGAGGTGGGTGGCGCTCATGACGGGTCCTCCGGGGCCGGGGTGGCGGGCGTCGGGTCGCCCGTCGCTGCGGTGGCGACGGGCCGGGCGCCGACGAGCGCGAGGAACACGTCCTCCAGGGACGGCTGCTTCTCGACGTACTCGACGGTGGCGGGCGGCAGGAGCCGGCGGAGCTCGGCGAGGGTGCCGTCCTGGACGACGACGCCCTCGTGCAGGATCGCGATGCGGTCGGCGAGGTGCTCGGCCTCGTCCAGGTGCTGGGTCGTCAGCAGGACGGCCGTGCCGCCGGCGGCGAGCTCCGCGATCGTGGCCCACACCTCCAGGCGTGCCTGGGGGTCGAGGCCTGTGGTCGGCTCGTCGAGGAGGATCACCGGCGGGTCGCCGATGAGGCTCATCGCGATGTCGAGGCGCCGGCGCATGCCGCCGGAGTACGTGCCGGCCCGTCGGCCGCCCGCGTCGGTGAGCCCGAACCGCGCGAGGAGCGCGTCGGCGACGGCACCGGGGGCGTCCAGGTGGCGCAGCCGCGCGACGAGCGTGAGGTTCTCGCGGCCCGTGAGGACGTCGTCGACGGCCGCGGACTGGCCGGTCAGGCTGATCGCGGCGCGCACCTGCGCGGCGTCGGCGACGACGTCGAACCCGGCGACGGTCGCCGTGCCGGCGTCGGGCCGCAGCAGCGTCGACAGGATGCGCACGAGCGTCGTCTTGCCCGCGCCGTTGGACCCGAGCAGCGCGACGACGCTGCCGGGCGCGACCTCCAGGTCGACGCCGCGCAGCACGTGGACGTCGCCGAAGGACTTCTCGACGCCTCGCACCCGGACGCCCGCGGTGCTCACGGCAGCTCCCGACGCTCGGCCTCGTCCATGCTCCGCACGAGGCGCGCGCGGGCCTTGTCGATCCAGCGCTCGCCGGAGTAGGCCTCCGCGAAGCTCTCGGCGAACTCCACGGGGTCGTCCCCGACGATCGCCCGCACGGGCCGCTCGTCGGCCGCGGCGCCGTCCCACAGGTCCACGAGGTCGCCGACCATCTGCACCAGGGCGTCCCCGTCGGTGAGGCCCGACGTGGCCATGAGGTAGCGGTGCATGCCCGTCGCGGCCGTGCGGTACGGCTCGGGCAGGCCGTGCAGGCGGGCGACGTCCCGCCGGTACTGCTTCTTCTGCTCCCACGGCCCGGTGAGGGCCTCGATCCACCTGGCGGCCATGTCAGCCCTCCGTGTCCGTGTGCTCGGTACGTGCGGTGCGGAGCCGGTCGATGCGCCCGGCGAGGAAGGTCCACGTCCGCCAGAACTCGGCGAGCTGTGCGCGTCCCTCGGGGTTGAGGGAGTAGACCTTGCGCGGCGGCCCCTTCTCGGACGGGACCTTCTCGACCTCGACGAACCCGCGCTGCTCGATGCGGACGAGCAGCGCGTAGACGGTGCCCTCGGCGATGTCGGTGAAGCCCTGGTCCCGCAGGTGCGTGGTGATCTCGTACCCGTAGGCGGGTCGCGCCTCGAGGATCGTCAGGACGATGCCCTCGAGCGTGCCCTTGAGCATCTCGGTCATCTGGCTGGCCACGTGGCGTCCCTGCTACTCGGTGTCACTTGGTACTGGAACACAGTAACGCTAGGTACCGGTGCTTGGCAACACTAGGTACCGGGTGCTCCGGCGTCGATACGTCATGCGCCGGGGGGACAATGGGGTCGAGAGTGCTCACCGGGGGAGGTGCCGTGGACGTCCACGTGGCGGGTGCACGCCCGCAGGACGTGCCGAAGGCCGCTCGCGTCCTCGCGGACGCGTTGCGCGACGACGCCGTGACGCGCGCGATGCTGCCGGGCGACGACGACCGGGTTGCGCGTCTGAGCCGCGTCTACGCCGCCGTGGCCCGCATGACGCTGGCGAGCGGGGGTGTCGTCGACCTCGCGCGCGCCGGCGCCGCGGGACCGGTGGTCGGGGTCGCCGTCTGGGAGCCGCCGGACCTCGCGCTGGGCAGGTGGGCGCAGGTCCGCGAGGTGCCGACGCTCGTCGGGGCCGTCGGCCTGCGGCACCTCCCGGCCGCCGTGCGCGCCCTGCGCGCCTTCGCCGCCCAGCGTCCGCGGTACCCGCACTGGTTCCTCGCCTACGTCGGTGCCGCACCCGCCGCGCGCGGGCAGGGGGTCGGTTCGACGCTGCTCGCGCACCGCCTCGCGGTCGTCGAGGGCACCGGGATGCCCGTGTACCTCGAGGCCACCACCGACGCCAGCCGCCGGCTGTACGAGCGGTTCGGGTTCCGCACGACCGGGACGATCGAGCTCGGCGGCGCCACCGCGACGACGATGGTGCGACCCGCCGGCGGGAGCTGACCGCAGCGGCGGACCGCCGTCAGTGCAGGGTGGGCCGGTAGGTGAGCTCCTGCGTGCGGCCGTCGAGCACACGGCTGTCCAGGAGCTCCAGGTCGAAGTCGCCCGCACCGCCGAACACCGGCGTCGTGCCCGTGCGACCGGTGATCACCGGGAAGATCGTCACCTGCACGCGATCGACCAGGCCCGCCGCCAGCAGCGCCCAGTTGAGGGACAGGCTGCCGTGCGAGCGCAGCGGCACGTCGGACTCCGCCTTCAGGCGGGTGACCACGTCGACGGCGTCGCCGTGCGCGATCGTCACGTCGGGCCAGTCGACCGGGTGGGTGAGCGTCGACGACACGACGGTCGCCGGCAGCCGACGCATCACCTCGACCCACGTGTCACGCACCTCGGAGTCCTCGGTGCTCCCGGCCCGCATCGCGACGAACTCCCGCAGGGTCGTGGCGCCGAACACCATGCGCTGGTCACCGCTGTACAGCTCGTGCCTCCGCTGCAGCAGCTGAGGTCCCTGCTTGCCCCAGTAGCCGCCCCAGTCGCCGGGCGGGCCGTAGGAGCCGTACCCGTCGAGGCTGGCGAAGACGTCGAAGGTGTAGGTCGCGGTCATGTGGTGCCTCTCGGTTGCCGTCGACGCGTACCGACCGTCCGCACGGACGGTACTCATCGGGTGACGGCGACCCGCGGCGCACGCTTGCCGCGGCTCATGTGCGGGACGTGCGCACGTGAGAGCGTCTCGCGATCCCGCTCCGCCCGGAAAACGGGTGCTCAGGGCCACCCGCCCGCCTACCGTCGGGACGGTGCACGACGACGAGGTGGCCATCACCACCGAGCAGGTGCGCGCCCTTGTCGCGGACCAGCACCCGCGCTGGCGCGACCTGCCGGTCCAGGCGCTGCCGCACCGCGGCACCGATCACGCGCTGTTCCGCCTCGGCGAGGACCTGGCCGTGCGGTTGCCGCGGATCTCCGGCGCGCGTGGCGCCGTCGACCGGGAGCGTGCCGCGACGGAGCGGCTGGCCACGCTGGTCGGCGTCGAGGCGCCGGTGCCGGTGGCGTCCGGGGAGCCGGGACACGGGTTCCCGTGGCGGTGGTCGGTCGTCCGGTGGGTCGCCGGCACCACGGCGACGCAGCCGACGCCTGCGCTCGCCGGCGACCTCGCGCGTGTCGTGCGCCGTCTGCGGGCCGTGGACCTGCCGGGCCCGGTCAACGATCGACGCGCCCACCCGCTGGCCGACCTCACCCGCCTCGTCGCCGCCGACGCGGACGCCGTCCGCGACGAGGTGCCCGTCGGCCTCGTCATGCGCGCATGGGAGGAGTCGTGCGCCGCCGACCCGTGGGACGGGGTCGGGGTGTGGCTGCACGGGGACCTCGCACCCGGCAACGTCGTGGTGCGCGACGGCCGGCTCGTCGGCCTGATCGACTGGGGCGGGACCGGCCTCGGCGACCCGGCGGGGGACCTGAGCCCGGCGTGGAACTTCCTCGACGCGCCGTCGCGGGAGGTGTTCCGTCGAGCGCTCGGTGAGGACGACGCGACGTGGCTGCGCGGACGGGGCTGGGCCCTGCGCCAGGCGCTCCTTCAGCTGCCCTACTACCGGACCCGGTACGTGCCGCTGGCGGAGCACGCGCGGGGCACGATCCGCGCGGTGCTGCAGGACGCCGGGCTCACGGCCTGAGGTGCGCGGTGGTCGGCTTCGGAGGGGGGCGTCGCGAGGATCGTGTGGATGACGGCGGGTGCACCCGCCGTGGAGCAGGCCGAGCAGATCCGCACGCTGGGCCCCAGGCTGGAGGTGTGTAAGGGCGGGAGGGGCCCGCCCGAGCCGAGAGGACGGACCGCCATGCTCCGAGGACTCGCCACCGTGAACGTCTACGCCGCCGACCACGCCGCCGCGACCCGCTGGTACGCCGAGCTGCTCGGCATCGAGCCGTACTTCCAGCGGCCTGGGTACAACGAGTTCCGCATCGGTGACTACGAGCACGAGCTCGGGATCATCGACCGCCGGTACGCGCCCGAGGGGGAGCCCGACGTCCCCGGAGGTGCGGTCGTCAACTGGCACGTCGACGACCTGCCGGGCGCGGTCGATCGGCTGCTGGGGCTCGGCGCGACCCTGCGCGAGCCGATCACCCAGCGGGGGGAGGGGTTCGTGACGGCGTCGGTCGTCGACCCGTTCGGCAACGTGCTGGGCGTCATGACCAACCCGCACTACCTGGAGATCCTCGAGCGTGACAGGAGCTGACGGACGTCCACGTGGCGGACGAGCACCCAGACCCAGGGCGGTCATGGTCGCGGGCCACGGGGCGCGGGGTCCGTCGGCGGTGGCCCGCCCGCCGGGGTGACGAGCGGCGCGAGCACCGCCAGGGCGGACGCCGCCGCCAGGTGCCACACGGCGTGCCCCTGCAGGACCGACGACGGGTCGCACAGCGGCCCGCCCGTGCGGGACAGCGAGCCGACCAGCGCGCCGGCGCCCAGCAGCCCCAGCACGACGGCGACCCGCGCCCGGACGGCGGGCCCGCGGTACGCCCGCAGCACGAGCAGCACCCCGGCGACCACCGCGACACCGACCTGCGCGAGGTCACCGGCCCGCGGCCACGCGATCACGACGACCATGAGGACGGCCGTCGGCAGGGCCCACCACCACCATCGGCGCGCGGTGCGCCGGCGTGCCGCCACGGCGTCCGCCGCCAGGAAGCACAGCACCCCCACGAGCGGCAGGTCGTGGGCGGGGTCGGACCAGGCCGGGTCGGGTCCGTGCTGCACGACCGACCCGACGCCGACACCCGCCACCAGCGCCACGTACGCCACCGGCACGGGCAGTCCGGCACGTCGCCGGAGCACCACGACGACCACCGCGGCCACCACGAACGCCAGTGACGTGACGGCAGACACCGGCTCGACGAGCGGACCCGCGGCGGACCACTCGCAGCCCGGTCCCGCCCCGACGTCGTCCACCACACCATCCCAGCCGTGGTCGACGCCGCTGTCACTCCGGACCACCACTCCTCGGCTGCCGGGCCGTCATCCCCGATGAGTTCCGGCGACACGGCCGGTCGAACCGGGTGATCGCACACAGACGTCCGGACGACCGGGAGGACCCGATGACCGACACCGCGACCCACCGCACGCTGGACGTGCCCGGCGCGACCATCGCGTACGACGTGCGCGGCCCGCTGCCGACGACGGACGGGCAGCCGCCGCTCGTGCTCATCGGCCAGCCCATGGACGCGACGGGCTTCGGGACCCTCGCGTCGCACTTCGGTGACCGCACGGTGGTCACGTACGACCCGCGCGGGCTGGGCCGCAGCACGCGCGACGACGGTCAGACGGTGCACGACCCGCGCGTGCAGGCCGACGACCTGCACGCGCTCGTCGGCGCGCTCGGCGCCGGGCCGGTCGACCTGTTCGGCAGCAGCGGTGGTGCGGTCACGGCCCTCGCGTGGGTCGCGGCGTTCCCGCAGGACGTCCGGACGCTCGTCGCGCACGAGCCGCCGCTGATCGGCGTGCTGGACGACGCCGACGAGGCACGTGCCGCGTTCGCCCGGGTCGACGCGGCCTACCAGGCGCACGGGTGGGGCGCCGGGATGGCCGCGTTCATCGCGCTGACCTCGTGGCAGGGACCGTTCCCCGCGGGCTTCCTCACCGAGCTGCCCGACCCGGCGCAGTTCGGTCTGCCGGCGCAGGACGACGGGTCGCGCGACGACCCGCTGCTGTCGGGCGCCTCGGGCCCCGTCACCGCGTACGCCCCGGACGTCGCGGCGCTGCGCGCGGCCTCGACGCGCGTCGTCCCCGCCGCCGGGATCGAGAGCGAGGGCATCATCACGTGGCGCACGACCCACGCGCTGGCCGACCTGCTGGGCACCCAGGTCGCGGTGTTCCCGAGCAACCACGGCGGGTTCCTCGGCGACGAGTACGGCATGCCGGGCCAGCCGGAGGCGTTCGCGGCGCGGCTGCGGGAGGTCCTCGCGGCGGGCTGACGCCCGACGTGCTGCCCTCAGAGGGCGATCCGTGAGTGCAGGTGCATGTCGTGCCACCCGTCCGTGTGCAGGCCGCGCAGATGCTGCCCGGCCCGGCGGTGACACGCCAGGTGCGGACGGGCAGGATGTGGCCGTGGGATACGCCATGGCTCTGGTGCCCGGTGAGCGCCGCGCCCTCAGCCCGGACGAGATGGCGGTGGCGCGCGACTGGGTGTCGCGCCTGCAGGCCCGGGCCGCAGGCGGCGGCCGGATCCCGGCAGGGGTGGTCCTCGCGTGGCCCTCGGTGGTCGCGGAGGTCAGGGTCGAGCACGCCGCGGCCGACGGCGCGACGCTGTGCGGGATCGACGCGTCACGCTACGAGGTCTACCGCGCGCTGTTCGAGTGGAGCTCGCCGCGGGCGTGCCCGACCTGTGCGCGGGCTGACGCCGGTGCCCTGTGGTCGGAGCGGCCGCAGTCCTACCGGCCGCTGTCGTCGGCGCTGAGCGAGCGGGAGGCGCTTGCTTGGGTCGGGAAGGCTCCGGGCATGTTCGTCGGCCGGGCCGGCCTCGCCCTCATCGTCGCGTGGCTCGGCGGGTACGACTTCCACGGGAGCCGCACCGGCGCGGGGCCGCTCGAGGGCTTCAAGGACTGGCTGCTGACGCGCCCGGGTGCGGTCGACGGCAGTCAAGGGTGGCCGGGGGTCCTGATGCACATCGTGTTCCCCGGGCAGAGCGTCAGCTGGTCGCAGCTCACCCCGGAGCAGGACCGTCATGCCGTGACGGTCCTCTTCGAGCTGCTCGACGCGTTCCTCGCCGACAAGGAGCTGAACGCGGGCAGGGACCCGTCGTCCGGCACGGACACCACCGAGTGACCCTCTCCGTGCGGCGGGACGGGTGACGCCCGTGTCGGTGCGCGCCGTCACCGTCGAGGACGCCGAGCGCGCGGGGACCGTCCACTTCACCTGCTGGGTGGAGACGTACGCGGCGCTCGCGAGCCCGACGTTCTGGGAGCGCGTCTCGGCCGAGCGCAGCATCGCCACGTGGCGGCGGCTGCTCACCGAGGGGCTCGACGCGAGGCTCGCCGAGGTCGACGGCGAGGTCGTCGGTGTCGCCGTCGCGACGGACGGCGGCGAGCGGGCCGGGTATCCGCCGGTCCGCGCCCGCGAGCTCGGCAACCTGTACGTGCTGCGGGCCCACCACGGGACGGGCGCCGGGCAGGCGCTGCTCGACGCGGTGCTGCCGCCCGGCACGCCGGCGCAGCTGTGGGCGGCGCGCGACAACCCCCGCGCCCTGCGCTTCTACGAGCGCAACGGGTTCGTGCCCGACGGCGCCGCCGACGACGGCTCGGCGTTCGGCGGGATCGCGTCGGTGCGGCTGGTGCGCTGACTCAGCAGGACGTCGTGCGAGCACCGCCACGTGGTCCACCGGCGACGGTGCGGGGGGCTCGCCACCGATTCATCTCGCCCCCGCGCGGCCAGGGCTGGTTGGGTGGGCCGATGCCGTCCCTCGTCGCCCCGCCCAAGCTCGTCCCCGGTGACCGTGTCGCCGTGGTCTCGCCCTCGTTCGCCGCGCCCGGGTTCGCCCCGGCCGTGCACGAGCAGGCCATGCGGCGCCTGGTCGAGGCGACCGGCCTCGTGCCCGTCGAGTACCCGACGACCCGGCAGCTCGGTGCGTCACCGCAGGACCGTGCGCGGGACCTCGACGCCGCGTTCGCCGACCCGACGATCCGAGCCGTGCTCGCCACCATCGGCGGGGACGACCAGATCCTGGTGGTGCCCCACCTCGACGCCGACGCCGTCCGCGCGGACCCCAAGCCGTTCCTCGGCTACAGCGACAACACGAACCTGCTGAGCTGGCTGTGGCAGCAGGGCGTCGCCGGCTTCTACGGCGGCTCGACCCAGGTGCACCTCGGCCCCGGGCCGGCGGTCGACGACGTCCACCTCGCGTCGCTGCGGGCAGCGCTGCTCACCGGCGAGACGCTGACGCTCACCGAGCCGGGCGAGTCCGAGGACCTCGGCCACGACTGGCTCGACCCGCGCGCCCTGACCGAGCACGGTGAGCGTGAGCCCACCGAGACGTGGACGTGGGCCGGCCCGGCGCGGTCCGTGACCGGACGCACGTGGGGCGGGTGCCTCGAGGTGCTCGACTGGCTCGCCCTGGCCGACCGGTTCCCCCCGACCACCGCGCTGGAGGGCGCGATCCTGCTGCTCGAGACCAGCGAGGAGCTGCCGTCGGCGCCGACGGTGCAGCGCTGGGTGCGGTCGCTCGGCGAGCGCGGCCTGCTCGCGGCGGTCGCGGGCGTGTGCGTCGCGCGGCCGCCGGTGACCGGCTTCGAGGTGCGGCTCGACGCCGAGCAGCGGGCGAGCCGACGCGCGGCGCAGCGCGACGCCGTCGTGGAGCAGGTCACGCGGTACAACCCGGGTGCGGTCGTGTGCGTCGGTGTGCCGTTCGGCCACACCCGGCCGCAGTGGATCGTCCCGTACGGCGGGCTGATGACGCTCGACGGGACCACCCGCACCGTGACGGCGTCGTACGCGTGAGCCCGTCCGAGGCTGCCGCCGCGCCGGTGCCGTACCGCCCGCTGCCCGTCGACCTGTCCGGCGTCCGCTACGCGCACGGCCCGGACTCCGAGCCGCACCCCGACGTGCCGGCGGGCACCACGGTGGAGCTGGACTGGTCGTCCAGCACCGTCTACCCGGGGACGTCCCGCACCGTGTGGATCCACGTCCCCGCCTGCTACGACCCCGCGCGTCCGGCGGCGCTCATGGTGTTCAACGACGGCTGGTGGTACCTCGACCCCGCGGGCGAGGTCCGCGGCGGTGTCGTGCTCGACAACCTCACCCACCGCGGCGAGATCCCGTGCACGATCGGCGTCTTCGTCGACCCGGGCGTCGTGGTGGGCGGCGCGCAGCCGAAGAACCGCAACGTCGAGTACGACGCGTTCGACGACCGGTACGCCACGTTCCTGCTCGACGAGATCGTCCCGCTGGTCACCGCGCGGTACTCCGTCACGGACGACCCCGAGCTGTGGGGCGTCTGCGGCGGCAGCAGCGGGGGCGACGCCGCCTTCACCGCGGCGTGGATGCGTCCCGACCGGTTCCGCCGGGTCGTGGGCTTCCTGTCGAGCTTCGCGCAGATGCCCGGCGGCAACCCGTACCCCGACCTGGTCCCGCGCACGGCCAGGAAGCCGCTGCGGGTCTTCCTGCAGGCCGCGCACCGCGACCTGAACTGGGACGCGCCGACCCGCAACTGGTTCGCCGAGAACCTGCGGACCACGGCCGCGCTGGCCGAGGCGGGGTACGACGTCCGTCTCGTCGTCGGGGACGGCGGGCACAGCGTCAACCACGGCGGGGTCCTGCTGCCCGACGCGCTGCGGTGGGTGCTGCGCAGCGGGGCCGGGGCTCAGCGCGTGGTCGCCGGGTCGTAGTAGTCGTCGTCGTCCGCGGGGTCGTGGTGCACGGTCCCGGGCGGCCGTGCGGCCGTCGCGGCCCGGTCGTCCGGGACGTCCTGCGGCACGTCGTCCGGGTCACCCACGACGACGAGGAGCCGGACGTCGTCGCCGAGCTCGACCCCCTCCGCGCGGCGTGCCGCCACCTTGAGCGGGACCATGAAGCCGCCGTCCCTGGGGAAGATCGACGTCGTGAACGTGGTCCCACCGAGCGTCACCGTCGCGGGGATGCAGCCCCAGCCGTAGGTCACGCGTGACGCGACGACGCGCAGGCGTGCCGCCTCGGGGTCGGGGAGCGCGACGAAGTGGTACGGCGCCGGGCCGCGCCACCAGACCACCTCACCACCGAACCGCAACTCCACCCGTCGAGCATGGCACCGCCCGCTGACACGCGGGACCGGGGACCTCCAGAACCAGCGCGGCGTCCTGTGGGTGCCGCCCCGCCCGCGGTCCTGACGTGAGCCGCGCGGGGGTGGGCCAGGCGCCCGCCCCCGCCGGACGCGGCAGGGAGGCTACCGTGCGCGCATGAGCAACTTGAGCGACGTCGGTGACCGGGACTCCTGGCGCTGCTGGCTGTGCGACGAGCCCGTGGACCCCGACGCGTCGGTGAACTCCGACCTCGGCCCGAGCGTCGACGCGGGCGCGGTCGCGAAGTCCAAGAAGGCGGCCGCCGGCACCGAGCGGCTCGCCCACCGCGCCTGCAACACCCGCAAGGGCGCGGTCAAGCCGGTCGTCGCGTGGTCGTCGGACCTGTTCGTCGTCGACCCCGCGCCCATCGCGGAGACCGTCGAGCGGTTGCGCCGCAAGGGCGGGCGCGAGGTGGTGGCGCGCTGCCCGAGCCGCGCGGACGCCGACCAGGCCGCCGAGTGGCTGGTCGACCGGCTCTCGCGCTTCGCCCCCGACCTGGCCGTGACGACGCAGGTCGAGCCGGGCGGCGGGCAGTTCCTGCTCGCGGTGCGCGCCTGACGGACGCAGGACACCGGTCCGGGCGTCCCGAAGGTGCGTACCCGATCGACTCGCCGTGCCGGATCCCGGATCCGGGCGGAACATGGGCTCTGAAGCGGACGCCCCGGACGTGGGCGCCGGTCGACGACGGGGGGCACCATGTGCACAGGCATCAGGTTCACGGACGGTAACGGCAACCTCTACCTCGCACGGAACCTCGACTGGACCAGCGGGTACGGGGAACGGGTGGTGGTCACCCCCACGGGGTACAGCACGCGGTCACCGTTCGGGGCGGTGCCGAGCATCCGGCACGCGGTCATCGGCATGGGCATCGTCGAGGACGACACGCCGCTGTACTTCGACGCCGGCAACGACGCCGGGCTGGCCGTCGCAGGGCTGAACTTCCCCGGGTACGCGTCGTACGCCGCGGGGCCGGTGGACGGCAAGACCAACGTCGCCGCGTTCGAGTTCCCCCTGTGGGTGGCCTCGCAGTTCTCGAGCGTCGACGAGGTCGAGGCGGCGCTCGCGGACGTGGCGATCGTCGACAAGCCGATCAACGACAAGTACCCCAGCTCGCTGCTGCACTGGATCATCGGCGACGCGCAGCGCGCCATCGTGGTGGAGTACACGGCCGACGGCATGCACGTCTTCGACGACGACGTCGACGTGCTCGCCAACCAGCCGGGGTTCATGTGGCACCACGAGAACCTGCGCAACTACCTCAACACCTCGCCGGACTTCCCCGAGGTGTACGAGCTCGGCAGGGCGCGCCTCACCCCCTTCGGGTCCGGCTCGCACATGCGCGGGATCCCCGGCGACTACTACTCGCCGTCCCGGTTCGTCCGTGCGGCCTACGTCAACGAGCACTACCCGACCAAGACGAGCGAGGAGGAGAACGTCAGCCGCGCGTTCCACACGCTGCAGCAGGTCGCGATGGTGGACGGTTGCGCCGCCATGGGCTCGGGGGAGTTCGAGAAGACCATCTACACCGGGCTCTTCTCCTCCAGGACGACGACCTACTACTGGAACACCTACGACGACCCGGCCGTCCACAGCGTCGCGCTGGCGGACCACTCGCCCGGCGGGACGTGGCTCGTCGTCGTCTGAGTGGCGGTTGCATCCTTCGATGCAACCGCAGGCGTTCCACCGTCCGCCCGGCGCGGCACGGGGTGTCCGATTCCTAACGTCGAGTCATGCCACACCGGCTTCGACGAGAGGACACTCCGATGAGCACCGTCACGGAACCCGTAACCGCACCACCCAGGCGCGGAGGGGTGCTGGACCTCGTCCGGCGCTTCCCGCTCCTGTCGTTCGTCGTGCTGGCGATCGCCGGCAGCTGGATCGCGTGGATCCCGCTCGTCCTCGGGCCCTACGGGCTCGGCACCTGGGACATCCAGGTTCCCGGAGGGGACGGCGGCTGGCAGCTGTTCGTGATGCTGCCCGGTGCGTTCCTCGGACCGATCGGCGCCGCGTTCTTCGTCACCGCCGTCACCGAGGGTCGTTCCGGTGTGCGCGCCTGGGTGAAGCGGGTGACCAAGTGGAAGGTCAACTGGCGCTGGTACGTCGGCATCCTCGTCGGCACCCCCGCAGCCGTGCTGCTGTCGGCGCTGGTCATCACGGGTGGTGACGTGCAGGCACCGCCGATGGCGGCCCTCGTCGCGTACCTGCCCTACCTCGTCATGCAGGTCCTGACGACCGGGCTCGCCGAGGAGCCGGGCTGGCGCGACTTCGCGCTCCCCCGGGCGCAGCGCCGCTTCGGGGCGCTGCCTGCGGCCGTGGGCATCGGCGTCCTGTGGGGCGTCTGGCACCTGCCGCTCTTCGCGACCGGGTGGGGTCACTCGGACAGCTTCCACGTGTCCCGCGCCCTGGGCTTCATCCTCTTCTGCGTCCTGTTCAACGTCGTCATGACCTGGGTGTTCAACCGCACCGGGCAGAGCCTGCCGATGGCGATGCTCCTGCACGTCAGCATCAACACCTTCGCCAGCGTCCTCATCGGCGACATGTTCCCGGCCATCGGGGAGAACTTCGACATGATCCAGCGCACGCTGCTGCTGATGGCGGGCGTGGGAACGATCGTCACGCTGTTGGCCACCCGGGGAAAGCTGGGCTACCAGCCGGAGCCGGCCGCGGAGCCGACCACCCGCACCGTCGAGACCGCCCCGCCTCTCGAGCCGGCGCGTCTGCCCTGACGGCGGTGATCGAGCATCCCGCTCACAGCGGCCGCCGGGCGACCTACGTCGCCCGGTGGTCTGCTGCGTGCTGGCGGGCAGCACCCCGTCCACGACCGCGCCCCCCTGCCCGAGCCTGCGCGTCTATCGTGACGTCGTGATCGAGGATCCCGCTGCGCACCGCCGCCGGCCGACCGACGTGGTGCCGGTGGTGTGCTGGGTGCTGTCGCTCGCGCTGCTCTCGGCCTCCGTGGTCATCATCCAGGCCGACCCCCAGACCTCACACGGTGTCCCCGGCTTCGGCGACGCCGCCTGGTGGTGGGCGGTCGCCGTGCTCTCGCTCCAGGCGGTCGCGCTGGCGGGGTTGGGCCGGCACCCGCGGGCCGCGCTCCTCGCCGTCGCGGCCGGTGTACCCGCGATGTTCGTCGTGGGCGGGGACGCGATCGGTGTCGGGCTGGTGACGGTGATGGTCGCGACGTACCGGGCGGTGCTCGCTCGGCCCGCCCGGCGCCTGCTCGCGACCCTGCTGGGCGCCGCGGCGCTGGTCGCCGCCGGGGTGGCCGCCGCCACGGTCCGCAGTGGAGGAGAGGGCTGGGTCGTGGTCGTCGCCGGACTGCTGCAGGGCGTGGCGGCGGTCGGCCTGCCGTTCGTCCTCGGCAGCGTCGTCGCCGCCCGGCACGACGCGCTGACGGCCCTGGCCGCCACGGCCGACGCGCAGGACCGCGAGCGGGACGCCCTGGTGCAGGTGGCGGTCGAGCGCGAGCGGACCGCGATGGCGCGGGAGCTGCACGACATCGCGGCGCACCACCTCTCGGGGATCGCGGTGATGACGGGCGCGATCGGCCGGCAGATCGACGTGGACCCGGAGGGCGCCAAGGTCGCGGTGGCGCAGGTGCGCGAGCAGAGCACCGCGATGCTGCGGGACCTGCGCAACCTGGTCGTGCTGCTGCGCGACGTCGACGCACCCGTCGAGCCGGGCGGTCCCGTGCGGATGGAGACCCTGGCGGGGATCGACGACCTCGTCGCCGGCGCGCAGGCGGCCGGCCTGCCGGTGTCGCTCACGACGGCGGGGCCCGTGGGGGAGCTCGCCGCGTCCGGTGCCGTCGGTCCGCTGGCCCAGCTCGCGGCGTACCGCGTCGTGCAGGAGGCGCTCGCCAACGCCGCCCGCCACGCGCCCGGGGCGCGGTGCGAGGTGCGGCTCGACGCGAGCGACGAGGGCCGCGTGGACGTCGTGGTCCGCAACGGCCGGCCCGCTGCGGGGCAGGGCCCGGCGCACCACGACCCCGGCTACGGTCTGGTCGGGATGCAGGAGCGTGCCGAGCTCACGGGTGCGACCCTGCGGTTCGGGGCCACCCTCGAGGGCGGGTGGCAGGTCACGCTGTCGGTCCCCACGGCCGTCGCCACGGCCGTGCCCGACGAGCCGACGACGAGCGAGGAGGAGGGCCGATGAGCCAGGACGCCGGTGGCAGCCTGCGGGTGGTCGTCGCGGACGACCAGATGCTGGTCCGCATGGGGCTGTCCACGATGCTCGCGACGGAGCCCGGCATCGAGGTCGTCGGGCAGGCCGCCGACGGTGCGACAGCCGTCGAGCTCGCCCGGGAGCTGCGGCCCGACGTGGTCTGCATGGACATCCGCATGCCCGGCACCGACGGCATCACCGCGACGCGCCAGCTGTGCGGCCCGGACGTCGAGGACCCGATCCCGGTGCTGGTGCTGACGACCTTCGACGTCGACGAGTACCTGTTCGGTGCGCTGGAGGCCGGTGCGTCGGGCTTCCTGCTGAAGGACGCCGAGCCCGCGACCCTGGTCGAGGCCGTCCGCTCGGTGGCCGCCGGGCACGGCATGCTCGCCAACGAGCTGACCCGGCGGGTCCTGCGCGAGGTCGTCACGCGCCGCCGGACGCAGCCCGTGACGGCGGCGCGCGCCACCGAGCTGCTGTCGCCGCGCGAGCTCGACATCGTCCTGCTGCTCGCGCAGGGCATGTCCAACGAGGACATCGCGCGCGAGCTCTTCCTCGAGGTGTCGACCGTGAAGTCGCACCTGGCCCGCGTGATGCCCAAGCTCGGCGTGAAGTCGCGGCTGCAGGCCGTGGTGTGGGCGTACCAGAACGGGATCGTCGACGTTACCGGGTGAGTGCGGGGTCGGCGCCCGCACCCGTCAGCTCGGCGGCCATCCGCACGCCCTCCGCGCGCTCGGACCGGCTGGGGCGTACCGCCAGCAGCGCCCACAGGATCGTGGCGAGGTCCACGGCCTCCTGCAGCCACGCACCGGCGAGGGCGGGCAGCCCGCCCGTCGCGGCGAGGACCATGAGGCCGACGGACAGCGTGATGCCGATGCCGATCGCCTGCCAGGCGACGCGCATGGTGCGCCGGCCGATGTGCACGGCCTGCGCCGCACGGGCCAGGTCGTCGACCGTGATGACCACGTCGGCGGACTCGCTGGCGGCGCTCGCGCCGCGCGCGCCCATCGCGATGCCGACGTCGGCGGCCGCCAGCACGGGGGCGTCGTTCACGCCGTCGCCGACCATCATCACCGGACGGGGTCGCGCCGTGCGGATCGCCTCCACCTTGTCCTGCGGGAGCAGGTCGGCGCGGACGTCGTCGATGCCGGCCTGGTCGGCGATGTGGCGCGCGACGTGCTCGCCGTCGCCCGTGAGCATGATCGTGGTGCGGATGCCCGCCCGGCGCAGGGACGCCATCGTCGCGCGCGTCTCCGCGCGCAGCTCGTCGGCCAGCGCCAGGTACCCCGCGTAGTGCCCGTCGACGGCGACGTGCACGCCGGTCACCCCGGCGGGGCGCGGTGGCGTGGCACCGGTCTCGCGCGCGACGTAGCGGGCGCTGCCCACCACGACGACCTGACCGTCCACCGTCCCGCGCACGCCGTGGGCGGGCACCTCCTCGACGTCGTCGGCGGCCGGCACCGGGTGCCCGTCCTGCCGTGCGCGGTCGACGACCGCGTCGGCCAGCGGGTGGCTCGAGTACTGCTCCACGGCGGCCGCGAGCCGCAGCAGCCGGTCGGTGTCCATGCCCTCGGCGTGGATCTGCGTGACCCGCGGCTGCCCGTACGTGAGCGTGCCGGTCTTGTCGAAGGCCGCCGTGCGCGCGCGGGCCAGCTGCTCGAGGGTGCCGCTGCTCTTGACGATGATCCCCGCACGCGCGGCGCGTGACATGCCGCCCATGAACGCCACGGGTGCGGCGATGATCAGCGGGCACGGCGTCGCCACGACGAGCACCTCGGCCAGCCGCGTGGGGTCGCCGGACACGAGCCACGCCCCGACGGCCAGCGCGAGCGCGCCCAGCGTGAACGGCACCGCGACCCGGTCGGCCAGGCGGACGAACGGCGCCTTGGAGTCCTGCGCCTCGCGCACCAGCTCGATGATGCGCTGGTACTGGGACTGGGCCGCGGCGGCGGTCGCCCGCACCTCGATCGCGTCGCCGCCGTTGACCGACCCGGACAGCAGCCCGTCGCCGCGCGCGTGCTCGACGGGCAGGGACTCGCCGGTCAGCGACGACTCGTCCAGGGTGGCGCCGTCGGACTCCAGCACGCCGTCGACCGGCACCACCTCGAACGGCCGGACCACGAGCAGGTCGCCGACGGCCACCCGCTCGACGGGCACGTCCACGGGCTGCCCGGCGCCGTCGCGCAGGTGCGCCGTGCGCGGGGCGTTCTCCAGCAGCCCGGTCAGCTCCCGTCGGGCGCGTCCGGCCGCATAGTCCTCGAGCGCCTCACCGCCGGACAGCATCAGGCACACGACCAGCGCCGCCCAGTACTCGCCGACCGCGACCGTCGCGACGATCGCCGTCGCGGCGAGCAGGTCGACCCCGTAGCTCCCGGCCCGCAGGTCGGCCACCATCCCGCGCACCTGGCGCACCACGACGACGGCCGCGAAGGCGGACACCACCCAGCGGGCCGCCGTCCCGTGCCCGCTCAGCTCCAGCACACCACCGACGAGCGCGACGGCGAGCGTCGCGAGCACGACCGGGTAGGCGAGCAGGCGCAAGCGCATACCTCACTGATACGTCATTCCCGCCGTCCTGTACACGAAGGAAAGGCGTTCCTGACCGGATCGGACGTCGGGCGGACGGTCCCCTCGGGCGGGCGACCGGGGCCGCCCGCCCGTCGCGCGTCAGGGGACGGCGATCCGCGTCACCGTGAACGGCCCCGGCGTCCCCCCACCGCCGAACCGGACCTCGAACTGGCTGTTGACCGCGAGCAGGCTGCGCCCGGCGCGGGCGATCGTCGTCGGGTCGTCGAAGGTGGGGTCCGTCGTGCGTGAGACGACGGTCCCGGAGGCGAGGTCCCGGTCCAGCCTCACCTTGACGACGGACTGCGGCGGACCGGCGGTCCACTCGGCCGCGAGCAGCGTGCGGCCGTCCAGCAGCAGGCCGTCGCCGGCCACCGAGGCGCCGCCGAGGTCGATCCGCGCGACGCTGCCGTCCTTCAGCCCGACGCGGAAGAGCTCGCCCGTCCGGGGCTTCGAGACCACTGCGTACCGTCCGTCGCGCGAGATGACGATCCCGTTGGCGTTGATGTCCTGGTCGTACGTGAAGTCGGTGCCCTCGAACGACACGACGGGCTCCAGCAGCTCGGTGCCGCTCGTCCTGCGCTCGCGGGCGTCGATCCTGTACAGCACCGGGCGTGCCGAGTCCGTGACGTAGACGTCGCCGCGCGGGCCGATGGCGATGTCGTTGAGGAAGGCCGGGGTGCCGTCCTGCACGACCTGCCAGGACCCCGTGAGCTCGCGGGTCCGCAGGTCGTAGGCCCAGACGAGCCCCGTGGGGCCGCCCGCGACGAAGAGCGTGCGGCCGTCGACCTTCAGCCCGGCCGCCACCACGCGGCCGTCCTGCCCGCCCGGCAGGAACGGTGTGGCGGTCGGCTCGTCGAGGTCGCCGCGGTAGATCGTCCCGTCGGTCGTGCTGCTGACGTAGAACTCGTCGCCCCGGGCGGCGATGCCCTCGGGGTAGATGTCGTCGGCGGCGGGGCCGACGGGGTCGAGCAGGTACGTCGTCGGCCGGTCGGGACGGTGCCGCTCGTGCCCCTGTGCGTCGTGAGCAGCGGCCGGGCCGGCGGTGACGAGCGTCAGGGCGACGACGGTGGCGAGGGTGGTCGTGAGGCTGGAGCGCATCGGTGTACCCCTTCGGCGGGGGCGTCCGTCCCAGCGGGCGCGGGCCCCCGCCGACACCCCTGGGTGCACCGTGACGATCGGGACGAACCGGCGCCGAGCCCACTGTAGGGACGGCGTCCGTTCGCGTGCCAGCGCTCGGCGAGGGGCCGCTCAGCCCGTGCGGCCAGTCGGACCACGCCGGCGACCCCGCGTCGAGCGCGCGTTCCCCGAGCCGCCGCGGCGGTTCTCCGGTATGACGGGGACATGCCCGAGGTGAGGCTCTCCGTCGATGACGGCCACGACCTGCCGAGCCTCGCCGTGCTCGCCGCGTCTCCGGACGACTCCCTGCCGCTGATCAGCGGCGAGCCGGAGCAGCACGTGCTGCGCACCACGTACGTCGACACGGCGGACCTGCTCCTCGCCCGGCACGGGATCACCCTGCGTCGACGCGTCGGGGGAGGAGGCGGCGGCTGGTACCTGCAGGTCGCGGGTGGTGCGCCCGGGCCTGGCGGGGTCCGTCTGCCGCCCGGGCGGGCCGGGAGCGCCGTGCCCGACGAGCTGCAGCGGCTGGTGCGGGCCCGCACCGGGGGCCGGCCACTCGCCGCGGTCGCCAGGGTCATGACCGGGCGCACCGTCCACCGGGTGTTCGACGCGACGGACCGGGAGGTCCTCGAGCTGGTGGACGACCGCGTCAGTGCCCGTCGGATCCTGCCGGTCGACGGCTCCGGTGAGGCCGCGGGCGCCGAGGTGACGTGGCGCGAGGTCACGGTCAGGGCGCCGGACGGGGCTGACGAGCGACTGGCCGCTGTCGCCGGTGCGCTGGGCGAGGGTGGTCCGACCGAGGAGCCGACGACCACCTCCGAGCTCGCCCGCGTCCTGGACCTCGGGACACCCGCGGAGCAGGACGGACGCCCGCCGCGCAGCAGCCCGACCAGGAAGCCCTCGACGAGCAGCGTGGTCGTGGCCTACCTGGCGGAGCAGCTCGAGCAGATCCGGTCCCAGGACCTCCTGGTCCGGCTGGGTGCGCCCGGGAGCGTCCACCGGATGCGCGTGGCGACCCGGAGGTCGCGCAGCGCCCTGGCCACGTTCCGCGCGGCGTTCGACCCGGACGTGGTCGGGCCGTTGCGGGGCGAGCTGCGGTGGCTGGCGGGGGTCCTGGGCGACGTCCGCGATGCCGAGGTCGTGAGCGACCGGGTGAGCGAGGCCCTCGTGGCGGGGTCGGCGGACACCGCGATCGGACCCGGTCCGGCCGAGACGGATGCGCGGTCCGCCCATGCCGCAGCCCGGACGGCGATGCTGGGGGCGCTCGAGGGCGACCGGTACGACCGCGTGCTCGACACCCTCGGGGAGCTCGTGGCCGCTCCACCCACGACGGAGCGGGGTGACCGGCCGGCGGGCAAGGCGCTGCGGCGCGGGATCGCGACCGAGTACGCCGACGTGCGTCGGCTCATGAAGCGCGCGATGGCGACGGCGGAGCCGGAGGAGCGCGCTCGTCTGCTCCACGACGCCCGCAAGGCCGCGAAGCGCACGCGGTACGCGGCCGAGCTCGCCGGGGACGTCCTCGGTGCCGAGGCCGTCGCCTTCGCTGCGGCGATGGAGAGCATGCAGGAGGCGCTGGGGGAGTACCAGGACACGGTCGTGCTGCGAGCCCACCTGCGGGAGCGGGCCGAGGCGACGACCGACCCGGCCGCCGCGTTCACCTACGGTCGCATGCACGCCCTGGAAGAGGTCCGGGCGCGGGAGGTGGAGGGTCGGTTGCCGTCCGTCTGGGCCGCGGCCAGCCGGAAGCGGCTGCGCCGCTGGCTGCGCTGAGCAGCACCGCCGCTCGCCGGGTGCTCACGGAGGCTCAGGGGACCGGGATGCGGGACACCGTGAACGGCTCCGGCGTCCCGCCGGCCGACCGCGTCTCGAACTGGCTGTTCACCACGAGCAGGTCGCGCCCGGCGCGGGCGATGGTCGTCGGGTCGTCGAACGACGGGTCGGTCGTGCGCGACACGACGGTCCCGGACCGGAGGTCCCGGTCGAGGCGCACGGTCACGACCGACTGCGGGTCGGCCGTCCACTCGGACGCGAGCAGCCGGTTGCCGTCGAGCAGCAGCCCGTCGCCCGCGACGGACCCGCCGCGCAGGTCGATCAGCTCGACGCTCCCGTCGGTCAGCCCGACGCGGAAGAGCTGCCCGGTGCGGGTCTTCGCGACGACCGCGGTCCGCCCGTCGCGCGAGACCACGAGGCCGTTGGCGTTGACGTCCTGGTCGTACGTGAAGTCGGTGCCCTCGAACGACACGACCGGCTCCAGCAGCTCCGTGCCCGTCGTCGTGCGCTCGCGGGCGGCGATCCGGTAGAGCACCGGGCGCATGGAGTCGGTGACGTACACGTCACCGCGCGGGCTGACGGCGAGGTCGTTGACGAACGTCGGCGTGCCGTCCTGCACGACCTGCCACGACCCGGTCAGCTCGCGCGTCCGCAGGTCGTACGCCCACACGCGGCCGGTGGCGCCCCCGGCGACGAGCAGCGTCCGGCCGTCGACCTTCAGCCCGACGGCCATCGCGCGCCCGTCCTGCCCACCGGGCAGGAACGGCGTGGCGGTCGGGTCGTCGAGGTTGCCCCGGTAGATGGTCCCGTCGGTCGTGCTGCTGACGTAGAAGTCGTCGCCGCGCGTGGCGATGCCCTCGGGGTAGACGTCGTCCGCGGCGGGGCCGACGGGGTCGAGCAGGTACGTCGTGGGCCGCTCGGAGCCGTGCCCGTGCGGGCCGTGCGCGGACGCCGGGACGGCGGTCACGAGCGTGAGTGCCGCGACGGTGGCGAGGGCGGTCGTGAGTCTGGATCGCATCGGTGTACCCCTTCGACGGGGGCGTGGCGACTCCCCGGGCGCGGGCCCCCACCGACGCCGGGAGTGCACCGTGAGGATCGGGACGAAACCGGCGCGGCCACCACTGTAGGGACGCCACCGCCGAGCCGGGTAGTGCCGGCCCGAACCGCCTCCGGCAGCGACGACCGGGCGCTAACCTGTGCGTCCCGCCGCCAGACGTGCGCGAGCCCGTCGTCGCAGAGAGCACCGGTGCCATGTCGCACGACGGATCGACCACCTCCGGCCGGCGCCTGCGGAGGCCCTCGGCGTCGGCAGCCGGGACCGCGGCACTGCTGGCACTCGCGGGCGTCGTCCTCGGGCTCGCGGGCGTCGTGGGGCTCCTCACCCTCGCCGGACGCGGTGGCGTCGCGGCGGTCGCCACGACCGTCCTCCTGCTGGGCCTCGCGCCGGCCCTCGCGTCGCTGAGCCTCGTCGTCCTGGCGCGCGACGTGGGCCTGGTCGCCGCGCGCGGAGCCCTGCAGGCGGCGGTGGCCTCGACGGCCGCGTGGACGCTCGCCGCGCTCGCCGCGCTGTCCTGGGCGGTCGCCTTCGACCAGACGGACGCCGGTGCCGCGTCGACCCCGTTCGCCGAGGCCTTCCTGCCCCTGCTCGGGGCGGCGGTCGCCACGGGCGCCGTCGCGCTGCTGCCGCTGATGTCGGACGTGCTGCGCTCGGTGCGCCCCGCCGTGGCGCGGCGGGCGGCGGTCGCGGCCCTGGCGGTCGGCGGGGCGGTGGTGGCGGGCGCCGCCGCGCTGGCACCCGGCAGCGTCCTGGCCTGCGCGACCGTGCTGCTCCTCGCGTGCGGCCGGACGTGGCTGCGCGAGCGGCAGCTCGCGGCCCTCGTCGACTCCGTCCACCTCTCGGTGCCCTCGGCCCCCACGCTCCCTGTGGGCGTCGCGTCGCGGCCCGACCCCACCGTGGTCCCGCACCGGCGGCTCGTCGTCGTGCTGGCCGCCGTGAGCGGTGCCCTGACCCTGCCGGCGGCGCTCTACGCCCTCGCCGCCCCGGATCCGGCGGACCCGGCGTGGTTGCCGGCCGCCCTCGCGGGGCTGCCGGCCATGAACGCCGGACTCGCGGTCGGGGCCCTGACCGCTCTGCCGCTGGTGGTGGCCGCCGGGCTCGCCGCGACGCGCTGGTGGGGGCGCCGCGCGCTCGTCATGACGGTGATGGTGGCCCTCGCGCTCGTCGTCCGGGGCGTGGCCGCCGCGATGGGACCGGAGGGCGAGGCCCCCTCCGCCCTGCTGTTCTCCGCGGCGCTGCTCGCCGGCGTCGCCGGTGCGGTGCCGCTGGTCGGTCGCCTGCCGGGACCCGCCGTCGCCAGGTGGGCGCTCGTCGTGGTCGTCGGTGCGGCAGTCGGGTGGCTCGTCGCGCTGCCCATGCTGGCCGTGCTGCCGCTGGCCGCGCCGCTGGTGGCGGTGGTCCTCATCGTGCTCGTGACCCGTCGGCCCCGCGGCGTCGCCCTCGCCCCCGCGCCGTCCTGACGCCCCGCGCCGTCCTGACGCCCCGGTCGTCGCCCCGCCGCGCGCTCAGCCGCCCAGCACCGCCCTGGTGAGCTCCTCGGCCAGCGTCGGGTCCGCGTCGAGCGCCGTGCCGTCGAGGCTCACCGCCGGGACGACGCCCATGAGCGCGTTCATCACGAGCACCTGGTCGGCAGCCAGCAGGTCCTCGACCGTCTGACGGGCGTCCTCGACGACGAACCCCCGGTCCGCCAGGACGCGCCGGACGTGCTCGGCGGTCGTGCCGCGCAGCGCGTGCTCGGACGTCGCGAACCGCACCGTGCCGCCGTGCACCGCGCAGAGCGTCCCCGAGCTGGTCTCGGACACCGTGCCGTCGGCGTTGAGCACCACCGCCTCGTCGGCGTCGTGGCGGTCCGCCCACTGCCCGGCGAGCCGGTAGTACAGGTGGTTCAGGGTCTTGTGGTCGGCGAGGTGCGTGTGCCGGGCGTGCGGGTACGTCCGCAGACGCAGGCCGCCGTAGCGCGTCAGGGCGGAGCGCGGGGCGTAGGGCTTGGCGGACGCGAACAGCGTCCGCGCCGGTGGCGTGCCGGGCGCGTTGCCCGCGGCGGCGACGAGCTTGACCACGGCGGTCGTGGCCCCGAGCCCGTTGCGCTCGACGAGCCGGGCGATCACGTCCGCCCACGTCACGTCCGGCGGCGTCCCGCCGAACAGCTCACGCCACGCGCGCTCGAAGCGTGCGACGTGCGCGTGCAGCAGCACCGGCCGCCCCGCCTCGACGCGCAGCGTCTCGAAGAACCCGAAGCCGTACGCCAGGCCCTCGCTGTCGACCGGCACGGTCGCGGCCGAGCGCGGCAGGAACGCGCCGTCCTGCCAGACGGTCGGCTCGTCGCGCTCCGCTCCGCCGGCGTGCAGGGCGTCCATGAGCGTGCGCCCCTTGTGCAGCGTCTCCTCGAACTCGCTCACTGCGTCGGAGTCGATGACGATGCCGCCGCCGACGGAGAACACGGCCCTGTCGCCGGTGAACGTCGCGGTGCGGATCGCGATCGACAGGTCCATCGCGCCGTCGAACCCCAGGTAGCCGATGCTGCCCGTGTACACGTGCCGACGCACGGGCTCGAGCTCGTCGATGACCTCCATCGCCCGGATCTTGGGGCACCCGGTGATCGACCCGCCGGGGAAGGTGGCGCGCAGCAGGTCGACGGCGTCCGTCCCGGGGTCGAGCTCGCCGGTCACCGTCGAGACGAGGTGGTGGACGTTGCGGTAGGTCTCGAGGCGCTTGTGCTCGGCCACGCGCACCGAGCCCGGGCGGCAGACCTTGCCGATGTCGTTGCGGAGCAGGTCGACGATCATCGACAGCTCCGCGTCCTCCTTCGGGCTCTCCCGCAGCTCGGCCCGCAGCAGGTCGTCCTCCGCGGGGGTCGCGCCGCGCGGCCGGGTCCCCTTGATGGGGCGCGTCTCCACCGTGCCGTCCCGCAGCCGCAGGAACCGCTCCGGGGAGGTCGAGACGACCTGGTGGTCCCCCGCGTCGACGTACGCGAAGAACGGCGCCGGGTTGGCCGCGAACATCGTCGCGAAGCGGTCGAACGGGTCGGCCGTGAACGGTGCCTGGAAGCGCTGCGACATGTTCACCTGGTAGACGTCGCCCTCGACGATGTAGGCGCGGATCGCCTCGACGGCGGCGAGGTACTCGCTCCGGGTGAAGACCGACGTGCCCGGCCCCGCCGGTTGCGGCGCGGGCGCGGGACCCGGGGCCGGTGCGTGCAACGCCGCCGTGAACCGTCCCACCCGTCGTGCGACGGCAGCGTCGTCGTCGTCCTGCAGGCGCATCACCAGGAGCGTCGTCGTCGCCGTGACCCGGTCGTGGACCAGCAGGACCGTGGGCGCCACGAGGTGCATCAGCGGCAGCCCCAGGTCGTCGACGCTGGTCCGCGGCAGGTCCTCCAGGCAGTCCTTCAGGTCGTACGCGAGGTAGCCCAGGAGCCCGCCGGTCAGCGGCAGCGAGTCGTCCGCGGGCAGGGTGACGTGCCGCAGCACGCGCTGCAGCGCGGCGAAGGGGTCCTCGTCCAGGTCGACCCGCCGGTCGCCGTCGACGAGGGTGGTCCGCGCGCGGTGCCCGCGCAGCGTCAGCCACGGGTCCACCCCCAGGACGTGGTGCCGTGCGCTGTCCAGGTCGCCACCGCTGAGCAGCGCGACCGTTCCCGGCAGGTGCGCGAAGCGGCGCACCACGTCGACGAACGGCTCGTCCAGCTCGACGGTCTCGCGGTGGACCCCCGTCAGCGTGCGGATCGCGGACAGCGGCCGCTCGGTCACGGCGCTCATGGGAGGGATCCTGCCAGCGGACCGGTCCGCAGGAAGTTCTCGATCAGCGTGAACCCGTGCTCGGTGAGGAAGCTCTCGGGGTGGAACTGGACGCCGGACAGCGGGTGTCGCACGTGCTGCACCCCCATGGCGACGCCGTCCTCCGAGCGCGCGTTGACCCGCAGCTCGTCGGCGAAGCCCGTGGTGGCCAGCGAGTGGTACCGCGCGACGGTGAGCGCCTCGGGGACCCCCGCGAACAGCCCCGTGCCGTCGTGGTGCACACGGCTCGTCTTGCCGTGCATCGGCACCGGGGCGTGCACGGTGCTGCCGCCCAGCGCCTCGACGATGCACTGCATGCCCAGGCACACCCCGAGGATCGGGACCTGGTCGTGGAGCCGGCGCACGAGGTCGGTGGAGATCCCGGCGTCCCGCGGGGCCCGGGGGCCCGGGCTCACGAGGACGTAGTCGGGGGCCTCCTGCGCGACGTCCTGCACCGAGAGCGCGTCCGCGCGGAACACCGCGACGTCCAGGTCGTACCTGCGGAACATCTGGACGAGGTTGAACGTGAACGAGTCGTAGTTGTCGATGACGACGAGCCGGGCACTCATGGGCGGGACCGATCCTTCCTGGACGAGCGGTCTCGGGGGCGCTACAGGGTGGTGAAGCCGCCGTCGACGGGCAGGTACGTGCCCGTCATGAAGCGCGACAGGTCGCTCGCGAGGAAGACGACGGCACCGGCCATGTCCTCCGGCAGGCCGTTGCGACGCATCGGGGAACGGGCGGCGACCGACTCCTTGACGTGCGGGGCCATCGGCATGGCGGCGTCCGTCAGCGTCAGCCCGGGCGCCACCGTGTTCGCGCGGACGCCGTGCTGCCCGAGCTCGGTGGCGAGCGAGCGGATGAACGCGTCGACCGCGGCCTTGGCGGTGCTCTGCGCGAGGAACCCCTCGGTGCTGCGCTTCGACAGGGTGCTCGACACGGCGATGATGCTGCCCTCGCCCCGGCGGATCATCTCGGGGGCGACCGCCTGGCACGGGTGGAAGACGGCCTTGAGCTCGTCGCCGACCTTCCGCTCGAGGTCGTCCCAGTCGTACCCGAGGAACGGCGCGTGACGGAAGTGCATGTGCGCGTTCGTCACCAGGACGTCGATGCGTTCGAACCGCTCCTGGACCGCCGCGACCATCTCGGCGACGTCGTCCGCGCGGGTCACGTCCGCCCCGAAGACCTCGGCCGTCCCGCCGTCCGCCTCGATCAGGTCCTTGACGTGCCGCGCCTGCACCTCGCTGTCCCGGTAGTTGATGGCGACCGTCGCGCCCTGCTCGGCGAGCAGGAGGGCCGTCGCGAGCCCGATCCCGCGGCTGCCGCCGGTGACCAGCACGACCTTGTCGTGGAGCAGGCCGGAACCCTCCGCACGGGTCTGCGGGACCCGAGCCGCACGGCGCGAGGACGACGTCCCGTGCTCGCCGGCGGGCAGGCGCGCGATCTCACGGTCGATCGCCGCCGCCAGGGTGTCCAGTCGCGGCGCGTCGAAGAGCTCCGAGAGTCCGAGCGCCACACCGAACGAGTCCTTCGTCCGGGCCAGGACCCGCATCGCCGCGAGCGAGTGCCCGCCGATCTCGAAGAAGTGCGTCCGCCGGCCGATGCGCGCGGCCGGGACGTTGACGACGAGCCCCCAGATGTCGGCGAGCGTGCGCTCGGTCGCGGTGGCCGGGGCCTCGTACGCGTCGCTCTGCTGCAGCTCGCCCTGCGTCTCGCGCAGGGCGCGGCGGTTCAGCTTGCCGTTGGGCAGCTGCGGCATGGCCTCGAGCAGGACGAACGCGTCGGGCACCATGAAGTCGGGGAGCCGGTCCTGCAGGTACGCGCGCAGCGACGCGACGTCGACCGCACGACCCGGGTGGCTCGTGAAGAACGCGACCAGCCGGTCACCCCGGCCCACGACGGCGCGGGCCCGGATGCCGTCGAAGCCGCTCATCACCTCCTCGACGTGGCGCACGTCGAGGCGCGAGCCGCGGACCTTGATCTGGAAGTCCCAGCGGCCGATGAAGTCGAGCGTCCCGTCGGGCAGGTACCGCACGACGTCGCCGGTGTTGTACAGGCGGTCGCTGGGCGCGGTGCCGAAGGGGTTCGGCACGAACCGCTCGGCGGTGAGCGAGTCGAGGCGGTGGTAGCCGTCGGGCAGGCCGACGGTGGCGACGTGCAGCTCCCCGGGGACGCCGTCGGGCACGAGGCGGCCGTGGCGGTCGAGCACGTAGACCTTGGTGTTGGCGACCGGGGTGCCGATCGGCACGAACTCGGACTGCCCGTCGAAGCCCGCCGTGTCGTGGTACGTCACGTCGTTGAGCTCGGTGCAGCCGTAGTTGTTGAGCAGCCGCGCCCCGGGGACGACCTCGCGGAAGCCCAGCACCTGCGCGCGGGGCAGCGGCTCGCCGGCGGTGACGACGACCCGGAGCGCCGGCAGCCGCTTGCCGCTGGACACCAGGTGCTCGATCACCGCCGCCAGGTGCGACGGGACGATGTTGAGACGGCTGACGTGGTGCTCCGCGAGCGCGTCGACGAACGCGGCGGTGTCGCGGACGGTCGCGTCGGGCAGGACGACCTGCGGGCAGCCGTTGAGCAGGCCCGCGAACAGCTCCTTGACCCCGACCGCGAACGCGAAGGTGGTCTTCTGTCCCACGACCTCACCGGTCTGGAACGGCAGGCTCGCCTCGAGCGCGCCGAGCCAGTTGACGAGCTGGCGGTGCGGGACGCGGACGCCCTTGGGCGTGCCGGTCGACCCCGACGTGTACATCACGTACGCGACCGCGTCGGGCCGCCCGGGCTGCGGGCGCCACGCCCCCGGGGCGTCCGGCGGGACGTCGTCGAGCCGGTCCAGCAGCACGCAACGGGCGTCGTCGACCCCCAGCACCGCCTGGCGCGGGGTGTCGCACACGACGGCGCCGGGGCTCGCGTCGTCGAGGATCTGCTGCAGGTACGCCGCGGGGTACGACGGGTCGAGCGGCACGTACGCCGCCCCCGCCTTCCAGACGCCCAGCAGCGTGGCGATGAGCTCGCCGCCACGGGGCAGGCACACGGCCACGAGCTCGCCCGGCCCGGTGCCGCGCGCGGCGAGCGCGTGGGCCACCCGGTCGGCGTGGCGGGCGACCTGCCCGTAGCTCCACGCGCCGTGCTCGTCCCGGCACGCGACCGAGTCCGGGGTCCGCTCGGCCTGCGCGTCGAAGCGCTCGACGAAGGTCCAGGCGGGCGCAGGGGTCACCGGTGCCTGGTCGGAGCGCGCCAGGAGCTCCGCGACGTCCGAGCCGCGCAGCAGCGGCAGCTCCAGCACCCGGCGGTCCGCGTCGGCGAGCATGCCCTCCAGCACGCACTGGTGGTGGGCGAGCAGGCGCTCGACCGCGCCCCGGTCGTACAGGTCCGAGGCGTAGACCACCTCGACCGCGAGCCCGTCCGCGCCGCCGGTGTACGACAGCTCGATCTCGCAGCGCGCGGGCACGTGCTCCTGCGCGAGCAGCCGCAGCACGTCCTCGTCCGTCTCGTCCGGCTCGGGGAAGGGGCGGAACGTGACGCCACCCGGCAGGGGCGTGTCCAGCGACGTCTCCGGGAAGTTCTGGTGCCGCATCACGATGGGGACCAGCGGGTTCTCGCTGCCGCGACGCGCCACGTCCGTCGTCTGCAGGATCCGCTCGAAGGGCACCGGGTGCTCGAACGCACCGAGCACCTGCGCCCGCACGGCCTCGAGCAGGGCGGTGACGGTGCTCTCCTCGTCGATGCGCAGCCGCATGGGCAGGATGTTGACGAAGAAGCCGATCAGCGGCTCGAGCTCGACCGCCGGCCGGTCGGACGTCGTGGTGCCGACGCACAGGTCGTCCTTGTCCGTGTAGCGGCTGAGCGTCACGCCGAGCGCGGCGAGGAGGGTCATGAACATCGTGCAGCCGTGCGACCGCGAGAAGCGCTCGAGCGCCTGGGACAGCTCGGGGGAGTAGCGGTGCACGAAGGTCCCGCTCGTCGTGCCGGACCGCAGCTGCCGCGCGTGCACGGTCGGCAGCTCCAGGCTGTCCTCGTAGCCCTCGAGCGTCTCGCGCCAGTACTCGACGTCGTCGGTCAGGTCGGCGGTGCGCTGCTCGCGCGCGAAGTCCTGGTACTGCACCGTCAGCGGGGGCAGGTCCGGCTCCTGCCCGCGGCAGAACGCCGCGTAGGCGCTCTGGAGCTCACCCAGCAGGACGGCCTTGAGCGACCAGGCGTCCGCGGCGATGTGGTGCACGTTCAGCAGCAGCAGGTGCCGGTCGTCCGCCAGCCGCAGCAGCCGGGCGACGTACACCGGGCCGCGCTCGAGGTCGAAGCGGTGCTCGAGGAGCTCGTCGAGGTGCTTGAGCATCCCCTCGCGGTCGACCGCCACGACCGGCAGGTGCACGCGTCCCGGCGGCGTGACCAGCTGCCGGGGCTCGCCCGTGGCCGTCTCGCCGTACGAGGTCCGCAGGATCTCGTGGCGCGCGACGATGACGTCGACGCTCCGCTCGAGCGCGGACACGTCGAGGTCGCCCCGCACGAGCAGCACCAGGGGCAGGTTGTAGCTCGTGGTCAGCGGGCTGCGTCGGTGGTGGACCCACAGGCGCTCCTGGAACCACGACAGCGGACTGCCGTCGCCCCCCGACCGGGGGACCGCCACGACGTCAGCCGTCGACACCGCGGCGCGCACGCTCTCGTCAACGGCCATGCGTGTCTCCCCTGTACCCCCGTAGCGCGCTCCGCGCCGCTCTGCGAACCCCCCCACCCCTGGGTGCCCGCCAGAGCCGGCGAGCGCGTGACACCGCCGCGGTTCACGGAGGTGCGGCGGTCACTGTAGCGCTTTGGGGCGATTCGTCCCCGATCGTGTTGGGGACCGGACTGTGTCACGGGACTGCTTGACCATAGGCCAGGTCGGTGACGGGGTCAGCGCGAGGGCCTCGGGACGTCGCCCCGCGGGTCTCCGGCGGCCCTTGCATCGAAGGATGGAACCCTGCCGGGCCGTCCTTTGGAGGCTCGATGGGCACCCCGTCCGGTACCTAGGTTCGAGAGTGACAAGACCACTCGACCTCCGGAGCACATCATGGCCACGCTGACCACGGCCGAGGCGACGAGCACAGCCGTCCGCCTCGTCGACATCCACAAGACCTACCCGGCACGCGAGCCCGTCCACGCGCTGCGCGGGGTGTCCCTCGACCTGCACGCCGGTTCCGTGACCGCGATCGTCGGGCAGTCCGGCTCGGGCAAGTCCACCCTCCTGAACTGCGCGGCGGGGCTCGACACGCCCAGCCGTGGGTCCGTCGTCGTCGGCGGTCACGACCTGACGACGCTGCGACCCGACGACCTGACGCGGTTCCGCCGTGAGCACGTGGGCTTCGTCTTCCAGGCGTACAACCTCATCGGGCACCTGACGGCGCGCGAGAACGTGCGCCTGCCGCTCGTGCTCGCGGGCCGGAAGGTGGACGCGGCGTGGGAGTCGGCGCTGCTGGAGTTCCTCGGCGTGCCGGAGCTCATGGACCGCCTGCCGGGTGAGCTGTCCGGCGGTCAGGCGCAGCGCGTCGCGATCGCCCGTGCCCTCATCACCCGCCCGGCGGTCGTCTTCGCGGACGAGCCCACGGGCGCCCTGGACTCCAAGACCGGCGCCGCGGTGCTCCAGGTGCTGCGCGACACGGCCCGCGAGCTCCGGCAGACGGTCGTCGTCGTGACGCACGACGCGCAGGTCGCCGCAGCCGCCGAGCGGGTCGTCGTCCTGGCGGACGGGCTGATCGTCGACCGGCTCGAGGGCCCCACGGCCGAGCAGGTCACCGCCAGCCTCCTCACGAAGGGTCGGTGAGCACGATGTGGCAGCTCGCCTCCACGGGCGTCCGCGCCCACCGCGGTGCCTTCGCCGGCACCGCCGTCGTCCTCGCCGTCGCAGCGGCGGTCCTCGCGATCACGGGTGTCCTCTTCGAGTCCGGTACGCGCCTGCAGTCCGGCGGTGACTCCGCCTCCGGGAGCCTGCTCGTCTCCCTCGCGTCCTCCTACGCCGGCACGCTGATCGTCGTCGTCGTGATGGTCGTCGCGGCGACCGTCAGCCTCGCGCTGCGCAGCCGCCGCCGGGAGTTCGCGCTGCTGCGCGCCGTCGGTGCGACGCCGTCGCAGGTGCGGCGCACCGTCACCCTCGAGGTGGGTGTGGTCTCGCTCGTCGCCGCTCCCCTCGGGGCGATCGCGGGCCTGTTCGGTGCCCGCCTGCTCGACCCCGTGCTCGTGAGCAGCGGGATGGTCGCACCGGACTTCACGTCGGCGCTCTCGCCGCTGCCTGTCCTGGCCGCCGTCGCGCTGATCGTGGTCACCGCGGTGCCCGTGGGCCGGCTCGGGGCCCGGGAGGCCGCCCGCACCGACCCCACCGCGGCGTTGCAGCAGAGCGCTGTCGAGGACCGGCAGGTCGGGATCGGCCGGCGGCTGACGGCCCTGGCGATGACCCTCGGCGGTCTGGCCATGGCCTTCTCGACCCTGTTCATTCCCGGCACCATGGGGGCCGCGATGGCGTCGCTGTCGGCGTTCCTGCTGGTCGGCGCCGCGGCGCTCGCCGGGCCTGTGCTCGTCGGCTGGATCTTCGACCGGGTGGCGCGGATGCACCCGTCGGGTGGCCGTCCTGCCACGATGCTCGCGGTCCGCAACGTGCGCGGCTTCTCCCGTCGGCTGACCACGGTCGTCGTGCCGCTGGCCCTGGTCGTCGCCGCGGCGACCGTCCAGACGAGCGTCAACCGCGCGATCTCGGAGGGCGCCGAGCAGCAGTTCGTCGCCGCGGTCGAGGCCGACCTCGTCGTGACGCCGACCGAGGGTGCGTCGCCGGACCTGCCTGCGCAGGTCGCCGCGGTGCCGGGCGTCGCGTCGACCGTGCCGCTCGCGTCGGTCCCGGGCGAGATGCGCACCGACGCCGAGAGTGGGGCCATGGGGTGGGAGGCGACCGCGCTGCGCGTCCTGCCCCTCGGCACCGCCGCGGTCGACCCCGACGTCGTCAAGGGCTCGCTCGACGGCATCGACGCCCCCGACACCGTGGCGGTCAGCACCGACACCGCGTTCATGTCCGGTGCCGGCGTGGGCGAGACGCTCACGCTCCGCCTCGGCGAGGACGTCGTCGACGCGACCGTCGTCGCGGTGTACTCGCGGGGCATGGGCGTCGGGGCCATCATCACCGGCCCGGCGACCGCCGAGGCCCACGGCCTGCCCGTGGTGCCCGACACGCTGCTGGTCGACCTCGCCGACGGCGCGGACACGGCGGGCGCCACCGCGGCGATCACCGCCCTGGGTGCGACCGCGGCCGACCCCGAGACCCACATCGCCACGGCCATGCAGTCGGCCGGCGGCGAGAACGACATCGGCGTCGCCCTGCTCCTGCTGCTGCTCGGCGTCGTGGCGGTCGGTGCGGCGAGCACGCTGGCCATGACCACGATGGCGCGTCGCGACGAGCTCGCGCTGCTGCACCGCACCGGGACCACACGCCGCCAGCTCATGGGGATGACCACCGTCGAGGCGGCGGTCACCGGGGTCACGGCCTGGGTGCTGGGCACCGTGGCGGTGGTGCCGGCGGTGATCGGCGTCAGCGCCGGTGTGCTCGACGGGCCGCCGGTGGTGGACCTGCTGTCCTACGGCATCGTCAGTGGGGCCGTCGTCGTGTTCGCGCTCGTCGCGACCGCGCTGGCCGCCCGGCGCACGACGAAGCTGGCGACAGCCGTCGCGTAGCAGGGCAGGAATGCCGGTCGTGGTCACGGACGTGACCACGACCGGCATCCTGCTGCGCCGACGTGTCAGCGGTCGTGGCGAAACCGACCACGCCCGCAGCGTGAGCTCATCGGCCGGTGACGGTCACGGGGGCCTGGGCGCCCGACGGGATCGTCGGCTCCGCCGTGTTCAGCTGCTCGACCGCGAAGCCCGCAGCGGCCTTGTACCCGGCCATGAACGCGGACCGCTCGGGCTCCGGGACGACGTCCTCGATGTCGTCGAAGTCCCCGCCGCACCGCTCGTCGACGAGGTCGAGGAGCCCGAACGGCCCGGCCCCGCGGTTGCGCAGGACCAGCTGGGAGATCGGGCCGCACAGCTGCGCGTCGAACGCGGCGAGCGCGTCCGTCGTCACGCCGTGCCGCAGCATCGCGGCGCCCAGGTGGCGGGCGTCCATGATCGCCTGGCTCGCGCCGTTGGAGCCCGTCGGGTACATCGCGTGCGCGGCGTCCCCGACGAGCAGGACCGGGCCGTCCTGCCAGGTGGGGACGGGGTCGCGGTCGATCATCGGGTTCTCGTACACGACCTCGGCCCGCCGCAGCAGGTCGGGCACGTCCAGCCAGTCGTACGTCCAGTCGTCGAAGTGGTGCGCGAACTCCTCGATGCCGACCTGCCGGAACCAGCCGCTGCGCTGCCAGGCGGTGTCGTCGACCGTGAGCTCGGCGATCCAGTTGACGGTCGCCAGGCCGGTGACGGGGTCCGCGGGGGAGATGGGGTAGACGACGACGCGGTGCCGCGCGGAACCGAGGCCCACGAACGACGAGCCGGTGCGCACGGGCACGGCCTGCGTGGTGCCGCGCCACATCATCGTGCCGCCCCAGTGGATGGGCGGCTGGGCGGGGTGCATCTGCGCGCGGACGGCCGAGTGGATGCCGTCGGCCCCGATGAGGACCGCCCCGTCCTCGCGCCACACGGTCCCGTCGGGGTGCTGCCCGGTCGCGGTGACCGAGCCGTCGGCGTTCTTCTCGTACCCGGTCACCCGGTGACCCAGCCGGATCGCGTCGAGGCCGGCGCGGTCCTGCAGCGTCTGCGCGAGCAGCAGCTGCAGCCGGCCGCGGTGCAGCGCGTACTGCGGCCAGCGGTACCCGGCGTCCAGGCCGCGCGGCTCGCTGTAGATGTCGTGGCCGTTGCGCCCGACCAGCGCCCACTCGCGCGCGGCCACGCCGATCGTGTCGAGCACGTCGGGGCCGATGCCGAGGTCGTCGAGCTCGCGCACGGCGTTGGGCTGCAGGTTGATCCCCACGCCCAGCGGCGCGAGCTCGCGCGCGCCCTCGAGCACCGTGAACGGCACGCCGATCTGGTGCAGCGTCAGCGCGACGGCGAGCCCGCCGATCCCGCCACCGGCGACGAGCACCCGTGGTTCAGCCATGTCCGGTCCTCATCCCACGCTGTAGAGGTCGATCTGCACGCTGTTCGCGTCGCGCGCGCCCGTGCCGACGAACACCATCCGGTTGAGCCACCGGTAGTCCGGGTGCCCGCTCTCGAGCCGGGCGGTCGAGCGCATGAAGTACGACTCCGGCGGCGTCGGCGCACCGGACGCGAGCTGCCGCATCACGTCCGCCGGGCCGTGCCGGTAGCCCTTGTTGACGACCTCGACCAGCGCCCCGTCGGGCGTCTCGAAGGCGTACCGCGCGTCGAGCTCGGCCACGCCGTCGTGCGCGACGGACTGCCAGTCGGCGCCGAGGTTCATGATCGTCCCGCTGACACGACCGGTCACGCGGCCGCCCACGATGGGGATGATCCGGCGCTCGCCGAACCGGCCGAGGCCGAGGTCCATGATCGGCGCCAGCTCGACCTCGAGCGTGCAGAACGGCTCCACTTTCGGTGGCTGCAGTGCCAGCAAGTGTCCTCCCGGACGTCGAATGCACGCACCCTACCGGGGGGACGCGGGCGTCACCGCACGTCGAGCACGTCCGCGGCGAGGGCCTCCAGGTACTCCACCGGCGGTCGCTCGACGGGGTAGGTGTCCCCGAACACGTCCTCGGTGATCGCCACGGCCTGCGCCGGGGTGCTGACGCCCAGACGTCGGAAGAGGAGTGCCAGGTCCGGCACGTCCCGTTCGCGCCCGGCCAGCATCTTCATGGCGAGCAGGTGCCGTTCGGAGGAGACGAGGACGTGCAGACCGGGGACGACCAGCTCCGTCACGCCGGTGTCGAGCGCGCTCGGGACGAGCCTGGTGACCCGGTCGTTCAGCCAGTCGACGGGCAGGCCGTGCCGGGTGGCCACGTCCCGGACCGCCGCCTCGAGCTGCCCCCGGTCGGAGCGGAACACGGCGTCGATGTCGCGGGTGGTGGTCCGACCGTCGAACAGCAGCGACATCGCCGCGCCGCCCGCGACGTAGACCGTCGCCGTCCAGCCGCGCACGTGCAGGTACGCGCCGACCTCGGTCAGCAGCTGCTGGATGTCCTCGCGGGAGAGCGCCGGGTCGGGTGTCATGCGCCGGTGAAGTTGCGGGCGTCGAACCAGATGCCGAGGCGGGACAGCTCGGGTGGGGTGCGCTGCATCGCGAGGACGGCGCGGGCACCGCGGCCGCCGGGCCACCACCACGCGGGCAGCGGGTCGCGCTCGGTCCACGACGGGGCCGAGCGGTCGATGAGGCGCAGCCGGTACCGGACGGCGCCGGCGAGCAGCGCGTCCCAGCGGTCGTCCCCGATGGGTTCCGGCGCTGCGAGCATGACGTCGAGACCGTCGAGCGCCGCGACCAGCGGGATCTGGTTGACGGCGTCGCACAGCATCCGGTTGGCCCAGACGCTGTCGTCGTCGGCGAGGGCGTCACGAACGCGTTCGGCGACCTCGGGCATCGTCGACCACCACCGGACGCCACGGTCGCGCTCGGCCTCGATGGTCGCCTCGGCGGCGAAGGCGTCACGGACGGCAGCCATGAACGGGTCGGCGTAGTCGGCGCTCAGCAGGTGGCGTCTGCCGCGTGGCGTCGTCCGCACCAGCCCGGCGTCGACGAGCCGGGCGACCTCTCGTGCCACCGACGACGGGGGATGGCCCGTACTCCGAGCGAGGTCGGCGGCCGTCCGGGTGTTGTCGGCCGACAGCACGAGGTCGCGCAGGACGTCGCGCTGGACCTCCGTGCGGAACAGGGCTGTGGCACCGGACATGCTGCCCATCCTATCTCCCGGATTCTGAGACATGCAGGAGTGGGCATCGAGAGGTGATGGCTGCCCTTCCTCCCGACACCCGGTGCCTCTATCGTTGGCACACCAACGACTGGCGACGACGCCACCGAGGAGGCCACCGTGCACCAGATGGACGGCACCGCCGACACCCCGGAGCTGAAGCAGCTCTACGCGGACTTCGAGGCCGAGAGCCTGGCCCCCCTGTGGACGCAGCGCGACGACCTCATGCCGATGTCGCCCTCGCCGAAGGCCGTCCCGTTCGTGTGGCGCTGGAAGGCGCTCCTGGACATCGCGCAGCGCTCCGGCGAGCTCGTGCCTGTCGGCCGCGGCGGCGAGCGTCGCGCGATGGGCCTGGCGAACCCCGGCCTGCCCGGCACCGCCTACGCCACGCCCACGCTGTGGTGCGCGATCCAGTACCTCGGCGGCCACGAGACCGCCCCCGAGCACCGGCACAGCCAGAACGCGTTCCGGTTCGTCGTCGAGGGCGAGGGCGTGTGGACCGTCGTCAACGGCGACCCCGTCGCCATGCGCCGCGGCGACCTGCTGCTGACCCCCGGCTGGAACTTCCACGGCCACCACAACGACACCGACCAGCCGATGGCCTGGATCGACGGCCTCGACGTCCCGTTCTCGCACTACGCCGACGTGGGCTTCTTCGAGTTCGGCTCCGAGCGCGTCACGGACGAGGCGTCACCGGACGTCTCGCGGTCCGAGCGGCTGTGGGCGCACCCCGGCCTGCGGCCCCTGTCCGGGCTGCAGGACCAGAGCAGCTCACCGCTCTCCGCGTACCGGTGGGAGCACACCGACCGCGCGCTGACCGAGCAGCTCAGGCTCGAGGACGAGGGTCACCCGGCGACCGTCGAGCAGGGCCACGCCGCGATCCGCTACACCAACCCCACGACCGGCGGGGACGTCATGCCGACCCTGCGCTGCGAGTTCCACCGGCTGCGCGCCGGGGCGCAGACGCCGGTGCGCCACGAGGTCGGGTCCTCGGTGTGGCAGGTGTTCGAGGGCGAGGGCACGGTCGTGCTCGGCGGCACCGAGCACCGCGTCGAGACCGGCGACCTGTTCGCCGTCCCTTCCTGGGTGCCGTGGTCTCTGCACGCCGACAGCCAGTTCGACCTCTTCCGGTTCTCCGACGGGCCGATCATCGACCGGCTGCAGTTCACGCGCACCTACGTCCCCGGGCAGCGCAACGAGGACCTCGCGTGAGGCTGGGCACGCTGCGCCTCGCCGCCCCCGGCGAGGCGCCGATGGCGACCGTCGCCGTGCGGGTCGACGACGACGCGGCCGTCGAGCTGCCCGGGGTGGCCGACGTCGGCGCGCTGCTGGCAGGCGCCGACTGGCGCGAGCGTGCCGCGGCCGCCGACGGACGACGGCACGCGCTCGCGGACCTCGAGCCCCGGGCCTGGGCGCCGCCCGTGCTGCGGCCGTCGAAGATCGTGTGCGTCGGGCTCAACTACCGCAACCACATCCTCGAGATGGGCCGCGACCTGCCGTCGTACCCGACGCTGTTCGCGAAGTACCCCGAGGCGCTCGTCGGACCGTACGACCCGATCGTGCTGCCCGCGCACGCCGCCGACGCGGTCGACTGGGAGGGCGAGGTCGCCGTCGTCGTCGGCAGCACGGCCCGCCGCCTCGACGAGGCCGGCGCGCGCGACGCGATCGCCGGGTACGCGGTGCTCAACGACGTCACCATGCGCGACTACCAGTACCGCACCGCGCAGTGGCTGCAGGGCAAGACGTTCGAGGCGACGACGCCGTTCGGCCCCTGGCTCACGGTGGCCGGGGCCGGGCCGCTGACGGGCGACCTGCGGACCGTCGTCGACGACGAGCAGGTGCAGCACACGGCTGTCGACGACATGGTCTTCGGACCGGCCGCGCTCGTCGCGTACGTCTCCCAGATCGTCACCCTGCACCCGGGCGATGTCATCGCGACCGGGACGCCAGGCGGCGTCGGGCACGCCCGCACACCACCGCGCTACCTGCGGCCGGGGCAGGTGCTCACGACATCGGTGAGCGGGCTCGGCGAGCTCCGCAACGACGTCGTCGCGGAGGCCTGACGTGGCGGCACGCACCGACCGGACGGCCGACCCCGACCTGCTCGCTGCGCTGCTGCTGGCGCGGCGCGGGCAGGCGTACTTCTCGCGCAAGCTCAACGAGCTGGGCAACGACGAGCTCGACGTCCCGTCCCTCGTGCCGGGGTGGACGCGGCGGCACGTCGTCGCGCACGTCGGGCTCAACGCGCGCGCGCTCACGCGCCTGACGGAGTGGGCCGCGACGGGCGTCGAGACCCCGATGTACGCCTCGCGCGAGGAGCGGGACGCGGAGATCGCGTACGGGGCCACGCTGCCGGCGCGGGCCCTGCGGAGCCTGTCCGCGCACGCGGCCGTGCACCTCGACGTCGAGTGGCGGGACCTGCCGCCCGACGCGTGGGCGGCCCCGGTCCGCACCGCGCTCGGGCGCACGGTGCCGGCGAGCGAGACGGTGTGGATGCGCACGCGCGAGGTCTGGGTGCATGCCGTCGACCTCGACAACGGTGCGTCGTACCGGCAGTTCCCGCCCGAGCTCGTCGACGCGCTGCTCGCGGACGTGGCGCGGATGTGGCGCTCGCGCCCCGGCGAGGGCGCGGTGCCCGTGCTGGAACCCACCGACCGGCCCGTGGCGCGCGACGGTGACGACGGGTCGGTGCGCGTGTGCGGCCGCGCCGCCGACCTCGCCCGCTGGGCGACGGGTCGCGGTGGCGAGCGCCTGCTGACGACATCCGACGGCTCACCCGTCCCGCCGCCGCCACGCTGGCTCTGACCGGGGTACACAGACGCGGCGGGGGACTGCTGTCACGATGGCGTCGTGACGGACCCGCTGCCGATCGACCTCGCGCACCACACGGGCTACCTCGTCCGCCGGACGCAGCAGGCCCACCTCGCGGCCTGGGCGCAGGAGGTGGGGTCCCGCCTGACGAACGTGCAGTTCGGCGTGCTCAACGTGCTGCAGACCCGGGGGGAGGCCAGCCAACGTGAGCTGTGCGACGACCTCGACCTCGACCGGTCGACGGTCGCCGGGCTCGTCGCACGGCTGGAGGCGCGCGGGCTGATCGAGCGCGTGCGGGCCGAGGTGGACCGACGACGCAACGTCGTGCGGCTCACCGACGAGGGGCTCGCCGTGCTCACCGAGCTCGTCCCGGCGGCTGCCCGCGTGGACGACGTCCTGACGTCCGCGCTGACCCGCCAGGAGCGCGAGACGCTGCAGCGGCTGCTCACCAAGATCCTGGTGCAGGAGCGTGCGGCGGCACCGGTCGTCTCCTGACGGCAGGGGAGCGTCGTGACCGCCCACCCCTGCCGGGCCGACGACGGGATCGACGCGTGTCTGTCGGCGGCAGGGCACCGCCTGGCAGGATCGGCGGATGGTCATCTACGACGAGATCGGCCGGACGTACACCTCTACCCGCAGGGCCGACCCCGCCATCGCCGCGCAGATCGACCGGGCCCTCGGGGACGTGTCGAGCGTCGTGAACGTCGGCGCCGGCACCGGGTCCTACGAGCCGCCGACCACCGTCGTCGCCATCGAGCCGAGCAGGACGATGATCGACCAGCGGCCCGCCGGGTCCGCGCCGGCCGTGTGCGCGGTGGCCGAGTCGATCCCCCTCGAGGACGACGCGGTGGACGCGGCCCTGGCGGTCCTCACCGTGCACCACTGGACCGACCTGGAACGCGGGATCGCCGAGCTGAAGCGGGTCGCACGTCGCCGCGTCGTGGTCCTGACCTTCGACGAGACCGTGACCCGTGACTTCTGGCTGTTGCGCGACTACCTCCCCGCGGCCCGCGAGTACGACAGGGCGCACGCCGTCCCGATGGAGCGTCTCGTCGCGGCACTCGGCCCGTGCGAGGTGGAGGCCGTCCCCGTGCCCCACGACTGCGTCGACGGGTTCGCCGCCGCCTACTGGAGGCGGCCGGCCGCCTACCTGGACCCGTCGGTCCGGGCGGGGATGTCGGTCCTGAGCCGAATTGGCGACGCGGAGATCCGCCGAGGACTGGATCGGCTCGAGAACGACATCGCGACAGGCGTGTGGGCCAGGACGTACGCCGACCTGCTGGACCTCGACGAGCTCGATGCCGGCTACCGTCTCGTGACCCTCGACCTGTAGGCGGAGCCGAGGGCTGTCAAGGAGCCGTCCGCGACGAGCGCCGGTAGCGTGACCGGATGCCAGCCGGAGATCCGCCGCGCCGTCTGCTCGCGTGGTACGCCGACCAGCCCCTGCTCCGGGCGGTCGTGCCCGGCGTCGTGCTCGTGGCTCTCGGCCTGCTCGTCTTCTGGGGCATGTTCGACGCGGTCCAGGATCGTGACGACTTCTCCCTGTGGGACCGACCGGTCCTCGAGTTCCTGGTCGGCGTCCGCAGCGACGTCGTCACCGCGGTCCTCGCCGCGCTCACGTTCGTCACCGGTCCGACGGTGCTGCCGGTCATCATCCTGGTCGCGTGCGTGGCCTGGGGCCTGCGCGCTCGCGAGTGGTGGCGGCCGCTCCTGCTCGCCGGCGCGATGATCGCGTCCACGCTGCTCTCGCTGCTGGTCAAGGGCATCGTCGCCCGGCCCCGCCCGCCGGAGGAGACCATGTACATCCCCGGCTCGGAGACGACCGGGTCGTTCCCGTCCGGCCACACCATCGGGACGGCGACCTTCCTGCTGGTCGCCGGGTACCTCGTGGCGAGCCGGCACCGGACCTGGCGGGTCGTCGTCGGCTGGCTGGTCGTCGGTGTCGTCGGTGCCGCGGCGGTCGCCCTGAGTCGCCTGTACCTCGGCTACCACTTCCTGACGGACGTCGTCGCGGCGGGCGGTCTGGCCGTCGTCGTGCTCGGCGTCGTCACCGTCGTGGACCGCATCCACGTGATGCGCGGCCTGCCACCGAGCGAGCCGGAGCCCGGCTGGAGCCCGCAGCCGCCACCAGGGCTCACGCAGGCGTCCCCCAGTACGTAGGTGCGGCCGCTCATGACGTCGCCGCGACCGTCTCCCCCCGCTTCGCGCGCTGGATCTGCTCGTACACCTGCGTCCGCAGCGCGGTGAACCTCGGCATGGCCCGCGTCGTCAGCTGGTCGCGCGCGGCCGGCAGGTCGATCGCCAGGTCCTGCTGCACGACGGTCGGCGACGACGACAGCATGAGCACGCGCTCGCCCAGATACACGGACTCGTCGATGTCGTGCGTGACGAACAGGACGGTCACCCCCAGGTCCTGCCAGACCCGCCGGACCAGGTCCTCCAGGTCGGCGCGGGTCTGGGCGTCGACCGCGGCGAACGGCTCGTCCATCACGAGGATCTCGGGCTCGTAGGCCACGGCGCGTGCGATCGCGACGCGCTGCTGCATGCCGCCGGACAGCTGCCACGGGTAGGTGTCGAGCGCGTGACCGAGCCCGACCTCCGCGAGCGCCCGCTCGACCGCGGCGAGACGCTCGCGGCGCGGCACACCCCGGGCCTTGAGCGGCAGGCCGACGTTGTCGCGCACGGTCAGCCACGGGTAGAGGCTGCGTCCGTACTCCTGGAACACCACGGCCATCTTCTTCGGCGGCGCGGTGACCTCGGCGCCGTCGAGCGTGACCGAGCCGGCCGTGGGCGGCAGCAGGCCGGACAGGCACTTGAGCAGCGTCGTCTTGCCGCAGCCGGACGGCCCGACGATGCAGACGAGCTCGCCGGGGCGCACGTCGAAGCTGATCGAGCCGATGGCCTCGACCGGCCCGGAGGCGCCCTGGTACGTCTTCTTCAGGTCCCGGACGGACAGCAGCGGCGTGTTCTCAGGCACGGGCGACCTCTCTCGAGCCGTGGTACCAGTGCAGGACCCGTCGTTCGACGAGCTGGAAGACGGCGGCGACGGCCACGCCGACGAGGCCGAGCAGCAGGATGCCGCTCCACATCTCGGCGACCATGTACTGCCGCTGGAAGTAGACGATCTGGTAGCCGAGCCCCGACGACGAGGCGAACATCTCCGAGATCACCATGAGGATCAGCCCGATCGACAGGGCCAGCCGCACGCCGGCCATGATCTGCGGGCTCGCGGCCGGCAGGACGACGTACCGGTACGCCAGCAGGCCGCGCACGCGGTAGGACCGTGAGGTGTCGACCAGCACGGGGTCGGTCCCGCGGACGCCCTCGATCGTGTTGAGCAGGACGGGCCACACGCTGCCCGAGACGATCACCGCGAGCTTCATGGTGTCGTCGATGCCGAGCAGCAGCATGAGGACGGGCACGAGCACGACGGGCGGGATGGCCCGGAAGAACTCGAGCATCGGCTCCAGGAGGGCGCGCAGCCACGGGGTCGCGCCGATCGCCGTGCCCACGACCACGCCGATGAGGATCGACAGCAGGACCCCGACGGCGAACCGGCCCAGGCTCGGCAGGACGTCGCGCACGAGGGTGTCGGGTGCCAACCAGGTGTTCACGAACGCCGTGAGCACGCGCGCTGGCGGCGGGTAGTAGAGGTTCGTCGTGCCGCGCGTGGCGACCGCCCAGGCGATCACGAGCAGGACCGGCAGGCCCACGGCGTAGCCGAGCGACGCGAGCGCGCGGCGCAGGGGGGACCTCAGCACCGCGGGCACGGGACCGGCGGGCATCAGGCGACCCCTTCCCGCCGCACCGACGGGTGCCAGTGCAGGACGCGGCGCTCGACGAGCCGCGTGACGAGGTTGACCAGCAGCCCCAGCAGGCCCGTGACCAGCACCAGCGCGTACAGGCCGGGGGCGTCGGGCGCGGAGCGGTACACGTCGATCTGCCGGCCGATGCCGGGGTTGCCGATGACCAGCTCGGCCGTGATCGTCAGGACGAGCGCGATCGACGCCGCGAGCCGGAAACCCGTGATGACGTACGGCAGGGCCGTGGGCAGGACGACGTGCCGCAGCCGCTGCAGCCGCCCGAGGCCGAAGCTGCGGGCCGTGTCGTCGGCGACGGTGTCGACGTCGCCGACGCCGTACAGGACCTGGATGAACACCTGCCAGAACGGCGCGTAGACGACGATCACCAGCGCCGCCTCCCGCGAGAGCCCGGCCACCAGGACGGCGAGCGGGATGATCGCGACCGACGGGATGGGCCGCAGGAACTCCACGGTGCTGTGCGTCGCCCGGCGCAGGAACGGCACGAGGCCGATGACGGCGCCCGCGACGACGGCGGCCACCACCGCGATCCCGAGCCCGAGCGCCCAGGTCACCACGGTGTCGCCGAGGGCCGACCAGAAGCGGGGCTCGCCGAGCTCGGTGACCAGCCGCGCGGCCGTCGTCGAGAACCGCGGCAGGTACGCCGGGTTCACGACCTCGGCCCACGCGACGAGCTCCCAGGTGAGCGCGAAGCCGGCGACCCCGAGCGTGCCGAGCACGGCTGGGCCGCCGGCGCGCGGGCCGACGCCACGGCGGGCGCCCGCCCGGGCGCCGGCCCCGGACCGGACCCCGGGGGCGACGTCCCCGGGGCCCGGACCGGACACCGTGTCGGCCAGCTGCATCAGTCGACGACGACGAGCGTGTCGAGGTCGGGGGCCTGGTCGAAGAACTCGTGCTCCACGGCGAGGTCCGCCAGGCCCTGCAGCACGTCACGGTCGATCTCGGTGGAGAACTGCGGGAGCCGGAGGTTGGCTGCGGCCGGCTCGGGCAGCGACATCTCGTCGACGAGCGACTGCCGGACGGCCTCGTCGTTGTCCGCGGCCCACGCGAACGCGGCCGTGAAGGCCTCGCGCACGGCGTCGACCAGCTCGGGGTCGTCGGCGACCGTCGCGCCGGTGGTCTGCAGGACGAGGGTCGGAAGGCCGGGCAGCACGGACTGGTACGGGTCGACGACCCGCGCGCCGCCGGCGCCGAGGATGATCGACACGAACGGCTCGGGCACCCAGGCGGCGTCGATGTTGCCCGCGTCGAGCTGGGCCTGCGCGTCGGGGAAGGCGACCTCGACGAACTCGATGGTGCCCGGGTCGCCGCCGTCCTCCTCGACCGCCGCCATGATCGTGAGGTCACCGGCCGCGCCGAGCGAGTTCACCGCGACCTTCTTGCCCGCGAGGTCGGCGGGCGACGTGATGTCGCTGCCGGCGCCCACGACGACCGAGTTGATGTCGTCCCCCTCGGTCAGGCTCTGCGCGTAGTTGGCGACGATCTTGACGTCGAGGCCCTGCAAGCCCGCGCGCATCGCGCCGAAGGGCTGGCCGACGGAGAAGTCGATGTCACCGTTGACGAGGGCCGGCATGGCCTGCGCGCCGCCCTGGATGGGCTGGACCGTGACGTCGAGCCCGTGCTCGGCGAAGATGCCGGCCTCCACGGCGGCCCACAGGGGAGCCGTCTCGCTGATGCTGAGCGCCCCGATGGTGACGGCGCGGGGGTTGTCGGCGTCCGGTGCGGCCGACGCCTCCGGCTCGGCGCCGGGCGCGGGGTCGGACGAGGAGCACGCGGCCAGTCCGAGCGACAGCGCCGCGACGAGCGCCGCCACGAGAGCGGGACGTCGGTTCATGGGGTCCTCAATTCTCCGTTGAATCTCGGGTGACGGGCGGTCTGCACCGCGCGCCGTCGAGACCGACCAGCGCTCGGACCATGCATGACACTCGTCCAGCAATCGTGCAGTCGAATGTCACATGTGTCAATGATCCGGAACTGCCCGACGCGGGTCGGTGACCGGCCTCCGTGCGAGAATCGCGCGCATGTCGACGCCGCCCGGGGACGCGCCCGGCCCGGAGCCCGCCGGGGTCCGACGGCGACCGGAGCAGCTGCTGCTGGCGTTCATGGGCGAGCTCATGGTGGCCGGCGGCACGGGGCCGCTGCCGGCGTCCGTGCTCATCGCCGTGCTCGGCGAGCTGGGGGTCGGGCAGGCCGCGACGCGGGCGGCGCTGAGCCGGATGGCGGCCCGCCACCTGCTCGCCCCCGTGCGCGTCGGGCGCACCGTCTCCTACGGGCTCACGCCGGAGAGTGCGCGGGTGCTGGAGGAGGCGCGGGGCCGCGTCTTCGACGACGACCCCTTCGCCCCGCACGGCAGCGGGTGGACGCTCGTCAGCTTCTCCGTGCCGGAGCGTCGGCGGGACGTGCGGCACCGCGTGCGCGCCCAGCTGGCGTGGGCCGGCTTCGGGCTGCTGCGCGACGGTCTGTGGATCGCGCCGGGGGAGGTCGACGTCGCGCAGGCCCTCGGCGGGGTGCAGGACGACGGGCCGGACGACGGCCCGCTCGACGACGGCGAGCTGGAGCTCCTGGCGTTCCGCGCGCACGAGGTGCCGGGCTTCTCGGCCGCGCGCAGCGTCCGGACGGCCTGGCGGCTCGAGGCGATGCGGGCGCGGCACGAGCAGTTCCAGGACCGCTGGGCGGACCGCGCGCCCGACGTCGACCACGCGCTGCGCGACGTGACGGCGCTGGTCGCCGACTGGCTGGACCTGCTGCGGGCGGTCCCGCGGCTCCCGGCCGAGCACCTCTCGCCGGACTGGCCGGCGGCGCGGTCCGTCGGGACGTTCCGTCGCCTGCACGCCGCCCTCGCGGGGCCGGCGCAGGCCGATCTCGCCCGGCGGCTCACGGCCTGAGCGGGCGGCGAACTCCGCGCCGGACCCGGCGGGGCCACCCTCGTCATTCGACAGAGTTCTGACGATCGTCACCGAAATGGTTGACGTCGGCTGCTCGGGGCAGGCACGATGCCACGTCATCGCACCGCCGCGACCCGCGTGCGGTCCGCCCACGAGGATGTGAGCAGTGGCAGACGTCCCGCCGTCGTCCGGTGACCTGGATCGCGCCAACTACGCGACGATCTGGGACGCCGTGGCGCGCGCCGTGCCGGACCGCGTCGCAGTGCACGCCGACGGCGCGGACGTCACCTACGCCGCCTTCGAGGAGCTCGCCGCACGCCTCGCCGCGACCTTCGTCGCGCACGGCCTGGGCCCCGACTCGACCGTCGCGATCTTCATGTACAACCGCGTCGAGTACCTGACCACGCTGTACGCCGCGTACAAGATCGGCGCGATCCCGGTCAACATCAACTTCCGCTACCACGGTGCCGAGCTGGCCGAGCTGCTGGAGATGTCGCGGCCGTCCGCGCTCGTCTACCCCAGCAGCCTCGCCGCCGCCGTGGTCGGCGCCGCCGGGCGCGTCCCGCTGCCGGGCCTCGTCCTCGTCGTCCCGGACACGGCGCACGACGACGCCGACCAGGCGGTCGGTGCGGCGGACGCCGTGCCACCCGTCCCCGGGGTGCCCTTCGCGTCCGCGCTCGACGCCCCGCCGCTCCCACCGCACCCCCGCGGGCCGGACCACAAGATCTTCATGTTCACCGGGGGCACGACCGGCCGCCCCAAGGCGGTCGTCTGGACCCACGGCAACCTGTTCGACAGCCAGCTGTTCTCGATCTACGGCTCCCTGCCCGTGGACGTCCCGACGTCCCTCGACGACGTCACGCAGGTCGCCGCGCGCGAGGACCTGCCGCGCACGGTGTGCCTGCCGCTGCCGCCGATGATGCACGCGACGGCCCTGTTCAACGTGATGAACGCGATGGTCCTCGGCGGCACGGTCGTGTTCCTCACCGCCGCCCGGTTCGACCCGCGCGCGGCAGTCCGCGCCGTCGAGGAGCACGGCGTCACGCGCCTCGTCGTCGCGGGCAACGCGATCGTCGGGCCGCTCGTCGACGCGCTCGAGGCGGGGGCCGGTGACATCTCGTGCCTCAACACGGTCCTGAGCTCCGGCATGGTCTGGTCCGACGACCTCAAGGCCCGGCTGATCGCCCACGCGCCGGGCGCGACCCTCATCGACATCATCGGGTCGAGCGAGGGCGGGCCGTTCGCCTACGGCGTCGTGCGCGGCCCGGACGACCTGCCGTCCCGGCCGCGGCTCGCACCCGGGGCGGTCGTCCTGGCGCCCGACCTGACGCCGGTCCACGACGTGGGGGAGACCGGGATGCTCGCGTACCGCGGCGCGATGCCCCTGGGGTACCACGACGACCCGGCCCGCACCGCCGAGACGTACCCCGTGATCGACGGCGTGCGCCACGTCATGCCGGGCGACTGGGTGCGCGTCCTGGGCGACGGGTACGTCGAGATGCTCGGGCGGGGGTCCGGGGTCGTGAACACCGGCGGGGAGAAGGTCTTCCCCGGCGAGGTCGAGAAGGTGCTGCTCGCGCTGCCCGGCGTCGTCGATGCCGTCGTCCTCGGGCTGCCGGACCCGCGCTGGGGCGAGGTCGTCACGGCCGTCGTCGTCACCGCGCCCGGCGCGCCGCTCACGCCCGAGCAGGTCCAGGACGAGGTCGGCCGGCGCCTGGCCGGGTACAAGAAGCCACGCCGCCTGTACGTGGTCGACGAGCTCGCGCGCAGCCCCAGCGGCAAGGTCGACATGCACCGGCTGCGTCGGCGCATCACCGAGGTCGAGGTCCCCGTGCTCGTGGACCCGGTCGCCGCACCCGACACCGCACCCGACGCCGAGAGGACCCCGTGAAGTTCACCGACGCCCACATCCCGTTCGGCATGAGCTGGACCTCGCCCTTCGCCAAGTGGCAGGGACCGCTGGCGGAGGTCAACAGCCTGGACCTCGCGGTCGACGTCACGGGCCGCGCCCTGGCCGACCGCGGGCTGCCGCCCGAGGAGATCACCGAGTGGACGCTGGGGTGCACGGTCCCGCAGCAGCACTCCTTCTACGGCGTCACCCTCGTCTCGCGCCGCCTCGGCGCCGGGGACCATGGGGGGCCGTGGATCTCGCGGGCGTGCGCGACGTCGGCCGCCGTCATCGAGCACCTCGCCGCGCAGGTGCAGCTCGGTGCGCACACGACGACGATCGGCGTCGTCACCGACCGCACCAGCAACGGTCCGCTCATGCTCTGGAGCAGCGCGGCGAGCCCGGGGGGCGCGCCCACCAGCGAGCACTGGGTGCTGGACCCGATGAAGCTCGACCCGACCACCGGGCAGAGCATGAACGACACGGCCGAGAACACCGCGCGCGCCGCGGGCTACACGCGCGAGCAGGTCGACGAGGTCGCGCTGCTGCGGCACGAGCAGTACCGCAGCGCGCTGGCCGACGACCGCGCGGTCCAGCGCGCCTACATGGTGCCGGTGCGCATCCCGACGCGCCGCGGCGAGGAGTGGGTGACCGAGGACCACGGGGTCTTCCCGACGACGGCCGAGGGGCTGGCCCGGTTGCGGCCCGTGACGCCCGACGGCGTCGTGACGTACGGCGCGCAGACGCACCCCGCCGACGGCTGCGCGGGCGTCGTCGTCGCGAGCGCCGCCCGGGCGCGTGACCTCGGCGGCGGCGTGACCGCGCAGGTCCTCGCGACCGGCTTCGCGCGCGCGGAGCCCGCGTACATGCCGCAGGCGCCCGTGCCCGCGGCCCGGCGCGCGCTCGCGGACGCGGGCGTGGACGTCGCGGACCTCGACGTCGTGACGACGCACAACCCGTTCGCGGTCAACGACCTGTGGTTCGCCGAGCAGACCGGCTTCCCGCTCGAGCGCATGAACCCGTACGGCTCGTCGCTCGTCTACGGCCACCCGCAGGGCCCGACCGGCGCCCGCGCCGTGACCGAGCTGATCCACGCGCTGCACGCCCGGGGTGGGGGGATCGGCCTGTTCACCGGCTGCGCCGCGGGCGACTCCGCCGGGGCCGTCGTCGTGCGCGTCGACGGGTGAGCGACGCCGACCCGGGACCGACGGCGCCGGACGGCCGGCACCGACCACCGACCCCACCCGACCACCGACCCCACCCGACCCGGACCCGACCCGACCTCGACCCGACCCGACGACCGACGGAGCGCACCTCATGACCGAACCCGCAGCCGCCACCACCGCACCCGGCGAGTCGGCCCCGACCCGGACGACGGTCGCCCTGGCCGACCTGCCGTCGCTCGTCGGCACGACGTTCGGCCCGTCGTCCTGGCGCACCATCACCCAGGAGCAGGTCGACCGGTTCGCCGACCTGACCGGTGACCACAACCCGATCCACCTGGACCCCGAGTACGCCGCGGGTACGCCGTTCGGCGGGACGATCGTCCACGGCTACCTCACGCTCGCGCTCGTCGTGCCGCTCATGGCGGAGGTCGTCGAGGTGACGGGGGTGGGCACGGGGGTCAACTACGGGCTCGACCGTCTGCGGTTCCCGGCGCCCGTGCGGGTCGGGTCGCGCATCCGCGTGGCGTCGACGCTGTCCGCCGTCACCGAGGTGGCGGGCGGGTACCAGGCCGTCTTCGAGAACACCTTCGAGGCCGAGGGGCTGACCAAGCCCGCGGCGGTCGCCGTGATGATCGTGCGGTACTACGCGTGAGCGCGGGCGCGGGCGTCGACCTGACCGGCAAGGGCGCCGTCGTCACCGGCAGCGGGCGAGGGCTGGGCCGGGCGTACGCGCAGGCACTGGCGGCCGCGGGCGCCGGCGTGGTGGTCAACGACGTCGACGCCGAGACCGCGCAGGCGACCGTCGACGCGATCGTCGCCGATGGGGGCTCGGCCGTCGCCGTCGTCGCGCCCGTGGGGCCCACAGCGACCGCCGACCGGCTCGTCGCCGCGGCCGTCGAGGCCTTCGGACGCCTCGACGTGCTCGTCACCAACGCCGGCGTGCTGCGTGACCGCGTGCTGTGGAAGACGACCGACGAGGACTTCGACCTGGTCGTCGACACGCACCTGCGGGGCACGTTCACGTGCGCGCGGGCCGCCGCCGCCCAGATGCGCGAGCGTGGCGAGGGCGGGCGGATCGTGCTCGTCGGCTCGCCCGCCGGGCAGCACGGCAACTTCGGCCAGACGAGCTACGCGGCGGCGAAGGCGGGGATCGTCGCGATGGCCCGGACGTGGTCGCTCGAGCTGGCGCGGGCCGGGATCACCGTCAACGCCGTCGTGCCGACCGCGATCACCGCGATGACCGCGACCATCCCGGTCTACGCGGAGGTCGCCGCGGCCTACGACCGGGGGGAGCCGCTGCCGCGGACCGTGCGCCAGGAGCACGCGCTGGGCGGACCCGAGGACGTCGCACCGCTCGTGGTGTGGCTCGCGTCGGAGGCGTCCGCGGGCGTCACCGGGCAGGCGATCGGCATCGGCGGGGACAAGCTGTCGGTCTACTCCGTCCCGCAGGAGCTCGCCGTGACGTACCGGGAGGGCGGGTGGAGCGCCGAGGCGATCGGTGAGGCGTGGGGGAGCACGTTCGGGCCGCACCTGCAGCCCAGCGGGATCACCCTGCCGCCGCTCGAACCGCCGACGTGACGGGGACGGGGCGCGGACCGGGTGGGTCCGCGACGACCGAGAACTGGACGACGCGGTCGGCGAGCTCGGGCGCGTAGCCGCTGATGACCTGCCGCACCCGCACCGAGGCCGGGGCGCCGAGCTGCTCGTACGTGTCGAGGAAGAGGTCACGCGCGCGGTCCCGCGGCCAGTCCGCGGGCAGCAGCCGGCGCGGCAGGTCCGGGTCCACGCCGGGGAACGCGCGCCAGGCGTCCATGAGCTCGGTGCGCTTGACGAGCGCCTCGACGGGGGAGATGGCCCCCTTGTTGAGGGCCGCGTGGGTGGGCTCCCAGGTGGCGACGAAGCCGCGGTAGAGCTCGGCCAGGCCGTCCAGGTCCCACGCGCTCTCGGGTGCCAGGGCCGCGTCGGGCAGCGGCGGGCAGGCTGCGACGAAGGCCGTCGCACGCGTGACGCCGAGGTCCCCGAGCTCGGCGAGCGCCTCGTCGTGACGCGCGTGCGGGGAGATCCACAGGGCGTCGTACAGCGGCGCGAACCCGAGCCAGCGCAGCCGCGTGCGCAGGGCCTCGCGCGCCGAGCGGTTCGCCTCCGGCACCGAGAACGCCACGAGGCTCCAGCGTCCGTCCCAGTCGGCGCCGTCCCCGGCACCGAAGGCGACGATGCGCTCGGCGCCCGTGCGCATGATCGCCTGGGCGCGCGGGGTCAGGGAGTAGAACGTGTGGCGCCCGCTGCGCGCCGAGACCAGGAGGCCGTGCTTGACCATGCGGCTGAGCGCGGCCCGCGCGGCGACGTCGCTGACGCCGAAGTCGGCGAGCAGGTCGACGAGCGCCGCCGACGGCAGCGGGTCGGTCTGGGCCCACCAGTAGTCGCCGAGCAGCGTCAGCAGCAGGCTCGGGGGCGACCCGGCGCGCGTGCGCGGGGCGCGCGGGTCGTCCTCGCTCGTCTGTGCCACAGCGGGTCCCCTCCCTGCCGGTCGCCGCAGCCCGCGACGATGCTTGACATATCTTACGTCGTCCGCAGATAGTCGTGTCACATTCGAGCGAGCCGGGAGCCACTGACGATGAAGTTGGCCAGCACCCTGGACGGGCGCCTGCACGCCGTGCTGGACGACCGGTCGGTCGACCTGACTGACGCCCTCGGGCTGCGGCCCGGCGCCGGCGGCCCGCTGCTGGCGTTCCTGGAGCGCGGCGGCTCGCTGAGCGACCTGCACGGGCTCGACCTCGACGCGCTGCCGTCGCAGCCGACCGACCCGAGCCGCCTCGCCGCACCGATCGCGCGGCCCGGCAAGGTCGTCGGCGCGCCCGTCAACTACCTCGACCACCAGGCCGAGATGGGCGAGCAGCGGACCATCGCCGACTACGGGATGTTCCTCAAGGCGACCTCGTCGGTCATCGGGCCCACCGGGTCCATCCGGCTGCCGTACCTGGACGTGCGCACCGACCACGAGGGCGAGCTGGGCGTCGTCATCGGCCGCACGGCCCACCGGGTCCCCGCCGAGCGCGCGCTCGACCACGTCCTCGGGTACGCGCCCGTCCTCGACATCACCGTCCGGTCCGGCGAGGACCGCTCGACCCGCAAGTCCTTCGACACGTTCACGCCGTTCGGTCCCTGGGTGACGACCGCCGACGAGGTCCCCGACCCCGACGCGCTCGAGCTGCGCTGCTGGGTGGACGGCGAGCTGCGGCAGCACGCCTCGACGGCCGACCTCATCTACGGCGTCGCCGAACTCATCTCCTACACGAGCCACGTCATGACCCTGCACCCCGGCGACGTGATCGCGACGGGCACCCCGGCCGGCGTCGGGCCGATCGCCGCCGGTCAGCGCGTCGCGGTCGAGATCGAAGGGCTCGGCCGCCTCGACGTGGGCGTCACCGACGAGGGCGCGATCGCCTACACCGACCGGCCGGGGCGCCGGTGAGCGCCGCCTCGACCGCGGACGCCCGTGCCCGCGGCGGGTCCCCGCGGGCCGCTCGCGGGCGCCCGGGCCCGCGCGACCCGCGGGACGCACGCACCCCCCTCGACGCGATGTTCCGCCCCTCGAGCATCGCGGTGGTCGGCGCCTCCGCGCGCGAGGGCAAGGCGGGGCACGCCATGGTCCAGGCGCTGCGCCGGTTCCCCGGCACCCTGCACCTGGTCAACCCGCGCGGGGGTGAGGTGCTCGGGCGCACCGCCCTGCCGAGCCTGCGGGAGGCGTCGGACGTCGACCTCGCGGTGCTCGTCGTGCCGCCGGACGCGGTCCCCGGCGCGCTCGAGGACGCGCGCGACGCGGGGGTGCGTGCGGCCGTGGTGTGCGCGGGCGGGTTCGCGGAGTCCGGCCCCGACGGTGCACGCCTCCAGGAGCGGGTCGTGCGCGTGGCCCGTGAGGCCGGCATCCGGCTGCTGGGGCCCAACACGTCGGGGTTCATGAACCCGGTCGACCGGACCACCGCGAACTTCATGCCCGCCGTCGCGGACCTCGCCCCGGGGACCGTGAGCGTCGTGGCGCAGTCCGGCGGCGTGAACCTCGCGCTCGCGTTCCTGCTGGCCCGCGCGGGGGTCGGCCTGCGGCTGGGGGTCGGGCTCGGCAACGCGGTCGACGTCGACTTCCCCGAGCTGCTCGACCACCTGGCACGCGACGAGGCGACCACGGCCGTCGGGCTGCACGTCGAGGGCGTCGCCGACGGTCCGGCCCTGGTCGCCGCGCTGCGTCGGACGACGGCACGCAAGCCCGTCGTGGCGTTCAAGGTCGGCCGGTCCGACGTCGCGGAGTTCGCGCAGTCGCACACCGGTGCGCTGACCGGCTCCTACGCGGTGACCCGCGCGGCGCTGCAGCAGGCCGGGGCCGTGGTCGTCGACAGCCTCGAGGAGATGGTCGCCGCGCTCGTCGCGCTGCGCACGGTCCGGCTGCCGGCCGGCGACCGCGCGGGCGTGGGGCTGCTCACCGGTCAGGCGGGGCCCGGGCTGGTCGTCGCGGACGCGCTCGGTGCGCGGGGCATCGCGCTGCCGCGGCTCACCGACGCGACGCAGCGGCGCATCGCCGAGCTGCTGCCGCCCCTCACCTTCCAGGCCAACCCGGTGGACACCGGGCGTCCGTCACCGACGTTCGGCGACGTGCTGGGTGCCGTCGTGGCGGACCCGCGCGTCGACGTCGTCGGGGTCTACGCGCTCGACGAGCCGGGTGCGCTCGACCCCGTCGCCGCGCTCGGCCCGGCCGCCGGCCGCGTGCTGTTCGCCAGCGGTGGGCCGGCGGACGCGCTCGCCGAGCGTCGTGCGGCACTCGGCGACGTCGGCGTCCCTGTGCTCGCCGGCCCGGGCGACCTCGCGACGGGCCTCGCGGCCGTGGTCGCCGACGCGCGCGTGCGGTCCGTCGCCGACGCCCCGCCCGTCGCGGCGACGCGGACCGTCGGTCGCACGCTGGACGAGCACGACGCGAAGACGCTGCTGGAGTCCTACGGCGTCCGCACGCCCCAGCGGCGCGTCGCGGCCGACCGGGCGCAGGCCCACGCGGCGCTGGCGGAGCTCGGTCGCGACGGTGCGGCGGTCGTCGTGAAGGTGCTCGACGCCGCGGTCCTGCACAAATCCGACGTCGGCGGCGTGCACGTCGGGGTGCGCGACGGTGCGGGGCTGGACCGTGCGATCGACGCGATCGACGCGATCGACGCGGTCGCGCCCGCGACCGAGGCGTCGGGTGCCGCGACCCGGCCCGCCCGCCGGTACCTGCTCGAGGAGCTGGCGGCACCGGGCACCGAGCTCATCGTCGGGGCCGTGCGGGACGCCGCCTTCGGTCCCGTCGTCCTGCTGGGCCCGGGCGGCGTCGCGGCAGAGCTGGGGGGCGAACCCGTCCTGCGGCTCGCCCCGCTGTCCGTCGCGCGTTCCGAGGAGATGGTCCGCGCGTTGCCGCCCGCCGTCCTCGCCGGGTTCCGCGGGGCCCCGCCCGTCGACGTGCCGGCGCTCGCAGCGGTGCTGCGGGCCGTCGGGCAGGTCGTCTGCGAGCACGCCGACATCACCGAGCTGGACCTCAACCCGGTCCGGATCACGGCCGACGGGCCGGTCGTCCTCGACGCCGTCGTCGTCGCGGCCCCGAGAGGAGACACATGTCCGACGTGAGCACACCCCCCGTCGCCGCCCAGCCCGTCGCCGCCCAGCCCGTCGCCGCCCAGCCCGGCACGGCACCCTCCGACGCCGCCCACCCCGTCACCCGGCGGGACGAGGACCAGGGTGTGGTGGTCGTCGGTGCGGGTCCCGTCGGCCTGACCGCCGCGCTCGCGCTGCGCACCTACGGCGTCCCCGTCACCGTCCTCGAGGCTGGGCCCGAGGGACGGCAGCGGCCCGGCAGCCGGGCGATCTTCACGCACAGCCAGACCCTGCAGATCCTCGACCGGATCAGCCCCGGGCTCGGCGCCGAGCTGTACGGGCACGGCGTCTACTGGAACACCCAGCGCACGTTCCACGGCGGCAAGGAGGTGTACGCCAAGACGTACCCGGACCCGCCCGCCGGGGTGTACCCGCACTTCACGAGCCTGCCGCAGGTGCAGATCGAGGCGTACCTGTACGCGCGTGCCCTGGCCGCCGGGGTCACGTTCGCGTGGTCGCAGGAGATCGCGCAGGTCGCCGCCGACGACGACGGGGTCACGCTCACCACCGTCGCCGGCCGCCGCTGGGAGGCGTCGTACGTCGTCGGCGCCGACGGGTCACGGTCGGCGGTCCGCAAGCAGGTCGGGGCGCGCATGGAGGGCACGCGCGACGAGGGCTGGTACGTCGTCGTCGACGTCGCCGAGAAGGACGAGCCGACCCTGCCGAACGAGCGGCACTTCCACTACGCGCACCCCGCGGTGGGCGGGCGCAACGTGCTCATCGTGCCGTTCGCGGGCGGCTACCGCGTCGACCTCCAGCTCGTCGAGGGCGACGACCCCGACGCGCTCGCGTCGGACGAGGGCGTGAGCGCGTGGCTCGACGCGGTCCTGCCGCCCGGCTACGGCGAGCGCACGACCTGGGTGTCGACCTACCAGTTCCTCCAGCTCGTGGCCCACGACTTCGCCGACCCGCACCGCCGCGTCCTGCTCGTCGGGGAGGCCGCCCACCTCTTCGCGCCCTTCGGTGCGCGCGGGCTGAACTCCGGTGTGCCGGACGCCGAGGCCGCCGCCATCGCGATCGCCGCGGCGACCCGCGCGGCGGGCGCCGCCGCGCGCACACCGGTCGAGGCGTTCGCCCTCGCGCGCCGCTCCGCCGCGCTGTTCAACCGCGACGCCGCGGGCGAGGCGCTCGCGCACCTGCGCCCCGACGAGCAGACCGCGGCGCGCGTGCTGGCCGCCGCGGAGCGCGCGCCCGGGGACGCCGAGGCGTCGGTGTGGCTCGAGAAGGCGCCGTACGGGCCCCGCGGCGTCCACCGCGCGGAGACGGTCTACCGCTACTGACGCCGGCCCGCTCACCCACCGAGACCGGTCCGCTGCGAGACCGGACCTGGCGACGTCCCGACGCCGGATGATCGAGCCAGGCCCGGTCTCGCGAGCGCGTCGTCCCGGAGGGTGGGCGGTGCGGGTCAGCTGCGGCCCTTGACCCGTGCCCGGACCTCGACCGTGGCGCCGCTGCCGACCTTCACGACGCTCGCGGCGCGCACCTGCGAGACCGTGCCGGACGGCGCGCGGAAGTACAGGGTGCGGTTGCGTCCGTCCGTCGGCACCGTGAACCGGACCCGGTACTCGCCGGCGGGCAGCCCGGCGAACGAGAAGGCGCCCTGCGCGTCCGTGAACGTGGGCCCGACCCCGGCGCCCCCGCGGACGGGCTCCAGCATGACCTCGACCCACTGCAGGGGTCCCGACGCCCCCGTGACGACACCCGTGACGCGGGAGGCGGCCACCGCGGTGATGTCGATGCCGGTCGTGTCGGCCCCGTCGACGACGACGACCGGCCGTGCGCCGTCGGCCGTCGGCGAGTCGGGGTAGTACCGCGTCGTGATCGGCGGGTTCGCACCCGCGTCCTCGACGCGCACGGTGTACGACCCCGGGAACACGTCGGTCACGCGGTACGTGCCGTCGGCGGCGACGCCGGCCGCGCGGACCCACAGCCGCGGGTCGTCCAGGGGCGTCGCGACGACCCGGACCTGGGACGGGTCGGTACCGGACGGCAGGGTGACGGTGCCGGTGATGCCCACGCTGGTCTGCAGCGTCACGTCGAGGCCGTCGAGCCGCTGGCCCGCGGCCACCGCGACGGGCGTCGCCGTCGCCGGCCCGCGCGCGTCCGGGTAGTAGGTGGGGCCCCAGGAGCTGCCGGCTCCCGGGACGACCCGGATGACGTACGAGCCGGGGTCCAGCCCGTCCACCTGGTAGGTGCCGTCGGCCCCGACAGGCGAGTACCCGTAGGTCCCGCTCCCGGTCGCGTCGTCGACCATGACGCTCGTCCCGGTGGGCACCGTGCCGCCCGGCGCGACGACGCGCCCGCTCAGCGTCGCCGTGCGCGCCAGCCGGGTCTGCAGGTCGCGCACCGACTCGCCCTCGGCCAGCGTCACCACCGTGGCGGTCACGGAGTCCGGCGCGTCGTCCCACCACTCGGAGACGAAGCCCTGCTGCCAGGCGTCGAACGACACCCGGTACGACCCGCCGGGCAGGCTGCCGACCGCCCACCAGCCGTCCCCGTCGGTGGACGCCGTCGCCTCACCGGTGACGGTGCTCCGCACGCGGACCGTCACGCCCTGCGCCGGCGTGCCGCCCTCGTCGGTGACGCGACCGCCCAGCGTCGACGTGCCGAGCGGGAGACATGCCACGGGCGTCGAGAGGGGCACCGGCCCGGCGCTGGACGTGGGCTCGGGCGCCGGGACGGGTGACCGCGACGGGCACGGCGACGGCACGGGCCCCGGCCACGTCGGCGTCGCGCCCGGCGTCGGCGCCACACCGGCGGCGGGCGCGGTGGCGACGAGGACCGCCACGAGCGCGCTCGTGACGAGGGAGAGGAGGGCTGCGAGGGTGGGGCGGTGGGAGCTGCGCACGGGACGCTCCTTCGAGTCACCGGAACCGCGGATGTCTGGAGCATGGCAGTTCGTCCCGGATGGCGCACCAGGGTGATCGCGGGCTGTCCGGCGGGGGCCGCCCGCCTCGTCGCGCCGTCCGGTGCGCCACGCCTGAGCTCGGGGGCGCCGCTCCTACGCTGTCGCCCATGACCCCCTCCACCCGGCAGGGCCGCTACGCCCGGCGTCGCAGGCGTCGGCTCGGGCTGGTCGACAACGACCTGACCGACGCGCAGTGGCAGGCCGTCCAGGCCGCGTGGGGCGGGTGCGCCTACTGCGGCGCGACCGGTCGCCCGTTGCAGCGCGACTGCGTGCTCCCGATCTCGCGCGGAGGCCGGTACACGGTGGGCAACGTGGTCCCCGCGTGCGCATCGTGCAACGCGAGCAAGTGCAACGCGGAGGTCACGACGTGGCTCCGGCGCAAGAAGCTCGACGAGAAGGCCTTCCTGCTGCGCCTCGCGGAGATCCGCGTCGCCCTGGTGTGACGACGCCGCCCCGGTCACGGGTAGCGGACCGGCCGGACGACGGTCACCGCCGAGACAGGGGACGCGCTCCCGCGCTCAGCTTCCTCCGGGCCCGGCTTCGGCTGCGAGCGCGCGGACCTCGGCCTGGAGCGTCAAGGCGCCGCCCGACGCGACGAGCTGGCGGTGCACGCCGGTCGTGCGCAGGCGCCGGTCCGCCAGCTCGGCGTCCACAGCGGCCCAGGCGTCCGAGAGGAGGGCGGGCGCCTGGTCGAACGTCACGGAGACGCCCTCAGGCACGGCGGGGACCTCGACCACGTCGAGCTCGCGTCCCTGGGCGTCCGTCTCGACACCGGCCGTGACCACGATGACGTCGTCGGCCGTGCCGTCGAACGTGAGGACGAGCGCGGCGTCCTCGACGCCCTGGGAGCGCAGGTGCTCCCGGAGTCGTGCCACGGCTTCGCCGGCAGCACGCGGGATCTCGGTCTCGTCGAGCACGGTCGTGCGGACGGCGGACAGCCGGAGGGCCGGCAACGGGGCGAGTCGAAGAGTGTCCATGACTGTGCGGTTTCCCTTCTCGACGGACGCGAGGCGCGAGCGCACCTCCGCGAGACGTGCCGATGCCTCGTCGACCTGCTCCGCGAGCTCGCGCTCACGGGCCTGCAGGAGCGCCACGAGGCGGGTCTCGGTCAGGCCTGCGTCGAGGAGCTCGACGATCGCCTCCAGCCCGAACCCCAGTGCCCGCAGCGACGTCACCGCCCGCACCCGCCCGATCTGGCTCTGCGCGTAGCGGCGGTACCCCGTCGACTCGTCGACGCGGGCAGGCTCGATCAGCCCCAGCGTCTCCCAGTGGCGCAGCATGCGGCGTGACACGCCCGTGCCCTGCGCGATCTGCCCGATGCTCAACATGTCATGGACCATCGGACGGCCTCACACGGTGTCAGGGTCAAGGGTCAGGCTGGGCGCAGGACGGTCCGGCATGCGCCCATGATCCACGTCGCATCATCGGCTGCGGCGTCGGTTCTCCTTCTTGATCGCCTCGACGAGCGCGTCCTTGTCCATCGACGAGCGGCCCGCGATGTCCAGGCGCTTGGCGATGTCGTACAGGTGGCTCTTGGAGGCGTTGGCGTCGACCCCCTCGGCCGTCGTCCGCGACGTGCCACGCCCGCCCTCGGCCTGGGGGTCCGAGGGGCCGTTCTCGTCCTTCGGCTCCCAGTGGTCGCCGACCTTCTCGTGCGTGTGCTTGAGCGCCGAGTAGGCGACCCGGTGGGCCCGCTCGGCGTCGTCGTACTCCTCGGCCGCCGAGTCGTGCGCCTTGGCGAACGTGCGCTGGGCCTTCGCGCCCGACCGCTGCAGCGTGCCGGGCAGCTCGTCGTGCTTCGGCTTCCCGCTCTTCGTCGTCTTGGGCATGGTCACTCCCGTCCTGTCGGGGGCCGGCTCCCGTGCAGGCCATCCTGCGACGGTGTGCCGCGTCCCGCACGCGGGCCCCCACCAAGGGGCACCACGCTGCCGGTCGCGTGCTTCGCCCGGACGGTTCGGGGCCCGGACGCTCAGGGAAGGCCCGCGAGCGCGTCCGCGATCATCCGGTGCCCCTGCTGCTCGAACGCCTCGTCGCCGACCAGGTACGCCCACGCCGCCGTCCCGACGGCCTCGCGCAGCAGGTCCCGCTGCCACGACCGCGGCTCGCGCGGGTCCGTGCCGTACCCGTCGAGGAAGGCCGCCTCGAGGTCGGGGCGGCCTCGGAACTGCTGGGCGTGCAGCCGTCCGAGGTCGGTCGCGGCCGGCCGCCAGGCCGCCCGGCCGAAGTCGATGACGGACACCCGCCCGTGCTCGTCGACGAGCCAGTTGCGGGGCTGCCAGTCGCCGTGCGTCGGGACGAGCGGACGCGGGGGCACGGGGTGCGCGAGCTCGGCTCGCACGCGCTCGGCCACCTCGGGGGCGATGCGGTGCTCGCCGTCCAGCCATGCCAGCGTCCGTGCGTCCGTGCGCTGCTCGTGGTCGCCGGGCTCCTGGGTGCCCACCGCGTGCAGCAGGGCCAGGATGCGGCCTGCCTGCCGGTAGACGTCCGGCTCGTGCTCGGCAGGCGTCCCCTCGACGAGCACGCCGGGCAGGAAGGCCGTCGCGAGCAGCTGGAGCCCGGGGTCGGCGTGCAGCAGCCGAGGTGCCAGCCCCTGCTCCGCCAGCGGCGCGACGACCTCGCGGTGCGCCCACGTCTCACGGGCCATGTGGTGGTCGTCCGGCCGCCCCGCCTTCACGACGACGTCGCGTCCCTCGTGGCGCAGCCGGAGCACGGACCGTCCGGGCACGTCCCAGCTGTGGTCGGCGACGAGGGTGGCGCCGGGGAACCACCGCTCGACCGCCGCCTGCTGCTCGGGCCGCACGCCGGGGAACGTCGTCATGAGCGGTCCCTGCTAGGGCGTAACGGTCCGGTAGTGGTCGTCCGCGACGACGAGCTCGACCGGGACCTCGGGCACGAGGTCCGTCAGCCAGCGGGCGTACTCGGCCATGCCCTCCTGCTCGGACGGCGTGTGCCCGACGACGACGACGCCCGCGCAGACGCCTGCCGTGACCGCGTCGGCCGCGTACTCGCCCGTCTCCCACTCGTGGCCCTCGCCGATGATGATGACGTCGACGTCCGGCCGGGCGAGCAGGTGGCGGTTGTACTCGAAGCCCTGGAACCCCGGCTGCATGCCGACGGTCGAGACGGGCGCGGCGGGGTCGCCGACGTAGCGCAGCGCGCGGGCGTCGAGGGAGCGCGCCACGTGGGCGGCCAGCTCGCCGAGGGTCGTGGCGGGCAGGTCGTAGACGCCGGGGTCGCCCGCCCGCTCCGCGTCGAGCCAGCCGAGGGCCCGCGCGATGCCGGTCAGGATGCCGTCCGGCTCGCGGTCGTGCCAGGCGTCGTGCTGGTGCAGGACGACGAGCCCGTGCTCGGCGACGAACGCGGCCTTCGCCGCGTACACCGGGTCACCCTCCGCGGCGAGGACCGCGTCGGACTTGCCGTGGTGGTCGAAGTACAGCGGCTCGTGCGTGATGACGAGGTTCAGGCCCTGCGCCGCGGCGCGCTGCAGCACGTCGAACGTCGCCATGATCGTCACCGCGACGCCCTGGACGACGGTGTCCGGGTCGCCGGCGAGGAAGCCGTCGACGGTCGTCGTGCGCGGCGCCACCCCCACGTGCGCGTCGATCCGTTCCGCCACCTGCCGCGCCGTCGTCGTCACGGCCGCCACCCTAACGACTACCTCCCAAGCGTTTCGTCGGTTGCCGGGTCGCGTCACCCCGCCGATCGTGCTCGTACGGCTCTGCACTTCGTCCCGGAGGTCGCCATGTCACCCTTCTCACCCGTCCGCCGTGCTGTCGCGGCGGCCGGTGCCCTCGCGCTCGGCGCCGCGCTGCTGGCGGGCTCCGTCCTGCTCGCCGCGCCGGCATCGGCCCACGGCGCCGTCTCCGACCCGCCCTCGCGCATCTACGGGTGCTACGACCGCTGGTCGGGCAACCACACCGACCCGGCCATGGCGACCCAGGACCCGATGTGCTGGGACGCGTGGCGCGCCAACCCGAACGCCATGTGGAACTGGAACGGCATGTTCAAGGAGAACGTCGGCGGGCGGCACGAGCAGGCGATCCCGGACGGCAAGCTCTGCTCCGCGGACAACCCGATCTACGAGGCGGCCAACAAGCCCGGCGCCTGGCGCACGACCGCCAAGCCGTACGACTTCCGGCTCACCGTCCACGACCCGTCGAACCACGGCGCGGACTACCTGAAGATCTACGTCACCAAGCAGGGGTACGACGCGCGGACCAAGGCGCTGGCGTGGTCCGACCTCGAGCTGATCAAGACGACGGGCCGCTACTCCCCGTCGAGCCCGTACGTCACCGACGTGAGCGTCCCGCGCGACCGCACCGGCCACCACGTGGTCTTCACCATCTGGCAGGCGAGCCACCTCGACCAGCCCTACTACCAGTGCAGCGACGTCCAGTTCGGTGGCGGTGGCGACCCCGGCCCGAACCCGACGACGCCCGCACCGACCACGCCCGCCCCGACGACGCCTGCCCCGACGACGCCTGCGCCGACGACGCCCGCGCCGACCACCCCCGCCCCCACGACCCCCGCCCCGACGACCCCCGTCCCGGACCCGGGCACCGGTGCCTGCACCGCGACGGTGTCGGTGCAGAGCTCCTGGCAGGGCGGCTACCAGGCCAGCGTGACGGTGAAGGCGGGCTCCGCCGCGATCACCGGCTGGAAGGTGACGGTCGCCGGCGCGACCATCACGCAGGCGTGGAACGGCACGGCCTCGGGCAGCACCATCACCGCGGCCGCGTGGAACGGCTCGCTCGCACCCGGAGCGACCGCCACCGCCGGGTTCCTCGGCAGCGGCAGCTCGAGCAACCTCAGCGCGACCTGCAGCGCGGCCTGACGTAGCCCCGTCGCCGCACCCACGGGGGTCGCACGTCCGTCCGGACGTGCGACCCCCTCGTGCATGCCGGTCCGTCCTCCCCCGGGGCACCGCGAACCACGTCGCGTCGGGGGGACAATGGACGCCGCAACACCACTGCTTCGACGAGGAGTTCACCGTGCCCCAGGCCACTGTCCGTTGGTTCGACGCCGAGCGTGGGTTCGGCTTCCTCAACCTCGGGGACGACGCCGACGACCTGTTCGTCCACGCGTCCGAGATCGTCGGCGACGACAACCGCAAGGTGCTCCGCGAGGGCCAGGAGGTCGAGTACGAGCTCGGCGAGGGTGACCGCGGCCCGCAGGCCCGCCGCGTGCGGATCACGGGCGAGTACGCCGCGGACACGCCCCTGGGCGTGCTCGGCACCGTGTCCTGGTACGAGCCGGGCAAGGGCTACGGCTTCATCACCCCCGACAGCGGCGACGGCGAGATCTTCGTGCACAGCTCGGCCATCGTCGGCGGGGGTGTGGTCCGCGAGGGTCAGCGCGTCGCGTTCATGGTCGTCCCCGGCGAGAAGGGTCCGCAGGCCGAGCACCTGCTGCCGCTCGGGGCGCAGACCGCTCCGGCCGGTGCGGCGGCCGCGGTGGCCGACGGCGCGGACGGCACCATCACCTTCTACGACGCGGACAAGGGATTCGGCTTCGCCACGCGCGACACCGGTGGCGAGGACGTCTTCGTCCACGCCAAGGAGCTGGTCGGGGCCACCGCGCTCGCCGAGGGGGACCGCATCACGTTCAGCGTCGCCGAGAGCGACCGCGGCCCGCAGGCGCGCGGCGTGCGGCTCGTCGGCGGTGCGGCACGACGCGGCCCGTCGGCGGCACCGGGCCGTGGCCGCACGGAGCGGCCGCGGTCGTCCGCCGGCCCGCGGTCGTCGGGCGCCCCCGCGCGCGGCGGGCAGGGCGTGGTCGCGCGGTACGACGCCGACCGGGGCTTCGGCTTCATCACCCCCGACGCGGGCGGCGACGACCTGTTCGTGCACGTGTCGGTCGTGCGGGGCGGCGAGGCGCTGTACGAGGGTGACCGCGTCCGCTTCGAGGTGCGGCAGAGCGACCGCGGACCGCAGGCCGACCGCGTCGAGCTGCTCTGAGCACGCGGTCGCCTGACGTCCCCGACCGCCGTAGCGATCAGAGTGTGAAGCGTTGTTGCCGGAATCCGGCAACAACGCTTCACACTCATCGGGACGGTGCCGTGAGGGGGTCCGGTGCGCGGCGCGAGCGGCCGTCGTCGGAGACGGTCGCGAAGCCCTCGCGCACCCAGTACTCGTACCCGCCGATGAGCTCGCGCACGCGGGTGTAGCCGAGCTCGGCCAGCGCGAGCGCGCCCCAGGTGCTGCCGTTGCACCCGGGGCCCCAGCAGTACACGACGACGTCGGCGTCGCGGTCCGGCAGGACCTCGTGGGCGCGGTCGGAGAGCTCCGCGCCGGGGACGTGCACGGCGCCGGGGATCCGGCCCTGCCGCCACCCCGCCTCCGACCGGACGTCCACGACCACCGGGCTGCGTCCGGCGGCACGGTCGGCGGCGAGGTCCGCGGGGTCGGTCTCGTAGGTCAGCTTGGCGGCGAAGAAGTCGCGGGCCGTGAGGGAGGTCTGCATGGCCTCCATCGAACGCGGCGCAGCATGCCGCGACCAGGGGCGATGCCCGGCGAAACTGGGACGCGACCGGGGATCCGCTGGTAGTTTCCCGCTCGTGCCGTCGATCCCACGCCTCGACTTCGACGCGACCGACCACCGCGTCATCGAGCACCTGCAGCGCGACGGCCGGATGAGCGTCGCCGACCTCGCCCGGGCGGTCAACCTGTCGCCCAGCGCGACGGCCGACCGGGTCCGCCGCCTCACCGACGCCGGCGTCATCACCGGGTACTCCGCGACGGTCGACCCCGAGGCGCTCGGCTACCCGATCGCGGCCTTCGTGCGACTGGCCTACCCGTCGGGCAACTACCGGCCGTTCCACGACCTGGTCGACACCACTCCGGAGATCGTCGAGGCCCACCACGTGACCGGCAACGACTGCTTCGTCATCAAGGTGATCGCCCGGTCGATGAGCGACCTCGAGCGCATCACGGGCAAGCTCGCGACGCTCGGCGGCATCACCACCAGCGTCGTCTACTCGACCACCGTGCCGCGCAGGAACCTCCGGCCCGCCTGACGCCGGACCGCGTCAGCGGTGCAGCAGGACGGGCATGACGAGGCCGACGTCGTGCGGGCGGTCGGCGGGGGAGACGCTCAGCGCGGACCGCGCGTGGTCGCGCGCCAGGGCGACGTGCTCGGACCGGGCGGCACGGACGGCGTCGAGCAGGAACGACCGGGAGTAGCCGAGCGTGTCCGTCGGACGTGGCGCAGCGAACTCCGCCGTGTGGCCGTCGAGCCGCACGACGACCACGTCGTCCGCCCGCGCGACCGTCTCGGCGAGCTCGTCCCACGCGACGGTCGTCGCGGGCTGCGAGCTGCCCGGGGGCAGCAGCGCCTCGTAGTCCGGGTACGCGGCGGGCAGCGGCTCGCCGACGTGCCCCAGGACGTCGAGCCGGCGCGGGGCCAGGGTGACCGACCCGACGTCGGGCAGGCGCGCGGACGCGACCTCCTCGAGGAGGGCGAGCGGCGCGACCACGCGGGCCTGTGCGCCCGACGGCTGCCGCACGGGCACCGTCGCGACCGCGATGCGGAAGCGGTCGCACGCGACGAGACGCAGGGTCGCCCCGTCGAGGTGCAGGAGGACGCCTGCAAGTCCTGGCCACCGCGGGTCGCGGCCGACGGCGTGGCGCACGGCCGCGATCGCCGTGACGAGGTCCCGGGTGACGACCGTGCAGCGGCCGGGCTGCCGCAGGAGCGCCTGGGCCGCGTCGAGGTGCGCGGTCGCCACCTCCAGGTCCTCCTCCAGCCGGCGGCGGTGGCGCGCGAGGACGGCGTCCGCCTGGTCGGGCGCCGCGAGGACGGCCACCAGGTCGGCCACCGGGAGGCCCGCCTGGCGCAGGCTCGCGACCAGCCTGGCGCCGTGGACCTGCGCGGAGCCGTACCAGCGGTACCCCGTCGCGGGGTCGACGTGGGCGGGCCGCAGCACACCGGCGGCGTCGTAGTACCGCAGGGCGCTGACGGCCAGGCCGCTGGCCCGCGCGAGGGCGCCGATGCTGAGCAGGTCGTCGGGCACGGGACCACTGTGAGGCCTCGACCGACGTGAGGGTCAAGAGGCGACGCGGACGCGGGCCCACGCCGCGCACCCCGCGAGGCCGACGGCCGTGACGCCGAGGGCCCAGGACGGTGACGTCACCTCGGCCAGCGCACCGAGGGCCGTGGTCGTCGCCAGCACGGGCAGCAGCTGGGCGAGACCCACGAGCGCCTGCACCCGCGCGAGGTGCGTCCGGGGTGCGCTGCCCAGGACCATCGGCGCGAGCCGTGCGGCGAACGCACCGCTCCCGAACCCCGCGACCGTGCCACCGACCACCGTCACGACCATGGCGACGGGGCCGTCGAGGGTCGCGCCGCCCGCGAGCACCGGCACCCCCGCCGCGCTGAGCGCGAGCCCGCCCGCGGCGGAGACGGTCCCGACCCGGGACGTGGGCCCCCGGCGTCGCGTCGCGAGCAGCGCCGCGCTCACCGCCCCGACGCCCACGGCGCCGGCGACCGCGCCCGTCTGCCCCGGACCCCAGCCGGACGCCCGGCCCAGCAGCGGCACGAGGAGCGACGGCACCGGCAGCAGCAGCGCGGCGCCCGCGCCGGTGAGCAGCAGCGCCGCCCGCAGACCGGGAGCACGTGCGACGACCCGGAAGCCGTCGAGCAGGTCCAGGCGCGGCGCGGGTGTCCCGGCGGCGCGCACCGGCCGGGTCGGGTCCCGGAGGGCGACCAGGACGGACAGCGCGACGCCCGACGCCCCGGCCGCGAGGCACGCGACCACGGCCAGACCGACGCTGCCGACCAGGAGTCCGCCCAGCGGTGCGGACGCCAGCAGCACGATCTGGCTCACGCCCTGGCGCAGGGCGAGCGCGCGGGGGAGCTGGTCGTCGGGGACCAGGCGACGCGGCATCGACCCGGCCGCCGGCAGGCAGAACGCGGTGACCGTGCCGAGCGTCAGCGCCGCGCCCATGAGCAGCCAGACCGGGCTGCCGAAACGCGTGAGCGCCGCCGCCAGCCCGCAGGTCAGGGTGAGCAGCGCCGCCTCCCCGGCGATCAGCAGGTGTCGTGCGCCGACCCGGTCGGCCACCGCGCCGCCCACCAGCAGCAGGACCAGCCGGGGCAGGCCGCCGAGCGTCAGTACGAGGGCCGCGGTCGTCCCGCCGATGCCGGCCGCGACCCAGCCGAGCGCGAAGCCCAGGGTGGCGTCGCCGAGGCGTCCGACGGTGAAGCCGGACAGCCACGAGAGGTAGCTGACCGGGAGGGCCGGTGCGGGTTCCTCGACGACGGTCACGGCCGCACGCTGCGGCCTCCACCCGGTCGAGGGTCAACCGGTGCGCGGCTCGCCCGACCGCAGGGACGCCCTCGCGTCGCCCGCGTGAGGTGGGCGCAACCCGCGCGAGACGCGTCGAGCGGGTCCGGATTCGACGAGCATGGACATGCTGTCGGGAGCCGATGGACGAGCGACGCGCGATCAAGGTGCTGCTGACGGTCGGAGGCGGTGGTCGCGCCCGTCGAGGCGCCGGTGCGGTGGGATGGGGACGTGGACGTGGACGCCGTGGCGTGGGTCAGGTGGGCGACCGTCGGTGCGGGCGGTCACGTCGCGCGCCGCACGAGCGCCTGGTGGGAGCGCCTCGTTGCCGCTCGGGAGGGGCGGGCGCCGCAGCCGCTCGTCCACGCGGTGCTCGAGGTGGTGGTCGACGGTGTCGCGATGGACGTCGACATGGGCCCCACGTGGGGCAGGACGCGGGGGACGCGACGCGTCGTGCTGAGCGGTCCGGTGGGGTCGCGGTGGCTCGGGTGGTGCGCGCTGTTCCGCTACGAGCTGCGCGTCGTCGACGCCGGCCGCCGGCCGCCGGGGGTCTTGGAGGTCGGCGACGAGCTCCGGCTCCCGGCCGACGTGCTCGCCCTTCTCGCCGACGTCCCGGCGTACACCTGGGGTCGCGACGAGGCTGCGGTAGGGGAGATGTGGACGTCGAACTCGGTGGTGTCGTGGCTCCTGGAGCGGGCCGGGGTGCGGGGCGTCGAGCCGCCGCGCGGGTACCGGGCGCCCGGCTGGGCCGCGGGCGCACGGGTGGCCCGCCGCTGACCCGTCGCCCGGGCCCGCTGCTCACGCGAGCGACAGGAACAGCTTCTCCAGCACCGCTTCTCCAGCACCGCTTCTCCAGCACCGCGACGTCCTGCGAGGGGTTGGCGCGGCAGCTCTACCGCTCCCCAGCACGCCCGCCCGCTGCCGCCACCCTGGTTCAGATCCGCGACGGCGGTGTCAGCGGTGCGTCACCGGCGTGCCGGAAGGCCTGCAGCATGTACTCACCGAACCGCTTCCAGGCCAGGGGCGCCGACCGCTGGGTGCCGCGCAGCAGGCCGCGTGCGGCGTGCTGGAGCAGGTGCAGGTCGGTGCAGTCGAAGTCGGCGCGGACGGCACCGGCGTCCTTGGCGCGCGCGACGAGCACGAGAGAGGCGCGGAAGGCACGGGTCTTCTCGGCGACGAACAGCTCGGTCCCCTCCCCGGGCGAGAGCAGGACGTCGCTGAACGCGGCGTCGGTGGCCTGCTGCTCGAGCATGAACATGACGTAGTCGTCGAACGCCTCGCCGGGCGCGGTGAGCGCCTGCTCGGCGGCCTGCTCGGTGCGCTCGGCGTAGCGGCGCATCTTCTCCTCGAGGACCACGGCCATGAGGGCCTCGAGCGACGCGAACCGCCGGTAGACGGTGCCGACCCCGACGCCGGCCGCCTCGGCGATCTGCTCCAGGGTCGTCTCGCACCCCTTCTCGGCGAGGACCGAGCCGGCGGCGCAGATGATCGCCTGGCGGTTGCGTTCCGCGTCGGCGCGCAGGGGGCGGGCGGGGATCGCCATCACGTCAGTCTACCTATGTGGAATGAACACTCCACTTGTGTGGTTGACGGGACGCGGAGCGATCGTTCCGCTCAGCTGCCGCTGCCCTCGCGCCGCACAGAGCCTCACCGAAGGAACCCCATGTTCATCGCGCTCGTCGTCCTCACCGTCCTGCTCGCCCTCGTCGCCACCAGCTCGGCGGTGATGAAGCTGCGCAGGAACGAGCAGGTCGTCTCGTCCATCGTCGGCACGGTCGGCTTCCCCGAGCGTCGCCTCCCGGTCCTCGCCGGCCTCGAGATCGCCGGCGCGGTCGGCATCGTCGTCGGCCTGTGGGTCGCGCCCCTGGGCATCGCCGCCGCGGTGGGCCTCACCCTCTACTTCGTCGGCGCAGTCATCGGCCACCTGCGGGTCCGCGACACCAAGGGCGTCACGTCCCCGCTCGTGCCGCTCGTCCTGTCCATCGCGGTCCTCGTGCTGCGCGTCGTCACCGCCTGACCCCGGCGGGGGGCGACGACGTGCGTCCGACGCACGTCACGAGGGGGAGGTGGCGCGCGCCGCCTCCCCCTCGAACGTCGTCGGCACCCGGTAGCGGCGCGTGGCCACGTCGTCGCCCGGGACGTGCGCCACGTCCTGCAGCACGCCGCCGCAGCGCTCGATCGTCCGCGCCGACCCGGTGTTCCCGTCGTCGCAGGTCACCAGCGCCTCGCGGACGCCCACGGAGCGGGCGACCGCCAGCGCCCCGCGCAGCATCGCGGTGGCGTACCCGCGCCGACGGTGCGCAGGCAGCACCGCGTAGCCGATGTGGCCGCCGACGACGGTCAGCGCCTCGGTCAGCGCGTGCCGCACCGAGACCCGCCCGACGAGCACCCCGTCGACGTCCCCGACGAGGAACGTCGCCGGGACCCAGCCGTCCGGCAGGCCGACGCCCACGCGCACCTCATCCAGGCGCCGCAGGTAGGCGTCCCAGCCCTCGCCGGGGCGCACCCCGAGCAGGAAGTCGCACCCGTCACGTGCCAGCTCGTCGTGCGCGGCCCGGGCGGCGCCCTCGTCCTGGAGCGTGAGTGCGCGCAGCTGCAGCGTGGCGCGGGGCCGTGTCATCCGCGCACGCTCCCACGGACGGGACCGGCTGTCGTCCGGTATGCCGGGTGGGCTGCGGCGCCCGCGCTGCGCGAGCGTCGCGAGACCGGCCCTGGCTCGCTCATCCCGATCGATGAAGGAGCCAGGCCCGGTCTCGCGGGAGGGCCGTCCCATGAGGTGGACGGGCACCGCGATGCGCTTCGGGTCGGCGCGGCGCGAGTCAGCGGTACTCCGCGACGACCTCGATGCGCCCGACGATGTGCCGGTTGAGCTCGTCGAGGTCCTCCGCGGGGATCCAGTACTCCAGGATCGTCTGCCCGCCGGCCTGCTGGACGTCGTACCGGTCGAGGAACGACGTCCGCACCTCGAACCGCGTCACGTACCCGACGCCGCTGGCCCTCACGTTCCAGTCCCGGGCGATGCGGGTGGCGTAGTCCTCGTTGAGCACCGGGTAGAAGATCGACTGGTCCGGCAGACGCGGCGGCCACGCACGCCACCCGGCGGCCTCGACCAGGGCGAGCTCCTGCGGCCCCGTGGGGCGCCACAGCGTGGTCGTGTCCGTGTGCGTCATGGCGCAGGAGCATGCCCCTCGCGGACCAGCGCCGGCCACGGGATTCCCTGCGTCCGTGCCGCGGGGTGCATCGGGCCGGTGGACCTACGCCGCGAGACGTGCGGAGCCGTCACCCCTGCAGGTGGGCGACGTCGCCGACGGTCACGACCGCTCGGTTGTGGAAGAAACCGTCCTCCCGCAGCGTGGTGATGCTCCCCGACGGCACGGGGAACGCGACGTGGCCCGCGGACTCGATGGGCATGCCGATCCAGGCCGCGACGACGAGGGACGCGGTGAACCCGTGGGTCACGACGACGAGCTCGTCGACGTCGAGCGTCAGCGCGTCCGTCATCGCCGCGTAGGCGCGGACGGCGACGTCGAGGCGGGTCTCCGTCGCCGGCAGGCCGTCGTGGTGGCGCAGCCGGTCGCCGACCGCGGGCGGCGGCACGAAGCGGGCGTCGAGCCAGGACTGCGGTCGGCCGCCGGCCTCGCCGTACGACTTCTCACGCAACCGCGCGTCGGGGACCGCGCGGAGGCCCAGCGCGTCGCCGACGACGGTGGCCGTCCGGTGCGCGCGTCGCAGGTCCGACGTCACGACGGCGGCCGACGACGACGCGGCGATGCGGGCACGCAGCGCCCGGGCGACGGCCGCCGCGTGCTCCTCCCCGCGCGGGGTGAGCTCCGAGTCGAACTGCCCGCCGACCAGCCCGTCGACGTGGTGGGTCGCCTCGGGGTGCGTCACGACGTGGACGGTGCGTTCACGAGCCGGCACCCGGCCGGGGACGGGTGGTGGCGGGAGGGTCTGCGGAGGGCTGGTGGCCATGGGGACAATCTGCCCCACGGCGGCCCTGGACCGGTGCGGCGTGCGGTCGTAGCGTCAGGCGGGCGACCACGAGCGCCGCAGCGGGACCACAGGGGGCCACGACCATGGACATGCTGGCGGACGACGAGATCACGCAGGCCGGGCTGACCGACTGGCGCAAGCTGGCCCAGGGCCTGCACGCCCGCTACCTCGTCGACGACTTCGGCACCGCCGCACGGTTCGTCGCCGCGCTCGGCGAGCCGGGCGACGCGCTCGGGCACCACCCGAGCGTCTCGATCGGCAAGGGGTACGTGGACCTCAAGCTGGTCAGCCCCGACGCGGTCTACCGGGACGGGGCCACCGAGCACGTCGTGGAGTGGGTGACGCAGAAGGACGTCGACCTCGCGCGGCGGATCACGCAGATCGCTGCCGAGCACGGGCTCACCGCCGACCCGGCCTCGGTCAGCGTCGTCGAGCTCGGCCTCGACACGGCCCGCTCCGCGACCATCGCCCCGGTGTGGGCCGCCCTGCTGATGGGGGACCCCGACTCCCAGGGCCGCGGGTCGCCCAGCGACGAGATCCGGGACGCGACCGGCCGGGTGCCGAACCTGTGGTTCGGGGACGCGGACGAGCAGGACGGCCCGCGTCAGCGGTTCCACGTCGAGGTGTACGTGGCGCCGGAGGCCGCCGAGCAGCGGATCGCCGCCGCCGTGGCCGCCGGTGGGACCGTCGTGGACGACAGCGGCGCGCCGGGGCTCACCGTGATCGCCGACCAGGACGGCAACACGGGCGTGGTCTGCGTCGCCTAGGACGCGTCCGACCGCGGGACGACGCCGCACCGGCGGAGGACCTCGTCGACGACCTGGTCGAGCGGTGCCGTGGCGTCGATCGCGACCCCGGCCGGGACGGTCTCCTTCGTGCGGTGCCACCGCGTGACGAGGGCACGGTCGGTCGGCCTCCCGTCACGCCAGTGCTCGTCCGGCCGCGCGTCGAGGCGCCGGTGCAGGGTGGCGAGGTCGACCTCGAGGACGAGCACCGTGTCGAAGGCGTCGACGAACGCGGGGAAGTTCCGCGAGCCGCCGCAGAAGAAGGTCACCTCCTCGCGCTGGTCGGCCACGAGGGCGCGGACCTTCGCGACGTCCCAGACATGGTCGTCCCGGCCGCTGACCGCCAGCGGCGCGCCGGTCTCCGGGTCGCCGGGGTAGGCCAGCTCCCGGTCGCCGTCGACCGCCTGGAAGCCGCGTCGCGTCAGCTCACGGCACACGGATGACTTCCCGGTGCCGGAGAGGCCCTCGACGAGATGGTTGGCCCTGCCCACGCGACCGACGGTAGCCCTGACGCCCGGGCGTCACCGGGACCGGGGCGTGAGGTGTCCTCGCATCATCGCGCGCCTCCAGGCGGTGCGGCCGGCGGGTGATCCGGCTGGCGTCGAGGCCGATCGGTATCCAGCAGGTGCCTGCGCGGTCCTTCCCAGCATGCCCCGGGAGGCCCGCACGCCCGCCGACGACCGTCTCGTCCTCGACCGCCCCGACGACGTCGCCCACGCGGCGAGGCTCCTCGCCGACGGCGTCCCCGTCGCGCACGGGTTCGGGAACATCTACGCGCTGACGGCCCGCGCCGACGCGGTCGAGCGGGTCAACGCGCTCAAGGGGCGGCCCCGCGACCAGACGGGCAGCCTGACGGCACCATCGGGGCAGGTGCTGGGCGCGTTCGACCTGTCGGCGCTGCCGGCCTGCGTGTCACCGAGTCTGCTGGCCGACGTCGTCGACGTCTTCTGCGCCCTCGGCCCGTTCGGGTTCCGTGGACCCGCGGCCGCGCACGTGCCGTCGGGCCTGACCGCGCTGGACGGCTCGGTGACGACCGCCCAGGTGATCGTCCCGGGCGACGCGTGCCCGTCGCAGCGGTTCCTCGCGGCGGCGTCGGACACCGCCGGTCTGCTCGCCATCTCGTCGGCGAACCGCTCCCGGCACGTGACGGGCGAGGGCGACGCACCGGTGCACTGGCGCGCCGACGCCCTGCGGGCCGAGCTCGCCGGTGGCGTGCTCGTGCTGCTGGAGCACCGGGACGAGGCGGTGGCCCGTGCCCGGTTCCCGCGTCACACGACCGTCTCGACGACGATCCTGGCCTTCCACCGGGCGGAGCGGGCCCACGGCCGCGTCCACCTGCGGCTCGAGCGGCACGGGTCGCTGGCCGCCGAGGAGGTCGCGCGGGCGCTGGCGGCGCTGGACGTCGGTCTCACGGCCGGGCCGCGTGCGGCCGTCCGGCTCGCTCCGCGCGCGTACGACCCCGGTTCGCAGCCGCCTGCTGATCGACGTCCGGCCCGGGCGACCACCATGGCGGGGTCGATCAGGGTGCCGGGGTCGCCAGGTGCTCCACGAGGAACGCGACGCTGCGGGCGATGACGTCCTCGGCCTGGTCGTAGGTCCACGCGCTGTGCGGGTACCCGTCGAAGACGTCGACGCGGTCGTCGGGCCCCACCTCCGCCAGCAGCGCCTCGCGGTTCTGGGTCGAGACGTACGCGTCGGCGGTGCCGAAGACGAGGTGGCACGGGGCCGTCACGGTCCGGAACCGGTCGGGGACACCCGCGTCGTGCGCCTCCTGCCAGAACGCGTTGCCGACCCGCTGGCCGCCCTCCTCGACGAATCCCTGCGGCCCGGGGGAGAACTCGTCGACGCTCGCGTCCGGCACCCACGCGACCACCGCGTCCACGGGGACCTGTGCCGCGGCGCAGAGGACGGCCGAGCCGCCCATGCTCTGACCGAACAGCGCCACCCGACGGCCCAGGTCGCGCTGCTCCCGTGCGAGCGCGGCGATCGTGTCCACCCAGACGGTGAAGCGGGACTCGAGGAAGTCTCCTGCGGAGTCGCCCGACCCGTACTGGTCGAAGCGGATCGAGGAGATGCCGCGCTGCGCGAGGCGGCGCGCGGCGCGCACGAAGGTCCGGTTCGGTCCCGACTTCTCGCCACGGAACCCGTGGCAGAACAGCACGACGGCGTCGCCGCCCGCCTCGTGCCGTACGGCGGCGAGGGACCGGCCCAGGACCTGCAGGTTCACGGAGGTCTCCACGGGCACCGGCCCGGCGAGCGATCCGACACCGGCACCGGACGTCGAGTTCACCGCGGCGACCGCGTCCAGGTCGTCGGTCGTCATGCCCGCCGCGCTCAGCACCGTGCGCAGGACGGCCGTCTTGCCCGCGACGTACTCGTCCATCGACGTCAGCTCACGCCCGGCCAGCGCACGCTTCACAGCGGCGTACTGCGCCCGCAGGGCCGGGTCCGCGCGCAGCACGTGGCGCACGGCCAGGTGGTTGCGGAGCGCCAGGCAGCCGTCGACGCAGACGTACACGTGGCGTGGGGTGCCGCCCGCCGGTGCCGTGACGGCGTGCCGGCCGGGGATGCCCTGCTCACCCGTGTACGTGTAACCCGCTGCGCCCAGGGCGGCGATCGCCGGTGCCAGCTGCGCCGCGTCGACCACCACGTCGACGTCGATGACGGGCTTCGCCGGCAGGCCCGGGACGGCGGTGCTGCCGACGTGCTCGATCGACCGCACGTCGACGGACGCGAGGGCCGCGTCGAGCTCGGCCTCGACGCGTCGGAAGGCAGCCGGCCAATCGTCGTCGTACGGCACCACGGTCACACGCACGGCCCGATGCTCCCACGGCGGGCCGACGGCGCGGCTCGGGGCCTCCGCGGTCAGCCGGGCAACGGCGTGCGGACGTCCACGGGCGGGCCGAAGTCCGTGCGGACCCCGCGCGAGAACAGGACCGAGGCCGGTGGTCGGAGCGCCGTCCCCGGGAGCCCGCAGGCGGCGACGAGGCGGTCGTCGACGGTCAGCAGCTCGGCGGTCTGCAGCGGCCACGTCGCATGGCGGTTGGGCACGTACAGCGTGCGGCCGAACGCGCGCGTGTGCAGCCCCCAGCGCGCGGTGAGGAACTCGGCGACGGCGTCACCGGGCGCGAGCGCCGCCCCCGGCCGCACCGCGACGTGCGTCGTCGCGTCCCGCGGCCCGGGCCAGCGGCGTCGCGACGTGTACGTCAGGACGCCGTCGGCCTCGCTCACCCGCATCCGCGCCCACGTGTAGGGCAGTGCGAACACGGCCCGCGTGCCGAGGACGAACGCCAACCGGGACGCCTCGAGCGTCAGGAAGACGACGCCGCGGCGTCCCTGCTCATCGACCGAGTAGAGCCGGACGTTCGTCTCGGGGAACGTGCCGAGCCACGGGACGCCGGGCCCGAACCCGGCGCCCACGCCGACCATGCGGAACGGCACGAGCCCGACCCAGCTCGACCCGTCGTGGACGTCCGGTCGCGTGCCGGCCGGCAGGAGGGGCGCGACGACGTCGGGCGCGACCCGCCAGTGCACGAAGGTGAGGTCCCGCCACGACTGCCGCGTGATCGCGCGACCCGTCAGGTCGGGGGCGGTCGTTGTCACGGGCTGGGGCTCGCGCGGCATGGCGACACTATGCACCGGTCCGCGACCGGCACGGCACCCGCAAGGAGGGGCGCGCCTACCCGTCCCGTGGCCGCCGTCCCGGGCGCCCGCCGCGTGCCCGCTCGCCACGGCGGCCGGTCGGGGGCTCGTCGTCGCGGCGGGCGCGCAGGAGGACGAAGGGCAGGAGGAACGTGCCCAGCGCGGTCACGAGCCACACGACGAGGGTCGCGAGGACCCACGCCGTGACCCCCCGGATCCGCAGGCCGTCGGTGACGAGGGTCGCGACGACGAGGGCGACGAACGTCGAGAGCAGCCCGACGCCGCCGAGGAACGCCTTCGCGTACCGATCGGTCATCTTCATGACGACGGGGGACAGCACCGACTGCGCGAGGGCGAAGACGACCACGGTCACGACGAACCCCGACGTCGAGACCTCGACCCCGTCGACCAGGCCGGCCGCCGCCAGCAGGCCCAGGGCGGCGGCAGCGAGGAAGACGAGAGCGCGCAGCAGCAGGTCGGTCATCCCCGCTCCCCGTCCCCGGACGTGTCCACGGCCTGCCCCCTCGTCGACGTGCGGTGCACCGGTGGTACCACTGACGTCACGATGGCCCGGCGTGCGCGCCACGTCCTCACCCTGAGGGGGTGAGCCGCCCGGGAGACCTCGGCGACGGGCTGTCAGGGCGCGCGCGGCGAGCACCGTCCCTACGCTGCGAAGGGGGACGACGGTCGCGCATCGCGGGCCCGCGTCGGTGGGGGACGCTCAGGGGCAGACGCGCCCAGGACGGAGCACGTCGTGAGCAGTCGCACGGTGCCGACCAGGCCCGACGCGCCGGCGGGCAACGTCGGTGCCCGCCGTCGCGGTGCGCCTGCGGGCACCGTGGTCGCGGGGCCCTGGGCCGACACGGTCGCCAAGGTCGCCGCCCGGGTCGTGCAGGCGTTCACCGCCTGGCAGGTCGTGGCCCTGCTCCTCCTGCCGTTCGCGCCCGGCGTGGTGCGCACGGTCGGGGACGTGCTGTCCGTGCTCAACCTGCCTTCCCACCCCGGTTTCTTCTCGCTGGTGCTGCTCGCGACGATCGCGTCGGGCCTCGTGCGGCACCAGCGGGTGGCGCTGTGGTTCCTCGTGCTCGTGTGGCAGGCGCCCGTGGCCGTCGTGGGAGTGGTGACGGCGCTCGCCTGGGTGGTCGACCCCGCGGGGCGCGCCGACCTCGGGGTGACGGCGGGCGACGTCGTCGCGTGGGCGGTGGCGCTGGTCGCCGTCCCCGTCCTCGTCAGCGCACGGGCCGCGTTCCCGGCGCGGGTGCGGCCGGGCGCCTGGTGGCGGTCCCTCCTGGTCGTCGCGGGGTTCCTCGCCGCCGGCGCGCTGCTGTCGTTCGTGCTGCTGCGGCTGGTCGGTCGCGGGCTGCCGCCGGTGGGGGACCAGCTGCGCTGGGCGCTCGCGCAGGCGTTCGGCGCGTACGGCTCGGTGCTGAACCCCGGCACGGTGGGGCGCGTGCCCGCATGGGTCGGCGTCGTCGGCGGGTTCGTCGCCGCGGTCGGCCTGGTGCTGGCGCTCGCGCTGTTCGGGCGCTCGCGGCAGCCGGTGGGGACCGACGCCGCCGACGACCGGCTGCAGGTCCGGCGGCTGCTGCTGGAGCACCCGTCCGACGACTCCCTGGGGTACTTCGCGACCCGGGACGACCGGTCGACCATCTTCTCGGCCGACCGGCGGGCCGCCGTGTCGTTCCGCGTCGTGTCGAGCGTCTGCCTCGCCGCCGGGGACCCGCTCGGCGACCCCGACGCGTGGCCGGACGCCGTCGCCCGGTGGCTGGCGACGGCGCGCCGCTACGGCTGGGTGCCCGCCGTGACGTCGACGACCGAGGTCGGTGCGCGGGTCTACCGGGCGGTCGGGCTGCACCCGATCGTGATGGGCGACGAGGCCGTGATCGTCACCCGCTCGTTCGACCTGATGCGGCCCGCCATGCGCGGCGTGCGCCGTGCGGTCGAGCGGGGGCGTCACGCCGGGTACGAGGTCCGGGTCCGGCGGCAGGCGGAGGTGCCGCCCGACGAGCTGGCGGCGGTCGTCGCGGAGGCGGACCGCTGGCGGCGCGGCGAGGAGCGCGGGTACTCGATGGCGCTCGACCGGTTCGGCTCACCGGTGGACCCCCGCGAGGTCGTCGTCACCGCGCACGACGCGGACGGCCGGCTGCGCGGGGTGCTGTCCTTCGTCCCGTGGGGGCGCCGCGGCCTGTCGCTGGACGTCATGCGGCGCTCGCCTGACGCGGTCACGGGCGTCACCGAGCTCATGGTCAGCGGGCTGGTCGACGCGTCGCGGGACATCGGGGTCGATCGGATCTCCATGAACTTCGCGATGTTCCGCGAGACGTTCCAGCTCGGCGAGCGCGTCGGTGCCACCCCGGTGCAGCGCCTCAACCGGCGCGTGCTGCTGCTCGCGTCGCGCTTCTGGCAGCTCGAGCAGCTGTACCGCTCCAACGAGAAGTACCTGCCGGAGTGGCAGCCGCGGGTGCTCTGCTACGAGAGCGCGGGGCACCTCACGCGCGTGGTGCTCGCGCTCGGGCAGGCGGAGGGCTTCGTGCCCCCGCTGCGTCGGCTCAGCGGTGCCGAGCGCGAGCCGGTGCACCAGGCCGACGACCCCGCGTTCGTCGCCGCCGCCGTCGCGCAGGAGCAGGAGCTGCTCGCGGTCAAGGTCGCCCCGCGCCGGTTGACCCAGCAGCAGCGCGTCCGCCATGCCAAGCTCGACGTCCTGCGCGCGGCAGGGATGGACCCGTACCCCGTCGCGGTGCCGCGCACGCACACGGTCGGCGCGGCACGCGGCGTCCCGCTCGACGGTCCCGAGGTGTCGGTCGTCGGACGCGTCGTGCGGCTGCGCGACCTCGGCGGGGTCGTGTTCGCGGTGCTCCGGGAGGGGACCGACGAGGTGCAGGCCCTGCTCACGGCGTCCGACACGGCCGGGCTCGACCTGTGGCGCCGCACGGTCGACCTGGGGGACCACGTCGGCGTGACCGGCCACCTCACGCGCAGCCGCAGCGGTGAGCTCAGCGTCGCCGTGTCCTCGTGGCGCATGGCGGCCAAGGCGCTCACGCCGCCGCCGGACAAGCGGCGCGGCCTGGCCGACGCGGAGGCCCGCGTGCGGCTGCGGCACATGGACCTCGCGCTGCACGACGCCGCGGCGGCCGCGTTACGCGCCCGGTCGACCGCGGTGTGGTCGATCCGCAGCTCGCTGGTCGCCCGCGGCTTCCTCGAGGTCGAGACGCCGATCCTGCAGCGCGTCCACGGCGGCGCCAACGCGCGTCCGTTCACCACCCACATCAACGCGTACGACCTGGACCTGTACCTGCGGATCGCGCCCGAGCTGTTCCTCAAGCGCCTCATGGTCGGTGGCGTGGGCAAGGTCTTCGAGCTCGGCCGCAACTTCCGCAACGAGGGCGTCGACGCGACGCACAACCCCGAGTTCACGTCGATGGAGGCGTACGAGGCGTACGGCGACTACACGACGATGCGCGAGCTCACGCGGGAGCTGATCGTCGCGGCGGCCGTCGCGGTGCACGGCGAGCCGGTGGCGCACCGGCCGGGCGGTGAGGTCGTGCGGCTCGACGGGCCGTGGCCCGTCGTCACCGTGCACGAGGCCGTGTCGCGGGCCGTCGGCCGGGAGGTCACCCCGGACCTGCCGCTGGGCGAGCTGCAGGCGCTGTGCGGGAGCCTCGGTGTGGCGTGGGAGCCGACGGAGGCGCACGGCGCGCTGGTGTCCGAGCTGTACGACCGGCTCGTCGAGGGGCAGACCGTCGCGCCGACCTTCTACACCGACTTCCCCGTGGAGACCTCGCCGCTCACGCGCGCGCACCGCGCCGACCCGCGCCTCGCCGAGCGCTGGGACCTCGTGGCCTTCGGCGCCGAGCTCGGCACGGCGTACTCCGAGCTGGTCGACCCGGTCGAGCAGCGCCGGCGGCTCACCGAGCAGTCGGTCCTCGCCGCGGCCGGCGACCCCGAGGCCATGGAGGTCGACGAGGACTTCCTCGACGCGCTGGAGTTCGGCATGCCGCCCACGGGGGGAGTGGGCATCGGGGTCGACCGCGTCGTCATGACGCTCGTGGGCGGCACCATCCGGGACACGCTCGCGTTCCCGTTCCTGCGGCCGCAGGGGCGCGCGTGACGCTCGCGCTGGTCGCGGCCGTCGCTGCGGCCGTCGGGTACGGCGTGAGCACCGTGCTGGAGGCGGTCGGTGCGCGGCGGTCCCCGGGGGCGGGGGCGCTGCGGCAGCCGCTGGTGCTCGGCGCGCTGGTCCTGGACGGCGTCGCGTGGCTGGCGTCCCTGGTCGCGCTCGACCGGTTGCCGCTGTTCGCGGTGCAGGCGATCCAGGCGTCGTCGGTGGTCGTGGTGGTGGTCCTCGCGCGGTTCGTCCTCGGTGCGTCGACGCGGCGGCGGGACGTCGTGGCCGTCGCCGTGGTGGTCGCCGCGCTCGTCGTCGTCGCGCTGGGGTCCGGGGAGCAGCCGGCCGTGACGCCGCCGCCCGGGTTCACCGCGGGGATGCTCGTCGCCTCGGGGGTGCTGGTCGCTGCGCTCGTGGTCGTGTACGCGCGGGGCGGCGCGCTGCTGCTCGCGCTGCTGGCCGGGCTCGGCTACTCCGGGGCGGCGGTCGCGGCCCGCGGCGCGCACGCCTCCGGCGACCTGCTCGCCACCGTGGCGCAGCCGCTGACGGTCGTGATCGTGGTGGGCGGGGGCGTGGGCGTGCTGGCGTACCTGCGAGCACTCGAGCGGGGGTCGGCGGGCGGCGTGGCCGCCCTGTCGTCGGTCGTGGAGGTGCTGGTGCCCGGCGTGGTGGGCGTCGCCGTCCTCGGTGACACCGTCCGTGCGGGGTGGGCCGTCCCGGTCGCGCTCGCGGTCGTCGCGGCGGTGGCCGGGTGCGTGGTGCTCGCCCGGAGCCCTGCCGGCGTCGCGGCGGAGGCCGCGGCAGGTCCATGACGCTGGCCTGTCACGGATGTCAGGCAGTCCCCCGTCCACAGCCGTCTCGGGGGTCGGACGCGGGACTCCGGCCCGGGGACCTGGTGGTCGCGCCGGGAGGCGCGCTACGACTCCTGCGCGTAGTGCGCGATCTTGCCGTCGAGCACGGCAACGGCGGCGAGGATCCGCTGCGCCTGCTCCTGGAGCTCCGCGCGGCGCGCCCGCAGGAACGCGACGCGGTCCGCCGCGCCGGCCTCGGTGCGCAGCAGCTCGGTGAACCGGCGCAGCTCCGCGATCCCCAGCCCCGCGTCGCGCAGGCAGGTGACGAGGCCGATCCACGCGACGTCGTCGTCGTCGTACCGGCGCTGCCCGCCGGCCGACCGGGCGATCGGGCCGACCAGGCCCTCGCGCTCGTAGTACCGCAGCGTGTCGACGGACAGGCCCGTGCGCTGCGCGACCTCACCCGGTGCGTACCCCGTCATGGGAGCCATCGTGGCAGCGCCCGTCAGACCGCGGCGTCCAGGCACGCCCGGACCTCGTCGGGCAGGGCGAGGTCGCGCGCCGCCATGGCCTCGGTCAGCTGGTCGAGCGAGCTCACGCCCAGGATCGGGCTGATCCCCTGCGCCAGCAGCCAGGCGAGCACCACCTGGTTGCGCGTCGCGCCGAGCCCGTCGGCGACCTCGGCGAGGACCGCGAGCCGCCGGTGCGTCCCGGGGTGGTCGTAGCCCTCCGACAGCGGGCGGTCGTCGCGCACGTACGCCCCCGTGAGCAGCGGCGAGTAGGCCCACACGTCGAGCCCTTCCGTGCGTGCGTGGTCGAGCTGGTCGCGCTCGGCGTGCACGTGCCCGCCCTCCGGGAGGGTCACACCCGGCCGCGGCCGGACGTACGAGTAGCGCAGCTGCACCGCCGACCACGGCTCGGCGCCGCGCTCGCGGGCGATCGCACGGGCCTGCTCGACGCGCCACGCCGCGTGGTTCGACGCGCCCAGCCGGCCGACCTGCCCCGCGGTGACGAGCGCGCCGAACGCCTCGACCGTCTCGGCGAGAGGGACATCGCGGTCCTCCGCGTGCGCCCACAGCAGGTCCACCGCGTCCAGGCCCAGCCGGTCGAGGGACGCCGCGAACCCGCGGGCGATCGCGTCGGCGGACAGGCCCTCGGAGGACGAGGGCCACTCGTGCGGGACGAGCGGCTGGTGGCGGACCTTCGTCGCGAGCCGCACTCGCTCGCGGACTCCCGGGCGCGCCGCGAACCACCGGCCGAGCAGGCTCTCGCTCTGCCCGCCGACACCCGAGGGGTCCTCCCAGAACGAGTAGCAGTTGGCCGTGTCGATCCACCGGCCGCCGAGGTCGACGAACGCGTCGAGGAGGTCGGTCGAGAGCGCCTCGTCGGCGCGGGTGCCGAAGTACATGGTCCCGAGGACGGGCGAGGGCGCCCGCTGCGTGATGTCCATGACGACGAGCGTGCAACCTGGAGCGCGCTCGAGGTCAAGAGCGCCCGGCTTTCCGGGAAGCGGCGCCGGGCGCACAGTGGAGGTCCGTACCGAGAGGGAGAACCCATGCGCGGCGTGATCATGTACGGCCCCGGTGACGTCCGCGTCGAGGACCGCGAGGACCCCACGATCGTCGAGGCGACCGACGCCGTCATCCGGATCACCGCGACGTGCATCTGCGGGTCCGACCTGTGGCCGTACCGCGGGGCGGACCGGGTCGAGCGCGCGAAGATGGGGCACGAGTACGTCGGCGTCGTCGAGGAGGTCGGCTCCGCGGTCAGGACCGTGAAGCCCGGCGACTTCGTCGTCGGGTCGTTCGTCATCTCCGACGGCACGTGCGAGATCTGCCGCGCCGGTTTCCCGTCGAGCTGCGTGAACCGCGTCTTCGTCGACGGCGCCATCGGCACCCAGGCGCAGAGGGCGCGCATCCCGTTCGCGGACGGCACGCTCGTCGCGACACCGGGACAGCCCGACCCCGACCTCGTGCCGCACCTGCTCGCGGCCTCCGACGTCCTGGGCACCGGCTGGTTCGCCGCCGTCGCCGCGCAGGCCGGCCCCGGCAGGACGGTCGCGGTCGTCGGTGACGGCGCGGTCGGGCTCATGGGCGTGCTCGCCGCCAAGCAGCTCGGCGCCGAGCGGGTCATCGCCATGTCACGGCATGCCGACCGCCAGGAGCTCGCCCGTCACTTCGGCGCCACCGACGTCGTCGAGGAGCGTGGTGACGCGGGCGTCGCGCGCATCAAGGAGATGACCAACGGGCTCGGCGCCCACTCGGTCATCGAGGCCGTCGGCAGCCAGGAGTCGATGACGCAGGCCATCGGTGCGGCCCGGCCCGGCGGCAACGTCGGGTTCGTCGGCGTCAGCCACGACGTCCAGCTGCCCGGCCAGCTGCTGTTCTTCTCCCAGGTGCAGGTCCTCGGCGGCCCGGCGCCCGTGCGCCGCTTCCTGCCCGACCTCATCCAGCTCATCTGGGACCGCAAGATCGACCCGGGCCGGGTCTTCGACCTCACGCTGCCGCTCGAGCAGGCCGCCGAGGGGTACCGGGCCATGGACGAGCGGCGCGCCACCAAGGTGCTCCTGACCCCCTGAGGGCCGCTGCCGCGACGCCGCCGTGGCCGATATGCCCAAAACGCTGCGGTTCGCCCCGGCTCTCGGTTAGCGTTCCGCGTCGGCCGCCCACCCGGGGTGCGCCACGTAGCCAGGGGGCACAACTCCATGCGATCTTCCACGCGCGCCACGTCGCGGCGTCTGCCGTTCCTGCTCGCCGCCGTCCTCGTCGCCGGGGTCGCCGGCGCCGCCCCGGCCTCCGCCGCCCCGGCGGGCCCGGGCAGCACGATCACCTTCTCGGGGACCGGGAACGAGTACATCTCCCAGGACCGCGAGTGGTCCTACGACACGTCCGACGCCGTGATCACGGCCACGGTCTACGCCGAGGGCAACCGGGTGACCGTCGGGGTCTCCGGGGACACCTGGTGGGACGTCGACTTCGCGGCGCCGACGGGTGAGGTCCTCACCGCCGGGGTCACCTACGACGGGGCGACCCGGTACCCGTTCAACGAGGCCGACGAGCCCGGCCTGAGCCTGTCCGGCGACGGCCGCGGCTGCAACCGTCTCAGCGGGTCGTTCACCGTGCTCGCCGCCGACTTCCGCGCGGACGGCTCGGTCGAGCGGTTCGAGGCGACGTTCGAGCAGACGTGCGAGCCGAGCAACGGCTCCCTCGTCACCGGCCGCGTGCTCATCGGCGACGGGCCGGCGGTGGAGGACCTGACGGTGGACGCCGAGGTCACCTCGGGCACGTTCTCGGCCGTGTCCGGCCGCGCCCGTCTGACCGGGACCGTCACGTGCAACCGCGAGACCGTGGTCGACCTCACGGGCACGGTCGCGCAGCGCATCTCGCGCAGCAAGCTGGCCACCGGCTCGTGGTCGCTCGAGGACGTCGCGTGCGGGCCGACCGCCACGACCTGGACGGCGACCGTCGTCCCGGCCGGGCAGGTCCCGTTCGGCCGCGGTCTGGCGCAGGTCGACGCGACGGCGCAGGCGGTCGACGACGTCACGGGCGCCGTCGTGTCGGACGTCGTGGACGCCGAGGTGCGGCTGCTGCGGCGCTGACGCCCACCGCAGGCGCGCCCGCCGCACGGCGGGCGCGCCTGCGTGCGTGTGCGATGTCGCGGTCAGGACCCCGTGATCGCGGTGATGATGCCCTGCTGCGTCACCGTCGCGGACTGCCGGTCGAACAGCCCGAACCCGTAGACGCCGTTGTAGCCGTTGTCCCAGTAGGCGGTGGCGGCGCCGTACTTCTTGGCGAGGGTCACCATGGTGCGGGCGTAGTCGGCGCGGTACCGGTTGTTGGTCGGGTCGGCGGACGTCTTGTCGATCGCCCCGTACTCACCGATGAACACCGGGTAGCCCTTGGTCACGAACGCGTCGTACACCTTCTTCAGCTGGTTCTCCATGTGGACGTGGTCGCCCCACGTCGCGCTCCGCGACGGGTCGGTCACGGCCGGGCCCCACTGGGTGGTCGCCCCGCTCTCCGTGCCGGTGAAGTCCCACGGGTCGTAGTAGTGGACGGAGATCATGATCCGCTTGTCGGCGCTGGGGATCGCCGACGACCGGTACTGGTCGGTCGGGATCGTGAAGCCGTAGCCGCCGGTCGTGTAGTCGATGTTCGTGTTCCAGCCCGGGACGAGCAGCCACCGCGAGGCGTTGGTGCCGCCGGTGCGGCGCACCGTGTCGACGAAGACCTGGTTGTACGCGTTGATGTTCGAGTAGCAGGGCTCCGTCGGGGTGCCGTACTGCCCGTCGAAGTTCTCGTTCATCGACTCCAGGACCAGCCGGCCGCCGTAGTCCTTGAACGTCGTCGCGACCTGCTGCCAGACCTTCTGGTACTTGGCGCGGATCTCCTCCTGGCCCGACGCGTCGCAGATCAGCCACGCACCGCTGACGCTCTTGTAGCCGTCACCGTGCATGTTGATCACCACGTACAGCCCGCGGTCGTACGCGAGGTCGACGACCTGCTGGATCCGGGTGAGCCAGGCGCTGTCGACGGTGTAGTCCGGGGCCGCGCCGATCTTGCCGAGGTAGGAGACGGGGATCCGGACCGTGTCGAAGCCGGAGGCCTTGACGCGGTCGAGCAGGGCGCCGGTGATGACCGGGTTGCCCCACGCGGTCTCGCTGGGCACCCCGTCGATGCTGGCCTCGAGCTGGTTGCCGAGGTTCCAGCCCTGGCCCATCTCGGCGACGAGGCGCGCGGGGTCGGCGGTGACCGTGCCGGTGGACGGGGCGGGTGTGGGGGTGGCCGTCGGGGTCGTCGTCGGTCGGGGCGACTGGGTCGGCGTGACGGTCGGCGACGTCGACGGGGTGCTCGTCGGCACCACCGGCGCGCCGGTGCACGCGACGCCGTTGAGCGTGAACGCCGTCGGCGCGGGGTTGCTGCCGGTGAACGTGCCGTTGAAGCCGAACGACGCGGTGCCGTCGGTCGGCACGGTGCCGTTGTACGCGGCGTTGCGCACGGACACGGCGGCCCCGGTCTGGGTGACGGTGCCGTTCCACAGCTGGTTGACGGTCTGCCCCGCGCCGAACGAGAAGCGCAGGTCCCACGAGGTGAGCGGGTCGCCCAGGTTGGTCACCTGCACGGCGGCGTTGAAGCCGCCCGGCCACTGGCTGGCCACGGTGTAGTCGACGCGGCAGCCGGCGGCGGCGCTCGCCGGGGCGGTGGCCGCGACCGAGCCGACGACGGCGACGAGTGCCGCCGCGGTTGCGGTCAGCGCCTTGCGAAGTGGGTGCACGGGTGGTCCCTCTCGACGGGTGCGGGCGAGCGTGACCAGCCCACCAGGGCGGGCGCCCTCGTGCAGTCGTCGAAGCGTTTCACCGAACGCGGTGCCCATCCTGCGCCTGCCCTGCCGACCGGCTACGCGCCTGCGCGCCAGGCCTCGAACAGACGCAGCTTCGCGAACAGGTCCTCGAGGACGAGCCGCACGTCGACATGGGTCCACACCCGCATCTCCGGGGGGCCGGGACGCTCGACGTACCCGCCGTCGTCCGTCAGCCCCGGCTTGGGGCGCGTGACGAACCGGCACGACGACGCGTCCTGAGTCCAGTAGGTCCGCAGCGCGGTGAGCGCCACCAGGCAGGAGTCGCCCAGCACGTACGCCTCGCTGGGCGGGCGCGACGGGTGCGCGTGCCGCCGCATCTCCGCGCGGAGCTCCTCGTCGAGGTGGCGGCCCAGCGGACCGGCCGCCCGAACGCGCGTGCGCGACTCCGCGTCCGACAGCACGCACGTCCCGTACGTGCTGCGGGGGATCTGCCAGAGGTCCAGCCCGGGCGCGTCGAACACCACCTGCGCGGCGCGCACGTCGATCGACAGGTTGTACTCCTCGTCGACCGACCGCGGCGCTTCGAGCCACGGCACGGGCTCGTGCTCGAACCCGCCGATCCACACGACCACGAACCGGCCCGCGATCTCGGGGTGCGCCAGGTACGCCGACGCCAGGTCGGTCAGCCCGCCGCCCGCGACGTAGAACAGCGGGCGCGGGTCGTCGCGCATCGCCTCGGCGACGATCCGCTCCGTGGCAGCCGACGGCTGCGGCGTGCGCAGGTCCGTCAGGGTCTCCTCCGAGCCGGTGACCAGGACGTCGGTCGACGTCAGGCCCATGCGCGCGAACATGTCCTCGACCACCCGGACGCCGTCGGCCGCGCTGGTCTCCGACCGGCCGCCGTGGTCGTGACGCAGACGCGACGACACGATCAGCGGGATCTCCACCGACGGCGACAGCAGGTGGTGGACCAGCTGGAACAGGTCGTCCGGGTCACCGGCGAAGTCGTTGTCGAGGATCAGCCGCGCGGAGGCGGGCGCGGGCGGGGCGTCCGCGAGCCACGGGTGCTCACCCAGGCGCCACAGCGGGCCGGCAGGGAGAGCGGGGACGGGTGGGACGGTCGCCATGTGGGGAGCCTAGGAGCCGCGACGCGGCGGCAGGTGGGCCCACCGGGTCGGACCGTCGCGCCTCTCGTTCGCCCGGGCGCTGGCCCGGCGGGTCACCACCCGGCCCGTCGTGCTGCTGCACGCGGACGACTCCCGCCTGCAGCGCTCCGACGGGGCCCAGCGCCTCTACGCCGCCGTCGCTGCCCTCGGCAACCACCTCAGCCCCGAGGAGGCCGAGATCATCGAGGACCCGTACCGGCCGCAGGGCAACTCCTGGTGGTGACCCCGCCCCGGGCGCCGAGCGCGTCTCGGAGGGTTGTCGCAGCAGGGTCACGCGCGTACGTTCGCCGGATGGGGGACGTGGCCGTCGACGGCTACCGGATCGCACCGCTCGACGCGGACAGCTGGGACGTGTTCGCCGCCCTGGCGGAGCGCCACAACGGTGTCTGGGGCGGGTGCTGGTGCACGTACTTCCACCTGTACCCCGACCCGGTGGAGGAACGGCGGGCGCTGGGGCACCGTGAGTTCAAGCGGCAGCTCGTCCTCGCCGGGCGGACGCACGCGGCGCTCGTCATGGACGGTGACCGGGCGCTGGCGTGGGCGCAGTACGGCACGGTCGACGAGGTCCCGAACATCCACCACCGCAAGGAGTGGGAGCGAGGGCTGCAGCAGCGCCCCGACTTCCGGATCACGTGCCTGTTCGTCGACCGCGACCACCGGCGCCACGGCATGGCGTCCGTGGCGGTGCGCGGCGCGCTGGGGCTGATCGCGGCGGCCGGCGGCGGGCTCGTCGAGGCGTACCCGCACGACCTCCCGCCGGGCAGGCGGACGTCCTCGTCGTTCCTCTACAACGCGACGCGGACGATGTACGAGCAGCTGGGGTTCGTCTACCAGCGGCCGAAGGGCAAGGGGAACTGCGTGATGACGCTAACGGTGCCCGCCGCGGAGGTGTGACCCCAGCGCATGGCGGGTGCGCACGAGCAGGGCGTGCCCGCCTGACGGACGTGCGCCGTCAGGCCTCGCGGAGCGTCGTCATCTCCCCGGTGCCGACGTCCACCCGGTACACGACGCCCTGCGGGTGGCCGCCGGCCAGCGCGGTCGCGACGTCGACGCGTCGCAGGTGGTGCTGCAGCAGCCGGCCGATCATCTCGTGCGACACCAGCAGGGGATGCCGTGCGCCGGACGCCTCGACGCGTGCCAGCGCCCGCGCGGCACGCGGGACGGCGTCCTCGTAGCTCTCCCCGCCGGGGAACCGCCACCGGTACTTGTCCTGGCGGCGCCGCGCGAGCTCACCGGGGAACGCCTGCTCCATCTCGTCGGGGGACATGCCGGCCATCGCGCCGTGGTGCAGCTCCGCGAGCTCGTCCAGCGCGACGACGGGCAGGCCCAGGCGCTCGCCGCACACCTGCGCGGTGGCCGCCGCCCGGCCCTGCGGGCTGCAGAAGACGGCGTCCACGGGCTCCTCGGCGACGAGCTCGGCCACCGTCCGCGCCTGCGCGCGGCCCAGCGCGGTCAGCGGCGAGTCGAGCTGCCCCTGCCAGCGGCCCTGCACGTTCCCCTCCGTCTGCCCGTGCCGGGCCAGGTACACGGTCTGCAGGGAGGAGCGCATGCCCCGGGAGCATGCCAGCGCGGCGGACGCGTGCGGTGACGCCCGACGTTCAGTCGCGCGGCCGGTCGGGCAGGACCAGGTCGAGCACCCGGTGAAGCCGCGCCTGCCCGGGGTGGACCAGCGGCGGCAGCAGCAGCGTGGTGATCCCCAGCTCCGCGGCGGCGCCGTCCCACGGGCCGCGGTCGCCCACCATGAGCACCTCGTGCGGGTCCAGACGCAGGCTCTCGAGCGCATACCGGAAGATCGCCGGGTCGGGCTTGGCGACCCCGAGCTCGTACGACAGGGCCCACACGTCGACCAGGTCGGCCCACGTGCGGCCGTCGCCCACGGGCCGCGCCGCGAACACGGGGCGCAGGTCGACGTGGATGTCGCTGACGACGCCCACCCGCACGCCCGCCGCCGCCAGGGCCCGCAGCAGGTCGCCGACGTCGGCGGCGAAGGGGTTGAGGCTCGCGTCGGACTCGGCCGCGTACAGGGCCTCCGCGAGCTCGTCGTCGACACCCGCCGCCGCGAACCACGCCAGGTGCGCGGCCCGGTGCTGGGCCGCGTCGGTGTCGACCTGCGAGGAGTCGGCACGCGAGGAGTCCGCCGAGCGCAGGCGCCGGAGCACGTGCTCGACCGCGTCCGGGGACGCGTCGCGGCCCAGGTGGGTCAGGGCGGTCGTCGCGAGCCACGGGAACGTCGGCGCGACGACGAGCGTGCCGCGCCAGTCGAGGAGCACCGCGCGGAACCGGGGATGCGTCGGGCCGGTCACCTCGCCAGCGTAAGCGGTGGGCGGTACGTCCCTCTCCGCGATGGCGCGGTCCCGCTGACGGAGAGGCGTCGCCTCAGCGGTGGTGCCGGCCGCACCCCGGCTTGCCGGGCTTCAGTGCGGAGGTGACGGCGGCCGTGTAGGCCTGGTAGCCCTCGATCGTCGGGTGGAACGCGCCGGGGTCCGTCGGCCCCAGGATCCACGGGTCCGGGGAGTTCGCCCCGTGGCCCTCGAAGCGTTGACGCACGTCGACGAACCGGAAGCCGGCGCGGGTGGCCGCGGCAGCGATCACCGTGTCGAGGGTGTCGGCAGCGGCGTTGAGGCTGCCGAGCTCCTGCGGCGTGGCGGCGAGGTAGGGGCCGTGCTCGGTGGAGAACAAGCGCGGGTAGCCCGTCACCACGACGCGGGCGTGCGGGGCGGCTGCGGCCACCTGGGCGTACACCGTGTCGAGCAGGGACGGCAGCTGGCCCGTGATCCGGGCGTCGACGGCGGCGACCGCGCCTGTGCACTGGGCGTCCGTGCCGCCGAGGCACGCGGTGACCGCAGTCGACCAGCCGACGTCGTTGCCGCCGATCGTCAACGTCACCAGGTCCGTGTCGGCATCCAGCGCGGCGAGCTGACCCCCGCTGACCAGCGAGGTCGTGGTGGCGCCCGCGCAGGCGACGAAGTCGTCCAGCCGCACGCGCTTGCGCCCGTCGAGCTGCACGGCGTAGGCGCTCTGCGAGCGACCGCAGTCGGCGTAGGGCGGGACGCCGTACCCGGAGGCGTACGAGTCGCCGAGCGCGTCGTACACGACCCGGGAGCCGTGGGCGGAGGCCGCACCGGCGCCGGGGACGACGATCGCGAGCGCGGCGACGAGGGCCACGACGGCGGACCGCGCCGTCCGCAACGAGCGCTTCATCTCTGCACGGTAACCGCGTCACCCGGGGCCTGCCGAGTGAACGCGTTCGCGCCGCGAGAGGTCTGGCGACCCCTCTTCCTCAGGGCGTCGAGGTCGGTGGGCGTCGTCCCCACACCGGCACCCGCTCGGGCCGTGGGCCGATGCCAAGGAGGCGGGCCGTGAGCGCGCTGAGCGCGGGCACCCGCTGGAAGAGCCGGGGGCCGCGGTCGGGCGCCGCGGCCTGCGACCCGGCGATCGCCGGTCCGATCGCCCGCGCGTGCATGACGCGCTGCACCCCCTGCAGGACCGCGGTGGGCAGGCGGCGACGCGCCTGCACGCGCGCGACGACGTGCGCGGGGAACGCGTCGCGGAACGCACCGGACCGCAGCGGGGACGCCAGGACGCGGGCGGCAGCGATCGCGTCCTGCACCGCGAGGTTGACCCCGATGCCTCCGATGGGGGACATCGCGTGCGCGGCGTCGCCGAGGCACAGCACGCCGGGCGCGGACCAGCGCCGCAACCGCTCGAGCCGCACGTCGAGGTGCTTGACGTCGTCCATCGAGGTGAGGCGGTGGACGTCGTCGGCGACCTCGGGGACCAGCTCGGCCACCTCCGCCCGGAACGCCTCGATGCCGCGCGCCCGCAGCGCCGCGTCGGTGCCCTTGGGGCCGAGGTAGGCCATCTGCAGGTACCCCTCACGGGGGATCGTCACGAGCCCGCGCCCCGCAGTGATGCGCGGTACGAGCGCACCGCCGACGGGTCGGCTCGTCGGGACCTTGAACCACCAGACGTCGAACGGGACGGGGAAGCGCCGGGAGGGGAGCCCGACGGCGCGTCGGACGACCGACCAGCGACCGTCGCACGCCACGACGAGGTCGGCCCGCAGGGTTCCCTCGCCGTGTGGCGTCCGGTAACGGACGCCCGTCACGCGGTCGCCGGTGCGCACGACGTCGGTCACCTCGTGCTCGCGCAGCAGCGTGAATCCCGGCTCCGCGTCGGCAGCGTCGGCGATCAGGTCGAGCAGGTCCCACTGCGGCGCCATCGCGATGTACGGGTACGGCACGCGCAGGCGTGTGAAGTCGACGACGGGTACAGGTGCGCCACCCGACGGGTCGGGCAGCCTGATGGCCTCGACGCGCGAGTGCGGCAGCGCGAGGAAGCGGTCGATGAGCCCGAGGTCGTCGAGCGCCTGCAGCGTCGACGGGTGCACGGTGTCGCCGCGGAAGTCCCGCAGGAAGTCGGCGTGCTTCTCCAGGACCGTGACGTCGACGCCGGCGCGCGCCAGCAGCAGGCCGAGGACGAGCCCGGCAGGCCCGCCGCCGACGACCGCGCACGTCGTCCGATCCTGCGTGGTGCCGTTCGTCGTCATCGCGGACCCCCTGTCCTCGGGGGACATCCTGCCCGATCTGCGTCGTGTGTCCAGGTTCTTCCGGCCGTGACGCCGTCGCCCGGCGCCGGTGTCAGGTGGCGCGCCGCACCGCGTGGCGCACGTGGACGACGCCGTTGGCGAACCGCCGGGTGGCCAGCAGCTCCAGGTCGAGTCGCACACCCCGCGGCAGCGCCGGCTTGCCGCCGCCCACGGTGACCGGGCACAGCAGCAGCACGCACTCGTCGACCAGCCCGTGCCGGAACGCCTCCGCACCGAGGCTCGCGCCGCCCACGCTCAGATCCGTGACGGACTCCTCCTTGAGGCGTCGCACCGCCTCGGGGTCGAACTGCCGCTCGATCCGGGTGCGCGCCGTCGAGACCGCGTCGAGCGTCGTGGAGTAGACGACCTTGTCGGCGTCGCGCCAGATCCCTGCGTACTCGCGGACGACCGCCGGCTGGTCCGTCAGCCAGTCGTCGTCCTCCCAGACGCGCATCGTCTCGTACATGCGCCGCCCGTAGAGCGACGTGCCGATGCCGCGCTCGTGCTCGTTCCAGAACGCGTGCACGGCCTCGTCGGGGACCGACCAGTCGAACGCGCCGCTCTCGTCCTCCAGGTAGCCGTCGAGCGAGGTGTTGGCTGCGTAGATGAGCTTCCCCATGGATGCCTCCGGTGACGGGACCTCAGGTTGTCAGCGGCGGGGAGGCGCGGGCAAGAGATGGAGGCGCGAGCGGGCCTGTGTGCTCCGCGCGCGATCGGCTGCCTCAGGAGGACCGCGCGCGACGGCTCGCCTACCGCTAGAGACGCAATGGTGGTGCACAAGCGTTGTGTCTTTGGCGGTTACCCGTCTACTGTTGACCCGTGCGCAGCGTCTCGATGCCGTCGGGGACGACCGACCAGCTCCTCACCACCGGTGAGGCCGCCCGCGTGCTCGGCACGTCTCGCCAGCACGTCGTGAACCTGACGAAGCGCGGAGACCTTCCCTACGAGACGACCGGCACGCACCGTCGTGTCCGCCTGTCCGACGTGGATCGCGTGCGGTACTCCACCCAGCGACTGTCCGCGGACCAGCGACGCTCCCTCCACCTGGCGTACGCGATCGCCGGCAAGCTCGTCCAGGACCCTGCGCTCGTCGACGTCGCACGCCAGAACCTCGAGCGCATGCGTGCGCGGCACACGCGTGGGCGCCCCGCGCAGTGGTTGGCGCAGTGGCAGGAGCTGCTCGACGGCCCGCTCGACGAGCTGTTGATCGTCCTGACATCACCGTCCCAGCGCTCGCGTGAGCTGCGGCAGAACTCCCCGTTCGCCGGTGTCCTGACCGACGACGAGCGTCGTGCAGCCCTGGCGGCGACACGGTGAAGCGGGTCGAGCTCGCTCACATCCTCCGTGCAGCCTCACGCATCACGGACACCACCGACATCGTCATCGTCGGGTCGCAGTCGATCCTCGGGTCGTTCGACGAGGACGACCTGCCTGACGAGGCTGTCGGGTCCATCGAGGCCGACGTCGCGTTCCTCGGCGACGGCTCCGCAGAGAAGGCCCTGGCCGTCGACGGGGCCATCGGCGAGGACTCCGGCTTCCACCAGATGTACGGCTACTACGGCCAAGGCGTCGAGATCGACGGTCTGATCGTCCTGCTCGAGGGGTGGCAGAACCGGATCGTGCGGTGGGAGTCCCGGTCCTCGGAACCCGCCCGGGCGTTGTGCCTGGACCCGCACGACCTCGCGATCTCCAAGCTCGTCGCGTACCGCGAGAAGGACCAGGAGTTCGTGCACGCCATGACCGAGGCCGGTCTGCTCAACCCGCCGCTGCTCCTGGAGCGACTGGCTGCCACCGACGTCCCGCAGCCGCACGCCCGCCGGATCGCGTCGTGGGTGCAGGGGATGGCTGAACGCGTGACGCGCTGAGGACATCCTGCCTGCCGGGGAACAGAACACTCCCTCTCCGTGGCGACCGTTGGGCTCAGCCGGAGCGAGCCGGCGTCCATCCGTTCGGACGCACGGCCGGCCGGGGCGTCCTCGCCCCGGCCGGCCGTTGCAGCGCTGTTGGTACCGGTCAGCTCGCGGTGCAGGTAGCGCTCAGGTTGCTGCCGCTGCCGCTGGCGATGAAGCCCGCGGTCGTCGAGGCACCGGCTCCGAGCCTGCCGTTCCACTCCGCGTTCGCGAGGGTGTCGCTACCGCTGAGCGTGGAGCTCCACGCCTGTGTGATAGTCGCGCCGCTCACGGTGACCTTCCAGCTGGTGATCGCGGCGCTGCCCGCCTTCACGGTCACCTCACCCTGGAAGCCGCTGCCCCAGGAGTTGGCGGCACGCACGGTCGCGGTGCAGGAGCTGTTGCCCGGCTGCGGTGCCGGGGTCGTCGTGACCGGCGGCGGTGCCGGCGTGGTCGTGACCGGCGGGGGCTCCGGTGCCGGATTCCCGCCAGGCGTGATGTACGCGTCGATGCACTGGTAGAAGGCGTTCACCGTGTCGGCGATGTTCCACCGGACGAAGATCTTGTGGTTGCCCTCGGGCAGGTTGTTGATGGTGTGGGTGAACCGCTTGGGCGGCATCGCCCCGTTGTCGTTGATCGTGGTGTGCAGGCGCCCGTCCACGAAGTACTCCCACGTCGACGTGGAGTGGTTCGCGACGATGTCCCAGGTGAACGTCTCGTTGGTGGTGAGGTTCTGGCGCGGCCAGGCACGGGACTCGTTGTCGAGCTCGGTGAAGCGGCCGCCGCCGGAACAGAGCATCGAGCCCTTCTTGGCCTCGACGCTCCACGGCTCGTACTGGACGGGGCCGCAGTCCTTCACGGCGCCGGTGTAGCAGAGGTCCTGCCGGCTGGGCGGGTCGGAGATCCAGCCGTGCGCCTGCGCGGTCGGCGCGGGGGCGAGGCTGAACATCGCGAAGGCCAGTGCGATCACTGCCAGGACGGACAGGAGCAGCCGCGCGGGGGCGGGTCGTCGGGCATCGGGGAGAGCGGTGGATCTCATGCTGGGTCACCTCGACCGGGTGTAGGTCGGATATGGATGGGCGCGTTCGACCGTACGTCTGTACGACCCGGGCAGACAGGGCAAGAACCGTTTCACCGGCAGGTGCTCACCGACCCGCGAACGCGTCGATGGCCCGGGAGGTGAGCTCCATCTCGACGTCGCCGCCGTGCCCCTCCGACTCGACGACGTGCGGCTCGCTGCCCGGCCACGCCTGGTGCAGCCTCCACGGCGTGATGACCGGACCGCTGATGTGTGATGCCCGTGGATCAGCACACCCGGGATGTTCCTGACCCTCACGTCCATGTCGTGCCGCGCCGATCGGAAGAGACCCCACCTCGGCGTGACTTCGATGACGCAAGGGGGGGCGTAGAGCTCACGCGACGCCTACCTTCAGGTGGTGACGAGTGTCGAGCGCAGGCTTGCCGACAGCTTCTGGGACCTCCGCGACGACGCCCACGACCACCCCGGCCGGTGGCAGGCGGTCACGGCCGAGGCTCTCTTCCAGCATCTCGCCGAGTGCGTCGAAGACGCCGAGGAACGAGGGGGCCCGATCGACTGGGTCGGCGTCGCGGACCGCATGATCGCGTGGCGGACCCGCGAGCGCTGACGGGTGCGGAGGCCCTCGCGCCGCTGACGGGAACGCTGGTTGCGATACCGCGCGGGCGTGGTCACCGTCCGGCTCGACGGCCCCGCGCTCGCGGCGTTGACGCGGCGCGCCGAGGCTGAGGGCTTGCCCAACCGGACCGAGGCAATCCGGGCCGCAGTGCGCGCCTGGGCGCACGTTGCGTGACTTCCACCCGTCAGCACGCAAGCACTCCTCCCTGCTGTCCTGACCCCTCTCGCGAGGAGCCCCGGCGACGCGCGCGACGGGCATGTCCCAGAGGCCGTTCTGCTCCTCGGACCGGACCGGACCGGGCTGGCCGGCACGGTGGGATCGTCGTCGACGATCTCCACGAGGTGCTCGTCCACGAGCTCGGCGACGTACCAGCGCTCAGGGCCGGTCCGGCAGCGTGCGCAGTGCTAGAGGTCGAACTCCGCCAGCACGTCGTCGATCTCGCTGTCGGTCGCGCGCCAGGGCGTCCGATTCTCGGCCAGCTTGATGAGCCCGAGCAGGGTGACCGGGTCGTCCGCCACGAAACGAGCTCGACCGAGCCGGGCCACCCAGCGATCCGCGTCCTGCGTGACGTCGAAGTGAAGGCGCCTCAGAGTGAGGATCGCGGGGACGATCGTGTTGCCGGCGGACGCCATCTCGATGTCCCCGATCCGCCCGTGCAGGGACGCGACAGAGATGCCCGCCGCCGGACAGCCGCCGGCTGTGCACTCGATATCGGGGTCACCGGCGTGCTCGAACTCGTAGTGGAAGCAGGTGTAGTGCATCTGCTCGAACACGTCGAACGACTCCGCGTTGGCGACCACCTCGCCGCGGCAGCGACGACAGACTGATCGGTTCTCCTCCGACACCCGGATGCCCACGCCGGGCAGGCTATGCCTGCCAGCGGCGCCAGGTCAGCGTCGTAGCGCGCGAGCCGCAGGCAACAAGTGCTCGGCTGCCATCGCCACGGGATGAGCGACGCGCTGCCGAGGGTCAGACCTGACGCCGTGCCCCGAGCCCGCGCAGCGACGGCGCCCGCCCGGTCGGGGCCGGGCGGGCGCCGGGGCGTCACAGGTCGAGCGGACGCAGCACGAACGAGATGCCGTGCGCGATCTGCGCGTTGCCGACGTTGATGTCGAGCTGGCTGCGCACCAGCAGCGGGTTCACGTCGTTGCGGTCGGCGTCGCGCAGCACGACGAGCGGGATCCGCTTCGACAGGACGTCGACCGTGAAGGTGCCGCCCTGGGCGGTGGTCAGCGCCGCCCCGTCGGACGCCAGTGCGGTGGCGGAGTCGATCGTGGCGCCGGGGACGACGTGGTAGAGCAGCACCTGCTCGATCGCGTCGATGCCCACCGCCTGCGCGAGGGCCCCGAACACCTTCTCCTCCGAGCCGTACCAGCGGTGCGTCAGGTCGTACGCGAGCACCTGGAACGCCCGGTCGTTCGGCAGGAACGCGGTGAGCGGGACGTTGCCGTCCGCGAGCACGGCGACCGGGCTGCCGGGCTTGGCGGTGAGCACGGCGGTCACGGCGTTGTCGACGATGTCGTAGTCGTACCAGTTGCGGTCGAACCCCGTGCCGTCGGCGGCGAGCACCGAGGCGAGGCTGGTGGTGCCGGCGGCGGACGCGGCGGGTGCGAGCCCGACGGCCGCGCCGCCGGCGAGGGCGGTGACGGCCAGGGATGCTGCGAGACGACGGATCCTCATGGAACGACTCCTTGCGGGAGGTCGGGCGGCACGCGACGCGCACCGCAGGGCCTCGTCGTCGACGCCCTGCCCCTACTTCCTCGCCAGGAGCGTCCTTGGATGCACCTGAGGTCCTGCGATCTCGCCGACGACGTGCCGCGGCACGTATCTCGTCAGCGGAGTCCGATGCTGCGGGCATGCCGATCGAGCGCGATGGGACCGTGCCCCTGCGACTGATCGGCTACTGGCGGAACGACCGGCATCCCGAGTACCCGGACCCGCACGACATGGTCGACGAGGCCTGGCACGAGGACGACCGCGACGCGGTGAGCACGTACTTCAGCTCCGGCACCTACCTGCGCGGCTTCATGGGCCTGTCCCCGTGCCGGTTCTGTGGTGAGGACAACGGCTCGAGCGAGTTCACCGACGGGGTCCTGGCGCGGCGCCCGCCAGCAGCAGGGCGGGCGCGCTGCCCCACGAACGGGCCTTCACCTGCGTGGACATGAGGACACCTCTCGACGACGACGGACCGCGCCGAGTCTTCACCTGGGCGTCGGTGGTGCGTGGGGGCGAATCGTTGACATCGCCCGGGTGACCTGCGTCGCCGCGCCCGGACCCGCGTGCGCAAGGGCCAGAAGGTCCCGGTGGCCGAGCTCGCGGTCAGCAGGACCGCTCCGGCTCCGACCCCGGCCCGCACAGGGGAGGCTGCGGGGTCGGCGCGGTCGCGTTGGGTTGCCGGGTCAGCTCCGTCGACCGGAACGTGACGATGCCGTCGTCGTCGATGCTGCGGCTCTCGAGCAGGGCTCCGTCGGTGGGGTCGAGGATGTAGACGACCCTGAACCAGCCCTGGTCGCGCTCGTCGCGCTCGACGGCGACGCCCTCACGGCCCACGGAGTCCGTCATGGGGCCGAGCAGCTCGACGTCCGGCATGCTCGCCGCCACCTGCCACAGGGCCCGCCGCAGCGCCGGCGACGCAGGGCTCTCGCGCAGCTTCGGTGGGTGTCAGGCCCTCCCACGCGACCAGCAGGAACGTCTCGCGCTCTGGTGGGGTCAGGGTCGCCAGAGCGTGGCGCAGCTGGTCGCGCGCTGCCTGCGCGTCGAGCCGGTCGTCGACGGCCGTCCAGTCGACGCCCACGTTGGCGTCGACCGTCACGTCGGGACGGTGGCGGCGCAGGTGGGCGCGGGCCACGTTGGCGCCGATCCCGTACAGCCAGGGCAGCGCCGAGCCGCTCTGGTGGGGCCGGTACCGCACCCGTGACTCCAGCGCGGCGACGAACACGTCCCCGACGAGCTCCTCCGCAGCAGCCGCGCCCACTCGCCGCGCGAGGAAGCGGAACACTGCGGGCGCGTGACGCTCGTACAACGCGCCGAGGACCTGCGGTCTCAGCACCGACCGGGCGAGCAGCTCGTCGTCGGTCGGCTCAGTCGTCTCCATGCCCTGCCTATGCGTTCGAGGCGGACAGCGTGACGGCCCCCTCGGTGGTCGGTCCGAAGGCGCGCGCGTCGGCGCCGCTGCAACCCGTTCCGGGTGTGTTCTCGGGACAAGGACGCGACGGGCGGCCGCCTCCTTGGACGCCACCGCTGCGTGCGGCCGTCGGCATCGGTGGCCGGCGCAGTCGCCGAGACCCTCCGCACCGGTATCCGATACCGTCAGAAAACGCCCTCGTCGATGCGGGCGGTGACGGTCGCCACCACGTCAGGAGCTGACATGTCCCTCGTCCGCGTGCACAACTTCTCGGTCTCGCTCGACGGCTTCGGCACGGGGGAGGGCCAGGCGCTCGAGACGCCCTTCGGGCACGCGGGCTCGCGGCTGATGGAGTGGGCCTTCGAGACGCCCACGTTCCAGGCGATGGGCCTGCACGGCCAGACGGACGGGTCCTACGGAGTCGACGAGGCGTTCGCCGGCTCGTGGGCGACGGGGATCGGCGCGGAGATCATGGGCCGCAACAAGTTCGGTCCGCAGCGCGGTCCGTGGCTCGACGAGGAGTGGACGGGCTGGTGGGGCCCCGACCCGGTCTTCCACACCCCGGTCGTCGTGCTGACGCACCATCCGCGCCCGACGCTCGAGATGGAGGGTGGGACCACGTTCCACTTCGTCGACGCCGACCCCGTCTCCGCGCTCGCACTCGCCCGCGACCTGGCCGGCGGCCTCGACGTGCGGATCGGTGGCGGCGTCAGCACGGTCCGCCAGTTCCTCCAGGCGGACCTGATCGACCGGATGCACCTCGTCGTCGTGCCGATCCTGCTGGGCAGGGGGGAGCGCCTCTGGGACGGGCTGGAGGGCCTCGACGAGCGCTTCAGCATCGAGGCGACGCCGTCGCCTTCCGGCGTCGTCCACCTGGCCTTCGATCGTCGGTAGCGGCGACCTCGACGGTCAGGCGGAGAGCGTGAGGATCGCCCACCGCGCCGGGTCCGCCTGCGCGGCGACCAACGCCTCGGCTGCCGTGCGACCTTCCGCCTCGGTGGTGCCGGCGGCCGGGTAGCTCGTGGAGCCCGTCATCGTCGTGGCCCAGACGACGCGCGCCGGCGTGCCCTCGGGCTCGCCCGGCATCGTGGCGAAGATGGGGAAGAGGACCACGATGCTCTTGCCCGTCGCTGCCGCTGCCGCTGCCTTGAGCGCGTCGGCGTTCTCCTGTGACGCGATGTAGCCCAGCACCCGCTTCGGATTCGCCACCGCAGCCGCGCTCGCGGTATTGGCGTCGGCGACGAGCTGCGCGACCACGGCCTCGGGCAAGGGCTGGTCCTGGACGACCGCGACGCTGGAGCCGTCGGCGAGCGTGAATGCCGTGACGCCGGCCGGCAACTCCTGACCCGGCGCCACGGGCTCGCCGGCGGTCACCGTCGGGCCCGGTGAGGCGGGCGCGTCGGCGGTCGGGCTCTGCGTCTCCGGTCCGACCTGCGAGGCGGTCGACCCGGCGGTCGAGCCCGAGCACGCCGTGAGCGCACCCGAGGCCAGGACGGCGGACACGACGACGGTCGCAGCGCACCGCTGGACGTTGAGTTTCGGCATGGGCGCCAACCTACGGGCGGGAGCGGCCGACACGCCGGGATCTCACGGCCCGCCCGGCCCCGTCGCGCTGGGCGACCTCGAGTCGACACCCCGAGCGCGCCGAGTGCGGGTGCGCGGCGCGGCCGGTCGACGTTCAGCCCTGGAGCACGGCCCAGGCGATGAGCTTGTCGAGCCGCCGGATGTCGACCTCCTTCCCGAGCTTGACCTTGATGTGGCCGGCACGGGTCCACAGCTCGAGCTCGGCGTTCACGTCGAACAGGCGGCCCGCGTTCTCGGACGACCACATGTTGATCGAGCTGTACGGCAGGGAGTAGATCTCGACCTTCTTGCCGGTCATGCCCTGCGCGTCGCGGACGATCAGGCGCCGCGTCGTGAAGACCGCGCTGTCGCGGAAGGTCTTGAACGCTGCGACCGCCTGCTCACCCTCGATGAGCAGGTCGGTGACGTCCGGCGGGATCGGGATCTCCTGCAGCAACGTCCATGCGGCGACGGTGGTCGGTTCCACGTCAGGGCTCCTCGGGGTAGGTGGGGGTGCCATGGTGTCGCACTCATGCCCGGTGTGGTGTCAGACGGAAGCGGGATCCGAGCGCCCGGGCCGCCTCTCCACCCCGCCGAGCGGTGAAAGCTGCTGCGTATCCTGCGAGGCATGGCACTGCGCACTCTGTTCATCGGTGGGACCGGCATCATCAGCACGGAGGCGGCCCGGCGGGCGGTCGCGGAGGGTGTCGACGTCACCCTGCTCAACCGGGGGCGCTCCTCGACGCGCCCGGTGCCGGACGGCGCCCGCGTCCTGCACGCCGACGTCCGCGATCCGGAGTCCGTCCGCGCTGCGCTGGGCGACCTCGAGTTCGACGCCGTCGTGGAGTTCACGGCGTTCACCCCCGAGCACGTCCAGACCGACCTCGACCTGTTCACCGGCCGCACCGGGCAGTACGTGTTCATCAGCTCCGCGTCGGCGTACCAGACGCCGCCCACGCACCTGCCGGTCGTCGAGTCGACGCCGCTGCGCAACCCGTTCTGGGAGTACTCCCGCAACAAGATCGCGTGCGAGGACCTCCTGGTCCGCGCGTACCGCGACACCGGCCTGCCGATGACGATCGTGCGCCCGTCGCACACCTACGACGCCACGCTCGTGCCGATGGACGGCGGCTGGACGGTCGTCGACCGGATGCGCCGCGGCCTGGAGGTCGTCGTGCCCGGGGACGGGACCTCGCGGTGGACGATCACGCACAGCGCGGACGTCGCGGTCGGGCTGGTCGGGCTGCTGGGGCGCGAGGAGGCGATCGGCGAGGCGTTCCACATCACCGGCGACGAGGCCCCGTCGTGGGACCAGATCTTCCTCGCGATGGCCGCCGCGGCCGGTGTCGACGAGCCGCGGCTGGTGCACGTCGCGTCCGACGCGATCGCCGCCGCCGACCCCGAGCTGGGCGCCGGGATCCTCGGCGACAAGGCGCACACGATGATCTTCGACAACACGAAGATCCGGCGGCTGGTCCCGCAGTTCTCGCCCCGCATCCCGTTCACGCAGGGCGCCCGCGAGATCGTCGCGTGGCACGACGCGGACCCCGCCCGCCGGGTGGTCGACCCGCAGTTCGAGGCCCTCACCGAGCGGCTGCTGGAGGCGTACCGACCCCGGCCGCTGTGAGGGCTCGCGCGGGTGTACGGGCCGGTGCAGGTGCCGCGCCGTCCCCCGCACCACGTGCCCGGCTGCGGGACGATCCCTGAGATCCGTCGCGGCGGACGGGTCCCCTCACCCCATGCGGGACGTGCGGGTGGCGAGGAGCCGCACGGCGACCGCGCCGAGGATCACGGTGAGCACGACGGATGCCGGGAGGGTCACCCGCATCTGGGCGTCGGCGAGCGCGGCCGGCCAGGCCCACGGCACCAGCACGCCGAAGGCGTCGCGGAAGGGCTCGTTGCCGCCGACGAGGAGACCTGCGGTCGTTCCCGCGACCGTGACGAGGAGCGACGCCAGCGCGCCGCTCGTGGCGACGAGCACGGCGCTCAGCATCGTCAGCATCGTCCCCACGGCGATCCAGACCGGCAGGAGCGTCAGCGCGTCGGCCGGCGCGAGACCGTCGCCCAGCAGCACCGCGGTCACCGCCAGGACCACCGTGACGACGATCGCGACGAGCGCGGCGAGCACGTGTGACGCGAGCACGGCCGGGCTCACGGCACGGACGGCCACCGCGCGCATCCCGGATCGCCACCGCCCCACGACGACCACGGGGAGCAGACCGCAGCCGAGGGGCAGGAGCAGCAGCGCGGCGACGAGGGCGACCTCGCCCGGCTCGCGGTACCGGCACAGGAACGCGACCAGGGCGACGGCTCCCACCGCGAGCGACACGACGCCGGAACGTCGCAGGACCGCGACCGCGACCGTCGGACCCGGGCGCGCGGAGAGGGTCGCCGGGCGGTGCGCCCGCTCCGTCACCGCCGCGGCCCGCGGTCCGCGATCAGCCCTCCGTGGGGTGCGGGCCAGGACCGCACGCACGGTGCACACCAGCACGGCAGCGACCACGGACGCGACGACCGCGCCGGTCGCGCCCGGAAGCGTGGCCCCCTCGAGTGCGACGCCGTTGGCGCGCGTGCCGATGAGGGGGAGGACGGCGCGCAGGTGCCACGTGGACGGCACCGCCCACCACGACGGGTGCTCCGCCCACAGCAAGCCCGTCAGGACGAGCACGAGGCCGGTGACCAGGCAGCCGGCCATGCCCGCCTTCTCCCCGGCGATCCGCAGCAGGACGGCGCTGAGCGCTCCGCCGGCGGTGAGCGCGGCAGCGACGGCGACGGCGTCGACGAGCGCGCGGCCGAGGGAGACGTCGTGCCCCGCCCCGAACACTGCGTAGCCCACGAACGTGACGAGCGTCTGTGCGAGGTGCATCGCGGCGCCCACGGCGAGCAGGAGGACGGAGCCTGCGACGGTTCGGGTCCCCGGGTGGATGGCGCGGGTCGCGACGGCCCGCCCGTCGGCGGCCTCCCGTGTCGCGACCTGGCCGGCGACGACAGCCAGGAAACCCGGTCCGACGACCACGACCCACATGTTGAGGTGCGCGAGGAACCGACCCCAGGTCGGTGCACCGGTCGACAGCAGGAGCACGGTCGTGAGGACGGCGACCGCGCCGGCGGCGAACGGTGCGAGCAGGAGCGGTGACCTGGCCCAGACCCGCACGTCGGAGTACAGCACCCGCCGCAGCGGCACCGACGCCGGTCGCGGCCGACCGTGACGCAGAGGCTCGACGGCCGTCACCGCGCCGCCCTTCCCGCGGTGACCTGGAAGTACGCGGACTCCAGGTCGCCGTCCGGCGCCAGCGCGCTGAGCGGCCCGGCGAACACCGTCCGACCCGCGGCGAGGCACGTCACGTCGTCGGCGACGGCGGCGACCTCGGACAGCAGGTGCGACGAGAAGAGGACGGTGCGCCCGTCGCGGGCGAGGCGCCGCACCAGCTCCCGCACCTCGCGCACACCCGACGGGTCCAGGCCGTTCTGCGGCTCGTCCAGGACGACGAGATCCGGGTCGCCCAGTAGTGCGATCGCCAGGGCGAGCCTGCTGCGCATGCCCGTCGAGTACCCGCTGGCACGCTGGTCCGCTGCGGCGCCCAGGCCGACGGTCTCCAGTGCCTCACCGACCGCGGCCGCCCCGACCCCGACGAGCCGCGCATGCAGCGCGACGTTCTGACGGCCGGTGAGGTGCCCGTAGAAGCTGGGACCGTCGACCGACGCGCCGACGCGGGCCAGGTGCTCCCGCCGCCAGGGCTCCCCGAACAGGCGTACCTGGCCCCCGTGGGGGCGCAGCAGCCCGAGCAGGACCCTCAGCGTCGTCGACTTCCCCGCGCCGTTGGGTCCGAGCAGTCCTGTCACGGCGCCCTCGCGTGCCGTGAGGTCGACCCCCTGCAGGACCTGACGGCGCCCGAACCGGCGCCCCACCTGGAGCATCTCGATCACCATGCGCCGATGGTGCGACGTGGACCAGGGGCGCCACCTCCTGCACGCCGACGATCTTGCGCGCCGCGGCGCGGGACATGGCGCCCCGGCCTCCTCCTGCAGGAGGAGGAGTCGCGGCGTCGGTGGTGACAGATCGTCCACCTGGCGTGACAGTCACGAACCCGCGTCTCCTCGGGTCGTCGAACCGGTCCCGGGGCCCCACGCGCTCCGTACGATGTCGCCCGTGGCTCCCGACGACGGTCGCGCTCGGCCCGCGCCGCGCCGACGCTTCGTCCTGGGTCGCACGACCCGTCTCGACCTGTTCCTCGCGCTGGCCGGGCTGGCCGTGTCCGCGCTCGAGTGGTGGGTCGCGCTCACTGCCGGCGGAGACGTCCACGACGTCGTGCTGGCGGCGGCGTCCACCGGGCTGAGCGGCTGCCTGCTGCTCCGGAACGCGCGCCCCGTCGCGGTCGGCGTCGTGACCACCGGCCTGCTCGCCGCGCTCGCGATGAACCAGGCGCTCGCCGACCGGGTGCTGAGCACGTCCGTCCTGCTCCTCGCCACCCCGCTCGTGCTGATCTCCGTCACCCGCGGCGCCCGGTCCGGCGCCGTCGGCGCCGTCGCGCTCGCCGTCGGGGTCGTGGGCAGCGCCGTCAGTCCCGTGGTCCAGGTGTCCGAAGCTCCCCTGTGGACGTACACGGCGCACGTGGCCCTCCTCGTTGCCGTGTGGCTCTGGGCGTGGCGGCGGCGGCAGGACGCGGCCGCCCGCCGGCGGGAGGTCGCCGCGAACGTCGCCCTGGCCCGCGCGCAGGAGCGCAACCGTCTGAGCGCGGAGCTGCACGACGTCCTCGGGCACAGCCTCACGGTCATCCACGCCCAGGCCAACGCCGAGCTCGCGCGCCGCCCGGGGCCGGGCGAGCAGGCGGCGGCCCTGGAGTCGATCCGTGACATCGCCAAGGCCTCCCTGCGGGACGTGCGGTTGCTCGTCGGGGCCCTGCGCGACGCCGTCGACACGCTGCCGGTCCGTCTGGTCGCTCTCGACGACATCGTGCGCACCGCGCGGGCCGCAGGGCTGGTGGTGACGGCCCACCTCCCGGACCGCGCGACGCTCCAGCAGTGGGACGACGAGCTGTCGCCCGCGCTCGCGCTGACCCTGGCACGCTGCCTGCAGGAAGGGCTGACCAACATGCTGCGTCACGGGCGGCCCGGTGGGGCGGCGTCGGTGGCGCTGTCGCGGGACGTCGAGGGGATCAGGATGACCATGTCGAACACGACCGGCTCGCAGGCCGACCGCGGCGCAGGGGTGGGCCTCGTCGGGCTGCGGGAACGGGCACGGGCGCACGGCGGCGAGGTCCGGGCCGTTCACGACGGCGACCGCTTCGTCCTGGACGTCAGGCTCCCGGTCGCATGACCCGGCGGCGGGAACCCATCCGGGTGGCGGTGGTCGACGACCAGCGCCTGCTCGTGTCGGCGTTCTCGGTGCTCGTCGGGACGGCGTCGGACATGGTCGTCGTCGGGACCGCGCTCGACGGCGCCGCGGCCGTCGAGCTGTGCCGGAGCTGCACGGTCGACGTGGTCCTCATGGACATCAAGATGCCGGTGCTCGACGGTGTCGAGGCGACCCGCCGCGTCCGTGCGCTGCCGGATCCTCCCGCGGTGCTCGTCCTCACGACCTTCGACCGGGACGACTACGTGATGGCGGCGCTCCGAGCCGGCGCCGCGGGCTTCCTGCTCAAGGACGCCGGCACGGGCGAGTTCCTCGACGGTATCCGCCGCGTCCACGCGGGTCAGACGGTCCTGGCGCCGGAGGCGACGTCCCACGTTGTCGCGGCGGCATTGCGCACCGAGGAGCGTGCGGCGACCGCCACCGCGACCACGGCGCCGACGGATCCACGGGAGGCTGCGCCCCGGACGCTCATCGCGCGGGCCCTGTCCACGACGACCCCTCGCGAGCGCGAGGTGCTGGCCCTCGTGGGCGCCGGTCTCACCAACCAGGAGATCTCCCGCCGCCTGTACGTCGCGGAGACGACCGTGAAGACGCACGTGAGCAGCCTCCTCGGCAAGCTCCAGTGCCGCGACCGGATCGCGCTCGCCGTCCTGGCGCACCGGTCCGGGGTGGCGACGGAGCCGCCGGCGTGACTGCGCACAACGCTGACCGCGGCGAGGGACCTGCCTGCCCCTCGCCACCACCCGCATCCCCTGGCAGGCTCCTGCCGTGCCTCTGACTGCCGACCCGGTTGTTCCCATGAGCCGGTGGGACGAGTTCGGCCAACCCACCCTGGCCGCTGACGGACTCGTCCTTCGCCCGTGGCGTCGGGAGGACGCAGCCGCCGTTCGCGCCGCCTACGACGACGACGCGATCCGCCGGTGGCACGCGCGCACGATGACCGACGAGGACGAGGCCCGAGCGTGGATCGACGGCAAGAACGCCGCGTGGCGCGAAGGCACCGCCGCCGAGTGGGCGGTCGTGATGCCGGTAGTTCGCGTCGATGAACCCGCGCGGGAGGGCAGCCCGTCGGAGGGCGGCTCCGGTCGTGTGGTGGGTCGCGCCGCTCTGAATGACCTGAACCTGTTCGAGGGCTACGCCGCGCTGGCCTACTGGGTCGTCCCGGAGGCTCGTCGACGCCGCGTCGCTCTCCGTGCGGCCACGGAGGTGATGCGCTGGGCGTTCGAGGACCTCGGGCTGCACCGCGTCGAGGTCGAGCACTCCACCCGCAACCCTGCGTCGTGCCGCGTCGCGGAGCTGCTCGGCTGCCGCGCCGAGGGCGTCCTGCGCGGTTACGGGCTGCACGCCGACGGCCACCACGACATGCACCTGCACGCTCGTCTCCGCACCGACGCCTGACGGCCACCGCCCTGGGACCGTCGCGCACCCGGCCCGACCTTCCTGTCGAAACCGGCGGACCTCGCCCGTCACAGTGGTGTCGGGTCACACGGGGCGACCACGCAGGAGGAGCGTCATGACGCAGTACGCGATCTACTTCCACCAGCAGTGGGTGGGGGACCACCCGGCCGAGTGGTTCCGGTCCCGCGTGGAGCCCAGCACGGCGGTCGTCCGTGACATGGAGGCGGCCGGGGTCCTCGTGTTCGCCGGCGGGCTCGACGAGGACCTCGCCGACGCGTTCAGTGCCGACGCGACGAGCGGGACCCTGTCGATCACCGACGGCCCCTACACCGAGACGGTCGAGCAGCTGGGCGGGATCACGATCATCGACGTGCCCGACCTGGAGACGGCCAAGATGTGGGCGGGCCGGGTCGCCGAGGGGTGCGGCTGGCCCCAGGAGGTCCGCGTCATCCGGTAGGTCCGCGACGCTCCGGGCGCCGGTCTGCCCGCGTGCCCGGGTGCCCGGGTGCCCGGATCCTTGCCCGGCCGGGCTCGCGGGGGAGGCGTCTGCGTCTTGACCTGTGGGGACAGGGGTGACAGGCCGTCCGACGACGCGCTGTGCGGCGGGCAACCGCGGTCGAGACCCGACGGCCCGGCGGTGACAATGCCGCATGCGTCTCTTGCTGCTGCGGCACGGCCAGACCCCGTCGAACGTGCGAGGACTCGTCGACACCGGCGTCCCGGGCGCGCGGCTCACCGCGCTGGGCGAGCGTCAGGCCGCGGCGGTGCCGGCGGCGCTGGAGGGCCGCCGGATCGACGCGATCGCGGTCTCGACCCTGGTGCGCACGGCGCTCACCGCGGCTCCGCTCGCGGACCGGCTGAACCTCGCGCCGACGACCTACGACGGGCTGCGGGAGGTGGACGCCGGTGACCTGGAGATGTCCAGCGGCCACGAGGCGCACCAGGCCTACCTCTCGACGGTGTTCGCCTGGGCACGCGGCGACACGCACCGGCGCATGCCGGGCGGGCCCGATGGCGCGACCTTCCTGGCGCGGTTCGACGACGCCGTCGCGCAGGTCGTCTCCGCAGGCGGGAGCACGGTGGTCGTGGTCTCGCACGGAGCGGCCATCCGCTGCTGGGCGGCCGCCCGCGTCGCGGGTCTCGACGTCGACGACGTCGAGCAGAGGCCGCTGGCCAACACCGGTGCGATCGAGATCGACGGCGACCCGGCCAGCGGATGGCGGCTCGTCGCGTGGTCGACCGACCCTCTGGGCGGCCCGACGCTGCGCGACGACGCGGGCGAGGATCCGACCGGCGAGCCGCTCGACGCGTGACGGCGCACGCCGTTGCCTGCCGGCCGCTGCTCGCTGTCGCCCACTGGGTGGCTAAGCTCCCCCTGGGCCCGGGGAGGTGCACTCCTGGGAGGAACGGCTGCATGGCCAGCTGGATGATGTTGCGCACGGCGTTGGTTCGAGGTGGCCTACCTCGGTCCAGGCCGGCTGCGCGGCCACACGTCCGCCGTCGAAGGCGGGAGGGCGTACGCCGTCGAGTAGAGATCAGGCTCGACGAGCGGTGGACCACCCGTAGGGTCCGCGTCACGTCCGACACCGTGGACGGCGCGGGCAGCACGGTCCTGCGCTCCGACGCTCGCGGCGGCGGTGTGCTGAGGCCGCGGCGGGCGTGCCGCTCCCTTCAGGACGCGCTCGGAGTGATCGGGCGAAGGACCTCTTTCACCTCGTCGTGCCCGCGCCCGGAGCCGACTTGCTCGCTCTGGTGCTGGCACCAGCCGAGCGGAGTGCTGCCAAACCGTGTGTCACGGCGTGCGGGGTCAGCACCGTGGACGAGCAGGCGCTCGACGCTGTCAGCTCGCCCCCAGAAGGCCGCCGCGTGCAGGGCTGTGGATCCGTCACGGTCGATGCCGTCGACGGGTGTGGATGCCGCTATCAGCTGGTCGATCACGTCCAGCCGGCCGTGTGCAGCGGCGCTCCGCAGCGCCGCGACCCGGTCCTCTTCGGAGGTCTCAGGCGTCAGCATGCCGCTGAGGTCGCCAGCGGCCGCGGCGTGCACCAGGTCGCTCGCGCCGGCGGCGGCGAGGAGGTTGACGACGTCCGTCATGCCGAAGACGACAGCATGTCGAAGGGCGGTGCCCACCGGGACTCCACCGGCCGTGGGCAACGCGGTGGCGTCCAGGTCTGCGCCGGCTTCGATGAGGACACGGGCCACCTCTGCGTCGCCGTAGCTGGCCGCGGTCATCAGAGGCGTCTCCGCGTCGAGGGGGTCGCCTTCCACCGGTGCACCGGCGTCGACCAGGGCGCGGGCAAGCGCACCTGTCCCAGGCACTGCACGCCAGACGTTCCGGGAGGTGTCGAAGCGCATCATCGCCACGTAGGCAAGGGGGCTCGCTCCGTGCGGGTGGTCACGCCAGCCAGTCATCCGTTGCACCGCGAGCTCCGGGTGGGCGGCGAGCAGGTCGGCGAGCCGAGTCGCGTCGGCGCTGTCCAGGATCGCTCGTCGCTCGACCTCGAGCTTCAGCTGGGCCCAGCTCGCGAACCTGTGCTCACGGGCCAGTGCCAGCTGTGCGGAGCTCAGGCTGAGCGCGGCCGAGACAGCATGCACTCGGGCCAGGGCGGACGCTTCACCGCGTCTGGCCGCCCGCAGGAGGTCCTTGGCCTGGAGCCGGAGCTGCGCGAGGTCGGCGTGCGCAGGGAGAAGAGGCATGACGTCTCCTTGGAGCCGGCGGCCCGCACTGCCAGACAAGAGGAGATCGTCGACCGGGGTGGCTTGTCGCGCTGTGGAGGTGGACTCAGTCCTGCCCGCGGGCCCGGCGGCGCCCTCCGCGCCACCCCGACTCTAGCCCGCACGTGCATCCGACAGAAGACCAGCACGGGTAGTTCCGCCGGCCCGAGCACGACACCGGCGGGCAGGACGATCTAGGACCAGGAAGCGAGCGCCAGGAGCGCGTCGGCCTCGATAGCTTCAGATGGGTGAGCGACAGAGCGTCATGGGTGACGACCACACACGCGTGGTCGAGCGATCTCGACCTCGCGCACCTTGCCGAGATCCGATCGCGCCCGACGCTCTACGGGTCGGGTGGTCGACGCCACTTCATCCTCGAGGTGCTCGCGTACGCGAACGAAGAGGCGGAGTCGGCCTCCTGCGGGTCGTCCGCTGGCAGCTCGACGTGGCAGATCTTGCCGTGGCCCAGGGTGGCCATGAGCACCTCCACTCGATGGTCACGCACGCCTGGGCACACGGTCCAGAGGGAGGTCGCCGACGTCGCGGCGCGACCACGGTTCTTACGGAACCGCTTCGCAGGTGTTCTTCCTGGGAGGATCGGCTGCATGGCCGACTGGATGATGTTGCGCACGGCGTCGGTTCGAGCGCGCGACACCTGGGACGGATAGGCAAGGTGGGCGTTCGCGTAGGCCTGTGCGGTTGGACCGTCTCCCAGGCGTCGTACGTGCGTCGCTTCCCCGTCGTCGAGGTGCAGCACACGTTCTACGAACCGCCGTCCGACGCCGTGCTGATGCGCTGGCGAGCCCAGGTGCCGGCCGGTTTCGAGTTCACGATCAAGGCGTGGCAGATCGTCACCCACGAGTCCAACAGCCCCACCTACCGGCGGATGAAGCAGCCCTTGCCGGACAGCGCACGTGGCCAGGTGGGAGCGTTCCGGACCACGCCTGCGGTCCTCGCGGGGTGGCAGCGGACCCTCGAGTGCGCCCGGATCCTGCAGGCCACCGCCGTCCTGCTGCAGTGTCCGAAGAGCTTTCGCCCGACGGCCGACAACGCCGGACGGCTTCGCAGCTTCATGACGCAGGTCGAGCGGCCGGCGGCGCGGCTGCTGTGGGAACCCCGCGGTGAGTGGCCCACGCAGCTGCTCACCGAGCTTTGCGCCGAGCTGGATCTCGCGCACGTCGTCGACCCGATGCAGACCGAGACCGTGACGCCCGAGCAGACCTACTACCGCCTGCACGGCACGTCCGGCTCGCGGCACGTCCACTCCGACGACGAGCTGCGCCGGCTCCGGGACATGGTCGACGGCCGCCCGTCGCCCTACGTCATGTTCAACAACCTCCCCCGCGTCGGTGATGCGGAGCGGTTCCTCGCCCTGCTCTGATCATGCGAGGTGCGTGAGGGCATCGCGCCACTCGTCCCGGCTGGCGAAGCCGGCAGGGGGGTCGTCCACCGGTTCACCCCCGGTCCCGCGCGGCCGGGGCCGATGCCGTCCCCCGAGCCCGCGCAGCGACGGCGCCCGCCCGTGTTCCCCACGGCTCGAGAAGGTGGTCGATCCGGCTCAGCTCCACCGCGCGGTCGACGGCGTCATGGCGTGGTCTCACGCAGCTCGACCGACGGCAGTCCCCTCATCGGCAGAAGTGCCAACGGTGGAACCGGGTCCGTCGCCAGTCGCGCGTGGGTCTCCACGTCGAACCGCTCGTCCCCGTAGCGCAGCTTGGACCGCTCGAGACCTTCGGCGATGAACCCTGCACGAGTCGCCACCCGGCACGAGGCAGGGTTGTTGACACGGTGCCCCAGCTCCAGCCGGAAGACGCCGAGCTCCTCGAGGGCCCACCTGGAGACGGTCGCCAGAGCATGCGAGCCGAGCCCTTGCGCCCGATGGGTGGCAGCGACCCAGTAGTAGGTCCACGCCGTCTGATGCGCCCTGTCGATACTGCTCAACCCCACGTTGCCCACCGCGGAGCCGTCAACGGTGATCGCGACGTCGTACCGGACGGGGCCGAGGGCCTGCAGATGAGCCTCGATGAACCGGGTGCAGTCCTCCAGATCGCGGAGATCGGCCCCGCCCAGCTGCGTGACCAGATCCGGGCTTGCCGCCACCGCGGACTGCAACGAAGGGCCGTCTGCGAGCGACCAGGGTCTCAGTTCGACACGCACCGCCGTGATCCTGCCACGGCCGAGCCGGGTGAGAGCGCCGCTGTTCCCGGCTGAGCTCACCGCTCCGCGAACGCGTCGATCGCCCGACAGGTGAGCTCCATCTCCACGTCGCCCCCGTGGCCTTCCGACTCGACGACGTGCAGCTCGCTGCCCGGCCACGCCTTGTGCAGCGCCCACGGTGTGACAGCCGGACCGCTGATGTCGCGACGCCCGTGGACGAGCACGCCCGGGATCCCCTCGAGCTCGTGAGCACGTGCGAGGACGCTCGCGTTCCCAGGGAGGAAGCAGTCGTGAGCCCAGTAGTGCGTGACGAGGGTGGCGAAGTTCTCCCGCTCGCGGGGGTCGTCGTGCAGGGGCCCGGGTGCCCAGCTCGGGTCGAGCGAGATGTGGGTCGACTCCCACGCGTCCCACGCGTCCGCGGCCGTGGACCGCACGGCGGGGTCCGCATCACGCAGCCGTCGCGCGTAGTGCTCGACGACGCGCTCACCCGCCGGCGTCGTCGTCGCGAACCGCTCCCACGCCTCGGGGAAGACCCTGCCCACGCCCTGCGTGATCCAGTCGATCTCCTCGCGGCTCCCGGTCGTCACCGCAGTGAGCACGAGCGCGGTGACGCGGTCCGGATGCGCCAGCGCGTAGGCCAGCGCGAGCGTCGACCCCCACGACACCCCGTGGACGAGCCAGCGGTCGATGCCCAGGTGCGTGCGCAGTGCCTCGATGTCGGCGACGAGGGTGGGGGTGGTGTTGTCGTCGAGGCGGTCGAGGTCGTCGATCGCCCACGGGGTGCTGCGCCCGCAGCCGCGCTGGTCGAGCCCCACGACGAGGTAGCGCTCGGGGTCGAACCGACGCCGGTAGCCACCGCTGCCGAGGCCGCTGCCCGGGCCGCCGTGCAGGTACAGGGCCGGGCGACCCCGGGCATCTCCCGACGCCTCCCAGTACAGGCGGGCACCCCCGGGCCGTCGGATCAACCCGGAGTCGAACGGCGCGAGGGGAGGATGCACCCGCCCACGGTAAGGGGACGGACAGGCTCTCGTTCTGGTCCTCGTCCCACGACGGCACGCTCGGGCTACTGGCGGAGCCAGACCGCGACAGCGTCCGTCGGCCCGTCCGCGACGAGCTTGGCTGCGGCCGCCTGCTGCCACGCGAGCTCCGCCTGGACCGGCGGGCTGGCGGCGTCGTCGGCCAGCGGGTGGAACGTCGTCTCGTCGGGGCCGTAGGGGACGAGCTCGAACGCCGCGTCCATCGCGCGAGATGCGGCTGCTCGACAGTCCTCGGCGGAGCCGGTCGCCGCGCCGAGCGCGTAGTACGTGGCGGCGAGGTCGTCGTCGTCGAGGTCCTCCCGGACGTCGAGCTCCGACCGCAGTGGTGCGAGGTCCGCGGACCCACCACCCGCGACCGCCCAGCCCGCCTCGAGAGTCGCCCGCAGCTCGTCAGCTCTGCCGGCCGCGCGGACGAGGCGCTCGGCACACGCCAGTGCGAACATCGCGCGCGCTGCGGGCGAGAGCGTCAACACCTGGGCCCATACCGCTTCGAAGGGTGCGAGGGGGCCGTCGGCCGAGTTCGCGTGGCTCATGGGCGCACATCGTGCCAGTCGGCGCCGTCCCGTGACCCGGGAATCAGCCGGTCTCGGCGAGGAACTCGAGGATCGCCTCGGCGAGCCGCTCGGGCTGGTCCTCGGGGACGAGGGTCGAGGAGTCGGCGATCTCGACGAGGCGTCCGGCGGGGTAGAGGGCCGCGAGCCGGGGGCCGTGCGCGCGAGGCATCAGCGGGTCGTCCTGCGCCCACACCACGAGCACGGGGCCCGTGAAGTCGGCGAGCCGCTCGGACCAGGCCAGGAGCGTCGCGCGATCCGGCGCCGAGGCCGCGAACGCCGCGAAGTCGCGTCGGATCGCCCGGGACCTCCTCGCCGGTGCGATCCAGTCGTCGAACACCTCGTCCGGGATGCCGCGCAGGCTCATGGCGCCGTAGCCGCGTGGGCTGTGCCGGAACCGCCGGGACCGCATCAGCTGCACGACCAGCCAGATCCCGCCGGGTACCCGGGCGGCTACCGCCAGGGGCTTGGCCGGTGCGGGCGGGAAGTTGTCGAAGGCCTCGCACGCCACCAGCACCATCCGCCCGACGCGTTGCGCGCGGCCCTCGGAGACCAGGAACTGGCCACCGCCCCAGTCGTTGAGTACGAGCGTCACGTCCGTGAGGTCCAGCCGCTCGAGGAGCTCGCCGAGCAGCCGCGCCACGCCGCGGTGGGTCAGGTCCGCACCCGGGCGCATCGGCTGCCGGTGCCCGCCGAGGGGGAGGGTCGGCAGGATGCACCGGTACCCGGTGAGCAGTGGCACGACCTTGCGCCACTGCGTCTCGTTCATGGGCACGCCGTGCGCGAAGACGAGCACGGGTCCGTCGCCGCCCGTGTCCACGTAGTCGATGCGGCCCGCGCTCAGCTCGATGTGATCGCGCATGGTTCACGCTGTCACGCCCGGCGCAGAACGTCGACCGTTGCGACGACCCGAGCGACCGGGCGCGTTCAGGCTCGGCCGCCGGTAGCGCGGTGCCGTCCTCTAGACGGGCAGCACCACGACCACCTGGTCGTCCTCGAGGTGGACCGCGTAGGACGTCACGTCGTCCTGCCCGGTGCGGCACGCACCGCTGCCCAGGTCGAACACGTGCGCATGCAGCGGGCAGACGACGACGTCGGCGTCGATCTGCCCGTCGGCCAGCGGACCTCCCCGGTGCGGGCACACCGCGTCGAGCGCGCGCAGGGCCCCGCTGCGCAGCCGGAAGACCGCCACCTGCCGGTCGCCGACCGCGTAGGCGCGTCCCTCACCGAGCGGGATCTCGCACAGCGGTCCCACCACGTGCGGCCCGCCGCCTCCCGCGGTCGTGACGCGCGGGGCGGGTGGTCCGCTCACGGTGTCGAGCGGACCCGCACCCGGCTCGCCGCCGACGGCTCGTGCGTCCGTCCCGGCACTCATCGGCCCGGCACCTGCGGCAGGACGGTCAGCGGCAGCGCGGTGCGGAACTGGCCGGGTTCGGCGGGGTCGTCGCGCTCCTGCCACGGATCGCGGTAGGCGTCCACGGAGGCCTGCACGGCGGCGTCGAGCTCCGCTGCGATCCCCTCGCTGTCGTCCACCACGACGGCACGGACGTGCTCGATCCCGAGCCGGGGCACCCACGCGTAGGTCCGCTCGAGCCAGTTCGCCGTCTCGCGGTAGTACTGGATGAAGCGGCCGGTGAGCGTCATGACCTCCTGCGGGGTGTCGACCGTCGTGAGCAGGTCCCCCTTGCGGATGTGCGCACCGGCGGCGCCGCCCACCCAGATCTCCCAGCGCCCACCGTCGACGGCCACGACACCGAGGTCCTTGACGTAGGACTCCGCGCAGTTGCGCGGACAGCCCGACACGGCGAGCTTGAGCTTGGCCGGGCTCTCCAAGCCCTGGTACCGGGTCTCGATCGCGATGCCGAGCGCGGTCGAGTCGCCGAGCCCGAACCGGCAGAAGTCGCTGCCGACGCACGTCTTGACCGTCCGGAACGACTTCCCGTACGCGTACCCGGACGGCATGTCGAGGTCCGCCCACACCGTCGGCAGGTTCTCCTTGGGCACGCCGAGCAGGTCGATCCGCTGACCACCGGTGAGCTTGATCAGCGGGATCCTGTGCTTGTCCGCGACGTCGGCGATGCGGCGCAGCTGGTCGGCCGACGTGACCCCGCCCTTCATCTGCGGGACCACCGAGAACGTGCCGTCACGCTGGATGTTGGCGTGCACCCGGTCGTTGATGAAGCGCCCGTCGCGCTCGTCGACGACCGCCGCGCCCCACAGGGTGCGCAGCAACGAGTTCAGTCCCATCTTCGACTTCGCGTCCTCGACGCCGCCGGGCGCGAGCGCCGCGAACACGGCCGACACCGAGCGCAGCTCCTGCTCGCGGATGAGCGCCACCAGCTCGGCCTTGGCGTAGGGGATGCCGGGTACGTACCAGGAGGCGGACTCGTCGACCTCGAGCGTGCCGCCGGCCGCCCACTCCACGACCTGCCCGACGAGCGTCTTGCACGACCCGCAGCCCTTGCCCGCACGGGTCGCGTCCATGACGCCCGTGAGGGAGGCGACGCCGCCGCGGACGCAACTCCCGATCGTCCCCTTGCTCACGCCGTTGCAGTTGCACACGGTGGTCTCGTCGGGAAGCTCGGCCACGCCCACCGCGGCGGGCGCCGTGCCCAGGTCGAACAGCAGCGCGATCCGGTCCTCGGGCAACGGCGAACCGCGGTCGAACGCCTGGATGAGGGGAGCGACCTTCTCGAGGTCACCGACGAGCGTCGCACCGACGAGCCGGTCGTCGCGGACCACCACGCTCTTGTACAGCCCGCGTCGCGGCTCGGAGATGACGATGTGGTCGTCGTCGGGACGCTCGGGCGCCGTGGTGCCCATCGACGCGACGTCGATGCCCGCGACCTTGAGCTTCGTGGCGGTGCGGGAGCCGTGGTACTGCGCCGACGGGTCGGTGCCCGTGAGCACGTCCGCGAGAACCCGCGCCTGCTCCCACAGCGGCGCGACGAGCCCGTAGACCTGGTCCCGGTGCTGCACGCACTCCCCGACGGCGAACACGGTCGGGTCGGGCGTGCCCTGGTCGTCGAGCGCGTGCATCTGGTCGTCGACGACGATGCCACGCTCCACCAGGAACCCGCTGGCGGCCGCGATCGACGAGTTGGCCCGGATCCCGGCTGCCACCACGACGATGTCGCACGGCAGGACGCGCCCGTCACCCAGCTGCACACCGGTGATCTCCGTGTCCCCGAGCACCCTGACCGTCCGGGCCGACGTCAGCACCGAGATCCCGAGAGCCTCGATGCCGCGCCGCAGGACGTACCCGCCTGCGGCGTCGAGCTGCTGGTTCATCAGGTGACCGGGACCGTGCACGACCGTGACGTCGACACCGTGGGTCTGCAACCCGCGTGCCGCCTCGAGACCGAGCAGGCCGCCGCCGATGACGACCGCCTGCTTGTGGGTGCGCGCGTACCGGATCATCGCGCGGGTGTCGTCCAGCGTGCGGAACCGGAACACGCCCTGGTGGAAGCCGCGCCCGGCCGTGCGCATGCCAGGGATGTCGGGGACGAACGCGCTGCTGCCGGTCGCCATGACGAGCGCGTCGTACGGCGTGCGGCTGCCGTCGTCGGCGCGGACGGTGCGGGCGTGCCGGTCGATGCGCGCCACCCGCACGCCGGCGTGCAGCGTGATCTCGTTCTCGTCGTACCAGGCCATCGAGTTGAGGAAGATCGCCTCCTCGCTCTCGAGTCCGGCCAGGACGTTCGAGAGCATGATGCGGTTGTAGTTGCCGTACGGCTCCTCGCCGAACATCGTGATCCGGAACTGCGCGGAGCCGCCGCGCTCGAGGACCTCCTCCACGGTGCGCGCACCCGCCATGCCGTTGCCCACGACGACGAGGTCGCGCCGACCGTCGTCCCCGCGTCGGCGCCGGGCCACCTCACACCTCCACGAGGCCGAGGTCGATGACGACGACGCCGGAGACCCCCGCCGCGCCGGCGGCGTGCACCTCGAGGGTGGTGCCGGGCTCGAGGTCCTCCACCACGCGCAGCGGCACGTGCACGTCCCCCTTGGCGCCGATGGGGAAGTACCGCATCGGCTCCCCGTCGCGGACCAGCACGACGACGACGAGCTCGTCCGTGCTGTTGCCGCCCCGGAAGTACACCGTCTGAGCGACCGCGCCGTCCGGCACGGTGTACGACAGGCTCGGGTCGATCAAGGTCGGTGCAGCGAGTCCTTTCCCGGTCAGCGCGTAGACGCCCTGCAGGAAGGTCGGGTGACTGTCCAAGGCGAGCCCCTTCGGTCGGGCCGGCGGCCACGGCGCACGGACGTGCTCCGCTGGCGAACCGGTCGGTGGTGTGGCGGGTACGGCGAGGGGGGTGACGGCCACGGCGCACGCCTTGAACGCCGGCATGCGGGAGGTCGGGTCGAGCGCGTCATCGGTCAGCGTGTTGGCGCGGGACGCGCCGCCCCAGTGGAAGGGCACGAACACCGTGTCGGTACGGATGCCCGTGGTGAGCCGCACCCGGAACACCGCGGTGCCCCGGCGGGTCCGCAGCTGGACCGCTTCGCCGTCGACGACGCCGCAGCGGCGCGCCAGGTCGGGGTGCAGCTCGGCGTGCGGGACCACGGACCCGTCGGGGCCCACCTCGTCACCGGCGAGCGCCGCGACCCGGCGGGTCTGCGTGCCGCTCTGGTACTGCCGCATCAGCCGCCCGGTGGTCAGCACGTAGGGGAACTCGGCGTCGGTGCGCTCGGCCGTGTCGCGGTACTCGCCGCGGTAGAACCGGGCCAGCCCGTCGGGATGTGCGAACCGCGTCCCGAACAGCCGGGGTGTGCCCGGGTGCTCGGCATCGGGGCACGGCCAGAACACGCCCTGCTCGTCCTCGATGCGGTCGTAGGTGATGCCGCCGTAGTCCGCTACGCCACCGGAGCTGGCGCGGCCCAGCTCGTCGAAGGCGGCCGCCGCATCGGTCGTCATGAGGTCCCCGTGCCCGAGCCGCTCGGCGACGCCCAGGAGGACGTCCAGGTCGGTCCGCACGCCGGGCGGGTGATCGACCGCGCGGCGACGCCGCAGCACCCGTCCCTCCAGGTTGGTCACGGTGCCGTCCTCCTCGGCCCACATCGCGACGGGCAGCACGACGTCCGCCCGGGCCGCCGACTCGGAGAGGAACAGGTCCGCGACGACCAGGAAGTCGAGGGCGTCGAGCCGGTCGGTGACCCGGCCCGCGTCGGGCGCCGAGACGCTGACGTTCGACGCGAGCAGCAGCAGCGTCCGCACCCCGCCGGGGGTGCCGAGGGCACGCAGCATCTCCGTGGCGGACACCCCCGGACCCGGCAGACGCGTCGGGTCGACGCCCCACACGCTCGCGACGTGGGCGCGGTCGGCGAGGTCGGTGATCCTGCGGTACCCGGGCAGCTGGTCCGCCTTCTGCCCGTGCTCGCGTCCGCCCTGCCCGTTGCCCTGACCCGTGAGGGTCCCGTAACCCGAACCCGGCCGGCCGGGCAGCCCGAGCGCGAGGGCGAGGTTGATGAACGCCTGCGCGGTAGCCGTTCCCGACGCGTGCTGCTCGGCGCCGCGTGCCGTGAGCACCATCGCCGTCGCCGCCGTCCCCAGCATCTCCCCGACGGTCTCCAGGTCACGGGCGGGCACGCCGGTGATCCGCTCGACGCGGTCCGGCCAGTAACCGGCCACCGCCTCACGGACCGTCTCGAACCCCGTCGTCCGCGTCGCGACGTACTCCTCGTCCACCCAGCCCCTGCGCGCCACCACGTGCAGCAGACCGTTGGCCAGGGCGGCGTCCGTCCCCGGGCGCGGCTGCAGGTGCAGGTGCGCCGTGCGCGCGGTCGCCGTGGTGCGCGGGTCGACGACCACGTGCCGGGCACCGCGCTCGCGGCCTGCCTCGAGGTGCTGCATGAGCGGCGGCATGGTCTCCGCCGGGTTGGCCCCCACGAGGAGCAGCACGTCGGCCAGGGCCAGGTCCGCGACGGGGAACGGCAGCCCGCGGTCGATCCCGAACGTGCGGGTGGCGGCAGCCGCGGCCGACGACATGCACCAGCGGCCGTTGTAGTCGATCGAGCGCGTCCGCAGCACCGTCCGGGCGAACTTGCCCAGCAGGTAGGCCTTCTCGTTGGTCAGACCGCCCCCGCCGAAGCATCCGACCGCGTCCCGGCCGTACCGTCGCTGCGTCGCTCGGACGGCCGCGGCCACGGCGTCGAGCGCCTCGTCCCACGTCGCCGGCCGCAGCGCCGAGGAGCGGTCGCCGGCGCGCGTGCGTACCAGCGGGGTCGTGAGCCGCTCGGGATGCGCGAGCAGGTCGGCCGCCGACCAGCCTTTGGCGCACAGGCCGCCCCGGTTCGTCGGGAAGTCCGACGGCGTGAGCCGCACGTCGGGCCGTTCGTGCCCGGAGCGGTGCGTGACGTGCAGCTGCATGCCGCACTGCAGTGCGCAGTAGGGGCAGTGCGTCGTGACGGTCCGGGCCGTGTCGGAGCCCGGCACGGCCGTCGGCGACGCGAGCTCTGGCCCCATCGCTCGATGGTGTGATGCTCCGGTTACGCACGGCCTGCCGCCGGGTAACTGCGTCGTTTCGGCGAACGCACAGGCCCGACGACACGGGCGTGACGCGGGATCGAGGGCAGGGGGCCGTGCGCACCGCACGCAGCCAGTGATGTCTCGACCGCCTCGCGGACCGCAGGCACGGCGTCGCCGATCACGCTCGCAGGGGTGAGCCCGTGAGGTGCCGGTCCCGACGCACCTCGAAGCCGTTCGCGCCTGCCTCCAGCGCGTCGAGCACGTCGGGGGCGTCGAACGCCGCACCCGGTGCTCTTGCGCCCGCGCCGTGGTGGCGTCCGTCGAGGAGGCGGACCGCGCCCTCGACGACGATCGGGGCGGTGATGGCGTAGATGTCGCGGCCGACGGCCGTGGTGCTGCGGGTGTCCGAGCCGCGGCGGACCACGACGTCGACGACGAACCGCTGCGCGGAGCGGCCGCGCTCGTCCGTCGCGGGCGGTGGGGGAGTCGTGCCGTCGTGCAGGTCGTCGAGCGGCGCGGTGTTCAGGTACGAGCGCAGGTCGCCGACCTGCAGGTGCTGGTGGATCGTGATCACCTCGGAGAACGGCAGCTCGACCACGGACTGCGTGCCGAGGGGTGCCGGGTAGGGCCAGGGGCGTGTCGGTGCACGGGCCGCCACCGGGGTCAGCACCCCGTCGCGGATGACCAGACGGGTCGCGGTGTTGCGGTCGCCGGTGATCCTGGTTCCCGCGGTCGGCCACCAGCGGTCCAGGCCGACCGCCACCTCGACCTCGTCCGCGGACGACTCGCCCTGCAGGGCGGCGGTGAGCAGGAGGTCGGCCAGGCCGCCGAAGAACGCCATCGCCGGCACGGCGGCGACACCCGCCGCGCGCGCCGCGGCGTCGAGCTCGCGGTAGAGCGCCTGCACCGCCGGTTGCTCGGCAGTCACGTCGAGGTAGTGGGCGCCCGCCTCGACCGCAGCGCCAGCGAGCGGCAGCGCCGTGTCCAGGAACGGCCCGGCGCAGTTGATCACGACACCGGAGCCGGAGACCGCGCAGAGCAGCTGCGCGGCATCGTCGAGGTGGACCACCCGACGGTCGAACCCGGAGTGCCGCGGCGGCATCGCGTCGAGGCGGTCGGCGCTGCGTCCGGCGAGCACGGGGGCCAGTCCGCGGCGCACGAGCTCGTCGACGACGAAACGACCGGTGTGACCTGCAGCGCCGTAGACGAGTACGCGATCGGAAGTCGTCATGCCCACGATCCTGGGCGCCGCCACGCCCGTGGGGCGAGTGTCGCGAACGACGTCCTCCGTACGCTTTCGGACATGCCCCGGCTCGCGCTTGTCATGCATCCCTCCGCGATGCTCTACGAGGCCGCCATCGCCGCGGAGGTCTTCGGCGTCGACCGTTCCGACCTCGCTCCCGGCGGCCAGTGGTACGACCTGGTGGTCTGCACCGCCGACGGGCAACCGCACCCGTGGCTGGCACACCTGCCGACGGCCTCGTACGCGGAGATCGCCCGGGTCGACTCCGTCGTCGTGCCGTCTTGCGACGACCCCGACGAGAACCCCGACCCCGGCCTGATCTCGGCGCTGCGTGAGGCGCACGAGCGCGGTACGCGGATCGCCTCGCTGTGTACCGGTGCCTACCTGCTCGCCGCGGCGGGGTTGCTCGACGGCCGCACGGCGACGACGCACTGGATGCACGCCGAGGACCTGGCGCGCCGCTACCCCCAGGTCGACGTCCGCGCCGACGTGCTCTACGTCGACGACGGTGACGTGCTCACCTCGGCGGGCAAGACCGCGGCGCTCGACCTGTGCCTCCACCTCGTGCACCGTGACCTCGGCGCCGCCGCGGCCACCGGGGTCGCACGACGGCTCGTCGTGCCCGCGCACCGCACCGGTGGCCAGGCCCAGTTCATCGCCCCGCCCCCGCAGCCGCGCAGCTCCGGCGGGCTGGCTCCCACGCTCGAGTGGGCGCGAACCCGGCTCGATCAGCCGCTCAGCGTGCAGGACCTTGCCGGCCACGCGAACCTCAGCACCCGCCAGCTCGCCCGTCGCATGCTCGCGGAGCTCCAGGTCGGGCCGCTCGAGTGGCTCCACCGCCAGCGCATCATCCGCGCGCAGGAGATGCTCGAGCGCACCGACGCCTCGGTCGAGCAGATTGCCGCGAGCTGCGGCATGGGAACCGCAACCACGCTGCGCCGGCACTTCCGCCGGGCGGTGGGCGTTACCCCCACCAGCTACCGGGCGTCGTTCCGGCTCGCGCAAGGTTGACGTCGGACACCTCGGGGCGGGCGCGACGTCCCGACCGGGGATCGGCACGCCCGTTCGGCTCAGCGGTTCTCGAAGCAGTACTGGTGCCGGAAGGCGTCAAGAGCATCGGTCGCGAGCGCGGGGTAGAGGTCAGCCAGGTGGCTGCACATGCGCGAGGCGTCCTCCACGACGCCCGCCCCAGGCCGCAGGGAAACCCTGCCGGCCTCGCCGAGTATGTGGGACACCGCCGCGCCGAGCTCCTCACGCGTCCAGGGCACGTCCACCGCGCCGGGCCGCTCGTCCGGCTGCAGCCGCAGGTCCCGCCCCCACCTGCTCGCCAGCAGGAGGGCGGTGCTGAGCTCGACGTCCACCGGCCGTCGGTCGTCGTCGTCGTCGGACGGCACGATCACCCGGGCTCGGTGCGCGCACGGCAAGGGCCGGGGCGGTGGCGGGGGAACCGCCGCCTTGCGGACGTCGCGGAGCTCCGCGGCGAGGTCCTCGACGCGCCCGGACGTCGCAGGGAGCCTGCCGCGCAACCGGTAGGACGGGAGCAGGTCGAGGTGGCCGCCCTGGCGCGCGGACAGCCGGAGCACCCTGCCGCGGTACGGGCCGGCCTCGGCGGTCCCCGTGTCCACGCGTGTGACGTCGGCCCAACCGAGCGTCAGCAGCACGACGCCGTGCCGGGACAGCTCGACGCCGTCGGCGGACCACGCCAGGGTCAGGCGGGTCCCGCTCGGGACGTCACCGCCCGCCGCGCCGAGGGCCTCGAGTGCGCTGCCCAAGGTGGCGCCCGCGCGGACCGCGTGCGTGCGCCGGAGGTCGACCATGGCAGGCAACCTAGCGCGTGCGTCGGATCCGTCGGCACGATCGACGCCATGCAGTCAGCCCTCGTCGTCTGCCACGCAGACCCGGCTCAGCGAGAGGTGCGGATGCAGCTCACGCTGCCGACGTCTGCCGAGCATGCGTGGCACGCGCTGACAGACGGTGGGCGCACGACCAGCTGGTTGGGGCGCGTCGACGTCAGAGCGATGACCGACGGCGGGCACTTCGGTCTGTGGCACGACGAGGCCGTCCGGTCTCGGCACACCGTCCTGCAGTGGCGTCCTGGACGCCTGCTCACGCTGCCCTGCCGGGAAGAGGCTCTACCCGCTCGTGAACGAGCTCGCCGCCGACGCCGGTGCCCGTCGCGGTGACGTGCCGGGTCCTCCAGCTCGCCAGACAGCCCTACTACCGCTGGCGCGCGGCGCCCGTCACGCATCGGGAACCTCCCAACCGGCTGTCACTGCTGCGACGGGTAGGTGCGCGTCGAGGTACTGCAGGTGACGGTAGCCATAGGCGTCTCGGCCCGAGCAGAGCGTTGCCGCCGGCAGGGCCCCTCGGTCGCGCCCCGCGTGGCCGGCCCTGGGGCTCCGGCCCGGCAGGTTGACGGCGCGGGCGGCGTGGGCGCGATGCAGCCGTCAAGGTCGCTTGACATCCCCGGACGTGTCAAGCACCCTTGTCATGACAAGGGTGCTTGACACGTGAGGTTGCCGCCATGAAGAACGACGTCCGAGAGCTGCGGCTTGCTGCGGGCCTCTCGCAGCGTGAGCTGGCCGAGGCGCTCGCGGTCTCGCGCCAGACCGTCAACTCGATCGAGACGGGTCGTTACGACCCCTCACTTCCGCTCGCCATCGCCATCGCCCGCCGCTTCCAGCGTTCCGTAGAGGAGATCTTCCATGTCGACTGACCGTCCCCTGGGCGCCCACCGTGTCGCGGCCACCGTCATCTACCTGGCGGCGGTCGCCCTGATCGTCGTCGTGGGCCTGCTGGTCCAGGAGCACGGGCCCGGGAACATGGGACGGGGGATGGTCCAGGGCGCCGGGGTGGGGCTGGTCGGCGGGCTCTTCGTGCTCTGGCGCGTGACGCGCCGGCCCGCGAGCGCCACGACCTTCGAGCGGTCCTGGACCCAGACGGGCGACGAGCGCGACGACGCCGTGCTCACCAGGGCGCTGGCCGTGCTCGGCCTGGTCACGTTCCCGGTCACCGCGGCCGCCACGATCGCCGTCGCTCTCGGGTCGCCGGTCGAGATGGTGCTCGCGCTCCTGCTGATGACGCAGTTCGCCGTCGGGGCCGTGGCGTTCGCCGTCATCAACCGTCGGAGCTGAGTGCGGCGCGCGATACCCGTCGAGCCCGGGCTCGCTATCGTGCAGCCCGTGTACCGCGGACTCCTCCTCGACGTGTACGGCACCCTCGTGCACGAGGACGACGAGATCCTCGGGCCCATCTGCGCCCACGTCGCGCAGCTCGCCGGTGTCGAGCCCCGCGTCGTGGCGAAGGAGTGGGGGCGTCGGTTCCACGAGGCCTGCCGCGCGGCCCACGGCGACGCGTTCCGTCTGCAGGGCGACCTCAACCACGAGACGCTCGCGGAGACCATGCAGCACTTCGACGTGCGGGGCGACGCGGAGGCGCTCTGTCGCCCTCAGTTCGACTTCTGGCGTCGTCCTGCGCTCTTCGCCGACAGCCTGCCGTTCCTGCAGCAGCTCGGGGTGCCTGTGTGCGTGGTCTCCAACATCGACCGGGCCGACGTGCTGGCGGCGCTGGACCTGCACCACCTGCCCGTGGACGCCGTCGTCACGAGCGAGGACGCCCGCGCCTACAAGCCTCGCCCGGAGCCCTTCGAGCTCGCTCTGGACGCTCTGGGGCTGCGGCCCGACGAGGTCCTGCACGTGGGGGACTCGCCGTCTGCCGACGTCGGCGGCGCCGGTGCGCTCGGGATGGACACGGCATGGCTCAACCGCAAGGGACGCCAGGCCCCACCGGGCTGCGAACCCACCTTCACGGCGGGCTCCTTCCACGCCCTGGTGGTGCAGCTGAGCCTGGGTGGGCAGGGCGTCTGATCGCCACGAGGAGGGCAGCGGCCGTGCGCGAGAGTCGGTCCGTATCACCCACCAGGGACGGCGCCACAGGGGTCTCGGTGGAGGTGAGTCTCAGCCGGGGGTGCCGAGGCGCTCGAGCGCCCGCACCAGGAGCGCTTCCGTCGGTGCGGTGAGCACCGCCACCTCCCCGTCGTGCGGGACGTCGATGACGAGGCGGATGTCGAGCCCGCGCATCGCCGCTGCCCGGGCGCTGCCGTGCTTGTCGCGGAGGGCGAACGTGTCGGGCGGACGCCGCGAGGACTGCCAGATGAGTGCGCCGCCGTCCGTCGCGGTCTGCAGCTCCGGAGCTGCGTCGCGCAGCTGAACCGGTGTGAGCAGCAGGTCGAACGACATGCGGCGGACGGTCCACCGACTCGCGGGCGCGTCCGAGTGCTCACTCAGCGGCACCGCGAGCGGTGTCCACCGCCAGTCCGCAGCGCAGTGGTCCTCCACGACGACGAACTCCAAGCCGGGGTCGGTCGCCCTCACGATGTCCGACAGGTGCGCGGGCCACGCCCCGGCGGTCCACAGACCGTGGTCGCCCTGCTGGGGTGCGCCGGACGTGTCCACGCTGAAGTGGATCACACCGGACAGGCCAGTGCTGCTGGGTCGATCTCGGTGACGTGCTTGGCTCAGCCCGTCTTGACCAGCTGCCACTGCTGGTTGGTCCCGTTCCAGTCGGAGTACTGGACGATGTTCCCGCCGTCGCTGGTGGAGGCGCCCTGCACCTCGACCGCCTTGCCGCTGTTGCGGCTGATCAGCTCGACGTAGCCGTCGATCGTCTGGATGCTGAACTGCTGGTTGGTGCCGCTGTTGTCGCTCCACTGCTGGATCGCCGCACCGTCGGCGGTCGACCTCGCGGCCACGTCGAGGACCTTGCCCGACAGCCGCGACTTCAGCTTGTAGTAGCCGTTGCCGGTGCTGACGAACTGCCACTGCTGCTGGTTGCCGTTGTTGCGGGACCACTGGGTGATGCGGGCGCCGTCCGCGGTGGACAGGTTGTACACGTCGATGGCCTTGCCGCTGTTGCGGTTGACGAGCGTGTACCAGGCCGAGGTGTCCACCGGGCCGGTGCCGGGATTGGAGGTCGGGCTGGGCGTGGGGGTCGGGGTCGGCGTGGGAGTGGGGGTCGTGCCCCCCGACGGGTTGCCGATGCTCCCCGGCACGGCACGCAGCGCGTTGTACCAGGTGGCCGCCATCTTGTCGTAGCCGTTCGCGTTGGGGTGCACGCCGTCGGGGAGGTCGGAGAGGCTGACCGCCGGGTACATGTCGACGAGGTGCACGCGCTTGCCGGCGTTGGCCCTGCTCGACACGATGCCGGGGATGGCGGAGTTGTAGGCCCGCACCTGCGAGTCCGCGTACGAGACCGGGATGAGGGTCGCGACGAAGACGTCGGTCTGCGGGGACGTGCTGGTGATCTTGTCGATGACCCCCGCGAGCCGGTTCGGCGCGTTCGCCAGGTCGCGGTTCTGGCTGATGTCGTTGGTGCCGATGTGCAGCAGCACGGTGCGCGGCTGGTAGGTCCGCACCCAGTTGACGATGTTGGCGTCGATCTGGTCGATCCTCCAGCCGGAGTGCCCCTCGTGGTCGTGGTCCCACAGGCTCGACGGCCCGTTGAAGCCCGATCCCACGAAGTCCGTGGTGTAGCCGCCCTGGGCGAGGCGCTGCCAGAGGCCGACGCGGTAGCCGCCGCCTCCGGACATGCCGATGCCCTCCGTGATCGAGTCGCCCAGGGGCATCACGCGGGTGCCCCCGTTGCTCTCGGCGGAGGCAGGCGCGGACTGGGTCACGACCCCTCCGGCCAGTGCGACGCTGAGGGTGACGGCGAGCATCAGCCGTCGGGCGGTCCGGAGCATGTCGTCTGCCTCCTGGGGATAGAGCGCGGCGTGTTCCACGTCGTTGTGAACGTTCACGCGGCGAGGTCGGGGCCAGCCTGGCACGAGGGCCGAGCAACTGCGACGAGCGCAAACGATTAGGTGGGGTGCCAGACACCGGAGGTCGGTCGCGGACGCGCGGCGCGCCACCGACGTCCTGACGCCCTGACTCGTCACCCGGGCAGCGGGCTCCCGGAGTGGTGCGTCGGACCTAGGCTCCCGCCATGACGACGACCGCGCGCGCGTACCTCACGGGCTTCGGTCGCTACCTTCCCGGCCCCCCGGTGGACAACGACGGCATGGCAGCGCGGCTCGGCGGTGACGACGCCGTCACCGCACGCATCCGAGGCAGCATCCTGGCGTCCAACGGCATCAGGCAGCGGCACTACGCGCTCGATGAGCAGGGCGAACCCACCGAGCTCAACGAGGAGCTCGCGGTCAAGGCGCTCAACGCGGCGCTCGATGATCGCGGCATCCAACCATCAGACCTGAGGATGCTGGCGACCGCGACGACCATGGGCGACGTGCTCGTGCCCGGCTTCGCCAACATGGTGCACGGTCGCCTCGGTGGCGGACCGATGCAGCTGCTGTCCGCGTCGGGAGTCTGTGCCTCGAGCATGGCAGCGCTGGATGCCGTGGTCAGCAAGGTCCGGCTCGGTGATCACCCGCGCGGGGCGGTCGTGGCCTCCGAGCTGCCGAGCCGCAGCCTGCGGCAGCGTCGGTACGAGGGGTTCCGCGCCGGCATGGACGCGCACTTCCTGCGGTGGATGCTCTCCGACGGGGCGGGGGCCGTGGTCGTCGAGTTCCAGCCGCACCCCACGAGGCTCTCGTTGCGGGTCGACTGGATCCGGCAGGTGTCGCTCGCTCACGACCACGCCGTGTGCATGCGCGCCGGCATGAGCGGTGACGAGACCCACGTCGGCGGCACCTGGCAGGACGTCGCCCTCGCGGACGCGCAGGCCGCGGGCATGTTCGTCCTGCGGCAGGACGTCGGCATGCTCGACGACCTCGCCGAGGCCGGGATCGCGCAGTTCGAGGAGCTCGTGGACATCGGGCTGGTCGACGTCCGCCACCTCGACCACGTCATCTGCCACTACAGCACCAACGTCTTCCGGGATGTCGCGTTCGACGCGCTGCGTCGTCGCGTCCCCTCCCTCGACACCGACCGGTGGTTCTCCAACCTCGAGACCCGCGGCAACACCGGGTCGGCCAGCATCTTCATCGCCCTCGAGGAGGCGTGGCGCACGGGCCGCTTCGAGCCCGGGGAGACCATCCTGCTCGCCGTGCCGGAGTCCGGCCGTTTCTCGTTCGCCTTCGCCCAGCTCACCGTCGTCGCCCCGACCCGCCCGCAAGGAGCATCGTCATGACCAGTGCCACCTCGACCGTCCCGTCGACGGCCGACGGGACGGACCCCGCGGGCGCCTCGCTCCTCGAGCGACTCGGCGAGGTCTGGCTCGAGCTCGAGGACCACCTGGCCAGGGTGCCCGTGCTGCAGCGCCTCGACGACGGCACCGTCACGCTCGAGGACTACATGCGCCTGCTGTTCAACCTGCGCCAGCAGGTCATCGACGGCTCGCTGTGGATCGCGCGTGCGGCGTCCAACTTCGACATCGACCACTTCGAGCTGCGCGCGGCGGCGATCAAGCACGCCGAGGAGGAGCACCGGGACCACTTCCTGCTGGAGGCCGACTATGTCGCGCTCGGCGGTTCGCGGGAGGAGCTGCGTGCCGGTCGCAAGAACGTCGGCTCGGAGGCCCTCTCGGGCTACCTCTTCACCTACGCGAGCAAGCCGAACCCCGCGGGTCTGCTCGGCGCGATGTTCATCATCGAGGGTCTGGGCGCCCGCCGCGCGGCGCAGTGGGCGGCCCGGTTCCAGGAGGTGCTCGGCCTCGCCGACAACCAGGTCCACTTCATGACGTACCACCAGGAGGCGGACGGCGCGCACACCGGTGACATGGAGGCGATCCTGACGTCCGGCCTGATCGACGACGCGACCGCCGACGAGATCGTGCGGTGCGCGCAGGTCGTCGCCCGGCTCTACGCGCTGCAGCTCGAAGAGCTGGACCGCTGACGTGGCAGAGTTCGTCCGCTCCGACCCGAGCATGTGGGAGGCGATCTTCGCCGACCCCTCGGTTCCGCTCGACCGGGCGGTGGTCCGGCAGATCATCGACGACCAGCGACGTCCGTCCCGACGCTGGCTGTACCCGCTGGCGATGGTGCTCTCGCGGGTGCTCGTCACGATCATCCGCGTGCTGAAGCGCGTCCTGCCCTTCCGGTGGATGCCGCTGGGGACGATGGACTTCCTCTGCGTCTGGTTCCTGCGGCGGTGCGTGTCACCCGACGCCGTGGACCTGCTGCTGCGCCACTTCGTCATCGAGACGAACCTGGTGAACTTCATCATCCGCAACACCCCGGTGGGCATCGAGCCCGTCACGCTGCGTCCCGAGTCGTTGTCCGAGCTGGGCGACCAGGCCGTCGTCGAGCACGACGTCAACGTGTACGACGTGCTCATCGCGCTGGACGTCGTGCCTCTCGTCGCCCGGGACCCGCTCGACTTCCGTCAGCTGGACATCCCGCCGCTCGACGCCGAGCGGCATCGCCGGCGACTGGTCCGCCTCGACATCCAGACGGCGCTGTGCTTCATGAACATCCCGTTCGCGGTGGCGCTCAGCTCGGACGAGTACCGCCGTGCGGTGCACTCGATGCGGTTCGACGACTCGTTCCTCGAGATCCTCGCCGTCGTCACCGGCGACGACACCTTCCGGCACTGGAAGCTCGCCGGCATGAGCCTGTGGATGGACTCGAACGTCGACGTGCCGCGCATGGTGTACCGCCATGCGCTCGTCTGCGAGTACGCGCACGCGCAGCTGGTGAAGCTCGCCGGCGGCGAGTACCCGCGGGACACGTCGGTGGAGTTCGACTGATCCAGCGGGACGGGGCGCACGTTCCGAAGCCGCGGCTCCGGCACCCGGACCACACCGTGTACTCGATGCCCGCGCGCGCGAAAATGCACGCGGTCGCTGCAGGCGCCGTGTCGGTGCTCGGCGTTGGTTGGGTCCTGCCTACCCTCGGGCATGTCCGATGTCGAGGAACTCCTGGTCGAGCTCGCCGAGGTCAACCACCGGGGTGCGGTGTTCCTGCTCGCCTACGGGACGACCTGGCTGGTGTGCGCGGTGCTGTGGCGCACGCTCAGGTCGGACCGTGCGGCAATGGCGACGCTGTTCCAGGGGATGGTCGCACTGCCCGTCGCGCTGGTCGTCTCCGCCGGCTTGGGGATGTTCGACGAACGACCCGGTGGGGAGGCGATCACCCAGCTCGGAATCCTGATCTCGATGTCCCAGCTGCTCGTCCTGCCCCTCCTGATCGTGCTGTTCGCACGCGGCCGCTACACCGTCGTCCCGCTTGTCTTCTCCGTGGCCGGGGCGATCCACTTCCTCCCCTACGCATGGCTCTACCAGAGCGGGCTGTACATCCTGATGCCGATCGTCATCGCGGTCGGGCTCGCGATCACCTACGGGACGGATCGTGTCGTCGGGGAGGGCGAACTGATGAGCGCGTCCGGAGCGGGGAGGGTGTGTGCGCTGACGGGTGCGGCCCTCGTGGCGGCAGGATGCGTTGCCGTCGTAGCGCCGTTCTAGCGACCTCGTGCGGACCCTCGCTCGGTGTCGTCAGCGGGGCCCTGCGGGGCCCTGCGGTCCACGGCCCCCGGGGCCCGAATCGCTGCCTTCGTCACCCACGAGCGCCAGACGGTCGACGAACGTCCCCTCCAGTGCCGACCCAGATGGCAGCCGGGGATGCGCCCGCGACAAACTACGCGCGAACGGCGACACGAAAGTGACGACTCGACGCGACAGCGACAGAGGTCGGACGCGAACCCGCATCGGTTGTAGGAACTCAGCGGAGCTGTCCGCATGGCGCGGCCATGACCTGCGGAGACGACGGCGTCCCATCTTCCTGTCCGAATCCTCAGAACCTGCCCCGCGAGTGGCCCGGTCCCCGATCCAGGTGGCCCGCTGGTGAACGTCGGTCGTGGGTAGGCACGATGGCGGGGTGAGCAGGGGACCGGAACGGCGAGAGCAACGGGCGGGGCAGAACGACCGCTCGGAGGCGAGTCCGGCCGGAGACGGCGATGAGTGGCCGTCGCCGATTCGTGACGGGGGTGGCTCGATGCCTCTGGGACGCGATGGCGGCGCCGTGGCGGTCTGTGCACGGACAAGCGCGTGAGGCGCTTGTTGGGTTCGCCCGAGGTCCGGGTTCTGCTGTTCTACGGAGCACACGCACCGGCGGAGGTCGAGCCGGCCGAACGGGACGCGTTGTGGCAGCGGATGCGCCGCTACCTCAAGGAGCCTGCGGTTCGTGATCCCGGCGACCACACCGACTTCGATACCGGGGAGTTCCGGGACGACCAGCGCCGCACGCTGCTGGTCATCGAGGAGTCGTCCTGATCGAGCAGGTTCGTCGCGGGGCACGGCCCCGTCTCAGATACCTGTCCGAGCCCCCGGCGGTACGCGCCGCTGCAGACGGTCGATCGTCCGCACCACCTCGTCGCGGTGCTGTGCCGAGGTGATCCACGACGGCAGGCGCTCGAGCATGCTGGTGGGGCCGAGGTCGTCCGGCCTCTCGCGCAGCTTCGCGGCGACGTGGGCGCGGAGCACGCCGAGATGGCGTTCGTTGTAGGCCCACAGCACCCGCCCGCCGCAGCACGGACTCTGCAGCCACAGCGGCGCGCCGAAGTAGGGGTCGGTCGCTCCACCCCACGCGCTCCCCGACCTCGGTGGACGTTCCTGCACCAGAGAACAGTGCGGGCACACGAGGCGGCGGGGCCACGACCCGAGCCACTCGTCGGTCCGTGTCGTCACGACGACCCTGGCGCAGGCCTGGCAGGAAGGACAGGTCACGAGCACGTCCTCGGCGGTGAGCTCGTAGGCCGTCAGCCCGGGGTCGCGGTGCCTCACGCCGTGCCTGTCGTCGTCTGTACCGTCCACGGCGCCAGTGTCGTCGACACGACGGGATCACCCGTCAGGACGACCTGGTCGAGGAAGCTCATGGAACCACCCGGTGCTGAGTCGTAGGCAGGACTCGTCATCGTCCAGCCTAGGAACCCTGCAGGAGGCCTGCGTCGAACCAGACGTCCTCGTAGCCCGGGGCGATGAGGAAGCGCCAGCCGGGTGCGAGCTCGAGGTAGGGGCGGACCCACTGGCTCAGTGGGCCAAGGTGCTCGACATGGCGCGGCTCGAAGAAGTCGGCCGCCGAAGAGAGCTCCTCGCCCGCCCAGATGTACCAGCCGCACGCGCGCCCGGCGGGAGGGTGCCGTAAGCCGTTGATGGGCAGAAGGCCAGTTCCGACTGCCTGCGCGACGCCGACGATCTCCCCCGGGAGGACCGGCGACCGGTCAGCACCGAACCGCCCGGCCACGTCGCCGCCCCGACCAAGCGCTGTCTCCGCCATGCGCACGGAGGTTACGAGGGCGATGTCCTGCAAGCAACGGCGGCGGACGCCGCTCCTGTAGGAGGAGCTCAGCGGAACTGTCCGCATGGCGCGGCCCTGACCTGCGGGTGGACAGGCGAGTGAGACGACGGACGTCTCATCGTCCTGTCCGAATCCTCAGAACCAGCCCGGCGAGTGGCCCGTTCCCGATCCAGGTGACCCGCTGGTGAACGTCGGCCGTGCGCCGTTCTGCGTGGTCGTCGGCGGCGAGCCCGGTCGGAACCGGCTCGACTCGGTCGTCGCCTGTCGCCGCGAGTGCCCTGGCTGCCCGGTACCGGGCGTACAGGCCATACGTCAGCGGTTCGCCCACGCGTAACTCATCATCAGTGCGTTCAGTGCCTCCTTTGAAAGCTCAGGGTGCTGCGGTGCGAACACGTCGTGCACGAGTCGGCACTCCTCCCAGACAGTGATGCCCCGTGCCTCGACCGGGACACTCCACAGTTCGGAGCGCAGGGAGTGGATCGCTGCACGCAGTTCCTGAGGTGATCGACGAACGGCGTGGGCGGCGAGAACCTCGGGTCGATCATGGATCATTCCTACATACGCGACGATCGCGTCGCTCAGTTCCGTGTCGACCGGGACGGCAGCCTGCGACGAGCTCATCGAACGATGATCGCAAGGTCCAGGGTGGTGAAGGAACTCCTTCCACTCGTTCGGTGTCCCTCCCGAGCCTGGCACCTGGAACGTTGCCGAACCTCTGCTCAAGGCGTCAGGCAGCATCGCTCATCGAGCGTCTTCCCGCGGCAGGTGGCACCGGTCGCACGAGGGTGTTCGGCCCAGAACGAGCAGCAACTGGCTGCGTGATGCCAGCGGGATCTGTAGGGACTCGTCGAACCTGGCCAGCGCCCGAGGCCCTGAACTGCGGCGGGACATCTGCGTGAGACACCTCTCGTCTCACGCAGCTGTCCGAATCTTCGGCCCACCGCCTCGACGAAAACGATCTGCGATCCGCTGACCTGCGCCAACGCAAGACCGACGTCGCCCACCGGCGGTCCGTGGAACTCCGTGAGACTTGGCCAACTCGGACGAGATCCCACAGAACTGCAGGACCTTACGCGGTCCGTCCGCTGCTAGCTGCAGTGACCTGTGTGCTGACAGCAGCGGGGACCGGCCTGGCGTCTCACCTCCGTGCCCGGATCCTTGCGATCGCACGCCAGGGCTCCGGCGTGCTCACCGAGCTCGGACGTGCCAGCCCGCGACATCGCACCGGCCGCCATCGTTGTTGCCGGCGGCGAGGACAGTCCCATCCGCTCGTAGGCCGAGGGTGTGCGTCGACCCGGCGGCGACGGCCACCACGTCTCGCCATGAGGCGGTGTCGCACTGCCCGCGGCTGTTGTCGCCGGCGGCCAGGACCCGCCCTCTGGTATCGACCCCTGCGGTGTGGTGGCTGCCCGCCGACACCGCGACGACGTCGCGCCAGTCCAGCACCTCCGCGGCACCGGCGCTGCGGTCGCCGGCGGCGAGCACCCGGCCCGTCCCGGTGACGGCGACGGTGTGCAGGTAGCCGGCCGAGACCGAGGTGATGCCGCGCCATCCGCTGACCTCGCACTGCCCCCTGCGGTTGTTCCCCACGGCAGCGACCGTGCCATCTGCCCGCAGGCCCACGGAATGCCAGTCTCCCGCCGCGGCGGCGACGATCTCCTCCCACTCATCGACCTGGCACGCGCCTTCACGCGCGCGACCCGCGGCGAGCACGGTGCCACTCGCACGGACACCCAGCGTGCGCCGCCAGCCGGCGGCGACGAACACCACGTCCGCCCAGCCAGCGACGGCACACTGGCCGTCCTTGTCCCAACCGACCGCGACAACCGTCCCGTCGGTACGCAGGCCCACGGTGTGCGAGCGGCCCGTGTTCGGTGCCGTGTGCACGTTGCCGACCGCGACCGACACGATGTCGGACCACGCACCGACGGAGCACTCCGGCGATCCGGGGGCGCCTGCGGCAACGACAGATCCGTCCGAGCGCACGCCCACGGAGTGCCGTCGCCCAGCGGCGATCACGGGGCGTCGCGCGTCCGTCACGGAGCACCCGTGCCGGCGTCGGGGTGGGGAGGGGCGCTGGAGTGCCCGACGATCGGGCGGTTCAGCGGGTCCGGCGTCGTGTCGGCCATCGCGTCAGCCTCTCCGGCCTGGAACGGGCAAGGGCTCCCGACGGCGGGCGGCGCCTGCACCGACCGGACCTCACGGCGAGCGCGGGGTCACGGACTGTCCGCCCCACTCCTCGGGCGCGACGTCCGCGAGCGTCTGGTTGAGCACCCACTGGTGGCCGAACGGGTCGTTCAGCGTGGCCTGCCGCTCGCCGTACTCCCAGTCGTGCGACGGCTCGACCAGGACGGCTCCGCGAGCGAGCGCCACCGTGACGACGGCGTCCGCGTCGGCGACCTTGAGCATGACCTGGTGGGAACGGCCGTCGGGATCCGGGACGCGGCGTCCGGGGCGCTCCTCGGCGACGACGAGCTCGGCGGCAGGGCCGTCCGGGAGCCCGAGCTGGGCGCGGTGTCCCTCGCCGATGCGGACGTGCTCGACGAAGCCGAGCACCTCGGTGTACCAGGCGACCGCGGCGCGGACGTCTGCGACGATCAGTACGGGCGTGACCCGGGCGTGTGGTGCGGAGCGGTTGGTCAGCACCCAGCCAACGTAGGCCGACGGTGTCCGTTCTGCCGCTCGCGGGACGAGCGCCGTCCTGTGCCACTCGCCGCCAGGCTCGTCCATGCGGTCAGCGTGGCAGGTGACACGTCGGTGACGACGCGACATCGCGATGACAGATCGACGACAACGACAGCTCCGGCCTGCTTCGTGACCTGCCTTCGCCAGGCCTACCGCAGGGCGCGCAGGTCGTCGAGGTCGCCGTCGAAGACGTTCATGTCGATGAACGACTCCTCGCCGTCGTACCCGTCGAGGCGGTCCCGGTTCGAGTACTGCCAGAAGGTCCACGCCCGGTCGTCCGACATGGTGGGCGGCACCATCACCGACCGGATCCAGATCGGCGTGCCCGGGAAGTGGCCGGCGACGTACCTGTCGTACGCGCTGCGGGTCGCGTAGACGACCGGCTCGATGCCGTGGTCACGCAGGGTCTCGATGAGCGCGGTCAGCTCCGGGCGGACCTGCGACGCGTCCGGGGGGTCGGCGTGGAACGTCGCGTAGTACTCGACGTCGATCGCGAGGGGCAGCAGGTCCTCGTCGTCCGGCACCGTCGCGAGCACGTGCTCCGCCTGCGCCCTGCCGCTGCTCTCGAAGCTGAAGAAGTGGTACGCACCGACCATCAGCCCGGCCTCACGCGCCCCGCGCAGGTTCGCCTCGAACTCCCGGTCGACGAACGACGAGCCCTCGGTGGCCTTCACGTACGCGAAGTCGACGTCCTGCCGGGCGATCGTCGGCCAGTCGACGGTTCCCTGCCACGCCGAGACGTCGACCCCCCGCACGTCGTAGCGCGCCGCGAACAGACGGTTCGGCCACACCAGGCCGCGTTCGACGAGCGCCGCCCCGAGCGCGACGACGACGATCGTCCCCGTCAGGACGATCAGCAGGACACGGACGCGACGGCGGCTCGGCACCGCGCCAGTCTGGCGTCGTCGCGCGTCCTGCGCGCGCAACGTCCACCTGACCGGCCGCGGACGCTGCGTGCCACGATCTGGTCGCCGAGGCGCGCAACGCGCCCGGTCATCGCGGCTCGTCGGGACCGTAGGTTCGCGCGCGGCAGACCGCCCTTCACCGCGGGCTCGTCCATCTGGTGACCCACTTCGGGCGCTGTAGGAACTCAGCGGATCTGTCCACGTGGCGTGGCCATGACCTGCGGGTGGACAGGCGCGTGAGACGACGGACGTCTCATCTTCCTGTCCGAATCCTCAGAACCTGCCCCTAGTGGCCTGGTTCCCGATCCCAGGTGGTGCGCTGGCGGACGTCGGTCGTGGATAGGCACGATGGCAGGGTGAGCAGGGGACCGGAACGACGGCGGCGGCGGGCTGGGCTGAACGACCGCCTGGATCCGAGTCCTGCCGGCGATGGTGGTCAGTGGTCGTCGCCGATTCGTGACGGGGAGTGGCTCGACGCCTATGGGGCGCGATGGCGGCGTCGTGGCGGTCTGTGCACCGACAAGCGCGTGAGGCGCCTGCTGGGTTCTCCCGAAGTCCGGGTTCTGCTGTTCTACGGACCACACGGACCGACGGAGGTCGAGCCAGCCGATCGGGACGCGTTGTGGCAGCGGATGTGCCGCTACCTCAAGGAGCCGGCGGTTCGCGATCCCGGCGACTGCACCGACTTCGATGCTGGGGAGTTCCGGGACGACCAGCGCCGCACGCTGCTGGTCATCGAGGAGTCCTGCTGATCGATCACGTTCGTAGCCAGGCGGGATCGCGGCGCGGCCTGCCCCCCGCGACAAGACGGCGTCATCACGTCTTCAGCGCGACCACGAGTTTCCGCGCAGCCTGCTCGGTAGATTCAGCAAGCCGTCACTGCGACCGGAGGCTCTGCGTGCCCGTGAACACCCCCGCCCCGGAGGGCTTGTGGGCAGCAGTCCACGCCGAACGCTCCGCCCGCGGCCGAGGCCGACAGCGACTGTCCCCGTCGACGAGCGTGACGCGGCGCGACGCGGTCTGGTCCGCCGGCGCGGACGCCACGGAGTGAGTGCGGCGGCAGCGCGGGCCGGGTCTGCGGGCGCCCGTCCGCGGGCCTCGACGCGACGCGCAGGGCACCCGTGAGCACCGGCGCGAGCGAGGCCATCAGCGGCTTCCTGCTCGTCGGGCCGTTGTCGTCGGTGATCGTCCTGACCTGGGTGGCGTCGTGGTGGCGTCCGCGGCTCCGGCCGGGAGTCGTCGCGGCGGTAGGGCTGGCTGCAGGTGTGCTGGCCATCGTCGCGGCCGGGCTGTGGCCGGACGACGACGAGGGCGGTGGCTTGTCGTCGGTGTCGACCGCGAGTGCCGTGCTGTTCCTCAACGGCCTCCTTGCCGTGTGGATCAGCGCGGCCCTGCTGCTCATCACCGGGATCGTCGCGCTGGTGCGGTGGGCCCGCAGCGAGGGCCTCGGCGCAGAGCGTGGCCGGTGAGCGGCGTGCAGGCCTCAAGCCCGCTCACCCGGTCCGGGGGCAGGCGTCGTCGAACCCGGCGGCGCCGATCCACGCGGCGCCACGGGCGAAACCTCTGTGGCGCCTACGCGTGGCCGATCGACCACGGTGAGCCAGAGGTCAGCGCGTTCGGGATCTCTGAGACTGTGAGGACGAAGCCCTCGAGCTCGAACGCGAGGAAGTCGTCAGGAGCTCGGCGGACACCCGTGACGGTCAGGCCGTTGAGTTCATCGAGAGCCGGCATCACCGCGTCGTCATGCTGTCGGAGCTCCGGCCAACCGGGCAGGACGGAGAATGTCGAGTCGATGTACAGCCGCACCTCGCGTCCCGACTGAGGATCAGCCAGACCGACGAACGGCCACGCCTGTCGTCGACCCGCTTCGACGATGCGCCAGCCCTTCAAGAGTCTGGGTCTGAGTTCCTCCGGCTCCATGACGTGACCGTAGCCTCAAGGCGCATCATCGCAGCGTGATGATCGTCGACGTCGGCGACACCAGTTTGAGACGACGACAGCGAACTTGAGATCCAGGTGCAAGAACTCATCGGACTTGTCCGCGGGGGTGGGGTTGATGGAGCGCGACGAGATCCTGTCGGTGCTGCGGGGTGGGCTGCGTGAGCGTGGCTTCACGGGGCCCGGCGGCCGGCTGCGTCTCGTCTCACCGCACATGGCCTGGATGGTCGACCTCGGACGGGTGCCACGGACCGATCGGGCGGAGGTCTACGTCGGAATCTGCCCAGTGGAGCTGGCGCCGGGCGGTTGGCCAACGTGTGCCAACAACTGCCCGATCGTCCTGTACCCCGAGAGCGGCGGTGCACCGTTCGGCCTCGATCGCTGGGACGCCTGGCAGGCGCTGGACGCTGGCAGCAGCCTGTCGGACGAGATCCGCCGTGGCGAGCTGCTGGCGATCGTCGACGCCGTCGCTGAGTTGAGCACTCAGGTCACGACTCTCCAGGACCTGAAGGAGATGTTCGCCGCTGGGCGCCTCCGCCAGTTCGTGCACAAGAACGCGAGGGCCCTCCTGCGTAGCCCGTAGAGCAGTCGCACGACCACCCGGTCATGCCGCTGTCCCCGCTCTTGGCCACGTGAACCACAGTCCTGTCGGCTGCCGGACGCTACCCTCCGCGGGTGACGACAGCGCAGGTCGTCCTTGCTGGCGGCGCTGGTGCCGCTCGTCCAGGGTTGGCAGCTGGCGACCGTGGTCGAGGTGCTCACCGACTGTCTGCTCTGGACCCGCGGTCAGGGCGAGTTCGTCACCGACGACGGCACCACGCACCACCTCGGCGACGACACGCTCGAAGCGATCGACTCGGTGCGCCCCACGCTGGAGCTGCTCGTGCAGAGCGGTGACGAGCCCGCGCTCCCAGCCCTGGCCGACCTGATTGCGGCGCTGCACGACGCCTGAGCGTCGGCAGCGCGCCGAAACCGGCCGGGCGACCGTCAGAAACGATGCGACCGCCGGTTCCCGCTGCGCCCTTGTCGCGGCGCCGCCAGGGCGGCAGAGTCCCCCTGTGACCTTACGCAGCGGTGCGGAGCTGGCCGACGTCGCCGAGCCGGCGTGGCCCCTGATCGCAGACGCGGTCGATACAGCCGTGGTGCCGGTGCGCGTCATCCGGGTCTCGCGTGATCGCGGTCTGCGCGAGCTGCGCCGCCTCCAGGTCTCGGCGGCGTCCGTCCTGGGAGCACTGGCCCTCAACTGCGGCGGCTTGGTCCTCGACGGGGGATGGGTGCGCATCCTCGGCGCGGGTGCGGAGCACCTGCCCTCGCTCGCGGACGCCAATGGGCTGGGCGACGGCGAGCACGAGGCTGCCGCTCCAGGGCGCCTCGTGGTGGCGTTCGACGTGCTCGGGGGCGTCTTCGCCGTCGACGGCGGCGCACTCGGCATCGGCCCGGGCGAGGTCTGCTACCGCGGCCCGGACACGCTGAGATGGGTCGGGCTGGGCGCGGGCCATGGCGCGTTCGTCCTGTCGGCACTGGACGGCGCGCTCGGCGACGACTTCTACGACGGGCTGCGATGGTCGTCGTGGCGCGAGGACGTGACCGCCCTGCAGCTGGACGAGGGGATGCACCTCTGGCCGCCACCGTTCAGTGCGGAGGGACGTGCCGCCGAAACGGTCAGCCGGTGCCCGGCCTCTCACGCGGAGCTCGTCGCCTACTACGACGACCTGGCTCGTCAGCTCGAGTCCGTGCCGGAAGGCGCGCGCTTCAACATCACGACGCGGGAGTGACCGGCTGGGAGTGCCGCCCGCGGGGTGAGGGTCTGCCGGCCGAGGGTGCTCACGACCATCGCACTCCTCGCCCCGCGTGGCCCCGCGGTCCGGTACGACCGGACCGGCGCCTCCGGTCGGTCCCACGGCGGGCCCCACTCGCTGAGCACGTCGACGAACACCCAGCGGGCGTCGGGCTCGGGTGGCGCGTAGCAGTAGACGGTCTTGCCGACGACGATCGACGCGGCGGGCAGCTCGGCGACGAGGCGGCCGCGCGTCCAGGCATCGATCCGGTCCGGGTCGCAGAGCGCCGTGACGACGCTCGCGAGGTCGTGCGCGGACAGACGGGGCACGTCGAGCCAGCCGAACAGGGCGGCGAGCTCGGCGTACCAGGCCGCCACCTCCGCGTTGCCCGTCGACCTCACGGTGAGGTCGTGCCCCTCGACCTGCACGTCTCCGCTCGCGAACCACCACAGCATCGACTCGGCGCCGGTCGACCCGAAGTCGTCGCGGCGGCGGCGGCTCATCTCCCGCGCGTACGCCTGCTCGCAGTCGTCGACGTACGCGAGCACCTCGAGGAGCTCGCGGCAGGAGACCTCGGCCGCGCGGGCGTCGGGCACGTACATGCCCGTGCGGTGGCACACCTGCTGGAACCGTCCGACCAGGCGCTCGCGGAGCTCTTCCAGGCTGGGCACGGCCGTCACCCTATCGAGGGCTGGTTGCCGGACGAGGGTGCTCAGTCACACCGGCTGGACGGAGACGCTCAGCCGCGTAGACGCATCGGCCTCGCCCGAACCGGTACGGCGCAGGCGGCTCGTCTTCCAGCCAACTGCTCCCCTGACGGCGACTGCGCGGTCCTAGCTCACCGGGTCGAACGTCTTCTGGAAGCGCGATAACTCTGCCGGCCGCTCTCCGGCACCACCTGGACAACGAAGTCAGGCAGGGCGTTCGCGGTGGGTCGGCCGTCGGAACCGACGGACTCCGGATCCTGGTCCCAGTCGACAACTGTCACGCGCACCTGGTATCTGCCAGCCGCGAGAGGAACGCGCGCAGTGGCGGCCTCCGGGTCACCTACGTGCTCGATACCGCTGAGGGCGGCCTCTTCGCCGGTCACGACCAGCAGGTACGGGTCGCTGGTCAGCCAGGCGTGACGAGACTCGCGCTCGGAGAGCACGTCGGGTGCGACGGCAATCCGGACGCCGTAGGCGCCGTCGGAGCCGATGTTGATCGGGACCAGTTCCCCGCCGGAGATCGCGGCGTCGAGACGGTCGTAGAGCTCCGACTCCCAGGTGTCGTAGTCGGTGATGCGGTCGAACGTGGAGGCGCACCAGAGCGCGAGCATCCCAGCATCGGTGGAGGCCGTCACCACACCGTTCTCGGTCACGCCCGGAGCCTAGACCCGAGTCGCAACAAGGGGCCCGCATGCGTCCCGGTCGCACCCGTAGGAACTCAGCGGAGTTGTCCGGGTGGCGCGGCCATGACCTGCGGGTGGACAGGTGGGTGAGACGACGGACGTCTCAGCTTCCTGTCCGAATCCTCTGAACCTGCCCCGCGAGTGGCCCGTTCCCCGGGTCAGGTGGCCCGCTGGTGAACGTCGGTCGTGGGTAGGCACGATGGCGGGTGATCAGGGGACCGGAACGGCGAGAGCGACGGGCGGGGCAGAGCGACCGCCCGGAGCCGAGTCCTGCCGGAGACGGCGGTGAGTGGCCGTCGCCGATTCGTGACGGGGAGTGGCTCGATGCCGCTGGGACGCGATGGCGGCGCCGTGGCGGTCTGTGCGCGGACAAGCGCGTGAGGCGCTTGTTGGGTTCGCCGAGGTCCGGGTTCTGCTGTTCTACGGACCACACGCACCGACGGAGGTCGAGCCAGCCGATCGGGACGCGTTTGCGCCGGTCGCGACGATGGCCCCGATCACGTCGTAGGCGATCGTCGCCCCGACGACCCACCGGATCCGCCGCTCGAGCGGCGCCCGACGGGCAACCGGCAAGGGCTCAGCCCCATGTCGCGAGCGCACGGCACGCCTCCCGGTCCTGGGGGAGACCGCAGTCCTCAAGAACCCGGCGGGCCTCGTCGTCCCCGGACGACCAGACACGGTCGGTCTCGACGAGGGCCTCGAGCAGGGCCCGCTGGGAGTCGCTCAGGGGGCGGTCCGGGAAGTACGGCTCGGGGAAGGCGAAGCGGGTCACGGCGCCCCAGCCGTCCACCACGACGTAGGAGTTGTTCCTGACGAAGTCGCACGCCGCCGGGGCGATCTCCTCGAAGCTCGGGCGGAACCGGAGCGCCGCGAGCACGAGCCGGGCGGTGGGGAGGCGCTCGACCGGTGGGCCGCCCAGCAGGTCGAGGATCACCTGCCGGGCTTGCGGGTCGTCCTGGTGGACGAGCGCGGCCAGAGCCCGGGCGACGGGGTCCGGGTCGTCGAGGAGGTCACGCACGTCCGCACCGAGATCCGCGAGGATGTCGACAAACTCCTGCCGGGGCTCGGTGCTGCGGTCCATCGCCGTGCGGACGAGGGCGGCGGCCTCCTCGCGCCGGTCCGCGAGGGGCGGCAGGAGGGCGATCGCCCCGAGCAGCCTCGCGTACAGGTAAGCGTCGTCGGGTGAGGACCTCTCCACCAGCGTCCTGACCGCCGGGTACCCCTCCGCGAGGGCGTCGACCACCAGCGGGAGCATCCACGCCTGGGAGCCCCACTGGATCCAGTCGTCCATGCACCAGGCGGTCTTCTCGAGGAACCCCACGATCTCCTCGACGGTGTCGGGGTGCGCCCGTCCCTCCGCCAGCAGCGTCGTCACCACCCGGATGGCCGGCGGGCCGGCGCTGAGCACCGCCCCCTGGTGGAGGATCGAGTCCCAGAGGTGCCGCACGGCCGCCTCGCGGGCTGTCTCGCTGGGACTGTGCTCGAGGGCGTGGAGGTGGCCCGGGGTGTCGGTCGCCGGACCGTGCGAGTGCTCCAGGACCGACCAGTCGACGTGCTGCATGACCGGGCAACCTAGCAGCGGCCGCGCCGGTGACTCGGTGACGCGCCGGCTCAGCCCACCTTGACCAGCTGCCACTCAACGGCAGCCTTGCCGTGTGGGTCAGCGCTGCCCTGCTGCTCGTCACCGGGATCGTCGCGCTGGTGCGGTGGGCCCGCAGCGAGGGCCTCGGCGCAGAGCGTGGCCGGTGAGCGGCGTGCTGGCGTCGGGCCCGCTCACCCGGTCCGGGGCGGGCGTCGTCGAACCCGGCAGCCTGCGACGCGGGCGGTCTCCGTCGCGCCCCAGCAGCTGCATGGGCTGCGCTGCGATCCGCACGCCACCTGGACGGGGTCGCCCGATCTGCCCGATCGGGGGGATGTCCGGATCCGTTGCTGTCAGCGCCTGGCAGTGTCGAGAGATCCGAAGACGTAAGGGTGTGCGGATCCGCGACGCCGCCTACGGTCTTGGCATGGTCAGACAGAACGTCTACGACGACGAGGGCTTCTTCACCGGCTACCAGCAGCTGCGGGCCACGCGCTCGGGCTTGAACGAGGCCTTGGAGCAGCCGGCGCTTCGTGCGCTGCTGCCTGACGTCGTAGGCGCGCGTGTCGTTGACCTGGGCTGTGGTGACGGCTCATTGGCCCGCGCTCTGACCGAGGCTGGCGCCGCCAGCGTGCTAGGGGTCGATCCCTCCGCGCGGATGCTCGCGCTGGCGCGGGCGCGCACCGAAGATCCCCGGGTTCGCTACGAGCAATTGTTCGCCGAGGACCTGCGCCTGCCCGATGCCTCCGTGGACCTGGTCGTCAGCAGCCTCGCGCTCCACTACATCCAGGATCTCGCAGGGCTGCTGGTGCGCATAGCGTCGTGGTTGCGCCCCGGCGGCAGCCTGGTGGCATCGATGGAGCATCCGGTCGTCACCGCCGCCCCCGGGCGTAGCAGTGAGGACGGATGGGTGGTGGCCGACTACGCGGAGGAGGGCGTACGGCACACCCGCTGGTACACCGACGACGTGATCAAGTTCCACCGCACGACGGGCACCGTGGTTGGCGCGCTCCTGCAGGCCGGGCTGGTGCTGACTGCCCTCGATGAGCCGGCGCCAACTCCGGCGGCGGTAAAGGAGCGTGTTGATCTGCAGGTACACCGCGACCGGCCTGCTCTGCTGCTGGTGCGTGCCGAGCGACCCTGAGGCCGCTGAGCGGTAGGCGAGGGGAGCGGGCCGGCACCCATGCACCGAAGATCCACCGCGTGTTTCCAGCTGCTTGAGCAGCGGGAGGGGGGAGGTGCAGGAACTCGCGCGACTTGTCCGGTGCCCAGCGCTCTGACCTGGGTACTGACATCTTCATGGGACGGCCGGGTCTGCCCTGGGGACTGGGCGGTGGTGACCGTCCAGTCGTCGCCGTGGAACACGGCTGATCGAGTGCGGTGCATCATCAACATCGCCGTCGCACCCGAGCCGTGGCTCAGGCTATGCGGCGATCGAGCTTCTCAGCGCTTCTCGCACGAGCCGAAGCCATCATGATGATGGACCAGGGCCCCAGCGTGGCCCTGGATGAGCTCCTTGACTTCGCCACCGCGAACTGGCTGCCGAGTGATCGCGAGGGGGCACGGCGCGACGAGGTCTGGATCCGCGAGCAGGCCGCAGCGGCCGACCCGAAGTAAGCGGTTCGCGAGGGTGTCGCGCGGCCATCAGCAGCGCACGGTCGCGCGCCGGACGCGCTGACGCGAAGCGGACAAGATGCGAACCCGGTGTAGGAACTCATCGAACTTGTCCGGCCCGAGGCTCTGACCTGCGGTGGGACAAGTAGTTGAGACACCTGCCATCTCACGCACTTGTCCACATCCTCAACGACCGGGAGGTGCGCGTCTGGTCAGCGGACGATGCCGGCCTGGAGTCGACCGCCAAGCGGTGCGAGCAGATCGTCGGCCACCTGGAGGAAGAGGGAGCGCTCGCCTGATGCGAACGCACCGATCAACCGGTCGGCAACGGCGGGGGCCCCGGTGCGGAGCCTGCGCAAGAGCCACTTCCCTGACCCGAGCCACTGCCGCTGCGTCAGGAGAAGCAGCTCGGACAGCGCGGTGAAGGCATCGGCCAAGAGCAGTGCACGCTCGCCGGGGTCGTCGGCGTCCGCCAGATCGTCGAGCAGAGCGCTGACGGCGTAACGGCGAACGTCGAGTGCGTGCTGCTCGATCCGCGGGCCAGCCGACAGCACGTCTCGTGCCCACGTCTGCAGATCGTGGAGTGCAGGCCCGGAGCGCAGGACTACGCCCTCGCTGAGCATCGTGAGGATGACCGGGCGGTGTGCGTCGACCTCGCGGCCGGCCCAGGTGCGGTACGCCTCGGGCGAGTACGCGAACACCTCTACGACGCGCCCGCTGTGCTCATATGTCGCTGCCAGACTCGACCGCCCGCCGTCCAGGGCGCCCGTCGGGCAGATCAGGACGAGGTCGAGATCGCTGGTCGGCGTGCTGGTGCCACTCGCGCTGCTTCCGGCGAGCACAGCACCGCAGGCCGCGGGAAACAGGCTGGCGATGAACTGTTCGGCGATCGCTGACTCGGCGTCGAGGGTCGGCACGCGCACGAGCCTAGAGGCGGTCACGGACCCCGTCCCGAGCCATGCCCATCTCCCCACCGTTGGCCCTCGGGCTGGGACGACTAGGTGAGATTGGGTCAGGCCGTGGGCAGCTTCATGAGATGGGGACAACTCAGATGAGATCCCACAGCGATGTAGGAACTCATCGGACCTGTCCGACACGCGAGCCTGTGAACTGCGCCTGGACAACTACGCGAGAACCCGGGCGTCTCACCAAGCTGTCCGAATCCTCAGCTGAGCGGACCGACGCTCACTGTGATTCCTCAGCCGCAACCGTGTCCGTCGGGTCCGCGATTGACTGTTCAAGCTGATCCATCGTGCGGAGGAAGGCTGCCTCGAGGTCGACCTCGTAGGTGCTCGCCAGGGTCATCACCGCCCACAGGCAGTCGGCCAGCTCGTGCGCGAGGGCCTCGTCCAGGTCGGGGTGTGGCCGGACGCCGGCCTTGCCCTGAACCAGCTTCATCAGGTCGCCCACGTCCCCAACGAGACCGAGGGCGATCTCTTCCTCTGTCCAGCTGCGTCCGTAACGCTCCTGCTCCCACCGCGCGTACCGAAGGCGGATCTGCGCCGCGCGGGCGGAGAGCACGAGGAAGTCCATACCGGACCGTAGCCGGACCCGCCGATAGGGTCATCGATCGTGTCGATCTATGAGCCAGGCACTTCGATCCAGCGGTTCGAGGTCCTGCACGACCGCGTGTGGATGCAGCATCCGGTGACGGTCGTGTCCGACGACGGTGCGACCTTGGCCGTCCGTCTGGATCCCGGTTCACGCTTCAACTTTCCTCCGCATCCGTTCGGTCCCCACCCATGGAGCTCGCACTCGGCCTGGGCGTCCACCGTGGTGCTCCAGCTCCACCGGAGCGGCGATCACTACGGGGTCTGGAAGTTCTTCGATGCCGCGGGGGCCTTCCAGAACTGGTACATCAACTTCGAAGCGCCCATCGTGCGCCGACGGAACGGGTTCGAGACCGACGATCACGGCCTGGACCTGATCGTCTTCCCGGACGGCCGACGCGAGTGGAAAGACGTGGCCGACCTGCACTGGCAGCGAGTCACCGGACGCATCGATGAGGGCACCGTCGGCCTCGTGCTGGCGGCCGCAGCCGATGTCGTAGCCCAACTCGACTCGAACAACCACTGGTGGAGTGCGTGGGACGGCTGGACACCGTGACCATGCCGAGCCACGAACCGGTCGACTACGGCTGTCCCTTCTGCCTGTTCCAGCGTGGCGTCGTCAGCGAGCACAACTGCCAGAGCGACGTCGTCGCGACGACCGACCTCGCACTCGCCCTCATCTCTCCCAAGTGGTGGCCCGCCAACCCTGGGGCAGCGCTGGTGGCTCCTCGGGAGCATCGCGAGAACCTCTACGACCTTCCCTCGACACGACGGCGACCGTCTGTATGAGCGCGACCGCGAGGCCAGATGGGTCGCCACCGACGAGCGAGCCCGGTACGCACGAGTGCTCGCCACCGAGCTGGACCGTCTGCCCGACGCTCCAGAGTCAGCTCTTGCCTATCGACCGAGCGCTGAGCATCGAACGCCTTCTCGCGACGACTTCGTGCGGACGCTGTCACGCCCGGTAGCCGCTTCGAGCAGCACGGGCGCCTGAGCGATTGTAGGAACTCATCGAAGTTGTCCCGAGCCCGACGCCCTGACCTGCGGTGGGACAACTGGGTCAGAGGGCGCGCGTCTCACCTAGTTGTCCGAATACTCAGTGCCGCTGGGTCCGGGGCGGGCGCCGACTGCTCTCTGGCCGCTGCCTGGTCGCCGCTCCGCAGGGGAGCGTGTAGGGACCCACCGAGCCCGTCCGCTGCCTGGGTCCGTGGCCAACCTCCGGACGAGTGGGTGAGATGACCCGTCTCACCTGGGCCTGTTCCTCAGCCGGGGGTCGTTGCGGAGCTCCGGGTTGCCGGGGGAGTAGCAGACCGGCGGGGGCCTGCCAGACGGCGACTGCACCGGGCTGGGCCCGGGCTGCTCAGCCGACGTCGAGGTCCCTGCGGATCGCGGCACGCAGCGAGGGCTCCAGCGCAGCCATCTTCGGCTCGATCACGGAGAAGGTGATCAGGCCGCTCTCGGCGTCCAGGCTCATGACCCACTCCCGGTAGGTCTCAGCGGCGGCGGTCAGCGCGTCAAACACCTCTTTGTTGCCGAGAACCCCGACCTCGAATACGAGTCGTTCGAGCTTCCACCACTCGACAGGGTCCCCCGGCGTGAACGCCTCGCCTCGCTCGTTCGCGGCCCGCTCGGCGAGGTACGTCTCGCGCATCTCGCGTCGGATCGCACGCAGCCCCCAGAGCGCTTCGACGTAAAGGTCCTTGCGCTCGGCACGGCGGGCAGCCTTCGCCTCCTTGCGATTCGCCATAGACGTCGAGATCGCCTGCCACGACACGGTCAGTAGACCACCGACAGCCGCGCCACCGAGACCGACGAGTGCGACCTGGATTTCCGGAGTGACTGCCACAGCCAGGAGGCTAGCGGGGCGAGGAGATCGGTGCCGTCGCGCCAGAGACTGGGCTGCGGGTAACGGATGTCCAGCGCCAGTTCCTCTCGGCTAGGTTCGAGCCGTGGATCCGACTGTGCTGCTCCTCGCCGCTGGGGTGGCGAAGTTCGGCATCCGCGTGGCTGCGATAGCTCGAGCTGCGGTCGACCCACTCTCGGGAGCCACCGACGTCCTCAGCAGCGGCGCCGACGCCGTGGGTGATGCAACCGGTCTCGTGGGACAGCGCCCTCGGGGTTCAGCACCGGATCCCGTGGCGACGCGGATCGCGACAGAGCTTGACCGGCGCCTTGCGGGGGTCGCGGACGTCACCCGACGAGCGGACCTCGAAAGTGCTGCCCGCGACGTCGGCGCACTCTTCGTCACGTTGGCAGACGACGACGCCGCACTCGTCGCTGCCGTGACCCTGGGTGCGCCGGGCGAGTTCGAGCGATTCGTCGACAGGCGGGGCGGAGGTCAGGTCCGGTTCTACTCGTCGATGGCGGCGCGGCCGCTCGTCGATGCGTGCATCGGAGCGGCGTGCGCCTACCTGACGAGCGCGGCTCCGAGACTGCCGGGATTCTCTCGGGCAGCCATGATCGAGCTGCTGCGGCGAACACAGGTCATCGTCGAGATCGAGGAGCGCTCCAGGCAGGCTCACGCGGAGCTCGGGGTGCTCCGAAGCGCCGTGGAGCGGCTCGACGACGTGGCGCCGGTCGACGAGGTGATCGACTACCTCGAGTCGCGCAGAGCGGACTGGGATCGCTCGACATGGCGTGCGGACGGTCTCCCCCCGTCCCGCCTCGAGCAGTCGCTTCGCGGAGTCGAGCAAGGGGGTGACGTCGTGATGAGCGACGCGGACGCTCTGGACGGCCATCAGACGGTCGTCGTCCTCGGAGGCCCCGGCTCGGGAAAGACGTGGCTAGCGCATCGCTACGCACGCCAAGCCGCGACCCGAGCGCTGGACGGAATCCGCGCCGGCAAGTCGCTCGCCGAGATCGAACTGCCTCTCGTCACCTCGTGGGCCGTGTGGCAGGAAGCCGAGGGGGACCCCGCCTCGTCACTCATCTCGGCCGCGTTCTCCGCGTCCCATGGCTATAGGTCGTTCGGGGGCGACGGGTCGGTTGCCCGTATGGAACGAACCTACGCACGTGCTCAGCGCGTCCTTGTCATCGTCGACTCGCTGGACGAGGCGCCGCACGTAGCAGGGCAGCGGGCGCGCCTGGACGGCCTCCTCGGCCTCCGGTCGTGGCGAGCAGTGGTCACCAGCAGGCACGGTGCGTGGGACGCCACGTTCCGGGGAACCTCGCCCGGTCTCGTCCGGCCTCGCGTCGTCGAACTCCGGGACATCAGGTACCCCGATGACGTCGAACCCTTCATCGAGGCGTGGTTCAGCAGCGACCGTCAGCGTGCTGAGGGACTCGTCCGAGGGATTCGCGCCAGCCCAGAGCTCCAGAGAGCATCGGTCGTCCCGCTCGTCACGACCTTCTATTGCCTCATCGCCGAGAGTGAAGCCGGCGAGCTGCCGGAGCGGCGTAGGGCGCTGTATGACCGAGTGGCGCGACGCCTCCTCCGGGGGGACTGGTCGGGGCAGACGGAGTCTGACGTGCACGCCTGCGTTCAGCTGCTCGCGACCTGGGCGGGGACCGCCGTCGCCGGCATGCCCAGCGGTCTGGGCACGTGGAAGGACGCCTTCGTGGAGCCCTTCCGGCCACCTCCACAGCTTGCACGCGCCATGGACAACGTCACGCCGCGACAAAGCGACGACCGCGAGGGCAGGGTCACCCGACAGTTTCGCCACCGAACGCTTCTCGAGCACTTCGTCGCGGAGCACATCGCCTCGCTCCCCGGTGCAGAAGCGGCCCAGAATCTCGTCCCCCACCTCTGGTTCGACCCTGAGTGGTCCGTGTCCTTGCCAGCCGCTGTCGCCGCTCACAACGCAAGGTCGCGCGGCGAGCTGCTCGATCGCATCCTCGACCGCGTCGGTCCGCCACGGAGCACGCCTGCGCACCGGGCCGCCTACGACGTGTTCGAGCATCAGCTGCTCGCCATTGCCGCCGAGTCCGACCCAGGCGACTGGGTGCCGGAGCACCAAGCGCTGCTGAACGACTGTCGGATTAGACACGCCGTCGTGGCCCCTCGCGCGATGGCGCGGACGCGTCATTGGACTGGATCCAACGACGAGGTCTGTGTCCGGATCGTCGCGGCTCTCGCCACGTTGAAGCAGGACCGGCAAGCCTTGATCGAGCTGGCCCGAGCGCTGATAGCGACGGCCACGACGCCAGAGGCTCGCAACCGTGCGACGACCGCGCTCCTCGACGCCTGGGACATCGGAGGGGTGAGCACCCTGGGTATGGAGTGGACGCTCGTGCAGCTGGCCACGACGCCGGAGTCGCGCGCCGCCACCCGATCAGCGCTGCTGCAGGGGATGGTGGCCCACCCAGAGATCGTCGATGACCTCGCCCTGCTGCTGGTGGAGCTGGAGGACACACCGTCGACCCGGCTCGCCGCCACAGCTGCCTTGACGACGGCGATCTGTCGACCACACCCGTGGGCGATGCAGCGACAGCCTCGTGTTCTAGTCGAGCTGGCGACGACCTCCGGCTCACGAGAGGCGGCGGCGACGTCCATCATGCGCGTACTCGGCACGGCCGACCCCGTCGATGTCGTCCCCCTGACCGAGGCGTTGCTGGCACTGGCGTCCACCCCGGAATCTCGTGGCGCAGCACGAGCGGCCATCGTGCAGGCGGTGCATGCGCACGACCCGCGGTGTGTCAGTGAACTTGCGAGAGCTCTCGTCATGCTCGACGGAGCACCCTCTGCACGTGCGTTGGCGGCGGCCTCCGTGATGAAGGCCATGGACACGGCCGCACCGTTCGAGGTCGGCCGTCTCGCCAGGACGCTGGTGCGCCTGGACGATTCGGCGACCGCCCGCAGCAGAGCGGTCGCGGCAGTGCTCCGCGCTGTCCAGGACTCTGGCCTCGACCGTGAACGACGAGCTGTTCTCATCGAGGTCGCTACATCGCCGGAGACACGGCGCGCAGCGGTGGCCGCGATAGGCCTTCTCGCCAGAACGGCCTACCCACGAGTGACGAGCGAGATCGTCCGCGCTCTCCTGGAGCTCGCGTCGACACCTGAGGCGCGGATGCATGTCTGCGAGACGATCGCACAGGCATTGGACGATCCTCACGACGCCGATCTGACAGTGCCCCTGGCCGAGGCGTTGGTTGCACTCGACCCCACGCCGGAGGGCAGGTCCCTCGCAGTCACGGCTCTTCGCCGTGCACGCCCCCGGCAGCGGTCGCTCGTCATCAGGTGGGCGCGGACCCTGGTGGAGATCGACGCATCAGCAGAAGCGCGCAGCGTCGCTCGGGCGGGAGTCAGCTCTGCGATGGACCCGTCTTACCGGCTCGAGATCTCATCCCTCCCGGGCCTGGCGAGCCTCCTGACAGAGTTGGACGAATCGCCCGCGTCGTCCATGCTTGCCTCGGCCACCTTGAGCGACGCCTTGGACGAGTGCGACCCTCGTGATGCTGCCCAGGTCGCGACAACCCTGGTGCGGCTCGACGCTTCGGCGGCAGCTCTCACGGTGGCGACCGCAGCTCTCGTCCGGGAGCTGCGCAACACGAGCAACCCACGGGAAGCGGAAGCCCTTGCCGACGCGCTCATCGGCGTCGTCGACACACCTGAATCACGACAGGCCGTCCAGATCAGCCTCGCCGCGCTCGTGCGCGAGCGGCCGTCATGCTCGCCGGCCGTTCTTCGCGTGATGGTCGCCTCCTTGCGCCGTACGTGTTCCACCGACGACTGGCTGAACTGGATGAGGGAAGGCTAGAAGCACAGAGCCGCGTCGGGCGATGTCCGTCTACGCCCCCGCTCCTGGTCGGGGCGAGGTCAAGAATGCGAAGAGGTGTAGGAGCTCATCGAAGTTGTCCGGCGCCCGACGCCCTGACCTGAAGCGGGACGAATTAGTGAGACGCTCGCCGTCTCACCAATTTGTCCGAATCCTCGCCTCGCCGGGCGGCACCGCGGAGACCTTCGGCCGGAGCCGCAGTCACGGTCGCGTAGTGCCCTCTGACCTGACGTGGCTAACGGATCGACAGATCCGGGTCGTCTCGACCTTCGCGCATGCCGACGACCTGATGGGCCATGATCGCGTCGTAAGTGGTGGGATCGGACAAGTGTCGGATCAGGTAGGTGACCCACTGCGGTGTGTATACGTACTGCCTGAAGGCCGGATTGTACCGGCAGAAGTCGGATTTTGTCGCGGCCGCATTGGGCGCGTCCGCCGCCGGACGCACCTGGAAGTACCGCCATGCCTGCGTGTGCATGTGGAGAGTGAAAGGGCGTTCGATCGCGGTGTCGACCGCATCCACGACCGCCTTCGGCAGGAGGCCGTTGAGGTCCTCTACCGGCACCTTCTTCTCACGGATGATCGTCTGCACTTGCTCAACGACTGCGTTCTGCTCGGGGGTCAGCTGGTCGGCGTGAACGAATGTCATCGCCGCGTCTGCGTCGGTCTTGGGCCCAGTGTGGGGGATGAGATAGATCCGGAAGTCGAACTTCTGCTCCGCCGTGATCCCGGGCTCAAGAGCGGCGTCGAAGTCCTGGATCCAGTCCAGCACCCCGCGGGGGACCTGAGCTCGCAGGGTCCTAAGTGCCGCTGTCGCATCCTGCGTGATCGAGGAGACGAACAGCGGGAAGCGCAGTTCGGTGCCTAGAGCCTCGTCAGTGCCGAAGAACTCGACGAGCGTCGTCTCGTAGTTCAGAAGGAGCGCCTGTGTCCGGCCGGCGACGACTGACGCGATCTTCGCCTCGTGCCGGTGCTCGATCTGGTTCCTCAGGCCGACGAAGAAGTTGATGTTGGCGACTCGGGGATCGGTCTCGTCCAGCACGTCGCGCAGCAGGGTACGCAGCGGCTTGTAGAGCCAGCCGCCCTCGGGATGCTTCCGCCGCCAGTTCCGGGCGTCGCGCTGGATGAGGTCGCCGCCCTGCTCGTCTACGCGGGCCTGGAGCAGCTTTAGCCAGCCGAGTGTCATGTGCACGATGAACGCTTCGAGCTGTCGCTCGTTGCCCGAGCGGTTGTAGATGTCAACAGCCAGCCGGACCTCATTCTTCGAGGTCTGGAGGATGTGCCACCACCGCGGCCGAGGAGCCATGTGTCGAACCTAGCGGCAGCGGTGGCGGTGGCACGCGACTACGACCACGCCTGAGCGAACGACTCGCGGCGTCGGTGCTGGGTCTGTTGCACGGCGGGTTGCCCTTGGTGGGTGTGTCTGTCGGACCCGGGTGTCACTCTGTGAGCGACGCCCACGGCAGGAGGTGATCACCATGGGCAAGCCCTCGAAGGCAGCACTGTCGAAGGCGGGCAGCACTCTCGCGTCCGACACGACGAGCAAGGCGGCCAAGAGCAAGGCTGGCTCCACTCTCGGCAGTGAGACGCGGAGCGAGACGCACCCGGGAACAAACTCCACCCTTCCAGAGTTGAGCCCATCAGACTCAACTTCCGCCGCCTCCAGTTGCCCCGCGCCCCCGGCGCATCGCAGACTTGAGTCTGGCGGACTCAAGACGTCTCTCAGACCACAGCACGTCGGAGCCCCACCCGGCTCCAGGAAGAAGGCACACCCATGGCACGAGCAGTCGGCATCGACCTCGGCACCACCAACTCCGTGGTCGCCACCCTCGAGGGCGGCGAGCCCACGGTCATCGCGAACGCGGAGGGGTCGCGCACGACTCCGTCCGTGGTCGCGTTCTCCAAGACCGGCGAGGTGCTCGTCGGTGAGGTCGCCAAGCGTCAGGCGGTCACCAACGTCGACCGCACCATCTCGTCCGTCAAGCGCCACATGGGCACGGACTGGTCGGTCACCATCGACGACAAGAAGTACACGGCGCAGGAGATCAGCGCCCGCATCCTCGGCAAGCTCAAGCGTGACGCCGAGGCGTACCTGGGCGAGCCCGTCACGGACGCCGTCATCACGGTCCCGGCGTACTTCAACGACGCCGAGCGTCAGGCGACGAAGGACGCGGGCACCATCGCGGGCCTCAACGTCCTGCGCATCATCAACGAGCCGACCGCCGCGGCGCTCGCCTACGGGCTCGAGCGCGGCAAGGAGGACGAGAACATCCTCGTCTTCGACCTGGGTGGTGGCACGTTCGACGTGTCCCTGCTGGAGGTCGGCAAGGACGACGACGGCTTCTCGACGATCGAGGTCCGCGCGACCGCCGGTGACAACCGCCTCGGCGGGGACGACTGGGACGCCGCGATCGTGGCGCACCTGGTCACCGAGGTGAAGAACACCACGGGCGTCGACCTGTCGAAGGACAAGATCGCCCTGCAGCGTCTGCGTGAGGCGGCGGAGCAGGCCAAGAAGGAGCTGTCGTCCGCGACGAGCACCAACATCTCGCTGCAGTACCTCTCGATGAGCGAGAACGGCCCCATCCACCTGGACACCAAGCTGACGCGCGCGCAGTTCCAGCAGATGACGCAGTCGCTGCTCGACCGCGTGAAGGCGCCGTTCCAGCAGGTCATCCGCGACGCGGGCATCTCCGTGAACGACATCGACCACGTCGTCCTCGTCGGCGGCTCGACCCGTATGCCGGCCGTCTCCGAGGTCGTCACGCAGCTCACGGGCGGCAAGGAGCCCAACAAGGGCGTCAACCCGGACGAGGTCGTGGCCGTCGGTGCCGCGCTGCAGGCCGGCGTCATGAAGGGCGACCGCAAGGACGTCCTGCTCATCGACGTGACCCCGCTGTCCCTGGGCATCGAGACCAAGGGCGGGGTGATGACCAAGCTCATCGAGCGCAACACGGCCATCCCGACCAAGCGCTCGGAGATCTTCTCCACGGCCGAGGACAACCAGCCGTCCGTCCTCATCCAGGTGTTCCAGGGTGAGCGCGAGTTCGCCCGCGACAACAAGCCGCTCGGCACGTTCGAGCTGACCGGCATCGCGCCGGCGCCGCGCGGCATGCCGCAGATCGAGGTCACGTTCGACATCGACGCGAACGGCATCGTGCACGTGTCCGCCAAGGACCGCGGCACGGGCAAGGAGCAGTCGATGACGATCACCGGCGGGTCTGCCCTCCCCAAGGAGGACATCGACCGCATGGTCAAGGACGCCGAGGAGCACGCCGCCGAGGACAAGAAGCGCCGCGAGGAGGCCGAGACCCGCAACACCGCGGAGCAGCTCGTCTACCAGACGGAGAAGCTGCTGGCCGACAACGGCGACAAGCTCACGGACGACGTGAAGGGCGAGGTCGGCGGCGCCGTCACGGAGCTGAAGGCCGCGCTCGAGGGCACGGACGTCGAGGCCATCAAGGCCAAGCACGCGGCCCTGCTCACGGCGAGCCAGAAGATCGGCGAGGCGCTGTACGCCAACCAGGCCGCCAACCCGGCCGGTGACGGCGCCCCCGCGGCCGACGCGGGCTCGACGACCTCCGACGAGGACGTCGTCGACGCCGAGATCGTGGACGACGAGGACGACAAGAAGTGACCGAGGATCGACCCCAGGCAGGGACACCCGAACCCGAGGAGAACCCCCGCGTGACCGACAAGCGTCGCGTCGACCCGGAGACGGGTGAGCTGCGCGAACCGACGCCCGAGGAGGCCGTGCTGGCCGAGGCCGAGCAGGTCACCTCCGAGGCCGAGGAGTCGGTCGTCCTGGAGGGCCTCGTCGCGGCGGAGAAGCTCGCGGCCGAGCGGCTCGAGGACCTGCAGCGCGCCCAGGCGGCGCACTACAACCTCGAGCAGCAGTACAACGCGTACGTGAAGCGGTCCAAGGCCGAGGCCCTGGCCGCCCACGACCGCGGGGTCGCCACGGTCGGCGAGGCGCTGATCCCGGTGCTCGACGACATCGAGCTGAGCCGGCAGCACGGCGACCTCACCGGACCGTTCGCGTCGATCGCCGAGAAGCTGGAGTCCACGCTCCAGCGCCTCGGGATCGAGCGGTACGGCGAGGTCGGTGAGGCGTTCGACCCGGCCGTCCACGAGGCGCTCATGCACGGGCACTCGGCGGACGTCACCGAGCCCACGGTGCAGCAGGTGCTGCAGCCCGGCTACCGCACGCCGGGCCGGATCCTGCGGGCCGCGCGCGTCGCGGTCGTGGACCCGGAGGCCTGATTACCAGCATCATCAGCACCACGCACGCAGACGGGCGGCGGCCGAGCACCGGCCGCCGCCCCTGCGGCACCTGGATCGTTGGGAGCACGACCACGGACACGCACAGCACGACGAACCGGAGGGAGGCGCCGTGACCGGACAGGACTGGATCGAGAAGGACTTCTACGCCGTGCTCGGCGTCACCAAGGACGCCGACGCGACGGCGATCAAGAAGGCGTACCGCAAGCTCGCTCGCCAGCTGCACCCCGACCAGAACCCGGGTGACGCGGCTGCCGAGGCGCGGTTCAAGGACATCGGCGAGGCGTACGCGGTCCTGTCGGACCCCGAGCAGCGCCAGCAGTACGACCAGCTGCGCGCCATGACCGGTGGTGCCCGCTTCACCGCGGGTGGCCGGGGCGGCGGCACGGCCGGCTTCGAGGACGTCTTCGGCGGCATGTTCGGCGGCGGCGCCAACGGGCCCGGCGGGCGCGTGCGCTACTCGACGGGTGGCGCCGGCGGTGCCGGCTTCGAGGACATCCTCGGCGGGCTCTTCGGCGGCGGCGGTCCCGGGTTCGGTGCCGCGCGCGGCCCGCAGCCGGGCGCGGACCTCACGGCGTCGACGACCCTGCCGTTCCGTACGGCTGTCGAGGGCTCGACGATCTCGCTGTCCGTCGAGGGCCGCACCGTCAACGCCCGCATCCCCGCGGGCGTGCGCGACGGGCAGAAGATCCGGCTGCGCGGCAAGGGCCGCCCCGGCGACCCCGGTGCGCCTGCCGGCGACCTCGTCATCACCGTGCACGTCGAGCCGCACCCCGTGTTCACGCTCGACGGCATCAACCTGCGCCTGACGGTCCCGATCGCGTTCGACGAGGCTGCCCTCGGCGCGACGATCGAGGTGCCGGCGCTCGACGGCTCGACGGTGCGGGTCAAGGTGCCCGCGGGCACGCCGTCCGGCCGGACGCTGCGCGTCAAGGGCAAGGGTGTCGTGACGTCGAAGGGCACGGGTGACCTGCTCGTCAACGTGCAGGTGGTCGTCCCGCAGAAGCTGTCGGCGGCAGCCAAGGAGGCCGTGCAGGCGTTCGGCATCGCGACGTCCGGCCAGGACGTGCGCGCCGACCTCATGGCGCAGGCGCGGCGCTGACGCCGTGACCGGACCGCAGGAGCGAGAAGGGCGGGAGGTGTGATGGACGAGGACGCGAAGGTCTACGCGATCTCGGACGCCGCGGAGCTCGCGGGCATGCACCCGCAGACGCTCCGCCAGTACGACCGCCTCGGTCTGGTCCGCCCCGCCCGCACGCGCGGGCGTGGCCGCCGGTACTCCATGCACGACATCCAGCTGCTGCGCGAGGTGCAGCGCCTCTCCCACGAGGAGGGCGTGAACCTGGCCGGCATCAAGCGGGTCCTCGAGCTGGAGGAGGAGGTCCGGGTGATGCGCCGGCAGGTCGAGTTCCTGCGCACGCTCGTCGACCCGCGTCGCCGGGTGTTCCGCGCCGACCCGACGGGCAACGTCGTCGCGGACCGGCTGCACCCGCTGGCGGAGGCCGACCCGCCGCGTCGACCCCGCTGGGTGCCGCGTGAGCTCACGTCCGGCCCGACCCGCCGCAGCTGAGCCGCCGCCCGCTCGGGGTGGTCGGGATGGTCAGGCCCAGTACCAGCGGAACCGGGCGTGGCGTGTGCCGTTGAGCTCGCGCACGCGCGCGGCCGCGTTCGGCAGCCAGCGGTAGCGCTCGTACGTCCCGCGGCCGGTGTGCACGGCCCAGGGCAGGAGCCCGGCGAAGCGTGCGACGAGCAGGAGCAGCGCGATCGCACCGACGATCCACAGCTCGAGCAGCACGACGACGACCCCGGCGACCACCACGAGCGCGAGCAGTGCCGCGAGGACCGCGACGACCAGGGCGACGACGCCGCCGATCAGGTCGTCGGCCGCGCTGCTGAGCGAGGCCAGGTCGATGCCGTGGTCCACGACGCGTCGGCGAGGACGCCAGGGCAGCAGCCGCACCTCGATCTCGGCGGTCCCGGCCGGCGCGTCGACCACTCCGGTCACCTCTGTCTCCACGTCCACGCACCCTCCGCTCGTCACGTCGCGCGCAACCTACCGGCTCGGCGCCGGGTCATGGGCCGGACGGGTGACAGTCGGCCCGTGCTGTTGTCCGATTCGGACAATCCGGACCACGATGGCCGAACCACCGCGGATGCGGCGGCCGGGCCCCCGCGCGGTCGTCGCCTGACGAAGGGGTCTGCCCGTGACCGACGCCCCCGCACGCCCCCAGCTCGGCGCGCACGACATCGCCGTCGACCGTGAGCGGGTGCGCCGTCGGCGCGTGATCCGGCTGTGCCTCGTCGTGCTCGCCCTTGAGGCGTACGTGGTGTGGTCGGCGCTGACCGGGCGCCCGCTGGTCGTGCTGCCGGACGTCGACCCGATGATCCTCGCGCCCGTCCTGTTCTTCGTCGCGCTGATCGCGCTGCTCGTGGGGACCCAGGTGGGTGCCGGGCGCTCGCCGCACGTCACGTACCGGCCGGAGCAGGTCGACGTCACGCTGGACGACGTGGTCGGCATCGACCCGATCGTCGACGACGTGCGGCGCTCCATCGACCTCTTCCAGACGCACCGCCGGTTCGCCGACCAGATGGGCGGCACTCCGCGGCGCGGAATCCTCTTCGAGGGCCCCCCGGGGACCGGCAAGACGCTGACGGCCAAGGCGATGGCCGCCGAGGCCGGCGTGCCGTTCCTGTTCGTCTCCGCGACGAGCTTCCAGTCGATGTACTACGGCGCGACGGCCCGCAAGATCCGCACCTACTTCAAGGCGCTGCGCACCGCGGCCCGCAAGGAGGGCGGCGCGATCGGGTTCATCGAGGAGATCGACGCGATCGCGCTGCGTCGCGGCGGACTGCTGGGCTCGGACCCGACCGCCGCGTTCGTGGCGCTGCCGTCGCCGGCGGCGATGCTGACGGGCCAGGGCACCGGGGTCGTGCGCAACGCGATGATCTCCGAGGGCACGGGTGGCGTGGTCAACGAGCTGCTGGTGCAGATGCAGTCGTTCGACGAGCCCGTGGGCGCCGACAAGCTCTACAACCGCCTCGTCGCGGCCGTGAACCTGCTGCTGCCGCCGCACCGCCAGATCATGCAGCGCCGCCCCACGCGCGCCCCGATCCTGCTCATCGCCGCGACCAACCGCGCCGACCACCTCGACCCGGCGCTCCTGCGCCCGGGCCGCTTCGACCGGCGGCTCACGTTCAACCCGCCGGACGCGCACGGGCGGCGGGCGCTCGTCGACCACTTCCTCGCCCGGCGCTCACACCACCCCGAGCTCGACGAGCCCGTCGTGCGCGACCGGGTCGCAGCCGCCACCAGCGGCTGGACGCCCGTGATGGTCGAGCACCTGCTGGACGAGGCGCTGGTCAACGCGCTGCGCCGCGGCGACGACGCGATGTCGTTCGTCGACGTGGAGCAGGCGCGCATCACCGAGCTCGTCGGCCTGGGCCACCCCGTGACGTACACGAAGGGCGAGCGCGATCTCATCGCCACGCACGAGGCCGGGCACGCCGTCACCGCGTGGCTCGTGGCGCCCAACCGGAACCTCGAGGTCCTGACGATCGTCAAGCGCGGCTCGGCGCTGGGCCTGCTCGCGCACGGTGACTGCGAGGAGGTCTACACCCACACGCAGTACGACCTGCGGGCGCTCGTGCAGATCGCGATGGGCGGGTGGGTCGCGGAGGAGCTGTTCTTCGGTCAGACCACCACCGGGCCGGCCTCCGACCTCGCGGCGGCCACCCGCACGGCGGCGCAGATGGTCGGTGCGGCGGGTATGACGGGGTCGCTGGTGTCGTTCGCGGCGACCGACCGCGACCTGGTCTCGGCGGTCATCGGGGACCACGCGGCGAGGGCGCAGCTGGAGGAGGTCCTGGACAGCGCGCGGGCCACCGTGCGGCGGTTGCTCGCGAGCAACCGGGACCTCGTCGAGGCCCTGCGGGACGCGCTCCTGGAGCGGCACGAGCTGGTGGGCGAGGAGATCACGGGGGTGCTCGAGAAGGCGGTCACCGCGCGGCCCGACGGGGTCCGGCCGGCGTCGCCGGGTGAGCACCTGCGAATCGCCTGACCAGCGGTCGCCCGTCAGGGCGTACGGCGTGGTCCGCAAGGGGGACTAGGTCCTAGGACTGGGTCCAGATCGTGAGACGATACGGAGTGCCGGTGACCCCGGCACTCCGTACTCATCGCACTCACAAGGAGCGTTACCGCCGTGTCCGCCGTCACCTGGCATCGTCGTCCGACGACCGTTGCCCTGCCCCTGCGCACCCGTCTGCGCCACCTCAACGAGACCATCCGCTGGGCCCCCGCCCCGTACTTCGAGGGCACCGCCCGCCAGCGTCTGCGTTACGTCGGCTACGTCCTGGGCTCGATGCTCGCCTGGACGGTCGGCGGACTGGTCGTCGTCGCGGCCCTCGGCCGCGCGCTCACCTCGTTCTGAACCCAGGGAGCCGTGCCGGGCGCGCAACGACGCGCACCCGGCAGGGCTCCGGTCGCACGCCGTGGGCCGAGCGTGCACCCGTGGAAGGACCCGACCGGCGGGCCGCCGCCGGCTGTCGGGACCGCCGAGCGCGTCTCCTTCCCCTCCGCTCGGTGTGATCCGCGCACTCCTTCGGGGTGTCGCCGCGCGACGCGCCGGAGCGCTCGTCGCGACATAGCAGACAGGACGCCCGAATCGCCTGTGGACGGGCATGGGGACGACACGCCCTGCCCTGTGCATGCCGATGTGGGCGGCCGCGGCGTGTCGTGTGGCGGCCCGGCGTCCCCGCACGTCAGGCGGCCTTGTCGGTGTCCACAGGTAGTGTGCGACCAAGCCCACAGGGTGAAGAACGACACGGGTGTAACACAACACTTAGTAGTGACTTGCGCTGTCAGACCCCAGGTGTAGTGTCTACACAGACGGCTCGCCCCGAAGTACAGGGATGTCACGCGAGCCTCGTCAGCAGGTCGGACGGCACCTCCCGGGGGCCTCGCGACGGGCCGACGAGGGCGACGCGGGCACCCGCCCCCGGGTGACGCGGCCGCCAGAGGCGATCACACACAGACCACGAGCTCGGGGGAGCAGACATGACCATCACGGTGTACAGCAAGCCGGCCTGCGTTCAGTGCACGGCGACGTACCGCGCCCTCGACAAGCTCGGCCACGACTACACGGTCGTCGACATCTCGGAGGACGCCGACGCACGTGACTACGTCATGTCGCTCGGGCACCTCCAGGCGCCGGTCGTCGTCGTCGGCGGGGAGAACTGGTCGGGCTACCGCCCCGACCGCATCAAGGCACTCGCGGAGAAGCTGGCGACGCAGGTCGCCTGACGTCGGCGGGCCGCACGGGTCCGCCGCCCCGCACGCCCCGGGCCGACGCATGGCTCACGCCGCGTCGGCCCGGCGGGCATTCGAGAACAGGTCGGCCGGCGCCGAACGGCGCCGGTCGACCTGCACCCGGTAGCGATCGAGGTCTCGGCGTGTCCGAGGTCCGGGCGATCACCGCAGCTCGCGGGGAAGGAGTCAGACGGTGGCACAGCTCGTCTACTTCTCCTCCGCGTCCGACAACACGCACCGCTTCGTCGAGAAGCTCGGACTGTCGGCGCAGCGCATCCCGCTGCGACCGGCGGACGGCTTCCTGCGCGTCAGTGAGCCGTACGTGCTCGTCGTCCCCACGTACGGCGGGGGCAACGAAGGGGGCGCCGTACCGCGTCAGGTCGTCAAGTTCCTCAACGACGAGGACAACCGTGCGCTGATCCGCGGCGTCATCGCGGCCGGCAACACGAACTTCGGAGAGGCGTACTGCATCGCGGGCGACATCGTGGCCCGCAAGTGCCACGTGCCCTACCTGTACGCCTTCGAGCTCATGGGAACAACTGAGGACGTCAACCGCGTCCGCGAGGGATTGGGAAGATTTTGGCAGCGACAGTCACAGATACCCGCGTAGAGCAGACGGGGCTGGACTACCACGCCCTCAACGCGATGCTCAACCTGTACGACGCGGACGGGAAGATCCAGTTCGACGCCGACCGGCAGGCTGCGCGGGAGTTCTTCCTGCAGCACGTCAACCAGAACACGGTCTTCTTCCACGACCTGGACGAGAAGCTCGACTACCTCGTCGAGAACCGGTACTACGACCCCGCGGTGCTCGCGCAGTACGACCGTGCGTTCATCAAGTCGCTCTTCCAGCACGCGTACTCGAAGAAGTTCCGCTTCCAGACGTTCCTCGGCGCGTTCAAGTACTACACGTCGTACACGCTCAAGACGTTCGACGGCAAGCGGTACCTGGAGCGCTTCGAGGACCGCGTGTGCATGGTGGCGCTGTCCCTGGCCGAGGGCGACGAGGCCTTCGCGACCAGCCTCGTCGACGAGATCGTCTCCGGCCGCTTCCAGCCCGCGACGCCCACGTTCCTCAACCTCGGCAAGGCGCAGCGCGGCGAGCCCGTCTCCTGCTTCCTGCTGCGCATCGAGGACAACATGGAGTCCATCGCGCGCGGCATCAACTCCGCGCTGCAGCTCTCCAAGCGCGGTGGCGGCGTGGCGCTGCTGCTGTCGAACATCCGCGAGCACGGTGCGCCCATCAAGCACATCGAGAACCAGTCCTCCGGTGTCATCCCCGTGATGAAGCTGCTCGAGGACTCGTTCAGCTACGCCAACCAGCTCGGTGCGCGTCAGGGCGCCGGCGCGGTGTACCTGCACGCGCACCACCCGGACATCTACCGCTTCCTCGACACCAAGCGCGAGAACGCGGACGAGAAGATCCGCATCAAGACGCTGTCGCTGGGCGTCGTCATCCCGGACATCACGTTCGACCTGGCGAAGAAGAACGAGCCGATGTACCTCTTCTCGCCGTACGACGTCGAGCGCGTCTACGGCGTGCCGTTCGCCGACGTGAACGTCTCGGAGAAGTACTACGAGATGGTCGACGACGGGCGCATCCGCAAGACCAAGATCAACGCGCGCGAGTTCTTCCAGACGCTCGCGGAGATCCAGTTCGAGTCCGGGTACCCGTACGTCATGTTCGAGGACACGGTGAACCGGGCCAACCCCATCGAGGGCAAGATCACGCACTCGAACCTGTGCTCGGAGATCCTGCAGGTCTCGACGCCGTCGACGTACAACGAGGACCTGTCCTACGCCGAGGTCGGCCGCGACATCTCCTGCAACCTGGGCTCGATGAACATCGCCCTGTCGATGGACTCCCCGGACCTGGGCAAGACCGTCGAGACCGCGATCCGCGCACTGACGGCCGTGTCCGACCAGACGAGCATCGAGTCGGTGCCGTCGATCAAGAAGGCCAACGCCGGCGGGCACGCCATCGGCCTGGGGCAGATGAACCTGCACGGGTACCTGGCGCGCGAGCGGATCTTCTACGGGTCCGACGAGGGCCTGGACTTCACGAACATGTACTTCTACACGGTCGCGTACCACGCGATCCGTGCGTCGAACCTGCTCGCGCAGGAGCGTGGCTCGGCGTTCTACGGGTTCGAGAAGTCGACGTACGCGACCGGCGAGTACTTCACCAAGTACGTCGAGAAGGAGTGGAAGCCGCGCACCGCGCGCGTCCAGGCCCTGTTCGACGAGGCCGGCGTGCGCATCCCCACGCAGGACGACTGGCGTCTGCTGGCGGCCCTGGTCGCCGAGCACGGCCTGTACAACCAGAACCTGCAGGCCGTCCCGCCGACGGGCTCGATCTCCTACATCAACCACTCGACGAGCTCGATCCACCCGATCGCGTCGAAGATCGAGATCCGCAAGGAGGGCAAGATCGGGCGCGTCTACTACCCGGCGCCCTTCATGACGAACGACAACCTGGAGTACTACCAGGACGCGTACGAGATCGGCTTCGAGAAGGTCATCGACACGTACGCCGAGGCGACGCAGCACGTCGACCAGGGCCTGTCGCTCACGCTCTTCTTCAAGGACACCGCCACCACGCGCGACCTGAACAAGGCGCAGATCTACGCGTGGAAGAAGGGCATCAAGACCATCTACTACATCCGCCTGCGGCAGATGGCACTCGAGGGCACCGAGGTGGAGGGCTGCGTCAGCTGCATGCTGTGACGCCCTGACCTGCCACGACGCCTTCGACGAGACTGAGGAACGAACGACATGATGAGCCCCACTGGCAAGATCAAGCTGGTCGACCGGGTATCGGCGATCAACTGGAACCGGCTGCAGGACGAGAAGGACGCCGAGGTCTGGGACCGCCTCGTCGGCAACTTCTGGCTGCCGGAGAAGGTGCCGGTCTCCAACGACATCCAGTCCTGGGCGACCCTCACCGAGGCCGAGAAGACGATGACGACCCGCGTCTTCACGGGCCTGACGCTGCTGGACACCATCCAGGGCACGGTCGGAGCGGTCAGCCTCATCCCCGACGCGCTGACCCCGCACGAGGAGGCCGTCTACACGAACATCGCGTTCATGGAGTCGGTGCACGCCAAGTCGTACTCCTCGATCTTCTCCACGCTGATCTCCACCAAGGAGATCGACGAGGCGTTCCGCTGGTCGGAGGAGAACCCGAACCTGCAGCGCAAGGCCGAGATCGTCCTCGACTACTACCGCGGCGACGACCCGCTCAAGCGCAAGGTCGCCTCGACGATGCTCGAGTCGTTCCTGTTCTACTCGGGCTTCTACGCGCCCATGTACTGGGCGTCGCGCGCCAAGCTGACGAACACGGCCGACCTGATCCGCCTGATCATCCGCGACGAGGCCGTGCACGGGTACTACATCGGCTACAAGTACCAGAAGGGCCTGGAGCTGGTGTCCCCGGCCGAGCGCGCCGAGCTCAAGGAGTACACGTTCAACCTGCTCTTCGAGCTGTACGACAACGAGGTGGAGTACACGCAGGACCTCTACGACGACCTCGGGCTGACCGAGGACGTCAAGAAGTTCCTGCGCTACAACGCCAACAAGGCGCTGATGAACCTCGGCTACGAGGCGCTGTTCCCGCGCGACGAGACGGACGTCAACCCGGCGATCCTGTCCGCGCTGAGCCCCAACGCGGACGAGAACCACGACTTCTTCTCCGGGTCGGGCTCCTCGTACGTCATCGGCAAGGCCGTCAACACCGAGGACGACGACTGGGACTTCTGATCCCCGCGTGATGCTGCGGCCCCCGTGACCTGCTCGGTCACGGGGGCCGCGGTGCTGTGGTGCCTGCGGGAGGCGGGCTCGATCGCGACCCGGCCGGTTCGTGCGGGCGGTGACGGCCTTCTGCCGGCGCTAGAAGGTGCTGCGCCAGTCCCGGATCGACGCGGCCACCTCGTCGAGGTGTGTCTCGAGGAGGAAGTGGCCCCCGTCGAGGAGCTCGACGCGCGCGCCCGGTACGTCGCGGCGGAAGGCCTCGGCGCCGGCCGCCGCGAAGATCTCGTCGTTGCGTCCCCAGATGGCGAGCACCGGGACCCCGGACGTGCGGAGCCAGTCGTGCAGCTCGGGGTAGAGGTCGCGGTTGCTCGCGTAGTCGCGGAAGAGGTCGAGCTGCACGGCGTCCTGGCCGGGCCGCTGCAGCAGCGTGATGTCGTGCTCCCAGGCGTCGGGGTCGACGAGGGAGGGGTCCGGCACGCCGTGCGTGTACTGCCACTCGACGGCGGCCCGGCCCAGGGCCGGACGCAGCGCGTCCCGTGTCGTTGCCGTGCGGTGGGCCGCGTCCGCCCAGATCGGCTCCCAGAAGTCCGGGACGAAGCCGTCCTCGTAGGCGTTGCCGTTCTGCGAGATGACGCCCTCGACCGCGGTGGGGTCGGCCAGCGCGAGACGCCACGCGATCGGCGCGCCGTAGTCCTGGACGTAGACGGTGTACCGGGTGAGCCCGAGTGCCTTGACGAACGTGGCGGTCACGTCGGCGAGGGCGTCGAACGTGTAGTCGAACTCGTCGGTGGACGGTGCCGACGAGCGGCCGAACCCGATGTGGTCCGGGGCGATGACGCGGTACGTGTCCGACAGCGCCGGGATGAGGTGGCGGAACATGTGCGAGCTCGTCGGGTACCCGTGCAGGAGCAGGATCACCGGGGCGTCCTGCGGCCCGGCCTCGCGGTAGAAGACGTCGAGCCCGTTGACGGTGACGGTCCGGTGGTGCGTTCCGGCGCTCATGACTAACCCCTAACAGTGGATTTAATGGTTAGCGGACCGTAGCATGGGGTCGTACGCTCGGCAATGGCCGACCGGCCGGCGGCTCAGGAAGGTGGCGGAGGATGCTCGAGGACGAGGACCTGCTCCTGGACGTGCTCAACAGCAGCCCGGTGGTCGACGGCGCCGTCACCGAGCAGCTCGACGGGGCGCAGGGGCAACAGCTCGCCACCCGGTTCGGGGGCACGGGCTCGGACGTCGAGCTCCGTGCGCTGCGGCGCGCCCGTGCGGCGGTGCACGCGGCCGTCCGCGGGCAGGGCGACGCGCCGCAGCAGCTGTCCGCCGCCATCGGCGTCGCCGTCATCGTGCCGCAGGTGACCGCCACGGGGATCGACTGGGACCTGCGTGCCCCGGCCGACGAGCGGCTCGCGGCACGCACCGTCCTCGCGTGGGCGCGGGTCCAGCAGGAGCTCCCGGGCCGTTTGCGTCCCTGCGCCAACGACGAGTGCAACCTCTTCCTCGTCGACCACAGCCGTCCCGGCACTGCGAAGTGGTGCTCGATGGCGACGTGCGGGAACCGCATGAAGGCCCGCGCGCACGCGCAGCGCGAGCGGCTCAGCGGTCGCGTGTGACGGGCGTCCACACCTCGCCTGACGGTGGCCACATGGCACCGTCGGGACGCGAGACCTCGAGCAGGAACCGCCCTCGCCCGCCGGTTGCCGCCTCGCCATACTCGACCTGTGCGCGTCATCCCCGCTCCGTCGCAGGCCGGCCCGACGTCGACGCCCGTCTCCGGGCGGCCCGTGTGAGCGGGCCGACCGAGGTCGGCTTCGAGGGAGCTGACGGCACGGCGCTCGTCGCGCACATCACCGGTGCGGGGGAGCCGCTCGTCTGCCTGCCCGGTGGTCCGATGCAGGCGTCGTCCTACCTGGGTGACCTCGGCGGCCTGGCGGCGCACCGTTCCCTGCTGCTGCTCGACCCGCGAGGGACGGGCGGGTCCGGCGTCCCGGCGGACGTCGCCACCTACCGCTGCGACCGTCAGGTCGACGACCTCGAGGCGTTGCGTCGGCACCGCGGCGCCGACCGGCTCGACCTGCTCGCGCACTCGGCCGGTGCCGCGATCGCGGTGCTGTACGCGGCGCGGTACCCGGAGCGGGTGGGCTCGCTGGTCCTCGTCGCACCGAGCCCGCGGGTGGTGGGGGTCGAGGTCACGGACGCGGACCGCCGTGCTGTGGCCGAGCAGCGCCGCGACGAGCCCTGGTTCCCCACGGCGTGGGCCGCGTTCGAGCGCATCTGGTCGGGGGACGCGACGGTCGCGGACGTCGACGCGATCACACCGTTCCTGCACGGCCGCTGGGACGAGGAGCGTCGCGACCTCCTCCCGGCGCTCGACGCCGGCCGCAACGACGAGGCGGCGGCCGCCTACTACGACCTCGATCTCGACGTCGACGGCACCCGTGCCGCGCTCGGCGCATTGCGCGCCCCCGTGCTGCTCGTGGCGGGTGAGCTCGACGTGGCCCTCCCTCCCGCCCGTGCCGCCGACTACGCCGCCCTGTTCCCGGACGCGACCCTCGCGGTGCAGCCCGGGGCGGGCCACTACCCGTGGCTCGACGACCCTGAGCGGTTCGTGTCGGCGGTGAGCGGTTTCCGCCCTCGCTAACGACGAGGCCTCCTGATCCCGCTCGTCCCACCCGGTGCGTCACCCGGGCGAGTCGCGCCATCGCGGCACGTGGGAGTCGAGCCACGACGCGAACCTGGCCGGATCGCGCTCGCGGGGGCGTCGTCGGGTGTTCGACGATGTCGGCGTACGCTGGTGGCACAGTGATACCGAGGAGGTCGGGATGTCGACGATGTCGTTGCGCATGAGCGACGAGGACAGCGCCCTCTTGCGTCGTCTCGCGGAGCGCGAGAACCGGTCGATGAACGACACGGCGATCCTCGCGATCCGCCGGCTCGCCGAGCAGACCGTCGTCGAGGACGCCTTCGCCGACGCGGTCTCGAAGGTCGCCGAGCGCGACGCCACCCTGCTCGACCTGTTGTCCCGGTGAGCGTCTGGTATCCGACCCTCGGCACGGCCAAGCTGATCTGCGACCGGTTCGGACTCCACATCCGTGACGCCGGCTCGCTCGCCTCGGCTCTCGCGCGTCCCTCGCAGGTCGTCTGGGGTGCTGAGGCCTACGTCGGGATCCACGCCAAGGCGGCAGCCCTCCTCGACGCGATCAACCGTTCGCACCCGCTCCACGACGGCAACAAGCGCCTCTCGTGGCTCCTCGTCGCGTCGTTCTACGAGGTCAACGGGTACTCGCTCGTCGTCGGCCCGCACGACGGTGACGCGTTCATCCGAGCGGCCGGGGGCGACGACCACCTGACGCTCGACGCCATCGCCGGCTGGTTGTCGGACCACGCCGTCGCGCACTGACGTCGGCGAGTCGTCGCCGCAGCCGGATCGCCCTGGCCGTCTTCCACGACGGCGGCTCGGAGCCGCGGCGGACCAGCGGATCCACCATCGTGCCGCCCGTCCGGTCGTCCCGGGCAGCCCGGTGTCCGGTCTGTCGCCACGTTCCGGGTCGGGCGTATCGTCGCACGACGTCCGTCCGAGTCGTCCGTGTTCGAGGGGATTCCCATGTCACCCGCACTGCCCGCGCTCGTCACCCCTGAGCTGTTGCACACCACGCTCGAGGCGTCCGTCCTCCCCGTCGTCGTGCTCGACGCGACCACCGCGCTGGCCACGCACGGCGACCTGGAGCCGTACACGGCTGCTCCGCTGCGCGACGCGTACCTCGAGGCGCACGTGCCGGGGGCGGCGTTCGTCGACGTCACGCACGAGCTGTCGGACACCGCGGCCGACGAGCTGTTCACGTTGCCGTCGTCGGAGGCGCTGGCCGCCGCGTTCGGGGACGTGGGCGTCGGGGACGACACGCACGTCGTCGTCTACGACAACGTCGGCAACGCGTGGGCGACGCGCGTGTGGTGGCTGCTGCGCTGGCTCGGCCACGACGCGGTGTCGGTGTTCGACGGCGGGCTCGGTGCGTGGCAGGCGGCGGGGCTGCCGGTCGCGTCGGGCGGTGAGGACGACGCGGCAGTGCGCGCGACGCTGCGCACGCTGACGCCACGCGTGCGCCCGGAGCTGCTGGCGACGTTGCCGGACGTCGAGAGGCTGTCGGCGGGCGATGCGCCGGGGGTGCTCGTCAACGCGCTCGACCCCGAGACGTTCCGCGGCGAGCAGGCCGTGTGCCCGTACCCGCGCCGCGGCCGCATCCCGGGCAGCGTGAGCGTGCCGCTGTTCGAGCTCCTGGACCTGTCGACCGGCCGGCTCCTGCCCGTCGCCGGCCTGCGTGAGCGGCTGCAGGACGGCGGTGTGCTCGGGGCTGAGCGGGCCGTCACGTACTGCGGCGGCGGGATCGCCGCGACCCTGCCGGCGTTCGCGGCGTTCGTCGTCGACGGCACCGAGGTCGCCGTCTACGACGGCTCGCTGTCCGAGTGGACCGCCGACGAGCGGCGACCGGTCGACATCGGGTGAGCGCGCCCGGCCCGCTCCCGTAGCCGCCGCGTCGCAGGTCGCGGGCATGAAGGCAGGCCTTTCGTCCTGCGGATCCGCGTGGTGCGCTGCCGATGCTCATGGTGCGCGGCCCGCCCGGACCTTCCTGCCGGGGCGTTCGTCGACCACCTGCCGACGGCGTCGGCCGCGCACAGGCCGGGCAACGCCGCCCGGTCGCGCTCAGGAGGTGTGACGTGGAGTTCGACCACACGTACGACGTCGTCGTCGTCGGCACGGGAGGGGCAGGGCTCGCGACGGCGATGGGCGCCGTCGACGAGGGACTGTCGGTGCTGCTGCTGGAGAGCACCGACAAGTGGGGTGGCTCGACAGCGATGTCCGGCGGTGGCATGTGGTTGCCGAACAACCCGCTCATGGCCCGTGCGGGGGTGGCCGACACCCGCGAGGACGCGCTCGCGTACCTCGAGGCGACGGTCGGCGACGAGGGCCGCGCGACGTCCCGCGCCCGCAAGGAGGCGTTCGTCGACGGGGTCGAGGACCTGGTGACGACCGCGGAGAAGAACGGGGTGGTGTTCGCGCGCGCCGCGGACTACCCCGACTACTACCCGGAGCTGCCGGGCGGACGGATCGGGCGCGCGATCGAGGTGAAGCCGCTGGACTCCAAGGTGCTGGGGTCCTGGTGGAAGTCGCTGCGCGGGGCCATCCCGCTGCCGGCCAAGACGGACGACGTGTGGCTGCTCGGCCGCGCCTGGTCGACCCCGAGCGGGATGGTCCGGGGTGCGCAGGTCGTGTTCCGGATCCTCGGTGGTGTGGTCACCGGCAAGCGGCTCGTGGGCATCGGCAACGCCTTCGCGACCGGGTTCGGCCAGGCGGTCCTGGTGAAGCACAAGGTGCCGCTGTGGCTCGAGAGCCCCCTCGAGGACCTGGTGATCGTGGACGGCCGCGTCGCCGGTGTCCGGGTGTCCCGCGACGGCAAGGAGGTCACGGTGGGTGCGCGCCGCGGCGTCATGATCGCGGCGGGCGGGTTCGACGCGAACGCGGAGTGGCGCCGTGAGCACCACGGCATCGAGCACGCGACCTCCGGCAACCCGGGGAACGTGGGCACGGCGATCGCGATCGCGCAGCGCAACGGCGCCGACCTGGAGCTCATGGACGACGCGTGGTGGGGTGCGTCGATCGCGCCCGTCGAGGGCGGCGCCCCGTCGTTCATCGTGGGGGAGCGGTCGATGCCGTACTCGATCATGGTGGACAAGGACGGGGCGCGGTTCGCCAACGAGTCGGAGTCCTACGTCGACCTCGGGCACCACATGCTCGAGCACGACAAGGGCGTCGGTCCGTACTGGCTCGTCGCGGACGTGCGTCACGCGCGGCGCTACCTGCGGACGTTCACGCTGGACCCGCGCGCGAACCGGGCGATGACGGAGCAGGGAATCATGGTGAAGGCGCGGACGCTCGCCGAGCTCGCCGACGCCACCGGCATGGACCCCGAGACGCTGCGTGCCACCGTCACCCGGTTCAACGGGTTCGCTCGGGCCGGCATCGACGGCGACTTCGGCCGCGGGAACTCCGCGTACGACCGCTACTACGGTGACCCGACGGTCCACCCGAACCCGAACCTGGCCCCCCTCGAGAAGGGTCCGTTCACGGCGTTCCGGGTGGTCCTGGGAGACCTGGGCACCAAGGGCGGCATCGTCACGGACGAGCGGGCGCGGGCGCTGCGGGCGGACGGCTCGGTGATCGAGGGCCTGTACGCCGCGGGCAACGTGTCGGCGTCGGTCATGGGTCGCACGTACCCCGGCCCGGGGTCGACGATCGGTCCCGCGGTCGTCTTCGGTCTGGTGGCAGCCAGGGACATGGCGTCCCGCAGCTGACGTGTTCGAGGGTGAGGGCGTGGGCCGGTGCGGCCCACGCCCTCACTCCTGCGTGGTGGTCGAGGGCGACGGCGGCGAGCCGTGCGACTCAGTTCGCGACGTTCGTCCGCCCGAAGAACCGGTGGACGAGACGCGTGAAAGGGCCGGTCGGGGCCTCGGCCGGCCACGCGGGTGCCTCGGTGCCGGCCGGCACGGCTGCGGACAGGACCGCCGCGCGCACGCCGTCGGGGTCGATCCCCATCGCGCGCAGCAGGTGCGGCGAGCGTGCGGGCAGCTCCAGGACGGCGAGCCACAGCACCGTGCTGCCCACCTTGCCCTCCTTCGGCACGGCGCCGGTCTTGCGCAGGTGGGCCCACTTCGCCGACGCCTGGTTCAGCGCCGACTGCAGCTCGGGCAGGTGCTTGGGGCGTGGCGGACGTCCCGCCATCGCCCCCGTGCTCCCCGTCGGGTCGGGGGCGGCGAGGCCCAGCCGGGCCAGGTGCGGCGCGTCGTCCAGGGCGCCGTGCACGGCCGCCCGCACGGCTGCGGGCGTCAGAGCGGGGAACGACCCGACGACCTGACGCGTCAGCTCGTCATCGGCGACGAGCAGGCCGAGCAGCACGTGCTCGGAGCCGTAGGCGCGCGCGCCCAGGGCGGTCGCCTCGGCCTGCGTCGCCGTCATCGCCGCGGCGAACGTGTCGTCATAGATCAGCATCGTTGCTCCATCTGCGTGCGCCGCGCGGTCGGGTGTGCTTCTTGTGGACGGTCTGGCGGGTCACCTGGAGCTCCGTGGCGATGTCCGCCCAGGACATCCCCTGCTCCCGCGCGCGCGCCACGTGCAGGTCCTCGAGTCTGTCCGCCAGGCGGTGCAGCGCGAGGACCGTCCGCAGCCCGTCCCGGGGGTCGTCCGTCGACGCCGCTGCTTCCACCTGCCTGAGGTCCATGGGTGTCAGCCTGGTCTGACATCGTGCAGATGTCAACTCAATCTGACACCGGAGCGGGACGCCATCCGGACGGCGGTCACTCTCTTCGAACGACCCCTTTGGCGGCTTCTGAGGGTCCAGAAGCCGCCAAAGGGGTGGGTCGCCGGGAGGGGACCCGACCGTAGGCCGCCGGTGCCGCGCGGGCGCCGGGAGTGCGGCATCATGCCCGCCATGGATGTCGTGTTCGTCCACGGATCGGGCCGAGCGGGAGCCGCGAGCTGGCCGCAGCAGGCGGAGGCGGCAGAGCCCGGCTGGCTGTTCCTGACGCGAGAGGGCGTTGCCGACGACGCCGCTCGGGACGCCGGACGTCTGCTGGAGTGGCTCCGGGCACGCGGCGGGGGGCACGTCGTCGCCCACTCGTACGGCGCGAACGCCGCGGTGCTGGCGGCCCAGACCGAGCCCGGACTCGTGCGGTCGCTGGCGCTCCTGGAGCCGGCGTGCTTCGACCTGGCGCGGGGGAATCCGGCCGTCGAGGAGCACATCGCGGCGATGGCGCCCGCGTTCGAGGTCGCCGCCGACCCGTCCGTGTCGGCGCGTGAGTTCTCGCGAGTGTTCGCGAAGGGGATGGGGATGGAGCCCCCGGACGTCCCGGAGGAGGAGCTGTTCGCGCGCGTCTCCCGTCTGCGCGCACTCCGTCCGCCCTGGGGCGTCGGGCTGCGGGTCGAGCAGAGCCTGCCGGTCGGGACGCTCGTCGTCACGGGCGGGTGGAGCCCCCTCTACGAGCAGACCGCCGCGGCCCTGGTCGCCCGGGGTGCCCGGCACGTGACCCTCGAGGGTCACGGCCACCGCGTCCAGGACGACCCACAGGCCCTGGACGTGCTGCGGGACCACTGGGGTCGCTGAGCGGCGGCGCGCCCACGACGGCCGGTCGCACCGCGATCTGGCTCAGCGTGCGTCGTCGGCGTTCTCCTGGATCATCACGGGCGACGCGTGGATGCAGATCATCCGCAGGTCGCCGTCGCCGGTGTTGGTGAAGCGGTGCCAGGTGTCGGGCGGCACGACGGCGGTGTCACCGACCCGCGCGACGACCTCGTGCTCGCCGATGCGGATCGTCGCCCGACCCTCGAGCACGGACCACGTCTCGGTGTACGGGTGCCGGTGCAACCCCGGCCCCTGACCAGGGCTGTTGGTGACGAGGAAGAAGCTCACGCCGGACCCGTGGTGCACGCCCTCGAACCGCAGCGTGCGGCTCCCGGGGAGGCGCAGCGCGTCGGCAGGTATCACTCTCGGGCTGACGGTGTCGTCGTCCGCATCCATGCCGGCCCCCTGCGGTGTGTACCGGTCGACGTCGGTGTCGGTCCCACCGTACGACTCGGTCCGGACACGGCATCGAGTGATGGCGGCATCACTGAGGCAACGAACCGCGGACACCCTCGGGATGGCGTTGTCCGCACCTGACGTCAGCAGGTCGTCCGGGGTGTGGCGCGGTGACGACGTGCCCGTCTCGTCTCGGAAAGTGAATCGTCGAGACCCGCCCGCTACCAGCCGGGATGCGCTAATTTGCGACCGCCGCGGTGGTGCGTCGCACGCGACCGGGGGCCCAGGGGCGCAGGCCGATGTCGAGGAGTCGCGATGTTCCGTTACGAACGCATGCCGTCAAACCTGACCTGGCGCAGCGCCGCCTGGTACGTGGTGGACCGCGAGCGTGACGTCTGGCTGGAGAGCCTCGGCACGAACGGCCCGGTCGGGCACCGGGTGCTCGCGGTCTGCGTCGGCGGGAGGAAGCTCCCCTTCGAGGTGGACCCGCGGGGCGACGTGGGCGGCGTCCGCATGCACCAGGTGACCTCGTTCGGGTTCAGCCGCAAGGCGCAGGTCTCGCACGGTATCGAGCCGTGGGAGCCGTACCCGGTACCCGAGGCCGACGCGCTCGTGCTCCAGGAGCTGGCGGTCGAGGGGATGCTCGCGTTCATGGTCGCGGAGGCCGACCGGATGGGGTACGACCCCGGCGACCTGCAGGTGCAGCTGAACGTCCCGGGCGTTCCCGTGCGCCGCCTTGCCGACTACGGCTACGCCGGCGGGATCCCCACGGACGTCGAGCGGCGTGACGGCGTCGGGTGACGGGTGGTCGGCCGCGGCATCGCTGAGGCAACGGAACCGCCGGCGCCCTCGGGATGGCGCTGTCCGCGCCTGACCTCAGCGGGTCGTCCGAGGGTGTGGCGCGGTGGCGAGTGCCCGTATCGCCTCAGAAGAGTGAATCGTCGAACCCGCCCGCCACCAGCCGGGATGCGCTATTTTGCGCCCGCCGCGGTGGTGCGTCGCACGCGACCGGGGGTCCAGGGGTGCAGGCCGATGTCGAGGAGTCGCGATGTTCCGTTACGAACGCATGCCGTCGGACCTGACCTGGCGGAGCGCCGCCTGGTACGTGGTCGACCGAGAGCGTGACGTCTGGCTGGAGAGCCTCGGCACGAACGGCCCGGAGGGTCACCGGGTGTTCGCGCTCTGCGTGCGGGGGACGAAGGTGCCGTTCGAGGTAGACACCCGAGCCGTCCTCGACGGTGTCGAGATGTACGAGGTCTCCTCGTTCGGGTACAGCTTCAAGGCGCAGAACTCGAACGGCATCGAGCCCTACCGCGTTCCGGAGGACCCGGAGGTGGCGCTCGCGCTCGAGGAGCTGGCGGTCGAGGGGATGCTCGCGTTCCTGGTCGCGGCGGCCCACCGGAGAGGGTACGACCCGGGTGACCTGCAGGTCAGGCTCAGTGCCCGCAAGGCCGGCGTCCGTCGTCTGTCCGACTTCGGATATGCCGATGGGGTTCCTGCGGAGGTCGACCACCGATGACGACGACGAGTCCCGTTCTCCTGGCGGAGTCCTACGCCGCCCGCGGGATCCTGGTGGACGAGGTCCTCGACGCCGGGGGCGTGGTCCAGTGGCTGCAGAAGTCCGTCGCCGACGGCCGTTCGCTCAGCGTGGGAGAGGCCCTGGCGTGGCTGGACGTGGCAGGTCAGAGTGGTACGGCGCTGACGACGGACCATCTCGCGGCCCTGGCGCGGGCGACGTCCGCGGGGCCGTGGCAGGGTAGCGCGAACGCACCGGTGACGGTGCTCTACAGCAACGGCACCGCCTGGGGTACGGCCACAGCCTTGGCCAGGAACAACCCGGACGCGGTCAGGATCATCGACAACTCCCACGTCGGCCAGCTCCTGTCGAGCGACGAGATGCATGAGGCGCTCGAGGACGCGATCGCCGCGACCTACAACGGCACGGGACCGACGGTGCCGGCCCAGGTGGACAACTTCCTCTTCGAGGCCGCGACGCTCTCCGTTGACGGCACGCGTACCGAGGGCGGTCTCTGGGACCAGGCGTCCGCCCGGTTCGCCGCGGAGACGCGCGGCCACGTCATCACCCTGACGCCGACGTCACTGAACGACCGCACCTTCGCCGTCACGGAGCTCGAAGGCGTCCTCGACAACCCGAACGTCGACACGATCAACGGCGTCTCCCGGAGCGTCCTCGTCGAGGTGCGGGACACCGCGCTGGCCCGGGGAGCCACCTGGATCGAGGCGCACACCGCGGCCCTGGACGCGACCAACTTCGCGTCCAACGCGATCACGTCCCAGTTCGAGTGCCCGGGCGCTCAAGGAGGAGTGAAGGGAGGGGTTCGCGCACCCGCACCTACCCGTCGTCAGGCCGCCCGGCTCCACTGGAACGTGCCTGCCGACGTGCACGTGCGCTGCTCGAGCGCCGCGCCGTCGGCCGTCGAGCCGCCGACCACGCCCACGCACTTCCCGCTGCGGGTCACCAGCTGCTCGTACCCGTCGCCCGACCGCCACGTGAACTGCTGGTTGGTGCCGCCGTGGCAGGTGTACTGGATGAGGCGGGCGCCGTCCGCGCCCGACGCACCACTGACGCCGGGATGCGCTAGCTTGCGGCCGCCGCGGTGGTGCGTCGCACGCGACCGGGGGCCCAGGGGTGCAGGCCGATGTCAAGGAGTCGCGATGTTCCGTTACGAACGCATGCCGTCGGAGCTGACCTACCGCTCGAATGCGTGGTACGTCGTCGACCACGACCGAGATGTGTGGCTGGAGGACCTGGGGACGAACGGTCCGCGTGGACACCGTGTGTTCGCGTTGTGCTTCCGTGGCTCGAGGATTCCCTTCGAGGTTGACCCTTCTGTCGAGGTCGACGGCACGCGAGTGCACCAGATCACCACGTTCGGCACCAGCCACACAGCCTCGTTCATGCACGGCGTCGGCGAGTACGCGTTCAGCGGCAAGGACGAGGCCCCGTGCACCAGCTTGTCGACTTCGGATACCCCGACGGCGTTCCCATTCGACAGCGAGAACGACGCTGAGCGGGCTGTAGACGAGTTCTCAGCTCAGCGCGAGCGAGGCGGTGGCCTGGCTCGACCTGGCTCATAGCAGCCCCTGGCAGGTGACCGCCGACAATCTCAGCGACCTCGCCCGGGCGACGTGCATGTCGGGCCCGGAAGAAGCGCAGCGCGAGCCCCGGCGGCCGGGATCGCGGGGCCGGTGCGGCCAGCGGCTGATGCTCGCGGGCATCTGGACGGTATCCGTCCTGTCTGATGGGACCGGCAGACGTCCGGCTCGCAGGTCCTCGGCAGCTCACGCTACTTTTCGCCCGCCGTCCGGGTGGTCTGCGCGCGTGCGCGCCCCGAAGCTGTGGGCCACGTCGAGGAGTCGAGATGTTCCGTTTCGAGAAGATGCCGCCGGATCTGACCTACGACTCGCACTCGTGGTACGTCGTGGACCGCGAGCGGGACGTCTGGATGGAGAGCCTGGGGTCGAACGGTCCGCGGGGTGACCTGGTGTTCGCCCTGTGCGTCCGAGGCCGCAAGATCGCCTTCGAGGTAGCCAACGACGGTGTCACCGACGGTCTCGTGGTGCACCAGATCACGACCTTCGGCCGCAGCTACCAGGCAGAGTTCGCGCACGGCATCCGGGTGCAGGACGTCCCCGACCCCGACGAGACGTTCGCCCTGCAGGAACTCGCAGCTGAAGCCCTGCTCGTGTACCACGCGGGTCAGCGCGCCAGGTTCGGCCGGACCTCCGAGGGCCATCGCGTGGCGCTCTCCGCCGGTGACCAGCCGGTGTACAACCTGACCGACTTCGGGTATGACGGCGGAGTCTCGACAGACGGTGCGATCAACGACTGACCTTCCGGCCGACGACCAGGTCGTGCTCGAGGCTGAGGTGGCCGCGCTCCGGCCAGTCGTCGCCGAGAGATCGCACAGGCAGGAGGCGCAGCCCAGTGGCTGGCGCAACGCGCCACGTCAGGGTCGCAACTCAGCGCGAGTGAAGACCAGTTGGACGGCTGTCCGTCTTGTCTGATGGGACCGGTAAGCGTCCGGCTTGCAGGTACTAGGGCAGGTCACGCTAGCTTTCGCGCGCCACGCGGGTGACTGTCCCGCCGGGCGGGTGGCCATGTCGAGGAGACGCGATGTTCCGTTACGAGAAGACGCCACCAGAGTTGACCGTGTTCAGCAACGACTGGTACGTAGTGGATCGCGACCGGGACGTGTGGCTGCGCAGCCTGGGCACGAGCGGCCCGAGTGGCGACAGGGTCTATGCCCTGTCCGTCCGCGGCAAGATGATCGCCTTCGAGGTCTCCGACACGGACGAAGGCGCCCTGGTCGAGCAGATGCAGACGTTCGGTGCCAGCCACCAGGCGAGGTTCGCGCACGGCATCCCGTGGCAGACGTTCCCGGACGAGGACGAGCGCGTCGCGCTGGAGGAGCTCGCCGCCGAGGCGCTGCTCGCATACCGCGCGGGAGAGCGGACGCATTATGGGCTGCCGCCCGAACAGCATCGCGTCAGGCTTCCCGGTCGTCATGCTCCAGTCCACGTCCTTGCCGACTTCGGCTACGGCACGGAGCTCTCCACGGGCGGTGACTCGAATGGCTGAGACCGACGCGCTGTTCCTCCAGCTCGAGATCGATGTTGTTCGGCCGTCATCGCGGAGCAGATCCAAGCGGCCGGCGGTGCGACCCAGTGACTCCAGCAGCGCGCCGCCTCGGGGACGCAGCTGAGTGCGAGTGAGGCGCTCGCCTGGCTCGACCTCGCGAGTAGCGGGCCGCAGCCACTCACCGCTCAGAACCTGACGATGCTGGCGGACGCGACGTCAGTGGCGCCCTGGAAGGGGAGCTCCGCCCCGAGTGTCACGATCCTCTACAGCGCCGGTACCGCCGGCGGCAGTGCGGCCGCCATCGGCGAACACAACGTCGACACCGTGAGGATCATCGATCACTCGCACGTGGGACAGCTCCTCGCCAGCACGGCCTTCAACAACGCGGCGCGCCGTCTGGCCTTCGCGTCGACGGATGGCTCGGCCCAGCAGGTCAAGGATTTCCTCTCCGACTTCCTCTACGAGCCCGCCACTCTGTCGGAGGACGGGGCGAGGTCGGGCGCGTCCGGGAGCGCGACGAGGCGGTCGCCGCGTACGGCTCGACCGTCGACGGTCAGCGCCCCGAGCGTCGTGATCCGCACGGGGACAGCATCGCCTACCCGGTGTCGAGGACGGGTCCGACGCGAACTCCGGGGTGCCCGAGCGCGGCGCGTCGCTGGTCGGCACACCGCGCACCCGCGTCACGACTCCGGGCACGGCGACGGGACTCCCCCGGCCGGGTGAGGAGGCTCGGCGGCCACTGGTCGCTCCGACGTCCCAGGCTCAGCCCTGCGGCCGGCTGCCCCGTTGCGACTGGTGGGCGTTTCGTGAGCGGTGGGCGTCTTGTCTGGCGGGACGACAGGCGACTGGCTTGCGGGTCCTAGGGCAGGTCACGCTACCTTTCGCGCGCCGCTTGGGCAGTCTGTGCAGGGGCGCGTCCCTCACGCTGTCGGCCACGTCGAGGAGTCGAGATGTTCCGTTACGAAGTGATGCCGCCTGAGCTGACCTCCCTCACGAGAGTGTGGTATGTCGTCGACCACGATCGTGACGTATGGCTGCGGGGGCTGGGGACGAACGGCCCCACCGGGCACCGCGTCTTCCTGCTGTGCGTGCGAGGCGCGAGGATCCCGTTCGAACTGGATCCGTTCGTTGAGGAACAGGGCGTACCGGTGCACCAGATAACGATTTTCGGGCACAGCCACACGGCGGCTTTCACCCACGGGATCCAGGCTCACTCTTTCGACGACCCAGAGGAGAGATTCGCAATCGAGGAACTCGCGTCCGAGGCTGTGCTCGCCTTCCTGACCGCTAGGGCCGCGCAATTGGGGGCGCCAGCCCCCGGTCTACGCGTCAGGCTGATCTCCGGAGACTGCCCGATCTACGGGTTGGCAGATTTCGGTTACCGCGACGGCGTTCCCACGGATGGTGAGACCAATGACTGAGCAGGTCGTGAACCATGACGCATTCATCATGGAAGTCGAGATGGACGCGATCCGCCCTGTCGTGGCAGAGCAGGTAGCCGAGAGTGGCGGCCTGCTCTCATGGCTCGACTCTCGCGTCGCAGCCGGTCAGCAGCTCAGCGCGTCCGAGGCTCTCGTGTGGCTCGACCTGGTCAGGGGCAGCGGGACGACCCTCGCAAGCGTGGACGCCGAGACGACACCTGAGGTCTGGGGGGTCGTGACGACGGTCTCGGCGGCGCCGTCGGTCGACCCGTCGACAGGGGAGACGAACTACGTCGCGCGGCTGTCCGTCGACGACGACGCGCCGGGATCCCTGCGCGAGGCGTTCGTCGCCGGCATGCCGGTCGAGGCGCAGCTGCAGATGGGGCGACGGACCGTCCTGTCCTACCTGCTCAAGCCCATGTCGGACCAGCTGGCCCGGGCGCTCAAGGAGGAGTGAGGCGAGAGGCGGTTCCTTCCCCGGGCCGCCGCTGACGAGCAAGTAGCTGACGCCGTACCCCTGCTGCGCACCTTCGAACCCCAGGGGCGGCCCCTCTGCGTCGTGCCGCTCGCTGCCGCCGAACGACCGCGCACCGACACCTCTCCAGCACACGACGTCGGCGGCCCCGAGGCCTCCGGGAGCCGCCGACCTCGCGCGGGCCGTGGCGTCAGGACTCGCGGCTCCACTGGGACGTTGCCGCCGACGTGCACGTGCGCTGCTCGAGCGCCGCGCCGTCCGCCGTCGACGCCCCGACGACGCCCACGCAGCGGCCGCTGCTGCGGTTGACCAGCTGGTCGTAGCCGTCACCCGTGGGTCGCCACTGGAACTGCTGGTTGGCGCCGTCGTGGCACGTGTACTGGATGAGCCGGGCGCCGTCCGCCGTCGACGCACCGCTGACGTCGAGGCACTTGCCGCTGTGCACGCTGCGCAGCGTCACGTACCCGCCGCCCGCGTCGACGACGTGCCAGCGCTGCCACGGCTGGCCGTTGCTCGCCCACTGACCGACCACCGCGAGGTCGTCGCGGTTGGGGGCCTGGACGTCCATGACCTTGCCGCTGGCCCGGTTGACGACGCGGACGTCCGTGGGCGTCGTGCCACCCCCGCGGGCGAACTGCCAGCTGGTCAGGTTGAACAGGCTGCCGCCGGACCCGGCGAACCGCAGGTACAGGTCCCGCGTCCCCGTGGCGCCGGTGACGCCGCAGCTCACGGTCGTCCACGTCTGCCACCCGCCCGTTCCCGGCACGGTGCACGTGCCGGCCAGCGGGCCGGTCGTGCTGTCGAGCCGGACCTCGATGCGTCCGCCGCTCGTGGCCGACGCGACGCGTGCGCTGAACGTCGCCGCGCCGGTGCCGAACCCGACGCCCTTGACCTTCAGCCAGTCCCCGTCGTCGATCCACCCGACGTTCATGCCGCCCTCGGTGGCGCGCTCGGTCTCGACGCCGCTGGCCCACGCGCTCGTCTCGGCCTGCTGCGTCACGTAGGGGTCGAGCGGCTCGATCTGCGGCGGGCCGGCGCTCGTCATGGACAGCGTCGGGATGGACCCGTCGGCGCCGTAGGTGAACTGCTCGACGGCGACCGAGCGCGTGAACCCGCCCCCGCCCGGCAGCGCACCGTTGTGGTAGAAGAAGTACGACCTGCCCCGGTAGTCGACGACCCCCGGGTGGTTGGTGAAGCTGCCGCCCTGCGTGGGCATGACGACGCCGCGGTACGTCCACGGGCCGGTCGGTCCGGGTGCCGTCGAGTAGCCGATGAACTCGCTGCAGCACGCCGCCGCGAAGACGTTGTAGTACGTGCCGTTGCGCTGGTAGACCCACGGGCCCTCCTCGTAGAGGGTGGGCCGCTGCGCGACGTTGCCCGGGCGGGTGCCGAACCCCGCCGTCGTCAGCGGGATCCGGGCGGGGCTGCCGGCCAGCGACACCATGTCGCGGTTGAGCTTGACGTACCAGAGGTTCGGGTTGCCGTAGTAGAGGTACGCCTGGCCGTCGTCGTCGATCATCACGCTCGGGTCGATCTCGGCGTTGTCGACCAGGGGCCGCCCGATCGCGTCGCGGAACGGCCCGGTGGGGCTGTCCGACACCCCGACGCCGATGGCGTTGCCGCCGCCGCGCTTGACGACCGGCACGTAGAAGTAGAACCGTCCGTCCCGCTCGACCACCTGCCCCGCCCAGGCGTCGGACTGCGCCCACGAGAACGTCGCCAGGCTCATGGGGGAGCCGTGGTCGGTCCAGTTCGCCATGTCGGTCGTCGACCAGACCCGCCAGTCCTTCATGGTGAACCAGGTCGAGCCGTCCTCGTCGTGGGTCGTGTAGACGTAGAGCCGGCCGTCATGCACCAGCGGGGCCGGGTCGGCCGTGTAGATCGTCTGGACGATCGGGTTGTCCGCCTGCGCCGGGACGGCGAGGGCGACGGGCGTGAGCAGGGCTGCGACCGCCAGCGCCGCCACGCGCCACCGGCGGGTCATCGCCGGCTCCACGTCTGGTTGGCCGCGCCGGAGCAGTGCCACAGCAGCACTGCGGTGTTGTTGGCGGTGAGGTTGCGGTCGACGTCGAGGCACAGGCCGGACGCGACGCCGCGGATCGTGCCGTTCGACTGGAACGTCCACTGCTGGTTGGTGCCGCCGTGGCAGTCCCACAGCTGCACGGCGCTGCCGGCCGCGGCACCGGGTGCCGCGTCCAGGCAGCGGCCCAGCACGCGCAGCTGCGCGCCCGTGGCCTCCCAGCGCTGGTTGGCCCCGCCGTGGCAGTCCCAGATCACGGGCTTGGTGCCGTTGGTCGTCGCGCCGTTCGGGGCGTCCAGGCAGCGGCCGGACGACGCACTGACGAGCGTCGTGGCGGTGCCGGGCTGCTGCGTGGGCGTCGGCGTCGGCGTGGGCGACGCCGTCGGGTCGGGGCCCGTCCCGCCGGGGGTGATGCGGTAGAGCGCGACGCCGTGCGCCGGAACCGTCGCGGTGATCCGGTCGCCGGTCTGGCCGGACGCGCCCGTCCACAGCTCCCGGAACGTCGCCGTGCCCGTCGGCAGTCCCGCCTCGGTGAGGCTCGCGGAGATCGTCCGGGCGCTGCCGCCGCGGTTGAGCAGCGCCACGGCCGCGGACCCGTCGGCCAGGGGCTTGACCCACACCTCGGCGTCGCCGTCGTCGCGCACCCGGTCGGCCTGGCGCACGAGCGGGTCCTGGTCGATCGCGAGCACGTCGCGGTTGGTGAGGATGTTGCGGACGTCGGCGCTCATGTTCCGGATGTCGTTGCCGGCGATGAGCGGCGCGGACAGCATCGCCCACATGCTCATGTGTGCGCGGTTCTCGGTGGGCGACAGGGTGTTGCGGACGCCGACCATCAGCATGTCGGGGTCGTTGTACTGACCCGGCTTCGTCCACTCGCGCATCGGCTCGATGATGTCGAGGGCCTCGGTGATGCCGACGAAGCACCACTGGTCCGACGGCGGGCAGCCGGTCGACCACGCGTCCTTGAGGTCCTCGGACGTGCGCCACATGTCCGCGAACGCGCCCCAGCCGGAGTACGTCGGGGCGGTGTTGTCGTGCGCGCTGTTGGGGTTGATCGAGTAGACGATCGGGCGGCCGGTCGCCTTGAGCGCGTCGCCGAACCGCTGGAACAGCGTCACCTGCTCCTGCACGTTGCCGCGCGGGTCGCACCAGTCGTGCTTGACGTAGTCGACGCCCCACGACGCGAACAGCTGGGCGTCGCGCGTCTCGTAACCGTTGGACGACGTCCCGGGGCGGTTGTTGAAGTACTGGTCGCACGTCTTCTCGCGCGGGGCGTGGTAGAGCCCGAACTTCAGGCCCTTGGAGTGGATGTAGTCGCCGAGGGCCTTCATGCCGGACGGGAAGCGCGAGGTGTTGGCCCGCAGGTTGCCTGAGCCGTCGCGGGTGTCCTGCATCCAGCAGTCGTCGACGACGACGTACTGGTAGCCGGCGGCGGCCATGCCGGAGCTGACCATCGCGTCCGCCGCCTGGCGGATCATCTGCTCGTTGATGTTGCAGTAGAAGGTGTTCCAGCTGTTCCAGCCGAGCGGTGGCAGGGGCGCGGGCTCGTCCACGGTGGGGGCGGGCGCCGCGGCGGCGGGTGCGGCGAGGCCCACGACGGGCGACACCAGCAGGACGAGGGCGAGCGCGAACGTGTGGAGCCTGGAGCGTGGACGGCTGCGGGACACGGAGGTCTCCTCGCGGACGTGGCCCGAGCGCGGGCCGGACCGACCCGGCGGACGTCGGTGTCCGGCGGGGCGTCACGGCGGGCGCGCCCGACTCTCGCAGGGAGTCGGCCGAGGATCCGGTGCGGAGGGCTGGGCGCCCCGCCGTGAACGTTCACAACGTGCTCGTCGAGAGTACGCACGCGGCCCAGCCGGTCCAGCGGTGAAACGCTTCGACAGCGGGGACCGTGTGCCCGACCGGTCAGGGTGCGGTCGCCCGCCGGAACCCCGTCCACCGCAGGTCCGCCGGGAGGTGGCCCATGTCGTTGTACAGCACGAGCGTCGGCGGGACGCCCGGCCGGTACTCGATCGCCGTGAGGGCGGCGTTCGCGCTCTCCAGGCCGAGCCACCGCGCCTCCGGTGCGTCGAGGGCGTGCCGCACCAGCCACGCGATCGGATAGGCGTGGGTCACGAGCAGCTCGTGGGTGTCGACGCGCTCGCGGCAGCCCGCGGCAGCGGGGAGTGCCGCACGGCGTCGAGCGGCAGGTGCGCGAGGCGCGCGCCCAGCAGGTCCGCCTGCCGACGTCCCACGGCAGTGAGCTCGCCGAAGGCGTCGGCCGCGCCGTGCCGCGCGAGGTACAGGTGGCGGACGGCCATGCGGGCTCCTCAGGTGCTGGTGGTGGGGACGACGGTGCTCGTGGTCACGCGCTCGTCGTGACGGTGCCGCCGTCCCCGTCGACGGTGAGCGTGACGCCATCGGCGAGGGTCGACATCGCGCCGGCCACGCCCAGCACGGCGGGGATGCCGCGTTCGCGCGCGACGATCGCGGCGTGCGACAGCACCCCGCCGGTCTCGGTGACGACACCGGCGGCGAGACGCAGCAGCGGGGTCCACGCCGGGTCGGTCCACGGGCACACCAGGACGTCGCCCGGTCGCACGCGGGCGAAGTCGCCCGGGCCGCGCACGACGCGTGCGGGGCCCGTCGCGGTGCCGCGGCTGCCGGGGGTCCCCACGAGCGTGCCGGGGCCGACGTGCGGGGCGCCGTGCGCGGGCGGCGCGCCGTGCTCGTCACCGGAAGGCCGCCCGGGCGGCGGTGCGGTGACCGGGCGCGCCTGGAGCACCCACGTCGCCCCTCCCGCGACCGCCCACTCGATGTCCTGCGCACCACCGAGGACGTCGGTGATGCGTCGTCCGAGCCGTGCGAGCCTGCGCGCCTCGTCGTCGGCGAGCGTCGGGCGCGTGCGGTCCGGCTCGGGGACGTCCCTCGTCACGACGCGCGTCCCGTCCCTGTCCACGCGGGTGCGCTTGTCCGCGACCGCGCAGGTCACCATCCCGTCGGTGGCGACGCGGTACGTGTCGGGCGTCACCGTGCCGCCGACCACGCTCGTGCCCAGCCCCCAGGACGCCTCGATGACGGTGACGGCGTCGGGGGCCGTGAACATCACACCGGAGACGTCGGCCTCGACCAGGCGCTGCACGAGGACGCCCATCGTCGGCTTCCCGGCCGTCCCGTCCGCGGTCGCGTCGCGGTAGGCGAGAGCGCGCGTCGAGCCGAGCGACGCCCAGCAGGTGCGGACCGCAGCGGCGACCGTGTCGGCGCCCTGCACCGCGAGCACCGTCTCGTGCTGCCCTGCGGCCGACGCGTGCAGGCCGTCCTCGTCCGCGGCCGACGAGCGCACCGCGACCGGCACGTCACCGAGGGTCGCGAGGGACCGTGCGAGGTGGTCGCGGAGGTCGTCGGGAGGCTCGCCGTGCGGGGCGGCGCGGTGGACGGCGAACGGCACGACGAACCCGTCCGGCACGGTCAGGCGCGCCCGGACGAGCCGGCCGAGGGTGCCGGCCTTCGCGCCGCAGGTCGCGGCCGTGGCGTCCGCGAGCGGTATGAGCACCGGCGCTCCTTCAACGTTCCATTGACAACGTTCTGTTGACTATGCACGATCGACGCATGGACAGCAAGGACGACGTCGCCCGCGAGGACCGTGCGCAGGCGCAGCGCGAGGTCGACGCGCGCCGGCGCCTGCTCGAGCTCGGCGCCGACGCGCTCGCCGACCGGCCCTGGCGCCCGGCACCCGTCCCGCCGTCGGCCGTGGACCTCGTGCAGTACGCCCTGCACCGCTCGTCGGACCTGGCGCCCGAGGACGTGCTCAGCGCCCTCGCGCTGCTGCCCGCGGCCCGCGCCGAGGTCGAGGGTCTGGAGGACGGCCTGCTGTTCGTCGCGCGCAGCGCCGGCCTGACGTGGGCGCAGATGGCGCAGGCCATGGGCTTCAACTCCCCGCAGGCGTGCCAGCAGCACTACGTGCGGCTGACCGCGCGGCGGGCCGACGCATGACGCAGCCCTCGGCCGCCGACCTGCTGGCGCTGCACGCGGTGCGCCTCCTCGGGTTCGCCGACACCCCGGCCGTGGCCCGCCGCTTCACGCTCGACCCCGCGGCGACCGCGGAGCTGCTGCTCGACGCCCAGGCGTACGGGTGGGTGTCCCACGCGCAGTTCGCGGACCTGCGCGGCTGGTCCCTCACCGAGTCAGGCCGGGCGCGCGACGAGGCGCTGCTCGCGGACGAGCTGGACCGCACCGGCGCCCGGGCCGCCGTCCGCGACGTCCACGCGGCGTTCCTGCCCCTCAACGCGCGGCTGCGCCAGGCCTGCACCGACTGGCAGCTGCGCCCGTCCCCCGCCGACCGGCTCACCACCAACGACCACACGGACCCCGCGTGGGACGCCCGGGTCCTCGCGGACCTCGCCGCCGTCGGGACGGGCCTGGCACCGCTCGCCGAGCGGCTCGCCGGTGTCCTGGCGCGCTTCGCCGGCTACGACGAGCGGTACGGCGCGGCCCTTCGGCGCGCGGCCGCGGGGGAGGCCCGGTGGGTCGACGGCACCGACGTCGACTCGTGCCACCGGGTCTGGTTCGAGCTCCACGAGGACCTCGTCGCGACACTCGGCACCGGCCGGCACGCGGAGGCGTGAGCCGGCACGGTCAGGGGCGGCCGTCCGCCGTCGCCGACCGGTCGACCGCGGCCTCGTCGACCGCGGCCTCGTCGACCGCGGCCTCGTCGACCGCGGCCTCGTCGACCGTCGACGCGTCCACCGTCGTCGTCTCCGCCGAGGCCTCCGCCGTCACCGACCCGTCCACCAGCACCGACGTCTCCGGCTCGGGGTGTCGCCGTCCCTGGACGACGACGAGCGCCACACCCACCGCGACTGCGGCGAGCGCGCCCCACACGTTCGCGGGCAGCCCCAGCGGCGTCACGCTCGACGGGTCGATGCGCAGCAGCTCGAGCCACACGCGGCCCGCGCCGTACCAGATGAGGTAGACGCCGAACGCGCGGCCCCAGCGCAGCGCGAACCGCCGTTCGAGCCACAGGATCACTGCGATCCCCAGCAGGTTCCAGAGCATCTCGTAGAGGAACAGCGGGTGGAACAGGGTGTCCGGGGGCAGCCCGGGCGGGAACGCGCCGTTGCTCGCGGGGATCTCCAGGCCCCACGGCAGCGTCGTGGGGCTGCCGAACAGCTCGTGGTTGAACCAGTTGCCGAGGCGCCCGATGGCCTGCGCCAGCAGCATGGCGGGCGCGAGCGCGTCGGCGAACGACAGCAGCCGGACACCGACCCGTCGGCAACCGATGGCCGCACCGATGGTCCCGCCGATCAGGGACCCGAGGATCGCGATGCCGCCGTTCCAGATGTACAGGACCTCGATGAGGTCCTTGCCGGGCCCGACGTAGTCGCCCCAGTGCGTCAGCACGTGGTAGATCCGGGCTCCGACGATGCCGCACGGGATCGCCCAGATCGCGATGTCGACGACCGCGCCCTCCGGCCCGCCGCGTGCGGTCAGGCGCCGGGACGTGAGCCACACCGCAGCCGCCATGCCGGCGAGCAGGCACAATGCGTAGGTGTGGAGCGTCAGGGGGCCGAGGGAGATCCCGGACCACGCGAGGTCGGGGCTGGGAATGCCGAGGTGCATGCCCTCAGCATCTCCCACGCGCGGCCCGCGCGGCGGCGTGGCACCGTTTACGCCGTGACGCTCCATTCGCCTGTCGACATCTCGGCTCTGCTCACGGCCGCGGAGGACGTCTCCCCGGCCGAGGCGATGTCAGCCGCCTCGGACGCGTTGCGCCGGAGCCTCGGTGTGGAGTCGGCCACGTTCCTGATCGCCGACGCGGCGGGGAACACCCTGATCGACCACGCAGCCCCCGACACGCGCTTCTCGCTCGACGACACGGAGCCGGGACGCGCTTGGCGCGGGCAGAGGATCGTGCACGACGCGGAGAACCGATGCGTCTACGCGCCCGTCACCGTGCGGGGCGACGCGCTGGGGGTCCTGGCGGTGAAGCTGCCGCCGCAGGGTGCCGCGGCGGACGCCGACGCCGGGGACGGGGACCTCGACCCCGCATGGGTCGAGCAGCTCGCGGCGGTGGCCCATGCCCTGGCCTACGTGGTGGTGGCCAACCAGCGCCACACCGACACCTACGAGACGGCCATGCGATCGGCCGACTTCACCCTGGCCCGTGAGGTCCAACGCCGGCTGCTCCCGCTCGGCTTCGTGTGCGAGGGCGGGTCCTTCACGATCGCCGGTTGGCTCGAACCGTCCGCGAGCGCCGCGGGCGACACCTTCGACTACGTCGCGTCCGGGGACCGGCTGATCGCCACGCTGACCGACGCCACGGGGCACGACCTCAACGCCGCTCTGGTCGCGACCCTCGCGGTGAACGCGCTGCGCAACGCCCGCCGGCAGGGCGCCGACCTGATCGCGCAGGCGCGCGCCGCCAACGAGGCCCTCATCGACCACGGGCGCCCCGACGGCGGCAGCTACGTCACCGGGATCCTGCTCGAGATCGACCTGAGGTCCGCGGGCGGCGACGACGGTGACGACGGTGACGACGGTGACGACGGTGACGACGACTGCACCGTCGTCCGGATCATCAACGCGGGCCACCCCGGCGGGCTCCTGCTCCACGACGGTCAGGTCACGAGCGTGGCGCCGGCCAACAACCCGCTGCTCGGCATGCGGCCGCACGAGTTCCAGGCCCAGGAGATCGAGATGTGCCCGGGCGACCGGCTCCTGCTGATGACCGACGGCATGCTGGAGCGCAGCGCCGCCGCGTTCGACCTGCCCGCCGCGTTGCGTGACACCGCCGACCGGCACCCCCGCAACGTCGCGCAGGACATCTCCCGCACGTTCCTCGAGACCGTCGGTGCCGAGGTGCAGGACGACGCCGCACTCCTGCTGCTCGAGTGGCACGGCGGCACCACGCGCCGCAGGACCCACCACGGGTCGGACGAGGCGCGGTAGACGCGTCGGGGAACCCGGCGATCGGCCGCGTGCCTCAGGGGCGCAGTCCTGCCAGCGCGATCGTCAGGCCGCGGTCGAGCGCCGCGGCACGCTCGTCGTCGTCGTGCGACGTCAGCAGGCCCTCGACCATGGTGAGGACGAGGTGCACGTCGGCCACGGTGACGTCGGGTGAGACCTCCCCGAGTCGGATCGCGTCGGCCAGCGGCCCGGTGACGATGGTGGCGATGCGCTCGCCCAGGGCGTCGAGGTGCCCGGCGGCGTCGGGTGCGGACCGCATGAGGGGGAACAATCCCGTGAGCCGGTGCTGACCCTCGGCGATGCGGCGCACGACGGCGGCGAAGGCGCCGGGCTGCCCTGCCCGTGCGGCGGCCAGCGCTTCCGCGTCGTCGAGGTGGTGGCCGTACAGCGCGGCAGCCAGCGCGTTGCGGTCCGGGAAGTGTCGGTAGACGGTCGCACGGCCCACCCCGGCCTCGCGGGCGACCTCGCTCAGCGGGGCGGTCAGGCCCTGGGTCGCGAAGACGCGCTCGGCCGCGGCGATCACGGCGGCGCGGTTGCGCGCGGCGTCCCGGCGCGCGGAGGTCACCTTCCGGAGTCTAGGACGTAGATCCTCCGGGCCCGCGGGCGGGCGTCGGGATACTCGAACCAGAAACGGACGCAGGTGTCCGTTTTCACGTCCGCCCCGATCGGAGACCACCGTGACCCGCCACGCCCGCATGCTCGAACCCGCTCGCTGGGGTTCCCTCGAGCTGCCCAACCGCACCTACATGCCACCCATGGGCACCCACACCGCCAACGCCGACGGCACCATCTCCGACGCGGGGGTCGCCTACCTCGTGGCCCGCGCCCGTGGCGGCATCGGCCTGCTCATCACCGAGTCCATCCAGACGCAGGACGTCTACGACCTTCCCACGGGCTCGACCATCAGCCTCACGCACGACCGGCACGTCGCGCCCCTGCGCGACGCCGTGACCGAGGTGCACCGCGCCGGCGGCCTCATCAGCGCCAACCTCACCCCGGGGCTCGGGCGGATCATGCCCGCCGGCCCCGACGGCGGCGCACCGTTCTCGGCGTCCGACTGCCCCACCCTCATGGACCCGAGCGTCCGCTGCCGTGCACTGAGCCTCGAGCAGGTCGAGGACATCCTCGACCGGTTCCGCGCCGCGACCCGCCGCGCCCTGGAGTGCGGGTTCGACGGCATCGACCTGCACGGCCACACCGGCTACCTCACGGACCAGTTCCTGTCCGCCGCGTGGAACACCCGCACCGACCGGTTCGGCGGCGACGTGCGCGGGCGGGCGACGTTCGCCACCGAGATGATCCGCATCGTGCGCGAGGAGGGCGGCGCCGACTTCCCGCTGTCCATGCGCATCAGCGTCCGGCAGGGGTTCCCCGGCGGGCGCACCCCCGAGGAGGCGCGCGAGCTCGCCGTCGTCCTGCAGGACGCGGGTCTCGACGTGCTGCTCGTCGACGCAGGCTCGTACGAGGCCATCGACCACGCGTTCCCGTCGTACTACATGGGTGACGGCGTGTACCTGCCCGACGCCGAGGTCGTGAAGCCGGTGCTGCGCATCCCCGTCGCGGTCAACGGCAACCTCACGCCGGACCTGGCCGAGCAGGCCCTGGCCGACGGCACCGCGGACTTCGTCGGGTTCGGCCGCATGGTCATCGCCGACCCGGACCTCGTCCGCAAGGTCGCCGAGGGCCGGCCCGAGCAGGTGCGCCCCTGCATCCGCTGCAACGAGATGTGCATCGGCAACGTCGTGGCCGGCAAGGCGCTCGGCTGCTCCGTCAACCCCGAGGCCGCGCAGGAGGCGACCCGGGTGCTGCTGCCGACGCCGGTGGTCCGCAAGGTGACCGTCATCGGCGGAGGGCCCGCCGGGCTGGAGGCCGCGCGCGTCGCGGCGGAGCGCGGGCACACGGTCGACCTCTACGAGCGCGGGACGCGGCTCGGCGGCGTCCTGGAGCCCGCCGCCACCCCGGAGTTCAAGCGCGAGCTGCACCGGATGGTCGACTGGTGGGAGGTCGAGATGGCGCGCCTGGGGGTGCAGGTCCACCTCGACCACGAGGTCGCCGCGGACGCCCCCGAGGTCACCGGCGCCGACGCCGTCGTCGTCGCGACCGGGTCGACGCCGTGGGCGCCGCCCGTGCCCGGTGCGGACGGGCTGTCCGCGGTCCAGGTGCTCGACTTCCACCGCGGTGCGCACGTCGGCCCGCGGGTCGTGGTGTGCGGCGGCGGCCTGTCCGGTGCCGACGCGGCCCTCGAGCTCGCGCTGGCCGGGCACGACGTGACGATCGTCGAGGCCGACCCGCAGATCGCGTCCGACATGGTGGTCCACAACCGCGTCGCGCTGCTGCGACGGCTGGCGGAGGTCGGCGCGCGCGTGCTCACCGGGCACCGCGTGACCGCGATCCGTGACGACGCGGTCGTGTGCGAGGGGCCCGACGGCCCCGTCGAGCTGACCGCCGACACGGCACTGCTCGCGTTCGGCGTCCGCCCGGACCGTGCGCTGCCCGACGCGCTCGCGGACGGGCCGGCCACGTACGTCGTGGGTGACTGCGTGCAGCCCTCGAAGGTCGGCGACGCGGTCCACGCCGGGTACGCCGCAGGCGCCGCGATCTGACGGCCCAGGCGGCGGGGCCCGGCAGGGTGAGGGCCGGGTCCCGTCGCCGCCCTCGGTCGCGCGGGCTCTGGGCATGCGGACCCGCGCCACCGGTGCGAACGTGGGCCCATGAGCGAAGAGACCACGGGCTACGACCCGAACCAGGACCCTGACGCCGACCCCGCCAACCTCAACCCGCGCACGGGCGACGCCGCGTCCGGTGACCCGGAGGCCGACGCGGACACCGACGCCGAGGCGGCCAACCTCAACCCCCGGGGCGACGCATAGCGAGCAGCTGCCCGACAGCTTCGACGAGAAGCAGCCCGACCTGCCCTCCCTCGGCGTCGGTCCCGACCCGATCCCCGGCGACCACGAGGGGAACGCGCCCGACGGCGAGGACGCGCCCTGACCGCCCACGCGAGCCCGCGTGACGTGGTCCCCCTGGGAGCCGCGGACACCGCGCAGGTCCTCTGGGTGGTCCTCGCGCCGCTGGTGGCGTCGGGCGCGATCCTGCGCCGCCCGCGGCTGACCCCGCTGGCCGACCGCGTGCACGCGGACGACCGCGGCGTCGCTGTGCTGAGGGACCTCGCGCAGCGCTACGACCGCCGCCCGGTGCTCGTGCACATCGGGCCCCGGACGATGCTCGTGCCGCTGCACGTCGACGACGGTCGCGCGCTCCTCGACGCGTCGCCCGAGCCGTTCACGCCGGCGTCGCTGGAGAAGCGCGTGCGCTGCACCACTTCCAGCCCGACGGCGTGCTCGTCAGCGCGACGCCCGCACGGCCGCCGCGCCGCGCGTGGAACGAGGCCGCGCTGGACACCGGGCGACCGGTGCACCGCGCGGCGCCGGTCTTCGACGCGACCCTGACGTCCGACGCCGCGTGGATCGTCGACCGCGCGCTGCGGCACGACGACCTCGGCTTCGACGACCTGCTGTGGGGCACGGTCCGCGAGGTCACGCTCGGCCCGGGGGCGCGGCACGACGCGCGTCTGACGGACGAGCTGCTGGCACTGCGCGGTCGCGGGAACTGGGCGGGCTTCGTGCCCGTCGCGAAGCACCGCCGCGCGGCCTTCCTGCGCCGCCTGCACGACCACGTCCTGGCTGCCCCGCCGGGCTCGCTCGCGGGCCACGGCCGGGACGGGGCCGGCGATGCGCTCCTGGGACAGCTCGTAGGGCACCTCGACGTCGATGACCTCGACGGTGTACCCCGCTGCCTCGAGCGCGCCGCCGGTAGGGCCGGGTTGCCAGCACGGAACGCTCTGACCCTCTGAGCAGACAGTGCCCCGCCGCAGCAGACGCCGCGGCGGGGCACTGTTCAAGCGAGAGCTCAGAAGGGGGCGCCGTCGTCGGCCCACTTGGCGATTTCGTTCGCCAGCCCCTTGAGGTCCTGGGCGCGCGACGACGGGGCCTTGGCGTCTGCATCGGCGAAGTAGCCGGTCTCGAACCATCCCGTCTCGATGGGGAAGCCCATGTGACCGTTCAGGCTCGCGAACAGCTTCCGCGCACGCTGGTCGCCGGCCTGGGTGACGTGCGGGTAGGAGTCGTCGGTGATGTCGACGGCGAGGACGTGGTAGGCGCCGGCGAGGACCCGCAGGATGGTGATCGAGCCGAGCAGGCTCGTGCTCCGCAGCTCGGTCGGGTCGATCTCGTCCTTCGCGAGCCGCTCGATCTCGTCGAAACTGGCCTCCAGCGCCTGGAAGAACAGCTCAGTCATCTCGGCGATCGCGCTGTCCTTCATCCGGCTCTCACGGCCGGTGGTCATGCGTCCGTCGATGCCGACAGCCACGTGTCGGACGATGTCAGCCAGGTTGATGGCCGAGATGAGGTTCTCGTTCTTGCCGGTGACGCGGTCCTTCTCGTAGTCGACCCGCCCGTCGAGGAGGTCGATGGACTCGGCGACGTCCATGGCGACGCGGTTGAGCTTGTTCCGGCGGTCGAAGGACGTGGTGATGGACTTGGTGATGCCCTTGGCGTTGACCGCGATGTCGGTGAAGAGCTGCTTGTGGTCGTCCTCGGTCACGCCTTCGAGGATCTCGAGGGTCGCGTACTCGGTGGAGAAGCGCTTCTGCTCGGCCGTCAGCTGGTCGACCTTCTTCTGCCACGTCTGGATGCCGACCTCGTCCTCGGCGTTCTTGCTGCCCAGGAGGGAGGTGCGGGCCCGCTTGAGCTCGTCTGCGATGTCCTGCAGGGCGAGGGTCCAGCCGAGGGTCCGGTGCTGGCCGTCGAGGATGTCGACCTCGGCCGCCATGTTGTGGGGGAGCTTGAGGATCCCTACTTCGACACCTGCGACCTCGAACTTGACGTCGAAGTTCCCCGGGTCGCTCAGGGGGTACGTGGTGTCGAGCAGCAGGGGCGGCGCGACGCGCTGGTCCTTGGTCCGCCAGTAGTCACCGAACTTCTGAGCACGCCGACGTTCGACTCGACGGTTACCAGGAAGCTTGTTATCCGGGTCGGGCACCGGCAGGTGGGAGGGCACGAGGTGCAGCGGGAGCGCGATCGTGTAGACCCAGTGGGCTCCGCGGCGGAACCGCTGCGCCATGACGGTCTTGTCGTTCGAGTAGCCGGTGAGGTCGAGCTGGGTAGCCATGTTATCTCCTAGTTAGATGGATTATCTGTCGAGTAAGGAAGCTATCAGTTGCCTGGCTTACTTGCAAGACATCCAACGTAATCGAGGGTTAACTCACCTATCGCTGGTCTAACTCGCTTCTCCGTGGCGCTGGCTCGCCTCCTCGTGGCGCAGGCACCTTCCGGTTCACAGCTGCACCCCCCCGCGCTGCGCTTGCTTGCCTCGGCCATGGTTGCGGCCTGCCCTGCTTGCTTGCCTCGGCCATGGTCGCGGCCTGCCCTGCTTGCTTGCCTCGGCCATGGTTGCGGCCTGCCCTGCTTGCTTGCCTCGGCCATGGTCGCGGCCTGCCCTGCTTGCTTGCCTCGGCCATGGTTGCGGCCTGCCCTGCTTGCTTGCCTCGGCCATGGTTGCGGCCTGCCCTGAGTGACCTCGTCGCTGTGGCGCGCGCTGCTCTACCGCTTCTTCGCCTGGCTGACATCGGCGCGCATGCGGGTCGCGACGACGTCGGCCGCGATGCCCCTGGCTTCGAGCTCGTCGGCTGTCGCTGCTCGGCGCAGTCGTAGGTGGCGTGCCCGTCGTCGCGGGCGGCGCCGCCGCGCACCTCGTCCTGCAGGCGACGTCGTCCTGCACGTCACGTCGCACCTGCTCACCGCGCTCGTGCGGGCGGCGCGCTGGGACCCGGTGAGCCACCCCGGGCTGGGCCACGACCCGCTGCCCAGGTCGCTCGCGCACACGGCCGTCCGGCTGGCCGCGCACCCGCTCTGACGCTCCCGCTGCCCGGGGGCGTGCCCGTCGCGGACGGGTGACGCCCCCGGGTGGCGGGTCGCCGGGGGCCGGGTCACCATGAGCGGGCGTTCGAGCAGGGCGCTGACCTGCGCAGGAGGAATGATGACCACCCAGCTGCCGTCCCCGGCACCCCTCACCGCGGCACGGCCCCAGTCGCCGATGCCGCTCCCGACCCCGCGCGGCCCCCTGAGCGACGCACTGCTGCGCGCGCTCACCGGCACGGCGGACCCCGGCATCCTGCGCGACGAGGCCGCCGGCGTCCTCGCCGCGCCGACCGGCTCGTGGCTCGAGCACGACGACGTGCAGCTCGCGCTCACCTGCATGTACGAGCTGCACTACCGCGGGCTCGACGGCGTCGACGACGACTGGGAGTGGCAGCCCGATGTCCTCGCCGCACGCGCGGCCCTCGAGCGTGCCGTCGAGGCCGAGCTGCGCGAGCGCGTCACCGTCGCGGTGCCGGTCGACACGTCGGCAGCCGCGGTCGCGAAGACGCTGTTCGACCTCACGTCCTCCGATGACGGGCCGAGCATGTCCCGCTGGATCGCGCGGCGCGCGGAGCGCGAGCAGATCGAGGAGTTCGTCGTGCACCGCTCGGTCTACCAGCTCAAGGAGGCCGACCCGCACACGTGGGCGGTGCCGCGGCTGGGCGGGGCGCCCAAGGTCGCGCTCATGGAGATCCAGTCCGACGAGTACGGCGCGGGTGACCCCGAGCGACAGCACGCGGCGCTGTTCGCGCAGGCCATGCGTGGCCTCGGCCTGGACGACACGTACGGCCGGTACGTCGACCACGTCCCGGCGATCACGCTGGCACACCCGAACGTCATGTCGATGCTCGGCCTGCACCGCCGGCTGCTCGGCGCGATCGTGGGGCACCTCGCGGCGTTCGAGATGACGTCGTCCATCCCCAACCGCCTGTACGGCAACGGCATGCGCCGCGTCGGCCTGGGGCAGGACGTCACCGAGTACTTCGACGAGCACGTCGAGGCCGACGCCGTGCACGAGCAGATCGCCGGGCGGGACATGGCGGGCCGGCTCGTGGAGCAGGAGCCGACGCTCGGGGGCGACGTCGTGTGGGGCGCGGCGGTCTGCCTGGCGCTCGACGGCATGTGGGCGCAGCACGTGCTGGACCGCTGGGAGGCCGGCGAGCCGTCGCTCCGGCAGCCGCTGCGATGACCCCGCGCCACCCGGACGCGGTCTACGTCCTGCCGCTGCGCAGCGCCACCCCGCTCGACGCCGAGGCGCTGGCCTACCTGCGGGGTCTCGTGCGCGAGCTCGCCGTGGTCGTGGTCGACGGGTCGCCGGAGCCGGTGGGAGCCGCCAACGCGCGTGCCCTGCCGGACGACGTGCGCCACGTCGACGCGCCCGCACCGCAGCCTGGCTGCAACGGCAAGGTCCTGGGGGTCCGGCGCGGCCTCGAGGTGTCCGACGCCCCGAGCGTCGTCGTCGCGGACGACGACGTCCGCTGGGAGCGGGCCACGCTCGACCGCGCGCTGGCGATGCTCGACCACGCCGACCTGGTGCGTCCGCAGAACGTCTTCGACCCCCGGCCGTGGCACGCCCGCTGGGACACCGGGCGTTCGCTGCTCAACCGTGCGGTCGGCGGCGACTGGCCCGGGACGCTCGTCGTGCGGCGCACCGCGCTGCCGCCGCACGGCTACGCGGCCGACGTGCTGTTCGAGAACCTCGAGCTCGTGCGGACCGTGCGGGCGCGCGGTGGGCGCGAGCGCGTCGCGCGGGACCTGCTGGTGCGCCGCCGTCCGCCGACCGTCCGGCACTTCTGGCGGCAGCGCGTCCGGCAGGCGTACGACAGCCACGCCCAGCCGGGGCGGCTGCTGGTGGAGCTGGCCGTGGTGCCGCTGCTCGTGGCTGCGTCGCTGCGGGGTCGTTGTCGCCGGACGGCGGCGGCCGTCGCTGCCGCGAGTGTCCTGCTCGCCGAGGTGGGACGACGACGCGGTGGCGGCGCCCGGGCCTACCCGGCGTCGGCCGCGCTGTGGGCGCCGGTGTGGCTGGGGGAGCGCGCGGTGTGCGCGTGGCTCGCGCTCGGGTACCGGGCCGCGGGCGGCGTGCCCTACGCCGGTGTGCGACTCCGGGCGGCGGCGACCCCGCGCCGTCGCCTGCGTCGCGCGGTCGGGCTCGCGGCATGACCGGCCGCGACGACCGCCCGCGCGGCCCGGTGCGGATCACGCCGTGCCCCGACGGCCCGCTGCTGGTCCGGGGGCCCGTCGAGGTCGTGGACGCCGACGGCAACGCCGTCACCCCGCGTCGGCGGACGGTCGCGCTGTGCCGCTGCGGCGGGACCGGCACGCCGCCGTGGTGCGACGGCACGCACAAGGTCAACGGCTTCCGGACAGGGGACTGACCACCCCAGGTGGAGTCACCACCCCAGGTGGACTCACCACCCCAGGTGGACTCACCACCCCAGGTGGTGAGAGTGCAATCCAGTCACGGCCGGATGGCCCTGCTGCGGGGATGTCGGGTGCTGGATTGCTCTCTCGCGCACCCTGGGGGGTCACCCGCACCACCCCAGGTGGTGAGAGTGCAATCCAGTCACGGCCGGATGGCCCTCCTGCGGGGATGACGGGTGCTGGATTGCTCTCTCGCGCACCCTGGGGGGTCACCCGCACCACCCCAGGGGCTCACCTACGGGCGGTCAGGACCACGAGCTGCTGCGTCGTGCGGGTCATCGCGACGTACCGGTCGACCGCGCCCTCGATGCCGTCGCCGAACTGGTCGGGCTCGACCAGCACGACCAGGTCGAACTCCAGCCCCTTCGCCGTCTGGGGCGTCAGCGACCGCACGCGCGGCCCCGCCGGGAACGTCGGGTCGCCGATGACGCACGCGACGCCCTCGTGCGTCGCGAGCCAGTCCTCGACGACCGACGCCAGGTCGGCGCGCGCGCCGTGGACGACCGGCAGCCCGGTCGACCGGACCGACGTGGGCACGTTCGCGTCCGGCACCGCCGCACGGATCACCGGCTCCGCCTCCGTCATGACCTCGACGGGCGTCCGGTAGTTGATGCGCAACGACGACACGTCGACGCCCCGCAGCCCGACGCGCTCGAGCCGCTCCGTCCACGACTCGGGGAAGCCGTGCCGCGCCTGCGCGCGGTCCCCGACGATCGTCACGCTGCGCGACGGGCACCGGGTCAGCAGCATCTGCCACTGCGCGTCGGTGAGCTCCTGCGCCTCGTCGACGACGACGTGCGCGAACGGCCCGGCGAGCAGGTCCGGGTCCGCGCTCGGCAGCCCCGCCTCGTCGACCAGGGCGCTGCGCATGTCCTCACCGCCCAGCATGTGCATGACGCCCAGCGTGGAGTCGTCACCGGCGACGAGGTTGTCGACGACGTGCGACATGTACTCCCGCTCGGCGGCGACCTGGGCACCGCGCCGACGTCGCCGCCGCGACTCCGCGGGGTCGCCGAGGCGCCGACGGGCCGCGTCGAGCAGCGGCAGGTCCGCCTCGGTCCACGCGCGCGGGTCGTCGCGCTGCAGCAGGCGCACCTCGTCCGGCGTGAGCCACGGCGCGCACAGCCGCAGGTACGCGGGCACGGACCACAGGTCCGCGACGAGGTCGGCGGCCTCGATGATGGGCCAGCAGCGAGTGAACGTGCTGGTCAGCTCGGCGTCACGGGTGAGCGCGCGACGCAGCTGGTCGACAGGGACGTCGTCCGGCAGCCCGTCGGTGATGATCTCGACGAGCGCCTCCCACGCCTGGTCGCGCGCCTCGTTGTGCGGGGTGCCGGGGTCGGGGGCGTCGAAGGCGTCGGCCCAGTCGTCGGCGCTCAACGACACCTCGCCCCAGGGCGTCATCAGACGCATGCCCTGCGTCGGCGGGCGCTCCGAGAAGCGCACGGCCGGCTCGATCGCCCGCACCATGCCCACGGACGCCTTCAGGCGCGCGACCCGCGGGTCCGTCTCCGGCGTCGCCGTCGCACCCTCCGGCACCATGTCCCGCACCGTGCACGTCAGCACGCCCTCCTCGCCCAGCCCCGGCAGCGCGTCGGCGACGTAGGACAGGTACTGCCGGTGCGGCCCGACGAGCAGCACGCGCCCGTGCCGGTCCCGCAGGCGCGGGTCGGAGTGCAGCAGGTACGCGGCGCGGTGCACGGCGACGACGGTCTTGCCGGTGCCGGGCCCGCCGTCGACGACGAGCGGTGTGCGCGACGCCGCCCGGATGATCGCGTCCTGGTCGGCCTGCAGCGTGCCCAGCACGTCGCGCATGTGCGCCGACCGGCTCGCGCCGAGGCTCGCGATGAACGCGGACTGGTCGTCGAGCGCGGCGGCCTGGTCGTACCCCTCGGGCGTGAAGACCTCGTCCCAGTAGTCCGTGACGCGACCCTCGGTCCAGCGGTAGCGCCGCCGGCTGACCAGGCCCATCGGGTGCGCGAGCGTCGCCGCGAAGTACGGCTCGGCCGCGGGCGAGCGCCAGTCGACGAGCAGCCGCTCACCCGTGCTCGTCGTCAGGCCCAGGCGTCCGACGTAGACGGGCTCGGGGCTGTCCTCGAGGACCATGCGCCCCAGGCACAGGTCGAGCCCGAACCGCTCCAGCAGCCGCAGCCGCCCGCTGAGGCGGTGGATGTCCTGGTCACGGTCCAGTGCCGCCTGCCCGTGACCGCCCGGCGCGCGACGCAGCCGCTCGACACGCTCCCGCAGGTCCGCGACCTGGGCGTCGAGCGTCGCGCCCAGCGCGGCGAACAGCTGCTCGTCGCGTGCGACGAGCGCCGGGTCGGCCTTGGCGGCGCGGGCGGCGGGCAGGGCGAAGGCGGACGTGGGCAGGGCGAAGGCGGACGTGGGCAGGGCAGGACGGGGTCCGGGCACGGCAGTGCTCCTCGGCGAGAGGCGGGGTCGCCGCGGGCGAGCGCGGCACGGCCACGATCATGCGCCCTCGCGGGGCCCTTGCCGCAAGCGCCCTCCTGCGCTGTACGGTGAAGAGGGAGATGACGGCCCGTCCCCGGAGTCCCGGACGGCCCCGACGGTGCAAGGCACGCCGTCGCCGCGCGCCGCGCTCGCCGAGGTCGATCCGTCCCGGCCGCCCCACGTAGGGTCTCGTCATGGCACACGTTCTCCATGTCTCCGTCCGCGGGTCCGACGACGCCGTCGGCACGCAGGACGCCCCGCTGCGCACCATCGACCGGGCCGCCCAGCTCGCACGTGCCGGTGACACGGTCACCGTCCACGCCGGCACCTACCGCGAGTGGGTGCGCCCCCGCCGCGGCGGTCGCAGCGACGAGCGCCGCATCACCTACCAGGCCGCCCCCGGCGAGCACGTGCGCATCACGGGCTCCGAGCAGGTCACCGGCTGGGAGCCCGTCGGCGGCGGCGTGTGGCGCGCCGAGGTGCCGAACGCGTTGTTCGGTGAGGTCAACCCGTTCGCGGTCGAGGTCGACGGCGACTGGATGGTCCGGCCGGGTCGCGACGACCCGAAGCAGCACCTCGGTGCCGTGTACCTCGACGGTCGTCGTCTGGGTGAGGTCGCGAGCGTCGACGCCGTCGCGAATGCGCCGCGTCGCACCGAGATCACGGACGACTGGACGGGCACGACCGTCCCCGTCCCCGACCCCGACTGGACGCCGCGCGTCTGGCGCGCCGAGGTCGGCCCCGACGCCACGACGATCCACGCGAGCTTCGGCGACGCCGACCCCAACGCGGCGCTGACCGAGATCAACGTGCGCCCCACGGTCTTCTGGCCGACCGACCACCACGTCGACTTCATCACCGTCCGCGGCTTCGAGCTGTGCCAGGCCGCCACGCAGTGGGCGCCCCCGACGGCGAACCAGCCCGGCCTGATCGGCCCCAACTGGGCGCGCGGCTGGGTCATCGAGGACAACGACATCCACGACGCGACGTGCTCGGCGGTCTCGCTCGGCAAGGAGGCGTCGACGGGGGACAACTACGCGTCCGACCGCGGCGACAAGCCCGGCTACCAGTACCAGCTGGAGTCCGTGTTCTCGGCCCGGCAGATCGGCTGGGACAAGGAGCACATCGGCTCGCACGTCGTGCGCCGCAACCACATCCACCACTGCGGCCAGAACGCGGTCGTCGGGCACCTGGGCTGCGTGTTCTCGCGCATCGAGGACAACCACATCCACGACATCGCCAACGACCGCGCGTTCTACGGCCACGAGATCGCGGGCATCAAGCTGCACGCGCCGATCGACGTCGTCATCGCGGGCAACCGCATCCACGACTGCTCGCTGGGCATCTGGCTGGACTGGCAGACGCAGGGCACGCGCATCACGCGCAACGTGCTGTGGGCCAACAGCCGTGACCTGTTCATCGAGGTCAGCCACGGCCCGTACGTCGTCGACCACAACGTGCTGACGTCGCCCGTCTCGGTCGAGAACCACAGCCAGGGCGGCGCGTACGTGCGCAACCTGCTGTGCGGCACGGTCAACCTCAAGCAGATGCTCGACCGCGCGACGCCGTACCACCGGGCGCACTCCACCCAGGTGGCGGGGTACGCGATCATCCTCACCGGCGACGACCGCTGGATCGGCAACGTGTTCGCCGGGGGCGACCTCGACGTGGCGTACGCCGCGGAGTCGTGGGGCCGCATCGGGTCGCAGACGGGTACAGCCGCGTACGACGGCTACCCGACGTCCCTCGAGCAGTACCTCACCGAGATGGGGGACCGCTGGGACGGTGACCACAACCGGTTCGGCAGCCGCGTGCAGCCGTACGTGTCGCGCGGCAACGTGTTCGTCGGTGGCGCTCGTCCGGCGGACGTGGAGTCCGACCCGCTCGTGCTCGACGGCCCGGCGCACGTGGAGGTCGTCACGCACGGCGACGAGGTGTGGCTCGAGGTCGACGTGCCCGGCGCGGACGCCGCCGTGCTCGACGCGATCACGGGCGCGGACCTGCCGCCCACGCGTCTGGTCGGCGCCGAGTTCGAGGACGCCGACGGCCGCCCGTCGAGCTTCGGCACCGACCTGCAGGGCGAGCCGCTCGACGGCCCGCGCCCGGCGGGGCCGCTGACGGGCGGCCTGACCAACGCCCGCGTGCGCCTCCTCTAGAAGCACCTGGCTCGCCAGACCGAGGAATCAGGGGACTGGCGTCCCCGATTCCTCGGTCTCGCGAGCCAGGGGGTGGGGGTCGGGCGAGGCGCGGGGGAATCCTCGTGATCGGTTAGCGTGGCGGGGCGCTGCGGCTGCCGACCCCCGTCCGGCCGCGCGGCGCCTTCCCCCCCCGAACGGAACGCCCGCATGCCCGACGAGCAGCACCCCTCCCTGCCCGACCCCGCGCCCGCACCGGTCGAGGCGCCAGGCCCGCCCGAGGCCGACGACTCCCACTCCGTCCTGGCGGCGTTGCGCTCACCGCGCCGCCTGCGCACCGAGGCTCTCGCCGGGCTCGTCGTCGCGCTCGCGCTCATCCCCGAGGCGATCGCGTTCTCGGTGATCGCGGGCGTCGACCCCCGCGTCGGGCTGTTCGCGTCGTTCACGATGGCCGTGACCATCGCGTTCCTCGGCGGTCGTCCCGCGATGATCTCCGCCGCGACCGGCGCCGTCGCGCTCGTCGTCGCGCCCGTCGCCCCGCGGTACGGCGTCGACTTCCTGATGGCGACCATCGTCCTCGCCGGCGTGATCCAGGTGGTGCTGGGGCTCCTGGGCGTGGCCCGGCTCATGCGGTTCGTGCCGCGGTCCGTCATGGTCGGGTTCGTCAACGCCCTGGCGATCCTCGTGTTCATGTCGCAGGTGCCGCACCTGACGGGCGTCCCGTTCCTCGTCTACCCGCTGGTCGCGGTCGGCATCGTCGTCATCGTGCTGCTGCCGCGCTGGACCACGGCCGTTCCCGCCCCGCTCGTCGCCGTCGTCCTGCTCACCGCCGCGACCGTGCTCGGCGCCATCAAGGTCCCGACCGTCGGGGACGAGGGCGCGCTGCCCGAGTCCCTGCCGAGCCTGCTGATCCCGCACGTCCCGCTCACCCTGGAGACGCTCCGGATCATCGCGCCGTACGCGCTCGCGGTCGCACTCGTCGGCCTGCTGGAGTCGCTGCTGACGGCCAAGCTCGTCGACGACATCACCGACACCCACTCGAACAAGACCCGCGAGGCGTGGGGGCAGGGCGGCGCCAACATCGTCACCGGGTTCTTCGGCGGCATGGGCGGCTGCGCGGTGATCGGCCAGACGATGATGAACGTGAAGATCTCCGGGGCGCGCACCCGTATCTCCACGTTCCTGGCGGGGGTGTTCCTGCTGGTCCTGGTCGTGGGGCTGGGCGACGTCGTCGCGGTCGTGCCGATGGCGGCGCTGGTCGCGGTGATGATCATGGTGTCGGTCGGCGCGTTCGACTGGCACTCGGTCCACCCGCGCACGCTGCGCCGGATGCCGCGCTCCGAGACGACCGTGATGCTCACGACCGTCGTCGTCACCGTGACGACGCACAACCTCGCGTACGGCGTCGGGGCCGGTGTCCTGGTCGCGATCGTGCTGTTCGCGCGCCGCGTCGCGCACTTCACGACGGTCACGCGCCTCGACGCGAGCGACGACGACGGGCAGCGCGTGTACGCCGTCGAGGGGGAGCTGTTCTTCGCGTCGTCCAACGACCTCGTCTACCAGTTCGACTACGCCGGGGACCCGCAGGACGTCGTCATCGACATGTCGAGGGCGCACGTGTGGGACGCGTCCACGGTCGCCACGCTCGACGCGATCCGGCACAAGTACGCGACCAAGGGCAAGCGCGTGACGATCGTCGGCATGAACGCCGACAGCGCGCAGCGGCACGACAGGCTCGCGGGGAACCTCGGCGCGGGCCACTGACGGTTGCCTCACTGATTCGACATCTGTCAATATCGACGCATGTCGAACCAGGCTGCGGCCGCGGCCCCCCGTCTCTCCACCCTCGACCGCTGGCTCCCCGCCTGGATCGGGCTCGCGATGGTCGGCGGCCTGGCCCTCGGCCGGTTCGTGCCGGTGCTGGCGGACGTGCTGGCCCGCCTCGAGGTCGCGGGCATCTCGTTGCCGATCGGCCTCGGGCTGCTCGTGATGATGTACCCGGTCCTGGCCAAGGTCCGCTACGACCGGCTCACCGCCGTCACCGGCGACAAGCGCTTGCTCGTCAGCTCGCTGGTGCTGAACTGGTTGGTGGGGCCCGCGCTGATGTTCGTCCTCGCGTGGGTCTTCCTCGCGGACCTGCCCGAGTACCGGACGGGTCTGATCATCGTCGGCCTGGCGCGCTGCATCGCGATGGTCGTCATCTGGAACGACCTGGCCTGCGGCGACCGCGAGGCCGCCGCCGTGCTCGTCGCCATCAACTCCGTCTTCCAGGTCGTCGCGTTCGCGCTGCTCGGCTGGTTCTACCTGACCGTGCTCCCGGGGTGGCTGGGGCTCGACACCCAGGGGCTCGACGTGTCGGTCGGGCAGATCGCCGTCAACGTCCTGGTCTTCCTCGGCGTCCCCCTGGCGGCCGGCTTCGCGTCGCGCCGCATCGGCGAGCGGAGGCGCGGGCGCGCGTGGTACGAGGAGCGGTTCGTCCCGCGGATCGGGCCGTGGGCGCTGTACGGCCTGCTGTTCACGATCGTCCTGCTGTTCGCGCTCCAGGGTGACGCCGTGACCCGCCACCCCCTCGACGTCGCACGGATCGCCGTGCCGCTCCTGGCCTACTTCGCCGTGATGTGGGGCGTCGGCCTGGCCGCCGGCCGCACGCTCGGGCTGGGGTACGCGCGCTCGACGACGCTGGCGTTCACCGCCGCGGGCAACAACTTCGAGCTCGCGATCGCCGTGGCCATCGGCACGTTCGGGGCGACGTCGGGGCAGGCGCTCGCCGGGGTCGTCGGTCCGCTCATCGAGGTCCCCGTGCTCGTCGGGCTCGTCTACGTGTCGCTGTGGGCGCGCCGCCGCTGGTTCTCCACCGACGGCGCGGCGCCCGCCCGTGCCGTCCAGGAGGTCCGCTCATGAGCCCGTCCGCTCCCGCCGTCGACGCAGCCGCCTGCACCCCGGCCGCCTGCACCCCGGCCGCCGACGCCCACGCCCTGGGTGCGGACGCTGCCGCCCAGCTCGCCCCCGTGCTCAAGGCGCTCGGCGACCCGCTACGCCTGCGGATGCTCTCGTTCGTCGCCACCAGCGCGACGGGGGAGGCGTGCGTGTGCGACATCGCGTCCGTCGCCGACGTCTCCCAGCCCACGGTCTCGCACCACCTCAAGGTCCTCAAGGACGTCGGGGTGCTGACGTCGCAGCGGCGTGGGACGTGGGTCTACTACCGCGTCGAGCCCGCGCTGCGCGACGCCCTCGCGACGCTGCTCGACGCGTTCGTCCCCGCTGTCCTCGGCACGACCCCGGAACCCACGACCCACTGACGTGACCGCCCTCGACCGGAGGACCACCATGACCCACCAGAGCGCCCAGCCCACGACCCGGCCGGCTCCCAGCGTCCTCTTCGTCTGCGTCCACAACGCCGGCCGCTCCCAGATGGCCGCCGGCTGGGTGCGTCACCTCTCCGATGGCGCCGTCGAGGTCCGGTCCGCCGGCTCGATGCCCGCCGAGCGGATCAACCCCGTCGCGGTCGAGGCGATGGCGGAGGTGGGCGTCGACATCCGTGCCGAGCAGCCCAAGGTCCTGACCCCCGAGGCGGTCCAGGCCTCCGACGTCGTCGTGACGATGGGCTGCGGCGACGCGTGCCCGTTCTACCCCGGCACGCGGTACGAGGACTGGCAGCTCGACGACCCCGCAGGTCAGGGCATCGAGGCGGTCCGCCCGATCCGCGACGAGATCCGCACCCGCGTGCTGGCGCTGCTCGACGAGCTGGGCGTGGGCCCTGTCGGGACGGCGGCCGGTACCGCCTGAGACGAGCCGCTGCGGGGCCGGACGGCCCACACGCTCACGCCTCCAGCGCACCCCGCGCCACCGACACCCCGGAGTGCGCCGGCTCGCCGTCGAGCGGCTCGTCGCTGACGTCCACCACGGGGAACTCCGCGAGGTCCAGCCCGGGCGGCAGCGCGAACTCGCCGCTCGTGCCGTCGAGCGTGCCGAGGCTCACGAGCCCCGACACGTCCGGCTTGAGCAGCCACACCTCGAGGAACCCCTCACCCGCGGGGGCGTCGTCCAGGTCGACCACGAGCGTGCGCGAGCCGTCACGGGCGGTGCGCACCTCGGCGGTGCCGCCGGGGGTCCAGCCGGGCAGCGGCTCGAGGACGGCGCTCGCGACGACCGTCGAGGGGTCGGCGCGCAGCTGGAACCACGCGGTCGCGCCGGCGCCGCCGACGACCAGACCCGCGGCGGCGGCCACCGCGAGCCACGCGCTGCGCATGCGACGGCGGGGGGCCAGCGGCGTGACGGTCGCGCCGGAGGAGCCGGGCGCGGGGTCGGCGGGGCGGACCGTCAGCTCGCCGCGCGCCGCGGCGTGCGCGCGCTCACCGAGGTCGAGCTCGGCTGCGACCCGGTCCCAGACCTGCGGCGCGGGGGCCACGAGATGCGGCTCCGGGCCGGACTCACGGGCCAGGTCGACGACGCCGCGCAGCGCCGCGACCTCCTGCGAGCAGCGAGGGCAGGTGGCGACGTGGTCGAGGTCCGCGGCCTCGCCCACCGGCTCACCGAGGGCGAGGAGGGCGAGGGTCTCGTCGTCCACGTGCAGGTCATCGGACAGCACCATCCACCTCCCATCGGGTCCGCAGGCGCGCCAGGCTACGTCGCACGTGACTCTTGACCGTCCCGAGCGGCAGTCCCATTCTCGCGGCGATCTGGTCGTGCGTGAGGTCGTCGTAGAACGCCATTCGCAGGATCGTGCGCTGCGGGTCGCCCAGGTCGTCCAGGGCGTCCGCCACGACCACGCGTTCGACGACCCGCTCGTCGAGCGTCACGGTCGGCACGCGGTCCGGGTCCGGGACCACCTGCGGCTGCTCGCGCAGCCGACGGTCGCGCGTCCGCCGCTCGTGCGCGTCCGCGACCGCGTGCTTGGCGATCCCTAGCAGCCAGGCGGGCAGCCGGGCGCGGTCCGCGTCGAACCGCGCCCGGCCACGCCACGCCTCGACGAACACCTGCTGGGTGACGTCCTCGGCCTCCGACGCGTTGCCGAGCGAGCGCACGGCGACGGTGTGCACCAGGGTCGACCACCGGCGGTAGGCCTCGCCGACGGCAGCCTCGTCGCCCGACGCGAAGGCGCGACCGAGCGCCTCCACGTCGTCGGGCACGGTGGCCGACGTGCTCACCCACGCTCCTTCCGTCACCGCCACGGGACGGCCCCCACGTCGTGCGCGCCACGCCGCTCACCCACCTGCGGCGTCCACGACGGGGTCTGCTGTCACCGCGACGTTGTCGGCATAGTGCCCGACTTCGCGGTCGAACGCCCCTCCACACGTCACCAGCACGATTCTCGGCGCTCCCGTCCGGTCGAACCACTGCTCGACGGGGGCGTCGCTCTTCGGCACCTGGGTGACGTCCCGGACGACGTACGCATGCACCACGCCGTCCGAGGTCGTCACCTCCACCCGCGCCCCCGCGGGCACGTCCCGCAACCGTGAGAACGGACCGATGCCGGTGGTCCAGGAGTCCACGTGCGCAGCCACGACGGTCGCCCCCTCCGGCGACGCCGGGGCCGGCCCGTAGCGGTACCACCCGGCACGGTCCGCGTCCTGCGGGATCTCCATCGTCCCGTCCTCCTCGACTCCCACGGCGTCGATCGGCATGTCGAGCCCCAGGTCCGGGATGACGAGCCGTACGGGTGCGGGTGCCGGTGCGGGCAGCGAGCCGAGGCCCGCGTCGGCGACCGGCACGTCCGGGACCGCGGGCCCCGGAGGTGTGGTCGGTGACGCCGTCGCGGCGGGGGCCGAGGACGACGGCGGAGCGTCGGCGGTCGCGGTCGACCCGCACGCGGTGGTCAGGGCGACCAGCGCCGCCAGCGCCACCGCGTGCGGGCCTCGCACGCGGTGGCGGGCGGGCGCGCCCGGCGGCCGACCCGCTGGTGCAGGTCGGTCGCCGGGCACGTCACGCCTCACGGTGCGTCTCGCCGACAGGGATCAGCGACGCGTCGTGGCCCGCTGGGCCACCTGGCGTCCGGCCACGGCCAGACCGGTGAGCCCGGCGGCGGCGAGCATGGTCAGCGCGACCGGCAGGACCGGGGAGCTGTCGGCGGCGAGACCGACCTGACCTGCCTGCACGCCTGCGGGGTCCGAGTGCAGACCGGTGACGGTCTGCGTCGCGAGCGCGAGGTTGCCCGCCTCGGCCGAGCCCCACGCGTAGACGATCGTCAGGGCGCCCTCGGTGACGGGGACGTCCGCCGGGCCGAGCAGGGCCGGCTCGGTGGTGCCCGCCGCGACGACCGTCGCCGAGACCGTGCCGGCCGGCAGGTCGAGCGTCTGCTCGTTCGGGTTCGTCAGGTTCTTCACCACGGCGGTGCCGCCGGCGAGGACGTCGACGGCCGGTGCCGCGGCGACGTGGCGGACCGTGAGACGGCCCTGCCCGGCGGCGGTCGGCTTGGTGTCGTTGGTGAAGAGCGTCGCGGTCGGCGAGCCGGCGGTGTCGAGGTGCGCGACGGCCGTGTAGTTGCCGCCGCCCTCGAGGGTGAGGTCGACCGGGCCGATGGCCGGGGAGGACGCGTCGGCCGCGTCGGCCGCCGTGATGGCGACGCTGTACGTGCCGGCGGGCAGGTCCAGCGGGCCGGCGAGCGTGCCGGGCGTGAAGTCGTCGAGCGTGCGCTCGCCGTTCACCCACACGTCGACGGTGAGGTCGGGCACGCCGTGCAGCACCGAGAGCTTGGCGGAGCTGCCTGTGGCGGCGGAGGCGGGGAGCGCCGCGAACGAGGCGACGAGACCGAGGGCCAGGGCACCGGCAGCGGTGCCGGTGAGAAGTCGTGCGCGCATCGGAGGGTCCTTCCATGGGGCCCGCGTTGCGGGCGAGGACGTGCTGACACCCCTACTTCCCTCGCAGGGGTGGATCCGGATGCACCTGCGACGAACTTTCTTCCGTGGCGCCTGCGCGGTGACCTGCGCGGACGGGCTTGCGCAACACCAGCATTGCGTAAAAAGAGCCTCTGACCTGCGGGTAAGCAAGCCCTTCCTTGGTGGCGGGCGCGCCTCGGCGGGTCTAGCGTCGGAGTTCCACGCCCCACGTCCCAGCCCCCGGAGGTCCCCATGAGCACCCTCGCAGAGCTCCCCGCCGTGGCCGAGTGCTCGGTCGCCGGCTGTTCCTACAACGACCACTCGTCCTGCCACGCCGCCGCCGTGACGATCGGCGGCGCGGGCGACGCGCAGTGCGCCACGTTCATCCCGCTGGGCGTCAAGGGCGGGCTCGACCGCGTCGTCTCGCACGTGGGCGCCTGCCAGCGGCAGGACTGCTCGCACAACTCGCACCTCGAGTGCGCCGCGCCGTCCGTGCGGATCGGCGCCGGCCACGACATCGCCGACTGCCTGACCTACACGTCGCGCTGACGCCTCGGCCGCCGGCCGCGCCACCCACGGGTGCGCGGCCGTCGCCGTACCCCCGCACCTGGTCGCTGCCGTGCCGACGAGGTGTCGTGCGGCGACGTCTCAGCGGCGCTCGGTGAGCGCGAGCATCGTGCGGACCAGGGCGCCCGCCTGCGGGACGAGCTCGCGCTCGCCGGGCAGCAGCCCCGGGGCTCCCGACCGCAGGGCGACCGCGTCGTCGAGCGCGGTCAGGGGCGAGACGTCGCTCGCGTGCAGGAACGCCGCGACGACCGCGCGCGCCGCCTGCGAGTAGTCGCCGCCCGCGTCGACCGCGACCTCGGCGATCAGGACCGCCGTCACCGCGACGTCCAGCTCGGGCGTCCCCGTCGCCGCGTTCGCCCAGTCGACGAGCATCGGGCCCTGCTCCGTCAGCACGACGTTGCCCGGGTGCAGGTCGAGGTGCACGACGACGGGCCCACCACCGAGCTGCGGCCAGTCGCGGTCGCGCGGCACCTGCCACGACTGCGGCGCGGGGACGGCGTGGAGCATCGCGTGCAGGTCCGCCAGCACGTGGGCGGCGTCGGGGAGCGAGAACTCGCCCGCAGCGAGCGCCTGCAGCAGCGTCGGTCCGTGCATCCGGGTCATGACGATGTCGGGGCCGCCGGCGCGGAGCACGTCGGGTGCGGGGAAGTCGTGCGAGCGCACGTGCCGCAGCAGGTCGACCTCGGGTGCCGCGTCACGCCCTTCGCGGTAGCGCCGGAGCACCCGCTCGTCGTCGATCGCGTACACGTCGGCCGAGGTGCCGGAGGTGAGCAGGTGGCCCGGGGCGTCGTCCGATGGCGCGTAGGCGTGCGGGGCCACGTCACCGGGGTGCATGAGATCGACGTTAACGCCGATCTCCCCGATCTGCGAGGGATGCCCGAGGGCGATCTCGGTGGGACGGACCCGACGGGCTCAGGTCGTCGGGCCGGTGTCCTCCGCCGGGTCGTCGGACGTCCGGTCGCGGTCGACGTGCCGGCCGTGGCCGGACGTCCCCGGCTCCGTCGACCCGTACGGCCACCGGTCGGCGTCGAGGACGCCGGGCGGCAGCGTGGGCCCCAGGTGCCCGGGGGCGTCGGGGCCGCTGCGGCTCGGGGCCTTCGCGGCGGGCGGGTCCGCGGGCCCGGCGGGGCGGGGGATGCCCACCCACGGCTCGGGTCGTGACACGTGGGACAGGCGCTGCACGGCCTCGGCGTGCGTCTCCGGCAACGGCTCCACCCACACGCGCACCGGCTGCCGGACCGAGACGCGCACGTCGACGTCCCCGCAGCGCCGCGCGATGTCCGCGCGCAGGTCGGCCACCTGGCCGTCGACGTCGTCGTCGGTGCGGGTCAGCACGACGAACACGCCACCGCCGAGCGTCGCCATCGGGTGCCCGGACCCGAACACCTCGCGCAGCGCCGCACCCACCGCCGCGGAGCGCGCCGCCCGCAGGAGGCCCGTGACGTGACCGGCGGCCACGTCGACCACGGTCAGCCCGTGCCGGAGCGCCGGGTCGACGTCGTCCTGCTCGGCCTGGAGGTACGCCTCGGCGAGCCGCACCGCCAGGTACTGCTGCGTGGGCAGTCCGGTCTCGGGGTCCACGCACGCGCCCGTCGTCACGAGCACCGCCTGCGCGTCCGCCCAGCCCTCGTTGAGGGCGCGGACCGCGTCCAGCGGCGGCATGGCGCGTCCCGTCGAGCGGTACAGGCAGACGAGGTCGTCGAGCGCCTCGCCGACACCCACGCCGTGCTCGCCGCGGGCACGGCCCAGCTCGAACGCCGCCGTCGAGACGTCGCAGTCAGCGAGCACCGCGACGGCGACCGCGTCCACGGCCGGGTGGTACCAGTCGGAGGGACGGCGCCAGACCGACGCGACGCTCTCCTCGCGCCAGCGCTCACGCAGGCCCTGGGGGAGCGCGTGCCCGTCGTTGTCGATGTTGGTCGTCACACGGGTAGAGAGCGCTTGCCGGTGGGATCATGACGCGGGTACGCAGAGTTTCACCCGGTCGGCCCTCCGGATCACCCGGGTGCCACCGGCCGAGCGCACCCGTTGAGGGCCTGCGACCTGGGCAGCCGTGTCACGCGGCCTGCAGAACCCGGCGGCTCGCCCTGTTCATCCCATCGGTCGGATATGGCAGGCTGTCACAGCGAGGTCGCCCGGGACGCGGCCCGACGGCGATCTGACGGGAAAGGTGGCGTGGCCACAGGCGGGAGCGACTTCGACGTCATCGAGGGTGACGCCGAGCTGCTGCGCGCCACCCGCGAGGGTGACGCCGCGGCATACGGTCGGCTCTACGAGCGCCACGCCGGTGCCGCCCTCGTCGTCGCCCGTCAGTACAGCGACTCCGCGCCCGACGCCGAGGACGTCGTCGCCGACGCGTTCGCCAACGTGCACCGCGCGCTGCTCGGCGGCGGCGGCCCCGAGAGCGCCTTCCGGGCCTACCTGTTCACCGTCGTGCGCCGCGTCGCGACCGTGCACCGCACCGCCGGACGCCGCACGCAGCCCACGGACGACGTGGCGGTCCTGGAGATCGCGTCGACGCCCGTCGAGACGGCCGAGGAGCCCACGCTCGCCGGCTTCGAGCGCAGCGTCGTCGCGCGGGCCTTCCGCTCCCTTCCCGAGCGGTGGCGCGAGGTCCTGTGGCACAGCGAGGTCGAGGGGCTGACGCCCGCCGAGATCGCGCCGATCGTCGGTCTCACGGCGAACAGCACGGCCGCGCTCGCCTACCGCGCGCGCGAGGGTCTGCGGCAGGCCTACCTGCAGCAGCATCTGCAGGACCCGCTGGACGAGGGCTGCCGCGCCGTGGCGGGCAAGCTCGGCTCGCACGTGCGCGGCGGGCTCGGTGCGCGCGACACGCGGCAGGTCGAGGGGCACCTCGACGAGTGCGGCGACTGCCGCGCGCTCGTCCTGGAGCTGGGAGACGTCAACCACGGGATGCGGGCCGTCGTCGCCCCGCTCGTCCTGGGTCTGCTCGGTCTCGGTGCGCTCGCGCACGAGCTGCCCGTCGGCGGTGGCCTGGCGGCCGGAGCCGCTGCGCTCACCCAGCAGGGCGGCGCCGCGGCGTCCGGCGGGACCGGCGCGGGGGCGGCCGGTGGCACGGGCGCCGCGGGCGGGGGCGCTGCGGCAGCGACGGGCACCGGCGCGGCCGTGGGCAGCACGGCTGTGGGGACGGCCGCTGCAGGCACGGCCGCCGCAGGCACGGCGACGGGGGTCGCCGGGGTGTTCGCGGGCGTCTCCGCGGGTGCGATCGCCGCCGCGGTCGCGGTGGTCGCGGTGGTCGCCGTCGTGATCGTCGGTGCGGCCCAGCTGCTGGGGGGACCCGACGACGTCGTCGCCGAGCCGACGCCCGACGTGTCCGGCGCCTCGCAGACCGGGGGAGCCACGCCCTCCGCGGAGGCGACACCGTCGAGCAACGCGGAGCCCTCCCCGACGGCCCTGCCCGAGCAGGACGACGACGCGGCCGCGCTGCCCGAGACCGACGAGGACGTGACACCCGGCAGGGCGCCCGCGGGTCCCCGTGCTCCGGGACCCGTCGTCGCGCCGGTCGTCGGTCCGACCGACGTGCCGAGCGCGGCACCGACGACCGAACCGATCATCGAGCCGACGGTCGAGCCCACGCCGACCACCGACCCCCCACCCGCGCCCGCGGACGTCGTGGTCGCGGCACCCGAGGGCGGCATCGAGCTGATCGCGGGGGTCGCGGGGCAGGCCATCACGCTCACCGTGAGCAACGCCGGCGGACAGCCCGCCGGAGCGCTCGTCGCCGACGTCTCGCTGCCGTCCGGCGTGACGCTGACGGGGGACGCGCTCGCGGTGGCCGGTTTCGGCTTCTCGCCCGCGGACGCCACCGCCTGGTCGTGCGTCACGAGCGCCGACGATCGCGCCGCGACCTGCACGTTGACCGAGCTGGCGCCCGGGCAGGAGGCGGTCCTGTCCCTGACGGTCGCGGTCGACGAGTCCTACAACGCGTCCGGTGACGAGGAGGTCCGCCTGCGGATCTCCGGGGACGGCGGCGCGTGGGAGCCGGCGCCGATCCACGTGCGCGTCGCGCCGTCGCTCGCGCGCCTCACGTTCGGTGCGCAGCCGCCGACCGACGTGCAGCTCGTCACGGGGCGCTCGCAGGTCCTGCAGGTGCCGGTGCGCAACGCGGGCGGCACCGCCCTGACCGGTGAGGTTCCCGCCGTCGTGGAGCTCAGCCTCCCGGCCGGTGTGTCCGCGAGAGGCACGGCGCCGTGGTCGTGCACGTCCGGCGACGACGTCGTCACCTGTCGCCACCGCGCGCTCGCGGCGTTCACCGCCTCGACGCTCGACCTCGTGCTCACGACCGCGAGCGGGACCGCCACCGGCGAAGGGTCCATGCACGTGCGGCTCACGCCGTCCGCGTACCGGCCGGTCGAGACGCGGGACGTGAGCTACCGGCTCGTGCGGCCCGCGATCCTCTCGGCCCAGGCGCCCGAGTCGCTGGACGTGGCGCCCGGGACGCCCGCGGCGATCGCCGTCACGGTCGCCAACGACGGCGACCTGGCCGCCCCCGGGACCGCCGTGACCCTGACGGCCCCGGCGGGTGCGACGCTCGCCCCGGCCGCCGGCGACGGCTGGACGTGCTCCGGTGACGGCAGCACGGCCACCTGCGCCGCCGACCTCGGCCCCGGCGCACGCGGGACCCTCACGACCTCGGTGGAGGTGCCGGTCGGGACCGTCGGGCCGCTCGGTGCCGTGACCGTCGGCCTCGCGCACCCCGACGCGGACGTGGCCGTCGCGTCGCGCGCGGTCACGCTGACCGCGGTCGAGCCGGTCCTGTCCGTGGCGGGTGCCACTGCGGTCGTCGACACGACGCACGGCGGCACGCTCGCGTTCGTCGTGCAGGTCGCGGGACAGCGCGACGACGGCCGCCCGGCCGCGGCCGCCGCCGACGTGCGCGCCGTCGTGACCCTGCCGCCCGGGGTCACGATCGACCAGACCGCCACCGGCAGCCGCACCGAGGCCTGCACCGGAAACGGTCGCACGGTGACGTGCGCGCTGGGTGAGGTGCCCGCCGGCGGGACGCTCCCGGTGGAGATCCGATTCCGCGCCGCAGGTGCCGTGCGGGGCACGGTCGACGTGCTCGTGACCGCGGCGGGTGCGCGGCCGGTGACGGCGTCGACGCAGGTCGTCGTGTCGTCCGCCAACCTCACGCCCGTGTGGTCCGGGGTGGGTGATCTCGAGGTCGTCGAGGTCGGCGCTCCGCTGCTCCTGTGCGTCGACTCGTACGCGCAGCAGTGCTCCGCCGCGAACCGCGACAGCGACAACAACGGGCTCGACATGCGCCCGATCGACCAGGCGCCGCCGGACGGCGCCCGCCCGAGGATCCGGGTGTCCTCCGAGACGTACCTCGACGTGCCCGACTCCCGCCCGGTCGTCTGGGCCGGCCTGTACTGGTCCGGCGTCATCGGCCCCCGCGACGTCTGGAGCGGGCCGCGCGACACCGCCCGCCTGCGGGCCCCCGACGGGACGTGGAGCCACGTGACCGCCGGCTCGGTGACGGACGTGTCCGACTCGAGTGGTCGCCGGTACTACCAGGCCGCCGTCGAGGTGACCGACCTGGTGGCACGCGGCGGCGGCGGGGCGTGGGCGCTCGCCGACGCCGCCGTCAGCGTCGGACGCACGGACCTGGACCCGAGCTACTACGCCGGCTGGTCGCTCGTGGTCGTCCACGGCACGCCCGCGGCCCCGGGTGCGGTGGGGGCGGCGTCGGTGACCGTCCACCAGGGGGGCGCGTGGATCGGGGCGTCCGCACCGGCGCCGGCGTTCGCGTTCGTCGGCGAGCCCGGTGCGCGCACCCGCATCGGCGTCGTCGCGTGGGACGGCGACCGCGGCAACACCGGTGACAGGCTGACGCTCTCCGAGGTCGGGCCGCTGCGACCGCTGCGGTGGGACGGGGCCGCCGTCGTCGACCGCGGGTCCGCCGACAACGCGTTCGACTCCACGGCGACCGGCTGGGCCTACCCCAACTCCCTCGGTGTCGACGCCAAGGGGTTCGCCGAGGTCGCGCTGCCGTCAGGTGTCGGCACGCTGACGGCGAGCACGACGGGGGACCAGTACCTGATCGGCGTGGTCACCGTGCGCACCGCGCAGGCGCCGCTGTCGGTGACGCCGTCGAGCTGACGGTGACGCCGAGCTCCTGACGGTGACGCCGTCCGGTTGACGGTGACGCCTGCACGTCATCCGCCGGAGCGGGCCCCCGGAGCCGGGGTGCGTGCCGCGGTCCGCGCGGGCGGGGAAAGGTGCGCTGCCGAGCCGGACGGGGTCCCCCGATCCCGTTGCGTCGGCTCGGCAGCGCGTGTCCTCAGCGGGCGTCCCCCGAGCCGCTGAGGACGTCAGGGGTGCCCGCCGGGGAGTCGTCCACCGGGTCGAGCAGCCGTAGGTGGGGCAGGCGGTCACCGAAGCGACGGACCTCGCCGGTCGTTCCCGGGACGAGCGACAGCGCCGCGAACGTCTCGGACCCGGGCAGCGCCTCCTGTGCGAGCTCGCGCAGGAGGTCGGCCGTCTCGGCGATCTCGTGGGCCGTGGGCCGGCGAGGGGCGTCGAGGTCGCCGGGTTCGGCGACGGTCTCCTCGGGCAGGCTCACGTAGAGCACGAAGCCCGCGCGCGGTCCGTGCGGCGGCACGGGCGCGACAGGGACGGGACGGTGGGCGGCGCGTGGGCGACGCAGCCGTGCGGGTGAGGTCATGGGAGTCTCCGAGTTCGGGTGACCGGCGGCGGGCCTGCGGCGGTCGGTGGACGGACGCGCTGGGGTCGGGGCGGGTCAGGACCGACAGCAGCTCGGGTACCACCCGAACGCATGCGCGCAGTCGACGACGCGGGTGCGCACAGGGGACGTCTCGGAACTCACCGGACGATCGTGACACGACGCCCCGGTTCACCCCAAGGGGTTACTCGCGACGTCTCAGGCCTTGGGATCGCTTCCACGCGTGTGAGGTGGCCCTATGCGTCGAAGATCCGTACCGGACACACCCGCCGGATGTCCAGCGGGTGAGCGCACCGACCATCCTCACCGGGGCAGGACGGCCCACAGCCGAGCCGTCCGCCGGTCGGAGGGACTGCGCCCCTGCGCTCGGAGGTCAGACGATGCCGTACAGCCGGTCTCCCGCGTCACCCAGGCCGGGGACGATGTACGCCTTCTCGTTCAGGCGTTCGTCGACGGACGCGACCACGACCTGCACGTCCGCGCGGTCTCCGACGAACTCCTCGACGACCCGGATGCCCTCCGGCGCCGCGATGAGGCAGACGGCGGTCACGTCACGCGCGCCGCGCTGCAGGAGGTAGTCGATGGATGCGACCAGCGTGTTGCCCGTCGCGAGCATCGGGTCCAGGAGGAAGCACTGGCGACCCGTCAGGTCGTCGGGCAGGCGGTTCGCGTACGTGATCGCCTCGAGCGTCTCCTCGTCGCGCTGCAGACCGAGGAAGCCGACCTCGGCCGTCGGCAGCAGGCGCGTCATGCCCTCGAGCATCCCGAGGCCGGCCCGCAGGATCGGCACGACGATGGGGCTCGGGTCGGCGAGCTTCACGCCCGTGGTCGTCGCCACGGGCGTCACGACCTCGACCTCGCGCGTGCGCACCTGACGCGTCGCCTCGTACGCGAGCAGCGTCACCAGCTCGTCGACGAGCTGGCGGAACGTGGGGCTCGGGGTCTTCGCGTCACGCAGGACCGCGAGCTTGTGGGCGACGAGCGGGTGGTCGGCGACGTGCAGGCGCATGCTTGCCAGGGTAGTGCGAGGATGCCCCCGGTCGCCCGGGACGGAACGCCGTGGCGCGGATGGCGTGCGTCGCGCGACGTGCGGGGTCACGGGTCGCGGTCGGGCTCCGGGGGTGCTGGCGCGCGGTCGGGGTGCGTCGCGGATCGGGGAGGTGGGCGTGAAGGATCAGCCGGGCTCGGGTGGGTCGACGGCGCCCGTCGTGTCGCCGCCGCCCTTCCCGTCGTCGTCGGACGTGTCGTCGTCGCTGCTGTCGGCAGCGGGGGAGCCGCTCGCGGACGTGCCGGGGGCGGAGGCGCCGCGTGTCGTCGTCGGTCCGCCGTCCCCCGCCGCGACGCCTGGTGACGAGGCGGCGATGGTTCATGCGCTGGAGGAGGCACGTGCCGCGCTGGCCACCGGCGACGTGCCCGTCGGGGCGGTGGTGCTCGGGCCGGACGGTGCCGTCGTCGGCCGTGGCCGCAACGTGCGGGAGGCCGACGTCGACCCGACCGGGCACGCCGAGGTCGTGGCGCTGCGCGCAGCAGCGACCGCCCTGGGGACCTGGCGACTGGACGGCTGCACGCTCGTCGTGACCCTCGAGCCCTGCCTCATGTGCGCCGGTGCGGTGCTGCAGGCGCGTGTCCCGCGTCTGGTGCTGGGCGCGTGGGACGAGAAGGCCGGGGCGTGCGGGTCGCAGTGGGACGTGGTCCGCGACCGTCGAGCGCTGCACCGCGTGGAGGTGGTCGCGGGTGTCCGCGCCGAGGAGTCGGCCACCCTCCTGCGCGAGTTCTTCCGCCCTCACCGCTGACCACCCACCCTCGCCCGCCTCCGCCCCCGCGCGCGCCCACCCTGTCGCCGAGCGCGGTACACACCCGCCGAGCGCGGTACACACCCGCCGAGCGCGGTACTCGTTCGTGCCGCGCTCGGCGGCGGAGTGCCGCGCTCGGCGGTCGAGTACCGCGCTCGACGTGGGTGGCGTGCGTGAACGAGGGCGGGGCGTCAGTGGGCGGGGGTCGGGAGGAGCTCGGCGAGGTCCGTGAGGGTCTCGCTCGTGCCTGCGTCGAGCGTCATCGTGGCGTAGGCGTCGCCGCGCGTCGCGCCGCGGTTGACGACGACCACGGGCCGGCCGGACTGCGCGGCGTGGCGCACGAACCGCCGCCCCGAGTGGACGGTCAGCGACGAGCCCGCCACCAGCAGCGCGTCGGCGGCGTCGACCATCGCGTACGCGCGCTCGACCCGCTCACGCGGCACGTTCTCCCCGAAGTACACGATGTCCGGCTTGAGGATGCCGCCGCACTCGCGGGACGCGTCGTCGGGGGCCGGCTGCCAGCACGCCTGCACCCGGAAGTCGGCGGTCTGCTCGACCACCGCGTCGGCGTCGGGTGCGATCTCGACGTCCGCGACCTGCCCGACCCGCTCGACGAACCCCGGGTTGAGCGCCTCCAGCCGGTCCGCGAGCGCGGAGCGCGGCACCACGCGCCGGCACCGCAGGCACGCGACGCGGTCGTAGCGACCGTGCAGGTCGATGACGTTGCGAGACCCTGCGGCCTCGTGCAGCAGGTCGACGTTCTGGGTGATGACGCCGTGCACGACGCCCCGGTGCTCGAGGGCCGCCAGAGCTCGGTGCCCGGCGTTCGGCAGCGTGCGGTGCACGTGCCGCCAGCCGACGTGGTTGCGCGCCCAGTAGTGCCGCCGGAACGTCTCGTCGCCGACGAACTGCTGGAACGTCATCGGCGTGCGCGGGGGAGAGTCCGGCCCGCGGTAGTCGGGGATGCCGGAGTCCGTGGACACGCCCGCCCCCGTCAGGACCGTCAGGCGGTGCCCCGCCAGCAGAGCGACGACGTGCGCGAGCGAGCCCTGTGTCACGGGGACGGACTGGGACCTGCTCACCTCTCCACCGTACGACGCACCGGCGCGCGGTCGCCGCCGGAACGGATTGGGTCCGACGGCGCCGAGCGGGTACTGTGACCCCCCGAGGTAGCGTGTCCGAGCGGCCTAAGGAGCACGCCTCGAAAGCGTGTGTGGGTGAAAGTCCACCGTGGGTTCAAATCCCACCGCTACCGCCAGTCGAAGGGCCCCGTTCGCAGCCACCTGCGGATTCGGGGCCCTTCGTCGTCGCTAGGCACCGGAAAACTCCACCGTCGTGGGGCTTGACCGTCCTACTCGCCGGTTGCTGACGGAGCTCGGTCGCCGCGTGAGCGCCGTGCAGGTGTCGCGGACGACGCGCACACCGGGAGCGGTACAGGTGCGCTGCACGTAGAACCTCTCGGGGGTATCCACACCCTCGATGAAGGCGTACCAGGCTCCCAGCGCCGGGGGTACGGTCACCGCGTGAACGACGCCGCGACTGTACGGCAGTGGCTCGCCGCTGCGAAGACGAAGGACCAGCTCGTCAACGCGGTCTGGGACCTGCGCGACTCGGCCTACGACCATCCCGAGGAGTGGACCGCGTTCACCGCATACACGTTCTTCCAGTGCCTCGCGGAAGAGCTCGATGCGGCTCCCGAGACAGGCGGCATGGTGCCGGTCGACCTTCTGGCGCGAGCGCTCGGGAGGGCACCCGCAGACTGAACGGCCCACTAGGGCGCGTCGTCCCGGCAGATACGGACGCGGCCGGGTTCGCGACCACCGGGGGACAGGCCCTAGGAGCGGAGCGCCCGCAGCCACGCCCTCGCCGCTCGACCGAAGGGCTCCGCCTCCAGCTGCACGAGAGGCAGCAGCGCTCGTGCGACTTCGGTGGCCGTCGCCACCTGGCTGTCGGTGAGGTGCCCGGACAGGGCCAGCCCGTCGAACTCGTCCTGGTCGATGATGCCGGCGCGGCCGTCGGCGGTGCGGACCAGGTCCAGCTCCAGGTCGATGAAGGACCACACGCTTCCGTCGAGCGTCGGTGGTGTGCAGATGTCGATGGTGAGGTCGGTCGTGTCGGTGAACCAGAAGGCGGGCAGCCACCATGCGCCCTCGGTGACCAGCCAGACGGCATCGTGCTCCTGGGACTCGTGGCGGCCGTCGGGCTGACGGACCGGGTTCCCGCGCCGCGCACCCAGCCATGTGCCGTGCTGGTCCTGGCCGAGGTGCTCGACCGGCCAGCTGAACCGCTCCGAGCAGGTCCCGTCGACCAGGGACACCTTCTGCTTCGACATCCTCAGCACGGGGCCAGTCTCTCGGCACGTCAGTGGTGCGGTAACCCCGCTCGGTCGTCTCGACCGGTACGGCGAGGAGCCCGTTCGTCCTGGGCGACGTCCGCCGGCGCCGCCTGCTGCTCCGGTGCACGCTCGGCGGCGTCGCGGCGCAGCACCGCGGCGGCGAGCAGGGCCTGCCCCACCGTGTACGTCAGCATCACCCAGAACCCCTGACCCGCCAGGTCCCACGACGGGACGAACGCCTCGAGCGCGATGAGCGCGTCGCTCAGCAGGAAGATCGCGCCGCCCAGCGCCGCGACCCGTCCTAGGCCGGTCGCGAGCACGGCCATGGCGGTGAGCATCCCGCCGTAGACGCACACGGGCACGAGCAGGCTCCCCGCGTGCGGTGCGCACAGGGCGACCAGTGTCCCGAGCGCCGCGACGTACGGCAGCAGCAGGAGCCGACGCCGGTGCACGACGGACCTGCGCACGAAGGGCGCGAACGCGACGACGTACGCCACCTGGGCCAGCAGGAAGAACCCGACCATCACCAGGAAGGAGATGTCGTCGGCGACGAGCGACGGCACCAGGTCGCCGAGCCACGAGAACCCCAGCGCGACGAGCACCCAGGTCACCAGCCGGCTGCGCGGCCTGCGCGTGGCGGTCAGGACGACCGCGGCGAGCGCCGGCATCAGGGTCCACTGGCTCACGGTCGACAGGTCCTGCGCGCCTGTCGCCTCGGCGGTGAGGTGGACGAGCAGGAGCACGATGGCGACCGCGGCCCAGGCACGCGCGGCTGTGGACAGGGAACGTCTCACGACGACCTCCTCGCCGCCGGACTGTGTCCCGGCGACCGACAGTGCGGGACCCCGTCGTCCCGGCGCGCCGATGCTAGCGGCGCGCCCCCCTGCCTCTCCTGCGCTGCCGCCCCGGTCGTCACCACGTTCGTACTGGTCAACCCGGCCCGCGCGCCACCGATGTCACTTTCGCGGGCTCCGCGAGGGGCCGGGGGTGCGCGACCGGTCCCAGGAAGCAGCTCGCCGCCGTGGCGGCTGGACGCGGGCACTGCGATAACCGTGGCGCACGCCCGGGGCGGGCTGCGAGGCTGCGGCATGCTCGCCGTGCTGCAGGTGTCGACCCCGCTCGGGCCGGTCGTCGTCTCGATCGAGGTGGACACGGCGGGCGAGCCGGTGCACGAGCAGCAGGCGGAGCTCCCGTCCGGGGCGGTGCTGTCGCGCTGGTGGACCGACTCCCGGCTGGAGGTGCGGGCGCTCCTCGTGCGGTACGACGACGCGTGGAACGCCCGCCAGCACTTCACGGCGTCGGGATGCTGGGGTGTGGTGTGGTCGGTGCTGACCGAGCGGACCACCTCTCCGGTGCTCGTCCGCGCCGCGACCCCGCTCGGTCACGTCGCCTTCCCGAACACCGGTGAGTGCCTGGAAGCGACTGAGGTGGAGTCGTCGTCGTGGATCGTGACGGTCGGTGGTCCGGACGACGAGCTTCTGGCCGGGAGGGTCGGCTCAGGGCTACCGGCGTCCTGGGCCGGCAAGGTGGGATGGCGCTTCGGCGTGCCGGTCGCTGCACAGAGCCCGTACTCGGCGACCGCGGGTGCCGACGGCGTGACCTGGGTGCTGCCGCCGCTGGAACCACGAGAGCGCGCCACCACGCACGTCGCGATCGCCTGGGCGCCGACCGGCGCGGACGACGACGGCGTGACGGGCTGGTTCGCCGTGGACACCTGCCCCGGTGACCTGCTGGAGCACGCGGGCGTCGGGCCCACCCGCCCCCATCGTCACGGGTGGCCGCACGTCCCCCGCCTCGCGGTCGGTGGCCCGTCGTCCCCGTGAGGGGCGGCACGTGAAGTCCCGCTGCTCGGGCGACGAACCGCGCGGACAGGCGACGCCCCCGCCTGTGGCGGCTCCACCCCTCCCGCCCTAGCGTGAGCATCGAGCGTGGCCGAACCTCCGAGGGGGCACAGTGGGGGGCACTGCTGGCACTGACAGCACGGAGGCGCGCACGCGCCCCAAGGGCAGCCCGATGCTCATCGTGCTGATGATCATCGTCGTCCTGCCCTCGGCGCTGCTCGCGGACGCCTGGGGGGCCGGGCCTGCCGGGATCATCGGCGGCCTGACCGGCATGTTCTCCCTCGTCGCGTTCATGGGGGGCCCGCTGCGGGCCGACCTGCGCGTCGCGGCCGTGATGGGGCCGCTGCTCGTCGTCGCCGCAGCGGTCCCGCGCCTGGTCGCGGAGGTCTCGCGGCCCTGGGCGATCGTGCTCGTCGTGCTGCTCACGTTCGTGGCGGCGCTGCTCCCGCTGATCGGCCCGCGCTTCGGCACCGCCGGCCTGGGGCTGGGCATGACGACGATGTTCGGCTACGGCTACGCGCCGGAGGGCGGGGCGGACCACCGGCAGATCATCGCGGCCGCCGTGGCGGGCGTCGTCGTGGCCGTCCTGCTGCGCGTCCTCATGGGCATCTCCGACCCGTCCAAGCCGACCCGGGAGCAGGTCGCGGCGGTGCTCGTCGCCGACGACCCGACCGCGGCGACCGCGACCGCGTTCGGAACCTGGCTGACCGACGGTCGGCAGCGCTGGCTCGCGGACGCCCTCGAGGCTGCCTCGCGCTACCGCCTCGCGCTGCGCACCGCACGCCTGGGGCGGGCGGGTGCTCCCGGGGACGCCGCCGCGCTCGAGGAGCGGGCGCGGCTGCTGGCGGCACGGCTGACGGCCAAGCCCGGGCGGCCGGAGCACGCCACGGCCCCGTCCTCGGCGTCCGCCACAGCCCCGTCGTCGGCAGCCGCCTCGTCGCCGGCGCCGCCCGTCGCCGAGATCCCCGTCGCCGAGATCCCCGACGCTGCGGGCGCCGCACTCGACGCCGTCGAGCAGGCGATCGCGGAGCACGACACGACGGCGGTCCGGCTCGAGCGCGACCGGCGCCACCAGCTCGAGGACGCGGTGCTGCACCCGTCCGCGAGGTTGCGGTCCGTGCAGGTCCGGCACGCGTTCCGCACGGCGCTCGCCGTGCTGATCATGCTTCTGATCACGTCGCGCCTGGACCGGGGCGACCCGCTCGTGTCGACCGCTCTGCTCGCCACCTTCAGCATCCTCCAGGCCACCTGGAGCGACACCGTCGTCAAGACGCGGAACAAGGTCGTCGGCGTGGTCGCCGGCGCGCTGACGGTCGCGGTGGTCCTGCTCGTCGTCCCGTCGCGGTACCTCGTCCTCGTCGCGGCCGTCGCCCTGTGCCTGGGCCTGTGGTACATCGTCACGCGACCCGCACTGGGCAACGCGTGCATGGTCGTCGTCAGCGTCGGCTTCAACTCCGTGTCCCGTGACCTGAACGCCGGCGACCTCCTGCTGCAGTACGTCCTGCTGATCGCGTGCGCGGTGCTGCTCGGAGTGGTCCTCGGGTTCGTCGTGATCCCGGGCTTCCGGCCCGCGCCCCTGCGGCGACGCGTCGAGTCCGCGGCGGACGCCACCGCGAAGGCGCTGCGTGCGTCGAGCGGTGCGCCTGAGCAGGGACCGGAGGAGATCGCGCTGGTCCGCGACGCTGTGCGCCTGCAGGACGACCTGGTGCCGGACCGCGACCAGCTCGACGACCAGCAGCTCGCCGCGCTCGACTCGCTGCGCACCGGGCTGCGCGACCTGACCGTGCTCGCCCAGGCCGCGCAGCCGAGCCCCGACGATTTGGACCGGGTCGTGCACGCGCTGACCTCCGCCGGGCGGACGAGCCCCGACGGGCACCTCGACGCCGGTTCCGAGGCGTCCGGCGCGGGGTCCTCGACGTTGTGGGACCTGGCGCAGCAGGCCGGCGAGGCCGAGGAGTACCTGCTGCGGACGCTGCCCGCCGGGCGCTGATGACGGCCGCGGACGCGGCGACGACGGTCCACACGGCCGGCACTGCGGACCGCGCCGCGGCAGGGAACCAGGGCAAGCTTCCCGCCACCGCGCTCGGGAAACCGCTCGGTCGGTCGACTGGGACGTCATCGACGGCCGGCTCTGGCGGTGGGTCACCGTGGAGTACATCTACCCCGACGACGAGACCCAGTACATGGAGTTCGACGCGACGCTGTCGATCACCACCTCGGCACGTCCCGACGGGACCGGGTCCTTCACGATCCGCGACAAGGAGACCGGTCAGACGCACGTCACCGAGTTCACCGATGTCGCCACCGACGGGTACTGGCGCGACGTGCCCGCGTTCGCCGAGTGGGGACCGCTCGTCAACGCCTCGCTGGGCGCCCCCACGGGGCCCCCGTCCTGAGACGGCCGGCCGGGCGGGCACCCGGCCGCCGGGCGAGCGAGGACACCGAGGTCCTCCCGCCACGCGGCACCCAGCTCGGCGCCGTAGTGGTGCCCGTGCCCCTCGGGCGCCTGCCCCGCGCCGGGTAGCCGGTGCACCGTGCGCAGGCCCAGCCGGACGACCGGGTCGTCGTCGTGCCGGACGAGCGCCACCCGCCCCGGGGGCTCCCAGGACGCCGACCGCACGCCGCCCACCAGCAGCCCGCCGGCCACGTCGGCCCGGACGTGGGGCAGCCGGCGCAACGCGTCCGCCATGCCGTTGGCCCCGAGGCTCTCGCCCAGCACGACGAGCCGCGGACGTGACTCGCGCGGGAGCCGCTCCCACCGCGCGTGCACCGCGGCCAGCAGCGCGACCGACGACCGCCGGTGGGCTCCCGGGTGGGCGAGCGCGGCGAGCCAGCTCGGCGCGGCCGCGTACGGGACGGTGATGGTCGCGACGTCGCCGCCGGTCGCCAGCTCGAGGGCCTCGACCGCGGCGGGGTTGAGCCAGCCGGAGCCCGTGGGCGTCGCGACGCACACCGTGCCGCGCGTGAACGCGCTGACGCGCTCGGCCTCCGCGAGGGCGAGCGCCACGCGGTCGTCGAGCCGGCGGGCGGACTCGAGCCCGACGACGACGCGCAGCGCACCGTCGGCAACGGGGGGTCGTGTGAGCAGCCGCCGTCCCTCTCGCCCCAGGTCCGCCCAGCGCACGAGCGAGCCGGCGGCACCTGACCAGCCGGACCACGCCGGCGGCGGCGTCAGGTGCACCTCGGCGAGGCGCAGCATGCGACGGAACGCCCGGGCCGCCGTCGCCGGCGCGAGCAGCAGGGCCGCGAGCGCGACCATCGCGAGGGACGAGCCCGCGATCTGCACGCCCGTCTCCTCGGCGGGTGCCCCGTGGAGCTGACGCACCGAGTTCACGCCCACGGCGGCGCGGTAGACGGCGGCGGTGGCCAGGCAGGGGGCCAGCACGACGACCTGCTCGGTGCACCGCTCGACCATCCGCAGGCCGAAGCGCGTGTCCGCCGACCAGCGGTCCCACGGGTCCACGACCGCGCCGCGGTCGCGGTCGTAGCGCAGCAGGTCGTACGCGAGGTCGTGCTCGCGGCACGCGTCGTCGAAGCCGAACGGCGTGCCACCCGTCGGCGTCGAGCACTCCGCGTCGGGGCTCAGGAGCACGTCGGGCCGTCCGGGGGCGGACGTCGGCGCGTAGCCCATCGCCTGGCGGAACGCGTCGACGGGGACGTCGAAGGGCGCCGGTGCCCCGGGCCGCGAGACGCCGGGCGCCGACGTGAAGGCGGCGGTGGTCAGGGCCGCGAGCAGGACGGCCAGGCGGACGACGGCGGCGCGGCGGGCGGTGCCCGGAGGGCGGCGCGGCGGGTGCGAGAGGGGCATGCCCCGACGCTAGGAATCGCGTTCGTGCAGGTCATCGTGCTGCGGCAGGGCGACCGCACGGCACTGCGGGGGGAGGCCAGGTGCCCGTCTCATCCTCACGGATCGGGTGCGTCCGGTACCCCGGTAGCGGGACGGGCGCGACGCCGGAAAACTAGCCTGACTGCGTGATCATCCCAGCCGGCAGCCGCTCCCTTCCTGCTCCTCGTGCCGTGGGCGCGTGGCTGCTCGCCCCGCTGCGGGCGAACGAGCAGCCCGAGCCGTCGCGGACGCGGCTGGGCCGTCTGACGCCCTGGATCGCCGTGGTGGCCGCCGTCGTCACCCCGTTCATGGCGTTCGACCGCTCCCGCGTCGAGGGGCTCGGGATGGGAGCTGCGGTGGCGGCGGCCGTCGCGGTGTCCGTCACGGTCGCGCTGCTCGGTTGGCAACCCCTCAACGCGTGGCGGTTCGCGGCGGCCGTCGCGGCGCTGTGGATCATCTTCGGTCCCGCCGCGGAGGAGAGCGTCTCGGTCCTGCCGCTCGCGCTGCCGCTCGTGCTGCTGATCGCCGGGGTGGCGGTGCTCGCCCGGCACCGTCGGGCGCTGGGCTGGGCCGGGTGGGCCTGGACGGTCGTGCTGGTGCTGCTCGGGGTCACCGGCGAGGCGGCCGTGCTGTACCTCGTCGTCTTCACGCTCCTCATGCTCGTGGTCGACGCGCGGCGGCAGCGCACCCGCGCGAGGGCCGAGGCGGCCAGCGAGCGGGAGGCGCGCCTCACGCGTGAGGCGGAGAGCATGGTGCTCGAGGAGCGGGCGCGGATCGCCCGGGAGCTGCACGACGTCGTGGCGCACCACATGTCGATGGTCGCGGTCCAGGCCGAGACCGCGCCCTACCGGCTCGAGGGGGTGCCTGACCCGGTGCGCGAGGAGTTCGGCTCGATCGCGCGGTCGGCGCGCGCCGCGCTCACCGACGTCCGCGGCATCCTCACGGTCCTGCGCGACGTCGACGCGGATGTCGAGCGGGCGCCGCAGCCCGGGCTCGACGGGCTCGAGGCGCTGGTCGACAGCGCCCGTGCCGCGGGGTCCCAGGTCGAGCTGACGGTGACGGGACGCCGACGGCCGCTCTCGGCCGCGCTCGAGATCGGCGGGTACCGGATCGTGCAGGAGTCGCTGGCCAACGCCGCCCGGCACGCCCCGGGGGCGGTGGTCGCCGTCGCGGTCGCGTACCGGAAGCGCGAGCTCGAGGTCGTCGTCACCAACGGTCCGCCGACGAGCCCGGTAGCGTCCCCCGCGACCGGTGACGGCGCGCCGGACGAGGGCGGCCACGGCCTGGCGGGGATGCGCGAACGTGCGCACCTGCTCGGTGGCGACGTCGCCGCCGGACCCACGCCCGACGGCGGGTTCCGCGTCGCCGCGACCCTGCCCCTGAAGGAGGGGACCGCGTGACCACCGTGCTCGTGGTGGACGACCAGGCGATGGTGCGCGAGGGCTTCTCGGCGTTGCTCGCCGCCCAGGACGGGATCGAGGTGGTGGGCGTCGCCGCCGACGGGGTCGCCGCGGTGACGCAGGCCGCCGCACTGCGGCCCGACGTCGTCCTCATGGACATCCGCATGCCGCGCATGGACGGGATCGAGGCGACCCGGCGCATCGTCGAGCAGTCGCCGCCCGGCTCGGTGCACGTGCTGGTGCTCACGACGTTCGACCTCGACGACTACGTGGTCGAGGCGCTGCGGGCCGGTGCCAGCGGGTTCCTGCTCAAGGACGCCGACGCCCAGCAGCTCACCGAGGCCGTGCGCGTCGTCGCTCGCGGCGACGCGCTGCTGGCCCCCGCGGTCACCAAGCGCCTCATCGCGACCTACCTCGAGACGAGCCAGACCCCCGTCCCGCGCTCGGCCGAGCTCGAGCAGCAGCTGACACCGCGCGAGCTCGAGGTCCTCTCCCTCATCGCCGAGGGGCTGACGAACCAGGAGATCGCGGGGCGGCTCTACCTCGCCGAGCCGACCGTGAAGTCCCACGTCAGCCACGTGCTGGCCAAGTGCGGCCTGCGCGACCGCGCGCAGGCCGTGATCCTCGCGTACGAGTCGGGCCTGGTGCGGCCGGGCGGGTGAGGGGCTGGGACGCCCTCGAGACGGCCAGAGGCATGTCAACGTACGGTGACGTAGAGGGCGATGTCGGCGTACGTTGACATCGTTCGACCTGTCAGGATACGTTGACATCGTGGACGTGATCAATGCGCGCTCGCTGCCCCAGCTGGGGCAGGCGCTCCGGCGCCTGCGCAAGCGTCGGCATCTGAGCCAGGCCGAGCTCGCCCAGCGCGCCGGTGTGTCCCGGCAGTGGGTCATCGCCGCAGAGCAAGGACGCACCCGCGGCCTCGAGATCGGTCATGTCATGCGGGTGCTCGACGAGCTCGACGCGTCCTTGACCGTCCGCGACGACCTCGAGCCGGATGCTCCGTGATGAGCGCACCGCTGGCGGTGATCCTCGACGGCAGAGTCATCGGTCACCTCGACCGCAGCAGCACCAACAGCCTGCGGTTCACGTACCTGGACGATGCGACCGGCACCGGTCGCACGCCGCTGTCCTTGTCCATGCCGCTGGCCGGCGGGTCGTTCACCGGCCCGCCGGTCGAACGGTTCCTACGAGGTCTGCTGCCGGAGTCCGACGCCGCGCTGACGGCGATCGAGCGCGGCCACCCAGGGACGGACAGGCTCGACCCGCTGTCCGTCCTGGCGGTCATCGGCCAGGACTGCCCCGGTGCGGTGCAGTTCTGCAGGCCTCCTGACACCGCGGCGGTCCTCGCCCGCACCGGCGCCCTCGTGCCGCAGAGCGCCGGCCAGATCGAGCAGCGAATCGCCGTGATGCGGGTCGACGAGGGTGCGTCCTGGTCGATGCCCGACGAGCACTGGTCCCTCGGCGGCACCCAGCCGAAGTTCGCGCTGCGCCGCATCGGGGACGACTGGTACGAGGCCCACGGGTCCGAGCCGACCAGCCACATCCTCAAGCCTGGCGTGCACGGGATGAAGGCGCAGTCCCTGGTCGAGCACATCAGCATGCGTGCGGCCGCCGCGTGCGGAGTGGACGTCGCACGCACCGAGCACCCGTCGTTCAAGTCCGAGACGGCCATCGTGATCACCCGGTTCGACCGTGTCGAGCGCGACGGCACCCTGGTGCGCCTGCACCAGGAGGACCTGTGCCAGGCACTGGGCGTGGCGCAGAAGTACCAGGAGTACGGCGGCCCCGGCGCGAGCGACGTCATCCGGCTGCTGCGCGAGCAGTCACCGACCGCTCGCACCGCTCGGGCGAACGTGGACCGGTTCGTCGACGGGCTCATCCTCAACACCGTGATCGCGGCCCCGGACGCTCACGCCCGCAACTACGCGGTGCTCCTGGCCGGACACGACGTGCGCCTGGCGCCGTTGTTCGACGTCTCGACGTCTCTGCCGTACGACCCGACCTCGCGTGGGCGCACCCTGTCGATGTCCGTCGACGGGCAGTACATCGCGGAGCTGGTCACGCGAGAGCACTGGTCCCGGTTCGCGGCGGAGAACGACCTGGACGCGGAACGGGTCGTCGAGCGCGCCCAGCAGATGGCCGACATCGCTCCACCGGCGATGCTGGCGGCCCTGGACGAGGTCGAGGACTGGGACGGCTCGGCGGCGATGCTGCGTGAACGGCTGACTGCGGCCCTGGAGGTGTACCTGCCGACCCTGCATGCCAACCTCACCGGCTCGCGGGACTGACGCCGACGGGCCGGTGACGGGACGCACGGAGGGTCAGTACGGCGCGTCGTCCCCGCCCGCACGCCAGGATGTCCCGCGTGACCCTCTACGCACAGACCCCGTGGCGCCGTACCCGTCAGCTCGTCGGCGACCTGTTCGTCGTCGTCTGGGTGGTCCTGTGGGTCCGCCTGGGGCAGTGGGTGCACGAGGTGGTGGGCCGGCTCGGAGCCCCCGGGCGCACCCTCGAGAGCGCCGGGTCCTCGCTCTCGGACAGCCTGGCGTCCGCCGGGGACACCGTCGCGCGCGTCCCGCTCGTCGGTGACGACGCGCGCGGCCCGTTCACCGCGGCCGGCAGCGCGGCCGACTCGATCGCCCGCGCGGGGGTCGAGGTGCAGCAGGGGGCGGCCCAGCTCGCGCTGCTGCTCGGGCTGCTGCTCGCGGCCGTCCCGATCGTGCTCGTCGTGGGGGTCTGGCTGCTCCTGCGCGTCCGGTTCGTCCGCCGCGCGCGTGCGGCGCTGCGCATCCTCGACTCGGCAGCCGACCTCGACCTGTTCGCGCTGCGCGCGCTCGCGACGCAGCCGGTGCGGGTGCTGGCCCGCGTGAGCGACGACCCGGCGGACGGGTGGCGTCGACGGGACCCGGAGACCGTGCGCGCCCTCGCGGTCCTCGAGCTCGGCTCCCTCGGGCTGCGGGCTCCGGCAGCCGAGCCCGCAGCACGCCCTGCCCGATGAACGTCGCGGTCACGGGCCCGCCGGTCCCGACCACGGACGCGAGCGGCCGTGCGACGCTCCGCCTCACTTCACCGCACCCGCAGTCAGGCCGGCCACGAAGTGCCGCTGCAGCAGCAGGAACCCGATGACCACGGGGATGCTGACGACCAGCGACGCCGCCATGATCTCGTTCCAGTAGACGTTGGTCTGCGTCGAGTACTGCCGGATGCCCACGGCCAGCGTGCGGTTCGCCTCCGTCGTCATCACCGACGCGAACAGCACCTCGCCCCAGGCCGTCATGAACGCGTAGATCGCGACCGCGATGACCCCGGGCCGGGCGGCGGGGAGCACGACGCGGAACAGCGCACCGATGGGGGAGCACCCGTCGACGCGGGCGGCCTCGTCCAGCTCCTGCGGGATGTTGTCGAGGTAGCCCGACAGCATCCAGATGGAGAACGGCAGCGAGAACGTCAGGTACGTGATGATCAGCCCGATGCGCGTGCCGACGAACTGGAAGCCCGTCTGCTGCTCGATGTTGACGAAGATGATGAACAGCGGCAGCAGGAACAGCACGCCGGGGAACATCTGCGTCGACAGCACCGTGGTCGTGAACGTCGACCTGCCGCGGAACCGGTAGCGGGACACCGCGTAGGACGCGAAGATGGCGATCGCGAGGCTGGCCAGCGTCGCGGCGCTCGACACGACGAGGCTGTTCACGAAGTACCGCGCCAGCGGCACCGTCGTCCACATGTCGACGAACGGCTGGAACGTGATGGTGCTGGGCCACCACGAGAACGCGCCCCGTACGTCCTGCAGCGGCTTCAGCGACGACGTGACCATCACGTAGAGCGGCAGCGCGGTGACCGCCGCGAGCACGACGACGACGGCCGCGCGGAACGTCTTGAAGGCCCGGGTCTCATGCAAGGCGCGACCTCCGGTTCAGCACCGTCAGGTAGATGCCTGTCACGAGCAGCAGGAAGAGCAGCAGCAGCACCGACATCGCCGCACCGGCACCGAAGTTCCACGTGAGGAACGAGGCGTTGTAGATGTGGAACGAGATGAGGTCGCCGGCCTCCGGCTGCGACGTGCCGAACAGCACGTACGGGGTGTTGAAGTCGTTGAACACCCACAGGAACATCACGAGCACGAGCACCAGGTTCACCGGCCGCAGCATCGGCAGGGTGATGGACCACCAGGACCGGAACGCGTGCGCCCCGTCCATCGCCGCAGCCTCGTACAGGTCGTCCGGGACGGACTGCAGCCCGGCCATCAGCATGAGGAACGCGAACGGCCACAGCCGCCAGATCGCGACGATGACGATCGACGCGAACGCGTGCCCGCCGATGAGCCAGAACGGCCTGTCCGCCAGCAGGCCGAGGTCGTCGACCAGCAGGTGGTTGATGACGCCCGTGTCGCGCTGGAGCATGAAGTTCCACGTGACGATCCCGGCGTACACCGGCAGCGCGTACGGCACGAGGAACAGCGTGCGGAACAGCGCGCGGCTGCGGAACGGGCGCTGCAGCGCGACGGCTGCGGCCATGCCCAGCGCCCACGCCGTACCCACCACGAGCACCGTGTACGCGCACGTGATCGCGAACGAGCTGAGCAGCGACCGCCCGACCGCGGTGTCCAGGTCGAGGGCGACCTGGTAGTTGCGCAGGCCCACGAAGGGCGCTGATGTCCAGTCCCGGATGAAGAAGCGGGTCAGCTGGATGAAGCTCATCCAGATGCCCGTCAGCATCGGCACCAGGTGGATGAGCAGCTCCAGCAGCACCGCCGGTGCCAGCAGCGCGTACGGCAGCCACCACCCGCTCTTGCGGGTGCGGCGGCGGGGCGCGGTGCGTGATGCCGGCACTGGCGGGGCGGTGGGCGTGGTCGTGGCCACGGCGTCTCCTCGGGCGTCGCCTGGGCGTTGACGTCAGCCGACCGAGGCCTGGACCTGGTCCTGTGCGGTCTGCATGGCCTCCCGCACGTCCTCGGCCGAGACCGTGCCGCCTGTGGCGATGGTCGCGAACATCTTGTTCATCGCCTGCCCGACGGTCGTCTCGAACTGGTCCTCCGCCGGCACCAGCGGCAGCGGCGCGGAGCGCTCGTTGTAGATCTGCGTGAACGTCTCGGCCAGCTCGGGGTCGTCGGTGAAGACGGCTGTGGCGTCCTTGAGCACGGGCAGCGAGGAGAACGGCTTGCCGAGCGTCGTCTGCACGTCCTCGCTGGTCATGTGCTCGACGAGCTGCAGCGCCTCGTCCGGGTGCTCGGTGTTGCCGAAGATCGAGATGTTGATGCCGGCGACGTGGCTGGCGACGTCGCTCTCCGCGTCCGCCGGTGCCGGGAAGGGCACCACGCCGTACGCGTCGGGAGCCATGCCGTTGGCCTCGATCGTCGCGTTGGCGTTGTTCTGGTTGAGGATCATCGCGGCCTTGCCGGTGGCGAAGTCGGCGACGGCGAGCGAGGCGTTGTCGTACTGGGCGTTCGACGGGTTGACGACCCCGGCGGCCTGCATGAGGTCGAGGTAGCGCACGATGCCGTCGACGACGCCGTCCTCGGTGAACGTCGGGTTGCCGTCGTCGTCGAACAGCTCGGCGCCGTTCTGCGTGGCGTTGATGAACGCGAAGTGGTTGTTCTCGGTGTAGCTGCCCGACGCCAGCGCCATGCCGTGCACCCCGGTGGCCGGGTCCGTCAGCGCCTGGGCGGCCGAGACCATCTCCTCCCAGGTCGTCGGCGGCTGCAGCCCGGCGTCCTCGAACATCGCCTTGTTGTAGTAGAGCCCGTACGCCAACCCGTACAGCGGCACGGACGTCGGGTCGGTGCCCTCCGCGCCGCCGGTCTCCAGCGCGGTCTCGACGAACTTGTCGGCCCCGCCGACAGCCTCCATCGCGGCGTCGTCGAATGGCAGGAAGGCGCCCGTGGCCTGCAGGGACACGGCCCAGGTGTTGCCGATGTTGACGACGTCGGGGGCCTGGCCGGAGGTGACGGCCGTCTGGATGCGGGTCTGCAGGTCGCTCCAGCTGATGACCTCCAGGTCGACGTCGACGCCCGTCTTCTCGGTGAACTCCTCGAGCACCGGCGTCAGGACCTCCTTGTCGTTGTCGAGGCTGGTGCCCTGGTTGCTGGCCCAGTAGGTGAGGGTGACGTCGCCGTCGCCCGACGCGGACCCGCCACCACCCCCGCCGGAGCAGGCCGTGAGGATCAGGACGGGGACGGACGCTGCTGCGAGGTGGCGAAGCTTCACGGGGACTCCCTTGTCGAGTGCCGGGTCCTGCCTAACCGGTTCAGTTCGCGGAGACAACGTAACCGGCGTTAGGCCGAACGGGAACCCTTCGAGATGAAATCGTGACGGCAGTCAGAGGGAGGGCCGACTGCGAGCCGACGTCATGGCGCGCGTTCCTGCTGGTCAGGCGGCCGCAGGGCCGGTGCTCGCGCGGACCCGCAGCTCGCTGCGGCGCGGTCCGGTGTCACCGTCGCCGGTACCCGCGATCTCGGCGAGCAGCGCCCGCGCGCACCGGTGGCCGAAGTCCCGCGGGTGGCGGTCGAGCGCGGTGATGGGCGGTGACCCGATCTCGCACAGCAGCGAGTCGTCCCAGCTCACCACCGACACGTCACCCGGCACGTCGACGCCCTCGCGGGCCGCCGCACGCACGGCACCCAGGGCCATCACGTCGTTCGACGCCACCCACGCCGTCGGGGCGGGTCCCCGCCGCAGCCGCTCGGTCGTCAGCCGCTCGGCCGTGCCCATCGTGTAGTCGCCCTCGAGGGTCTCGACGACCATGCCGGCCCGGGACGCCGCGGCCCGCACCAGCCCGTCACGGCGCTCCTCGTGCAGCAGGCCCGACGGGCCCGTCAGGTGCACGATCCGCCGGTGGCCCAGCCCGTGCAGCAGCTCCACGACCTGGTCCGCGTCACCGTGCTCGTCGGGGACGACGGCCGGCAGCGCGGCCCCGGGCTCCGCTGCGCCGTTCAGCACCGCCGGGAGCCCCAGGCGGCGCAGGAGCGGGATGCGCGGGTCGTCGCGGCGCTGGTCGAACAGCATGACGCCGTCGACGCGCCCCTCGCCCGCCCACCGCTCGTACACCGGCAGGTCACGGCCTGGCTCGGAGCCGACCATGCGCAGCAGCAGCCCGTACTCCGCGTCGATCAGCGCCGCCTCGATGCCGGACAGGACGAGCATGTAGTACGGCTCGGTGCCGAGCAGGTCGGGGTCGCGGGACAGCACCAGGCCGACGACGCCCGTCCGGGCACCCGACAGCGCGCGCGCCGACGAGCTGGGGTACCACTGCAGCTCCCGGGCCAGCGCGAGGACCCGCTCCCGCGTCTGCTCGCTGACGCCCGGCTGGCCGTTGAGCGCGTACGACACCGACGCCTTGGACAGCCCGAGGCGCCGCGCGAGATCGCCGATGGTCACGCGCTCGGCCATGGGGCGATGGTAGCGGGGGTGTGCGTCGAGTCAGCGACCGCGTGGATGGCCGCGAGCCGCTGGGCTGCGCGCTGTTGGCGCGGTTCGCGGCACAATGGCCACCGCACCGCCGGCCGTCGAGGGGGACACGCGTGACACCAGCACCGACCGTCGAGCCGCCGGCGCGTCCACCTCTCGTGCCCGAGGGGCCGCCGCTGGACGCGGCGCGCCTCGCCCGCTACGCGCGGCACCTGACGCTGCCGGGCGTCGGCGTCAGCGGGCAGCGGCGCCTGGCCCGCGCGCGCGTCCTCGTCGTCGGGGCCGGTGGCCTGGGCAGCCCGGCGCTGCTGTACCTCGCCGCCGCGGGCGTCGGCACGCTCGGGGTCGTCGACGACGACGTGGTGGACGAGTCCAACCTGCAGCGTCAGGTGCTGCACCGGACCGTCGACGTCGGCCGCCGCAAGGTCGACTCGGCACGCGAGGCGGTGCTGGCCGCGAACCCGGACGTCACGGTCGAGGTCCACCCCGTGCGCCTGACGGCGGGCAACGCGCTGGAGCTCGTCTCGGGCTACGACCTCGTGCTCGACGGCTCCGACAACTTCGCCACCCGCTACCTCGTGAGCGACGCGACCGCGATCGCCGGCGTGCCGCACGTGTGGGGGGCCCTCGACCGCTTCCGCGGCCAGGTCAGCGTGTTCTGGTCGCGGCCGCCCGAGGGCCACGCGCCGGTGACGTACCGCGACATCTTTCCCGAGCCCCCGCCCGCCGGCACGGTGCCGACGTGCGCGGAGGGCGGCGTCCTCGGGGCGCTGTGCGCGACGATCGGGTCGGTCATGGTGACCGAGGCGGTCAAGCTCGTGACCGGGGCGGGGCGTTCGCTGCTGGGCCGGCTCGCGGTGTACGACGCCGCGGACGTGACGTGGCGCGAGCTGCGCGTCGTCGCCGACCCGACGCGTGCCCCCGTCACCCACGTCGCGGGGCCGGCCCCCGATGCCTGCGCGGTGCCGTCGACCTCCGCGGTCTCGGCGGACGCGGCCATCTCCGCGCTGCAGCTGCGCGACCTGCTCGACTCGGCCGCGCCGCCGTACGTGCTCGACGTGCGCGAGGAGTTCGAGCGCGACATCGTCGCGATCCCGGGCTCCGTGCTCGTGCCCGCGGGCCGGCTGCTGGGCCCCGGGTCTCAGGACGCGGACCCCTTCGCGGCCCTGCCCGACGACCGGCTCGTCGCGGTGTACTGCAAGTCGGGTGCGCGCTCGCAGCGGGTCGTCGACGCCGCGCACGCCGCGGGACGCAGCAACGTCGTGCAGGTCGCCGGTGGCGTGCTGGCGTGGGTCGACGAGGTGGACCCGACGCTCACCCGGTACTGACGGGCGCGACCTCGTTCACAGCGCGAGGTCGAGGTTGCCCGGTGCCCCCTGACCGGGCCTGCCGACCAGCCCGTCCGTCGGGGACGACGCGAGCGCCTGCTCGCGCCGCGGGATCCGCCCGGCGAGCCGCGCGGCCCGGCCGGCCTGCACCGCCAGCGCCATCGCGCGGGCCATGCGCGGCGGGTCCGCGGCGCGCGTGACGGCCGACGCGACGAGCACGCCGTCGCACCCGAGCTCCATGGCGAGCGCCGCGTCCGACGCGGTGCCCACACCCGCGTCGAGGATCACGGGGACCTGCGCGTGCTGCGCGATGGCCTCGATGCTGCGCGGGTCCAGGATGCCCAGCCCGGAGCCGATCGGGGAGCCGAGCGGCATGACGGCCGCGCACCCCACGTCCTCCAGGCGCCGCGCGACCACCGGGTCGTCGCCCGTGTAGGGCAGGACGGTGAAGCCCTCGCGCACCAGGCGGTCGGCCGCCTCCACGAGCCCGAACGGCTCGGGCAGCAGCGTGACGTCGTCCGCGAGGACCTCGAGCTTCACCCACGGCGTCCCGCACGCCTCGCGGCCCAGCTCGGCGGTCAGCACGGCCTCGCGCGCCGTGAAGCACCCGGCCGTGTTGGGCAGCGCGCGGATGCCGAGGCGTGTCAGCAGCGCCCATACCGACTGCTCACCACCCGGGCGGACCCGCCGCAGCGCGACCGTCGTCAGGCGCGTGCCCGACGCGACGAGGGCGTCCTCGAGGCGGTCGAGGTTGGGCGCGCCCCCGGTGCCCAGGACGAGCCGCGGGCCGATGACGGTGCCGGCGACGACGAGCGGGTCGTCGCCGCTCCACGGCTCGGGTTCGCGGGTCGCGGTGGTGGCGCTGCCCGGCGTGACGTCGGGTGCGTCGGTGGGTGGCGTCGGGGCGCTCATCCGCCCTGCACCGCCGTGACGACCTCGACGCGGGCACCGGCGGGCACCGGCGTGGACTCCCACAGCCCGCGGGGCACGATCGCGTCGTCGAGGGCCACGGCGACGCCGGTCGGGGCGCACGCCGTCCCGGGGGTGGGAGCGTCGCCGAGCAGGTCGGCGACCAGCGCGGCCACGGTCACGTCCTGCGTCCAGGGCCGCGTGACGCCGTTGACGGTGACGGAGCGATCGGGGTCCGTGGTCACGGCAGGCAGGTCGGCGGTCTCGGCAGCGCGGGCGCCGGCCGCGCGGGGTGTGCGGGTGTCGGTCATGCGGGTCCTCCGGAGGGTGCGGTGGTGGTCGGTGAGAGCAGGCGCCGCGGGTCGCAGGCTCGTGCGGCCTCGGGCGGGGTGGTGCCCGCGAGCACCGCGTCGAGCGTCGCCGCCGTCAGGGGCGTCTGCAGGACCCCGTTGCGGTGGTGGCCGGTCGCCAGGACGAGGCCGGGCACGCCGCTCGGCCCGATCAGCGGCAGGTGGTCGGGCGTCGCGGGGCGGGCACGCGTCGTGACGTCCACGAGCGGGAGCTCGTCGATCCCCGGGACGAGCGCTCGGGCGTCGCGCAGCAGCGCGAACACGTCACCGGCGCGCGTGCCGTGCGCGGGTGCGCCCTCGTCGCTCGTGGCCCCGACCACGACCTCGCCGTCGGTGCGCGGGACCAGGTAGACGGGTCGCTGCTGCACGGTGCCGCGCAGGACGGGCAGGTCGGCGAACCACGGCGCCGCGCGTGCGTCGAGCCGCAGCGTCGTGCCGGCCACGGGACGCACGGGGACGGCGACCTCGGGCACGTCGCCCACCAGGGCCGCGGAGCGCGCCCCGGCGGCGATCACCACGACGTCCGCCCGCAGGGTCACGCCGTCGTCCGTCCGGACGCCCACGACGTCGCCCCGCGCGTCGCGCAGCAGGCTCGTCGCGGTGGCGGACACCACGGACGCGCGCGCGTCCGCCGCGAGAACCGCGCGCAGCGCACACGCCACGGCGCGGGGGTCGACGTGCTGCTCGCCCGGCGCCCAGGTGGCCGCGGCGACGTGCGGCCCGAGCAGCGGCGCGCGCTCGCGGGCCTGCGCGAGCGGGACCTCGTGCACGTCCAGCCCCCAGGACCGCTGCAGCGCGAGCAGCTCGCGGCACCGCTGCGCGTCCGCCGCGTCGTACGCGACGCTCAGCGTGCCGGACGCGGTGAGCCCCACGTCGATGCCGGACGCCTGCGTGAGCTCACGCGCGAACGGCGCCCACAGCCCTGCTGACGCGAGGTTGACCCGGGCGAGCGCGTGCTCCCCGTGCTCCGCCTCCGAGACCGGCGCGAGCATCCCGGCGGCGGCGTGCGTGGCGCCGCCCCCGGGGTCCGGGTCGAGGACGACGACGTGCAGCCCGGCGAGCGACGCGCGCCAGGCGGCCGTCAGACCGATGATCCCGCCGCCGACGACGAGGACGTCGACGCGCGCGGGGACCGCGGGTGGGGGATGGGCAGGGTGCGGCACCCGGTGCTCCCTTCGCTGGCATGACCCAGATCAGGTTCGACGGTCGGCTCTGACGCCCTCTCAGCCCCGCTCGTGTGCGGCGCTCCCGTGCGCTGGCCAGACTACGCTGCCCGACATGTCCGATGCCTCGCAGGCCCGTGCCGAGCGCCGCGCGCGGCTCGCCGACGCCCGTCTCTACCTGTGCACCGACGCCCGGCGCGCGAGCGGCGGCCTCGACCAGTTCCTGCACGCGGTGCTCGCCGGGGGCGTCGACGTCGTGCAGCTGCGCGACCGCAGCCTCGACGTCGTCGACGAGCTCACGACCGGTGCCCGCGTCCGGGACCTCGCGCACCAGCACGGCGCGCTCTTCGCGGTCAACGACCGGGCCGACCTGGCCCGCGCGCTGCGGGCCGACGTGCTGCACACCGGGCAGCGCGACCTGCCGGTCGCGGTGGCGCGCGAGCTCGTCGGGCCCGGGATGCTGCTCGGGCGGTCGTCGGGCGGCGGTGCGGCCGCAGCCGAGGCGGCCGGCGACCCCGACGTCGACTACTTCTGCGTCGGGCCCGTGCGGGCGACACCGACCAAGCCCGGACGGGAGCCGGTGGGCCTGGCCGCCGTCCGCGCGGTCGCCGACACCGCGCCGACGACCCCCTGGTTCGCGATCGGCGGGATCGACGAGGCGCTGCTGCCGGACGTCGTCGCCGCGGGCGCGCGCCGGGTCGTCGTGGTACGCGCCCTCACGCACGCGCCCGACCCGCAGGCCGCCGCCGAGCGACTGCGTGACGCGCTCAGAACGGCAGGGGAGCCCGCAGGACGCCCTGGCCGATGAACGTCGCGATCGCGTCGAGCCGCCCCTCCGACTCCGCGACGACCTCCGGGCCGGCGCCCTGCTCCCAGACCCGCGTCGCCTCGATCCACGCCAGGTCGCGGGTGAAGGTGACCACGAGGTCGGAGAGCCAGTTCGCGCCCGCGTCCCACGGAGCGCCGTCCGGGCCCCGGGACAGCAGGGAGCCGAGCTGCTCGCGCAGCCCGTCCATCTCGGCCTCGAACACGTCGTTGACCAGCAGGTAGTCGCGGTACTGCGCCGAGCCGCTGCCGTCGCCGTCCGGGGCCACGGTCCGCCACGTGGCGACCAGCGCGTGCGCCAGGTCGTAGTTGATGTGGGCGTTGACGCCGAGGACCGCGAAGTTCACCGGTGCCACGGCGGGGTCGCTGCGGTTGTCGAACAGCACGCGCCACACCCCGGGCGCCGATCGGGGGTCGACGGCGTAGTCGCGCAGCGCCTGGAAGTACCTCTCGGCGAACTCGAGGTCCAGGCGCACCAGGAACGGCGAGGACCGGAACCGGCCGTCCTCGACCATCTCCCGGATCCGCCGGGTGATGACGTGGTACAGCGTGGTGAACGCAGCGATCCCGTCGTCCTCACCGCGCGGCGACGAGGTCCCGGCGTGGTCACGGATCGCCTGCAGCCGGGCGACCACCTCCGGGATGGACGTCGGCGGTGCGTCCCCGGCGAGCTCTGCCAGCTCCCGCGTGCTCGCCATGAGGCCCCCTCCGCCACGGTGGTACGCCACCGATGATGCGCTCCGGCGGGCGGGCCGGGGAAGGGGCCTGCGCGCCCGGGCTACAGGAGCGTGACGAGCCCCAGCGCGCCGACCGCGATGCCGAGCGCGAGCGAGACCACCACGAGCACGAGGTGCACCGTGAAGAACCGCGTCACGTCGCCGTCGGCGTCGCGCGCCCGCGGGTCGGCGCTGACCCGCTGCCAGAACTGCGGCCACACGACGAGGTTCCACGCGCCGGCGACGACGAGGACCAGGGACCAGACGACGGGGAGCTCCACGGGCCGATCGTGGCACACGCGGACGGCGGAGCGCCGCGGGTCGTGGGCGCAGCTGCTCACCGGCTCACGTCGGTCTCCTCGACGTGCCGTCCCAGCTTGTCGGGGTTCGCGATCGAGTGGACCTGGGTCACCCGCCCGTCGACGACGGTGACGGCGACCACCGCGACCAGCTGCCCGGCCAGCTCCATCCTGACGCCGGGCTGGCCGTTGACCCATGTCGGTACGCCACGCACCGCGCCCCCGGCGCGCTTGACCCCGCCCAGGAGGTAGCGGGCGAGCCGGAGCGCCCCGACGACCGGCTGCTTGGCCGCGCCGTGGACCTTGCCCCCGCTGTCCGTGACCGAGACGACGTCCGGCGCGAGAACGGCCAGGAGCCCGTCCAGGTCACCGGTGTTCAGTGCGGTGACCAGCCGCGCCACGACCTGCTCGTGCTCGACGCGCAGGGTCCGGACGCGCGGTCGCCGGGCGGCCACGTGCTCGCGCGCGCGGTGCGCGACCTGCCGCACCGCCGCGGGCGTCCGCTCGAGCGTCTCCGCGATCTCGTCGTACGGGACGTCGAACACGTCGTGCAGCACGAAGACGACGCGCTCGGCCGGTCGGAGCGTCTGCAGCACCGTGAGCATCGCGACGGACAGGCTCTCCGCGAGCGCGGCGTCGTCCGCCACGTCGGGGGCCGTGAGCAGCGGCTCGGGGAGCCACTGGCCGACGTACTCCTCGCGGCGCCGTGCCACGGTGCGCACGTGGTTCAGCGACTGCCGCGTCACGACGCGCACGAGGTACGCCCGCGGGTCGCGCACCTGGGAGTGGTCGACGGCCGCCCACCGCAGCCACGACTCCTGCAGCACGTCCTCCGCGTCACCCGCGGAGCCCAGCAGCTCGTACGCGACGGTGAACAGCAGCCGGCGGTGGACGACGAACGGGTCGTCGTCGGCGCGCGGGACGCTGGCCACCCCCGCCAACCTACCGGTCCCTCGCGGCCGCGGCCGGGGCGCCGGCCGGACGGGCGAGCGGCGCCAGGCCGCACGCCGCGGCGAACTCCTCGGAGCGGATCCCCAGCGCGATGTTCATACGCGCCGACATGTTCATGAACGCGACGCGGGCGGCGAGCTCGACGAGCGCCGCAGGACCGAGGTCGTCCAGCAGCGCCGCGGACAGGGCGTCGGTCACGGCGGGCGGGGTCAGGCTCGCGGCCTGCGCGTACTCCATGACCCGGCGCTCGAGCGGGGTGAACACGGACGACTCCCGCCACCGCGGCACCTCGCGCACCTTCGCGGCGTCCAGCCCGTGCCGGTGTGCCAGGAAGTGGTGCAGGTCCAGGCAGAACTCGCAGCCGACGGTCGCGGCGGCGGACATCGCGGCGTAGGTCGCCAGCTCGGGGTCGAGCTCGCGCCAGGCCTCGACGCGGCGTCCCGCATGCATGGCGTCCTTCATGACGGCGGGCTGGTGCCACAGCACGCCGACCGAGTCGGGCACATGGCCCAGCATCCGGCGGGAGGCGAGCCGGACGAGCGCGCCGTACGCGCCGGTGATCCGGGTCGGGGGGACGCGCGGTGTGCCGTTCATGTCTGCTCCTCGTGTCGTCGGGTGACGGGTACGGCATGAAGACACCGGACAGGTGCGTCGTGTGACACCGCGGGCCGTGTCGGCGGGCCCGCGCGGTCGTTACGCTCGCCACGGTGACGACGTCCCCGGTGCCCGGCGCCCGTCTGCCCGCGGCCGTCCGGGCCCTGGCCGGGGCATCCGTGCTCGTCGTCCTCGCCGCCTCGTACGCCGAGCAGCGCGCGGCGGGCCGCGGCAGCGTCGTCGACTTCCTCGGCTACTTCACGAACCTGACGAGCCTGCTCGCGGGCCTCCTGCTCGTGGTGCTGGCGGTCCACGCCGGCCGGCAGGTGCCCCTGTGGCTCACGCTCGCGCGGGGCGTGGCGACCACGTGCCTCGTCGTCGTCGCGGTCGTCTACGCCACCCTGGTGCCGGGCGAGGGCGGCACGACGCCGTGGGTGAGCGCGGTCCTGCACGTCGCGTTCCCGTGCGCCGTGATGCTCGACTGGCTGCTCCTCGTGGACCGCCCGGCGCTGCCGTGGCGGCGGCTGTGGCTCGTGCTGCCGTACCCGGTGCTGTGGCTGGTGGTCGCCGTGGTGCGAGGGCGCACCGACGGCTGGGTGCCGTACGGGTTCCTGCTCCCCGGCCGGGGCGTGCCGTCCCTGGTCCTGCACGTCGCCGGGCTGGTCGTCGTGCTGCTCGCCGCGGGCGCGCTCGTGTGGGCCACCGGCCGGACGCGCGGCCTCCGCCGCCCGGTGGCCCCCGCGGCCGTCTGAGCCGACGCCGGACCGGTACGTTCGCCCGATGGGACTGCGACAGCTCGCGTGGCGTGCGTGCTACGAGCTGCTCGGCGCCCGCGTCCGGCAGCCCGCGTGGACGTTCATGAACTACGGCTTCGCGCGCGTCGACGGTGCCACACAGTCGCTCGTCCTCGACCCCGCCGACGAGCCGGACCGGTACGGCATCGGGCTCTACGCCCACGTCCTGGACGGCGTGGCGGTCGCGGGCGCGGACGTCCTGGAGGTCGGGTCGGGGCGCGGCGGGGGAGCGTCGTGGGTGGCGCGGTCCCTGGAGCCGCGGACGACCACGGGCGTGGACCTGGCGGCCTCCGCGGTGGCGCTCAGCCGCCGGGACCGCCGCGGACCCGGCCTGCGGTTCGTCCAGGGCGACGCGCTCGCGCTGCCGTTCGACGACGCGTCGTTCGACGTCGTGCTCAACGTCGAGTCGTCGCACTGCTACCCGTCGCTGGAGCGGTTCGTCGCCGAGGTGCACCGGGTGCTGCGCCCGGGCGGCACGTTCGCGTGGGCGGACTTCCGCGGCGCGGACGACGTGGCGGCGACGCGCGCACAGCTGCGGTCCAGCGGGCTCGCGCCGGTGCGCGAGGACGACATCACGGCCCAGGTGGTGCACGGGCTGCGCCTGGACGACGCGCGGCGTGCCGCGCTCGTGCGGGACTGGATCCCGCGTCCGGTGCAGCCACTGTTCCGGCCCTTCGCCGGCCTCGACGGCACGCGCACCCACGACCGGTTCGCGACGGGCGCGACGCGCTACCTGTCGGCGGTCCTCGTCCGGGACCCGTGACGCCCGACGGCCCGGACGACAGTCACCGCTGCGGGGTGGGTTGCCCGGAAGTGGTCAGATCTGGCGCGTGCGGGGCCTGGAGGTGGTCACCGGGGTGACCACTTGCGGGGCGTCAGCGCTCGCGAGGGCGCATGCGCACGTTCGGGAGCTCCGGGGCCGGCAGGGGCGGTCCCGCGTAGCCGTGCACCTCGCCGAACCGGCCCAGCCCGGCGGCGTCGCCCGCGACGGCCGCCTGCCACTGCGCGCGCGCCTCGACGACCTCGTCGTGCGTCCGGCCGACGAAGTTCCACCACATGAGGACGGGCTCGTCGAACGGCACGCCGCCCAGGAGCACAGCGCGCACGGGCGCGTCACCGGCCTCGAGGACCAGGACGTCACGCCCCGGGGGCGCGTACGCGAGCCACGACCGGGCGACGTCGTGGCCCTCGAACCGCAGGTCACCCGAGTCGACCAGGACGCCGTGCTCGAACGTCGGGTCCACGGGGAGCGCCACGCGCGTACCCGCGGGCACGTCGACCTGCGCCGCGACGAGCGGTGAGTACGCCCGCGCCGGTGACGCGACCGGGCCCAGCGCGCCCATGAAGACCCGGAACACCGCACCGTCGAGCGTGAAGGTCGGGACGTCCGCGACGTGGTCGAACGCCCGCTCGCCGTGCCGTGCCGACTCCGGCAGCACCGTCCACAGCTGCACGCCGTGCAGCACGGGCCGGTCGGGGAACAGTGCCGGCGTGGCCTCCTCGCTGTGGCAGATGCCGCGCCCGGCCGTCATGAGGTTGAGCTGCCCCGGGACGACGACCTGCTCGGACCCGAGCGCGTCGCGGTGCAGCACCGAGCCCTCGAACAACCAGGTGACGGTCTGCAACCCGGTGTGCGGGTGCGGGGGCACGTCCATGCCGCCCGTCGCCGCGACGTCGTCCGGGCCGTAGTGGTCAGCGAAGCAGAACGGCCCCACCAGCGACCGCGCCCGCGACGGCAGGGTGCGGCGCACCGTCATCGCCCTTGGCCCGCCCAGTGGCACGTCGCGCGGCTCGACGAGCTCGACGTCCGCGGCGGGGCCGGCCACGCACACCTGCTCGTCCGGGCGCGGATCGAGGTTGGTCACCGCGCCAGGCTACGTGCGACGCGCCGTCGGGTCCCGGCGCCCGCCCCGATGAGTCCGTGACCCGTCGCCGGTCTGGACGCTGAGAACCCACCGAACCTGCGGAGGCACCCATGGCGACCGTCATCTCCACCCTGTTCATCTCGCTCGACGGCATCGCCGAGGTCAGCGAGGACTGGCACTTCCCGTACTTCGACGAGCAGATGGGTGCGGCCGTCACGGAGGACTACGAGGACGTCGACGTGCTCGTCCTGGGGCGGGTCACGTACGACTCATTCGCCGGGGCGTGGCCCGACCGTGAGGCGGCCGGCGAGGACGACGCGCAGTTCGCGCGGCAGCTCGGCGACGTGCGCAAGGTCGTCGCGACCCGCGGCGACCAGGAGCTGGGGTGGCGCAACGTCGAGCGCACGGCCGACGTCGTCGGCACCGTCCGGGCCCTGCGGGACGACCCGGCCGTGGGCAAGGTGCTGCTCGCGGGCTCGCTGTCGGTGGTGCGGCAGCTCCTCGACGCGGGGCTCCTCGACGAGCTGCGCCTGCTGGTGCACCCGGTCGCGGTGCGCCGCGGCGAGCGGCTGTTCACCGACGCCCCGACGATCCGCCCGTTCGCGCTGCTGCGCCACGAGGCGACACCGCGCGGCGTGCTGCGCGCGATCTACGCACCGGCGGACCTGCCGGACGGCGGCAGCTACGAGGAGGCCGCCGAGCACCTCACGCAGGCGTGAGGCGTCACACCAGCGCCGAGCCGACGCCCGTCGCCCCGCGCCCGTCGCCCGCGCCCGCACCACCGCGCCCGTCGCACGATCCGGCCACCCGAGCCCTGGCACCGCACCCCGTCGCCACGCAGGATGGGCACATGGACCGCCGGGGGGCGCAGGACCAGGACGTCGTCGTCGTCGGAGCGAGCGTGGCCGGGCTGCTGACCGCCGCCGCGCTCGCCCGGGACGGCAGGCACCTCACGCTGCTCGACCGCGACGACCTGCCCGACACCGCGGAGCCCCGCACCGGCGTGCCGCAGGGCCGCCAGCCGCACCTGCTGCTGCACCGCGGGCTGCGCGCGATCGAGGCGCTGCTGCCCGGCTTCGGTGCCGACCTGCGCGCGGCCGGCGCCGTGCGCGTCGACACCGGTGACCTCGCGTGGTTGGGCGTCCTGGGGTGGTCGCCGCCGTGCCGGCAGCTCGAGATCCTGCTGGCCACCCGGCCGCTGATCGAGCACGTGCTGCGCGCCCGCGTCCTGGGGCTGCCGGGCGTGCAGGTGGTGGGCGGGACCCGGGCCACCGGGCTGCGCCGCGGCGACGCGACCGGCCCGCGCTGGCGGGTGGACACCGAGCCCGCGGGCTGGAGAGACGGGCCTGCGGGGCGGTCGACGGAGCCGGACGCGTGGGGTGCCGACCTCGTGGTCGACGCGTCCGGGCGGGCGTCCCGGCTGCCGCGCTGGCTGCACGCGCTCGGCCTGCCGGACGCTCCCGTCGAGGGGCTCGACGCGCACGTCGGGTACTCCACGGTGCGGGTGCGCCTGCCGCGCGAGCGGGTCGCCGCGAAGGGCGTCGTCATCCTCGCCGCGCCCGGTGTCATCGGCGGCATGGCGCTGCCGGCCGAGGACGACGTGTGGACGGTCACCGGCTTCGGTGCCGGCGCCCGGCGCCCGCCGCGCGACCTGCCCGGCCTGCGGGAGTTCCTCGGGCACGTCCGGGACGACTCCCTGGCGCGCGTCGTCGCCGCGGGCGACGTGGAGGGCGACGTCGCGACCCACCGGCAGACGGGCAACCAGCGGCACCGCTACGACCGCGTGAACCCGTGGCCCGACGGGCTGCTCGTCGTGGGCGACGCCCTGTGCGCGCTCAACCCCGTGTACGGGCAGGGCATGACGGTCGCGGCCCTCATGGCGCAGACCGTGCGCGCCGCCGACGAGCGCGGGCCGCTGACAGCACCCGGCGCGGCGGCGCGCGTCGTGCGTGAGTGCGTGGAGGCGGGCGAGGCGCCGTGGCAGATGGCGACGGGCGCGGACCGTGCGCTCCTCGGGCTGCCCGGGCCCCGCTCACCCGTGGCGGTGCTCGCGGGCCGGTGGGTCGGTGAGCTGGAGCGTCTCAGCACGCACGGGGACACCGCCGCGCAGGTCTCGCTCGCCCGCGTGTACCAGCTCGAGGGTGCGCCCACGACCCTGTTCCACCCGCGGCTCGTGCGGCGGTGGGTGCGCGCCCGGGTGCGCGGGTACGGGCCGCCCGTGCCGCGCCCGACCGTGCTCCGCGACGACGTGAGCGAGCCCGTCGGCGACGGGCGGTAGCGTCCTCGTCCGTGGACATCCGGGTCGCTGCGTACGCCGTCGTCGTCGACGAGGGGCGCCTGCTCCTCGCGCACTGGTCCGAGGGTGGCCACACGGGGTGGTCCATGCCCGGCGGCGGCATCGACCCCGGCGAGGACCCGGCCGACGCCGCGGTGCGCGAGGTCCGCGAGGAGACGGGGTACGACGTCGAGATCGATGAGCTGCTCGGCATCGACTCGGTCGTGTTCCGCAGCGTGGACCGCCTGATCCCCGGCCCTGACATGCACGCGCTGCGCGTGCTGTACCGCGCGCACGTCGTCGGCGGGGAGCTGACCCACGAGGTCGACGGGTCCACCGACGAGGCCGCGTGGGTCCCGCTGGACCAGGTCGACCACCTCCCGCGCGTCGGCCTCGTCGACACCGCGCGACGCTACGCCGGCCTCCTGCCCGCGCAGGACTGACGTGCCGTCGTACCGGATCACGGCGTCGGTCGGGCTGCTGCGCCCCGGCACGTCCGCCCCCGACGTGCTGCCCGAGGCGGTCGCCGCGGCGCGAGCCCTGACGACGGTCGAGGCGTTCGACGTCGGCGTGGTGCGCGGCGCGGCGCGCGTGACCGTGCGGTTCGAGGCGGACGACGACCAGTCGGCGCGACGCGTCGGGTGGGCCGTCATCGAACGCCTCGACGAGCTCGCCGAGACCACGGACGGCCACCTGACCCGCCGCTACGGCAACCGCTGGTACCCCGCGGGCCACCGCCCCCACCACTCCCGCCACCCCTGAAACGCGCCACCACCCACCTCCCAGGCGTGAGAGCGCAATCCAGTTCCCCGGGTGTGCTGGATTGCACTCTCACGCCTGGGAGGGGTGGGGCAGGTGGAGGTGGTTCCTGCGGGGCGTCCGTCCGGTCCCCGTCGGGGTGAGAGTGCGATCGAGTTCCCGGGGGGGTGCGCTGGATTGCGCTCTCACGCCTGGGAGGGGTGGGGCAGGTGGAGGTGGTTCCTGGGGGTGTCCGTCCGGTCCCCTTCCTTCGGCAGTGAGAGTGCGATCGAGTTCCCGGGGGGTGTGCTGGATTGCACTCTCACGCCTGGGAGGGGTGGGCGGGGGTGGGCCGGGGCGGCAGGCTGGGGGCGTGGCCGGGATGGACGACGTCGTCGACGAGCTGTACGGCGGGACGCTGGACGACTTCGTCGCGCGTCGGGACGCCGCGGTCCGGGCCGCGAAGGCGGCGAAGGACAAGGCGCTCGCCGGGCGCATCGCGTCGCTCCGCAAGCCGACGGTCGCCGCCTGGGCGGTGAACCTGCTGGTCCGGGACGACGCCTCGCTCGCCGACGCGCTGCGCGACCTGGGTGAGGGCATGCGTGACGCCGAACGGTCGCTCGACGGGCCGGCGCTGCGCGAGCTCGGCAAGCAGCGGCGCGCGCTCGTGTCCGGCCTGGTCACGCGGGCCCGGCGGCTGGCCGCCGACGCCGGGCAGAAGGTGTCGACCGCCGCCGCGCAGGAGGTCGAGCAGACGCTCACCGCCGCGCTCGCGGACCCGCGCGTCGCTGACGCGGTCGCCGCCGGCACGCTCACGCACGGCACCGAGCACGTGGGCTTCGGCTCGGCCGACGCGACCGCCCCGGCCGACACGGCGGAGCGTGAAGCGTTGTTGCCGGATTCCGGCAACAACGCTTCACGGTCTGGTGCGCGTGGGGGAGGGGCGCGCGGTCGAGCCCGCGCGGCCGGTGCGGGAGGTCCCGGTGGTGGCTCCGGTGCGGACGGTCCGACCACCTCGCCCGCCCGCGCGCCGGCCCGCGCGACGTCCGAGGCGCGCGAGCGCGAACGGCAGGAGCGGGAGCGCGAACGGCTGCGGCGGCGGCACGAGCAGGCCGTCGCGGCGCGCGACGCGGCGGAGGCGGACCTCGAGCGTGCGCGCACCCGGCACGAGGACAGCGCGGCGGCCGAGCAGCAGGCGGTCGTCGCCCTGGAGGACGCGCAGACCGCGTCGACGAACGCGTACGCGGCTGAGGAGGAGCTCGTCCGTGCGCTCGCCGACGTCCGCCGACGGCTCGCCGACGCCCGCGCCGCGCTGCCCCGCGTCGACGAGGCGCTGGTCACGGCACGCGCGAGGGCCCGCGAGCACGAGAAGTCGGTGCGTGCGGCCGCCCGGGAGCTGGAGCGCGCGACGAAGGCGACCGACCGGGCGCGTGACCAGGAGCGTCGCGCGTCCGACGAGCTGCCCTGACCGCCTCACCCGCCGCGGGCCGCCCCGGTGCCGGTGTGTGACCGGCGCCACGAACACCCTCGTCGCGGCCCGTCCGTGGGGCGGACGTCCTGCAAGCGACCTCCGCGTCCGGACATGATGGCCTCGTGCCGACCGAACCTGACGACGACGAGCTCGAGCTGATCCGCCGCTCGGGGGCGGTGCTGCGTGTGGGGCGGCTCAGCCTCGCGTCGGGGACGGGGTCGTACCGCGTGAAGGCGTCGATGGCGCGTGTCGCCGCGGCGCTGGGCATCGACCGGCACCAGGCGCACGTCACGCTCACGGAGATCACGACGACGTCGCACCGCGGCCGGTCGTTCCGCACCGAGGTCACGGAGGTCCGGGCGGTCGGCGTCAACACGGACCGGCTGGCCGAGCTCGAGCTGCTCGCTCAGCGCGTCGAGGCTCGTGCGCCCGTCACGGTCGACGAGCTCACCACGGAGATCGACCGGATCACCGCGAAGCCACCGCTGTACCCCGTGGCACTGAACGCGCTGTGGGCGGCCATCGCGTGCGCGGCGTTCGCGTTCCTCAACAACGGCGGCGTGATCGAGGTCCTCGGCGCGTTCGTCGGTGCGGGGCTGGGCCAGGCACTGCGACGGGTCATGCTGCACCGCGGCTTCAACCAGTTCGGCGTCACGATGCTCGCGGCGACCCTGGCGAGCCTGTCCTACCTGGGGTTCGTGCAGGCGCTGCACCTGCTCGGCCTCACGGGTGGGGTCCACGAGGCCGGGTACGTGGCGGCGGCCCTGTTCCTCGTCCCGGGGTTCCCGCTGGCGACGGGCGCGCTCGACCTCGCCAAGCTCGACTTCTCGGCCGGGGTGGCGCGTCTGACCTGGGCGCTCATGATCTTCGTGTCCGCGGCGTTCGCCGTCTGGGCCGTGTCGATCGTCGTCGGCCTGAGCCCGGACCCGCCGCGTGAGCTGGCGCTCGATCCGGCGGCGATGACGCTGCTGCGGCTGCTCGCGTCGTTCGTCGGCGTCCTGGGGTTCGCGCTGATGTTCAACAGCCCGTGGCGGATGGCGTTCGTCGCCGCGGGCGTCGCGACGCTCCCCAACGTGCTGCGCATCGAGGCGGTCGTCCGGTTCGACTGGCCGCCGCAGGCCGCGGCAGCCGTGGCGGCGTTCCTCGTCGGGTTGCTCGCCGCGTGGATCGCGCCCCGCCTCAACATCCCGCGCATCACCGTGTACGTGCCGGCGGTGACGATCATGGTCCCCGGCGTGCCCGCGTACCGGGCCGTGTACTACCTGAGCAACGGCGACGTGAGCGAGGCCCTGACGTACGGCGTGTCCGCTGCGCTCGTCGTCACGGCGCTCGCCGTGGGGCTCGCGGTGGCCCGCATGTGCACCGATCGGGAGTGGGGCTTCGAGCGCTGAGCTCGGGGGTCGATCGTCGTCCCACCTCACGCTTTGGTCCCGCGACCCCCGACCGGTACATTGGCCCACGTCTTGGAGACGTCGCATAGCCAGGTCTAGTGCGCGGCCCTGCTAAGGCCGTGAAGGGGTCAACCCTTCCGTGGGTTCAAATCCCACCGTCTCCGCACGTGTGATGTCCCCGGACATCGGGACGCCCCGGACCTGCGACGAGCAGGTCCGGGGCGTCCGTCGTCCGGGGTGAACCCGGTGCTGTGACCGGCGCGTCGAGGGTGCGTGCAGGACACGGTCGCGGGTCAGCCGGGACTCAGACCCCGACGACGTAGGTGAGCGCGGCCCACACCGAGACGGTGCCGACGGTGGTCCAGATGACGATGGCGACGGCCTGCCAGAGCAGGACCCAGCGGCGCGGCGTCCCCCCGCCCACGAGGACGGTCGCCGTGATCTGGGTGGGGACGGCGAACGGGCCGAGGATGCTCGCGCCGGGGACGCCGTAGCGGACGAGCCACGCGTTGAGGCGCTGACGCCCCTTCGACACCGGCTTCGCGGGGGGTGTCTCGTGGAGCGCCTCCCCGTCGATGCCCGGTCCGGCGCCTGCGCCGACCCCGACCCGGCTCAGACGTCGGTCGACGACAGCCGTTCTGGCGCGTGAGGTGAGCGCGACGGCGAGCAGCACGGACAGGAAGTTGCCCGCGGCTGCCGCGGCGGCCGCGACGACGGGATGGATGCCGCCGACGACGCCGATGATGGCCCCTCCCTCGCCCTCGACCATCGGGATCGCGCCGGCGAGCATGATGATGAACGGCTGGACGGCCTCGGGTACCTGGGCCACGAGCTCCTGGATGTTGACGATGAGCTGCTCGATGGGGTTCATGTCGGGTCTTTCCTCTCGGGTGGGTGGTGCGTGTGTCAGGGGTGAGGTTGTCTAGGCGGCCACGGCCGCCGTGGTGCCGGCGTCGTCCGCCGGGGTCATGGACCGTGCGGCGGACAGGAGCGCCTCGCGGAACGACCGGGCGCTCGGGAACCGGGTGCCCGGGTCCTTGGCGAGGGCCCGTCGGAGCACCGCGTCGAGCGCCGGAGCGACGTCGCGGCGATGGGCGCTGACCGGCACGGGGTTCTCGTGCACGTGCTGGTAGGCCACCGCGACCGCGTCGTCCCCGACGAAGGGGGGCCGTCCGGTCAGCAGCTCGTAGAGCAGACAGCCCGCGGAGTACAGGTCGCTCCGGGCGTCGGCGGTCCCACCGCGCACCTGTTCGGGGGAGAGGTACGCAGCGGTGCCGAGGAGCGCGCCGGTCCGGTCCGCGGTGCTGCCGGGATCGCCTCCGACCCGCGCGATCCCGAAGTCCACGACCTTGATCCGGCCCTCGGGTGTGACCATGACGTTGGCCGGCTTGATGTCGCGGTGGATGACGCCCGCACGGTGGCTGGTCTCCAACGCCGACAGGACCCCCACCTGATGCGCGACGGCCTCGTCCAGCGCGAGTGCGCCGTCGCGGAGCCGTGCGCGCAGCGACTGGCCGGCGACGTGCTCCATGACGATGAACGGAATGCCCACCCCGCCGTCGTCGACGTGTTCTCCGACGTCATGGACGGAGACGATGCGGGGGTCGTCGAGGGCGGCGACCGTCTGCGCCTCCCGCCGGAACCTGGACCGGACGAGCGGGTCACGCGCCAGGTCGGCGTGGAGCACCTTGACCGCGACCTGGCGCCCGAGACGCAGGTCACGGCCGAGGTGGACGACGGCCATGCCGCCGCGGCCGAGGACCTCGCGGAGCTCATAGCGTCCGCCGAGCACGCGAGGCGAATTCATGAGGGGGTCCCTTCCTTTCTGATGGTCGGCCGTGCCGGGAATGGCTGTTCTGGCCACGTCGTCAGACTCGCAGCGGCGGCCGCGCGGTCGCGTCGGTGGTCATCACGGTGGAATGGGCGTCCGGGGCGCCACGGAACCGCCGCGGCGGACAAATCCACGGAGAATGGCGCGCGCCGCGTCAGGGTCCACTACGGTGGCGGCTACCTAGTCGGGGGTAATGGACGGGAGAATCACCTGACCCACCTTGTGGGCCGGCACTCGCAGATCGAGGCGGTCGAGAAGCTCCTCTCGCTGGCCCGGGCCGGGCACAGCGGGGCTGTCGTGGTGAGCGGGGAAGCGGGAATCGGGAAGACCGCCGTCCTCCAGCACGCTCAGCAGACGGCGGTCGCCTCGGGATTCCGGGTGGAGACCTCGGTCGGCGTCGAGTCCGAGTCCCAGTTCGCGTTCGCCGGGTTGCACCAGCTGTGCGCCCCCCTGCTGGACCGCGCCGGCATGCTGCCCGAGCCGCAACGGGCTGCTCTCGGCGTCGCGTTCGGACTCCACGGTGGTGCCGCGCCGGACCGGTTCCTGGTGGGGCTCGCCATCCTCCACCTGCTGGCCGAGGCCGCCGAGGAAGCGCCTCTGCTCTGCCTGGTCGACGACGCGCAGTGGCTCGACGAGGCGTCGGTGCAGGTGCTGGCCTTCGTGGCCCGACGGGTCGGGGCCGAGAGGTTGGCCCTGGTGTTCGGGTTGCGTGACTCCGGCGAGGGCTCGGGCGACCGTCCTCCGTTCGCGGGGCTGCCGGAGCTGCGACTGGAGCGGCTGGACGAGGCGGACGCACGTGCGCTGCTCGGTGCCGCCCTGCACGGTCCGCTGGACGAAGGTGTACGCGAACGGTTCCTCGCCGAGGCGCGTGGCAACCCCTTGGCGCTGCTGGAGCTGCCCCGCAGCATTCCCACCGGGAACTTCGCCGGCGGGTTCGAGCTGCCCGACGTGCTCGACGTCCCGCACCGCGTCGAGGAGAGCTTCCGGCGCCGCTCGGACAGCCTGCCGCCGGAGACGCAGCGGCTGCTGCTGCTCGTCGCCTCCGAGCCGACGGGCGACGCGGCGCTGCTGTGGCGTGCGGTCGGGCTGATGGGCCTCGCCCGCGAGGTGGCGATGCCCGCCGAGCAGGCAGGGCTGCTGGAGGTCGGCGCGCGGCTCCGGTTCCGTCACCCGCTGATGCGGTCGGCGGTGTACCGGGCGGCCACGCCGCCGGACCGTCGGCGTGCCCACGCCGCGCTCGCCGAGGCGACCGACCCGCAGGTCGACCCGGATCGCTGTGCCTGGCACCGCGCGCAGGCGGTGCTCGGAGCCGACGAGGAGGCTGCGGAAGGGTTGGAGCTCTCGGCCGGGCGGGCACGCGCCCGCGGGGGTGTGGCCGCCGCGGCCGCGTTCCTGCAGCGCGCCGCGGAGCTGTCCCCCGAACCCGCCGCTCGCGCGCGGCGGGCGCTGGAGGGCGCCGAGGCCAAGCACGAGGCGGGTGCCTCCGAAGCGGCACAGGAGCTGCTGACGACCGCCGCGGCCGGCCCGTTGGACGCCCTGCAGCACGCTCGCCTCGCACTGCTGCGGGCGCAGGTCGCGTTCCACCTGACACGGGACGGGAACGCCCCTCGCATGCTGCTCGACGCGGCCCGGATGCTTGCCCCGCTCGCCCCGGCACTCTCCCGCGAGACCTTCCTGCACGCGCTGGATGCCGCCGTCCTCAACGGCAGCGACGACGTGACCCACATCGCCGAGGCGGCCCTGGCCGCTCCTGTGGCCGACGTCCCCGCGCGGCCTGTGGACCTGCTCCTCGACGGCCTCGCGACGACCCTGACGCGGGGGTACGCGGCGGGTGCACGCGGGTTGTGGAGCGCCGTCGACGCGGTTCGCGCGAGCGCGTCCGCGGGTCCTGGGCGGGATCCTCGCAGCGACGGCTGGCTGTGGCTGGCAGGGCGCACCGCGGTCGGGCTGTTCGACGACGATCTGCTCCACGACGTGGCCACCCGCAACGTCCAGCTGGTCCGTGAGGGCGGTGCGCTGGCCAGGCTCCCGGCCGCGCTGAACCTCCTGTCGATCACCTCCGTCCTGATGGGCGATCTGGCACGGGCGGACGAGCTCGCTGCCGAGGCGGCATCGATCATGGAGGCCACCGGTGGGGTCGAGCTGCGGCACGCCCGCGTCATCCTGGGCGGCTGGGCCGGCGACCACGCCACGACCACCGCGCTCAGCGCGAGCACCGCCCAGGACGACGCCCATCCGGACAGGGGTACGGACGCCACCCAGGCCCAGTACGCGCTGGCGGTGCTGCACAACGGGATGGGCAGCTATGCGAGGGCGCGGGAGGCGGCGACCCGGGCGTGCACGTCACCCGAGGTCGCGATCAGCGGCTCGAGCCTCACTGAGCTCATCGAGGCGTGCGTCCGCTCGGGGCAGCCGGAGGACGCGACCCAGGCGATGGAGGAGTTCAGCGCCCGGGCGCGCGTCAGGCCGACCCCCTGGTCGCTGGGGCTGGAGGCGTACGCCCGGGCGCTCATGAGCACCGGCCAGGCGGCCGAGGACCAGTACCGCGCGGCGATCGAGCACCTCGGGAGGAGCCGGATGCGCGGCTACCTCGCCCGCGCCCACCTCGTCCACGGCGAGTGGCTGCGTCGTGAGGGGCGCCGCCGGGATGCCCGGGACCAGCTCCGCACGGCCCACGAGCTGCTCAGCGACATGGGTGCGGACGCGTTCGCCGGCCGGGCCGCCCGCGAGCTCCGCGCGACGGGGGAGCACCCACGCGCGCGTGCCGCCCAGCCGACCGACGAGCTCACCACGCAGGAGCTGCACGTGGCCCGACTGGTGGCCACCGGGGCCACCTCCCGTGAGGTCGGCGCACGCCTGTTCCTCAGCCCACGGACCGTCGAGGCCCACCTGCGCAACATCTTCCGCAAGCTCGGCATCACCTCGCGCCGCGAGCTCCGCGAGCTCCAGCTCACCTGATCCGACGGGCGCGGCCCGCCGACCATCGGTGGCTCCTACCGATGCGAAGGGCGGGTCGCGCGGACCAGCCTGGCACCATGCACCGGTACCCGCAGCACGATCCCGTCCGGCAGGACCGCTACCGACACCCCGGGCAGGCTGACCCGACGGTGGGATCAGGCGCGGCCCGATGAAGGTCTTCATCATCGGCGTCAGCGGGGCCGTCGGTCGGCTCCTGGCGGGCGACCTCGTCGAGCGGGGCGACGACGTCGCCGGACTGGTCCGTCGGGACGAGCAGCGAGCAGAGCTCGCGGCGCGGGGGGTCGCGGCCCACGTGGGCGAGCTGGCGGACCTGACCGTCGACTCGCTGGCGGAGCTCCTCGCCGGCTCGGACGTCGTCGTCTTCACTGCGGGGTCGAACGGTGGGGCGCGGCAGATCACGGCGGCCATCGACGGCGAGGGGGCGGTCAAGACGCTGGACGCGGCACGCCTCGCCGGCGTGGGCCGCTTTGCGCTGCTGTCCGTGCTTCCCGAGGCCGGGCGCGGGCAGGACCTCGGCGAGGACGTGGAGTTCTACTTCGCGGTCAAGAAGCTGGTCGACGTCACGGTGAGCATGAGCGACCTGGACTGGCTGATCCTGCGGCCGTCCCTGCTCGTCGACCGCGACGGGATCGGGACGATCTCGTTGGGCCCGGCGCAGCCGCACGACGAGATCCCCCGCCAGGACGTGGCCGCCACGCTGGCCGCGCTGCTCCACGAGCCGCGGATCCGTCGGCAGATCCTCGAGGTCACCCAGGGCTCGACCCCGATCGCCTGGGCGGTGCTCGCGCACCTGAGGCCGCGTCGGTGGCCCGAGGGCTGACCGCGCCCAGGGCTTCCGGACGTGCGGAACCTCCGTGACGACGGGGCCGGTTCCGCGGTGTTCGTCCCGTTCGCCCGGTGCGTCCGCATCTGTCTGCGGGCATGCTCTGACCCACGCAGGGCATCGACGAGGATCCGGGGGCTCGATGCGTTGCATGCGTCGGGTCGGGCAGGTCGTGGTGGGGGCGCTGCTCGGAGCGTGGTCTGCTCGGGGTCGCGGTCGACCCCGATCCCGCGACGCGCGCGATCTACGTGTTCTACACGGCGCGCGGTACGAGCGCGTCCCGGCCGCAGGGGGGCCCGCCGTGCCGCGTGCCGTCAGAGCCGCAGCAGCCCCGCCGCCGTCCTCCCGAACCCGCACGCGCGGTAGAACCCCTCGAGGTGCGGCTCGAAGTCGACGTGCAGCCACGCGCAGCCCGCCGCGCGCACCTCGACGACGAGCCGTTCGACGAGCCGACGTCCGGTGCCCTGCCCCTGGTGCGCGGGGTCGACCACGGCGTCGAGCAGGAACGCGTGCGCGCCACCGTCCCAGCACGCGTGGACGAACCCCACGAGCCGGTCGTCGACGAACGCGCCCACCCAGTTCACGCCGTACCGCTCGAGGCGCGCCGACCACGGCGTCTCGTCCCTCGGTACCGCGGTGCCGAACGCGCGCGCGTGCAGGCGAGTCAGGGCGGCGTCGTCCACGTCGAAGCGGACGCGCAGGTCGGGGGTGTGCACGGCCCCAGGGTGGCCCATGGCGGCCCGTCGGTGCGACCGCGAGGAGCGGACGTGCCATCCGAATTGCCCGTTGCGTCCCGACCCGGGCCCGTGCATGCTCGACGCACGGAAGCGTCGACGAAGACGGGGATCGCGATGCGCAGCAGGGGTCGGGTCGTGCAGGTGCTGGTCGGGTCGCTGCTCGCAGCGGGCATGACAGCGGTGGTGTCGCCACCGGCGTCCGCCGCCACGGTCCCCACGGGCTTCACGGACGCGCTGGTCGCGGACGTCGACAACCCGACGGCGATCGCGTTCACCGCGGACGGGCGGATGCTCGTGACGCAGCAGGCCGGACGCCTGCGGGTGCGCACCGCGGCCGGCTCGTTGCTGTCGACCCCGGCGCTCGACCTCGCCGGCCGGCTGTGCACCAACTCGGAGCGCGGCCTGCTCGGCGTCGCGGTCGACCCGGACCCCGCGACGCGTGCGATCTACCTGTTCTACACGGCCCGCGGCACGAGCTCGTCGTGCCCGACGAGCCAGGGCGCCAACCCGGCGGGCGCGCCGACCAACCGGGTCTCACGCTTCGTGCTGCGCGACGACAACACGGTGGACCCGGCGAGCGAGACGGTCCTGCTCGACGGCATCTACTCCTCGGCAGGCAACCACAACGCCGGTGACCTGCACGTCGGCAAGGACGGCTACCTGTACGTCACCACGGGCGACAGCGGCTGCGACTACGCGGGTGACAGCGGGTGCGCCGGCGTCAACGACTCGTCGCGGGACCGCCACACCCTCAACGGCAAGGTGCTGCGCGTCGAGCGGACCACGGGCGCTCCGGCTCCGGGCAACCCGTTCCTGGGTACGGGGACAGCGAGCTGCCGGCTCGCCCCCGTGGCCGCCGGGACGATCTGCCGGGAGACGTACGCGTGGGGGCTGCGCAACCCGTTCCGGTTCGCGTTCGACCCCGACGCGGCGGGCACGGTGTTCCACGTGAACGACGTCGGCCAGAACTCGTGGGAGGAGATCGACCTCGGGACGGCGGGCGCGGACTACGGGTGGCCGGTGCGCGAGGGGCACTGCGCCCAGACGGGGTCCCCGACGAACTGCGGGCCCGCACTGCCCGCGGGGATGACCGACCCGATCCACGACTACACCCGGTCCACCGGGTGCGGGTCGATCACCGGCGGAGCGTTCGTGCCGAACGGCGTGTGGCCCGCCGCGTACGAGGACGGCTACCTGTTCGCCGACTACGTGTGCGGCCGGATCATGATGCTGAACGGCGGCACGCGCACCGACCTGGCCACGGGTCTGGGCGGCGCCGTGCACCTGGAGTTCGGCCCGTACGCCGGGAGCCAGGCGCTCTACTACACGACGTACGCGAACGGCGGCGAGATCCGGCGGATCGCGTACACGGGCACCGCCAACCGCCCGCCGACGGCCGTGGTCACCGCGAGCCCTGCCTCGGGCGTCGCGCCGCTCACCACGACGCTCGACGGCTCGGGCAGCAGCGACCCCGACGGCGGCGCGCTGACGTACCTGTGGAGCTTCGGCGACGGCACGGCCGACGCCACGACGACGACCCCCACGGTCGCGCACACGTACGCCGCCGGCTCGTGGACGGCGACGCTGCAGGTCCGCGACGCGGCGGGCGCGACGTCCTCGCCGGTGACGGTGCGGATCAGCTCGGGCAACACCGCGCCCGTCGCGACGATCACGTCACCCGCGGCGGACGCGACGTTCAGCGTCGGCCAGACGATCCAGCTGTCGGGCAGCGCGACGGACGCGCAGGACGGCACGCTGCCCGGCAGCGGTCTGAGCTGGACCGTCATCCGTGTCCACGACGCCCACACGCACCCGTTCCTCGGCCCGGTCACCGGGACGGGCACGACGTTCACGGCGCCCGGCCCGGAGGACCTCGCCGCGGCGGCGAACAGCTACCTGCGGGTCAGCCTCACCGCGACCGACTCGCAGGGCGTCTCGACGACCGTCACGCGCGACCTCCAGCCGCGCAAGGTCGCCGTCACGCTCGCCACGTCGCCCGCCGGCCGCACGCTCACGGTCAACGGCGAGACGGTCACCGGGCCGACGACGGTGACCTCGTGGGCGGGCTTCGACCTCCAGCTCGGTGTGCCCGCGCAGAGCGACGCGCAGGGCGTGCCCTACGTGTTCGACCGCTGGTCCGACGGCTCGACGGCGGCGACCCGCACGTGGACGACGCCCACGAGCGCGACGACCCTCACGGCGTCGCTGTCGCCGTCGCAGGGGGTCGGGCTGCGCGGCACGTACTTCGACAACTCCGACCTGACCGGCACCAGCGTCACGCGCGTCGACCCGACGATCGACTTCAGGTGGGGGACAGGGGCGCCGGTCGCCGGCATCGGTGCCGATACGTTCTCCGTCCGGTGGACGGGGTCGATCGTGCCGCGGTACTCCCAGACGTACACGTTCTCCACGACCAGCGACGACGGCGTCCGCCTCTGGGTCAACGGGACGCTCGTCATCAACCAGTGGAGCAACCACGCTGAACGGGTGGACACCGGGAGGATCGCGCTGCGGGCCGGTCAGGCCGTGCCGATCCGGCTCGAGTACTTCGACGGCCTGCGCAGCGCGACGATCCGGCTGCGCTGGTCGAGCAGCTCGCAGGCGCAGGAGATCGTGCCGGCGTCGCGGCTGCGCCCCGGCAGCTGACGGTCCGGGCGGCTGACGCCCCTACGTGACGTCGGTGCGGGGTGTGTGTGCCGACTGGGTCAGGTGGGACAGGTCGACGTCCCACGTGCCGTCGCGGGCGACGCGCCACGTGCCGGTGTCGAGCATGTCGTGCCACCGGGCGATGCGCTGGGGGAGCGTGGAGTGGGCGACGACGATCGGGTCGGCCGCGGGGTCGTGTCGGAACGTGTCCGGGCCGGGGCGTGACCCGTCGAGGACGAGCGGCATCGCGTGGCCGTGCACCGCGACGACCCAGTGCGGCTGCCACGGGGTCCCGACGGCGGTGCCGGCGCGTACCTCGGCCTGCGACGCCCGCAGGTACTCGCGGGAGTGCCGCAGGCTGGCGTCGAGCGACGCGAAGTCCTGCCCGGGAGCGAAGTGCGCGGACGGTTGCCCTGGTCGCGCTCCCACGCCGTCGCGCCACGTCCACAGCGCGGCGACCTCCTCCGTGAGGTCGTAGCCGTGCTCGTGCGCGAGGTCCTGGGCCTGCGCCCAGGTGACGCCGGGGCGCAGGCGCGTGACGACGATCGCGCCGAGGGACACCAGTCGGGCTGCCCAGCCGTGCAGGGCGTCGTGGACCTCCCGTGCGCTCACGATCTCGCCTCGACGTCAGTCACAGCACGGGTCCTGGAGGTCTGTCCTGTGTGCACTCCTCGTGCCTCGCTGCGGTCATGTCGACCGACCACCGTGCCCTCCTTCATGCTCGTGACGTGCGGGGACGTCGTCGGACCCGCAGCGGGGGGTCACGGTGACACACAGATGCACTCGCGTGCCGGGTGAGCGTGACGCGCCACTCGGTCGGCCGAGCGTGGGCGGGTGAAACGCAGCCCGAACGGCCCCCTACCGTCCGGTAGCGGAGCGAGGACGGTGTCGCCCTGACCTCGGTGTGTCCGAGGACGCACCTATCGCGTTTTGGGTCCGGGCCTCGTGCCTGTATCGTTCTGGTCGGCCCGCGAGGGCCGTGCGCCCGTAGCTCAATGGATAGAGCATCTGACTACGGATCAGAAGGTTGGGGGTTCGAGTCCCTTCGGGCGCGCAGGTTGATCGAAGGCCCAGCACCTCCACGGTGCTGGGCCTTCGTCGTCCGACACGCGCACCGCCCGCTTTCCGCCGCGGGCAGGTGCACGGATGAAGTCGTGGACCAGTTCTGCGACCTCGGCGGGCCCCCGCGCGCCCGGTGCACAGAGGCGAGCGCCAGACTCTCCGCTTCCGCAATCAGGGGGCGTCGAGAGGACGGGACGGAGGAGAGAGCCATCATGTCGCTGTTGCCCGGGCTGGCCCGTCGGGCGCTGAGCGTGCTCGTCGAGGCGCACCTCGCGGCGTTCGGGAAGACGTACGCCAAGGCGCGCGCGCACGGCGTTCCGCCGCGCGGGGCCTACGCGCGGGGCACGGTGGTGGCGCTGTTCCTCGCCCCCGTACCGACCATGCGCGGCGCGCGCCGCGAGTGGGCGACGGCGTGCGAGGAGGAGATCACGGTCCGCCGGGCCCGCCGCGTGCTCGCCTGACCCCCTACCGCGCTGGGCCGCCGGGCGTCACCCCACGACGAGGCTGCGCCCGGCCACCTCCACGGTCAGCCCGGCGGCGTCCGGCGCGTCCTCGGGCAGGGCGACGACGCTGGTCGTGGGGACGAAGTCCATGGTGCACGGGCGGTCGTACAACTCGGGCCCGCTCAGCGTGATGCTCAGCACCTCCGTGCTGTCGTCCCACGTGATGGCCGTCGGCAGGACGGGGCACGTGCTGCTGCCGTACGTCACCACCTGCACCTGACGGGGATCGGTGTCGGCCACGACCGCGACCTCCTCGCCGGTGACGTCGCCGGGTGCGCCGGGGAACGACGTCTCGGCGACCGACGGGACGGCGGGTGCCTCGGTGGTGGACGGCGCGGCCGACGGCGAGGTCTCGTCGCTCCCGCCCGGCTCGGTGCTCCCCGCGCAGCCGACGAGCAGCGCCATCAGCGCCACCGTGGTCAGGGTCGTGACGTGCGACGTCCTCATGGTTCCCCCTTCGACGCGGCCGCCGTGGCACGACCGTCCGCCCCCAGCATGGCGTGCCAGGAGCGCCGCGCCCAGGGTCAGGGCCGGGGCGGCGCGCCCGACGTGACCGTCGCGCTGCCCGCAGGGATGGGTCGACCACCGTCCGCCCGTCGCCGGCCGGCCCGCTGCACGGGCCGCTCCACCAGCCACCAGCTCGCCGTCGCTGCCAGCACGGTCGCGGGCAGCGCGACCAGCCCGGTCGCGTCGTCCAGGACGGGGCGCAGCCACAGGGTCAGCGGGTAGTTCCACAGGTAGGCGGCGTAGGAGACGGTGCCGAGCGCGACCAGGGGCAGCCACCGGCGCCGCACGACGACGTGCCGCCGCCCGGCCTGCACCAGCACGACGGTCGCGACGGCGACGGCGGGCCCGGCGAGCAGGTAGGTCGCGGCGTGGCCGCGCAGGTCCGTGACCGTCAGGGCGGCGAGCAGCGTGACGGCGGCGGTCACCGCGTGCGGCCCCGACGCGGCCGGCGGCCACCGGTCCTGCGTGATCCGCGACGCGGCACCGACCACGAAGCAGCCCAGCCACGACGTCGCCAGCGGGTACGCCGCGTCGGGGTCGCCGCGGAACCACACGACCGTCAGCACGCACAGCACCGCGGCCACGGCCCCCGCGAGCACCAGGCCGGTACGCAGCCGCCGCGCCCGCACCGCCAGGACCACGACCAGCGGCCACACGACGTAGAACTGCTCCTCGGTGGCCAGGGTCCACAGGTGGTAGATCGCGGGGCTGACGCCGACCAGCCCGACGTACGGGACGTTCGCCGTGTACGTGAGGGACACCGCGACCGTCCTGCCCAGGGTGCCCGCGTCCCCGAGCGGGTCGAGGGTCAGGGTGACGACGACGAACCCGACGACGAGCACGACGAGCGCCGGCACCAGACGGCGCAGCCGCCGCCACCAGAACCGGCGCAGGTCCACCCCGCCGGTCGCCTCCGCCTCGTCCACGAGCAGACCGGTGATGAGGTGCCCGGACAGCGCGAAGAACATGACCACACCGACGACGCCGGCACCCGGGAACACGTCCGGCCACGCGTGCCGCAGCATGACGAGCGCGATGGCGACGCCCCGCAGGGCGTCCCACGCGCCGACGCGTGCGCTCACCACGCGCGCGTCGCGTGCCGTGCCCGGGCCTGTGCCACGAGCTCGGCGACCAGCTCGGGGTACGTCATGCCGACCGCGGCGAACATCTGCGGCACCTGCGAGTGCGCCGTGAGCCCCGGCATGGTGTTGACCTCGTTGAGCACCGGGCCGTCCGCGGTGAGGAAGAAGTCGACGCGGGCGACGCCCTCGCATCCGAGCGCGTCGACGACGGTGCGCGCGTCGGCCGCGAGCCGCTCGGCGTCCGCGGGGTCGAGGGCCGCGGGGACGACGAACCGAGCGGTGCCGTCGTACTTGGTGGCCGTGTCGAACACGGCGCCCGCGTGCCCGATCTCCAGCGGCGGGGAGACCACGGTCGTGCCGTCGGCGCGGCGCAGGACCGCGACGTCGATCTCCCGGCCGACCACGACCTCCTCGACGAGGGCGCGGTCGTCCAGCTCGAGGGCGGCCGCGACGGCCTCGCGGAGCTCGGTGAGCGTGTCGACGCGACGCACCCCGTGGCTGGACCCGCACGCCACGGGCTTGACGACCGCGGGCAGGCGGGGGTCCGCGCACGCCTCGGCGACGTCCCGCACGACCCGGCCGTCGGCGACGGCGACGCCGACCGCGGCGGCGACCAGCTTGGTCACCCACTTGTCCATGCCGAGCGCCCCGGCCCGCACACCGGACCCGACGCACGCGACGCCCGCCAGGTCGGCCAGGGCCGCGAGCGTCCCGTCCTCGCCGCGCGGACCGTGCACCGCGGGCAGCAGCACGTCGCACGTCGCGACGACGGCGACCGCCGCCGCGAAGGACAGGGTGCCGTGCTCACCCGACCACGTGCCGTCCCGGCCGATGGTGAGGGCCACGACCTCGTGCGTGGGCGCCAGGGCGTCGCGCACCGCTGCGGCGCTCGCGAGCGACACGTCGTGCTCGGCGTTGGCGCCACCCCCCACGAGGGCGACGCGGCACACGGGCACGTGCGGCGGGGTCGGGGGCCGGTGCTGCAGGTCGGACGTGGTCACAGGTGCTCCTCGGGGAGGGCCGGCGGGGGTGACGGGGGTGCGGGGACGACGCGGCGCACGAGCCGGCGCCCCAGGCCGGTGAGCAGCTCGTGGGGGAGGGTGCCCGCCCAGCCGGCCCAGTCGGTGAGGGTGGGCGCCGGGCCGTCGGTGCCGATGACGGTGACGACGTCGCCCGGCTGCACGGGCAGGTCGCCCACGTCGACGACGACCTGGTCCATCGAGACGCGCCCGGCGAGCGGACGACGCCGACCGTGCACGAGGACCTCGGCACGCCCCGACGCGCTCACCGGCAGGCCGTCGGCGTACCCCAGGGGCAGCAGTGCCAGCCGGGTGGGTGCGGCCGTCCGGTACGTGTGGTCGTACCCCACGCCGACACCGGCGCCGACGTCGCGCACCTGCACGACGGGCGCGGTCACCTGCGCGGCCCCGCGCAGCACGGGGTGCCGGCCGGTCGTGTCGATGCCCACCAGGCCCGCGCCGACGCGCGACATGTCGAAGGCCGTGGCGGGCAGCCCCAGCACGGCGGCGGTGGAACCCAGGTGGCGCAGCGCGGGCCGCAGCCCCGCGGCTCGCGCGTGCTCGACGCCGCGCACGAACCGCCGGGTGGCGGCCGCGTTGGCCTCGGCGTGAAGGCCTGCCGCGCAGGCCAGGTGGCCCATGACGCCGACGACCCGGACCGACCCGGCGCGTTCCGCCCGGCGGGCCGCAGCGCACAGGTCGGGCCACAGCGCGGGTGGGCAGCCGTCGCGGGCGGTGCCGCAGTCCAGGTAGAGGTGGACGTCGACGACGCGGTCCAGCCGGCGCGCCGCCCACGCGGCGGCCTTGAGGTGTTCGGCGCTCGGCACCGCGACGTCGACGCCGTGCAGGACCGCGTCGGACAGGTCGGCGCCGGGGGCGTCGAGCCAGCTCAGGAGGGGTGCGCGGACACCCGCCAGGCGCAGCTCGACGGCCTCGGCCAGCGTCGCGACGCCCAGCGACTGGGCGCCGTTGTCGAGCGCGGTGCGTGCGACGTCGACCGCGCCGAGCCCGAACCCGTCCGCCTTGACGACGGCCATGAGCCGCCGTGCGGACGCGGCCAGTACGCGCGTGTTGTGCGCGACGGCATCGAGCCGCACGGTGAGGACGGGTCGGGTGCGGGCCACGGCGACGGGGTCGGCCGCGACCCGGGGGTCGTGCAGGAGGACGTCGCTGCTGGTCGAGGGCACGTCGGTGACGCTAGGTCCGGGGGTCGGGCCGACGACTCCCCCTGGGGTCTCGACGTGCGGGGGCCACGGTGGCACGCCGTCGTCGCCGGCTCCACCCACGGCATGGGCGCGCCGCGACGTCCCGTCCCCCCGCGGGAGGACGGGACGTCGCACCGGAGCCCGGCCTGCACCGGATGCGGACCGCGCGCGCAGGCGCAGACTGGACAGGCACCCGGAGGTGACCACCATGCACGTTCCCGCGATCGACCCGAGCATCCCGCCGACTGGTCCCGGCTGCGTCGAGTGCGAGCAGGAGTCCGGCTGGTGGGTGGCCTTGCGCCGGTGCGCCGCCTGCGGGCACATCGGCTGCTGCGACAGCTCGCCGGGGCAGCACGGGACGGCGCACTGGCGCGCCACCGGGCACCCGCTGATGCGCTCGTACGAGCCGGGGCAGGACTGGTGGTGGGACTACGAGGCGGGCACGCACGCCGAGGGCCCGGAGCTGGCGCCGCCGCTCGCGCACCCCCTGGACCAGCCGACGCCCGGGCCCGAGGGCCGCGTCCCGCCGGACTGGCGCCAGCAGCTGCACCGGTGACCTCCCGTCGCGTCGGGCCCTAGCCTCGGAGCATGTCGACCAGCACGGTGCCGTCCCGTCCCGGCCTGCCCGCCGCCAGCACGTTCGCCACCGTGGGGCGCATCGTCCTCGGTGCCAGGGCTGCGGCGCAGGTGCCGGACCTCGTCGCCGCGCTGGGCAGCCGGGTGCTCGTCGTCGCGGGACCGTCGGCGGACGTCCGCGGCCTGGCCGGCACGGTCGTCCACCGGCACCGCGGCGAGCCGGACGTCGACGCCGTGCGGGCCGCGGTCGCCGTCGCGCGGGACGTCCGCCCGGACGTCGTCGTCGGCTGGGGTGGTGGGTCCGTCCTCGACCTCGCCAAGTGCGTCGCGGTGCTCGCGCCCGGTGGCACGGACGTGCTGGACCACCTCGAGGTCGTCGGGCGGGGGTTGCCACTGGCGGAGGTGGCGCTGCCCGTCGTCGCGGTGCCGACGACGGCCGGGACGGGCGCCGAGGTCACCGCCAACGCGCCGGTCCGCGTCCCGGACCGCGGCGTGAAGGCCAGCCTGCGCGGGCGCGCGATGCTGCCGGCCGTCGCGGTGGTCGACCCGCTGCTCACGCTCGGGTGCCCGCCCGCGCTGACCGCGTCGTCGGGTGCCGACGCGCTGACGCAGTGCCTCGAGGCGTTCACGACGCCGTACGCGACGGCCCTGACGGACCCGCTCGCGCGTGAGGGCCTCGTCCGTGCGGGACGCAGCCTGCGACGGGCCGTCGAGCACGGCGACGACGTCGACGCGCGCACCGACCTGTCCGTCGCGGCCCTGCTGTCGGGCATGGCGCTCGCGAACGCGAAGCTGGGTGCCGTCCACGGTCTGGCCGCTGCGCTGGGCGGGCGGCTCGGCGCGCCCCACGGGCAGGTGTGCGCCGCGGTGCTGGCCGCGACCACCGCGGCGAACGTCGCGGCGCTGCGGCGCACGGACGCGGGTGGGCCTGCCCTCGCGCGGTACGACGACGCGGCGGCAGCCCTGACGGGACGGGCCGGCGCCCGGGCGGACGACGCGGTCGCGTGGCTGGCGGACCTCACCGCAGCGATCGGCGCCCCCGGCCTCGGCGCGCTCGGCCTGGACGCCGCCGACGTCCCTGCCGTCGTCGCCGACGCCCTGGCCGCGTCGTCCACGCGGGGCAACCCCGTCGCGCTGACGGCTGCCGAGCTCACGGACGTCGTCGCCGCGTCCTGGTGAGCGCACCGCCAGGAGGAAAGAGCGGGCGCCCGCACCGGAACACCGGGGAGGATGGGCCCATGAGCACCCTCGACCGACTGACCGCCGACCTGACGACCTCCCTCAAGGCGCGCGACACCCTGCGCACCAGCACCCTGCGCCAGCTCATCGGCGCCGTGCGGCACGAGGAGAAGGCCGGCACGGTCGCACGCGAGCTCAGCGAGGACGAGATCCTCAAGGTCCTGGCCCGCGAGTCGAAGAAGCGCCGCGAGTCCGCGCAGATCTACGCCGACGCGGGAGCCGCCGACCGGGCGGCGACCGAGACGGCGGAGGCGCAGATCGTCGACGAGTACCTGCCGACGCGCCTGAGCGACGACGAGCTGGCCGCCCTGGTCGACGCGGTCGTCACCGACACCGGGGCGTCGTCGCTCAAGGACATGGGGACGGTCATGAAGGAGGCGAACGCCCGCGCGCAGGGGCGCGCCGACGGCAAGGCGCTCAGCGCCCTGGTCCGCTCCCGCCTGGCCGGCTGACCCCCACATCAACCCCCGACCCACCCACACCCACCCCCCGACCAATCCGCCGAGCTCGACCTTTGGCGGCTTTCGAACGCCGAGAAGCCGCCGAAGGTCGAGCTCGCCGTCAGCTGGGCCGTCAGCTCGGCGGTCAGCTGGGCGGTCAGTCAGTGGCGGGGTCAGCGGACGTCAGAGCCGACGTGCTGGTCCTCGTCCGACGGTGGGGCTGCCGGTTCGGGATCCGGGGCCTGCGCCTCGGCCATCGCGCGCCGTCCTGACGGCAGCGCGACGCCGACGACCACGACGAGCATCAGCGCGGCGCCCGCGGCGACCAGCAGCGACTCCACCGAGTAGCGGTCGGCGAGCGGACCGAACACCGCCATGCCCAGCGGCATCGCGACGGCCATGACGATGCCCACGAACCCGAACACCCGGCCCAGGCGCTCGGGCTCGACCCGCTCCTGCAGCACGGTCATGGTCGGTGTCGAGAAGAAGGGCACGCCCAGGCCGATGAGGAACATGAACCCGAAGAACACCCACATGTTCGTCGACAGGCCCAGACCGACGTTGAGCACCGCGAACAGGGCGGTCGTCACCATGACCATGTGGACGCGGTTGCGCAGGCCGCCCCACCACGCGACGACCACGCCGCCGAGCGTCATGCCGACGCTGAACGCGAGCTCGTTGACCGTCAGCTTCCACACCTCGTCGCCGAAGGAGCGCACCACCATCAGCGGCGTGAGGAACGACGGCGCCACGATGAGCACGAACACCACGCCCCACATCGCCAGGACCCACCGCACGAACGGCGTCGTCGCGACGTACCGGACGCCGTCGGCCAGGTCCGCGAGGTAGCCGCGCACGCCCGCCTGCTGGTCGCCGCGCACCAGGCGCGGCACGGGGACGAGCAGGAGCAGGCCGATGCCGATGAGCGCGGTCACGACGTCGACGAAGAAGATCGCCTCGATCGACGCCCACGCGTACAGGCCGGCGGCGAGCGCCGGCGCGACGAGCATCATGGCCGACTGGATCGTGGCGTTGACCCCGTTGATGCGCATGAGCTTGTCGGGCGGCACGATCTGGGGGAGGAGGGCCCCGACGGCGGGCGTCTGGATGCCGGCGCCGGCGGACCGGATCGCGGCGGCCACGTACAGGATCCACAGGTCGTCGTAGCCGGACAGCATGAGGATCGCGAGGGCCAGGGTGGTCGCGGCGATGGCCGCGTCGGCGCCGATGACCAGCGCGCGGCGGTCGAGCCGGTCGGCCCACACGCCGCCGAAGACCGACACGACCGCCTGGGGCAGGAACCCGACGACCGCGTACACGGCCATCACCGTCCCCGAGCGCGTCTCGAGCGTGAGGTGCCACATGATCGCGTACTGCACGAGCATCGAGCCGAGCAGCGAGAACGTCTGACCCGTGAGGAACACGGTGACGTCGCGCCGCCAGCGGGTCGGTGCGGTGGGCGTGGTCATGGCGGCCTCGGGGGGTGGTGGGTCCGGGAGGTGTCGCGGGATAGACCGGACGCGGGGGCCGGACTCATCGGGACGGGTCCATGCTCGTCCGGGCCGCGACGCGGTGTCACGGCGTTTTGGGTGTGGTTGTCGGTGGTCGGGTGCACGATCCCGGAATGGGCGTGACGACGCACGACGCGGGGGGAGCGATGACGGCGACGATCACGGCGAGCGGGCTGACGAAGCGGTACGGGCAGGTCGAGGCGCTGCGCGGGCTGGACCTGGAGGTGCCCGAGGGCACGGTCATGGGGCTGCTGGGGCCCAACGGCGCGGGCAAGACGACGGCCGTGCGGATCCTCACGACGCTGCTGCGGCCCGACGGCGGCACGGCGCACGTCGCCGGCGCCGACGTGCTGCGCGAGCCCGAGCAGGTGCGGCGCCGCATCGGTCTGTCGGGGCAGAACGCCGCGGTCGACGAGAACCTCACGGGGGCGGAGAACCTCGAGATGATCGGCCGCCTCTACGGCTTCCCGCGACGCCGGGCGCGGGCCCGCGCCGGGGCGCTGCTGGACGCGTTCGACCTGACGGAGGCGGGCGGCCGACCCGCGAAGACGTACTCCGGGGGCATGCGGCGGCGGCTGGACCTGGCGTGCGCGCTGGTCGCCGAGCCGCCCGTCGTGGTGCTCGACGAGCCGACGACGGGCCTGGACCCGCGCAGCAGGCTGCAGATGTGGGACGTCATCGCCGAGCTGGTACGCGCGGGCACGACGATCCTGCTCACCACGCAGTACCTCGAGGAGGCCGACCGTCTCGCGGACGCGATCGTCGTGATCGACCACGGGCGGGCGATCGCTCGCGGCACCGCGGACGAGCTCAAGGCGCAGGTCGGAGGGCAGCGCGTCGAGGTGCTGCTGGCCGACGCAGCGGGGTCCGCGACGGCCCGCACGGTCCTCGCGGCGGTGTCGTCCGGCGACGAGGTCCACGTCGCCGGCGACGTGCGTGCGCTGTCGGTGGCCGTGGACGACGGCTCGCGGGCGCTGCGCGAGGCGCTGGACCGGCTGGACGCCGAGAGGGTCGTCGTCCTCGAGGCCGGGGTGCGCCGGCCGACCCTCGACGACGTGTTCCTCACGCTGACCGGCCGGACGGCCGAGGTCGACGACACCGCCCAGGAGGTCCGATGAGCTCGCTCGCCCGCGCGGTCGTCGACACGCACGTCGTCGCCAAGCGCAACCTGCTGAAGATCCTGCGCGTCCCCGAGATCCTCGTGGCCGTCCTCATCTCGCCGATCATGTTCGTGGTGCTCTTCGCCTACGTGTTCGGCGGGGCGATCGACCCCGGCGACGGCGTGAGCTACCGGGAGTTCCTCATCCCGGGGATCTTCGCGCAGACCGTCGTGTTCGGGGCCACGTTCACCGGCGCCGGCATCGCCGAGGACATGCAGAAGGGCATCCTCGACCGCTTCCGCTCGCTGCCCATGTCGCAGTCGGCCGTGCTCGCGGGGCGCACGGCCTCGGACGTCGTCTACAACGTGCTGTCGCTGGTGATCATGGCGCTCACCGGCCTGCTCGTCGGCTGGCGCGTGCACGGCACGGTGCTGGAGGCGGCTGCGGCGTTCGGGCTGCTGCTCGCGTTCTCGTACGCGGTGAGCTGGATCATGGCGCTCGTCGGCGTGCTGGTGCCCAGCGTCGAGGTCATCAACAACGCGTCGTTCATCGTCATCATGCCGCTGACGTTCGTCTCCAACGCCTTCGTCCCCCTCGACTCGTTCCCCGAGCCGCTGCAGCGCGTCGTCGAGTGGAACCCCGTCTCGACGCTCACGCAGGCGTGCCGCGAGCTGTTCGGCAACACGAACCCCGGTGCCCCGGTGCCCGACGCGTGGTCGATGCAGCACCCGGTGCTGTACACGCTCGGCTGCGTCGTGGTGATCCTCGTGGTGTTCGCGCCGCTCGCGATCGCCCGCTACCGGCAGACGTCGCGCTGACGCGGCGCGCATAGGCCCCAGTAGCCGCCGCACTACGGCGATCGGCGCCTGGCGTGCAGCGTCGTCGCAGGTCAGGGCGTCGGCGCTACCTACTCAGGCCACCCCCCGCCCGCACTACGTGGCCCCTGCCTTGCCAGTGTTCTGGGTGTCGGAAGCAACCGCCCCGGCACCACGGACACGAAGGGCACGAGCCATGAACGCGACCACGACCTCCACGACCACCACCCACCGCGGCGCTGTCAAGGGTGCCGTCGCCGCCGCCGCCGGTGTCGCTGTCCTGCTCGGCGGGATGGGCACCTTCGCACTCTGGAACGCCGAGGGCGCACTGGGCGAGGGCAGCCTGCAGACCGGTTCGCTCACCGCCGACTTCGGCGACATCACGTGGAACGACGTGACGCCCGGCCACGAGAACCTCATCGAGGACCTCGACGGTTTCCAGATGGTCCCGGGCGACGTCATCGTCGGGACCTCGACCATCGCGGTGGTCGCCGAGGGCGAGAACCTCGTCGTCGTCCCGCAGGTCGTCGGGCCGGCCGGCCTGCCGATCGACTCGCTCTCCGAGAGCATCACGGTCGACGTCACCCTCGACGGGGTGCCCGCGGACGGCTTCCGCCCCGGCACGACGTCCGTCGACGCGACCGTGACGATCGCGTTCGACGAGTCCGCGACCGGCGAGATGGGCCTGGGCTTCGACCTCGGCGCCACGAGCATCAACCTGCAGCAGGTCGCGCCGTCGGCCTGAGCCCGGCTGCGACCCCACGACCGCCGTCGGCGGCAGGCCCGTTCCCCCCAACGCGCACCTGCCGTCGGCGGCTCCACCGCCCGACCTCACCACCCATCCCCGCGACCCAGGAGCTGAGCACCGTGCGACACCACGTCCGTCCCCTGCGCCCGCTGCGCGCCGCGCTCCTCGCGGCCGTCGCCGCGGCGGCGATCGTCCTGGCCCTGCCGGGCACCGCGACGTACGCGGCGTGGCGCGCGCAGGAGCCGCTCGACGGCACCCTGGCCAGCGGGGCCCTCACGATCGACGCCGTCGGCCCGGGCTCGTGGCAGCACGAGTCGGGCGCGGCGTTCGACCCCGCGACCGGGCGCCTCGAGCCCGGCCGGGTGGTCCTCTACCGCACGGCCGTCGACGTCACCGCGACCGGTGAGAACCTGCGCGCGACGCTGCGCACCGACGTCGCCGCTGCCCTGCCCGCCGACCTCGCGGGGCGGGTGACCATCACGTCGGACGACGTCCCGGTCGTCGGCTCCGCCACGCCGCAGCGCGTCCCCGTCACCGTGCGCGTCGCCGCTGCGTCGAGCCTGCCGTCGGGCGACCGCTCCTTCTCCCTGCGCCTGGACCTGCAGCTCGGCAACGGCCACGGCTGGCTGGACACGGCGTCGCGCGACCTCGGCACGCTCACGACGCGCGGCCCGGCCGCCGGTGGTCTGCTGCGCATGGGATACGACCTGACCAAGGGCGTCGACCGCACGGTCGTCCTCTACGTCGACGACGTCGACGCGACGATCCAGTGGGTCGAGGGCGCCGCCACCACGCGCCTCGTCCCCGGCAGGAACGCGCACACCTACCCGCCGGGCACCGGCCAGGCGACCGTGCTGATCAACGGCCGCGTCGGCAGCCTCGGCTCCCCGGCGCAGAGCGTCGCGGACATGCAGGAGCTCGTGCAGGTGCAGAACTGGCAGGAGGGCGTCGGGACCGTCGACGCGTCGTACGCCTTCCACAACGCGATCAACCTGCTGCGCGTCGACGGGCTCCCGTCGACGCTGCGCACCACGGACCACATGTTCTCCAACGCCCGCTCCCTCAAGCAGGACTTCGCCGGCCCGGCCTTCGCGAACGTGGAGTCGATGTCCCACATGTTCGCCGGCGCGACGTCCTTCAACGGCTACGTCGGTGGCTGGGACACCGCCAAGGTGCGGGACATGTCGGGGATGTTCCACGGCGCGACGTCCTTCAACTCCTGGATCGGCGGCTGGAACACCTCGAACGTCGAGGACATGACCGACATGTTCCGCGGTGCCCGGGCGATGGCCCAGAGCGTGGCCGGCTGGGACGTCGGCCGCGTGACCGCCTGGGACGGCTTCAACGCCGACGCCCCGAACCTCACCACCTACCTCATCCCCGCGAAGTTCCGTCCCGCGCTGGACGCGGACGCCGTGCTCGACGCCCCGGTCGTCGGTGACGACCCCGCCCTGCAGGACGAGGCGGGCGACGAGCCCACGACCGACGACGGCTCCGACGTCACCGACGAGCCCGTCACCGACGAGCCCGTCACCGACGAGCCCGCCACTGACGACGCCACCGACGACCCGGCCGCGGCCGACGTCACCACGCTCCCCGAGCCCTACGAGGGCCCGGACGCCGACACCGCCGGCGTGACCCCTCCGGTCGCGCTCCGCGAGGAGGAGAAGGACCGATGAGCACCACCGCACCCGTCCAGCCCGTCGTCGCACCCGACCGGCCCGCCACCGTGCGCCCCGAGAGCCGGTGGCGCGTGACCGCGCGCAGCGTCGGCGTCGGCCTGGGCTACGGCGTCCTCGGCGTGGTCCTGCTCGTCGCCGCCGTCACGATCCTCGTCCCGCGCCTCGCCGGCGCCGTGCCCCTGACCGTGCTGTCGGGCTCGATGGAGCCGACGCTGCCGGTCGGGTCCCTCGTCGTGGTGCGTCCCGTGGACCCGGCCGACGTCCGGATCGGCGACGTCGTCACCTACCTGCCGAACCCCGACGACCCCACGGCGATCACGCACCGCGTCACGGGGATCACGCACCGCACCGACGGCGGGGTGACGTTCACGACGCAGGGCGACGCCAACGGCGCACCGGACCTGCCGGTGCAGGACTTCCAGGTGCGGGCGCGCGTCTGGTACGTGGTGCACCACCTCGGGCATGTGAACTCGGCGGTCAACGTCGACGACCGGCACGTCGGGGTCGTCCTGGTGGCCGGAGGGTTCTTCGTCTGGGCGGGGAGCCTCTGGTACCGCGCCGGGCGCAGCCGTCGAGCGGCGGCCGCCGTGGCCGTCTCAGCCGGTGGCGACCACGGCCCCGTCGAGCTCGCCGAGCAGGGCCCGGTCCGACACCCCTAGCTTCTGCATCGCCCGGTAGAGGTGGCTCTCGACCGTGCGCACCGACAGGTAGAGGCGGGAGGCGATCTGCCGGTTGCTCAGGCCCTCGCGGGCCAGCGCCGCGATCTCCGCCTCCCGCCCTGTGAGCGGCGCCGACCGGGCCTGGGGACGGCCCAGGGACTCGGCGACGGCCGACCCGGCGACCGCACGCACCTGCTCCTCGGTGAGCTCGCCACGCCCCTCCTCGACCGCGCGCCGCCGGGCGACGTCGAGCGCGACGTGCACGAGCGGTCCGGGGACGCGCATCATCGCCACGGCCGCCAGCACCTCGGTGCTCGTCCCCTGCGAGATCGTGCGGTGCAGGTGGACGAGCGGCCGTACGATCGTGAGCCGCGTCCGGGCGCACAGCTCCTCCAGCCGGGCCAGCCGGTCCGGGGTCAGCTCGAGGGGCGCGAACGACCAGCACAGTGCGGCGCTGGCGAGCCGCCCCACCGCGAGCTGCTCCTCGCCGGCGGCCCACAGAGGCTCGCCGTCGGGCGGCTCGGCGCCCCCGGACCGGAAGTACGCGACCTCCGCGGTCGCCCACGGCAAGGCGAAGTCGAGCGCCGGCAGGTACGGGCGCGGGGTCGCCCGCAGCTCGTCGAGCAGGGCGGCCGCGAGGTCGGTCTCGCCGCGGCGCGCCCGCAGAGTCGCCGCGAGCGCGAGGATCCGCTCGTCGTACGGGCTCTGGACGGGACCGCACCGCCCCATCTGCAGCACGACGCTCAGCGTCCGGCGCGCGCCCTCGTGGTCGCCCTGGACGAACAGGCCCGTCGCGAGGCCGCGCGCGGCCAGCCGCACCCCGAGCATGCTGAGGTCGTCGTACGCCGCGCTGAGCCGCTCGCGCCACCAGTCGATCGCGTCGTCGACCTGCCCGGCGAGCAGCAGGGCGTCGCCCCGCAGCGCGTCGAGCTGGTGGCCGATCGCGTGCTGACGCCGCGAGCCACCCCAGCCGTCCAGCAGCTCGAGCGCGCGGTCCGGCGCGCCGGTCTCGACGGCAGCCTGCACCTGCAGGACGAGCACGAAGTCACGCAGCGGCGCCGGCACGTGCGCGCCCTCGAGGTCGGCGACGCCCACCGTCGACGGCTCCAGGGCGTAGAGCCGCTCCAGGGCGTCGAGGACCCTGTCCTCCAGCTCGGGCAGCACGAGCCGCCCCGTGGGCCCGGGGTCGTGCGTCATCCCGTCGCGCAGGGTGCCGCCCGTGGCCGCGGCCCACTGGCCACGCAGCAGCACGTACGAGCCGAGGTCGTCGGGGTCGTCGGTGGGGGAGGGGACCGTCCCCTGGAGGATCTCGTCCACGTCGATCGACGTGAAGTTGTCCAGCAGGCGCAGCCGCAGCAGCGACAGCGCGGTCGCCAGGTCACGCTTGTCGAGCCAGGCCCGGTACCGCTGCGAGGCCTGCGTGCGCACCGACTCCGTGAGGATGGCGACCTGCTGCGGCGCCGGCCAGGACGTCGCGTCCTCGCCGGTCACGTCGACGCCCGCCGGCAGCGCGAGGGCGGGCGGGGGGAGCACGCCGGTCCCCAGGGTCCCGTCCGCGAGCGCCCGCAGGTCGGCGTGGGCGCGGGGCGACAGCCGCAGGCGCAGCACCTGCCCGAGCGCGGGCGGGCTCACCGTGACCGTCGGCTCACGGCCGCCCTCGTGGACGGCGACCCGCCCGGCGGCGTCGAGTGCCGCGAGGGTGTCCGCGCCGACCAGTCGCCGGGCGGTGGCGAGGTCCACCAGGCCGAACCAGGCCAGGACCTCCAGACCGCGCCGCGAGGTCTCCGACAGGTCGGCGAGGAGCCCGAGAGCGACGGCGTCGGCGCGGACCATGTCCAGGGCGCCCGTCTGCGCCCACCGACCGCTCACGCGGGCGACGACGCCCGCGTCGACCGCCGCGCGGACGAGCGCGACCGCGACGCGCGGGTTGCCGCCGGAGCGTCCGGCCACGACGGACGCGAGGTGCCCCTCGACCTGGCCGCCGAGGCGCTCGGCGAGGAGCGCGGACGTCGCGCTGACGCCCAGGGGGCCGACCCGGACGACGACGGCGTCCCGCACCAGGTCGGGAGCCGCGGCGTCCACGTCCGTCCCGCAGGGTGCGGTGAGCACCACGGCGACCCGGCTCGCGTGGCGTCGCGCGACCGCGGCGACCACCGCGGCCGACGCGCCGTCGAGCAGGTGGACGTCGTCGACGAGGACGGCAGCCTGACCGCTGCCCACGGCCTCGGCCAGGGCGGTCGTGGCCTCGGCGAGGCCCCACCGGGCGCCGCTGCGGGGGCGCAGCGTGGGGTGGGTGGAGAACGCGGCGAGGGGCAGGTCGCGCGCGCCATGGTGGGCGGCGAGGCTGACGACGGCGGTCCCGGTGCCGCGCAGACGTTCCGCGAGCGTGGCGAGGAGGGTGGTGCGGCCGGAGCCGACGTCGCCCAGGAGCAGGACGTCCCTGTCCGCCCGGACGTGCCGTGCTGCCGCCTCGAGCGCGTCCTCGTGGAGCTGGACCGTGCCTGCTTGCTGGGTGGTTTCGCCCATCGTCCCAGGATGGCCTGATCGGACGTTTCCTGCCGGATCGACCCGCGGTGCCGGGTCCTGCACGTGAGACAGGGCACAAAGACACGCCGTGAGACACGCGGTTGGGGCAGTTCGTGGGGGATTGCCCAAGCGCTCGCCTGGATTCACCGGCAACAGGGAACTACCGTTGCGCAAGTGACTGAGAACCGTGCCAACAACAGTGCGCCGGTGACGGCCCCGCACCACTCCGTCGAGGGCTTCGTCAAGGAGTTCCTCCGCGAGCTGCACTACGGGCAGGGCGTCACCATGGAGCGCGCCAGCGTCAACGACCAGTACCTCGCGCTCGCCCGCACCGTCCGTGAGTACCTCATGGCGCGCTGGCTCGAGACGGTGCGTCGCCAGCGCGACGCGCAGGCCAAGTCGGTGGCGTACCTGTCGGCGGAGTACCTGCTCGGGCGCCAGCTCGACAACGCGCTCCTGGCGACCGACATGGCCGAGATCGTCGAGGAGGGCCTCGCCTCCCTCGGCATCGAGCTGGCCACGCTGCGCGACCAGGAGGTCGAGCCCGGCCTCGGCAACGGCGGCCTCGGGCGCCTCGCTGCGTGCTTCGTCGACTCCCTGGCGACGATGAGCGTCCCGTGCATCGGCTACGGCATCCGCTACGAGTACGGGATCTTCCGCCAGACGTTCGTCGACGGCTTCCAGGTCGAGAAGGCCGACTCGTGGCTGACCCTCGGTGCGCCGTGGGAGTTCCCCCACCCCGAGTCGGCGGTGACCGTGCACTTCGGCGGGTCGACCGAGCGGTACACGGACGACGACGGTGTCGAGCGCAGCCGCTGGGTCCCCGCGTGGGACGTGCTCGGCGTGCCCTACAACTACATGGTCCCGGGTTACCAGAACGGCCGCGTGAACACGCTGCGGCTGTGGAGCGCGCAGGCCACCGAGGCGTTCGACCTCGCGATCTTCAACTCCGGTGAGTACGTCGACGCCGTGCGCTCGCAGACGTTCGCGGAGAACATCTCCAAGGTGCTCTACCCGGAGGACTCCACGCCGCAGGGCAAGGAGCTGCGGCTGCAGCAGCAGTACTTCTTCGTCGCCTGCTCGATCCGTGACTTCATCGAGAACGTCCTGCCCGACGACTTCGACCTGCACCGGCTGCCCGAGCGCATCATCTTCCAGCTCAACGACACCCACCCGGTGATCGCGGTCCCCGAGCTCATGCGCATCCTCGTGGACGAGAAGAAGTGGGACTGGGACGAGGCCTGGGCCGTGACCCAGAAGTGTTTCGCGTACACCTGTCACACCCTGCTGCCCGAGGCCCTGGAGGTCTGGCCGGTCGCGCTGCTGGGCAAGCTGCTGCCGCGCCACCTCGAGATCATCTACCGCATCAACGACGACTTCCTCGCCGAGGTCGCGCAGCGCTACCCCGGTGACGAGCTGCGCCTGCGGCGGATGTCGATCATCGCCGAGCACCCCGAGCGCTCGGTGCGCATGGCGTACCTCGCGACCATCGCGGGCTCCAAGGTCAACGGGGTCGCCGCGCTGCACTCGCAGCTGCTGCGCGACAAGGTCCTGCCCGACTTCTCGGAGTACTGGCCGGACAAGTTCACCAACGTCACGAACGGCGTCACGCCCCGCCGGTTCGTGCGCCTGGCGAACCCGGCGCTGTCGGAGCTCATCACCGACGCGATCGGCCCCGGCTGGATCACGGACCTCGCGCGCCTGCGCGAGATGGAGCCGTTGGCCGACGACCAGGAGTTCCGCGAGAAGTTCCGCGCGGTGAAGGCGCACAACAAGCAGCGCCTGAGCGTGCTGCTCCAGCGCCGCGACGGCATCACGCTGCCCGCTGACGCGATGCTCGACGTCATGGTCAAGCGCCTGCACGAGTACAAGCGTCAGACGCTCAAGGTGCTGCACATCGTGTCGCTCTACGAGCAGATCATCAGCGGCGAGCTGGACCCGACGTCGATCCCGCCGCGCGTGTTCGCGTTCGGTGCCAAGGCTGCGCCTGGCTACAAGATGGCCAAGCAGACGATCGCGCTGATCAACCACGTCGGACGCACGGTGAACGAGGACCCGCGCGTCAAGGGTGCGCTCACCGTCGTGTTCCCGCCCAACTACAACGTGACGCTGGCCGAGACGCTGATCCCGGCGGCCGACCTGTCCGAGCAGATCTCGCTCGCGGGCAAGGAGGCGTCCGGCACCGGCAACATGAAGTTCGCGCTCAACGGCGCCCTGACGATCGGCACGGACGACGGCGCGAACGTCGAGATCCGCGAGCTCGTCGGCGACGAGAACTTCTTCCTCTTCGGGCTGCTCGAGCCGGAGGTCGAGGAGCTCGTCACCGCGGGCTACCAGCCCTCCAAGTTCTACGAGGAGAACCCGACGCTGCGCCGGGCGATCGACCGCATCGCGTCCGGCACGTTCGCCGGCGGCGACCGCACGGTCTTCGAGCCCATCGTGTCGAACCTGCTGTACGAGGACCGGTTCCTGGTCCTGGCGGACTTCCAGTCGTACCTCGACGCGCAGGCCCGCGTCGACGCCGCGTACCAGGACACCGAGGCGTGGACCCGGTCCGCGATCCTCAACGTCGCCCGGTCCGGGTACTTCTCCTCCGACCGCGCGATGTGGGACTACATCGACCGCATCTGGCACTCGCAGCCGCTCGTCGCGCGCTGACGCACTCGTCCTGGCGCTCGCTCGCCGGGCGACAGCACCGTCACAGCAGCACCCTCACCGACGCCCGGTCGGTCACCTCAGGTGACCGACCGGGCGTCCGCGTGTCCGGGTCACCTGGTCGTGCGCGGGTCGCCCGCTCGTTCATCACGATCGTGGACGCGCGTCACGAGGTTCACTCGTCTGCGCTGTCCGGTTGCTCCGATACCCCCGATCCGTGGTGCTTTCACCCAGGTGACCTGCGGTGACGCCGCTTCTACCCTGCGAGGTGCAGCGCCACCAGCAACCTGCCCGGCTCCTTTGCGAGGGACGGGCATGAAGGAGCACCTCGTGTCCCCCACCCCGTTCCGACGAGCCGCGGCAGTCGTCGCGCTCTCGTTCCTCGCGCTGGGCGCCGGCTCGCTCGGCGCCCAGGCCGTGACCGAGACCCCGACCGTGGCCGCATGCACCGGCACGGTCACCGGGCCGACGTACACGAGCCTCGACGACCCGACCATCGAGAAGACGCTCACGAACGGCACGGCGGCGATCGTCGACGGTGGCGTCGCGATCAGCGCGACCAACGGCCACGTCGCGTTCACCGACTACGGCATCACGCCCTTCGCGCTCAGCGCGGCCGGTAGCCCGTCGCTGGACTACACCGCGACGAGCGGCCAGCTGCCCGGCCTGACGATGTCGTTCTCGCTGGAGGGCGCCTGGGCCGGCACGCTCGTCCACGAGCCGGACGTCTACGGCGCCGACCAGTGGTGGAGCACGCGTCCGGTGGGCGGGTTCGAGCGCGCCGAGCTGTTCACGCTGAACGAGCTGCTCGCGCAGGAGCCTGACGCCATGATCATGGGCGTCGGGTTCTCGCTCGGCTCGGGTGCGACCGGCGCGGGCACCGTGCACGGCTTCACGGTCGGCTGCACGACCTACGCGTTCGACGTCACGGCCACCCCGACCCCGACGCCGACTCCCACGGCGACGCCGACGGTGGCCCCCACGTCGACCCCGGCGCCCAGCGCGTCGCCCACTCCCGGCGCCGTCCCGGTGCCGGCCCTCGACATCGTCCAGCCGACGTGCAACGGCACGACCGTCGTCCCCAACGGCAGCATCGGCATCAGCCCCGCGAGCACGGTCGTGTGGGCCGTCGTCGTCGCAGGCTCGGACGGCGAGTCGGACGAGGACTACATCGCCGAGTCGGAGGAGGGTGAGGCGCGCGTCGTCGCGGTCGCACCCGGCACCTACGAGGTCTGGGCGCTGACGGTCGACGGCGAGTTCGGTGACCTCGGCGACTGGCAGGCGGACGACTACTTCATCTACCGGACCGTGACCATCAACGCGTTCACCGGTCCCTGCCCGGCCGTCACGTCGTGGACGCCGTCGGCCGACCAGCTGACGGCCGCCAACCAGGGCGGCTTCACCGCCCCGGCGCGGGTCAACCAGGGTGGGGCGGTGACCCTGGGCGGTCTGCCGGCCGGTGCCCGGGTGCGTACGTTCCTGTTCTCCGTGCCGACGGACCTCGGTGCGGCCACGGTGGCCGCTGACGGCACCCTGAAGGTCACGATCCCGGCGGGCACCACGGTCGGTACCCACCGGATCGCGGTGTACCAGGCGGACGGCACGCTCATCGGCTGGCGGTCCGTCGAGGTCGTGGCAGCCGGGCAGCAGCTCGCCGTCACGGGTGTCGACCCGCGTGCGGGGATCCTCGCAGGCGCGGTGCTCGTCGTGGCCGGTGGTGCGCTCGTCGTGGCCCGCCGCCGCCTGGCGAGCTGACGCAGCAGCACCTCGACGACGCCCGGTCGGTCACCTCACGGTGACCGGTCGGGCGTCGTCGCGTCCGGGCGCGTCGTCGAGCCGGGACGTGCGGCGCGAGGGCGGCTCAGCGCCGCTTGCGCGGCGGGGTGCGGCGCGGCGCGGGGCGGGGCGTCCGCGCCGCGTGGCGCGACGGTGCGGGCGCCTTCGCCGGGGAGGCGGCCGGGGCCTGGGTGCCGGCCCCACGGGAGCTGCCGGCGGTGCGTCCCCGCACGATGCCGACGAGCTCCTGCGCGTGCGGGTGCTCGGTGTCCGTGCGCCACACGAGCACGACCGGTGAGCCCGGCGCGTCGGGGACGACCCGCACCGCGGTGCCGCGGCGGTCGTGCAGCCGCGCGAGGGAGTGCGGCACCAGCAGGACGCCCGCACCGTTGGCGACGAGGTCCGCGGCGGTGGGTACGTCGGGCACGTCGAGCACCTCGACCTCCGGGGGCTGCCACCCGAGGACGTCGTCACCGGGGACGAGCAGCGTCTCGCCCGCGAGATCGGGCACGTCGACCTCGCCGACGACGGTGAGCACGTGGTCCTTGCGCACGACGACGACGGTCTGCTCGGTCCACAGCGGCACCACCGCCCAGCCGGTCGCGGTGCTGGGCGGCGTGGCGGGCAGCCCGGACGGTCGTGCGTCGGCCCCGGCGGGGGGCAGTCGCAGCACGGCCGCGTCGACGTCGCCGCGCAGCACCGCGTCGACCGCATCGGACGCCCCCGCGTGCACGACCTCCAGCGGGTCGTCCGGGAGGCGCTCACGCCACACCCGCGCCCAGCGGTCGGGGCTCGTGCCGGGTACCAGGAGCAGCCTCATCGGACGCGCCGCACGATCACGTCGGTGACCTCGTGGCCCAGGTCCCGGCCGCGCTGCTCGAAACGGGTGACGGGCCGGTGCGCCGGCCGCGGCACGACGCCGCCGGCCAGGTCCGGGTCGGCGGTGAGCACGTCGCGCATCTGCTCGGCGTACGGCGCCCAGTCGGTCGCGACGTGCAGCGTCCCCCCGACGCGCAGCCGGTCGCGCAGCAGTGCGACGTGCTCGGGCTGCACGAGGCGGCGCTTGTGGTGGCGCACCTTGGGCCAGGGGTCGGGGAAGAACGCGTGCACCGCGTCGAGGCTGCCCGGCGCGACGTCGGCACGCAGCAGCCGCAGGGCGTCGCCGTGCGCGACGCGCACGTTGGTCAGGCCGTGGCGCTCGATGAGCAGCAGCAGTGCCGCCAGGCCGGGCAGGTGCGCCTCGACCGCCAACCAGTCGCGGTCGGGGTCGGCGGCGGCCATCGCGGCGGTCGCGTCGCCCATGCCGGACCCGATCTCGACGACGAGCGGCGCCGTGCGCCCGAACAGCGCGACGGTGTCGAGCAGGCCCTCGGGCGTGCGAGGCGGTGGCGCGCTCGGGTCGTCGACCGAGAAGCCCCACCGCGGGAACAGTCGTTCGAGCGCGTCGACCCGGTCGACCCCGAGGGGGGACCGGCGGGACTTGAAGGTGCGCACCGGGTCGTGGGCGCGCGTCGCACGATGGGTGAACACGTCGATCGGGTACTGCACGGCGTCCACCCTACGCACCGGATCAGGCGACGACGTCCTCCTCGGGTGCCTGGAGCAGGGCGAGCACCTCGCCGGCGGGGCCGCGGACCAGGAGCATCCTCCCGTACGGCGTGTCCTCGGGACCGCTGACGACCTCCCCGCCCAGCTCGGCGACCCGGGGAGCGACCGCGTCCGCGTCCTGCACCGCGAGGTACCAGGTCCAGGCCGCCGGGACGTCACCCGCGCCCGGGCCGTACCCACCGATCCCGGCCGCCGGCGTCCCGCCCACGGACAGCGACGTGTACGTGAAGTCCGGCGCGCTCATGTCCTGCTGCTCGTAGCCGAACAGCTCGGTGTAGAAGCGGCGTGCCGCGGCCGGGTCGTGCGACATCTGCTCGGCCCACACGAACGCCCCGGGGGCGTCGGTGAGCTCCCACCCGGTGTGGTCACCGGCCTCCCAGAGCCCCACGAGCGCGCCGGTCGGGTCACTGAGGAGTGCCATGCGGCCCAGGGAGAGCACGGACACCGGCCCCAACGCGACGGTCGCCCCCGCCCCGACGGCGGTCGCCACGCTCGCCGCGATGTCGTCCGTCGCGAGGTACACGCACCACGCAGCGGGCTGCGGGACGTCGGACACCCGGATCCCCGCGACGACGTACCCGTCGACGGTCGCCAGGACGTACCCGTCGGTCTCGGGCTGCCCGGGCCGCAGGTGCCAGCCGAGCAGGCCGCCGTAGAACCGCTGCGTCGGCCCGAGGTCCGTCACCGTGATGTCCGCCCAGCCGGGGACACCGGCAGGCCACGGGGTCGGGGTGACGGTCATGGGAGGTCCTCCGGAGGGTCGAGGTGCGGACGTCGTCCGCGGCAGGGCCAGCACAGCCAACCACCACGGCCCGCATCGCGCACAGCGGGCGCACGTGCTAGTCCGGTGCCATGGCACCTGACGGGGGGGACGGACCCGACGAGCTCGCGCCGCGCGTCGGGCGCGACGAGTCGACGGGCGGGGGCGAGTCGACGGGCGGGGGCGAGGCGACGCGCGGGGGCGAGTCGACGCGCACGGTGATCCTCGCGCTCGTGGCGAACGTGGTGATCGCCGTGGCCAAGACCGCGGCGGCGGTGATCACCGGTGCCGCGTCCATGCTGGCGGAGGCGGCGCACTCGTGGGCGGACACGGGCAATGAGGTGTTCCTGTTCGTCGCGCAGCGTCGCGCGGACCGTGCCCCCGACGCGACGCACCCCTTCGGGTACGGACGCGAGGTCTACGTGTGGTCGATGTTCGCGGCGATCGGGCTGTTCGCGGTGGGGGCCGGGGTGTCGGTCACGCACGGCATCCAGGAGCTGGCGGACCCCGAGCCTGCGTCGGACTTCGTCGTCGCGTACGTCGTGCTGGGCATCTCGCTGGTCCTCGAGGGCGTGTCGTTCCTGCAGGCGCTGCGGCAGAGCCGTGCCGAGGCGCGGCAGCGGGACCGCGGCGTCCTGGAGCAGGTGCTGGCCACGTCCGATCCCACGGTGCGCGCGGTGTTCGCCGAGGACGCCGCGGCGCTCATCGGGATCGTCATCGCGGGCGCCGGCATCGCGGCGCACGAGGTGACGGGCTCAGCGGTGCCTGACGCGGTCGGGTCGATCCTCGTCGGCCTCCTGCTGGGCTTCGTCGCGTTCGTGCTCATCCAGCGCAACCTGCAGCTCATCGTCGGGGAGGCCGTCGATCCCGCGCTGCAGGACGCGGCCCTGCGCCGGCTGCTGGCGATGCCGCAGGTCGCGCGCGTGACGAAGCTGCGCCTGGAGATCGCCGGCGCGCGGCGCGTGCTCCTCACGGGCGCGGTGGACCTGGCGGGCGAGCCGGACGAGGCCGAGGCGTCGCACCAGCTCGCCCTCGTCGAGGACCAGGTGCGCGCCATCCCCGGTGTCGTGGGGGTGGTGCTGTCGCTGTCCGAGCCCGAGGAGCCGTCGCTCCTGCCGTCGGACGTCAGCCCGGCACGCGCGCGGCGAGGAAGTCGGTGACCTCCCGCAGGTACCGCTCGCGCACCGGCGCCGTGGACAGCGCGAGGTCGTGCGCCCCGCCGGCGATCTCGAGGTAGGTCACGTCGTCGCCCAGCAGCGGGGCGCGGCGCGCGATCTGCGCGGGGTCGAGGACGGAGTCGGTGCTCAGCAGCGCGTCGTGCAGCGTCTTGTGCGGGCCGGCGGCGTCGGACGCGAGCACGAGCACCGGGACGTCGAGGCCCAGGCCGCGGGCCACGCGCATCTGTGCCCGGCGCACGGCGCGGACGAACCCGGCGCGCACCGGGAACCCGGCGTGCGGCTTCCACGCGAGGTCGAAGTCCCACTCGCCGCCCGTGTCGCGGTGCAGCGCCCGGCCGTAGTGCGGCGCGATGGTGCGCACCGGGACCCGCGGCGCGGGCCGTCCGACGACGTGGACCGCGCGCGCCAGCAGGTTCTGCTCGAACCACGAGCCGCGCAGGTCGAGCCACGGCGAGTTGAGGACGAGGGCGTCGACGAGCCCCTGCCCTCTGCGCGCGTCCGCCCAGAGCGCGGCGGTCAGCCCGCCGGTGGAGTGGCCCAGCAGGACCACCACGTCGTGGTCCGCGCGCAGCAGCCGGACCGTGGCGTCGATCTCCTCGGTGTAGGTCGCCAGGTCGGTGGTCTCGTTGGGCGGTCGGCCGGGGCGGATGGACCGACCGTGGTCGCGCAGGTCCAGGGCGTACGTGTCGTACCCGGCCGCGGCCAGCGCGTCACCGACGTGCGGGTGGAAGAAGTAGTCGACGAACCCGTGCAGGTACAGCACCGCGCGCCGGGTGGGCGGGGCGTCGGGGTCCGGGACGCGCCGCACGAGGGTGGCCTCGGGGTCGACGTGCGTCCGGCGAGCGACCGCGTCGGGCCGCAGGTGCAGCGTGCGCGCACGCCACCGCTCCCCGAGCACGTCGGTGCGCTCGTCGTCCCACCGGTCGCGCACTGCGCCGTCGGGCAGGGCAGGGGTGTCGTCGTCGGCCACGCGCAGATCCTCGCACGGGGCCCGCACGTGCTCGAAGGACCGCGGCGGGCGCTGTCTGACGCGGTCGGGCGCCCCCGTCCGCGCGAACGCCAGGCTCTCCTCGACCACGGACACGACCTGCTCGAGCTCGGCCGCGTCGCGCGGGCCGTAGAGCATGATCTCGGTGCCGAAGTCGGCGTACTGGTGCGGCTCGGCCCAGCCCAGCCGGACGAGCTCCGCGCACCGCTCCGGGGGCAGGGTCAGGTGGATGCTCGTGTCCTCGACGCCGTGCAGGTGCACCGGCTCGAGGAGGGTGGGCGCGGCCAGGCAGAGGTCAGGCGACGGACGGCACGGGCGTCGGTGTGCGCATCGGACGTGCGGCGACGTGCCCCTGCCCGGCGACGTCGACCGCGAGGCTCGTGATGCGGGCGGTCCCGTCCGGCTCGACCTCGACGGTCGAGACCGACGCGTTGGGCAGCGGCACGAGCCCGACCTCGTCGACGGTCGCCAGGTACGCGCCGAGCGCGAGCCCGTGGCCGACGACCAGCACGTGCCCGTCGCGGTGCGTGTCCGCGATGCGGGCGAAGACGTCGCGCGTGCGGTCCATGAAGTCGGCGCCCGGCTCGCCCCCCGGCAGGCCGGGGTGGGTCCCGGCCAGGACGTCGGTGACGAGGTCCGGCCACGCGACGACCTCGTCGAGGACACGCTCGGGCCGCTGCTCGTAGATGCCGAAGGCGTACTCCCGAAGGTCGGGGTCGGTGCGCAGGGGGACGTCGGGGTGGGGGCGCAGCAGCTCGACGGCGGTGGCGACGGCCCGCCCCGACGGCGACGCCCACGCGGCGGTGAACGGCGTGCGTGCCAGGTGACGGGCGGTGGCGCGGACGCCGGCGCGGCCGTCGCGCGTCAGCGGGGAGTCACAACGGCCCTGCAGGATGCGGCGGGCGTTGAAGTGGGTGCGGCCGTGGCGGACGAGCGTCATGGTGAGGGTCATCGGTGCCCTGCTCTCTCTCGGTGGTCGCCCTGACGCTAGGAGCGGCACGTGTCCGGTGGGCGACGCCGGTGTGACGCGGGCGTGACGGTTCCGCCGGGTGCGCCGATGAAGTTGAGCGGAATAGACTCAACTTCGGATCCCGTTGTGATCGACAGACCAGATCACACGCGACACACGCACGCACGCACCGGAGGTTTCGTTGGACGCGAAGTTCACCACCCGCTCGCAGGAGGCGCTGGGCGATGCCATCCAGTCGGCCACCGCAGCCGGCAACCCCCAGCTCGAGCCCGCGCACATCCTGGACGCGCTGCTCCGGCAGGAGGGCGGGGTGGCGAACGGGCTCCTCGACGCGGTCGGCGCCGACCGCGCCGCGCTGGGCCGGTCCGTGCGCGGCATGCTCGTCCAGCTGCCCTCGTCGTCGGGGGCGTCCGTCGCGCAGCCGTCGGCGTCGCGTCAGGCCGCCGCCGCGCTCGAGGCCGCCAACGCCGAGGCCCGGGCTCTCGGCGACGACTACGTGTCCACCGAGCACCTGCTCATCGGCCTGGCCGCCGGGCAGTCGGGCGTGGCCGACGCGCTGCGCGCCGCCGGTGCGTCGCGCGACGCGCTGCTCGCCGCGCTGCCCAACGTGCGCGGGTCCGCGCGCGTCACCAGCCCCAACCCCGAGGGCACCTACAAGGCGCTCGAGCAGTACGGCGTCGACCTGACCAAGCTGGCCGCCGAGGGCAAGCTCGACCCGGTGATCGGCCGCGACGCCGAGATCCGCCGCGTCGTTCAGGTGCTGTCCCGCCGCACCAAGAACAACCCCGTGCTCATCGGCGAGCCCGGTGTCGGCAAGACCGCCGTGGTCGAGGGCCTCGCTCAGCGCATCGTCGCCGGTGACGTCCCCGAGTCCCTGCGCGGCAAGACGCTCGTCTCGCTCGACCTCGCGTCGATGGTCGCGGGCGCCAAGTACCGCGGTGAGTTCGAGGAGCGGCTCAAGGCCGTCCTGGCCGAGATCACCGCGTCCGACGGGCAGGTCGTCACCTTCATCGACGAGCTGCACACCGTCGTCGGCGCCGGTGCGGGCGGCGAGGGCGCCATGGACGCGGGCAACATGCTCAAGCCGATGCTGGCCCGCGGCGAGCTGCGGCTCGTCGGCGCCACCACGCTCGACGAGTACCGCGAGCGCATCGAGAAGGACCCGGCGCTCGAGCGGCGGTTCCAGCAGGTGTTCGTCGGGGAGCCCTCCGTCGAGGACACGATCGCGATCCTGCGCGGCCTGCGCGAGCGGTACGCCGCGCACCACCGCGTCGAGATCTCCGACGGCGCGATCGTCGCCGCGGCCACCCTCTCCGACCGGTACATCACCGGGCGGCAGCTGCCCGACAAGGCCATCGACCTCATCGACGAGGCCGCGTCGCGCCTGCGCATGGAGCTCGACTCCTCGCCCGTCGAGATCGACGAGCTGCAGCGCGCCGTGACGCGCCTGGAGATGGAGGAGCAGTTCCTCGCCACGGCCGACGACCCCGCGTCGAAGGACCGCCTCGCGCGGCTGCGCGCGGACCTCGCGGACCGTCGCGAGGAGCTCGCCGCGCTCAACGCCCGCTGGGAGAAGGAGAAGGGCGGCCGCAACCGGGTCGGTGACCTGCGCGTGCGCCTCGACCAGCTGCGGGCCGACGCCGACCGCGCCCAGCGCGAGGGGGACCTCGCCACCGCCGGGCGGCTGCTCTACGGCGAGATCCCCGCGGTGGAGAAGGAGATCGCCGCCGCGGAGGCCTCCGAGGTCTCGGACGACGAGGTCGCCGAGGCGCCGATGATCGCCGAGAAGGTCGGCCCGGACGAGGTCGCCGAGGTCGTCGCCGCGTGGACCGGCATCCCCGCCGGCCGGCTGCTCGAGGGCGAGACCGCCAAGCTCCTGCGCATGGAGGAGGTGCTGGGCAAGCGCCTCATCGGGCAGCGCGCGGCCGTCGCCGCCGTGTCCGACGCCGTCCGTCGCGCCCGCGCCGGTGTGTCCGACCCCGACCGCCCCACCGGCTCGTTCCTGTTCCTCGGGCCCACCGGTGTCGGCAAGACCGAGCTGGCCAAGGCGCTCGCGGACTTCCTGTTCGACGACGAGCGCGCGATGGTCCGCATCGACATGTCCGAGTACTCCGAGAAGCACTCGGTCGCGCGGCTCGTGGGCGCGCCCCCCGGGTACGTCGGCTACGAGGAGGGCGGGCAGCTCACCGAGGCCGTGCGGCGCCGCCCGTACTCCGTGGTGCTGCTCGACGAGGTCGAGAAGGCGCACCCCGAGGTGTTCGACATCTTGCTGCAGGTGCTCGACGACGGCCGCCTGACCGACGGCCAGGGCCGCACCGTCGACATGCGCAACGTCATCCTCGTGCTGACGTCGAACCTCGGCTCGCAGTTCCTCGTGGACCCGACGCTCGACGAGACCGCGAAGCGCGAGGCCGTCATGGGTGCCGTGCGGGCGGCGTTCAAGCCGGAGTTCCTCAACCGGCTCGACGACATCGTGCTCTTCGACGCGCTGACCCTCGAGGAGCTCGGGCGGATCGTCGACCTGCAGGTCGAGTCCCTGGGGCGGCGGCTCGCCGACCGCCGGCTCACCCTGGACGTGTCCGACGGCGCGCGCGAGTGGCTCGCGCTCGAGGGCTACGACCCCGCGTACGGCGCCCGCCCGCTGCGTCGGCTGGTCCAGAAGGAGATCGGCGACCGGTTGGCACGCGGCCTGCTCGCGGGTGAGATCCACGACGGCGACACCCTGCACGTCGACCTCGGCGACGGCGCGCTGACGGTCCGCGCGGAACGCTGACGGTCCGCACCGCAGGACGGTCCGCCCCGCACGCTGATCACGGCGCGCGGGGCGGCCGACGTCGTGGCAGCATCCGATGGCGTGCCTGTCCTCGCCGCTGCCGCAGCCGCCGCGGCCGACGCGGAGCTGACGGGCCTCGCGGGGTGGGTGGTGTCGGTCATCGACGCGCTCGGGCCGGTCGGCGTCGGGATGCTCGTCGCCCTCGAGAACCTGTTCCCGCCCATCCCGTCCGAGGTCGTGCTGCCCGTCGCGGGGTACGTCGCGTCGCAGGGCGGGATGTCCCTGGGCTGGGCGGTCGTCGCGGCGACGATCGGGGCCGTCGCCGGTGCGCTGATGCTGTACGGGCTGGGTGCGTGGTTCGGGCGCGCCCGCCTGCGGCGCTGGCTGGAGCGCATCCCGCTCATGGAGGTCGAGGACCTGGACCATGCCGAGCAGTGGTTCGTGCGCCACGGCGGGCTCGCCGTCCTGGTCGGGCGCTGCGTGCCGGTCGTCCGCAGCCTCATCTCGATCCCGGCGGGCGTGGAGCGCATGAACCTGGCGCGGTTCACGCTGTACACGACGGTGGGGTCGCTGGTGTGGAACGGCGGCCTGGTGTGGGCCGGGTACGTGCTGGGCTCGCAGTGGCACGACATCGGCCGCTACAGCGACGTGCTCAACGGCGTCGTGTACGCCGTCATCACGCTGGTGCTCCTCCGCTTCGTGTGGACGCGCACGGGGAGCCGCGGCGAGCGTCGCCGCGCAGCGCGCGTCACCACGGAGGGCTGACGACCTCACCCCCCGGGAGGCACGCTCACCGTGACGAACGAGCCGGTCACCGGTTCCGGCGGCACCGCGAGGCACAGGCCCGTGCGGTCACCGGCCGCCCAGCCGGCCGCCGTCGGGGCCCACGTCACCACACGCACGCCGGCCGCGACCTCGTCGTCGTTCAGGACGCACGCGCGCGCGACCCGCGCGTGCGCGCCCTCCTGACCCGGCCACACGGCGGCGGGGTCGAACGCGTACTGCGCGACGACCTGGGCCGCGTGTGGTTCGGCGCACGGCACGACCTCCACCCGGCCGACCTCGCCGTCACCGGGGAGCTCCGCGAGGCACGACCCGGTGACGAGCTGCACGGCATAGGCCTCGGTCGTCGCGGTGACGTCGGCGGCCAGCGGCCGGCTGCGGGCGTCGGTGACGGCCCGCGTCCCCAGGACGGTCCCGCCCGCGAGCAGGGCGACGGCGCCGACCGCGGCGGACGCGACGGTCACCCGGCGACGAGCACGCGCGCGCTGGGCCCGCGCGGCCTCCCACCCGGCCGCGTAGTGCGTCGGCGGGTTCGGGTCCTCGGGGATGTCCGCGGCACCGCCGGTGGGCGTCCGCGCGTCGCCGGCGGAGGTCAGGACGACATCCCGGACGGTGCCGTCAGGGACGTGTCGCTGCCGACGACGTCCTCGTAGACGCAGTACCCGACGACCTGGCCTGCGGCCACCTGGTCGGGGTGGGGGAGCCACACGTCGAGCACGCCCCACGCCAGGAGCCCGGGGTCGATCGCGCCGACGGCGGTCTCGCACTCGACGTAGGCGGCCGAGAGCACGGGGTCCTCCACGGTGAGGTCGGTCGCCGGCGCGCCCGTCGCGGTCAGCACGGCCACGACCTCGGCCTCGTGCTCCTGCGTGCACGGGACGGCCACGGCGTCCGACAGGTCGTAGTACTCGGGGACGGACTCCCAGCACGTGCCGGCGACGACGTCCTGGGGGAGCGCGTACGACGGCAGGACGTCGAGCTGCTCCTCGCCCAGCCCCTCGAGCTGCTTCTGCAGCTCGCCGAGCAGCTGGTCGAGGTCCTCGGGCGACGTGCCGCTGCCGCCGCTGCCATCGCCGCCGCCCTCGAGGCCCTCGAGACCCTCCATGCCTTCGAGGAGCTCGTTCAGCCCCTGGCCGCTCAGGGCGTCGTTCGCCTGCTCCGCGGTGTTCGCGCCCCACTGGACGAGTGCGAGGACCGCCAGGACCAGGACGGTGGCCACGACGGTCCCGACGATGCCCACGACGATGCCCGCGATCGCCATGCCGCGGCCGCGCGCCCCGGTGCGGCGGATGCGCGAGAGCGCACCGATCCCCAGCCCGACGCCGACGGGCCCGGGCGCACCGGCCAGGAGCACGAGCCCGCCGACGGACGTGATCAGCGACGCGACCGCGAGCCCGTCCGTGGGGGCGGCCGGGGCGTAGCCGTACGGCTGGCCCGGGGGACCGTAGGCGGGTGCGCCGAGCACGGACTGCGGGGGCGGGCCTCCAGGAGGCTGCTGGGCGCCGTACGGCTGCGGGGCGCCGTACGGCTGCTGGCCCCAGGAGGGCGGCTGCCCGGCGCCGGGCGCCGGGGGCGTCCCGAACACGGGTGCCGGCGCTCCGTACGCGTTCAGGCCGGGTGCGGGTGGGACGGGAGGGCCTTCGGCGACGGGGGCGCCGTAGGGGGACGTGCCGGTCGGCGCACCGGCCGGTGCCGCGGAGGGCCCGCCGCCACCGGGGACGAGCGCGGGCGGGACCGGCGCGCCCCACGTGAGCGGCTGGGTGTCGTTCATCCCGGTCGCCAGGGGCTGGGTGTCGTTCATCCCGGTCGCCAGGGGCTGCGTGTCACCGGCCGCGGGTGTCGGGGTGCCGCCGCCGTAGACCGGCGACGCGGACGTCCCCCACGAGGCGGAGTCGGGCACCGCCGGTGGTGCGGGGCTCTCGCCGGGTGGTGGGACCTCAGGGTCGGGCGCCGACGCCTGTCCCTGCGGAGCGGGCGGTTCCGGCACGGACCCGGTGCCCGAGCCCTCGGTGGGCTCGGGTGCGTGGTCGTCGGGCGTCGACGTCATGGACGGCAACCTAGCCGAGCGCGGGCGCCTCGCGGAGCCCCGGCGCCGAGACCGCCCGATCTGCGGCGCCGCACGGTCACGGTGCGTCGATCTCGAGCACCACGGGCACGTGGTCGGACGGCTGCTTGCCCTTGCGCTCGTCACGTTCGATGCGCACGCCGCTGACGCGCGCCGCCAGGGCCGGGCTGGCGTACGTGAGGTCGATGCGCATCCCCTCGTTGCGGGGGAAGCGCAGCTGCTGGTAGTCCCAGTACGTGTACGTGTGCTCGCCAGGCACGTGGAAGCGCGACACCTCGGTGTAGCCGGCGTGCGCGATCGCCTCGAACGCGTCCCGCTCCGCGGGGGTCACGTGCGTGCGGCCGGCGAACCGCTCGATGTCCCACACGTCGGTGTCGAGCGGGGCGATGTTCCAGTCCCCGACCATCGCGACCTGCGCCTGCGGGTCGGCCGTGAGCCAGCCCTGCGCGGCGTCGCGCAGCGCGGCGAGCCAGTCGAGCTTGTAGGTGTAGTGCGGGTCGGCGATCTCCCGCCCGTTCGGCACGTACAGGCTCCACACGCGCACACCGCCGCAGGTCGCGCCGATGGCGCGGGCCTCGGCGGCTGCCGGGTCGCCCCAGGTCGGCTGCCCGGGGAAGCCGCGCTCGACGTCGTCCAGGCCGACGCGGGAGACGATCGCGACGCCGTTCCACTGCGAGTACCCGTGCGTCGCCACCTCGTAACCGAGGGCCTCGAACGGCTCGCGCGGGAACGCCTCGTCCTTCACCTTCGTCTCCTGGAGCGCGAGGACGTCGACCCCCGTGCGTTCCAGGAAGGCCACCGCACGGTCCACCCGTGCTCGGATCGAGTTGATGTTCCAGGTCGCGAGGCGCATGGCGTCCGAGGCTACCGGCGCCCACCGACGACCGAGGTCGGCCCACAAGTTTCGCGCCCTCGCGCGCAACACTCGGAGGCTACGGCCCGGTAAGGTGCGGTCGCGTCGTGTCCGACGGGGGCGCGGGAGCGGTGAGCAGATGGGCGGCACGTGGTGAGCGGAGCAGGGACCGGCGTCGAGGACGTCACGCGGACGACGACGGCGGCGGATGCCGTGGCGCCCGAGGTGGCGCTGATCGACGGGCCGCTGGTCGACGGCGTGTTCACGGCCGACCCGTCGGGCCACGTGTGGGACGGCGTGCTGTACGTCTACGCGTCGCACGACGAGGACACGGGTGCCTCGGACAGCGACGAGGGAGGGCACTACGACATGCGCGACTACCGCGTGATCGAGCTGCGCGACCTCGCCGGCCCCGCGATCGAGCACGCCCAGGTCCTGCACGTCGACGACGTGCCGTGGGCCGCCCGCCAGATGTGGGCGCCGGACGCCGCACGTCGGGGCGACACGTACTACCTGTTCTTTCCCGCGCGTGACCACGAGGGCGTCTTCCGCATCGGCGTGGCGACGTCGTCCTCGCCGACCGGACCGTTCGTCGCGGAGTGCCAGCCGATTGCCGGCATCGGCAGCATCGACCCCGCGGTGCTCGTCGACGACGACGAGAGCGCGTACCTGTACGTCGGCGGGCTGCAGGGCGGTCAGCTGCAGCGCTGGGACGGCGACACGTACACGGGCGTCGACACGTACCCGGCGGACGACGCCCCGGCGCTCGGCCCCCGCGTGGCGCGGCTCACCGACGACCTGCTCGCGCTCGCCGAGCCGACGCGCGAGGTCCTCGTCACCGACGAGACCGGGACACCGCTGACGCAGGGCGACCCCCGCCGGTTCTTCGAGGGGCCCTGGGTCTCGCGGGTCGACGGCGTCTACCACCTGCTCTACTCCACCGGCAGCACGCACACGCTCGTCCACGCCACGTCGGACTCCCCGTACGGGCCGTTCACGTACCGCGGCACCGTGCTCGAGCCCGTCGCCGGCTGGACGACGCACGGCTCGATCGCGCAGGTCGGCGACCGCTGGTACCTGCTGTACCACGACGCGCAGGTGTCGGGTCGCGACCACCTGCGCAACGTGCGGATCGCCCCGCTGACGGTGCACGCCGACGGGCGGCTGACGGCCGAGGTGCGCTGAGTCGGGGCGCGGCACCCCGGCCCAGCGCCCGGCTCGGTCCTGGCCCGGGTCGGCTCAGCGCCGCCGCAGGGCGCGCAGCAGCGCGAACGCCGCGGCGGCACCGACGATCCACGGCCCGCCGACGATCAGCGGGTCGAGGACCTGGTGCCGTACGTCGACCCGCCCGCGCCGCGACGCGATCGGGTGCCGACGCGGCTCGGCCAGGATCCCCGTCTCGGTGATCGGGTTGTCCGGCCGCAGCGTCAGCAGCGAGCGCAGGTGCGCCCCGCCGGCATCGACCCGGTCGGCGGCGATGAGCAGCAGCCAGTGCGCGGCGCGGCCCTCGCTGAAGCGCTCGTAGGAGTAGCGGCGGATCTTCCCCGACAGCCCGTGCAACGGCTGTGCGGTGCCGAAGACCGGGGGCAGCATCTCGTGCTCGATCGACCTCTCGCGCGGGTACGTCTCGGGCTGCCGGTCGGGGAAGTCCCAGTGCGCGCCGGAGTCGAGGTCGGACCGCTCGCGCGGGACCGACGGACGGTCGGCCGGGTCCAGGTCGGCGCCCCAGCCGGGGATGCGCGCGCGCAGCTGGTCCGGGGTCTCGGGGAGCGGGGGCTTGCCTGCGGTGTAGGGCATGGCGCGGGTCCTCTCAGTCCTCGGACGGGATGATCAGGGGCTTGATGCAGCCGTCGAGCTTGGACGACATCACGTGGTACGCCTCGGCGATGTGCTCGAGCGGGATGCGGTGCGTGACCAGGTCGCTCGGCGTGAGGTAGCCCGCCTGGATGTGCTCCAGCAGCCGAGGCCACTGCCGCTTGACCGGTGCCTGGTTCATGCGCAGCGTCAGGCCCTTGTTCACCGCGTCACCGAACTTCACGGCGGAGAAGATCGGCCCGTACGCGCCGAGGACGGACACGGTCCCGCCCTTGCGCACCCCGTCGATCGCCCAGTTCAGCGCGACCGGTGAGCCGCCCTGCAGCTTGAGCTTCGCGCCGGTGACGTGCTGCATGAGGTTGCCGTCCGCCTCCGCGCCGACGGCCTCGACGACGCGGTCCGCGCCCAGCCCGTCCGTCGTCTTCTTCAGCTCGACCACGATGTCGTCGAACTCGGCGTAGTTGCGCGTCTCCGCGTAGGCGAACTCGCGCGCCTTCTCCAGGCGGTACTCGAGCTGGTCGACCACGATCACGCGCCCGGCGCCCATGAGCCACGCCGACCTGGCCGCGTACAGCCCGACCGGCCCGGCGCCGAGCACCACGACCGTGTCGCCCTCGGCGATGTCCGCGAGCTGCGCGCCGAAGTAGCCGGTGGACAGCGCGTCGGTGAGCAGCACGGCGTCGTCGTCGTCGAGCCAGTCGGGGATCCTCGACGGACCGACGTCCGCGAACGGCACGCGCACGTACTCGGCCTGGCCACCGTCGTACCCGCCGGTCGTGTGCGAGTACCCGTAGATGCCGCCGACCGCCGTGGCGTTCGGGTTCACGTTGTGGCAGTTGGAGTACAGGCCGCGCGCGCAGAAGAAGCACGAGCCGCAGTAGATGTTGAACGGGACCATCACCCGGTCGCCCACCTGCAGGTTCTGCACCGACGGCCCGACCTTCTCGACCACGCCGACGAACTCGTGGCCGAAGGTGTGACCGATGCGGGTGTCCGGCATCATCCCGTGGTAAAGGTGCAGGTCGGAGCCGCAGATGGCGGCTCGCACGACCTTGACGACGGCGTCGTTGGGGTGCTCGATCGCCGGGATGTCCTTCTCCTCGACGCGGACCTTGTACGGCCCGCGGTAGACCATCGCTCGCATCGCTGTCCTCCCGCTCGGGTGGCCACCAGGGTGCGGGGGTCTGCCTCCGGGCGCATCTCGGGGGCGGGGCGTTCTCGCCGTGCGGTGTCCCCGCCGAGCGCCTACGGTCGAGGGCGGCGGGGTTCGCGAGCCCCCGATCTCTTCGCACCGACGGAGGAAGCCCGTCGGTGTCATCCCGGCCTGCCGGGCGTCGCCGCGCGTCGGCCCCGCCCTGCAGCCGAGTCCTGCAGCACTCCCGCGCACCCGAGATACGGGTGAGGAGGCGCCATGTTCTTCCGAAGTCAAGAGCTCCAGCACAGAGCGACACCGGACCGCCCCGACGCGGTCCACGCCCGCAAGCTCCAGGAGGTCGAGAAGGCGCCCGTGGGCGTCACCGAGGACGCGTGCCCAGCAGCGTCCCGCTGGACGAGGAGCACCGCGAGGTGTCGTACCACGCCGCCCACGTAGCCGTACCCCCGGCTGTACGGGACGACGGCCACGGCCGAACCCCGTCGAGAAGGTCACCGGGAAGTTGAAGGACACGTTCACGAGTGAGTGGAGATGACGATGAGCACGCACGACACGAAGGGTGCGGCCGCTGCGGCGGCGAGCACCGCGAAGGACGAGGCGTCGAGCCTCGCCCACACCGCCGCGGGTAGCGGCCAGGACCTGTACCAGGAGGTCAAGGGCGGAGCGTCCGACGTGGTCTCCGAGGCCGCCGGGCAGGCGCGCGACCTGTTCGGGGAGGCCCGGACGGGCCTGACCGAGCAGGCGTCCGAGCAGCAGGTCCGCGCTGCGGCCAGCCTGCGGGCCCTGGGCGACGAGTTCGGCCGGATGGCCGACAGCTCCGACGAGGGCGGCCTGGGTGCGGACCTCGTCCGCCAGGTGGCCCAGCGCACGGGCGGCGTCGCGACGTGGCTCGAGGACCGCGAGCCCGGCGACGTCCTGCAGGAGGTCGCCGACTTCGCACGGCGGCGTCCGGGAGTGTTCCTGGCGCTCGCCGCGGGCGCCGGCGTGCTCGCCGGCCGCGTGACGCGTGGTCTGAAGGACGCACCTCCGGCGAGCCCGCGCACGGCGTCGTCCAGCCCCACGGGCGCCGCCGCGACGCCGGCGGCCGCTGCGACCCCGACGGGTCCCGTCCCGACGTGGACCGAGCCCTCCATCACCGAGCCCGCGACGCCCACCGTGACCGGCTCGACCGGCGTGTCCGGTGGCGCGACCGGGGCCGGTGTGACCGGAGCCGGTGCGACGGGACCGGGCCTGACGGGCGCCTCCGCGCACCCCGAGCACGAGGCGTGGCACGCGGCCGGCGGGTCCGCGCCGGTGGCACCGGTGTCGGGGCGCGTCCCCGCGTCGGACCAGGAGGGCACGGCGGGCGGCGACCCGCTGGCCGGCGTGCTGCGTGAGGACCGACCGTGACCGGGCCGGGTGACCCGACCGTCGCTGCCGGCCGGCATGCGCCGGCCGGGAGCGGGTTCCCGCCGCCGGTCGCCGACCCTCTCGGTGCTGCCGACCCTCTCGCTGCCGGTGGCCCCCGGGTGGCCGGTGACCCCCTGGGTGCGCCGCTGGGGACAGCGGCACCCGACGTCGAGCCCGACGGGCGCCCGTCGCTGGGCGACCTCATCGGTGCCGTCACGGAGGACCTGTCCCTGCTGGTCCGGCAGGAGGTCGAGCTGGCCAAGGCCGAGCTGACCGCCTCGGCCAAGCAGGCAGGCAAGGGCAGCGGGATGCTCGCGGGGTCCGGCCTGGCCGGGTACTTCGTGCTGTTCTTCCTGTCCTGCGCGCTGTGGTGGGGGCTGCCCATGGGCCGGGCCTGGGCGGCGGTCGTCGTGGCCGTCGTCTGGGCGGTCGTGGCTGCCGTCCTCGCCCTGCGCGGACGTGGCGAGCTGCGCCGCGTGAAGGGTGCGCCCCGCACCGCCGAGACCATCAAGAAGATCCCGAACGCCCTGAAGGGTGACGAGGAGGCCAACCATGAGTGAGAGCCCGGAAGAGATCCGCCAGCGCATCGAGGCGACGCGTGCCGACCTGTCGGCCAACGTGGACGCGGTCGGTGACACGCTCGACCCGCGGCAGGTCGCGCACCGCCAGGCCGACAAGGTGCGCAGCAAGGTCGGTTCGGTCCGTGACCGCGTGATGGGCACGGCGTCGGACGCCCGCGACTCCGCGGGCGCCTCCGCAGGGGGTGCGGCCGGCACGGCCCGGTCCGCGGCGGGCTCCGTCGCGCAGGGGGTGAAGGACGCGCCCGCGGCTGTCGTGCAGCAGGCGCAGGGCAACCCGCTGGCCGCCGGCCTCATCGCGTTCGGGGTCGGGTGGCTGGCGTCGTCCCTGGTGCCGACGTCGGCCCCGGAGCAGCGTGCCGCCCAGGCCGTCAAGGAGCAGGCCCAGGCCATGGCCCCGCAGGCCAAGGAGGCGGCGCAGCACATGGCCGAGGGGCTGCGCGAGCCCGCCCAGGAGGCCGTGCAGGCCGTCAAGGACCGCGCGACCCAGGCGGCGTCGGACGTCAAGGAGCACGGTGCGCAGGCCGCGACCGACCTGCGCGACCAGGCGCAGGACTCCGCCCACGAGGTGCGGCAGGCGCCGCAGCAGTGAGATACCGGTCGGCCGGGGGTGACCTGCGGGTTCGCGGCGTCCACCCCCGGCCGACCGCGTGCCCCCGCCAGTGTCGGTCCGGCCGGATCGGTGCGACACGGGCGGAGTACGGGGCGTCGCCGCACAGTTGTCGGGTTCAACCCATGGCGTGAACGGCCGCCTCAGGACGTGGGGCGACATGCCGACCCGCCTGGGGGCGATGTCATGCCCGTCAGCTCCATCGCCGTCGGCATGAGTTCCACCGGTCTCCTCGTGCGTCTGCGGGGCGAGATCGATGTCTCCCTGCGCGACGAGGCCGCACGTGCGCTGGCTCAGGTCCGCGACGCCCGTGAGCCCGTCACCCTCGACCTCGCCCAGGTGCGTCTGCTCGGCGCCCCCGGCCTGGCGCTCCTCGTGCAGTGCGAGGAGGCGTGCTCGCAGCGCGGGCTGCCCTGCGTGCTGCAGAACGTGCCGCCGCATGCTGCGCGGGTCCTCGCGGCCCTCGAGCTCGCGGGTCTCCTGCGCGGCGCCGAGCCCCGCAAGTCGGTCTCGTCGTGACCCCGGGGACCGACCGCCCCTCGGGCGCGGTCGACGTCTCGCCCGCCGTGCCGGCCGTCGTGACGCTCCTGCAGAGCGCCGTCGAGCGCAGGCTCGGCCAGTGCGTCGACGTGCGCGTCGAGGCCGAGGTCCGCGGGCGGCGTCACCACCTCATGTCGACGCTCGGCGCCGCCGCGCCCGACGTCCGGTGGCCCCGCGGCTGCACGCCGGGGCCCCGTGTGGTGGTCGCGCAGCACGGCACGACGGGCGTGCTGACGAGCGTCGCCGTCCGCACGCACGACGCCGTCGACTGGTCAGGCGTGACCGGAGACGTGGGTGCGGCAGCGGTGGTCCTGGCCGGCATGGTCGCCGACCGCGTCGCGCTGGCCGACCTGCGCCAGGACATCGCCGACCTGACGGCCTCGATGCGCAGCCGCGAGGTGATCGACCAGGCGCTCGGCGTCGTGATGGCCCGGCGCTGCTGCCCGCCCGACCGGGCGCTCGAGATCCTGCGGGTGACGTCGCAGCACCGCAACGAGAAGATCAGCGCGCTCGCGGCGCGCGTCGTGGCGAGCACCGGCGGAGCGCAGCCCGAGGGGTCGCGCCCGTTCGTCCCGCGCCGGCACACGTAGACGCCGCAGCCGCTCCCGGCGGACGCCGGGAGACCGCCCGGCTGCATGACGAGGGCCGCCGCGGAGCTCCCGCGGCGGCCCTGCGTCGTGTCTCAGACCCGGTGCGCGCGGCGTGCGACGAGGACCGCGCCCGCGCCGGCGACCAGCAGCCACAGCGCCAGGAGCGCGCCCGAGCCGGCCGGTGCGCCCGTCACGGCGAGCTCGTCCGGCTCGTCCGCCGCGGCTGCCACGAGGACCCCGGCGGCGACGCTCACGAGCGTCCCGTCGGCACGCGTGCCGTTGATCTGCAGCGTGTGCCGGCCTGCGGGCACGCCTGCGGGCAGCCGCAGCCGACCGGCGAACGTGCCGTCGGCCTGGACCGTCACCGACCCGAGCAGGACGGGCGTCGAGAACAGCCAGACGTCGACGACCTCACCGGGCGCGAACCCGCCGCCGCTGACGGACACGAACCCGTCGGGGTCCACGACGACCCGGCCCGAGGCGTCCACCGGGAGCTGCGTGCCCCGCGCGTCCACGCCGCCGAGCGTCACGTCGAAGCCCTGCCCGGCGGCCGTGCGCCGTCCGTCCTGCACCCCGACGGTCACGGGCGCCGGCGCGCCACCGGCCCATGCCTGGACGACGCCCGGCTCGACCCGCGGGCGCGCGGGCGTGCCGTCGTCGCCGGGGACCGTCACGGGTGCCGCGACGGGGGTCCCGGTGGCCACCGCGCTCGCCGCACCGGCACCGACCGCGGTGACGGCCCGGACCTGGACACGGTAGGTCGTGCCGTTGACCAGTCCGGTCAGCTCGAACGGCGAGCCGTCGACCGCCGCCCACGTCCGCCCGCCGTCGAGCGTGCGCTCGTAGCGGACCACCGGCGAGCCGCCGTCCGACGCGGGAGCGGCGACGGTGACGTGCAGCCGGCGGTTGTCCGGCTGCACCCGGGTGATCGACGGTGCGGCGGGCGGGCTCACAGGTGTCGCCGTGACGGGGGCGCTCCAGGCGCCGTGACCGAGCCCGTTGACGCCACGGACCCGGAACGAGACGGGTGTCCCGTCGACCAGGGCGTCGAGCGTCGCGCGGGTGCTCGTCGTGGTGCCCGCTGACGCCCACACGGTGCCGTCGCGCGAGGTCTGCAGCTCGTACCCCGTCGGGTCTCCCGCGGGCTCGGCCCACGAGAGCGCCACCGAGCCGGAGCCGGCCTCCGCGACGAGCACGGGCGCCCCCGGGACGTCGGCGTCCGACAGGTGCAGGGGGAAGCTCGACGTCCCGACGAGCACGTGGCGCGCATCGGCGGCCTGCGCCGTGACGAGGACGTCCCCGGTGAGCGCGTGCGTCCCCGCCGCGACCGGCACACCGTCGACCAGGTACGCGACCCCGGTGACCTGCGGGATCGTGACCCGGTCGAGCACTGTCCCCGGCTGGTCCACGACCGTCGGCGCGAGCGCGCTCACGTGCGTGATGTCGGTGAACGTGTGGGTGAACCGGGTGGCGCCGGTCAGGCCGTACCCGGTGGTGGCGGCGGCATCGACGGTGACCGTGCCGGTGGCGGGGTAGGTGCCGGGGGCCACGGCCTCGCCGTCGACGGAGTACTGCACGCCGGTGACCGACGGGATCGTGTAGGTGTCCTCGTCCGTGCCTGATGCGTCGGTCCACGTCGGCTCGACGGCGGTGACCTGCCGGATATCGGTGAACGTGTGGGTGAACCGGGTGGCGCCGGTCAGGTCGTACCCGGTGGTGGCGGCGGCGTCGACGGTGACCGTGCCGGTGGCGGGGTAGGTGCCGGGGGCCACGACGTCGCCGTCGACGGAGTACCGCACGCCGGTGACCGACGGGATCGTGTAGGTGTCCTCGTCGGTGCCCCACGTGTCGGTCCACGTCGGCTCGGTGGCGGTGACCTGGGCGATGTCGGAGAACACGAGCGTGAACTGCGACGGGCCGGACACGGCGTAGCCGGCCTGTGCCTGCGCGGTCACGACGACGGTCCCGGTGCCCGGGTAGGTGCCCGCCGCGACCGGCGTGCCACCGACGGAGTACGTGATGCCCTCGGAGGCGGGGACCGTGTACGTGTCCCCGGCGGTGCCGGACACGTCCACCTGGGTCGGTGCCGCCGCGGAGACGAGGATCTCCGTGGGGTTCGACGTCGCCCCGGGCCGGCAGTCGTCGGCGGGGTCGTCGACCGTCCCGAGGCGCAGGTGGTCGATCATCACGGCGGAGTCGAGTTCCGCGTCGCCCTGGTCGAGGATGCTGAAGAAGAGCTTCTGCTGCGTGCCGCCGGTCAGCGGCACCTGGGCCGTGAGCTTCGGGGTCGCGCCGTTGAAGACCGTGCCCACGGCCTCCGCGGTGGCGGAACTCCCGTCGAACAGCCCCGAGTTGACGCTGATGAAGCGACCCGCGCTGTCGAACGCGAAGTTGTCGGGCGCGTTGATCGTGCCGCCGGTGACCGACCACGTGGTCGCACCCGCCTCGGCGATGAACACGTCGTTGTAGCCACCCCCGACGAAATCGGGGAACTCGTCGGAGAGGAACCGGAACGTGACCCCGAGCAGGCAGTTCGCTCCCTGTGGGACGTTCAGCGTGAGCTCGAGGGTGGTCACGTCGAAGGCACCGCCCCGCGTGGCGGAGGACGAGTACCCGGTCGACGCCTCGAAGCCCTGACCTGCGCTGGTGAGCTCGGTGGCGTCGCCGGTCGACAGCACCGCGTACGTCCCCCCGGCGCGGCTCGGGAACCCTGCCACCGAGTCCGTGCGCACCGCGCTCGCGCTGTCGCTCGGCGTGGTGATCGTCGACCCCGTGAGGTGGGCCGCGGCGGCCGGGGTGAGGATCGCGGACGCCAGGTTGCTCGCCGACGCGGCGGCCGCGGGCGCGGCGCTCCAGATCGTCCCTGCGACGAGGGCGACCGCCGCTGTCGTCGCCACTGGCTTGCGCACGCGCATGGCGGGTGCCTCCCGTTTCTGGGCGCGACCATGTCGGGCGCCATCGTCAACTCATCGGCGCTCTGACCTGGGACTTGAGCCCGCGGCCGGGACTTGGGTCCCACGGGTCCGGGTTACGGGGGTACGCCCTGGCGTCGCCCGGCGCCAGACACGCGCGGGGCCGGGGTGCGGTGTGCACCCCGGCCCCGCGCACGGCGGTCGTCCGCGCCTACCTCACGTCGTCGTCGACCCAGTCGAACGACTTCGTGACGGCCTTCTTCCACAGCCGGTACTGCCGGTCGCGCTCGTCGGCGTCCATCGCCGGCTCCCAGCGCTTGTCCTCCGCCCAGTTGTCGATGACGTCCTGCTCGCCGGACCAGTAGCCGACAGCGATGCCCGCCGCGTACGCCGCGCCCAGTGCCGTGGTCTCGGGGACCTTCGGGCGCACGACCGGGACGCCGAGGATGTCGGCCTGGAACTGCATGAGCGCCTCGTTGGCGACCATGCCGCCGTCGACCTTGAGCTCGGTGAGGTCGACGCCGGAGTCGGCGTTCATGGCGTCGAGGACCTCCCGCGTCTGGAAGGCCGTGGCCTCCAGCGCGGCCCGTGCGATGTGCTCCTTGGTCACGTACCGCGTCAGCCCGACGATCGCGCCGCGGGCGTCGGCCCGCCAGTAGGGCGCGAACAACCCGGAGAACGCGGGCACGAAGTACACGCCACCGTTGTCCTCGACGGCACCCGCCAGCCGCTCGACCTCCGGCGCCGACGAGATGATCCCCAGGTTGTCGCGCAACCACTGCACGAGCGAGCCGGTGACCGCGATCGAGCCCTCCAGCGCGTACACGGTGTCGCGGTCGCCGATCTTGTAGCAGACGGTCGTGAGCAGGCCGTTCTGGGAGGCGACGGGCTCGGTGCCGGTGTTGATGAGCATGAAGTTGCCCGTGCCGTACGTGTTCTTCGCCTGTCCGACCTCGAAGCACGCCTGCCCGAACGTCGCGGCCTGCTGGTCGCCCAGGATCCCCGCGATCGGCACGCCCGGCAGCAGACCGCCCCTGCGTCCCTCGCCGTAGACCTCGGACGACGAGCGGATCTCCGGCAGCATCGAGACAGGGATGCCCATCTCGCCCGCGATCTCCTCGTTCCACGTGAGCGAGTCGATGTTCATGAGCATCGTGCGGGACGCGTTCGTCGGGTCCGTGACGTGGATCCCGCCGCGGGTGCCGCCCGTCATGTTCCACAGGATCCAGGAGTCGGTGTTGCCGAACGCGAGCCGACCCGCCTCGGCCTTCTCCCGCGCGCCCTCGACGTTGTCGAGGATCCAGCGGATCTTGGGGCCGGAGAAGTACGTGGCCAGCGGCAGGCCGACGCGGTCCTTGTACCGCTCGGTGCCGCCGCCCAGGGCTGCGAGCTCGTCGCAGATCTTCTGCGTGCGGGTGTCCTGCCAGACGATCGCGTTGTAGACCGGCTCACCGGTCTCGCGGTCCCACACGACCGCCGTCTCGCGCTGGTTGGTGATGCCGACGGCGGCCATCTCCTCGTGCGTGAGGCTCGCGCGGCCCAGCGCCTGGCCGACCACCTCGCGGGTGTTGGTCCAGATCTCCTTCGCGTCGTGCTCGACCCACCCGGCCTTCGGGAAGATCTGCTCGTGCTCCTTCTGCCCCACGGACACGACCTGGCCGCCGTGGTCGAAGATCATCGCGCGGGTGGACGTCGTGCCCTGGTCGATCGCCATCACGAACGTGTCGGTCATGCGTCTGCCTCTTCTCGGGACGGTTCAGGGGATGGGGGCGGTCAGCCGATGTACACGCCGGCGGCGAGCCCGGCGAGCACGCCGCCGACCAGCGGTCCGGCGATCGGGACCCACGAGTAGCCCCAGTCGGACGAGCCCTTGCCCTTGATGGGCAGCAGGGCGTGCGCGATGCGGGGGCCGAGGTCACGGGCCGGGTTGATGGCGTACCCCGTCGGGCCACCGAGGCTCGCGCCGATGCCGACGACGAGCAGCGCGACGGCCAGGGGACCGACCTCCGCGGGCGTCTCGCCGAACGCCAGGACGATGAAGACGAGCACGAACGTCGCGACGACCTCCGTGAGGAAGTTCCAGCCGTAGGAGCGCAGCTCCGGGCCGGTCGAGAAGACGCCCAGCTTGGTGGCGGGGTCGGCATCCTCGTCGAAGTGCTTCTTGTAGACGAGGAACGCCAGGAGCGCACCGACCGCGGCACCGAGCATCTGCGCGACGACGTACAGGAACCCGTTGACCGCCGTGACCTCGATCCCCGGGGCGAACTCCTCGGCGCCCGACGCCCAGATGCCGATCGTCACCGCGGGGTTGATGTGGGCACCGGACTTGAACGACGCGTAGACGCCCGCGAACACCGCGAGGCCCCACCCGAAGTTGATGAGCAGCCAGCCGCCGCCGAACCCCTTGGTACGCGGCAGGATGACGTTGGCCACCACACCGGCACCCAGCAGGATGAGGATCGCGGTGCCGATCGCCTCGGACCAGAACGCATCACCGATCGTGTAGTCCACTTCAGACCTCTCTCGTCGACGTCGTTGTCGCTAGGTCACCGCCGGGTGGAGCCGTCGCCGCGAGGCGGCGCCCGGGGGTGCGGAACGGCGGCGGTCCGCACCCCCGGGTGCTCAGGTACCGGCGGGTCCCGACGAGCCCCGGCCGGCCGGCGACCCGGGCTTGGTGCCGGGGTCCACGTCGGTGCCCAGCGGCAGCAGGGGAGCGACGTCCGCTGCACGCAGGCGCACGCGCTCCGCGGCGGCGTCGTCCGGCTCCGCGGCGGCGGCGGCCTCGGCCTCGGCCCGGGCGCGGTAGGCCTCGATCTCGCGGCGCCGCGTCGCGTCGTCCCAGCCCAGGACGGGTGCGACGAGGTCCGCGATCTCCTCGAGCGCGCCCGTCCCCTTGTCGGCCTGCTCGTAGTTCAGGCGCGTCCGGTGCATGAGGACGTCGTCGAGGTGCAGGGCGCCCTCGTGGCTCACGGCGTAGACGACCTCCGCACCGATGTACGCCGGGGCGTGCTCCAGCGGCTGCGCGAGCTCGGGACGCTCGTCGCACAGGTCGGTCAGCTCCTGCAGGAGCGAGCCGTACCGGTGCAGCAGGTGGTCGAGGCGCGGCCGGTCCCAGCCGTAGCGGGCGCCGGTCGCCCGCGCCTGGCGCTGCACGACCCGCAGGCCCTCGGCGCCGACCAGCGGCACGTCATGGGTGATCGACGGCAGCGTCGTGGCGCGCGACCCGAGCGCGAAGTCGACCGCGTCCTTCGCCATCACCCGGTACGTCGTGAGCTTGCCCCCCGCGACGACCGTCAGCCCGGGCGTGGGCGAGGCCACCGTGTGCTCGCGCGACACCTTCGCCGACGACGTCCCCTCCTTCGTCCCGGGCTGCAGCAGGGGCCGCAGGCCCGCCCACGTCCCGATGACGTCGTCCCGCGTGATCGGGCGCGACAGCACCTGGTTCGCGTGGTCGATGACGTAGTCGATGTCCGCGCTGGTGGCGACGGGGTGCGTGAGCTCCTGCTCCCACGGGGTGTCGGTCGTGCCGATCACCCAGTAGCGGGACCACGGGATGATGAACAGGACCGACTTCTCGGTCTGCAGGATCAGCCCGGTGTTGCCCTCGATCCGGGCCCGGGGCACCACGATGTGGATGCCCTTGGACGCCAGCACGCGCAGCCCGCCCTCGCTGCCCGCGAGGGACTCGGTCTCCTCGGTCCACACGCCGGTCGCGTTGATGACGTGCCGCGCGCGCACGTCGATCCGGTCGCCGGTCTCGAGGTCGACGACCTCGGCGCCGGTGACCGCACCGCCCGTCGTCGTCTGCAGACCGACGACCTGCGTGCGTGACGCGGCGTGCGCGCCGTAGCTGACGGCCGTGCGCACCAGGGTCCCGACGAGGCGCGCGTCGTCGACGCTCGCGTCCCAGTACCGCACGGCGCCGATCGCAGCGTCGTGCCGCAGGTCGGGGAACAGCCGTTCCATGCCCTTGCGGGTCAGGTGGCGGTGGATGGGCATCGCGCGACGGGTGCCGGACATCGAGGCGAGGGTGTCGTACAGCGCGACGCCCGCACCGACGTACGCCCGCTCCCACACGCGGTTCTCGAGCGGGTACAGGAAGCTCACGGGCTTGACCAGGTGCGGCGCGAGGCGCGTGATGAGCAGGTCGCGCTCGGTGAGCGCCTCGCGGACCAGGTGGAAGTCCAGCATCTGCAGGTACCGCAGGCCACCGTGGACGAGCTTGCTCGACCGGCTGGACGTGCCCGAGGACCAGTCCTGCCCCTCGACGATCGCGGTGGACAGCCCGCGGGTGACCGCGTCGAGCGCGATCCCCGCACCCGTGACACCGCCACCCACGACGAGCACGTCGAGCTCCTGGCCCCGCTCGGAGCTGCGGCGCAGAGCCTCCAGCGACTCCTGCCGGGCCTGGGCCGTCAGCGGTGCGGTCCTCATGTGGCGGTCCTTCCGTGGAACCCGTCGATTCGTGGTCGCGGTCCGGCGGCAGGGGCGCCCTCGCCCCCCGGGTGCGTCGCGCTATCGTCATCACGTCCAGAACGGACGCGCAACTTGGATGCACAAACGTGCACGGGTTGACGTTTCCTTGGGGCTGACGAGAGGCGGCGTTGGGGTGCTCGTGGAGCGGGAGCAGGACGTGCTGCGTGCGGCCTCCATGTACTACCTCCAGGACCTCAAGATGGAGGTGATCGCCCGGCACCTCGGGACGTCCCGGTCCACCGTCTCCCGGCTGCTGCGGCACGCCCGCGACACGGGCCTCGTCGAGATCACGCTTCGCCCGTCGAGCACACGCGCCCCCGGGCTGGGCCGCTCGATCTCCTCGACGTTCGGCATCGACACGTACGTCGTCCCCGTGCCCGACTCCGCCGGGTCCGTCGAGCGGCTCGATCAGGTCGCGATGACCGCGGCACGCCTCATCGGGTCCTGGTTCGACTCCGACATGGTCATGGGCGTGGCCTGGGGCACGACGATCGCCGCGGTCTCCCGCTACCTCGCGCCCAAGCCGACGCGCGGCTCCGCCGTCGTCCAGCTCAACGGTGCCGCCAACATGCGCACGTCCGGCGTCGAGTACGCCGCCGACCTCATCTCGTCGTTCGGCAGCGCGTTCGACGCCGCCGTGCACCACTTCTCCGTGCCCGCGTTCTTCGACTACCCCGACACCAAGGACGCCATGTGGCGCGAGCGGTCCGTGCGGCGGGTGCTCGACATGCAGCGGCGCGCCGACCTCGCGGTCTTCTCCGTCGGTGCCGTCGCCGGTGCCGTGCCCTCGCACGTGTACTCCGCGGGCTACCTCGACGAGAGCGACGTGCGCCGCCTGCACGACGACGGCGTCGTGGGTGACGTGTGCACCGTCTTCCTGCGCGCCGACGGGTCCTGGGCCGACGTGTCGCTCAACGGCCGCGCCACCGGCCCCACGCCCGCGCAGCTCGAGCGCGTCCCCCGGCGCGTGTGCGTCGTCGCCGGTGACAACAAGGTCGCGCCGCTCCTCGCGGCACTGCGCGCCCGCGTGGTGACGGACCTCGTCGTCGACGAGGTGACGGCGACCGCGCTCGTCGAGGTCGTCGGCACCCGCACGTCTGCGCGCCCTCGCTGACCCGCGGGCGGCGGTGCGTGCGGGCCGGGCCGGTGCGTGCGTAGGTTGTGCGCGTGAGCACCCCCGCCGCGGTCGAGGTCGCACCCGCACTGCCTGCCGACGTCCGCGCGATCCGCCGGCTCGTCGAGCCGTACGCCCAGGAGCGGATCCTGCTCGCCAAGGAGTGGGTCGGGTACTACGAGGCGGTCCAGGAGTTCCTCGTGGCGCGGCCCGCGGGCGGCGGTGACGCGGTCGGGTGCGGCGCCCTGCACGTCATGTGGGAGGACCTGGCCGAGATCCGCACCCTCGCGGTCGCCCCCGAGGTGCGCGGGCGGGCCGTCGGGCACCTGCTCGTCGACGGGCTGCTCGACCGGGCGCGCCGCCTCGGGCTGCGCCGCGTGTTCTGCCTGACGTTCGAGGTGGACTTCTTCGCACGGCACGGCTTCCGCGAGATCGACGGCACACCCGTCCCGCCCGAGGTCTACGCCGAGCTGCTGCGGTCCCACGACGACGGCGTCGCCGAGTTCCTCGACCTGGCCCGCGTGAAGCCCAACACGCTGGGGAACACCCGCATGCTCCTCGAGCTCTGACGCCCGGCACCTCCCACCGGGCGCGGTACCCGGTCGCGGCCAGTGGGGGCGTGCCCGCGTCAGTGGGGGAGGCGGTACGTCGCCGCGTCCGGGTCCGGGTCGGCGCCCGCCGCGTCCTCGCGCACGACGAGGCCGTCCGCGACGAGCGCGTCCAGGCAGCGCGCGAGCTGCGCGCTGTCCGGCCAGACGGCGGCGACCGCGTCGTGGGGGACCGGCCCCAGCGCCTCGCGCAGCAGCGCCATCACGCGCCCCCGCGCCTGACGGTCCGTGCCCGTCCACGCCTGCGCGCGACGCCGATGCGCGTACACGTCCGCGGGTCGCCCCGCCGCGAGCCAGCGGCAGCGGTCCGCCACGGGACACACGTCGCACCGCGGCGCGCGCGCCGTGCAGACCAGCGCGCCGAGCTCCATCGACGCGCCCGACCAGCGGGCGGCCGCGGTGTCGTCGTCCGGCACCCACGCGGCGGCGAGCCGTCTCTCCGCGACCGTCTGCGACGGCGCCGGCAGGGCCTCGCCAGCGGAGAGCCGCGCGAGGACGCGCCGCACGTTGGTGTCGAGCACCACGGAGCGTCGGCCGAACGCGAACGCCCGCACCGCCGCCGCCGTGTACGTGCCGACGCCCGGCAGGGCGAGCAGCGCGGCCTCGTCGTCGGGCAGGTCGCCCCCGTGCCGCTCGACGACGACGCGCGCGCACTCCTGCAGCCGCAGCGCACGCCGCGGGTACCCGAGCCGGTCCCACGCGCGCAGCACGTCGGCGGTGGGCGCGGTCGCGAGGTCCGCCGGCGTCGGCCACCGGCCCATCCACGCGCGCCACGCGGGCTCCACGCGCACCACAGGCGTCTGCTGCAGCATCACCTCGCTGACCAGCACGCCCCACGGGGTCCGGTCCGCTGCCCGCCACGGGAGGTCCCGCGCGTGGTCGTCGAACCAGGCGACGACGTCCTGGCGGGCACCGGCCACTGCGTCCGACGTCCCGCCGGCCTCGTGCCGCGCGCGGGCGTCACCGGACGCGGGCGTGGGCCGGGAGGCGGAGCGCGTGGTGGGCACGCCCCATCGTGCCGTCGCCGGTCACGGGGGCCAACTCGGTGTCGGCGACGGCGAGCCGGCGGTGCGCGGCGCACGTGCTGCGCACCGCCCCTCGGGGCGGCACGCAGTGCGCGGGCGCGTCGTGCGTCGCGTGCTCGGTGTCGGCCTCGTACCGTGGTGCGCGCGCCGGGCACCCGGCCACGCCCACCCGGAGGTCCCGCATGAACGACCGGACGCCCCCGGCGGGCCGCGGACCCCGGCCCGCACGACCGGCGCCGCCGCCGCGGCCGCCCGTGCACGTGTTCTGGATCCGACGGTTCGTCGTCCTCGGTCTGCCGCTGCTCCTGATCATCGCGCTCGTGGTCTGGTGGTCCGGCCGTGGGGCCGACGCCGCGCCGCAGGACGCACCCACCGTGGCCGCGGCGCCGACCCCGACGCCGACGCCGACGGCGGAGGCCGGCGTCCCCGACTGCGCCCCGACGCAGCTCGCGCTCGCGGTCACGCCGACCGCGGAGACGTTCCCCGCCGGGGTCGAGCCCACCTTCGAGGTCACGGTCACCAACTCGGGGCCGGAGCCCTGCCTCGTCGACGCCGGGGACGCCCAGCGCGAGGTCGTCATCACCTCGGGCCAGGACCGCGTGTGGTCCAGCGTCGACTGCGTCCCGGCGGATGCGGACGCGCGCACGCTGCTGCTGGCGGGCGAGCAGGCCGACGCCACGCAGCTGGTCTGGCCCCGGGTGCGGTCGGCACCCGGCTGCGCCGGGGACCTGCCCACGCCGGGCGCCGGGACCTACTCGGTCACCGTCACGGTCGGCGGTGCGGCGTCACCTCCCGCGGTCTTCGGCCTGGGCTGAGGACGGAGCCGCGTTGCTGTCTGGCGGACGTCGGTCAGACGTACCGCCGGTCAGACGTACCGCCGGTCAGACGTACCGCCTGTCAGACGTACCGCCGGTCAGACCTGCCGTCAGACGTACCGCTCCAGGATGCTCGACTCCGCGAGACGCGACAGGCCCTCGCGCACCGAGCGCGCGCGCTGCTCGCCGACGCCCTCGACGGTCATGAGGTCGTCGATCGTCGCGGCCAGCAGCTTCTGCAGCCCACCGAAGTGCCCGACGAGCCGGTCCACGACCGGGCCCGGCAGGCGCGGCACCTTCGAGAGCAGGCGGTAGCCGCGGGGTCCGACGGCCGCGTCGAGCTCCTCACCGCCGCCGGGCAGGCCGAGCACACGTGCGATGTGCGCGATGTCGAGCAGCTGGGTGGAGTCGAGCTCTCCCAGCGCGTCGGGAACGGCCTCGACCGCGCGTCGTGACGTGTCGACGTAGTCGCGGATGACGAGCTCGCGCTCCGTGCCGACCCCGCCGACGAGCTCGTCGAGCTGGAGGGTCAGCAGGCGGCCGTCCGTGCCGAGCTCGACGACGTAGCCGGCGATCTCGTCGGAGATCCGGCGCACCATCTCCAGGCGCTGCACGACCGCGGACACGTCACGCACCGTGACGAGGTCCTCGATCTCGAGGGCGGACAGCGTGCCGCTGACCTCGTCGAGACGTGCCTTGTAGCGCTCGAGCGTCGCGAGCGCCTGGTTGGCGCGCGACAGGATCGTCGTGGAGTCCTCGAGGACGTACCGCTGCTCGCCGACGTACAGCGCGACGATCCGCATGGACGCGGACACCGAGATCACCGGTAGGCCCGTCTGCTTGGCGACGCGCTCGGCGGTGCGGTGCCGGGTGCCGGACTCCGTCGTCTGGATCGAGGGGTCGGGCAGCAGCTGCACGGCGGCCCGGACGATGCGGTCGCGGACGGGGTCGATGACGACGGCGCCGTCCATCTTCGCGAGCTCGCGCAGGCGGGTGGCGGAGAACTCGACGTCGAGGACGAACCCGCCGGAGCACAACGACTCGACGGTGGCGTCCATCCCGAGCACGATGAGCGCGCCTGTCCGACCCCGCAGGATCCGCTCGAGGCCGTCGCGCAGCGCGGATCCGGGCGCGACGGCGAAGAGCGTCGACCTCAGCAGGTCATCGTGATGGTGCGGATGGGGCACTGACGAATCGTATCGGTGGCGCGCGGCGTTGTCCGAGCCGCCACTCACGCGTCGCCCGACGGGGCGAGGCCCGCCAGGACGGCGGCCGCCAGGTCGGGGGCCTCGACGACCCGCAGACCGTCGGGCACCGTCACCTCGTCCAGCGTGCCGGCCGGCACGACCGCGCGCGTGCAGCCGAGGCGCGCCGCCTCGGCCAGGCGCCGGCCTACGCCCGGGACCGGACGGATCTCCCCGGCGAGCCCCACCTCGCCGACGGCGACCAGCCCGGCGTGGACGGCGACGTTCTCGCGGCCGCTGACGGCGGCGAGCGCCAGCGCGAGGTCGGCGGCGGGCTCGACGACGCGCGCGCCGCCGACCGTCGAGACGTAGACGTCCTGGTCGGCGAGGCGCGCGCCGAGCCGGCGCTGCAGGACCGCCAGCACCATCGCGAGCCTGCTGCCGTCCACGCCGCTGGTCGTCCGGCGGGGGTTGGGCACGACGCTCGGGGCCACGAGGGCCTGCACCTCGGCTGCCAGCGGTCGCCGGCCCTCGAGGGTCACGGTGAGGCAGGTACCCGGCACGTCGCTCACGAGGCGCGAGGTGAAGAGCCCCGACGGGTCGGCCAGCCCCACGATGCCGTGCTCCGACAGGTCGAAGCAGCCGACCTCGTCCGTGGGCCCGTACCGGTTCTTGGTGGCGCGCAGCAGCCGCAGCCGCGAGTGCCGCTCGCCCTCGAACTGGCAGACGACGTCGACGAGGTGCTCGAGCGTCCGCGGCCCCGCGACGGACCCGTCCTTGGTGACGTGCCCGACGAGCACGACGGGCAGCGCCCGGGACTTCGCGGCGGTGATCAGCGCAGCCGTCACCTCCCGCACCTGCGAGACGCCGCCGGGCGTCCCCTCCACCTGAGCGGACGTGAAGGTCTGCACCGAGTCGAGCACCAGCAGGTCCGGGTCGACGCTCTCGATGTGGCCGAGCACCGTGCCGAGGTCCGTCTCCGCGGCCAGCAGGAGCGTCGGCGCGAGCGCGTGGATGCGGCCCGCGCGCAGCCGGACCTGCGCGGCCGACTCCTCGCCGGTCACGTACAGCACGCGCCTGCCGGTGCGGGCGGCGCGTGCGGCCACGTCCAGCAGCAGCGTCGACTTGCCGACGCCCGGCTCGCCCGCCAGCAGCACGACGGCCCCGGGCACGAGCCCGCCGCCCAGCACGCGGTCGAGCTCGTCCACGCCGGTCGGGCGGGCGGCTGCCGCGGCGACGTCGATGTCCTCGATGGGACGCGCCGGGTTACGTGTGGGGGCGACCGCGACCGTCCGCGGACCGCCGGACCCCGGCCCCGCGTCCTCGACGACGCAGCCCCACTCCTGGCACTCGCCGCACCGGCCGACCCACTTGCTCGTCGTCCAGCCGCACTCGGTGCAGCGGAAGCCGGGACGTTCGGTGGGTCGCTCGCCCCCGGCGCGGGGGCGGCGTGTCGTCGTCTGGCTCACGTCCCGCACGGTACGTGCCGCCACCGACAACCCGCGCCGTGCCGCCCCGGCGGGTGGTCGCTCGGTAGGCTGCCCGGTGGTCCGGCAGCGGCCGGCCGTACGACACGAGGGGGATGCCCACCATGAGCGACCTGGGACGACCCGGCGAGCCCGAGCAGCGGCCCGAGGCCACCGGACCGACGCACCGACCCGCGGTGACCCCGCACGGCGTGCCCGGACCCGTCGCGAACGGTGCACCCGAGCCGGTCGACACCGACGTCGCGCAGCGCGAGGGGAACGACGGCGGTCGGCCCGCGTGGCTCGTGCCCGTGGCGATCGGCGTGGCCGCCGTGGTGCTCGTGGGCGTCGTGGTCGGGGTCCTCGTCGGCCGTGGCGCGGATGACGACGCCGCGCCGGCACCCGCCGCGTCGACCGTCCTGCTCCCGCCCCCGACGCCGGGCGTCGAACCCGCTGCCCGGGCGGCGACGAGCGCCTTCGCGACGGCGCTGCCGACCACGGTCCTGCAGTACGCGCTCGAGTCCTCGCAGGACGACGCCGAGCTGATCGGCGCGGGGGCCCTCGAGGCGTACACCGAGACGTTCACCGACGGGGACGGCGGCACGCTCACCGTGCGTGCGGCGCAGCTCGAGACGCCGCAGGAGGCCACCGCGCTGCTGGAGCAGATCGTCTCGACGCTGCCCGCCGCGGCGCCGGACACCGGCGCCCCCACGTCGACGGAGTCCGCCGACATCGACGTGGACCTGCCGCAGACCGGTGACGTCGTGGTCGGCGGCCAGCCGGTCGGCACGTTCACGGTGGTCGACGCGGGCGACGGCACAGGCGTCGCGGTGTGGCAGAACGGCACGGGCGTGTTCCAGCTGACGGCCCCGCTCGCGGACGTGCTCGACGCCTACCTCGCGTACGGCCTCTAGCGCGCCGGCGTGCCGGCGGCTGCGGCCGCCGGCCGCAGCACGTACCCGACGCCCCGCACCGTGTGCAGCATCGGCTCGCGGCCCTTGTCGATCTTGCGGCGCAGGTACGACACGTACAGCTCGACGATGTTCGCCTGCCCCCCGAAGTCGTACTGCCACACCCGGTCGAGGATCTGCGGCTTGCTCAGCGCGCGGCGCGGGTTGCGCATGAGGTACCGCAGCAGCTTGAACTCGGTGGCGGTGAGGCGGACGGCGTCGTCGCCCCGCCACACCTCGTGGCTGTCCTCGTCCATCCGCAGGTCCCCGACGACGAGCACCGCGTCCGCGCGCTGCTCGACGACTCCTGCGCGCCTTGCCACGCCGCGCAGCCGCGCGACGACCTCCTCGACGCCGAACGGCTTGACCACGTAGTCGTCGTCGCCCGTGGTGAGGCCGGCCGCGGCGCCCGCGACCTCGTCGCGCCCCGTCAGGAGCAGGACGGGCACGTGCGGTTGCGCCGCGCGCAGACGGCGCAGCACGTCCTGGGCGGACAGGTCCGGCAGGGTCGTGTCGAGCAGCACGACGTCCGGGGCCGACGTGCGGGCCTGGTCGATCGCGGCTCGTCCCGACCGCGCGTGCGTGGCGTGCCAGCCCTCGTGACGCAGCGCCATGCACAACAGCTCGCCGAGCTTCGCCCCGTCGTCGACGACGAGGACCCGCAAGGGGCTGCCGTCGGGGCGGGTGAGGGGCGCGGGTCGGCGCGACGTGGGCCGGGCCGGTGCTGTCGTCGACATGCGAGCATGCTGGCCACGCGTCCTGGGCCGCCCCTGGGGCGAGCCTGTGAGTCGACTGGGAACGGCCCGGGGTGCTCCGCCGGTGCCCTACCGTGTGACGGTGCACGAGGGCCCCTCCGTCCCGGTCGACCCGGGTCCGCCCGCGCCGCGCCGAGCGCGTGCGCGGGTTGGTGTCGTGCTCGTCTGCGCAGCCGTGGCCGTCGCCTGCGCCGTCGGCGTGGTGCTCCTGTGGCGCGTGTTCGTCGAGACGTGGGCAGGGCAGCGCGTCGAGGACGCCGCGCTCGACGGTGCGGCGATCGGGCAGGGCCACCTCTGGCGCATCGCCTCGCCGCTCCTCGACGTCGTGTCCGTGGGGTTCGTCGCAGGAGGGCTGCTCACGGCGGCGGCCGTGGCGCTGGTGCGGCGCAGGCTGTCCCTCGCGGTGCAGGTCGCGGTCCTCGTCGGCGGCGCCAACCTCACCACCAGGATCTGCAAGGAGTGGGTCTTCGAGCGGCCGCTGCTCGGCGTCGGCGCGGACTACGGCAACACGCTGCCGAGCGGTCACACGACGGCGGCGGGATCCGTGGCCGCCGCGCTCCTGCTCGTCGCCCCGCCCCGCGCACGTCCGCTGGTCGCGGTGCTCGGCGTCGGTTACACCGCCCTGACGGGCATCTCGACGCTCGTCGGGCAGTGGCACCGGCCGTCCGACGTCGTCGCCGCCACGCTCGTCGTGCTGGGCTGGACTGCGCTCGTGTGCGGTGCCATGGCGGCGCGCCGCGGCTCGACCGCGACGGCCACGGCCGCGCTGCGTCGCGTCGACCCGGCGGACAGGTCGTGGGTCCGTACGCGGCGGACGGCGCTCGCGATGGCCGTCGTGGGTGTGGCATCCGGGGTCGCGGCGGGCGCCCTGCTGGCGCGCACCTGGGCCTACCGTGCCGGCACGGCGGGCCGCGAGGGCGAGCTCCTGGCTTACGGTGGGGGTGTCGCGAGCGTCGTCGCGGCGTGCAGCCTGACCTTCGCCCTCATGCTCCTGCTGCGGCACGCGGCCGGTTCCCGGGACGAGACGCCGTCCGCGTCGGGTTGACGCCAGGACGTAGAGTCCCCTCGGAAGTGGGGTCCAAGCCGTCGTGGGCCGCCGCGCTCGCCACGACGTCGTCGTCACACACATCCCACAGCCCACGGCACGGAAGGCCGGTCAGATGTCTGCAGGTCGCAAGCTCGTCATCGTGGAGTCCCCCGCGAAGGCGCGCACGATCGCCGGGTACCTCGGCGAGGGTTATGACGTGGAGGCGTCCGTCGGGCACATCCGCGACCTCCCACAGCCCTCCGAGCTGCCCGCGGACATGAAGAAGGGTCCGTACGGCAAGTTCGCGGTCGACGTGGAGAACGGGTTCGTCCCGTACTACGTCGTCGACGCGGACAAGAAGAAGAAGGTCGCCGAGCTCAAGAAGCTCCTCAAGGAGTCCGACGAGCTCTACCTCGCCACCGATGAGGACCGCGAGGGCGAGGCCATCGCGTGGCACCTGCTGGCCGAGCTGAAGCCGAAGATCCCCGTCAAGCGCATGGTGTTCCACGAGATCACGCGCGAGGCGATCGCCCGCGCGCTGGAGAACACCCGTGAGCTCGACGAGCGGCTGGTGGACGCGCAGGAGACCCGCCGCATCCTCGACCGGCTGTACGGCTACGAGGTCAGCCCGGTGCTGTGGCGCAAGGTCCGCCAGGGCCTGTCGGCGGGTCGCGTGCAGTCCGTCGCGACGCGGCTCGTCGTCGAGCGCGAGCGCGAGCGCATGGCGTTCGTCGCCGCCGACTACTGGGACGTCACGGGCACGTTCGCCGTGGCGGATGCCGCCGAGCCGAAGTTCTCGGCGCGCCTGACGGGCGTCGGTGGCGCGCGCGTCGCCAGCGGCCGGGACTTCGACGACCGGGGCGCGCTGAAGACGCGCGACGCCGTGACGCTCGACGAGGCGCGCGCGAACGCGCTCGTCGCAGGGCTCGAGGGCGCCGCGTTCGCGGTGCAGTCGCTCGAGACCAAGCCCTACACGCGTCGGCCCGCCGCACCGTTCACGACGTCGACGCTCCAGCAGGAGGCGTCCCGCAAGCTGCGCATGAGCTCGCGGCAGGCCATGCGGACGGCGCAGTCGCTGTACGAGAACGGCTACATCACCTACATGCGGACCGACTCGCCCGCGCTGTCGACGCAGGCGATCGACGCCGCGCGCCGCCAGGTCGCCGAGCTGTACGGGTCGGAGTACGTGCCCGACAAGCCGCGTCTGTACACGTCGAAGGCCAAGGGCGCGCAGGAGGCCCACGAGGCCATCCGGCCCGCGGGTGACCACTTCCGCACCCCGGCCCAGGTCGCGCGCGAGCTGTCCGGCGACCAGTTCAAGCTGTACGAGCTGATCTGGAAGCGCACGGTCGCCTCGCAGATGGCCGACGCGCGCGGGCAGACCGCGTCCGTGCGTCTCGCGGCCACCGCGACGACGCCGGACGGGCCGGTGGAGACCGTGTTCTCCGCGTCCGGCACGGTCATCACGTTCCGCGGCTTCCTCGCCGCGTACGAGGAGGGGCGCGACCGCGGCCGCTACGACGAGGCGGAGGGCGGGGCCGCGGCCGGTGCGTCCGACGACGCGCGTCTGCCGCAGATGGCCCAGGGCGACCCGGTGACGGGCACCGACCTGACCGCCGACGGCCACCGTACGTCCCCGCCGCCGCGCTTCACCGAGGCGTCCCTCGTCAAGGCGCTCGAGGAGCGCGGCATCGGCCGCCCCTCGACGTACGCCGCGACCATCGGCGTCATCCAGGACCGCGGGTACGTCACCAGCCGCGGGCAGGCGCTCGTTCCGACGTGGCTCGCGTTCGCGGTGACCCGGCTGCTCGAGGAGAACTTCGACCGGCTCGTGGACTACAACTTCACGGCCGGCATGGAGGAGAGCCTCGACGCCATCGCCGCAGGTCAGAAGGGCCGCGTCGACTGGCTGACCGAGTTCTACTTCGGTGACCGGTCCGACTCGCTGGAGACCGGCGGCCTGCGCGGTCTCGTCGACAACCTCGGCGAGATCGACGCGCGCGAGGTCAACTCGATCGACATCGGCGACGGCATCACGCTGCGCGTCGGGCGCTACGGGCCGTACCTCGAGGCGCCGGGGGAGGGCCCGGACGACGAGCCGCGTCGCTCGTCGGTCCCCGAGGACATGGCACCGGACGAGCTGACGGTCGAGAAGGCGCGCGAGCTCCTGGAGACCATGCCCGACGGCGACAAGGTGCTCGGCACCGACCCGACGACGGGGACGCAGATCGTCGCGCGCAACGGCCGGTACGGCCCGTACGTCACCGAGGTGCTGCCGGAGCCCGAGCTCGACCCGGGGCTGTCCGCCGCGGCGCGCAAGAAGGCGCTGGCGGCCGCGCCGAAGCCGCGGACGGGCTCGCTCTTCAAGTCGATGTCGTTGTCCACGATCACCCTCGACGACGCGCTGCGGCTGCTCTCGCTGCCGCGGGTGGTCGGGGTCGACCCCGAGTCGGGCGCAGAGATCACCGCGCAGAACGGCCGCTACGGCCCGTACCTGAAGAAGGGCACGGACTCGCGGACCCTCGCGTCGGAGGAGCAGCTGTTCGACATCACGCTCGCCGAGGCGCTCGCGATCTACGCGCAGCCCAAGCGTGGCCGTGGTCAGACCGCGACGCCGCCGCTGCGTGAGCTCGGTGCCGACCCGACGAGCGGCAAGCCGATCGTCGTCAAGGACGGCCGCTTCGGTGCGTACGTGACCGACGGGGAGACGAACCGCACCCTCCCGCGCGACGTCACCCCGGAGTCGATCACGCCGGAGCAGGCCGTCGAGCTCCTGGCCGAGAAGCGCGCCGCCGGGCCGGCCAAGAAGCGCACGCCGGCCCGCAAGCCGGCCACGACCCGCAAGAAGGCCCCGGCCAAGCGCTGACGCCCTGGCACCACGAGACGCCCGTCGGTGTGCCGCGCGGGGCGCGGTCCGCCGGGTGCCGCCCGCGGGCGCTAGGTTGGCGCCATGGCACGCACCGAGGACCCCCGCACCGCCCCGCCGATCCGCTGGGGCATCATCGGCGCTGGCGGCATCGCCAGCCAGTTCGCCAACTCCGTGCGTGAGTTCACGCGCGCGCAGCTCGTGGCGGTCGGCTCGCGTCACCGCGACCGTGCCGAGCGGTTCGCCACCGCGCACGGCATCCCGACGACGCACGTGGGCTACCGCGACCTCGTCGAGGACCCGCAGGTCGACGTCGTGTACGTCGCGACCCCGCACTCCGAGCACCGTGAGCACGCGCTGCTCGCGATCGCGGCCGGCAAGCACGTGCTGGTCGAGAAGGCGTTCGCGCGCAACACGGCGGAGGCGCGGGAGGTGCTCGACGCGGCACGTGCGGCCGGCGTCTTCGTCATGGAGGCGATGTGGACGCGGTTCCTGCCGCACGTCGCCGCGCTGCACCAGGTGATCGACTCGGGCGAGATCGGCGAGATCGTCAACATCCGCGCCGACCACGGCCACCACTTCCCGTTCGACCCGACGAGCCGCCTGTACGACCCCGCGCTCGCGGGCGGCGCGCTGCTGGACCTGGGCGTCTACCCGGTGTCGTGGGCGCACGACTTCCTGGGCGTCCCGGCCGGTGTGCACGCGTTCGGCCAGCTCACCGAGACGGGCGTCGACGGGCAGGTGTCGATGATCCTCGACTACGGCAACGGCACGCAGGCGACCCTCAACACGACGCTGTGGTCCAGGACGCCGACGACGTCGTCGATCTCGGGTACCGAGGGGTACATCCGCGTCGCGGGACCGTTCTACGGCCCCACGTCGTTCCGCCTGGAGCGGCGCGACGGACGGCAGTGGACGTTCGATCTGCCGGCCGCGCGCGGTCTGCAGTACGAGGCCGCGGAGGTCGCTCGGCGCGTCGCCGCCGGGGACACCGAGAGCCCGCTGATGACGTGGCAGGGCACGCTCGACGTCATGACGACGCTGGACGAGATCCGTCGGCAGGTCGGGGTCGTCTACCCGGGGGAGCAGCCCGCCTGACGTCGCGCGGTGCCGACGTGTCAGCCGCGGCGGTTAGCCTGACGCCGTGAGCACCGACCCCGCGTCCGTCGTCCCGGGGCCCGTCATCGACGTGGTCGCCGATCAGGGGCCGGCCGGCCTGTTCGTGTCCTTCGAGGGCGGTGACGGCGTCGGCAAGTCCACGCAGGTCGCACTCCTGGGGCGGCACCTCGCCGCCCTGGGGCGCGAGGTCGTCGTGACGCGTGAGCCCGGCGGCACCCCGCTGGGGGTCGAGCTGCGGCGCGCGGTGCTGCACGGCGAGGACCTCGACCCCCGCACGGAGGCCCTGCTGTACGCGGCCGACCGCGCGCACCACGTCGCGTCGCTCGTGCGGCCGGCGCTGGAGCGCGGCGCGGTGGTGCTGACCGACCGCTACCTCGACTCCTCGGTCGCCTACCAGGGCACGGGCCGCGGGCTGGGCGCGGACGAGGTGGAGCGGCTCTCGCTGTGGGCGGTGCAGGGGCTCCTGCCGCACCTGACCGTCCTGCTCGACCTGGACCCCGCCGTGGGGCTGGCCCGGCTCACGGGTGACCCGGACCGGCTGGAGTCGGCGGGCGACGAGTTCCACCGGCGCACGCGTGAGGCGTTCTGGGCCCGCGCCGCCGCGGAGCCGCACCGGTGGCTCGTCGTCGACGCGTCGCAGCCCGCCGAGGACGTCGCGGCGCAGGTCCGTGCGCGCCTCGCGCCGCTGCTCGCGGCACCTGCCGCGGTACCTGCCCCGGCACCCGCCCCCCCGACCGCGGAGCGGTCCGTCGGGACGCCCGCCGTGCCGACGGGTGGTGCGGCATGAGCGTGTGGGACGACCTCGTCGGGCAGGAGCCTGCCGTCGCGGTGCTGCGTCGGGCGGTCGAGGACCCGTCGGCGATGACCCACGCGTGGCTGCTCACCGGGCCGCCCGGGTCGGGCCGGTCCAACGCGGCACGCGCGTTCGCGGCGGCCCTGCAGTGCGTGGCCGGAGGCTGCGGCACGTGCCACGCGTGCACCACCGTGCTGTCCGGGGCGCACCCGGACGTCACGCTCGTCGCGACCGAGGGCGTCTTCATCCGCGTCGACACCACGCGCCCGCTCGTGGAGCTCGCGCAGCGTTCGCCGTCGCAGGGCCGTTGGCGGGTCATCGTCGTCGAGGACGCCGACCGGTTCAACGACCAGAGTGCCAACGTGCTGCTCAAGGCCATCGAGGAGCCCCCGCCGCGCACGGTGTGGTTGCTGTGCGCACCGGGCCCCGAGGACGTCCTGGTGACCATCCGTTCGCGCAGCAGGGCCGTGGGCCTGCGCGTGCCGCCCGTCGACGCCGTCGCGGAGCTGCTCGTGCGGCGCGACGGCGCCGACCCGCGCACCGCACTGGTCGCCGCACGCGCCGCCCAGAGCCACATCGGGATCGCACGACGCCTCGCGCGCGACCCGCTGGCACGTGAGCGGCGCGCGGCGGTGCTCTCGCTCGCGTCGCGCGTGCGGGGAGTCGGCGACGCGGTGCTCGCGGCGGGCGACCTCGTCGAGACCGCGCAGGCGGACGCGAAGGCGGCGACGGAGGAGCGGGACGCCGCCGAGCGCAACGAGCTGCTGCGCGGCATGGGGGCCGAGGCGGCGAACACCCTGCCGCCGTCGCTCCGTGCGCAGGTCCGGCAGCTCGAGGAGGAGCAGAAGCGCCGTGCGACGCGCGCGCAGCGCGACGTGCTCGACCGCGCGATGGTCGACCTGCTCTCGCTGTACCGGGACGTGCTCGTCGTGCAGCTCGATGCCGGTGTCGACCTCGTCAACGTCGAGCAGGAGGACGCCGTCCGCGCGCTCGCCGCCGGGAGCACCCCGGAGCAGACGCTGCGCCGTATGGACGCCGTCGGACAGGCACGCACGCGGCTGGCCGGCAACGTGGCCCCTCTCCTGGCCGTCGAGGCGATGGCGATCGCCCTGCGGCCGCAGGGCTGACGCGTCGCGCACGCCCCCGGGGGTGGTGCGCCGTCGCAGATGCGGCGCAGGCCGGTTGCGCGCACGACCGGGTCGTGCCCGGACGTGCCGTCGCGGACCACTACCGTAGGAGCATGCCGACGCGACCTTCCCTGCGCCGGTGCGCCCTCGTCGCGCTCGTCGCCCTCGGTCTGACCGGATGCGTCGCGCCGAAGCACCAGGCCTCGTCCCCGACCTCCGGCGCGTCGGCGTCCAGCACGTCCGACCCCGCCCTCGCCCGGTTCTACGACCAGGTCCTGGAGTGGACGACCTGCGGCGACGAGCAGTGCGCCGACGCGACGGTGCCCCTCGACTGGGAGGAGCCCGGTGGCGAGACGATCACGATCGCCCTGCGACGCGCGCCGGCGTCCAGTGGGTCACCCGTCGGATCGCTGCTGGTCAACCCGGGCGGGCCGGGCCGTTCCGCGATCGACACGATCGGCTTCTTTCGCCAGATCGTGTCGCGCGACGTGCTCGCGGCGTACGACCTGGTCGCCTTCGACCCGCGCGGCGTGCAGCACTCGTCGCCCGTCACGTGCGTGGACCCGGCCGAGCTCGACGAGCTCGCGGCGTGGGTGCCGGACTGGTCGACCGACGAGGGCATCGCCGAGGCCGTCGCCCGCAACGGTGAGTTCGGTGAGGCGTGCCTGGACCGCACCGGTCCGTTGCTGGGCCACGTCGACACGCGCAGCGCGGCCCGCGACATGGACGTGCTCCGCGCGGCGCTCGGTGACGAGGCACTGACGTTCCTCGGGTTCTCGTACGGGACCGAGCTGGGCGCGACGTACGCGGCACTGTTCCCGGAGCGCGTCGGCCGGTTCGTCCTCGACGGGGCACTGGACCCGACGCTGGACTCGGGCCAGGTCGCAGCCGGCCAGGCCGCGGGGTTCGAGAGCGCGCTGCGGGCCTACGTGACCGACTGCCAGGCCGCGGCGACGTGCCCGCTCGACGGTGACGTCGACGCCGGGCTCGCGCAGATCGAGCGCCTGTTCGACCGGACGCAGGCCAACCCACTGCCGACGGGAACGGACCGTGAGCTCACGTCGTCGCTCGCGTTCAGCGGTGTGGCGGCGGCGCTGTACGCGCAGTCGAGCTGGCCCCTGCTCACGCAGGCGCTGACCAAGGCGATCGACGCCGGCGACGGCTCGGTGCTGCTGCAGCTCGCCGACAGCTACTACGGGCGTGCGGCGGACGGCACGTACGCGTCGAACCAGAACGAGGCGTTCTCCGCGATCCTGTGCCTCGACGACCGGCCGTCGGCAGACCCCGACGACATGCGCGCGGACGCCGCCGAGGTGACGGCCGTCGCCCCGACGGTCGGGCAGTTCTTCTCCTACGGCGGTGCGTCGTGCGCGCAGTGGCCGGTGCCGGCCGTCGGCTCGCTGGAGTCCTACGCCGCGGAGGGCGCCGCGCCGATACTCGTCGTCGGCACCACCAACGACCCGGCGACGCCGTACGCGTGGGCGCAGTCGCTCTCGGAGCTGCTCTCGTCCGCGGTGCTGCTCACCTACGAGGGCGAGGGGCACACCGCGTACGGCCGCTCCAACCGGTGCGTGAAGGACGCGGTGGACACGTACCTGCTGACCGGCGAGCCCCCGGCCGACGGCACGACCTGCTGACTTTGGACTCGGGGCGCGCGCCGGGTACAGTGGGCGCGCTCGCTGATCGACCGCGGTTCTCCGCGCCCCGACGGTGATGCCGCCTTAGCTCAGTCGGCAGAGCGTCTCACTCGTAATGAGAAGGTCTGGGGTTCGATTCCCCAAGGCGGCTCGTCCACGAAGGCCCCGTCACCAGCGGAAACGCGGGTGCGGGGCCTTCGTCATGTCCCCGTGGCAGGTGCGTTCCGCGTGCGACGACGCCGATCCCACCCCGGCGACCTCGCCGACGCCCGCGAGGTCGCCCGACGAGGCCTCACCCGCACCGACGTCCACGGACCGAGGTCCCTGGTCCGGGCCCCGCGGTACTCCTAACCTGCGATGACGGCCCCAATGGCGGGGCATGGCGTCTCGGCAAGGAGGCCGACATGCGGGTTCGTCCGTACCACTCCGCGCGCAGCACCGCGGCGCACGTCTACCACGAGGACGACGACTGCCCGGCAGGGCGGAACCTCGCCTGGTTCGACAAGGTCGAGGGCAGCGAGGACTGCGAGCCGTGCCCGCAGTGCGTACGGACGGTGACGTCCTGCCTCGACCACCCCGCCACGGCGACGGTGTCGTAGCCGGCCCGTGCGCCTGCTGAGGACCCGTCGGGTACCCCGCTAGGTTGATCGCATGGAGTCTCGGCGCTCGTACGGTCAGGTGCTGGTGGGGGTGCTCGTCGTTCTCGCCGGGGTGGTCCTGCTGCTCGAGCGCACCGGCGTCGTCGAGGTCGACCTGGGGACCGTCGCCGCCACCTTGTGGCCGCTGCTCGTCGTGCTCGTAGGCGTGACGTCGCTGCTGCTGGTGCCGCGTGCGTGGTTCGGGCCCGCGGTGATCACGGCCTCCGGTGTCGTGCTGCTGCTCGACCGGCTCGACGTGCTCGACGTGAGCCTGTGGGAATACCTGTGGCCGGTCGCGGTCATCCTCATCGGGCTCGGCATCACCTTCGGGGCTGCCGCGCGCAACGAGCGGGAGGACCACGTCACGGCGATCGCGTTCTGGTGGGGCACGGAGCGGCGCACCCGCACGCAGCAGTTCCGTTCCGCGAGCCTCACCGCGATCATGGGCGGCATCGAGCTCGACCTGCGCGATGCCGACATCCAGGGGTCGGCCCGCATCGACGTCTTCACGTTCTGGGGCGGCGTCGACATCAAGGTGCCGCGCACGTGGGAGGTCCGCACCACGGGCCTGCCGCTGCTCGGCGGCTGGGAGAACAAGGCCGAGCTGCCCGTGGGCGGGGGACCCGTGCTCGACGTCCGCATCGTCGCGATCATGGCCGGCGCCGAGGTGCGCAACGGCAAGCAGAGGGTCGAGCGCGGCATCCAGGACGCGCGCTGACGGACCGACGTCCTGACGGCGCGGGCGCCCGTCAGCCGCCGACGTACGCGAGCGCCTCGGCGATCCGCAGCTCGGCGAACGCCTCGGCCACCGCGTGCAGACGTGCCGCCGGCACCGCCTACAGGACGGGTGCGGACTGACCCACGACCTGCGGCCCACCGACCTCGTGACCGCCCCGCTCGTCGTGCAGGAACGAGTGCGCGACGCGGATGCCGGGACGCCCGGCGGAGGACGCGTCGACCACGACCCGCGGGTACGGGCGGGAGGCGTCGGCAGGGCTGGTCCACGCGACCGCGGCTGCGGTGTACCCACCAGCCCGCGCAGCGTCACGCGCCTGGGCGACGCCCGCGTCGGTGTTCGGGAACTCGAGCACCTCGACGTCGTGCTGCTCACGCACCAGCACGAACGGTGCGCAGCCGGCGGCGTCGCTCACGGCGCGGTCCAGCGCGAGCTCCAGCGCGCGCAGCGCGAGGTCCTGCACCCGCTCCGAGGGGCGGTGCGGCAGGTCCTCGGGGGTCAACGGCTCCTGCGTGGTCACCGGCATGCCACGTCCCGGCGTGGGGAACGCCGTCGTCTCCGGTGTCGGCTCCCACGGGGCGGCGTACGGCTCCGGGGTGGCAGCGATGCCCGCCGTCTCCTCGACGAGGGTGGGGGTCCAGGCTGCGGGCTCGGCTGCGGGCTCGGGTGCGGTGTCCTCGACGAGCGTGGGGGTCCAGGCTGCGGGCTCGGGCTCGGGTGCGGTGTCCTCGACGAAGGTCGGTGCCCAGGCTGCGGCTTCGGGTGTGGGCTCCTCGACGAAGGTGGGGGTCCAGGCTGCGGGCTCGGGCTCGGGCTCGGGCTCGGGCTCGGGTGCGGGTGCGGGGTCCCCGACGAACCTGGGGGTCCAGGCTGCGGGCTCGGACGACGAGGCTGCCGCGTGCGTCGGCTCGGCCGTCCGCTCCGGGAGCGCCACCGCGGGGACGGCGACCGCGTCGGGGGACCGGTGGGGCGTCGGCACGGCCGGCCGGCCCTGCAGCAGGTGCGCGGCGGCCCGCTGCACGTAGTCGACGACCCATGCCGACGAGCGCACGCGCCAGCGCGCGTGCGCGTCGAGCACCGGCAGGACCGGCATGTGCGGGCGGTCGACCAGCAGCACGCCGGGGGTCGCGCCGTCGGGTCCGGGGCACATCTGCCAGACCGCGTCGGCGACGGAGGCGACGAGCAGGTCGCCGACGGCGATGCCGATCGCGGCGGCCACGCCGGCGGGTGCGGGGACCTCCGGGGGGTGCGTCTCGAGGAGGCGCTCCCACCGGGCGTCGAGGGCGGCGGCGACGCTCGCGTCGGTGCCGTCCCCGCGCAGCCACTCCCGCAACCGGTCGAGGTGAGCGGACTCACCGGGTGTCAGCGGACGCGCGAACGCGGGGGCGGCTGCGGGTACGGCGGACCTCGCCGCGAGCGCGGGCGAGAGACTGTCCATTCCTGGCTCATCGGCGCGGACGACCCGCGTCTTGAGCCCTCCGCGGTGTGATGTCCGGGAGTCGGGGGCGTACCTCCGTTCCGCCGCCGCGGCGCCCGGGCGCCTCAGCGCGGGCGGTCGCGGTCCTTGCTCGGCTGCACCCGCTTGGGCTCACCGGGCATCTTCGGGTACTCCGGCGGGTACGGCAGGTCGCCGTGGCCCTCGTCGCGTTCCTGGCGCTCGGCGAGCTCCAGGAGCGAGTCGATCCGGTAGCGGGGCGTGGTGTGGGCGACGAGCGGCGCGTAGAGGTCACCGACCGTGGCGAAACGCTCGGGCATCGTCAGGACGTCGAAGTCGTCGGGATGCACGTCCGGCACCTCGTCCCAGGTCAGCGGTGCGGACACGGTCGCGCGCGGGTTGGAGCGGATGGAGTACGCCGACGCGATGGTGCGGTCCCGGGCCATCTGGTTGTAGTCGACGAAGATCTTCGACCCGCGCTCCTCCTTCCACCACTTCATCGTGACGTCGTCGGGCAGCCGCCGCTCCAGCTCGCGGCCGAACGCGATGGTGGCCCGGCGGGCGTCGGTGAACGACCACTCCGGCACGATCGGGACGAAGACGTGCAGGCCGCGCCCGCCCGACGTCTTGGGGAAGCCGTCCAGGCCGTGCTCGGCGAGCAGCTCGCGCACGTGCGGGGCGACGCGGGCGGCGTCGGCGAAGTCGGTACCGGGCTGCGGGTCGAGGTCGATGCGCACCTGGTCGGGGTTCTCGACGTCGTCGCGGACCACGGGCCACGGGTGGAACGTCAGCGTGCCCAGGTTCGCCGCCCACACGACCACCGCGACCTCGGTCGGGGCGACCTCGTCGGCCGTCCGCCCCGACGGGAACGCGATCCTCGACGTCTCCACGTACCCCGGGGCGCCCTGCGGCACGCGCTTCTGGTAGAACGCGTCCCCCGACGAGTCCTGCCGCGTCGCCATCCGCGCGCCCTCGAACACGCCCTTCGGCCAGCGCTCGAGGGTGGTCGGCCGGTGCAGCAGCGCACCGAGGATGCCGTCACCGACGTCGAGGAAGTACCGCACCACGTCGAGCTTGGTCAGCCCGCGCTCCGGGAACACGACGCGGTCCGGGCTGCTGACGCGCACGGTCCGGCCGCGCACGTCCAGCTCCACCGCGGGGGTCTGTGCCATGGCTCACACCGTAGGGCCGAGCGCCGACACCCGCTTCCCGCCGTCGTCGCCCCGGGAGCGCGGGCGAGCAGACCACGTGCGGACCTCGGGGTCGGATCAGGGACGGATGGGGGGCCACCCCGGAGGCGGGTGCGTCGGCCGACGGCCACAATCGTCCCAACGACGAGCAAGGAGGACGGATGGACTCGGTACGCGAGACGTTCGCACGTGCAGGGCTGTCACGGCCGCAGACCGGGCGCTGGCTGGCCGGGGTGTGCGCGGGCGTGGCGGCGAGGCTCGGGATCGACACCTGGATCGTGCGCCTCGTGCTGCTCCTGCTGCTCGTCCTGCCGGGGAGCCCGTTCGTCATCTACGCGATCCTGTGGATCTGCATGCCGCCCCAGGGCTGGATCCCGCCGGTCCGCACCCCCTAGGTGTCGCAGGTGGCGCGTCCAGGTCGGGTGTCCGGGTCGTGGTCCGGTCGGCAGGACCGGCGCGCGTCAGGCACCCTGGTGACCGTGGGAGAAGTCCGTGACCTTCGCAGCCGCCGTGGCACACCCCCGCCCCTGCTCGACGACGAGGTGGTCCTGACCGCCGAGCGCAGTGCACCTCGCCAGGCGCGGCACTGGGTGATGCGCGCGGTCGCCGACGCGGGCGTCGGAGGCACGTCCAACCAGGTCATCGAGCTGCTCGCGGGTGAGCTGGTGTCCAACGCCGTCGTGCACGGCCCGGCCGGGGAGCCGGTCCGGGTGGCGGTGCGCGTGGACGGGCCCGTCGTCCGCGTCGCCGTCACCGACCGCGGTGGCGGTGTCCCGCAGGTGCGCCACCCTGAGCCGACCGCGGCCAGCGGACGCGGCATGGCGCTCGTCGACGCGCTGTCGACCGCGTGGGGCTCGGCGCAGTCGCCGGACGCCGGCACGACCGTGTGGTTCGAGGTCGACACCGACGAGTGACGGCCTTTGGGGGCTGAGCTGCAGGTGCTTGCGGCACGCCGCCGCTCACGTCCGTTGTGCGCGCATGCTGGACTGGCGATACGTTCGTCCGGGATGTGGCGTGCTCGCGCCTGCGGGGTGCCGGTGACGGTGGTCGCGTGCCGGGCAGGACGTAGGGAGCAGAGATGACGCGCAAGAGCGGCAACGTGGCGATGGAGCCGAGTACCTCGACCGGTGCGGTCGAGGCGACGGCGGTCGGGTCGACCGCACCGACGACCGGAGCGGTCGCTGCCGCGCCGCAGGGGCCGGACCGGCCGGTCCACCTGCCGCAGATCTCCGCCGAGGTCCGCGAGGACGGAACCGGCGAGATCAGCGTCGACGGGGTCCGCGAGAGCATCGCGATGGCCGACCTCGCGGAGGCGGGTGCGGCTATCACGGGTCGGATCGCCGCCCTCGCGGCGGAGGCCGGACGCCCGCTGCCGGTCGAGGTGCGTGACCCCGACGGTCTGTGGGCGCTGCTCATCCACCCCGACGGTCGTGTCGACGAGGCCGACGAGACCGACCTGGCGGCGTTGAGCGCGCCCGTGCCGGTCGTCGACCCGGCGTGGTCGCAGCCCGACCCGCTCTCCGCCCCGACGCCCGTCGTGCCTACCGGCGCGACGCCCGCGGTCCCCACCGGCGCGACGCCCGCGGTTCCCACCGGCGCCACGCCCGCGGTTCCTCACGGCGCGCCGCCCGCGGTTCCGTCGCACGTGGACGCGGACCCGGTGCCGTCGGGGGAGCAGCCCGTCGCGCCCGAGCCCGTCGCCGCGGCGCCCACGGCCGAGTCCCGCGGCGCGGCGCGGGGCGAGACCCGGGCCGAGCGTCGTGCCGACACCGGCTCGTTGCCGACGCTCGACGACCTGCTGGCGGCCCGCCACCCCGCCCACGAGGGCCCCGCGGAGCACGGTTGGCAGCGCACCGTGCGTCGCCTGACGCTCGGCGCGGTCAAGCCGCAGCCCGGTGCCGCCGAGCGCGCGCGCCGCTCCCAGGTGGGCGCGATCCGCCGCACGTTCGACGGTCCGCGCACGGTCGTCGTGGTCAACCCCAAGGGTGGTGCCCACAAGACGACCGCGACGATGCTGCTGGCCTCGACCTTCGGCCTGGCGCGCGGGGGCTACACGCTCGCCTGGGACAACAACGAGACGCGCGGGACGCTCGGCTGGCGCTCCTCGCACGCCGACCACCAGCGCACCGCCGTCGACCTGCTGCACGCGCTGCCGGACCTCACGCAGCGCGGCACGCTGCGCATCGGCGACCTGGACTCCTACGTCCGCACGCAGCAGGACGAGCAGTTCGACGTGCTCGCGTCCGACGAGAACGCGGCGTCGATCGAGAGCGTCGACGCGGCGTCGTACCGCGCGCTGCACGACGTGCTCACGCAGTTCTACCGGGTGCTCGTCGTCGACACGGGCAACAACATGCGTGCCTCGAACTGGCAGGCCGCGGTGCAGTCGGCCGACCAGCTCGTGGTCGTCTCGACGCTGCGCGAGGACACCGCCCAGTCGGCGGCGTGGGCGCTCGACGCGCTGCGGGCCACCGGCCAGGACGAGCTGGTGCGGCAGGCCGTCACGATCCTGTCCTTCCCCGAGCCGAAGGTCGACAAGGACCTGCGGCACCGGCTGCGCTCGCACTTCGGTGCGCTGACGCGAGCCGTCGTCGAGGTGCCGCACGACAAGGCGCTCGTGACGGGCGGCCCGATCGACCACGCGCAGCTGCGGCCGGCGACGCGTGACGCGTGGTTGCGCGCCACCGCGATCGTCGCGGACGGGCTCTGAGGGCCTGACGGCGCGGCGTCGCGACGGCGCGGTGAGAACGCGGTGACGATGCACTGACGTGCAGGACGAACCGGTGCGCGGGGGCGTGCAAGATTCGCCATGCCCGCGACACCAGGGGATGAGGGCGGTGCCCGCACCGCTCTGCCTGCCCGTCCGTCCGCCGACCCGGGAGCCGCAGTGCCCGCGCACCCTGAGCACGACACCGACGACCGAGCAGCCGCGGGCGTACCCGAGGACGGGCCGGTCGGCGACGGTCCACCTGCCGGTCCGCCCGCCGGGCCGCGCGACGCGGTGTGGTTCGAGCGTCTCGTGGACGACCACGCGACCGCGGTGCACCGGTACGTCGTACGCCGGGTCGGACCGTCGGACGTCGAGGACCTCACGGCCGACGTCCTGACCGTCGCGTGGCGCCGCCGCGGGGACGTCCCGGAGGGCGCCGAGCTGCCGTGGCTGTACCGGACCGCGGCCTACGTCGTGGCGAACCACCGCCGCAAGAGCCGACCCGTGCTGGTCGCGGAGGTGCCGGAGCGGGTCGACGGCGACGACCCGGCGCTGCGGGCGGTCCGCGACGACACGGTGCGGACCGTGCTGGCCGGGATGTCGGCCCGCGACCGGGAGGTCCTGCTGCTGCACGCGTGGGAGGGCCTGGCGGGCGACGCGCTCGCGGCGGCGCTCGGTGTCGGACGGGGAGGTGCGGACGCGGCGCTGTCCCGCGCACGGTCGCGGCTGCGCGCGGCGTTCGACGAGGTGGGCGTCACCCCCTGACGCACCCGTCACGCGTGTCCCGCGGTGCGGCGTCGCGGCCAGCTGCAAGACGCGGCCCGCTCGGCACACAGAGGGGGCAGAGACAGATCGGGCCCGAACGCCCCCAGGAGGACCTCATGGACGAGACGCGCGACCCCCACGACGGCACGCCCGTCGACGGCACGACCGACGGGCGCACGACCGACGGGCGCACGACCGACGGGCGCACGACCGACGGGCGCACGACCGACGACGCGGCGAGCGACGCTGCCGTGGCCCGCGTGCGTGCCGCCGACCCGGCTGCCGGTGCCGTCCCCGACGGCGCCCGGCTGCGCGCGCGGCTCGCCGACGCGACGGGCGCACCTCTCGCGGCGGGCACGCCGGTGGCCGAGCCGGTCGACGACGAGCTCGCCGCGGCGCGAGCGCGGCGCCGACCGGCCGCACGGTGGCTCCAGGTCGCCGCGGTCGCGGCCGGGGTCGCGCTCGTCGGCGGCGGTGGTTACGCCGTCGGCGCCTCGGGTACCCAGGACCCGGCCGCGCCGCCCATCGCCCTGCAGGGTGCGGACGGCACGGGTCCCGGTGCCGGGCAGGAGATGGCGGCGGCCGACTCGCGCAGCATGGTGGCACCGGGGTGGTTCGGTGGCCGCACGGTGTTCAGCGGCAGCGGGCTCGACGGGGCGGCCGGCTCCGGCCGGGCGTGGGCGTTCGACGCGACGTCCGCGGCGACGGCCGGGACGGCGGCGCGTGTCGCCGAGGTGCTCGGCGTGCCCGGTGAGCCGCGCCAGGAGTGGGGTCAGTGGGTCGTCGGGACCAACGACGGCCTGTCCGCCACCGTGCAGGTCGGCGTCGACGGGCAGGCGAGCATGTGGTTCTACGACCGGGCGTGGGACCCGTCGGTGTGCACGAGCGGCACGGGGGCGGCCGACCAGGGCACGATCGAGCCGGACGTCGCCGTGGAGCCGGTGCCCGCCCCCGACGCGCCCGGGGAGCCTGCACCTGCGGATCCCAGCGTCTGCGACCCGTCCTCCACCCCCACGGGGGACGCCGCCGTCGCGAAGGCGCGCGACCTGATGGGTCGCCTGGGCGTCGACACCGCGGGGTACGAGCTCACGGTCGCCGACGACACCGGGGTGCCGGGGCTCGTGAGCGTCACGGGCGCCCAAGTGGTCGACGGCACGCAGACCGGCCTCGGCTGGTCCGTGCAGCTTGCGGGCACCGGGGTGCAGTCCGTGTCGGGCCCCCTCGCGACCCTCGTCGAGCTCGGCACGTACGACCACATCAGCGCGGACGAGGCGGTCGAGCGGCTCAACGACCCGCGGTTCGGGGCGTCGTACGGCGGCATGATGCCGCTGGCGAGGGCCGCCGGCGCCGCCGCCGACGACGCCGTGACGATGGAGGAGCAGCCAGTCGACGAGCCGACGGTGCCGCCCGTCCCGGCACCCGGGGACCCGGTCGCGTGGCCCGTGCAGGACGTCACGATCACGGGCGCGCGTCTCGGCGTCACGCTGCTGACGACGCCCACGGGCGCCACCCTGCTCGTGCCGGCGTGGGAGCTCACGGACGCGGACGGCGGCACGTGGAGCGTGATCGCCGTGGTGGAGGACCAGCTCGACCTCGACCCGGCCTGACGTCCGGGTTGCACAGGACAGCGAGTCGCAGGGGCTCGCGCACAGGCGTGGCCGGGTGGTGCTGGAGGGCGCCACCCGGCTTCGCACGTCACGGACGCACCTGCGGGACCCGTGTGGGCGGATGTCGGTAGCGTGCCCCCATGACCGCCACCGCCGGCCCCGCCGGGCGTCTGCTGCTGCTCGACTCCGCGTCCCTGTACTTCCGGGCGTTCTTCGGGGTGCCGGAGTCCGTGCGCGCGCCCGACGGCACACCCGTCAACGCGGTGCGCGGGCTGCTCGAGATGATCGCCCGGCTCGTCGCCGACCGGCACCCCACGCGCCTCGTCGCGTGCTGGGACGAGGACTGGCGTCCTGCGTTCCGCGTCGAGGCCGTGCCGTCGTACAAGGCTCACCGGGTCGCGCGTGAGGTCCCCGGCACGACAGGCGAGGAGGAGGTCCCCGACGCGCTGAGCGCGCAGGTGCCGGTCATCGTCGAGGTGCTCGCCGCCCTCGGCATCGCGCGCGTGGGAGCGCCGGGGTACGAGGCGGACGACGTCATCGGCACGCTGGTCGCGCGGGAGGCTGCGCGTCCGGCGGGTACGCGCGCTGCCGTCGACGTCGTGACCGGCGACCGGGACCTGTTCCAGCTGGTCGACGACGACGTGCCGGTGCGCGTCCTGTACCCCGTCAAGGGGGTGAAGGAGATGCTGGTCGTCGACCAGGGCGTCCTCGTGGAGCGCTACGCGGTACCCACCGGGCGCGCGTACGCCGACATGGCGGTCCTGCGCGGGGACCCGAGCGACGGCCTGCCCGGCGTGCCGGGCATCGGGGAGAAGACCGCGGCGGCACTGCTGCGACGGTACGGCTCGCTCGAGGGCGTCCTGGCGGCGCGCGACGCGGGTGACAAGGGACTGACCGCCACGCAGCGCACCCGCCTGACCGAGGCGGCCGACTACCTGGCGGTCGCGCCCCGGGTCGTCACCGTCGCGCCCGACGCCCCGGTCACGGACGTGGACGACCGGCTGCCCACCGTGCCGGCGGACCCCGACGCGCTCGTCGCCCTGGCGGAGCGCTGGGGCCTGTCCTCGAGCGTCCGGCGGATCGTCGACGTGCTCACCGACGCCGCCGACGGGTGAGGCTGACCCGCAGGCCGCTCAGCCGGCGGCAGGCGCGTCGAGCACCCACACGTTCGACCCCGCGGCGCGCCAGCCGTCGTCCGTGTCGGGTGCGGGGGCCTCGTCCGCGCCCAGACGGACGCGGGCGCCGTCCGCGCCGGACAGCGTGACGACCGCCTTCGTCGAGGGCGCGACGCACGCGACCCGGGGGACGTCACCGTCGGGCACGGCGACGAGGCACAGGTCGCCGTCCCACCGCAGCGCCGCGAAGTGCTGGCCGGCCTCGGTACGCACCGCGAAGCGCGCGCTCGTCGGGTCGATGCCCGTCTCGTCGACGACCGACTCGGCCACCTCGTCGGTCGGCTCCCCCTGACGCGTCAGGAGATCGACGGTCATCTGGTCGGCCGCTGCCCCCTCGGAGTCGCGGACCGCGAGCAGCCACACCACGCCCGCGACGACCAGGGCCGCGGCGACGACGAGCACGACGGCCCCCCGCCCGCGACGCGGAGGGGCCGGCTCGCCCGGGAACTGCTCGTCCAGGTCGAACATGCCGGTGTCGTCGAACGTCGTCACGGGACCAGTATCGGCACGTTCCGGGTCCGGGGTGAGCCGACGCGCGGCGTCCGCGCCACGTCCCGCCGACGTGCACGGGCCCCGGCTGCCTCCGGGGGGACGGTGAGGCGGCCGGGGCCCGTGGGTCGCAGGGCGTCAGTCGTCGGCCGCGCCGGGTCCCCGCGCGATGCCGTGGACGACCGTCTCGAGGTGCCGGAGGAACCACCCGGGGGTGGCGTCGTCCCATGCCTGGGCGACGGCCGCGATCGGGTACACCAGGACCTCCGGGTCCTCCCGGGCGAGGACGATCTCGGTGCCGTAGCGGTCGGAGCACGTGGCCCAGCCGAGGTCGTCGACCTCCGCGCACACGAGATCGCCGAGGGCGACGCCGAAGACGTCCGCCAGGGGGCGCACGTCGGGCCGGTCGTCCGCCTGCGTCCACTGCGCGTGGACGCGGTCGAAGAGCGCGCTGACGGCCGCTGCGTCGCAGGGGCCGGGGCACAGCCCGGTGACCAGGGCCCGCTGCTGACCCAGGAAGAGGCGCTCGGCGGGGTTGAGCTCGTCGATGCGGTGGCGGGTGTCCGAGAGGGCAGCCGCGACGGGACCGGGCTCGTACGCGGGTGGCGCGGCGGGCGGTGTGGTGGGGATCGCGGCCGTCGCGTCCCGGGCGTCGGCGTCCTCGGACGGCGGCCGGGTGTCGTCGGTGACCTCGGGGGCGTCGTCGTCGGGGGCGTCGTCGTCGGTGACCTCGTCGTCGGCGTCCTCGTCGAGGGCTGCGTCGGCGTCCGGCTCGTCGGTGTCATCCGCTGCCGGCTCGTCCGTGGCCGGCTCGTCCAGGGCTGGCTCGCTCGCTGCCGCGTCGTCCGTGGCCGGCTCGTCCTGCGCCGGCTCGTCCTCGTCCTCGTCGTCCGTGGCCGGCTCGTCCTCGTCCGCGTCGTCCTGGTCCGCGTCGTCCGCGTCGCCCTCCTGCTCGGGCTCGCCCGGCTCCAGGTCGCCGTCCGGCACGTCCGCGAGGTGCTCGACGACGCGCAGGAGCGCCACCTCGTCCGGCGTGCTGCCCTCGGCCACGGCGTCGTCCTGCGCCTCCGCGGGCACCGGCCCGTCGGTCGGTCCGTGGGGTGTGGGCAGCACGGATCCGCTCCCTTGCGGCGTCCGTCGGTCCAGTCCCATGCGGCACCATCGGCGCTCGGGCACGTGTCCTTGACATGTCGGAGCGGGCGTCGCCCGGACGGACCTCCGGGCGACGCCCGCTCGACGCGGGACGGGTGACGTCAGCCGATGCGGATGACGTGCGCCGTCCCGGTCGGCAGGTACCCGCCGTCACCCGCGTAGAGCGCCGTGACGACGCCCGACGTCCGGATGGCCGGCAGCTTCACGGTGGCCGCGCCGTCGACCAACCGGAAGGTGCCCACGGGCCGCAGGCCGAGCAGCACGGTGACGCGACCGGTGGCTGCCGGTGCGCCCTCGCCGCCGCCCACGCGGACGGTGACGGTGGGCGTGCTGCCCCGCGGCACGGTCCACGTCGGGGTCTCGAGCGTCACCTGCGACTGACCCGGGACGACCCGCACCTGAGCGGTGCCCTCCGACCGTGCGACGTCGGTGGTGCCCTCGAACACCGCCACGAGCCGACGGGTGCCGGTCGCCAGGGTGCGCGGCAGCTCGACGGACGCGGTGCCCGTGAGCCCGTCGACCGTCACCTCGGCGGTCGCGAGCACCTTGCCGCGCTCGCGGATCGTCACGGTCCCCGAGGGCGCCCAGCTCTTCCCCTTCACCGTGACGGTCGCCGTCGCCGGCTGCCCGTACCGGACGACTGCCGGTGTGACGCGCAGCGTCGTGGTCGACGTCGACGCCGCGATCACCGTCTCGACCACGTCGGACGTCGACGGTGCGTACCGCGGGGTGTCCGGCGTGTACTGCGCGCGGAGCCGGTGCGTGCCGGCACCCAGCGTCGTGGTGCTCCAGACGCCCGCGCCGTCGACGACCTCGGTGGTGCCGAGCTCCGTGTCGCCGTCGAACAGCGTGAACGTCCCGGTGGCCTCCGCCGGCGTGACCGACATCTGGAGCAGCGTCTCCTCGCCGGCGGTCCCGGCCGACTCGACGTCGAGCGTCGTGGTCGTCCCGATGGCCTCGGGCACGTCCACCCCGACGACCTGGGCGCGGTCGCCCGTGGCGTTGAGGTGGTGCAGCACGAGGATGTCCGCGTCCGCGGCGCCCGGGCCGCCGTGCACCTCGACGGTGGCACCGTCGAACGCCTGCGACACGAAGTCGGCGTTGAGGTTCTGCTCGAACCACAGCGGCGGGTTGTAGGGGTCGACCGTGAACTCGACCTCGTCCACGATGCCGTCGGCCGGGAACGCGTACGTGCTGCGCATCTGCGCGGTGACGCCCACCGTGGTGCCCGGCTCGATGCCCAGCGCCGAGAGCGGGACGGGGACGACGACCGTGCTGTTGTCGAACGCGCCCATCTCGATCTCGCCCGCGTAGGGGTAGAGCAGCTCGGGCCCGGTGATCAGGTCGCCCGTCTCCCAGTCGTAGGTCTCCACGACCGAGTAGTCGGTGTCGACGAGCTTGCTCGCGATCGAGACGACGTCGGTCTCGCCGTCGCCGTCGGTGTCGAGCAGGACCCATGGCGTCAGCGCGTGCCCGAGGACCGCCCAGTCGGCGTCGGTCGCGATGCCGACCCCGAGGTAGCCGTCGACGGCGGGGTCGCCGCCGGCCGCGGCGACCGCGGGCGCGGTCGACGCCCACCCGGCGTGCCGGATGTCACCGGCCGCGATCGTCGAGCGCGACGTCTGGGCGTTCGCCGGCAACGCCTCCAGGCGCGGGGAGTCCGCGCCGTGCACCAGCGGGCTGGCCAGGCCGTACCAGCCGGAGGCCGGGGTGTCGCGCCCGCTGAAGACGAGCTCGGCGGTGCCGGCGGCCGGGTCGGGGAACGTGACGTCCGCGGCCTCGATGTCGGTCGTGGGCCGGGGCGTGCCCTGCACCGGCAGGCGCCACTGGGTGTCGCCCGACGTGAGGACGAGCCGGCCGGACACCTGGGACACGTACTCGCGCAGCGTGCCGGAGATCTGCTCCTCCTGCTGCGTCGGGTCGATGTCACGGGCGACGGTGGCCGGGTCGGCCGTGAACGTCAGCGTGACGATGCCGGTACCGCCCGCGGGCACCCGCAGGCTCGCGGGCGCCGCCGTGATGGTCGCGTCGCCGGACGTCGTGCTCGACGTGACCTGCGTGCTGTAGGTGCGGGCGGTCGAGCCGAGGTTCTGCACGGTGACGGCCTTGCGGATCGTCACGGGCTTGTCGGCGAGCGGCACGACGCCGAAGCTCACGGACGTCTGCTGCGGCTGCTCGGCGTTGTAGAGCAGCGTCTCGTTGGTGACCGCTGCGAGCGCGTCGACCCGCCCCGAGCCGACGCGTGCCGGTCCGTAGAACAGGTCACCACCGGGCTCGGTGGCGACGTCGTGCGTCGCGGTGTTGATGATGGCGGCCTTGATCTGCGCGGCCGTCCAGCCCGGGTGCGCCTCGCGGACGAGGGCGGCGATGCCGGCGACGTGCGGCGACGCCATGGAGGTGCCGTTGCTCGACGAGGCTCCGGTACCCGTGCCGACGTTCGCGGACACGATCTGCTGTCCCGGTGCCGCCACGTCGGGCTTGCCCCAGCCGAGGGAGCCGTGCGCGCCACGGGACGACGACGGGCTGAGCGTGTCCGCCGCGACGTCCTGCCGCGTGCTGAGGGCCAGCCCGGGGTCGATGCGCGCGACGAGCGTGCCGGCCTCGATCTCGGGCAGCAGCGCGTCGGTGGTGGCCGCCGTCATCTGGAAGCCCGGGATGGCCGTGTTGCCGGCGATGCCGGCGGCGAAGACCGGGAGCTCGGTCGGCAGGAGCACGCCGACCGCACCGGCGGCCGTCGCGTTGTTGAAGCGCAGGCCCGAGCCGCACGCGCGGGTCGCGTCGTCGTCGTCCCACCACAGGTAGGCGATCTTGCCGGCGACGGCTGCGGCCTGCTCGGCCGTGAACGCGGTGCACCCGTCGAACCGCGCACCGACGTACGCGACCGGGGCCGTGACGTCCTCGCCGGCGTAGCTGACGGAGTTCTGACCGGCGTGCTGCCCGACGAGGCCGGTGTCGGACGCCTCGACGACCTCCATCGCGTCGAACGCCAGGTCCTTGCCGACCGACCACGCGACCGTCAGGCCTGCGGCGCCGTTGCCGGGCGAACCGCCGATGTCCTCGACGTCGCCCTCGTTGCCGGCGGACAGCACGACGGTCGTGCCGAGCGCGGTGAGCTCGGCCACCTGCGCCGACTCGGGGTCGTCGGCGGGTGCGCCGGCCGCCCCGAGGGAGAGGTTGAGCACGTCGATCCGGTCGTCGTACGCGCCGTCGCCGTTCGGGTCGGCCGCCCAGTCCAGCGCGAGCGACGTGAGGTCGGTCGAGCCGGCGACGTCACCGAAGACCTTGAGGGCGTACAGCCCGGCCTCGGGGGCCGTACCGGGCCCGACGGGCCAGTCGAGCACGGACGCGAGCGCGGTGTAGTCGCCGTCGAAGGTCTCGCCGTCCGGGGTGATGCCGTACCCGGCCGCGGTGCCGGCGACGTGCGTGCCGTGCCCGTGCACGTCGATGGGGTTCTGGTCGGGCGCGGGGACGCGCTGCGCGGCCTCGCCGCCCGCGTCGTAGTCCCGCCCGGCGAAGTCGTAGCCGCCGAGGTACTTGGTGGGGTCGAACGCGTCGGCCGGGACCGGGCCGGTGCCGTCCGCGCCGTACGCGGCCTCGTACGCCTCGACCGTGCCGGGGCCGCCGAAGTCGGCGTGCGTGTAGTCGATGCCGGTGTCGATGATGCCGACGGTGACGTCGGTCCCCAGGACCCCGGTGCTCTGCCACGTCGCGAGGGCCTTCGTGAACTCGACCTGCGCGGCGTTGTCGAGGGTGCGCTCGGCGACCAGGCGCACGGAGCGCACGTCGGGGTCGTCGGCGAGCGCGCGCACCTGCGCGGCGTCTCCGAGCACGAGGGCACCGGACACGAGGTTGGTCGTCGTCGCGAGCCGCTGCGGCTCGCTGGTCGCGGCCTGCACGGTGCTCGGCGACGCCTCGGCCGGGACGACGTCCTCGGCCGTGGCCTGGGTGACGGCGGCCGCTGCGCGCACCTGCGCGGGGCTCCCGCCGTCGGCGGCGACCTCGACGCCGGACGGGGTGGTCAGCTCGACGAAGGCGGTGACGTGCCCGTCGGCCTCGGCGAGCGCGTCGCCGACGCCCTCGACCCGGTCGATCGTGACGTCACCCGCGACGGCGAGGCCGGACAGGTCGTCGGGTGGTGGCGCCGCCGTGGCTGCGGGTGCGCCCAGCAGGGCACCGGCGAGGACGACGGAAACGGCTGTCAGCGCGGAGATCGGACGACGTGGCATGCGGTCTCATCCCGGGGGTCGGACGAAGTGGTGCGGGCAGGCGTCACGACGGCGGACCCCCGGGACGTCATACCCGGGTGTGGCTGCTGTCACAGCCCGGGCACGGGGTGCACGCTACTGACCAGTAGCCGATTCGTCACGTCATCTCCACAAAATCCGCCTCGCACGCTTCGCCCGGTTCAGCGGCGGGGGCCGTGGGGCGGTCCGTGGTCAGCGTGGGACGAGCGTCTCCACGCCGTGCGGCGGGGTGGGGACGGACGTGCGTGGCGTCGCCTCGGCGGCCCCGGTGCGCTCGGCGATGACGCGGGCGGTGACGATCGGGATCGACCCCGTCCGTGGGACGTCCGCCGCGGCCGGCGCTGCCGTGAACCGCGGCTTGCGGCCGGGTCGACCCCGGAACCGGCGGGCCTCGATGCCCTCGAGGGTCGACGCGCGCCACACGGCGCCACCGTTGAGCCGCCCGTCGGGCTGCGGGAGCCACGCCACCTTGCGGGAGAGCCAGACGCGGATCGTGGCGTGCTCGACGTCGAGGCGCCGCGCGAGCCGCGCGATGTCGTAGAGGTCGTCGAGGCCGGTGGGGGGAGCGGGGGTCGAGGGGACGGTGCCGACCGGGTCGGGCCGCACGTCGTCTGCAGGCACGGGCCAAGGGTAGGCGACTCGGGACGCGATTGTGTGACGGCTGGGTAACAGGATGTGCACAACATCTTCGCGCGCTCGAGGCCTCAAGTGGTCTGGACGTCCGTCCGAGACACTTAACGTGTTTCGCGTGAGTGACAGAAAGTTCGGTCTGCGTCGGCGCTCGGGCGGCAGGCACGCCGCCCCGGCCCCCGCGTCGGCGTCCATGCCCCGCGCCCTGAGTCTCGTCCGCGTCCCCCGGCGCATCGCCCAGGGGGGTGTCGCGCTCGGGCTCGTGCTGAGCACGGGCGCCGTCGTCGTGACCGCCCAGGCGGACGAGCGCGCCCCCACATCCGTCGTCGCCGGGGGCACCCTGGCGCGGGCCTCCGCCGACGCCCCCCCGACGGGCCTGGCGGCGCTGTCGCGCGCCGAGGCGGTCGACGACGCGATGGCCGCCGTCGACGAGGTCTCGCGCGTCCGGGCCGAGGCCACGCAGGCCGCCGTGCCGGACGACGCCCTCGCCGAGCTCGACGCCGCCACGGCCGAGCTCCAGGCGGCGATCGCGGAGGCCGACGTCGAGCCGGTCGTCCCCCGCGAGCGCTCCGTCTCCCGCAACGCCGAGCGCTCCGACGCGGACGTCACGACTGATGACGCCGAGACGCCGAGCACGCTCACCCCCGACGCGGCCACCGTCGAGCCCGAGACGCCCGCCCCCGACGCGCCGGAGGAGCCTGCCGAGGCGGCGTCCGACGCCGACGTGCTGACCGGGTCGACGCTCCCCGACGTCACCGATCCCGCGACGGCGCCGCTGCGGGAGGCTCTCGACCGCGTCCGCGAGGCCGCGCAGGTCGTGCTCACCACGACCGAGCAGAAGCGCGCCGAGGCGGAGGCGGCACGGGTGGCCCAGCAGGTGGCCGAGCAGGCCGCCGCGGCCGAGGCCGAGCGCGTCGCCGCCGAGCAGGCGGCCCGGCGCGCCGCGTGGAAGGCGTCCCTGCAGGGGTACCAGAACGGCAAGGTGCCCGCCGAGGCCCTGTGCGGCCTGTCGTTCGCCGCCGGTGCGCAGCTGCGCTGCGACGCGGCCGAGGCGCTCGAGGCTCTCGGTGCCGCGTACGCCGCACGGTTCGGGACGCCGCTGGCGGTCACCGACTCCTACCGCTCGTACGGCGGCCAGGTCGCGTGCCGCGCCGCCAAGGGCAGGCTCTGCGCGACACCCGGCACGTCGAACCACGGCATGGGCGTGGCGGTCGACCTCGCCGGCGGCGTGCAGACCTTCGGCAGCGCGCAGCACCAGTGGATGCGCGAGAACGCCCCCGCGTACCAGTGGACGCTGCCCGGCTGGGCGCAGGCCGGCGGCAGCAAGCCGGAGCCGTGGCACTGGGAGTACGTCGGCTGAGTCATACGATCGGCTGCATGACCGAGCCGACGTCACCGGCGCGCCCCCTCGTCGGACGCGGGGCGGAGCTCGACGACCTCGACGAGCTCCTCTCGTCCGTCGCCACGGGGGGCGGCGCGACCGTCCTGCTGGAGGGCGAGGCAGGTGTGGGACGCACGCGGCTCGTCGAGGCGCTGCAGGGCACCGCCGAGCTCCTCGGCGTCGAGGTCCGCCTGGGCCGGGCCGTCGGGCCGGGGGCGGCGCCCTACGCGTTGCTCACCGACGCCCTCCTCGGTCCCGCACGCGGACGCGACGACGCCGGCCCCGTCGTCGCCGAGCTCGCGGCGCTCCTCGAGGTGCTGCCGCCCGAGCGTGCCGACGCACCCGCGCGGTTCGCCCGGGCCGACGAGCTGTTCGCAGCGCTCGTGCGTCGCCGTGGTGAGCAGGGGCCGTGGGTCCTGGTGCTCGAGGACGTGCATCTCGCGGACACCTGCACCCTGCACCTGCTCGCGGCCCTCGCGGGTGAGGGTGCGCTCCCGCGGGCCCTGACCGTGATGACGATGCGCGGCGTGCCGCACCGCGCGGAGCTCGACGTCGTCGTCGCCGGGTGGACGCGTGCCGGCGCCCGCTACCTCGAGCTGCGGCCGCTGGGGCCGGCGGCCACCGTCGAGCTCGCGCAACGGCTGCTGAACGCCCGGGTCGGCCCGGCGCTGCGCGGCGTCCTGGCGACCACCGGCGGCAACCCGCGGCTCGTCGTCGACGTCATGCGCACGGCTGAGGCGTGCGGGGTGCTCGAACGCAGCGGCGGGGTCGTCGAGGCCGTGGGCACGGGCTGGCTCGACGAGCTCGACGAGGTCGGGCGGGCGCACGTGCAGCACCTCGGCCCGCAGGTCCTGACCATGCTCGCGCAGGCGTCGGTGCTCGGCGGGTCGTTCGTCGTCGGGGACCTGGCCGCGCTCGCCGGCGAGCCGGTCACGGAGTGCTGGCGCACGCTGCGCCACGGGCTGGCGGCAGGCGTCGTGCACGCCCGCGGCGACCGGCTCGTGTTCCGCCACGACCTCGTGCGCACCGCGCTGTACGCCGCTCTCGACGAGGGCCAGCGGCGGTCCCTGCACGCACGCGCCGCGTGGGCGCTGCGGGCCGCCGGGGCCCCGCCGCACGTGGTCGCGGCGCACCTGGAGCGCGCACGCTGACGGCGTGCCCCCTAGGGTCGGACGTGGGCGCAGGCCGCGCCCGCCCACCGACGTACGAGGAGTGGACATGCCCACGCGCACCGCACGGACCGCCTGGAACGGCACGCTGCAGGACGGCGGCGGCCAGGTCGAGCTCACCAGCTCGAAGGTCGGCACGTACGACGTCTCCTTCCCCAAGCGCGCGGCGGACGACGCCGGCGGGACGACGAGCCCCGAGGAGCTCATCGCCGCGGCGCACTCGTCCTGCTACGCGATGCAGCTCTCGGCGGACATCGCCGAGGCCGGCGGCACGCCCGTCGCGCTCGACGTGACCGCCGACGTCAGCCTGGGCCCGGACCCCGCGGGTGGCTTCCGGATCACCGGCATCGCGCTGACGGTGCGCGGCGAGGTCGAGGGCCTGGACGCCGCGGGCTTCCAGAAGGCGGCCGAGGCGGCGAAGGCCGGCTGCCCGGTGAGCAAGGCCCTGACGGGCACGCAGATCACGCTCGACGCCGCGCTCGAGTCCTGACGGCCCGCAGCACGAGCCACCGGCTCGTCGCCGGGGACCTCGGTCCCGTGAGGTAAGGCTTACCTTCGGTCTAGGTTTGCCACGTGGACCTGAGCAGTGTGCCGACCGGCGCCTTCGCCCGCGTGCTGAGCGTCGACCTCGACGAGGGGCCGCGCGTGCGGCTGCGGGAGCTGGGCGTGCGGCCGGGCGGCGAGCTGCGGGTCACCCAGCGGGGCGCGTTCGGCGGGCTCGTGGTGGGCGTCGGCGCGGACCGGTTCGCGGTCGACGCGAGCACCGCGGCGTCCATCCGCGTCGCCCCGGTGGTCGGCCCGGCGGCGCCCGCCGCCGGTCCGACGTCCCCGACGGGCTCGCCGGGCGGAACGCCATGAGCTGCCACGACGCACCGACGCACGGCACGCCCGCCGGCGGCGCGACGGCCACGGTCGACGCGCCGCTCGTCGTGCTCGTCGGCAACCCCAACGTCGGCAAGTCGACGCTGTTCAACGCGCTCACGGGTGGTCGGCAGCGCGTCGTCAACGCGCCGGGGACGACCGTCGAGCTGCAAGCCGGCACGTGGCGGCCCGGACCCGCCGCCGGGCACGCCGCCGGACCTGGTGCCATGCCCGCGGCGGACGCGGTCCGCCGGCTGCGGCTGGTCGACCTGCCGGGCGCGTACAGCCTGCTCGCGCGCACCCCGGACGAGCAGGTCAGCGCCCACGTCGTCGCCGGCGAGAGCGCGCTGGGGCGTCCGGACCTCGCGGTGGTCCTGGTCGAGGCCGGTGCGCTGTCGCGCTCCCTGTACCTGCTGGGCCAGGTCGCGCGGCAGGGCCTGCGGGTCGTGGTCGCGCTGACGATGCTCGACGTGGCACGCACGCGGGGCGTCGAGATCGACCCGGGCGCGCTCGCCGACCGGCTCGGCGTGCCGGTCGTGCCCGTCCACCCGCGCAGCGGGAGCGGCACCGACGACCTCGCGCGCGCCGTCGTCACGACGCTCGCCGCGGGTCCGGCGGGCGGCGTGCTGCGTCTGCCGGAGGAGCCGGGCGACGCGTCGGGCGACGACGTCGATGCCCTGTTCTCGTGGGTGGACGCCGTGGTCCGGTCGGTGGGCGGTCACCCGCCCACGGGCGTGCGGACGTGGTCGGACCGCGTCGACCGCGTCCTGCTGCACCCGCTGCTGGGCGTGCCGGTCCTGCTCGCCGTCGTGTGGGCGCTGTTCCAGCTCGCGACCGCGGCCGCCGCCCCTTTGATGGAGGCCGTTGACGGCGTCGTCACCGGCGCGCTCGCCGACGCGCTCACGTCCGCCCTCGGTGCCGTGCACGCCCCGGCCTGGCTCGAGGGCCTGCTCGTCGACGGTGTGCTCGCCGGGGTCGGCACGGTCGCGGCGTTCGTCCCGCTCATGGCGCTGATGTTCCTGGCCGTCGCCGTGCTCGAGGACTGCGGCTACCTCGCGCGCGCGGCGTTCGTCGCCGACCGCGCGATGCGGGCCATCGGCCTCGACGGGCGTGCGATGCTGCCGTTCGTCGTCGGCTTCGGCTGCAACCTGCCCGCGCTCGCCGCGACCCGCACGCTGCCGCACGCGCGCCAGCGCCTCCTGGTCGGGCTCCTCGTGCCGTGGACGTCGTGCCCCGCACGCCTGACCGTGTACGTGCTGCTGGCGTCGGTGTTCTTCCCCGAGCGGGCGGGCACCGCGATCTTCCTCATGTACGTCGCGAGCGTCGCGCTCGTCGTGCTCGGTGGCCTGCTGCTGCGCGTGACGCTGTTCCGGGACCTGCGCCGCGAGCCGCTCGTGCTGGCACTGCCGGCCTACCAGCGGCCGCGGGTGCGTGCGCTCGCGGCGTCGACGTGGGCGCGGGTGCGCTCGTTCCTCACCAAGGCCGGTCAGGTCGTCGTCGTCACGCTCACGGTCGTGTGGGTGGCGCTGGCGGTGCCGGTGGCCGGTGGGCACGCGGTGGGAGACGTGCCGGTCGCGGACTCCCTGTACGGCCGTGCCGCGCAGACGGTCGCGCCGGTCCTGGCGCCCGCCGGGTTCGGGGACTGGCACGCGTCGGCGGCGCTCGTGACGGGATTCGTCGCCAAGGAGGTCGTCGTCGGCGCGCTCGCGCAGGCGTACGCGGTCGACGAGCCCGCCGACCCGGCCGCGTCGGGCGACCTGGGGGACCGGCTGCGCGCCACGTTCGAGGTCTCGTCCGGTGGTCACGCCGCGGCGGCCGCGGCGGCGTTCATGGTCTTCGTGCTCGCCTACACGCCGTGCCTGGCGACCGTCGCGGAGCAGTGGCGCCTGTTCGGGGCGCGCTGGACGCTCGGGTGCGTGGGTGCCCAGCTGGTGGTCGCGTGGCTGCTGGCCGTGGCGGTGTTCCGGGTGGGGGTGTGGCTGTGAGCCTGCTGGCGGACGTCGTCGCGGCGGCCGGGCGCGGTGCGGGACCGGCGACGGTCGCGCGCGAGCTGGGCGTCGACGTGGGCCTCGTCGAGACGGTCCTGGACCACGCGGCGCGCGTCGGCCTCGTCCAGACGTCGTCCTCGGCACTGGGTCGCACCCCGTGCGGGACCTGCCCGCCCCGTGACGCGCGCCCGCCCGCGTGCGCCGGCTGCCCCCTGACGGGCCGGCCGTGACGTGGGTCGCCCGACGCCCCGGGGTCGAGGACGTGGGCACGTGCGCGGGTCCCGGGTGGTCGGTGGGAGACTGCCCATCGTGGCAGTGACGAGCGACACGAGCGGGACCGCCGTCCGGGACATCGCGCACGCGCTGCGCGCCGTCGTGCGCGGGAGCGTGGACGACTCCTCCCGGCGCCGGGCCGAGTACTCCACCGATGCGTCCAACTACCGCGTGGTCCCGCAGGTCGTCGTGTTCCCGCAGGACACCGACGACGTGCTCGCGGCGCTGTCCGTGGCACGCGAGACCGGGACGCCCCTGACGTCCCGGGGCGGCGGCACGTCGGTGGCGGGCAACGCGGTCGGCACGGGCATCGTCCTGGACTTCTCGCGGCACGTGAACCGGGTCCTGGACATCGACCCCGAGGCCCGCACGGCCCGCGTCGAGCCCGGCGTCATCATGTCCCACCTGCAGCGGGCGGCCGCGCCGCACGGCCTGCGGTTCGGCCCCGACCCGTCGACGCAGGCGCGCGCGACCCTCGGCGGCATGATCGGCAACAACGCGTGCGGGCCGCGTGCCGTGGCGTTCGGGCGCACGGCGGACAACGTCGTCGAGCTCGACGTCGTCGACGGCACGGGACGCCGGTTCACCGCCGGCGCCGGGGCGGGCGCGCTGGACGTCGTCCCGGGCCTGGACGCGCTGGTGCGCAGCCACCTCGACGTGGTCCGCACCGAGCTGGGCCGGTTCCGCCGCCAGGTGTCCGGGTACTCCCTCGAGCACCTGACGCCCGAGAACGGCACCGACCTGGCCAAGATGCTCGTCGGCACCGAGGGCACGCTCGTGACCCTGCTGGGCGCGACCGTGAACCTCGTGCCCGTGCCGTCGGCGCCCGTGCTCGTCGTGCTCGGCTACCCGGACATGCCCACGGCCGCCGACGCCGTCCCCGCGCTGCTCGCGCACGCCCCGCTGGCGATCGAGGGCATGGACTCGCGGCTCGTCGACGTGGTGCGCCGCGTCAAGGGCGCGGCCGCGGTCCCCGACCTGCCGCCCGGCGGTGGCTGGATGATGTGCGAGGTCGGCGGCGCGACCCTCGACGAGGCGATGGCGACGGCCCGCGCGCTCGCGGCCGACGCGGGCACCGACGCCGTCGGGATCTTCCCGCCGGGGCCGGACGCGGCCGCGATGTGGCGCATCCGCGAGGACGGCGCCGGTCTGGGCGGGCGGACCCCGTCCGGCGCGCAGGCGTGGCCGGGCTTCGAGGACTCCGCCGTGCCGCCCGAGCGGCTCGGCGCGTACCTGCGCGAGCTCGAGGCGCTCATGGCCGACCACCGCGTCGACGGCCTGGCGTACGGGCACTTCGGTGACGGCTGCGTCCACCTGCGCCTCGACATCCCCCTGACGCGGTCCGGCGACCCGCTGCGCGCCTTCATGGAGGACGCCGCCGTGCTCGTGGCGCGGCACGGCGGCTCGCTGTCGGGCGAGCACGGCGACGGACGCGCCCGCTCGGAGCTGCTGCCCGTCATGTACTCGCCGCGCACGATCGAGCTGTTCGGCGCGGTCAAGGACCTGTTCGACCCGCGCGACCTGCTGAACCCCGGCGTCCTGGTGCGCCCCCGACCGCTCGACGCGGACCTGCGGCGTCCGGCGGCCCGGCCGCTGCTCGCCGGGTCCGGCGGGTTCGCGTTCACGCACGACGACGGCGACATGACGACGGCCGTGCACCGGTGCGTGGGCGTCGGCAAGTGCCGCGCCGACAACACCGCGACCGGCGGCTTCATGTGCCCGTCGTACCTGGCGACCAACGACGAGAAGGACTCCACCCGGGGCCGCGCGCGCGTGCTGCAGGAGATGGCGAACGGCACGCTCGTGTCCCGCGGCTGGTCCTCGCCCGAGGTGCACGAGGTCCTCGACCTGTGCCTGAGCTGCAAGGCGTGCTCGTCGGACTGCCCCGCGGGCGTCGACATGGCGCAGTACAAGGCCGAGGTGCTGCACCGCACCTACAAGGGCCGGCTGCGGCCGGTCAACCACTACGCCCTGGGCTGGTTGCCGCGCTGGGCCCGGCTCGTCACGGGGGTGCCGGGGCTCGCGTCGCTCGCGAACGCGGTGCTCGGCGTGCGCCCGATCGCGAAGGCCGTCCTGGCGCTCGGCGGGATGGACACCCGTCGTCGCATGGTGAGCTTCGCGCCCGTGCCGTTCCGCGCGTGGGCACGGCAGGCGGGACGGCGGTCCGGCGACGTCCGCGTCGTCGGCCGTCGGGACGCCGCGACCGTGACGCTGCCCGCCGACGCGGTCGACGAGGCGGGGATGCCCGACGACGCCGGCGCCCCCGCACCCCGCCCGCCCGTGCTGCTGTGGACCGACTCGTTCAGCGACACGCTGGCCCCGTCGGTGGCGCACGCGGCCGTCGCGGTGCTGCGCGACGCGGGCTACGAGGTGCTGGTGCCCGACCACGACGCCTGCTGCGGCCTGACCTGGATCAGCACGGGCCAGCTCGACGGCGCCCGCCACCAGCTCGAGCACCTGCTGGAGGTCCTCGGACCGTTCGCGGTCAACGGCATCCCGATCGTCGGGCTGGAGCCGTCGTGCACGGCCGTGCTGCGCAGCGACCTCGTCGACCTGCTGCCGGACGACCCGCGGGCCGTCGCGGTGCAGCGTGAGACGCGCACGCTCGCGGAGCTGCTGACCGCGCCGGCACCCGTGGGCCCGGGCGAGCGCTGGCAGGTCCCCGACCTGTCCGACGTCACGGCCGTCGTCCAGCCGCACTGCCACCACTACTCCGTCATGACGTGGACGGCCGACCGTCGCCTGCTCACCGACGCGGGGGCGACGTTCTCCGCGCTCGCGGGCTGCTGCGGCCTGGCGGGCAACTTCGGCATGGAGAAGGGCCACTACGAGGTGTCGGTGGCCGTCGCGGAGAACGCGCTGCTGCCTGCGCTGCGCGCCGCGGCCCCGGGTGACGTGTACCTGGCGGACGGCTACTCCTGCCGGACGCAGGCCGAGCAGCTCGCGGACGTGCGGGGTGTGCACCTCGCCGAGCTCCTGGCCTCCCGCCTCCCGGGCCGGACGGCGTCCACCCCCTGACACGACCGGCCGCCGAACTCGTCCTTCGGCGGCGACCGGAGCTCCAGAAGCCGCCGAAAGGTGAGTTCGGCGGGTGGGGTGGGGTGGGTGTCGTCCGACCGTGGGGGGATCTTCTGGACAGGGGACCAGGACGTGGGACGGACTGTCCGTCCTCCGTTTGACGGGCTGACCCGGCCGCCCGAGATGTGGGACAGTGTCCAGGCGGTGTCACACGCCGCGCCTGCGGCGTGTCACCGTCACGACCGCCCCGCTTGTGCAAGGAAGGCCCGGACGCGACATGCCGATCTTCGAGCTCGACGACGGGCGCCCTCGCCTCGTCCAGCCGATGCAGCCGCTCGCGGGTTCGTTCGCGCAGGAGGTCACGGCCCTGGTCACGCACCACCTCGCGGCGATCGCAGGCGAGCCGCTGTTCGTCGTGCGCGCACGCGGCTCGTCCGACCGCGCCGAGCTGCCCGAGCTGCTGGCCCTCGACGCGGCCGGGCGCCCCGTCGTGGTCGCCGTCGCGCAGGTGCTGGACGACGACGCGATCGTCGCGGCGCTGCGCCACGGGGGTGCGGCGGCCCGCATGACGACCGCCGACCTGGCCCGCGCCTACCACGTGGACCCCAGCCGGTTCGCCGTCGACTTCGCGGCGTTCCGTGAGCACGTGCCGTTCGGCGCCGCCGCGGGGCGCGGGCGCACGGGCGTGCGGCTCCTGCTGCTGTGCTCCGAGGTGGCCGCCGAGGCCACGGACACCCTGGGGTTCCTGCGCGGCGGCGAGCACCAGGTCGACGTCATGCAGGTCGGTGTCGTCCGCGGTGACGAGCGGCGCCTGCTCGAGGTCTCCCCGCTGGCCCTGCACGAGGGGGTGCGCCGCACGGTCGAGCCGACCGCGCTGCGCCTGGTGCGCTCGAGCGAAGCGTTCGCGACCGCGATGGCGTACGAGCCGGACCGCACCGGGCTGCCGTCGGGGCGCGGCAAGTCGTTGCCGACCGGTGAGCTGCGCGCCGTGACCCCGCCGGAGCGCACCGAGCCGCCCGCCCCCACGCCCATCGGGCGGCGCGGGAGCGTGACCGAGCCGACGCCCCTGCCGTTCCGCACGGCCGGCCCCACGGCGCAGCCGCCGGAACCCCCGGCGGACGCGCCGCGCCACGGTGGCCCCGGCCGGCCCGACGTCACCGAGTGGCCGCGGGACGCGTCTGTCCTGCCGTCCGCGTCGATGCTCGAGGGGCCGCCGACGCTGACGCCCGTCGCCGGGCTGCGCGCGGCGGTCGTCGACGGCGCCGGTGTGCGCCCGGCCGACGTGGACGCGCCGACCCCGCCGCGCGGTCAGCCCGTGGGGGAGCGCTCCGACCACGACGTCACACAGCCACAGCGTCCCGACTGGCCGTACCCCGAGCTCGCGATGCTCGCCAAGCGGCGCCGTGCCGTGACGACGCTCGTGTGGGTGCGCGAGCGCCGCGGTCAGCGGTTCTCCGCCCTGCTGCGCTCCGACGGGATGATCGAGCTGCCCGACGGGCGCGTCGTGGCCGACCCGGACGTCGCGGCGGCGACGGTGTCCGGCGTCGAGGGCGTCGACGGGTGGCGGGCGTGGCGGCTGGGCGACGGCGGCCCGACGCTCTCGGAGGCCACCGGCGCGCTGTGACCCGCCGGGGCGACCTGCGGCTCAGCTCCAGCCGTACGCGACGAGCCAGCGCGTGAGCTCGGCGTAGAACCGGTCACGGGCCGGGCGCGCCGACAGCGTCAGGTCGTGCATCGCCCCCTCGATGCGCACGGTCGTCACGAGCGGCCCGAGCTGCACGGTGCGCCGGGCGATGGCCTCGGTGTCCAGCACGATGTCGGCCGAGCCCATCTCCTCGCTCCACCGCGGGCTCATGAGGCTGCGGTCGGACAGCGCGGTGAAGATCGGCACGTCGATCCCCAGGCCGCGGGCGACGGTGGCGTGTCCCGTGAAGACGGCGCGCAGCCAGCCGGCGCGCACCGGGAACGACGGCGTGGGCCGCCAGCGCTCGTCGACCTTCCACTCCCCGCCCGCCGCGATGGTCCGCGCGTAGTAGCCGGGGTCGATGTTGGGCAGGGCGGCCTTGGGGTTGAACCGCGCGAGCCGCGTGATCGCCGGACCCGACAGGTGCCGCATGAGCGAGGACCCCTGCAGCTCGAGCCACGGGGAGTTGAGCACCAGGCCGTGCACGACCCCGGGGTGCCGCGCGACCCACAGGCTCAGCACGAGCCCGCCCGTCGAGTGGCCCATGAGCATGACGCGCGCGACGGACCCGAGCTCGGAGCGGATCACCTCGAGCGCCTGACCGATCTCCTCGTCGTAGGTGCGCAGGTCGTCGATGTAGCCCGGGGTCTGGTGCGGCCGCAGCGAGCGACCGTACTTGCGCAGGTCGAGCGCGTAGAACGCGGCGCCCTGGGACTGCCAGAACCGTGCGAGCGGCGTCTGGAAGAAGTAGTCGGACCAGCCGTGGATGTAGAGCACGGCCCGCGCGGGGCGGACGGCCGGGTCCGGCGTGCTGCGCACGAGCGTCGCGGTGACCTCGCCCTCGTCGTCGTCGGCGAGGTCCAGGCGCCGGGCCTCGAACCCGTCGCCGAGCGCGTCGGGCGACCAGTCGGTCGTCAGGGCCGCACCGTCCCACGGCGGGGCGTCCGGGGGCGCGGGCAGCACGACGCCTCAGACCTCGACGACGATCTTGCCGACGTGCGCGCCGGACGCGAGGCGCGCCAGCCCGTCCGCGGCTCGTGCGAGCGGGTACGTCGAGTCGACGAGCGGCCGGACGCCCGTGCGCGCGAGGAACGCCAGGACCTGTCCGAGCTCGTCCCGCGTGCCCATGGTCGCGCCGACGATGCTGATCTCCTGGAAGAACACCTTGGTCAGCGACGCCGGCTCCGGGTCGCCCGAGGTCAGGCCCGCGACGACGATCCGTCCGCCCGGGCGCACGGATCGCACCGAGTGCTCCCACGTCGCCCGCCCGACCGTCTCCAGCACCACGTCGACCCGGCCCACGCGAGTGCCCGGCTCGACCGCCTGCGCCGCGCCCAGCCCCAGGGCGCGGAACCGCTTGGCGGGGTCCCGGCCGGTGACGACCATCTCGAGCCCCGCGGCGGACCCGAGCTGCACGGCGGCGACGGCGACGCCACCGCCCGCGCCCTGCACGAGCACGCGCTGCCCGGGCTGGGCCGCACCGGAGCGGAACAGCATGCGGTACGCCGTGAGGTACGCGGTGGGGACGCACGCGGCCTCGGCGAACGTCAGCTCCGTGGGCTTGTCGACGAGGTTCCACGCCGGGACGGCGACGCGCTCCGCGAGCGTGCCGGGGTAGCGCTCGGACAGCAGCGTGCGCGGCTCGTCGGCCGGGACGCCGCGCCCGTCGGGGCCGCCGACGACCGCGTGCACGACCACCTCGCGCCCGTCCGCGGCGACACCGGCCGCGTCGGTGCCCAGCACCATGGGCAGCCGCTCGCTGCGCAGGCCGATGCCGCGCAGCGACCACAGGTCGTGGTGGTTGAGCGACGCGGCGCGCACGTCGACGGTCGCCCACCCGTCCGGCGGGGCAGCCTCGGGTACGTCGCCGACCTCGAGCCCTCGCAGCGGGTCGTCGGGGTGGAAGGACACGACGCGCGCGGAGAGCATGCCTCACGCTAGCCCGCCGTGCGGGCCGTGACGACAGGAGACCGCGCTGGTCAGGCCGTGTCGGGCACCGGCGCCTCAGAGGAGCGGGAGCATGCGCCCCAGGTCCGGCACGGCGTCCGACGTGTAGCGCGCCTGCAGCGCGAGGGCGAGCTCGTCGACGTCGTACGGGGCGCGGCCCGCGGCCAGACGCAGCCACCGGCGCGCGTCCACGACCTCGAGGTCCCAGCCGCCGCGTGCCCGGACGATCGCGAGCAGCTCGTCGGCGACGAGCTCGAGCGCGGCCGGGTCGACGGGGTCGGGGACGGCGTCGGCGCTGCGGGCGCGGCGCACCGAGCGGTACAGGTCGTCGCCGTGGACGACGAGCTCGAGGACCCGGGACAGCGTCATGGTCGACAGCCGCACGGGGCCGCGTCGTGCCTGGACGACCGGGTCGTGCGCGCCGAGGGCGTCCAGCGTCGCGAACGCGGCGCGGGCCGACGCCGTCACGTAGCCGACGGGGTCGGCCGCGTGCTCGGCGGCGAGCTGCCGCGTCGTCTCGGCGATGTCGGCGGCCCGGTGCGGGTACGAGCCGAGGTACTCCGCGAGCGTGAGCGGCACGGTGCCGGCCGGCAGCGGCGTGCACACGGCGAGGGCGTCCATCGCGCGGCCCAGGTGGGCCCACAGCTCGACGATGGTCCAGCCCTCGAGCACCGACTCCGCGCGGCCCAGACGTGGGTCCGCCATGAGGCCGACCCAGTCGTGCAGGCGGTCCCACTGGGTCCGCAGGGCGGCGGCGGCAGTCATGACGTCCACGGGCATGCGCCCATGGTGCCGCTTTCCGCGCGGCGGCGCGCCCGCGTCTGCCCTGCGGAGGTCAGCGCGGGCGGACCTCCTCGCGCAGGAAGTCCGCGACGTGCCGACCGACCTGGTCCTCCTCGATGAGGAAGCCGTCGTGCCCGAAGTCGGAGTGCACGTACCGCACGGCCCGTGCCCCGGGGATCGCGCTGACGACCCGCTCGGACTGCTCGGGCGTGAACAGCCTGTCGCTGTCGACCGCGATGACCAGCGCACGGGCCGTCACCTGTGCGAGCGCCGCCTCGACGCCGCCGCGGTCACGACCCAGGTCGTGCGTGATCATCGTCCGCGTGAGCGTGACGTAGCTGTTGGCGTCGAAGCGCCGGGCGAGCTTGTCGCCGTGGTGGTCGAGGTACGACTGCACCGCGAACCGCCCGCCCTCCAGCGGGTCCTCGGCGCCCTGCGGGATGCGCCCGAACCGGGTGTCGAGCTCGACCGCCGAGCGGTACGTCTGGTGGGCGATCTGCCGGGCGATGCCCAGGCCCACGTGCGGCCCCTCGCCGTCCGGGACGTCGTAGTAGTCGCCGTCGCGGTAGCGGGGGTCGGCGACGACCGCGGCGAGCTGCGTGTGGAAACCCGCGATCTGGTCGCCCGACGTCTGCGCGCACGTCGCGATCGCCGCGATCGCGTCGACCCGGTCGGGTGCCGTGGCGGCCCACTCCAGGACGCGGTGACCACCCATGGACGCGCCGATGACCAGCGCCCACGAGTCGATGCCCAGCAGGTCGGCGAGGCGCACCTCGGCAGCGACCTGGTCGCGCACGGTCAGCAGCGGGAACCGGCTGCCCCACGGCTGCCCGTCGGGCGCGGTCGACGCCGGGCCCGTGGAGCCCTGGCACCCGCCGAGCACGTTGGGCGCGACGACGAACCAGCGGTCGGTGTCGATCGGGGCACCCGGGCCCACCATCGACTGCCACCAGCCCGGGGTCGGGTGCCCGGGTCCCGCGTCGCCGGTGACGTGCGAGTCGCCCGTCAGGGCGTGCAGCATGAGGACCGCGTTGCTGCCGTCCTCGTCGAGCTCGCCCCACGTCTCGTAGGCGAGCCGGACCTGGGGCAGGCGGCCGCCCGACTCGAGCTTGAGCGGCCCGAGGTCGGCGAACTGCCGGCGGCCGGGGTCGGAGCCGTCGCGCCACGCCGCGCTGGCGGGCATGGGCGGCCGCTCCGGCAGCGGGCGGCGGCTGCCGAGCGTCGCGCCGCGGCGTGCGCGCCGCCCGACGAGCGGGTCCGGGACCGCGAGGCCGCCCGACCCCGCACCGTCCTGCGCGCCGGGCATCGCACGCCGCGGCGGCGTGCGGTCCGGTGCGTCGGTGCGGGGGTCGGGCTGCGTCATCGGGCCGATGCCTTCCGTCGGTGCTCGGGGAGCAGGGTCTCAGGCGTCCTTGGCGGCGCGGAAGCCGGCGTCCAGGTCGGCCAGGATGTCATCGATGTGCTCGATGCCCACAGCCAGGCGCACGAGCCCCGGCGTGACGCCCGACTGCAGCTGCTGCTCGGGCGTGAGCTGGCTGTGCGTCGTCGACGCCGGGTGGATGACCAGGGAGCGCACGTCGCCGATGTTGGCGACGTTCGAGTGCAGCTCGAGCGCCGACACGAAGGCCTGCCCGGCCGCCGCACCCCCGTCGAGCTCGAAGGCCAGGACGGCGCCGGCGCCGCGCGGTGCGTACTTGAGCTGGTTGGCGTGCCACGGGCTGGACTCGAGCCCCGCGTAGTGGACCTTGCGGACCTCGTCGCGCGACTCGAGCCACTGCGCGACCTTCTGGGCGTTCTCGACGTGCCGCTCGACGCGCAGCGACAGGGTCTCGATGCCCTGCGCGATGAGGAACGCGTTGAAGGGGCTGATGGCCGCGCCGAGGTCGCGCAGCAGCTGCACGCGCGCCTTGAGGATGTAGGACAGGTTCACGCCGAACGCGCCACCGACGCCGAGGTCCCGCGCGAAGACCAGGCCGTTGTACGACGGGTCGGGCGTGTTGAAGTTGGCGAACCGCTCGGGGTGCTGCGCGTAGTCGAACGTGCCGCCGTCGACGACGACGCCGCCGATCGCGGAGCCGTGCCCGCCGAGGTACTTGGTCGCCGAGTGCACGACCACGTCGGCACCCCACTGCAGCGGGTTGATCAGGTACGGGGTCGCGACGGTGTTGTCGACGACGAGCGGGACGCCGTGCTCGTGCGCGACGCCCGCGACCAGCTCGATGTCGAGGACGTCGGCCTGCGGGTTGGGGATCGTCTCGGCGAAGAAGACCTTGGTGTTGGGGCGGATCGCGTCGCGCCACGCCTGCGCGTCGTGCGGGTCGGTGACGAACGTCGTCTCGACGCCCAGCTTGGGCAGCGAGTGCTTGAGCAGGTTGTAGGTGCCGCCGTACAGGCTGGGGGAGGCGACGACGTGGTCGCCCGCCTCGGCGACGTTGAGGATCGCGAAGGTCGAGGCCGCCTGCCCGGACGCGAGCAGCAGCGCGCCGACGCCGCCCTCGAGGTTGGCGATGCGGTTCTCCACGACCTCGGTGGTCGGGTTGCCGATGCGCGTGTAGATCGGCCCGAGCTCCTTGAGCGCGAACCGGTCGGCGGCCTGCTCGGCGGAGTCGAAGACGAAGGACGTCGTCTGGTAGATCGGCAGGGCGCGCGCCCCCGTGGTGGCGTCGGCGCTCTGGCCCGCGTGGATCTGGCGGGTCTCGAAGCTCCAGCTCTCGTTGCTCATGGTGTGCTCCTCACCGGCGCTGCCGGTCGGTCGGGGTGGGGGACTCGTCCCGAGGAGCGCGCCGTCGACGCCCGCCCGCGGGGGGTCAGGGGGATGCGCACGTGCCGTGCCCTGGCCTGCCGCGGTGCCGACATCCCTCGACGTGGGGGGCGGGAGCTGCTCGCGGGCAGGGGAGAACGTGCGCTGGTCAGCGACACATTCGACGGGTCATGGCAGGAGACTACGACGCGCGTCCCACTCCTCAACACGCCCGTCTCAGCATTCAAGACGCGCTCGTCTCGTCGGCACGCTCGGCACAGGGGTCGACGGCGCTCGGCAGGAGGAGCAGCGGGTGCGTGACGCACGGCCTCGACCGCGCTGCACCCCGGTTCACCCGATCGGCCGAGGAGGTCTGTCCGGGTTGCTCCCGAACCACAACGATGTGACTTCTGGGACGGGTGTGACAGGTGTTCTCTTGTGGGAAACCCACAGGTAGCGTGCCCAGGGTGCGTGACGCAGGCGTGACACCCGAGCCCGGACCGACCCCCTCGGCAGGGCGCGACGCGGCGTGCGCTCGTGCCGCGCGTCGACCCCTCGCGCGGCGGGTCCCGCGCGGCCTGGCGGTGCTGCCGGTCGGGCTGCTGACCCTCGGGCTGGTCGTGACCCCGGCCGCCGCGGCGCCGTCGACGGACGAGGTGCGCGACGCCCGCGCGGCCGTCGGACGCGCCCAGCAGTCGGTCGCCCAGATGGAGGTCCGGCTCGCCCAGCTCGCCACCTCCGCCGAGTCGGCCGAGATCGCCGTCCAGAGCGCCGCCGAGTCGTACACCCAGGCCGTCGTCGACGCCGACGCCGCACGCACCCGCGCCCGCGACGCCGCCGGGCGCTCCGCCGAGGCCGCCGAGCAGGCCGAGGAGGCCCGACGCAAGCTCGTGACGTTCGCCCGCCAGCTCGCCCGCACCGGCGGGGCGAGCGACGTGCTGCAGGCCGCGCTGTCCGCCGACGGGTTCCAGGACGTCGCCCGCCGGACCACGGCCCTCAACCAGGCGACCGGCAAGGCCGACGAGGCCGTGCAGGAGTACCAGGCGACGCTGCTCGTCGCCAGCACCATGGAGCGCCGCTCCGCCGTCGCCGCGCAGGCCGCGGGTGACGCCGCCGCCGCCGCGCAGGACGCGCTCGACGCGGCCGAGCGCACCCGGTCCGACGCCGACGCGTCCCTCGCTGCCGGCCAGGCCGAGCGCGACGGGCTGATCGCCGCGCTCGCAGCCGCGCGGCAGACGAGCGCCGAGGTCGAGCGGGCCCGGCAGGACGCCGTCGACGCCCAGCGTCGCGCACGGGTCGAGGCCGCAGCCCAGGCCGACCGGACGCAGCCGCCCGCCGCGGCGACGCCCGGCGGGGCACCCGCACCGAGCCAGGGCGGCGGGGGGGCTGCTCCCGCCCCCGCCCCCGCGCCGGGCGGTGGCTCCGCACCTGCTCCTGCTCCCGCTCCTGCCCCTGCGCCGGCTCCTGCCCCCGCACCGGCCCCCGCACCCGCACCGGCACCTGCACCGGCCCCCGCTCCGGCTCCTGCGCCCGCTCCCGCCCCGTCCAACGGCTACGGACTCGGCACCGGCACGTCGCGCGGATCCGCCGCCTCGGGTGCGGCCGCAGCCGCCTGGGCGCAGTCGAAGGTCGGCCTGCCGTACGTCTACGGCGGATCGGGTCCCAGCGGCTACGACTGCTCGGGCCTCACCAGCCAGGCCTGGCGTGCCGCCGGCGTGACCATCAACCGCACGTCGCGCGACCAGTACAAGCAGGTCCTCAAGATCAGCTACGACCAGCTTCGCCCCGGGGACCTGGTGTTCTGGGGTGAGAACGCCAACGACCCGAACAGCATCTACCACGTGGCGATGTGGATCGGGAACGGTCAGATCATGGAGGCGTCGAAGCCCGGCGTGCCCCTGCGGGTCACGTCGATGCGCTGGTCGAGCACCATGCCGTTCGCCGGGCGGCCCTGACCTCTCCCCCGGCGGCACGGGCCGCCGGAGCATGCCCGGTGGGAGGCCTGTCGGGCACGATGCGGGGCATGACGCTGCCGGCTGACAGCCACGTGCACAGCGAGTGGTCCTGGGACACAGGAGGACCTCGGTCGCACGCTGCCGGGCGGATGCGGGCGACGTGCGAGCAGGCCGTGAGGATCGGGCTGGCGGCGATCTACTTCACCGAGCACCTGGACCTCCCTGACACGTGGCACGCGGAGCCCCAGGACCTGATGCCCCATCAGCAGGACCTGCTGAACGATGCCGGCCGTGTCGAGTTCGCACCCTTCGACGCGGCGGGCTACCTGGAGGCCGTCGACCGGATGCGACACGAGTTCCCCGAGCTTCGCATCCACACGGGTGTCGAGCTCGGGCAACCCCATCTCTGGGGCGACCGAGCGGCGGGGATCGTCGACCTGGACCTCGTCGACCGGGTTCTGGGCTCGCTGCACCTGCTCGACCTCGGCGACGGCCTGGCAGAGCCTCACACGTTGTTCCGCACGCACGACCCGGCCGAGGTCATGAACGCCTACCTCGAGCAGGTGCCCGCCATGGTCGAGGGGTCCGAGGCCTTCGAGGTCGTCACCCACATCGACTACGCGGTCCGCCTGTGGCCCGTCGCCACCGCAGGGCCGTTCGACCCGCGCGTGTTCGAGGACGGGTTCCGTGCGGCGCTGCGGTCGATCGCCGAGGGTGGTCGTGCGCTCGAGATGAACACGCGACGCCTCGGGTCGTGGATCCCGCAGTGGTGGGCCGACTCGGGTGGGAAGGCGGTGACCTTCGGCAGCGACGCCCACACGCCGGAGGCCGTCGCGTCGGGCTTTCCCGAGGCCGCGGCGATGCTCGAGCACGTCGGCTTCCGCCCCGGGAGCACGCCTGAGGAGCCCTGGGTTCGTTCCCCTGCGATCTAGCTCCCGTGCGATCCAGCAGCTGCCGTCACCGGCCGCGACGAACGGCCGTGCCGATCACGGGTCGCACACCGGTGCGGCAGCGTCAGTGGTGGTAGTACCCCGAGTCGATCGCACGCTGGCGCGAGCGCTCGATCTCCGCCTCCGCCTCGGCGCGGCCGGTCCAGTGCGCGCCCTCGACGGACTTGCCGGGCTCGAGGTCCTTGTAGACCTCGAAGAAGTGCTGGATCTCCAGGCGGTGGAAGTCGGACACGTCGTCGATGTCCTGGCGCCACGCGGCGCGCTGGTCGCCCGTCGGGACGCACAGCACCTTGTCGTCACCACCGGCCTCGTCGCGCATGCGGAACATGCCGAGCGCGCGGCAGCGGATCAGGCACCCGGGGAACGTCGGCTCCTCCAGGAGGACCAGCGCGTCCAGCGGGTCGCCGTCCTCGCCCAGCGTGCCCTCGATGAACCCGTAGTCGTCCGGGTAGCGCGTCGAGGTGAAGAGCATCCGGTCGAGGCGGATGCGCCCCGTGGCGTGGTCCACCTCGTACTTGTTGCGCTGTCCCTTGGGGATCTCGATCGTGACGTCGAACTCCACTGTGCTTTCCTCCACGCGTCCCCGCCCGTCGGCGGTGGGGGTCGATCGGCCGGTGGGCGCGTCGTCGTCCCCGGGCGCCGCTGTGACGGACAGTAGTCTGACGCACCGATGCGGCGGTACCGGCCGCGGGACCACGAGGCGGGTGACGATGACCACAGCGGCACGGGTGGCGGGTGTCGGGACGCTCGTCGTGGTGCTCGCAGCGGGCGGTTACGCGACGGCCGACGCCTACGACGTCGTGCCCGGGATCGTCACGCTCGCGCCGCCGGTCGCCGACCCCCTGCCCTTCCCGACGGCACCCGGTGCCGTCGAGCCGACCGCCGTGCCGCGCGCCCTGGGGGACCTGGACGCGCAGGTCCCGCTGCCCGCGGCGGGCCAGGTGCAGGCGCTGGTCGACGCGCTCGCGGTCGACCCGCGGCTCGGTCCGAGCGTGGGCGTGACCGTCGTGGACCAGCTGACCGGCGAGGTGCTGGCGGCCCACGCCGCGGACGCCGGGCTCGTGCCGGCCTCCACCGCGAAGGTCCTCACGGGCGTGGCCGCGCTGACGGCGCTGGACCCCGACGCGACGCTCGCGACGCGCGTCGTGCGCGTGGACGAGGGCACGATCGCGATCGTCGGCGGCGGGGACATGATGCTCGCGGCGGGCGCCGGCGACCCCGGCTCGACGCTCGGGCGGGCCGGCCTGGCGGACCTCGCGGCCCGCACCGCCGCGGCGCTCGCGCTGCAGGGCGTGACCAGCGTGCGCCTCGTCGTGGACGACTCGCTGTTCACCGGTCCCGCCGTCAGCCCCGCGTGGCACCCCGCCAACGTGGGCGAGGGGTTCGTCGCACCGGTCACGGCGCTCGCGGTCGACGTCGGCCGGCTGCGCGAGGGCGAGTACGCGCCGCGGTCGGCCGACCCGTCGATCCAGGCCGCGAAGATCTTCGCCAAGCGCCTGGCCGAGGCGGGGGTGAGCGTGCAGGGCGACCCGGCGCGCGTGCCGTCGGCCGGCGACGGCGCGGAGCTCGCGCGTGTCGAGTCCGCCCCGGTCGTGGACGTCGTGCACTACTTCCTCGAGACGTCAGACAACTCCATCACCGAGGTCGTGTCGCGCCTCGTCGCGCTCGACGCCGGCCTGCCACCCAGCTTCGAGGGCGGCACGCAGGCGGTCCTGCGCCAGGTCGCCACGCTCGGCGTCGACGTGACGGGTGCGCGGCTCGCCGACGCCTCGGGCCTGGGTGCGGGCTCGTCGCTGTCGCCGGCCCTGCTGGCCGAGATCGTCCGGCTGACGACCGACCCCGCCCACCCCGTCCTGCGCGACGTCGCCGTCGGGATGCCGGTGGCGGGCCTGACGGGGACCCTGTCGGACCGGTACACGAAGTCCGACGCCCGGGGGCTGGTGCGCGCCAAGACCGGGTCGCTGCCGCGCGTCACGTCGCTCGCCGGCACGGTGCTGGACGCCCAGCGCCGACAGCTCGTGTTCGCCGTCATGGCCGACCAGACGCCCGAGGGCGGGCAGTGGGCGCCGCGGCAGGCCATCGACGGGTTCGTCGCCGCGCTGGCGGCCTGCGGCTGCCGCTGACGCCACGCGAGGACCCGTGACGTCCTCGACGTCCGCCCTCGCCCCGCACCGGGGCGTCGCGCGGGTTACCGTGTGCCGGTGCAGCCCACCGCCCCCGGACCCGTCGACTGGCGCGCTGCCGCGCGACTGGCGGGCCGCGTCGCCGCCCCCGGCCCCGTCGCCGACCGTGCCACCCTCGTCGAGCTCGTCACCGACCTGCGCGCGGTGGCCGCCGTCGCGGCCCGGCACGTGGTCGACGCGACGGGCCTGACACCCGCCGACGGCCGTGAGCCCGCGGCGATCTCCCGCGTCCTCGTCGTCGACCGGCCGCGCTGGGCCGCCGCGAACGCCGAGATGTTCGCGCAGATGGCCGCGCCGCTGGCGACCCGCCGCGACGGCACCCCCGTCGAGGTGCCCGACGCCGCCCGGCTGGCCGCCGCGGCGCAGGTCGGGGGCGTCCTCGCGCTGCTGTCCGGCAAGGTCATCGGGCAGTACGACCCGTTCACGGCGGAGCCCGGGCAGCCCGGACGGCTCCTGCTGGTCGCGCCCAACGTGCTGGCCACGCAGCGCCAGCTCGGCGTCGACGGGCACGACTTCCGGCTGTGGGTGGCGCTGCACGAGCAGACGCACGCCCTGCAGTTCGCTGCCTCCCCCTGGCTCGCCGACCACCTGCGCACGCGGTCCGCCGAGCTGCTGTCCGACCTCGCGGACCTCGCACCCAACGGCGAGCACGAGGCCGTCGGCCTGCCCCGGCTCGACGACGTCCTGGGCGCGGTCGTGCGCGCCGTCACGTACGGCGACGGCGGCGTGCTGTCGCTGCTGACCCCGCGGCAGCGTGAGGTGTTCGACGAGGTGGGCGCGATCATGGCCCTGCTCGAGGGGCACGCCGACGTCATGATGGACGAGGTGGGTCCCGCGGTCGTGCCGACGGTCCGGTCGATCCGCCGCGCGTTCGAGCGGCGACGCGACGACGCCGCGAAGGCGAAGGGCCTGGAGGGGCTCGTGCGCCGCGTGCTCGGCATGGACCTCAAGCTCGCGCAGTACCGCGACGGCGCGACGTTCGTGCGGGCCGTGCGGGGCCGCGTCGGGCTCGACGGGCTGAACGCGGTGTGGAGCGGCCCCGGGACGCTGCCGAGCGCCGCGGAGATCAGCGACCCCGAGGCGTGGGTCCGCCGCGTCCACGGATGACCCTCCACGGATGACCGGGCCGGCGCCTGCCGTCGCGGCCATGCGCGTGGCCGTGCGCCGCGCGCTCGGCGACCTCGGCCCGGGTGCGACGGTGCTCGTGGCGTGCTCCGGCGGTGCGGACTCCCTTGCGCTCGCGGCCGCCCTCGCCTGGGAGGCGCGGGCGGGCGGTCCGTGGCGGGCGGGCGCCGTGGTCGTCGACCACGGCCTGCACCCCGCGTCGCGCGACGTCGCGGACGCCGCCGCCGCCACGTGCCGCACGCTCGGCCTCGACCCCGTGCGCGTCGTGCGGGTCGACGTCGGGACGGCCGGCGGACCCGAGGCCGCCGCACGGACCGCCCGCTACGCCGCGCTCGACGCGGTCGCCGACGACCTCGACGCCGACGCGGTGCTCCTGGGCCACACGCTCGACGACCAGGCCGAGACGGTGCTCCTGGCGCTCGCCCGCGGGTCGGGGGAGCGCGCGCTGGCCGGGATGCGTCCCGTGCGCGGGCGCCTGCGCCGTCCCCTGCTGGCGCTCCGGCGCGCGGACACCGAGGCCGCGTGCGCGGCGCAAGGGCTGGTGCCGTGGCACGACCCGGGCAACGGCCGCGACCCGGCGACCACGGGGCTGCCCGCAGGTGCCGTGGCCCGCGAAGACCTGCCGCTGCGCTCCCGCGTGCGCAGCGAGGTGCTGCCGGTGCTCGAGGAGGTCCTCGGGCCGGGTGTCGCGCAGGCCCTGGCGCGGACGGCGGACGCGCTCGCGGACGCGACCGACGCGGTGGACTCGGCAGCCGCCGAGGTCCTCGCGGCGGCGGTCCGCGACGCCCCCGCGGGCGAGCGCGCGGGTGACGTGGTCCTCGACGTCGGGCCGCTCGCCGAGGCCCCCCCTGCGGTCCGGCGTCGCGCCCTGCACGACGCCGCGGTCCGCGCCGGCTGCCCGCCGGGCGGGCTCGCGCGCGTGCAGGTGCTGGCCGTGGAGGCACTGGTCACCGCATGGCGGGGGCAGGGTCCCGTCCACCTGCCCGGTGGCCGGGTCGCGTCACGCGCGTGTGGCAGGCTCTACCTCGGCCTGCCGTTCGCGGCGGCCGACGAGGACGGGTGACGCGAACCCACCTGGGGACCGCGGGCCGGTGGCCCGACGAGCACGACGAACCAGCACGACGACCGGGAGTGAGCGGTGGACGCGGCGGACATGGGTGACGACCTCGAGCGGGTCCTGCTGACCGAGGAGCAGCTCCACGCGCGCCTCGACGAGATGGCGGCGCAGATCGACGCCGACTACGCAGGTGAGCCGCTGCTGCTCGTCGGCGTCCTCAAGGGCGCCGTCATGGTGATGGCGGACCTCGCGCGCCGGCTGCGCGGCAACGTCTCGATGGACTGGATGGCCGTCTCGTCCTACGGGTCGGGCACCAAGTCGTCGGGCGTCGTGCGGATCCTCAAGGACCTCGACACGGACCTCACGGGCCGCCACGTCCTCATCGTGGAGGACATCATCGACTCGGGGCTGACGCTGTCGTGGCTGCTGTCGAACCTGCGCTCGCGCGGGCCGGCGACGGTCGAGATCGCCACGATGCTGCGCAAGCCGGAGGCCGCCAAGGTCGAGGTGCCCGTGCGGTACGTCGGCTTCGACATCCCGACGGAGTTCGTCGTGGGGTACGGCCTGGACTACGCCGAGCGCTACCGCAACCTGCCGTTCGTCGGGACGCTCGCGCCGCACGTCTACCAGTCCTGACGCAGGGGCGCCCGGTCCCCGGGCGCCTCGGCCAGGCCCCTGTGCCCTGGGCGAACACCACCGGGCGTGCACGGGTCCAGCGTGTACTTTCAGGGACAGTGTCCCGTCGAGCGGAGGATGAGGGGCCACGCCCCGATCGCCCATGAACTTCAAGCGTCTCTTCCGCGGCCCCTTCATCTGGGTCGCCCTCGCCGTCGCCCTGACGTTGACGGCCTTCGGCATGCTCCAGATGCCCACCGTGCAGCAGATCGACACGTCCGTCGGACTCGAGCTGCTCGAGGAGGGCAAGGTCGAGCAGGCCCTCGTCACCGAGGGGACGCAGCGCGTCGACCTCACGCTGAGCGAGGCCTACGACCCCGACCCGGACGAGAAGGGCGACCTGGGCAAGCAGGTCTACTTCTTCTACGTCACGCCCCAGGGCCCGCAGGTGGTCGACGCGATCACGGCGGCGGACCCGCCCGAGGGCTTCACCTCGAAGGTCCCGCAGCCGACGTGGTGGGGAAGCCTGCTGACGCTCGTGCTGCCGTTCATCATCATCCTGGGCCTGTTCTGGTTCCTGATGTCGAACATGCAGGGCGGCGGCTCGAAGGTCATGAGCTTCGGCAAGTCCAAGGCGAAGCTCGTGAGCAAGGAGTCGCCCAAGGTCACGTTCGCGGACGTGGCGGGCGTCGACGAGGCCGTCGAGGAGCTGCAGGAGATCAAGGAGTTCCTCGCCGAGCCGGCCAAGTTCCAGGCCGTCGGCGCCAAGATCCCCAAGGGCGTGCTGCTGTACGGCCCGCCCGGGACCGGCAAGACGCTGCTCGCCCGCGCCGTCGCGGGTGAGGCGGGAGTCCCGTTCTACTCGATCTCCGGCTCGGACTTCGTCGAGATGTTCGTCGGCGTCGGCGCGAGCCGCGTGCGCGACCTGTTCCAGCAGGCCAAGGAGAACAGCCCGGCGATCATCTTCGTCGACGAGATCGACGCGGTCGGCCGGCACCGCGGCGCCGGCCTGGGCGGCGGGCACGACGAGCGCGAGCAGACGCTCAACCAGATGCTCGTCGAGATGGACGGCTTCGACGTCAAGACGAACGTCATCCTCATCGCGGCGACCAACCGCCCCGACATCCTCGACCCCGCGCTCCTGCGCCCGGGCCGCTTCGACCGCCAGGTCGCGGTCGAGCCGCCGGACCTCAAGGGGCGCGAGCGGATCCTCGCCGTGCACTCGCAGGGCAAGCCGATGGCGCCGGGCGTCGACCTCGCGGTCGTCGCGCGCCGGACCCCGGGCTTCAGCGGCGCCGACCTGGCGAACGTCCTGAACGAGGCGGCGCTGCTCACCGCGCGCCGCGGTGCGCAGGTCATCGACGACGAGGCGCTGGACGAGGCGATCGACCGCGTCATCGCCGGCCCGCAGAAGCGCACGCGCGTCATGAACGTCAAGGAGCTCAAGATCACGGCGTACCACGAGGGCGGTCACGCCCTGGTGGCAGCCGCCATGCGGTACACCGACCCGGTGACGAAGGTGACGATCCTGCCGCGCGGGCGCGCCCTGGGCTACACGATGGTCATGCCGATGGAGGACAAGTACTCCACGACGCGCAACGAGCTGCTCGACCAGCTCGCGTACGCCATGGGCGGCCGCGTCGCCGAGGAGCTCGTGTTCCACGACCCCACCACCGGCGCGAGCAACGACATCGAGAAGGCCACGTCGACGGCCCGCAAGATGGTCACGCAGTACGGCATGAGCGCGCGGATCGGCGCGATCAAGCTGGGCCAGGAGTCGAGCGAGATGTTCCTCGGGCGCGACGTCGGCCACCAGCGCGACTACTCGGAGGACGTGGCGGCGTCCATCGACGTCGAGGTGCGCGCGCTCATCGAGCGCGCCCACGACGAGGCGCGCGACGTGCTCGTCGAGTACCGCGACGTCCTCGACGCGCTGGTGCTCGAGCTGCTGGAGAAGGAGACGCTGAACCAGGAGCAGCTCGCCCAGATCTTCGCCCCGGTCGTCAAGCGGCCGCCGCGCGACGTGTGGCTGTCCGGCGACGAGCGTGCGGTCTCGGACCGCGGCCCGGTCCTGACCCCGGCCGAGAAGGCGGCGCTGAACGGTCACCCGGTCATCCCGCAGGACGAGGCCGCGGCGGCGCACCCGGAGCACCCGGCCGGTGCGGTCGTCGAGCTCCCGCCGCAGGACACGCCGGACATGGACGGGCCGCACTGACGTGACGGACGCGACCAGCCCCGACCCGGTCGGTGCGCCCTCCACGATCTCCGCGACCCGCGGCCACAGCGGGCGTGCCGTGGGCCCGTACGACGAGGAGCGCGCGGCGCGTGCGGTGCGCGAGCTGCTGCTGGCGGTCGGGGAGGACCCCGAGCGCGAGGGGCTGCGGGAGACCCCGGCACGCGTCGCGCGGGCCTACCGCGAGATCTTCGCGGGGCTGGCGATGGACGCCCGCGACGTGCTCACGACCACCTTCGACCTCGGGCACGAGGAGATGGTGCTGGTGCGTGACATCGAGGTGTACTCCACGTGCGAGCACCACCTCGTGCCGTTCCACGGCGTCGCGCACGTCGGCTACATCCCGGGCGCGGACGGCCGCATCACGGGGCTGTCCAAGCTCGCGCGGCTGGTCGACGTGTACGCGCGTCGCCCGCAGGTGCAGGAGCGGCTGACGGCCCAGGTCGCCGACGCGCTCGTCGAGGTCCTCAACCCCAGGGGCGTGCTGGTCGTCGTGGAGTGCGAGCACCTGTGCATGTCGATGCGCGGCGTGCGCAAGCCGGGCTCGCGGACCGTGACGTCCGCGGTGCGCGGGCAGATGCGTGACGTGGCGACCCGGGCCGAGGCCATGAGCCTGGTCACGGGGCGCTGACGGGACCGACATGGACGAGCGGGTGAGCGCACGGGGTGCGGGCCGGATCGGGTCCCGGCTCGCGGCGCTCCCCGTCGCGGTGCGCGCACCTGCGCGCACGCTGGTCATGGGCGTCGTCAACGTCACGCCGGACTCGTTCTCCGACGGTGGGCGCTGGTTCGACGCCGCGGGTGCCGTCGAGCGGGGCCTGAGCCTGCTGGACGAGGGCGCGGACCTCCTCGACGTGGGTGGTGAGTCGACCCGGCCCGGCGCGGCGCGCGTCCCCGTCGAGGAGGAGCTGGCCCGCGTGCTGCCGGTGGTGGAGCAGCTCGTCGCGCACGGCGCGGTCGTCAGCGTCGACACCACGCGCGCGGTGGTCGCAGCACAGGCCGTGGACCGTGGTGCCGTCCTCGTCAACGACGTCTCGGGCGGCTTGGCGGACCCCGACATGGCCTCCGTCGTGGCGCGCACGGGTGCCGCGTACGTCGCCATGCACTGGCGCGGGCACGCCGACGTCATGGACGCGCACGACGCGTACGACGACGTGGTGGCCGAGGTGCGCCGCGAGCTCGCGCAGCGGGTCGCCGTGCTGCGGGGTGCGGGGGTGCGCGACGAGCAGGTGGTGCTGGACCCGGGCCTCGGCTTCGCCAAGACCGGGGAGAGCAACTGGCCGCTGCTGGCGCACCTGCCGGAGCTCGTCGCGGACGGCTACCCCGTGCTCGTGGGCGCGAGCCGGAAGCGGTTCCTCGGGCACCTGATGGCAGGCCCCGACGGGACGCCCGCGCCGCCGGCCGCGCGCGACGACGCGACGGCGGCGGTGACGGCGCTGGCCGCGGCCGCGGGGGTGTGGGCCGTGCGCGTCCACGAGGTGCGGGCGTCGGTCGCGGCGGTCCGGGTCGCCGCCCGGTGGCGGGACGCGCAGCAGGACGTAGCCGGTCGCGCGACGGCGGGCCGCGCGACCGCGGAACAGACGACAGGACCCACGACGCAGGACGCGACGACTCGGCACGCGACGACGGGTGCCGCACGGGAAGGAGCACGGTGAACGCGCAGGACGACGTGCACGACGACAGCGGGCGCCGGCTGGACCAGATCCGGCTCACGGGCGTCCGCGCCACGGGCTACCACGGGGTGTTCGAGCACGAGCGGCGCGAGGGGCAGACGTTCGTCGCCGACGTCGTGGTGCACATGGACACCCGGCGCGCGGCGGCCGGCGACGACCTGGCGCACACGGTCGACTACGGCACTGCGGCACAGCTCGTCGCCGCCGTGCTGGCGGGTGAGGCCGTGGACCTCGTGGAGACCGTCGCAGAGCGGATCGCGGCCACCGTGCTGGCCCTGCCGCACGTGCAGGCGGTGGACGTGTCCGTGCACAAGCCGCACGCGCCCATCACGGTGCCCTTCGACGACGTCGTCGTGTCGATCCGGCGTGACCGCACCAAGCTGCCCGCTGCCGAGCCGTACCGCCCCGCGACGGGCCCGCTGCGCCGACCCGTCGAGGCCGGGCTGCGTCCGCGCACCGCTCCGCTGCCGCTCACGTCGGACCCCGCGGCCGCCGCACCGGCACCTGCCGCGCCGCCCGCACCGGCGGCCGCGCCCGTGCCGCCGACACCACCGGCCCCGCCTCTCCCGCCCTTCGCGGCACCCGCGCAGCCCGTGACGGGTCCGCCGTCGCCCCCGCTCGGGGCGCCGTCCGCCCCGGTGCCGGACGCGTCGCGCCTCGGTCACGACCAGGGCCCCGACGGCGGCGCCGTCGTCGTCGGGCCTGCGCCCACCGGCGCGGTGCCCACCGGGGTCATGCCCGCGGTGAGCGCGGCCCCGGACCCGGCCCGGACCGAGCTCATGGCGCCGATCACCGACGTCGAGGAGGGCGAGCTGGTGCTCGACGCGCTCGACCAGCCCCCGGCGGAGCCGGTCCGAGCGGTCCTCGCCCTGGGCGCGAACCTCGGCCCCGCGCAGGAGACTCTCCGCCAGGCCGTGGCCGACATCGCCGCGACCCCCGGCATCGAGGTGGTGGCCGTCTCGCCCCTGGCCCGCACCGCCGCCGTCGGGCCCGAGCAGCCCGACTACCTCAACGCCGTCGTCCTGACGCGCACGACGCTGGCGCCGCGGGACCTGCTGCGGGCCGTCCACGCCGTCGAGCAGCGGCACGGACGCGAGCGGCTCGAGCACTGGGGGCCGCGCACCCTCGACGTCGACATCGTGGTGTACGGCGCCACGCAGGCCGTCACGGACGACCTCGAGCTGCCGCACCCCCGGGCGCACGAGCGCGCCTTCGTGCTGCAGCCCTGGGCGCAGGTGGACCCCGAGGCGTTCCTGCCGGGCCTGGGCGGCGGACCCGTCGCGCAGCTGGCGGCCACGGCACCCGACCGTGACGGCGTGCGTTGGATGGCCCTGGACTGGCTGACGGCCCCGGTGCCCGCGGCCAACGCGGAGCCGGACGGCGTGGGGGAGGCGCACCTGCCGTGAGCGCGACCCGCGTGCGCACGCTCGTCCTGGTCGCGGTCGGCGTCGCCGCCGTCACCTGGTGGGTGATGCAGATGATCGTCGGGCGGGGTGCTGCCACGCCGCCCGACGTCCCGGGCCTCGTCGTCCTCGTCGAGCTGGTGATCGGCGGCGTCGTGCTCTCCATGGGCTGGGCGGTGCGCCAGTACCAGCGCGGCAAGCGGCCGACGCTGGACCCCGTGCGCGCCGCGCGGACGGCCGTCCTGGCGAAGGCCTCGTGCTACACGGGCGCGCTGCTCACCGGGTGGTACGGCGGGCAGGCGCTCTCGCTGCTGACGGACGCCGACGTGCCGGGCAACCTGTCGCGCGCGGGCGCGGCAGGGCTCGCGGTGCTCGGCGCGGTCGCCCTGACGGTCGTCGGGCTCGTCGTCGAGCACTGGTGCCGGATCCCCCCGCCCGACGCGGAGGAGCCCAGGATGGCCCGCGGCGCCGACCTCGACCCGACCGCCGGCTGACACCACGCCTGCGCGCGGGCGCTCGGCCGTGCGACCGACCCGCAGGCACCTCCCGGTGCGGGAGGATGAGCGCATGACCACGAATCCCGAGGCGCACGACGCGGCACCCGGTGCCGACCCGTTCGACCTGCACGACGTCGAGTGGACCGCGGTGTCACCGCGACTGGCGACGGCACGGTTGGTCGTGCTGGCGATCTGGGCCGTCGTGCTGCTCGCGCCGACCGTGGCCGTCGCTGCGGCCGTCGACGTGCCGTGGCTGTGGGCGGCGCCCGCGGTGCTCGCCCTGCTGCTCGGGTTCAGCGCCCTGCTCGTCCGCCGGCAGGTGCGTGCCCTGCGCTACGCGGAGCGCGCCGACGACCTGCTGGTCCGTCGCGGCATCATGCTGCGCTCCCTGGTCGTCGTCCCGTACGGCCGCATGCAGTTCGTCGACGTGAGCTCCGGCCCGCTCGCGCGGCGCTTCGGGATCGCCACCGTGGAGCTGCACACCGCGGCGCCCGGCACCAACGCGACGATCCCGGGTCTGCCGCCGGCCGAGGCGGCGCGCCTGCGCGACCGGCTCGCGTCGCGCGGTGAGGCCCGGTTGGCGGGGCTGTGAGCACGCTGCAGGGCCCCGCGCAGCAGCCGGTCGACGAGGAGGGCTACGACTGGCGTCGGCTGCACCCGGTGACACCGGCGCTGCGCGGCTGGAAGGTGCTGGTCGCGTTCATCGCGGTCATCGGGTTCCAGATGTCCGAGATGCTGCGGGACATGGCCGACGCGCTCGGGCCGGGCCGTGCGTGGCTCGTGATCCTGGGTGTCGTCCTCCTCGTGGGGATCGGGGGCTTCGTGTACTCGGCCCTGGCGTGGCGGGTCATGCGCTACGCCGTCACGGGTACCGCCGTCCACCTGCGCACGGGTCTGCTCTTCCGGCAGCAGCGGCAGGCGCAGCTCGACCGGCTGCAGGCCGTCGACGTGGTCCAGCCGCTGCTCGCGCGGCTCCTGGGGCTCGCGCAGCTCAACCTCGAGGTCGCGGGGGGTGCGGGCTCCGCCGTGCAGCTCGCGTTCCTGCGCGAGTCGGAGGCGACCGCGCTGCGTGCGCAGATCCTCGCGCTCGCGGCCGGCGTCGGTCCGCAGGCGGTGTCCGACGGTGCCACGCAGCCCGGCACGTCGCAGCCGCAGCAGGGTGGTCCGGACGGGGTCCCGGCCACGGCCGGTGCGACGCCGACCCTGCCGCCCGTCTACGCGGCCGCCCCCGAGCGCCAGGTCTACGAGCTGCCGATGCCCCGGCTGATCCGGTCGATCCTGTGGTCCGTCCCGCCGTGGTTCCTGCTCGTCGGGGTCGTCGTCATGATCGTCGTGAGCATCGTCGTCGGGGACATCGGCGGCATGTTCGTGCTGGTCCCCGCGGCCCTCGGAGCCGGTGGGTTCGTCTGGGGCCGCATCAACTCCGGCGCCACGTTCCGTGCCGCGGTGTCACCGGATGGCATCCGGCTGCGGCACGGCCTGACGGAGACCCGCACGCAGACCGTCCCGCCCGGGCGCGTCCAGGCCGTGCGCCTCACCCAGGGTCCGCTGTGGCGACGCCCCGACTGGTGGCGCGTCCAGATCAACGTCGCCGGCTACGGCGTGACGGCAGACATCGACAAGGGTTCCGTCCTGCACCCGGTGGCGACGCGCGCCGAGGCCGGGATCGCCCTGTGGCTCGTCCTGCCGGACCTCGGGGTCGACGACCCGATGGCCACGCTCGACGCCGCCCTCACGGGCCTCGACGACGACGGCGGGTTCACGCCCGCACCCCGCAGCGCGCGCTGGCTCGACCCGCTGAGCTGGCGGCGGCACGGCGTCCTGGTGACCCGGACCGCCCTGATCATGCGGTCGGGCCGGTGGTGGCGCAGCGTGGTCGTCGTGCCGCACGAGCGCACGCAGAGCATCGGGCTCGAGCAGGGACCGCTGCAGCGGCGCCTCCAGCTCGCGTCGTTCGTCACGCACTCGACCCCCGGACCCGTCTCGCCGCGCGTCGACCACCTCGACCAGCACGTCGCGGCCGCACTGCTGGAGGTGCAGTCGCACCGCGCACGCGAGGCGCGCGCGGTCGCCGGACCGGAGCTGTGGATGCGCGCCGCTGACGCGAAGATCGGTGGTGCCGGTGAGGTGGCGGGCGCCCAGCCGCCGCACGCCGCACTGGGCGCCGACGCGCTGCCGCCGGCCGTGCCCGGCGCACTGCCGACGAACCTGCCCGACGGCCCGCAGGACGACCGGGCGTCCGACCCCCGGGAGTCGCAGCCGTGAGCGCGGACGCCGCGTCCCGGCCGGGGCGCCTGGGTGTCGGCATCGTCGGTGCCGGACGTGTCGGCGCCGTGCTCGGCAGCGCCCTGCGGGGCGCCGGACACCCGGTCGTCGGCGTCTCGGCGGTGTCCGCGGAGTCGCGCGAGCGCGCGTCCACGCTGCTGCCGGGGGTCCCGGTGCTCGAGGTGCCGGAGGTCGTGCGGCGCGCGGAGCTCGTGCTGCTCGCGGTGCCCGACGACGTGCTCGCGCCCCTGGTCCGCGGCCTCGCGGACACCGGTGCCTGGCAGGCCGGGCAGATCGTCGCGCACACGTCGGGGCGGTTCGGCACGGCTGTCCTCGACCCGGCTCGCGCCGCGGGCGTCATCCCCCTCGCGCTGCACCCCGCGATGACGTTCACGGGCACGTCGCTCGACCTGTCGCGCCTCGTCGGCTGCGCGTTCGCCGTCACGGCGCCCGGCCCGGTGCTGCCGATCGGCCAGGCGCTCGTCGTGGAGATCGGCGGTGAGCCCGTCGTCGTCGCGGAGGACCAGCGCCCGCTCTACCACGCGGGGCTCGCGCACGGCGCGAACCACCTGGTGGTGCTGGTGGCCCAGGCGGCGCAGGCACTGCGGGCGGCGGGCGTCGAAGAACCCGGGCACGTGTTGCGTCCCCTGCTGGAGGCCGCGCTCGACGGTGCGCTGCGCGCCGAGGACGCCGCGGGGGAGGGCGGCGCCGGCGCGATCTCCGCACTGACCGGCCCGGTGCGCCGGGGCGACGCGGGCACGGTCGCGGAGCACGTCGCGGTGCTCGCGGCGATGGGGGCGGCCAGCGGGGCGGTGGACGTCCCGACGGGTTACGGTGCGTTGTCGCGCGCGGCGACGGCACGTGCGCTGAGCGCCGGGCTGGTCCGCGCGGACGCCGCCCAGCACGTCCTGGACGCGCTCGCGGGCATCATCACGACCCCGTCGGTGTTGCAGCAGGGGGACCACGGAACGCCGCCCGCGGGGCCACCCGGGCAGGACGGCCCGGCCGAGGACGACGGCACCCCGTCGCAGGAGGACTCATGAGCACCACCCACCCCGCGCTCGCGCGCGACCGGGACAGCCTGGCCGCGGCGCTCGCCGCGCAGGACGCCTCGTCGCTGCCGCGGTCCGAGACGGACACCGGGCGGCGGCCGTACCGGCGCGCCGTCGTCATGACGATGGGCGCGCTGCACGCAGGGCACCTGGCACTCGTCGAGCACGCGCGGTCCCTGGCCGACCTCGTCGTCGTCACGATCTTCGTCAACCCGCTGCAGTTCGGTCCCACCGAGGACCTTGCGCGCTACCCCCGCGACCTCGAGCGCGACCTCGCGCTGCTGTCCGGCCCCGGCCTGCTGCGCCCGCAGGACGTCGTGTTCGCCCCGACGGTCGACGTCGTCTACCCCGACGGCGAACCCACGGTGCGCGTGTCCGCGGGGCGCGTGGGCGAGCTGCTGGAGGGGGAGTCGCGGCCGGGGCACCTCGACGGCGTGCTGACGGTCGTGCTCAAGCTGATGCACCTGACGCGCCCCGACGTGGCGGTCTTCGGGCAGAAGGACGCGCAGCAGGTCGCCGCGGTGCGTCGTCTGGTGCACGACCTCGACGTGCCGGTGGACGTGGCGGTGCACGCGACCGTGCGGGAGGCGGACGGGCTCGCGCTGTCGAGCCGCAACGCCTACCTCACGGCCGAGGAGCGAGCGCGTGCGCTCGGGCTGTCGGCGGCCCTGGACGCCGGACGGCGGGCCGCGGAGGCCGGGCAGGGACCTGCTGCGGTGGTCGCCGCGGCGCGGGCGGTGCTCGACGAGCGACTGTCGGACGACGACGCGGTCGACTACGTCGCGCTCGTCGACGCCGGGACGTTCGCGCCCGCCGACGCCGGCACGTCGGACGCCGTGCTGCTCCTCGCGGCGCGCGTCGGTGCGACGCGGCTCATCGACAACGCACCGCTGACGCTGCGCGGCGCGCCTGTCGCTGCCGCGGCGCCCGCGGCGGACCTCACGGACGGAGGTGTCGCGTGACGACGCTGCAGCGCACGATGATGACCGGCAAGGTGCACCGCGCGACCGTCACGGCCGCGGACCTGCACTACGTCGGCTCGATCACGATCGACGCGGAGCTCCTGGAGGCCGCGGACATCCTGCCCGGCCAGCAGGTCGACGTCGTCGACGTCACCAACGGCGCCCGCCTGACGACGTACGCGATCGCCGGGGAGCCCGGCGAGGGTCAGGTCTGCGTCAACGGCGCGGCGGCGCACCTGGTGCACCCCGGTGACGTCGTGATCGTCATCGCCTACGGCACGATGTCCGACGCCGAGGCGCGGACGTACACGCCGCACGTCGTGCTCGTCGACGCGGACAACCGGGCCGTCGACCTGGGCGACGACCCCGGCCAGGTGCCGGACGGGTGGACCGAGCGCACCGGCCTGGTGGCGTCGGGGATCCCGATGGCACGTGGCCGCGAGGCGGTCGGCGGCGCGGGGTCCTGACCGCCCCGCGCTACTGTCCGTCCGTGCTCGTGACGCCCGACCTGCCGTCCGTCCGCCTCGCCACCTGTCTCGCGGCCCCGGAGCCGGGGTGGACCGTGCACGCCGACGCGGTCGTCGTCGGCTCGGGGATCGCCGGGCTGACGGCCGCACTCGAGCTGCGCACGCGTGTGGGCCGTGTGCTCCTGGTCACCAAGGGCGTGCTGTCCTCGGGGTCGACGGTGTGGGCGCAGGGCGGCATCGCGGCCGCGCTCGACCCCGCGGACTCCCCGGCGGCGCACCTGCAGGACACGCTCGCCGCAGGCGGTGGGCTGTGCGATCCCCGGGCGGTGGAGACCCTGGTCACCGAGGGCCCGCGCCGGGTCCGCCAGCTGGTGGCACGCGGTGCGGTGTTCGACACGACCGCGGACGGCGAGATCAGCCTGACGCGTGAGGGCGGGCACCTGACGGACCGCATCGCGCACGCGGGCGGTGACGCGACGGGTGCGGAGATCTCCCGTGCGCTCGTCGCGCAGATCGAGGCGGTGCGGGACGACCCGGGCATCGAGGTCGTCGAGCACGCGCTCGTGCTGGACGTCCTGACGGGCGCACCGGGTGCGGACGGCGCGCCCGGTGCCGTGGCCGGGGTGACCCTGCACGTCATCGGGGAGGGGTCCCGCGACGGCGTCGGCGCGGCGCTCGCCCCGGTGGTGGTGCTCGCGACCGGGGGGATCGGCCAGGTGTACCGGTCGTCCACGAACCCGGCGCAGGCCACGGGGGACGGCATCGCCGCGGCGCTGCGGGCGGGCGCGCTGCTGGGTGACCTCGAGTTCGTGCAGTTCCACCCGACGGTGCTGTGGCTGGGCACGGGGGTGAAGGGTCAGCTGACGCTCGTGAGCGAGGCGGTGCGCGGCGAGGGCGCGCTGCTGCTCGACACCGACGGCGTGCGGTTCATGCCGGACGTGCACCCGCTGGCCGAGCTGGCGCCGCGGGACGTCGTGGCGCACGCGATCGTGCGGCGCACGGCGGCCACCGGCTCCGACCACGTGTGGCTGGACGCGCGGCACCTGGGCGCCGACTTCTTCGCGCGGCGGTTCCCGACGATCCACGAGCGCCTGGCGGAGCACGGCATCGACCCGGCCACCGACCTCGTGCCGGTGGCGCCCGCGCAGCACTACCACTCCGGTGGTGTGGTGACGGACCTCGACGGACGCTCCTCCCTGACGGGCCTGTACGCGGTGGGGGAGGTCGCGTGCACGGGCGTGCACGGCGCCAACCGCCTGGCGTCGAACTCGCTGCTCGAGGGGCTGGTCTTCGCCCACCGCGCGGCGCGCGACGTCGCGGCCCGACTCGAGGGCGGCTTCCTGCCGCGCGTGGACCCCAGCCCGCGGCCCGGACCCGAGGCGCTGGTCCCCGCGGCGTCGCGTGCGCGGGTGCAGCGGGCCGCGACGGACGGACCCGGCGTGCTGCGCTCCGCCGACGGACTGCGGCGGTCGCTGGCGACGCTCGCGGCGATCCCGACGGACGCGCACGAGCGTCGCGACGATGGCCGGCGGCTGGGGGAGCCGCAGCTCGCGGAGTGGGAGACGACCAACGTGCACCAGGTGGCCACGGTCCTCGCGCTGGCGGCGCTGGCGCGCGAGGAGTCGCGCGGGGGGCACGCGCGGAGCGACTTCCCGCTCACCAAGGAGGAATGGCGCGTGCGCGTCGGAGTGAACTCCGGATCGGACGGAACGGTCGAGATCGGGCCGCACCCGGTCGGATAGTCCGATGGCCACGTTCCCATGGGCCGAAACTTTCTCAAGACATCGGACGACTCCCGCGCTTCTGAACGGGTGACCAGGTCTGCCGCTTTGCCGCACGGCTCCGTAGGTTCGGGGGTCCGGCCCCGTACGTGCGGGGTGCTGTGCTGCGCAAGGGAGCGACGATGCACGTCAAGAGACGCCGAAAGGTGTACGAAAGTATCGGTGTGACGGCCGCTGTCGTGGCCCTGGTCGCAGCGCCGATGGTCGGGACGACGTTGACGTCCGCGACAGCCGCCGGGCCGGTGCCGGTGCTGTCCCTCGACTTCGAGGACGGCACCTGGTCCCCGTGGACGCGGAACGGCGACCCCGCGCTCTCCGTCGAGCACGAGAAGGCCCTGCGGATCTCGGACCGGGCCAACGACTGGGACGGGATCCGGGCCCCGGAGATGACGTACGAGGCCGGCGCGACCTACACCTTCTCGGCCCGCGCGCGTCTCGCGGCGGGGACCGTCGGCTCTGTCGGCTTCCGGTTCGTCGGCAACACGTGGATGGGGAACACCCAGGTCCCGATCACGGCGAACGGTTGGACGACGATCACGGTCGACAACACCTTCGCCACCGCGTGGACGGGTCAGGTCAACCTCGGCACGGACAACCTCGCCGGACCGTATGCGTACGAGGTCGACGACCTGTCGATCACGCGGGCAGGCGTCGACGGTGCGCCGCCGGTCGTCCTGACGTCCGTCGACTTCCAGACGGCCGACCGTGACGGCTGGACGCAGAACGGTGGCCCGACCCTCACCGAGGTGTCGGTCGGCCGGTACCTGAGCGTCGCGGACCGTGTGAACAACTGGGACGGCATCCGGTCTCCCGCGATGTCGCTCGAGGCGGGCGTCGCGTACACCATCTCCGCGCGGGCACGCCTCGCGCCCGGCACGGCGGGCTCCGTCGGCTTCCGGTTCGTCGGGCCCGACTCGTGGCTCGGGAACACCCAGGGCACGATCGACGCCGACGACTGGACCACGGTCAGCGTGACGCACACGCCGACGGCCGACGAGAGCATCGACATGTTCCTCGGGACCGACGCCCTCGTGCCCGACGTGCGGTACACGTACCTCGTCGACGACATCCTGGTCACGCGTGGCGCGGACGGCACGACCCCGGCCGTGCCCGCCGCCCCGGTCACGGTCCTGAGCTCGGACTTCGAGTCCGACCTGACGCCCTGGGTGCCCCGCAACGCCACCCTCACGCGCGACACGAGCGCGCGCACCGGCACGGGCGCGATGCTCGTCGCGGGTCGCCTCGCCAACTGGCACGGCGCGCAGACGCCGATCAACCCGATCTTCGCCCCCGGCGGCACCTACACCGTCTCGGCGTGGGTCAGGCTGGCCCCGGGCGAGACGGCGACGACCATGAAGATGACGGTCGCCGAGACACCCGTGACCGACACCTCCTACGTGGAGGCGGCACCGTCCGTCACCGTCACGGACGCGGCCTGGGTGCTCCTCACCGGCTCGTACACCCGCGCCGGGGGCGTCACCGGTGGTGACCTGTACTTCGAGGCCGCCGGCGTCACGACGAGCTTCCTCGTCGACGACGTGACCATCGTCGGTCCGCCCGTCGGCTCCACCCCCGGTGACGGCTGGGTCCCGGACCTCGACGGCTTCGTGCCCGGCGGTGCGGTCCGCCCGACCGCCACGCCCGTCACCACGGCCCGCTCGGCCGAGGGCGCCACGAACACCGCGGCGCTGACGTTCGACGACGGCCCCAACGGTGCCGACACGGCCGCGCTGCTCGACTTCCTGGCGGCGAACGACCTGGTCGCGACCTTCTGCGTCATCGGCCAGAACGTCACGGCGTCCGGTGGCGCCGCGATGCTGCAGCGGATCGTGTCCGAGGGGCACGCGCTGTGCAACCACGGGACGACGTACGCGGACATGGGCGGCATGACCAAGGCGCAGGTCGAGACCGACCTCAAGGCGAACCTCACGATCATCCGCAACGCGCTGGGTGACCCGAACGCCCCGGTCCCGTACTTCCGTGCACCCAACGGCAGCTGGGGCCAGACGGCGGCCGTCGCCGTCGCGCTCGGCATGCAGCCGCTCGGCGTCGTCAACACGATCTCCGACTGGGAGCCCTTGGACGAGGCGACGCTGACCGCGAACCTGCGCGCAGCCATGAAGAACGGCGAGATCGTCCTCGTGCACGACGGCGGTGGCAACCGTGCCGCGTCCGTCGCTGCGACGAGGACGGTCGTCACCGAGAAGCTCGCCGACGGCTGGGTGTTCACGCTGCCCACGGGTGGCGCGGACGGCTCGTACGTCCCGTCGAGCAGCATCGACGCGGACTTCGAGGACAACACCCTGCAGGGGTGGACCGGACGCGACAACGGCAGCGGTCCGCCCACGGTGACGGTCGTCTCGCCGGGCCGCGACTCGCAGTACGCGGCGCGCGTCTCGGACCGCATCCACCAGGGCCAGGGTCTGCAGCACAACGTGGCCGGCATCTTCGAGGTCGGTGCGACGTACGACTTCTCGGCCTGGATCAAGTTCGAGGGCACCCCGGGTGACGTCACGCTGAGCGCCCACGTCAACGCCGGCACGTCGTCGTACCCGAACCTCGTGACCCTGACGGGGATGTCGAACGACTGGGTGCAGGTGTCGGGCCAGTTCACGATGCCGTCGTACACGAACGCCGCGGAGGTCTACTTCGAGACCAAGTGGGCGAACAACGACCCGGGCAACACGTCGACGTTCCTCGTCGACGACATCACGTTCCAGATGCGCCCCGACCCGGTGATCCAGGACGACCTGGCGCCGCTGTTCGAGTCGGTGGGCGTGCCGCTCGGTGTCGCGATCGACGGTCGCGAGACGTACCGGTCGGCCGCGCAGCTGCTCACCAAGCACTTCGAGCAGATCACGGCCGAGAACTCGATGAAGCCGGAGAACTGGTACGAGGGCCGCACGTTCGCGCCGAGCGCGGACACCAAGGCGGTCATGGACTTCGCCGTTGCCAACGACCTGCGGGTCTACGGGCACGTGCTCGTGTGGCACGCGCAGACGCCGGCCTGGTTCTTCCAGGACGACGCGGGCAACCCGCTGCCGGTGAACGACGCGAGCGCCGAGCTCGTCCGGGGGCGCATGGAGACCCACATCAAGAACGTCGCGAAGTGGATCAACGACGAGTACGGCGCGTTCGGCTCGCCGACCAACCCGGTCGTCGGCTGGGACGTCGTCAACGAGGTGATCTCCGACAACGACACGGACGACGGCATGCGCCGCAGCGACTGGTACAAGTACCTCGGTGAGGAGTTCGTCGACCGTGCCTTCGAGTACGCCGACGAGTACGTCAACGGGGTGTACCTCGAGCCGGGCGCGGACCGGATCTCGCTGTTCATCAACGACTACAACAGCGAGCTGAAGAGCAAGCAGGACCGCTACTACCGGCTGATCACGGACCTCATCGAGCGTGAGGTCCCGATCGACGGCGTGGGCCACCAGTTCCACGTATCGCTCTCGCTGCCGGTGTCGTTCCTCGAGGCCGCGCTGGAGCGGTTCTCGGGCCTGGGGCTGCTGCAGGCGGTCACGGAGTTCGACGTCACCACGGGCACGCCCGCGACGGAGGCGCTGTTCATCGAGCAGGGCTACTACTACCGCGACGCGTTCGAGGTGTTCGACCGGTACGAGGAGCAGATGTTCTCGATCACCGTGTGGGGTCTGTACGACACGCGGTCGTGGCGCAACTCCAACGGTGGTCCGCTGCCGTTCGACGAGGGCATGCAGGCCAAGCCGGCGTACTACGGCATCCTCGGTGGGGACCTGCCGGCGCGGCTGCGCAGCGCCAACGTGTTCGCCGGTGACGTGGCTCTCGACGACGCAGCGTTCGACGACGTCGCGTGGCAGCAGCTCCCGCTGCTGGACGTCGACGGCGAGGCTGCGTTCCAGGCCCGCTGGGCCACCGACCACCTCTCGGTGTACGCCGAGGTGGCCGACCGGTGGGACATCCTCGAGCTGCAGGTCGGCGAGGAGACGTACCGCATCTCGCGTGATGGCTCGGGCGACCTCGACGGTGTCGTGGCCGAGGGCACGGGCGGCTGGGGCGTCGTGGTCCACGTGCCGGTGACGGCCGCACAGGGCGACACGCTCGACTTCGACCTGCGGGTGCTCGACGGGGTCGACGTCGTCGGCTGGAACGCCCCCGGTCACCTGGGCGAGCTGTCGCTCGTCGAGGCGCTGTCGACGGTCGAGGTCGTGAAGGCGGCGTCCGCGCCGACGATCGACGGCGCCGTGGACGACGTGTGGGGGTCGGCCGCGACGGTCTCGACCCGCACCCAGGTGAGCGGTACGGCCGGGGCGACCGCCACGGTCCGGACGATGTGGACGGGCTCGAAGCTCTACGTCCTCGCGGACGTGGTCGACGAGACCCCGGACACCTCGGCGGTCGCGCCGCACGAGAAGGACTCGCTCGAGATCTTCCTCGACGCCGGGAACTTCAAGAACCAGACGTTCCGGTACGACGACCTCCACCTGCGGATCGACGCGACCAACAAGGTCACGATCGGCCAGGGCGACGAGGGCTTCCACCGGGCGCGGGTCGAGTCGCAGGTCGCGCAGACGGCCACGGGCTACCGCGTCGAGGCGGCCGTCGACATGCTCGACCAGTACATCGGGCTGGGCACGCTCCACGGCCTGGACTTCCAGGTCAACGACGCCGTGGCCGGCGCGCGCACCTCGGTGCGCACGTGGGCCGACCCGACGGGGCTGGGCTTCCAGTCGCCGCAGCGCTGGGGTGTGGCACAGCTCGTCTCGGCGCTGACGCCGCCGGACGAGGACGCCACGCCGGAGCTGAGCCTCTCGCTGGCGTCCGTCAGGGCCGGTGGGACCGTCACGGTCGACCTGGAGGGCTTCACGCCCGGTGACGAGGTCGTCCTCGCGATGGGCAACGGCGCGAACGCGTCGGGTGGCGCGGGTGGTGTCGGGGCGGCGGCCGTGGCGCCGGCGGGCGCGACGCTCCTCGGCTCGGTCGTGGTGGCCGGCAACGGTGCGGCGTCACTGACGGTGACGATCCCGGCGACCACCCCCGCGGGGGTCTACCGGATCGTCGCGGCGGTCGGCGGCGAGGTCCTGGCGGAGGGCGCGCTGACCGTCTCCGCGGCGGCCGCAGCGCCCGGCACCACGGGGACGCCCCCGGGCCGGGGCGGCAGTCTCGCCACGACGGGTGCGGGCCTGGGCCTGGGTCTGCTGGGCCTGCTGGTCCTGCTCACCGGGACGGTCCTGGTCGTCGTCCGGCGTCGTGGGCACCTCGTCACCGAGGTGCGTCGCACGCTGGGCCGCTGACCCGGGGCGTCCCGGGGCCCCGATCCCGAGACGCCCTCCACGGAGCCCCACCGGTAGGTTCCCCTCCTGCCGGTGGGGCTTCGTCGCGCCTGGACGACACCCGAAGGGGTGACCTGCTGAAACTTTCGATCTCGATCCTGCATCCATCTGTGTACCTGGAGGCTCTCGGGCTGGTCGGATGACCAACATTGTGCGTACGGTGGTCCCGATATCGGACTTTCCGTGCGCAAGGGAGCGTCAATGGGTCGGACCCGGCACCGCAAGGTGCTCGAAACTATCGGTATCGGCGCGGCGGCAGCCGCGCTCGTGGCTGCGCCGCTCGTGGCGATCGGCTCCACGGCAGGTGCCGCCGAGACGCAGGTGGTCCTCGGCGTGGACTTCGACGACGAGACCACCGGCGACTGGACACGCAGCGGCGAGCCCGTCCTCGGGTTCGTCGACGCCGACGGCGGCAAGGCGCTCGAGGTCGCCGACCGCACGACCGACTACGACGGCATCTCGTCGCCCGAGGTCGCGTACGAGGCCGGCGTCTCCTACTCCTTCACGATGCGCGCGAAGCTCCCCGAGGGCACCGAGGGCACGGCAGGCATCCGCTTCGTCGTCGCCACGGACTACACCTGGGTCGGCGACACCACGATCAGCGACGACGCGTGGACGACGGTCACCGGCACGTACACGCCCACCGAGGACGTGACGCGCTCCGTCTACCTGGGCACCGGTGACCTCTCCGGCACCGTGGCAGGCACGCCCTACACCTACCTCGTCGACGACATCGAGATCACGCGCGAGGGCTCCGGCGGCGAGGTCGAGGTCGTCCTGGCCAGCGACTTCGAGGCGGACGTCGCGCCGTGGGTCGGCCGCGGCGCCGCCACGGTCGCGCGCACGACCGACGACGCGCACGGCGGCGAGGCGAGCATGCTCGTGTCCGGCCGCACGTCCGACTGGCACGGCGCGGCGACACCGATCGCCTCGCTGTTCGCCGCGGGCGCCACGTACGACATCTCCGCCTGGGTGAAGCTCGCGCCGGGCGAGGAGGCGACGACCGTCAAGGCGACGGTCGCCGAGGTCCCCGAGGCCTACACGCAGGCCGCGCCCGCGGTCGCCGTCACCGACCAGGAGTGGGTGGAGCTGACCGGCACCTACACCCGTGGCGACGCCGTCACGGGCGGTGACCTCTACCTCGAGGCGGCCGGCGCGACGACGAGCTTCCTCGTCGACGACGTGGTCGTCACCGGCCGCGCCGTCACCGACGACTGGGTGCCGGACCTCGAGGGCTTCGTCCCCGGCGGTGCCGTGAACCCCACCAGCACGCCCGTCGGCGCCGCACGCGGCACCGGCGACGTGGCCGCGCTGACCTTCGACGACGGCCCCAACGGCGCCGACACCACCGAGCTGCTCGACTTCCTCGCGGAGAACGACCTGCCGGCGACGTTCTGCGTCATCGGCTCCCAGGTCACCGCGCCGGGTGGCGCGGACCTGCTGCGCCGGATCGTGTCCGAGGGGCACACCCTGTGCAACCACTCGAGCGGGTGGGCGGACATGGGCGGCTACACCAAGGCGCAGGTCGAGGCCGACCTCAAGGCGAACCTGGAGATCATCCGGACGGCACTCGGCGACCCCGAGGCCAAGGTCCCGTACTTCCGCGCGCCCAACGGCTCGTGGGGCCAGACGATCCCCGTGGCCGTCGCGCTCGGCATGCAGCCGCTCGCGGTGTCCAACACGATCAACGACTGGGCCACCCAGGACGAGGCCGAGCTGACGGCCAACCTGCGCACCGCCATGCAGCCGGGCCGCATCGTGCTCGTGCACGACGGCGGGGGAGACCGTGCCGCGTCGGTCGCGGCGACGAAGACGGTCGTGACCGAGCGCCTCGCCGACGGCTGGACCTTCACGCTGCCCCAGGGCGGCGTGGACGGCACCGGTGTCGAGCTGTCCTTCGACTTCGAGGACGGCACCCTGCAGGGCTGGGCGCCGCGCGCCACCGAGGACGGTGCCGCGACGGTCGGGGTCGTCGAGGGCGGCCACGACTCGGCGCACGCCGCACAGGTCTCCGACCGTGTCCACCAGGGGCAGGGCCTGCAGTACGACGTCACGGGCCTGCTCGCCGCGGGCACCACGTACGAGTTCGAGGCGTGGGTCCGGTTCGCCGGCACCCCGGGTGACATGACGCTCAGCGCCCGCACCGAGAGCGGCGGGACCAGCAACTACGGGAACCTCGTGTCGATCACGGGGGTCACGGAGGAGTGGACCCGGGTCGCGGGCAAGTTCTCGATCCCGGCGTACGAGACGGCCGCCGAGGTCTACTTCGAGACGGCGTGGGACAGCGGCAACCCGGGCAACACGTCGACGTTCCTCGTCGACGACATCGTGTTCCGCACGCCGGCGCCGGTCGCGATCCAGGACATCACCCCCCTCAAGGACACCGTGCCGTTCCCCATGGGCGTCGCGATCGACAGCCGCGAGACCCAGGGCGACCCGGGCACCCTCACGCAGCGGCACTTCAACCAGATCTCCGCTGAGAACCACATGAAGCCCGAGGCCTGGTACGACGCCGAGGGCGGCTTCCGGGTCCACCCCGAGGCGACGGCGCTGATGGACTTCGCCGCCGCGACGGACACGAGGGTCTACGGGCACGTGCTCGTGTGGCACAGCCAGACGCCCGCGTGGTTCTTCCAGGACGAGGCGGGTGAGCCCCTGGCTGCCGACGACGCGGGCCGGACGGTGCTGCGTGAGCGTCTGCGCACGCACATCTTCGACATCGCCGGGAACCTGGCCGGCACCTACGGCGCGTTCGGGTCGGACACCAACCCGCTCGTCGCGTGGGACGTCGTCAACGAGGTCGTGTCCGACGGCGGTGAGAACCCCGACGGGCTGCGACGCTCCGAGTGGTTCCGCATCCTCGGCGAGGACTTCATCGACCTCGCCTTCCAGTACGCCGACGAGGCGTTCAACGAGGAGTACGCGGCGCCGGGCACCGACCGTCCGGTGGCGCTGTTCATCAACGACTACAACACCGAGCAGTCCGGCAAGCAGGACCGCTACTTCGCGCTGGTGGAGCGGCTGCTCACCCGCGGGGTGCCGGTCGACGGCGTGGGCCACCAGTTCCACGTCAGCCTGTCGCTGCCGGTCTCGGCGCTCGAGGCCGCGATCGAGCGGTTCGAGGCGCTGGACGTCGTCCAGGCCGTGACCGAGCTCGACGTCGCCACCGGCCTGCCGGTCACCGACGCCAAGCTCATCGACCAGGGCTACTTCTACCGCGACGCGTTCGACATCTTCCGGTCGCACGCCGACTCGATGTTCTCGGTGACCGTGTGGGGCCTGAACGACGGCCGCAGCTGGGTCAACGACAACGGCGCACCGCTGCTGTTCGACGACAACCTGCAGGCCAAGCCGGCGTACTACGGCGCGGCCGACCAGGACCTGCCGGACCGTGTCCGCACGGCCACTGTCTTCGGTGGTCAGGTCGCACTCGACGAGGACGCCACGTCCGCGGTCGAGTGGCAGCAGCTGCGGCTGCACGACATCGGCGAGGTGGGCGCGTTCCAGCTCCGCTGGACGGCGGACACCCTCACGGTGCTCGCGGACGTCGACGGGGACGCCGACACCCTCGAGGTGCAGGTGGGCGACACCACGTACACCTACGCCCGCGACGGGTCGGGTGACGTCGAAGGCGTCGACGCCGACCGGACCGGCGGCTGGCGGGCCGTCGTGCACGTGCCGCTCGACGCCGCGGCGGTCGGGAGCATCGTGTCGTTCGACCTGCGGGTCGTCGACGGCGAGGACGTCACGGGGTGGGCGAACGCCGGAGCGACCGGCACGCTGACCTTCGTCGAGGCGCTGTCCTACCTCGAGGCCCCGCAGGCCGCGACGGCACCGGAGGTCGACGGCGACGTCGACGACGTCTGGGCCGACGCGGAGGCCGTCACGACCGCCAAGCAGGTGTCGGGCACGGACACGGCGGTCGCCGAGGTCCGGACGATGTGGGCGGACGACACGCTCTACATCCTCGCCGAGGTCGCCGACGACGACATCGACGTGACCGGCTCCGACCCGTGGATCCAGGACTCGATCGAGGTCTACGTCGACGCCGGCAACTACAAGAACGGCACGTACCGGCCCCAGGACATGCAGATCCGCGTGTCCGCGGAGAACGTGGTGACGTTCGGGACCGGGGACGAGGCCGCGCAGCAGGCTCGCGTGCAGACCGCGACGTCGCGCACCGACGAGGGCTACCTCGTCGAGCTCGCCGTCGACCTGCTCGGCGAGGGCGGGACCAACACGTTCCACGGTGTCGACTACCAGGTCAACGACGCCTCGGGCGGTGCACGCCTGGGCATCACCAACTGGGCCGACCCGACCGGTGCGGGCTACCAGTCGAACGCCCGCTGGGGCGTCGTGCAGCTGGTGTCCGCGGAGCCCGAGCCCGGTCCCGCGACCGGCGTACCCGCCAAGCCTCTGCTGTCGCACGACAACTGGGACGGTGACGGGTCGTTCACGATCAAGTCGTCCGTGTGGTGGGGGCAGAACGCCCACACCCTGACCCTCCTGGAGAACGGCACGCAGATCGCCACGCAGCGGGTCGTCGACGCGACGCCGGGTGCCCAGATCGCGACCTTCGAGGTCACGGGCAAGGTGAACGGCTCGTACACGTACGAGGTCGTGGCGACCAACCAGCACGGCTCGACCACGAGCCGGCCGCTGGACGTGCGGGTCGTGGCGGCGGCCCCCGGGATCCCGGTGGTCGTGCACGACAACTGGGACGGCAACGGCAGCTACACGGTGTCCATGCACATGTGGTGGGGCACCAACGCCGACACGTACAAGCTCTACGAGAACGGTGTGCTCGTCGACACCCAGACGCTGGCCCCGAACGGCCGCAACGCGCAGCACGCCGGGACGCGGTTCGAGGGTCGTGCCAAGGGCGTCTACAAGTACACCGTGGAGCTGTCCAACGCCGCAGGCACGACGACCAGCCTGATCGCGGTCCCGGTGGTCGTCTGGCGGTGATCCCTCGCCCCCGTCGCCGGTGAGGCCACCACCTCACCGGCGACCCTCCCCGGGCCCCGCCGGCTGTTCCCCCCTGACAGCCGGCGGGGCCCCGTCATGCCCGCCACGTTCACCCGAACGGCCTAGCGTCGAAAGGTGTCGGTCTCGAATCGGCCCCCATCCGAGCGTGTGTCACGCGGGCCTCTGGCGTCTGTGCAGCTCGCCGCATACGGTGACCGAGCGATGAGACTTTCGTGCGCAAAGGAGCGTCGTCCATGGGTCAGATCCGGCACCGCACGGTGCTCGAAACTCTCGAGGTCGGAGCGGTCACGGCTCTCGTGGCCGACCGCCGCGGCACGACCCTGGCGGGGGTGCGGGACGCGCCGCGGCAGGACTGATCGCAGCCGTGGGCCGGGGTGACACGTCGTCTCACCCGGCCCACGCAGAGCCCCGCGGGCTGCACCCCCCTGGCAGCCGGCGGGGCTCTGTCGTGCCCGGCCGCGGCGGTCGCTGCGGCCCGGCTACCGTGTGCCCGTGACCGATGAGCTGCAGCGCGCGGACGACGTCCCCACCGACCGGCAGCCGGGGGCCCCCGTCCTTCCGGGCGACCTCGGCCCCGAGCCGCTGGCGATCGCCCGCCTCGTCGCGGTGGCCCTCGACGAGGACCTCGGCCCTGCTCCGGGGCGTGACGTCACGACCCAGGCCACCGTCGACGCCCGCGCCCGCGGACGCGCCGACGTGGTGGCGCGCGAGGCCGGTGCGATCGCCGGGCTCGTGGTCGTCCCCGAGGTGCTCGACCAGGTCGCCGACCGGCTCGACCTGCCGCGCGCCACGGTGACGTGGCACGCGCACGACGGGGCCGTCGTCGAGGCGGGTGCCGTCCTCGCGACACTCGACGGGCCGACCCACGTGCTCCTCGTCGCCGAGCGCACGCTGCTCAACCTCGTCTCGCGGGCGTCAGGCGTCGCGACGCACACCCACCGCTGGACGCAGGCCCTCAGCGGCACCGGCGCGCGCGTCCTCGACACCCGCAAGACCACGCCGGGCCTGCGCGCGCTCGAGAAGTACGCGGTGCGGTGCGGCGGGGGCACCAACAAGCGCATGGGCCTGTTCGACGTCGCGATGGTCAAGGACAACCACGTGGTGGCCGCGGGGTCGGTGGCCGGGGCCGTGCGCGCCGTGCGCGAGCGGTTCCCGGACGTCGCGATCCAGGTGGAGGTCGACCGGCCCGAGCAGGCCGACGAGGCGCTCGACGCGGGGGCGGACTTCCTGCTCCTCGACAACATGGCCACCGCGACGCTCACGGCGACGGTGGCGCTCGTCCGGGCACGCGAGGGGAGCGCCGGTCACGTCGAGCTGGAGGCCACGGGCAACCTCACGCTGGACCGGGCGCGCGAGGTGGCGCTGACGGGGGTCGACTACCTGTCCGTGGGCGCGCTCACGCACTCGTCACCCATCCTCGACGTCGCGCTGGACCTCGACCCGCGATCCGTGATGGCGCCCGCCGACGTCCCCGCCGACGTCTCTGCCGACGAGCGCTCCGCCGTTCCGGTGCCCGCCCGGGAGCCTGCCCCGCGCCCGTAGAATCACGGGGTGACCGCACCGACCGAGCCCGCCGCAACCGTGCAGGACCCTGACGTCGCCCAGCCCGCCGCTGACGACGTCCCCGAGCAGATCCGGGTCCGCAAGGCCAAGCGCGAGCGGTTGCTCGAGGAGGGCGTCGAGGCGTACCCGGTGTCGGTGCCGCGCACGCACACCATCGCGCAGGTGCGCGAGACGTACCCCGACCTCGAGCCCGGCACCGAGACCGACGACGTCGTGGGTGTCGCCGGGCGCGTGGTGTTCCTGCGGAACACGGGCAGGCTCGCGTTCGCGACGCTGCAGGACGGCGCGGGCACGCGGCTGCAGGCGATGCTCAGCGAGAAGGAGGTCGGTGCCGACGCGCTGGCCGCGTTCAAGGCGGACGTCGACCTCGGTGACCACGTCTTCGTGCACGGTCGCGTCATCGCGTCGCGCCGCGGCGAGCTGAGCGTCATGGCTGATGAATGGCGTATGGCGGCCAAGGCCATCCGGCCGTTGCCGAACTTGTACGAGGGCACGGAGATGTCCGAGGAGGCCCGCGTCCGGCAGCGTTATGTCGACCTGATCGTGCGACCGGGAGCGCGCGAGATGGTGCGGCTGCGGTCCGCGGTCGTCCGGTCGCTGCGGGAGAACTTCTACCGGCGTGGATTCCTCGAGCTCGAGACCCCGATGCTTCAGGTCCGTCCGGAGGGTGCGGCCGCGCGGCAGTTCGAGACGCACATGAACGCCTTCGACATGGAGCTGTTCCTGCGGATCGCCCCCGAGCTGTTCCTCAAGCGCGCGGCCGTCGGCGGTGTCGAGAAGGTCTTCGAGATCAACCGCAACTTCCGCAACGAGGGCGTCGACTCGACGCATTCCCCGGAGTTCGCGATGCTCGAGGCGTACGAGGCCTACGGCGACTACGACACGATGGCGGCGCTCACGCAGGACCTCGTGCAAACCGCTGCGCTGGACGCTCTCGGCACGACGGTGGTCACGCTCGCCGACGGCACCGAGTACGACCTGGGCGGTGAGTGGACCTCGCTCACGATGTACGGCTCGCTCTCCGAGGCGCTGGGCGAGGAGATCACGCACGACACGTCCGACGAGCACCTCCTGCGCCTGCTGGCCGCCGCGGAGATCGAGCTGGCGCCCTCGCAGCGCAACCACGGCAAGATGGTCGAGGAGCTGTGGGAGCACCACGTGGGCTCGACGCTGTGGGCGCCGACGTTCGTGCGCGACTTCCCGGTGGAGACGTCGCCGCTGACCCGCGACCACCGCACGGAGCGCGGCCTGGTCGAGAAGTGGGACCTGTACGTCCGCGGCATGGAGCTCGCCACCGCGTACTCCGAGCTCGTCGACCCGGTCGTGCAGCGCGAGCGCTTCGAAGCGCAGGCGCTGCTGGCCGCCAAGGGGGACGACGAGGCGATGCGCATCGACGAGGACTTCCTCACCGCCATGGAGCACGCGATGCCGCCGTCGGGGGGCATGGGCATGGGAATCGACCGCCTGCTCATCGCGATGACCGGTCACGGTATCCGTGACACGATCGTCTTCCCGCTCGTGAAGCCGCAGGTCTGACGTGTCATTGATGGAGGATTCGTGAACGGTTGGGGCGCAGTTCTGGCGGCGTTGCTGCCGTCCGTCGGCGTGGGGCTCATCTTCTGGTTCGGCATGCGGGCGATCATCAACGCCGACCGGTCGGAACGGCAGGCGCTCGCGCGCATGGACGCGGAGCAGGCTCGGGCGGACGTCACGGAACCCTGAGAATTCTTCGCTCCGTTTGACGCGAACAAACACGCGGTGCGACAGTGTGCGTGTCAGCAATTTCCCCATGCCCGGGAGCATTCCATGGCACAGAAGGTGCAGGTCCTGCTCGTCGACGACATCGACGGCGGGTCCGCGGACGAGACCGTGACGTTCGGGCTCGACGGCGTGACGTACGAGATCGACCTCACGGCGGACAACGCAGCCAAGCTGCGTGACGCCCTCGCGCAGTGGGTCGGCAGCGCACGCAAGGTGAGCGGCCGGTCCTCCGGTCGCTCGGCACGCTCCACGTCCTCGTCGCCGCGCTCCGCGCGCTCGAACGAGGCGCAGGAGATCCGCGAGTGGGCCAAGGCCAACGGGTTCCAGGTCTCCGAGCGGGGTCGCATCTCGGCGGAGGTCAAGAAGGCGTACGACGACGCTCACTGAGCGACACGTCATACGTCACGCCGGACAGGCGTGACGCACACGAAAGGGTCGGCACCACGGTGCCGACCCTTTCGTCGTCCCACCCCCGCCCGTGAGAGAGCAATCCAGTCGCGCTCGGGGCGGGGGTTCGGCTGGATCGCGCTCGCACGACCCGGCGTCGTGACTGGATTGCTCTGTCACCACCTGGGGTGGGTACTGGATTGCTCTCTCACGACCCTGGGGTGCTGCCCCTGGTGGTGAGAGTGCGATCCAGTCTCAGGCCGGGGTGGGCTGAATCGCCCTCTCGTGGTGAGAGGGCGATCCAGTCCCGTGTCAGGCCGGGCGGTCGACCGTGAGGTCGCGGGCCGCCGCGTACTGCTCGCGCACGACGGGCGTCGGCTCGCCGGTCATGACCTCGGCGCCCGTGGACGCCGACCACGCCGGGGGCGTGTCCGCACCCGAGAGCACCCAGGCCGCCTGGCGCGCGGCGCCGTCGGCGACGTACTCGCCGGGCGTCGGCACCTGCACGTCGACCCCCATGATCGACGGGATGATCTGGCGCACGGCCTGCGACTGGGCGCCACCACCGATGAGGAACACGCGCTCGACGGGCACGCCCACGGCGCGCATCGCGTCGATGCCGTCGGCGAGCGAGCACAGCATGCCCTCGACCGCGGCGCGCGCGACGTGCGCAGGCGTCGTGTTGGCCAGGCGCATGCCGTGCAGGGCACCGGTGGAGTGCGGCTTGTTGGGGGTGCGCTCGCCCTCGAGGTAGGGGATGTGCACGAGCCCGTCGGCACCTGCGGGGGCCGACAGCGCGAGCTGCGAGAGCCCCGGGTGGTCGACGCCGAGCATCCGGCAGGCCGCGTCCAGCACGCGTGACGCGTTGAGCGTGACCGCGAGCGGCAGGTAGGAGCCGGTCGCGTCGGCGAAGCCGGTGACGAGGCCGGTGCCGTCCGCGATCGGCGAGGACGCGATGGCCGAGACCACGCCCGAGGTGCCGAGCGACACCGCGACGTCACCCGGCAGCAGGCCGAGCGCCAGGGCCGCAGCGGCGTTGTCGCCGGCGCCCGGGCCCAGGACCGGCTTCTTCGCGAACGCGGGCGCGACGGGGCCGGCCTCGTTGGCCGCGAGCACGCGCGGCAGGCGCGGCACGCTCCCGAGCGCGCGCTCGAGCAGGTCGGTGCGGTAGTCCTCGCTGAACGGCGACCAGTACCCGGTGCCCGACGCGTCGGACCGGTCGGTCACGAGCCCGTCGAACCCGACCTCGGCCATGCCGCCGGCGAGCTTCCACGTCAGCCAGTCGTGGGGGAGTGCGACTGCGGCGACACGTGCGGCGTTCTCCGGCTCGTTGTCGCGCAGCCACCGCAGCTTGGTCACGGTGAGCGAGGCGACGGGCACGGACCCGATCGCGTCGGCCCACGCCTGCGCGCCGGCTGCGGCGTCACCGTCACCGAGCTCGGAGATCAGGTCGCGCGCGGCCTGGGCAGAGCGCGTGTCGTTCCACAGCAGCGCCTCGCGGATGACCTCGCCGTCCGCGTCGAGCACGACCATGCCGTGCTGCTGCCCGCCGACGCTGATCGCCTCGACGTCGTCGAGACCGCCCGCGTCCGCGATGGCCGTCTGCAGCGCGTCCCACCAGTGGTGCGGGTGCACCTCGGTGCCCTCCGGGTGCTTCGCGCGGCCCTGCCGGACCAGCGCACCGGTCTGCGCGTCCCGCACGACCACCTTGCACGACTGCGTGGACGAGTCCACACCTGCCACGAGCGTCATCGCATGTGCTCCCTTGCGCCAGATGCCCGGGTCTGCCGGGCGTGGGGTGTCCGAGGGGTGGCGTCCTGCGGCCCGCTCGGACGTCGGGTGCCGGGGACGGACGACGCCCGGGGAGCGCGAGGCTCCCCGGGCGTCGGGTGGTGCGTCGATCAGCCGCGCGCGCCCATGGCGTGCTCGACCGCGAGCTGGTTGAGGCGGACGAAGCCGTAGCCGCGCTTGGCGACACCCTCGACGTCGAAGTCCTCGAACGCGGAGCGGTCCGCGAGGAAGTCCTCGAGCGACTCGCCCTCGTTCAGCGTGGGCTTGGCGAGCTCGAAGACGCCGGCGGCCTCCATGGCCTCCTGGACCTCGGGGTCGGCGCGGAACGCCTGCGCCCGCTCCTTGAGGAGGATGTAGGTCGACATGTTGGCGGCGGCCGAGGCCCACACGCCGTCGAAGTCCTCGGTGCGCGAGGGCTTGTAGTCGAAGTGCACCGGGCCGGTGTACTTGGGGCCGCCGCTGGGGAAGCCGTTCTCGACGAGGTCGACCGTCGCGAACGCGGAGAACAGGTCGCCGTGGCCGAAGACCAGGTCCTGGTCGTACTTGATGCCGCGCTGGCCGTTGAGGTCGATGTGGAACAGCTTGTCCGCCCACAGCGCCTGCGCGAGACCGGTCGTGTAGTTCAGGCCGGCCATCTGCTCGTGGCCCGTCTCCGGGTTGAGGCCGACGATGTCGCCGTGCTCGAGCTTGGCGATGAGGCCGAGCGCGTGCCCGATCGTCGGGAGCAGGATGTCGCCGCGGGGCTCGTTGGGCTTGGGCTCGATCGCGATGCGCAGGCCGTAGCCCTTCTCCTTGATGTACGCCGCGACGGTGTCGATGCCGTCGGCGTACGCCTGGTGCGCGGCGTACAGGTCCTTGGCGGAGTCGTACTCGGCGCCCTCGCGGCCGCCCCACATGACGAACGTGTCGGCGTCGAGCGAGGCCGCCAGGTCGACGTTGCGCAGGATCTTGCGCAGCGCGTAGCGGCGCACGCGACGGTCGTTCGACGTGAACGCGCCGTCCTTGAAGATGGGGTGCGTGAACGTGTTGGTCGTGACCATCTCGACCGTGATGCCGGTCTCGGCCAGCGCGCCGCGGAAGCGGTCGAGGATCTTCTCGCGCTCGGCGTCCGAGGAGCCGAACGGGACGACGTCGTCGTCGTGGAAGGTCACGTGCGAGGCGCCGAGCTCGGCGAGCTTGTGCACGGACTCGACCGGGTCGAGCCACGGGCGGGTGGCGGCACCGAACGGGTCCTGAGCGTTCCATCCGACGGTCCAGAGACCGAAGGAGAACCTGTCTTCAGGGGTGGGCTTGCGAACCATGGAGGCCTCCGCGTCGAGGGGGACCGGGCGCGCGTCAGTCGAGCGACCGGGTTTTGTTCTCGGGATGAATTTATCCCCGGGAGTCGGTAGGGTCAAGCCATGCCGAGCACGGACGACGGATCGAGCGCTGCCGCGCAGGCCGTCGTGTTCGCGGCGCCCCGGGGTACCACCACTCTCGCCGACAACCCGCGGACACGCGAGGGTCGGGCTGCCGAACGCGTGCCCGACCGCGGACGCGCGGCACGGCAGGCGCAGATGCGCGCCCACAACCTGTCCGTGACGCTCGCGCAGGTCGTCGACGCCCAGTCGCCACCCTCCCGGGCGCAGATCGCCGCGTCGACGGGACTCGCGCGCGGCACGGTCACCGGGTTGGTCGACCTGCTCATCGAGTCCGGCATGGTCCGCGAGCTGGACCCGGTCGTCGTCGCGCGCGCCGGGCGGCCCGCCGTGCCGCTGGAGCCCACGCCCGGTCGTGTCGCCGGCGTCGGCATGGAGGTCAACGTCGACTACCTCGGGCTGCGGGCCGTCGACCTCGCGGGGGGTGTGCTCGTCGAGACGGTCGAGCGTGCGGACCTGCGCGGCAGCGAGCCCGACGCCGTGCTCGACCGGCTCGCGAACCTCGCCGCACCGGTCCTGGCGTCGCTCGCAGCCGACGGTGTGCGCGTCGCCGGCACCGCGCTCGCGGTGCCCGGCCTCGTCGACCGCATCACCGGGCCGTTGCGCTACGCGCCGAACCTCGGGTGGCGCGACGTCGACGTCGTCGGCCGGCTCGCGGCGCACCCCGTCCTGGCGGACCTGCCACCGCGCGTCGCCAACGAGGCGAACCTCGCCGCGCGCGCCGAGGCCCATGCGCGCCGCGGACGGGTCGCACCCTCGTTCCTGTACGTGTCGGGCGAGGTGGGCGTGGGTGGCGCGCTCGTGCTCGACGGCGAGATCTTCCTCGGTCGCCACGGCTGGAGCGGCGAGATCGGGCACGTCGTCGTCGACGGCGGCCCGGACGGCACACGCCCCGTGTCGCTCGAGCAGCGCGCGGGCCAGGACGCCATCGCCCAGGCGGCCGGGCTGGCACCCGGTGCGCCGTTCGCGGACGTCGTCGCGGCCCTGGCTGCCGGTGACCCCCGCGCTCGGGACGCCGTGCGGGGTGCGGCACGGTGGCTCGGGCTGGCCGTCGCGACCGTCGCCAACGTGGTGGACGTCAGCGAGGTCGTGCTCGGCGGGACGTTCGGGCTCGTCTTCGACGAGGTGCAGGACGTCGTCCGCGAGGCGCTGGCCGACCGTGTGATCTTCGCCGACTGGTCCGCCCCGAGCGTCCGCCGCTCGGCCGCAGGGGACTACCCGGCGATGACGGGCGGCGCGCTCGCGGTCCTGCGCACGGTCGTCTCCGACCCGACCCCCTGGTTCGCGGCCACCTCCTGACGTCCCGTCGCCGAGACCGCACTTCGGCGGCTTCTGCGAGGCCATGAGCCGCCGAAGTACGTGTTCGGCGGGTCGGGGTAGGGGTGGTCGGGACGGGGTGGGGGGTCGTTGCGTAGTGTCCTGGCGTGAGCGCTGCGACAGACCTGTGGATCGGCACCTTTCCGCACGCCGGCATCGGCACCGCGGCCGGGCTGGGCGAGGGGGTGTGGCGCGTCGGCCTCGACGAGACGACCGGCGCCCTGGGCGAGCCGCGGCTGGTCGTCGAGACCCCGGCGCCGACGTTCGTCGCGACGCACCCGGGCGGCCGGTGGTTGTACGCCGTGGGGGAGAGCGACCCCGGGTCGGTGACGGCCTTCGAGGTCGACGACGACGGCGGCCTGACCGCGCACGCCACCGTCACGTCCGGCGGCGTGGCGCCCTGCCACCTGCTCGTCGTCGACGACACGCTCTACGTCGCCAACTACGTCGACGGCGTCCTGGGCGTCGTGCCCCTGACGACCGACGGCGCGTTCGCCCCCGACGTCGTCGCCTCCGGCAGGCCGGCGCAGACCTTCGGCCACGCCGGCACCGGCCCGGACACCGATCGCCAGGAAGGGCCGCACGCCCACTTCGTCGCGCTGACGCCCGACGGCCGGCACGTCCTCGTCGCGGACCTCGGCACCGACGAGCTGCGGCGTTACGCGCGCGGCGTCGACGGCCTGCTCACGCCCGACGGCGTCGCCGCGACGCTCGCACCCGGCACCGGCCCGCGGCACGTCGCCTTCGCGGCCGACGGCGCGAACCTGTACGTCGTCGGGGAGCTCGACGCGAGCGTCCACGTGCTGCTCTGGGACGCGGCGTCGGCCACCGGCACGGTGCTGCAGCGCGTCCCCGCGGTGCCCGAGGGCCAGCCCGCCGACGGCGTGCGACGCTCGCCCTCGCACGTCCTGCTCGACGGCGACCGGCTCCTCCTGGGGGTGCGGGCGCTGGGTCTGCGGGGTCCGGACGTCCTCAGCGTGTTCGACGTGCACGCCGACGGCTCCCTCGGCGCTCCGCGGACGCAGCCCCTGAGCGGTCCGACGCCGCGCCACCTCGCGGTCGTGCACGGCTGGACGGTCGTCGCGCTGCAGGACGCCCACGCGCTCGTCGTGCACGACCCGCACGGCGCGCAGGTGTCGCGGGTGGAGCTGCCCTCACCGGCGTGCGTGGTCCAGGTGGCTCCGCGCTGACGCCCGCGGGCGTCAACCGGGCGATCCCCGACTCGTCGGCGGCGACGGGCGCCTCGCCGTCGGGGCCTGCGCGGCCGGCGGTCGTACGCTCAGGTCGGACGCGGCGGAGCGAGCGCCATCTCGAGCGCGGCAGCGACGAGCGACCGGCGGTGCTGCGAGGCAGGCAGGGCGTCGGCGAGCTGGTCGGTGCCGACGGCCGCCGCCAGCGAGATCACGGCGCGAGGCTGCGCGACGTCCGCGGGGACGCCCGCCTCGACGAGCAGTGCCGCGACGTGCTCGATGCGGCGCGCCGTCACCCGGCGTACCGCCTCCTGGACGCCCTCGCCCGCGGCCTCGAGGTAGAGCCGCCGCTCGCCCTCCCGGCGGGCGGCACGTGCGGCGACCTCGGTGAACAGCGCCGCGAGGCGGTCGACCGGGTCTCCGTCGGCGGCGGTGCGGGCGATGACCTCCTCGGTCTGCTCGGCCTCCCAGCGCTCGACCACCGCGTCGACCAGCGAGCTGCGGTCGTCGAAGTGCCAGTAGAACGAGCCCTTCGTGACGCCGAGCGCGCGTGCGACGGCCTCGACGCGCACGCCTGCGAGGCCGTCCCTGCGGAAGGCCTCCGAGGCCGCGTCGACCCACTGGTCGCGCGTCACACGCGGGGGACGGGGTGACCGGGGCACGTCCGTACGCTACCGTACGGATGTCCATACGCCACCGTACGGAGGTCCGTCATGACACCACCCGCCGGCACCGCCCCGCCTGCCCGGCCACCCGCACCCGGTGCGTCACCCGCCTTCGTGTCGCTCGCGCTGCGGGACCTGCCACGCCCCGACTACTGCGACGCCCTCGTCGTGCCGTTGCCGCCCGGTGCGGCCACCGACCCGGTGGCGTGGGCGCGAGCCGTCTTCGACGTGCGGCGGGGCCCGCGCTGGGTGCTCGCGCTGCTCGCCGTGCGCCAGGTCGCGGTCCGGGCGCTCGGCGTGCCACCCGCGCCCCGCGACACGTTCGTGGTGCGTGAGGTGCAGGGCGAGGAGGCGCTGCTCGCGTTCGACGACCGCCACCTGGACTTCCGGGTCGGCGTGGGCGTCGACGCGCAGCGCCGCCTGCTGCGCGTCGTCACGGCCGTCCGGCTGCACGGCTGGCGCGGTCGCGCCTACTTCGCCCCCGTCCGGCTCGCGCACCCCGTCGTGACGCGGGCGCTCGTGCGCGCGGCCGTGCGCCGGTCGGTGACCCGGTGAGGCCGGGGTAGCGTCACGCCCGACGGTCACCGGGCCGTCCGCACCCGTGGAGGAGTCCCGATGCCGCAGCCCGAGACGGACCGGCCGGCGGCAGGCCGCCCTTCGCTGACGACCGAGCAGGTGTGGCGCGCGCTGGCCCGCCAGCCGTTCATGGTCGTCGCGATGGTCAACAGGCACGGGCAGGGCCGCAGCGTCGGCGTCACCCCCGCCGTGCACGGCGACGACCTGTGGTTCGCCGCGTCGCAGAGGGACTGGAAGGTGACCCACCTGCGGCACCAGCCGGAGGTCTCCGTCACGGTCCCGGTCCGCCGTGGCGGGCTGCTCGCGCTGGTCGCGCCGATCCCGCCCGCGACCGTCACCTTCCCCGCGACCGCTCAGGTGCTGCCGGTCGGCGACGCCCCGGACGACGTGCGCCGGCGCCTGCTGCGCGGGCTGACCGAGCCGGACGCCGAGCGCGGGGACGTCGTGATGGTGCGGCTCACGCCCCACGGCGACTTCGTGACCTACGGCCTCGGCGTCCCGCTGCGCGTCATGGCGGACACCGAGCGTGCGCGGGGTCGCGTCCCCGTCGCCCGGGCCTGAGCCGGCCGCGGACGGCACGCGCCGCCGACCGGCGCCCCGGTGCGGTGGCGCGCACGGCACCGTGCCGGGCGACAATGGTCCGGTGACCACCGACCGAGCGCCGCGCGTCGCCATGCTCTCGGTGCACACCTCCCCGCTCGACCAGCCCGGGACGGGCGATGCCGGGGGCATGAACGTGTACGTCCTGGAGCTCGCGCACGCGCTCGCGGCCCGCGGCGCCCGCGTCGAGGTGTTCACGCGCGCGACGCGGTCCGACTCCCCGGAGACGGTCGTGCTCGACGGCACCGACGCGCAGGGTCGCGCGCTCACCGCCGACGACGCGCGCGAGGTCCTGCTCGCCCACGACGTGCCGCCCGGCGTCACACCCCCCGTGCTCGTGCACCACGTGCCGGCGGGCCCCTTCGAGGCGCTCGACAAGAACGACCTGCCGGGCGTGCTGTGCGGCATGGCCGCCGGTGTCCTGCGGTCCGAGGCCGCGCGCCGCCCCGGGTGGTACGACGTCGTGCACTCGCACTACTGGCTGTCGGGTCAGGTCGGGGCGATCGCAGCGCAGCGGTGGGAGGTGCCGCTCGTGCACACGGCCCACACCCTCGCCAAGGTGAAGAACGCGAGCCTGGGCCCGGGGGACACCGCCGAGCCGAGCGTGCGCGTCGTGGGTGAGGAGCAGGTCGTCGCCGACGCCGACGCGCTGGTCGCCTCGACCCCGGTCGAGGCGCGCGAGCTGGTCGAGCTGTACGGGGCCGACCCCGCGCGGGTCCACGTCGTCGAGCCCGGGGTGGACCTCGACCGGTTCCGTCCCGGCCCTCCGGGAGCGCGCGACGAGGCCCGTCGTCGGCTCGGGCTGCCGACCGACCGGCCCGTGGTGCTGTTCGCCGGCCGCGTCCAGCCGCTCAAGGCGCCGGACGTGCTGGTCCGCGCGATCGGCGCGCTGCGCGCGAGCGGCCGCCCGGTCCCGCTGCTCGTCGTGCTCGGTGGCCCGTCCGGGCGGTTGACCGCGGTGCGCGAGCTGCGTGCCCTGGCGGTCACCCTCGGCGTCGACGACGACGTCGTGGTCCGGCCGCCCGCGCCGCGCGACGAGCTCGTCGCCTGGTACCGCGCGGCCGACCTCGTGGCGATGCCGTCGCGCTCGGAGTCCTTCGGGCTCGTCGCCGTCGAGGCGCAGGCCAGCGGCACGCCCGTGATCGCGGCGGACGTCGGTGGCCTGCGGACGGTCGTCGACGACGACGTCTCCGGCCGCCTGGTGCCGGGCCACGACCCGCGGGACTGGGCCGACGTGATCGCCGACGCCCTCGCGGACGACGAGCGCCGCGCCCGCTGGGCCGTCGGCGCCCGCAAGGTGGCCGAGCGCTACGCGTGGCCCACGGCCGCCGACCAGGTCCTCAAGGTCTACGAGATCGCGGCCGAGCCCACCCGCTGACCCCGACCCCCACCGTGGTCGTGAGAGTGCAATCCAGTCCCCCACCGGGGCGTGAGAGTGCAATCCAGTCGCGGCAGACACACGCCGCGCCGGCGCCAGGGTGACTGGATTGCACTGTCACCACCTGGGGAGGGTGCTGGATTGCACTGTCACCACCTGGGGTGGGTGCTGGATTGCACTCTCACGAACTTGGGGGTGGGGACCGGGGGACGGACGTCCCTGCGGGTCTCCCGGGGCTGCGGCAGGATGAGGGGCATGACCTACACCCTCGTGCTGCTCCGCCACGGCGAGAGCGAGTGGAACGCCAAGAACCTGTTCACCGGCTGGGTGGACGTGCCCCTGTCCGAGAAGGGCGTCGAGGAGGCCAAGCGTGGCGGCACGCTGCTGACCGACGCGGGCGTGCTGCCGGACGTCGTGCACACGTCGCTGCTGCGCCGCGCGATCACGACCGCCAACCTCGCGCTCGACGTCGCGGACCGTCACTGGATCCCCGTGAAGCGGTCGTGGCGTCTCAACGAGCGCCACTACGGCGCCCTGCAGGGCAAGAACAAGAAGGAGACCCTCGAGGAGTACGGCGAGGAGCAGTTCATGCTCTGGCGCCGTTCGTACGACGTCCCGCCGCCGGAGATCGAGCTGGGCTCCGAGTACTCGCAGGACGCCGACCCCCGCTACGCGGGCGAGCCGATCCCGCGCACCGAGGCGCTCGCGCAGGTCCTCGAGCGGGCGCTGCCGTACTGGGAAGCCGAGATCGTGCCGGACCTCAAGGCCGGCAAGACCGTCCTCGTCGCCGCGCACGGCAACTCGATCCGCTCGATCGTCAAGTACCTCGACGACATCGACGAGCAGACCATCGCCGGCATCAACATCCCCACGGGCATCCCGCTGCTCTACGAGCTGGACGAGGAGACCCTGAGGCCGGTCAAGGCCGGTGGCACCTACCTCGACCCGGAGGCGGCCAGGGCCGCGATCGCCGCGGTCGCCAACCAGGGTCGCTGACCCGCTCCACCGCGCATAACGACGAGAGGCGCCCGCTCCCTCCCCGGGACGGGCGCCTCTCGCGTGCACGGGACCACGACGGGCCCCGCGATCGGGGTGTCAGCGCACGCGCATGGCGGCCGGGTCGAGCGCGTCGGCCACGTCACCCGTCACCAGGTAGACCATGCGCCGCGCGACGGACACGCCGTGGTCGCCGAACCGCTCGTAGTACCGCCCGAGCAGCGTGACGTCGACCGTCTCCTGCGCCGAGCGGTCCCACGGGCCGGACAGCATCGAGGCGAACGTGCTCGCGTGCAGCTCGTCGAGCAGGTCGTCGTCCTGCTCGATCGACCCCGCGAGGGCCATGTCCCGGGTGCCGAGCAGGGTGGTCACGCGCCGGGCGACCCGCACGGCGGCGTCCTGCATCTGCGTGAACGTGGCCTCCATGCCCGTCGGCACGGCGACGACGGGGTAGCGGGCGCGCGCGACCTGCGCGACGTGCCGGGCGAGGTCTCCCATGCGCTCGAGAGACGCGCTCATGCGCAGCGCCGAGACGACGACCCGCAGGTCCGTCGCGACGGGCTGCTGCTGCGCGAGCAGGCGCACGCACCGGTCGTCGAGGTCGCGCTCGAGGGCGTCGATCGCGAGGTCGTCGGCGATGACGGACTCCGCGAGCTGGAGGTCGGCCGTCAGCAGCGCGGTGCCGGCGTTGCTGATGGCCTGCTCGACGCGGCCGCTCATGGCGACCAGGTCCTGGCCGAGCTGGGTGAGCTCGGCCTCGAAGATGTCCCGCATGTGCTCCCTCTCGTCGGTGTCGCGGCCGCCACGGTCGCACGCGTCGGTGAACGACTGCCCCCTGGCAGGTGAACACGTGGCGGCCGTTGGGCGTCCGGGCCCGACGACGGCTCAAGGCGCCCGGACGCGCGGCCTACTGTGGATGCCGTGGACTGGATCCTGGAGGCGGCGCCCCTGGTCGCAGGGCTGATCGGCGTGCTCGTCGGCGCCGTCGCGGTCGGTGCGTTCCGCTGGAGCGAGCGGGAGCAGCGCACGGTGCCGCCGCGGGCGGAGCCGGAGCTCGAGGACGGCCTGGTGCGCACGCTGGCGGTGCTGCGCTCGGCCGCGGTCGTCCTCGACGCGCAGGACCGCGTGGTGCGTGCCAGCCCGCCCGCGTACGCGCTCGGCGTCGTCCGCGACGGGCAGCTGGTGCACGCCTCGATGCGTGACATGGTCGTCGACGTCCGACGCGACGGCGTGATCCGCGACGAGGAGCTCGACGTGCCCCGGGGCCCCGTGGGCCCGTCGCGGCTGCTCCTGCAGGTGCGCGTCGCCCAGGTGACGCCGGACCACCTCCTGCTGCTCGCCGAGGACCTCACGCACGCACGACGGCTCGAGGCCGTCCGCCGCGACTTCGTCGTCAACGTGTCGCACGAGCTCAAGACCCCCGTGGGCGCGTTGTCACTGCTGGCGGAGACGGTCCAGGACGCGGCCGACGACCCGGAGGCCGTGCGGCGGTTCAGCGGGCGGATGCGTGCCGAGGCGTCCCGGCTCTCGGCGCTCGTCCACGAGATCATCGAGCTCTCCCGCCTGCAGGTCGCGGGCGCCCTGGACGACGCCGAGGAGGTCGTCGTCGACGACGTGGTCGCCGAGGCCGTCGACCGGGCGCGCACGGCCGCCGACGCCAAGGCGGTGCGCCTGGTGTCCGGCGGCGACCGTGGCATCGTCGTCATCGGGGACCGGAACCTGCTGGTCACCGCCGTGCGCAACCTGCTCGACAACGCGGTCGCGTACTCGCCCGACGGGACGCGGGTCAGCGTCGCCGTGCGGCGCCGGGGCGACCTGGTGGAGGTCGCCGTCGTCGACGAGGGCGTCGGCATCGCCGAGGCGGAGCAGGAGCGCGTCTTCGAGCGGTTCTACCGCGTGGACCCGGCGCGGTCGCGCGACACCGGCGGGACGGGCCTGGGCCTGTCGATCGTCAAGCACGTGGCGGGCGACCACGGCGGCGACGTGTCCGTGTGGTCGCAGCCGGGCCGCGGGTCCACGTTCACGCTGCGCCTGCCCGTCGCCGCGCCCGCCGCCGCCGACACCACCGGCACCCCCGCAGCCGCGGCCACGTCCACGCCCCGGCCCGGCCCCGCCACGACCCCCTCGAGGAGTACCACGTGACCCGCATCCTTCTCGTCGAGGACGAGGAGTCCTACCGCGACCCGCTGTCCTACCAGCTCGGCCGCGAGGGCTACGACGTCGTGACCGCGGCGACCGGGCCCGAGGCGCTGGAGCAGTTCGCCGAGCACGGCGCGGACCTCGTCCTGCTCGACCTCATGCTGCCGGGCCTGCCCGGCACGGAGGTGTGCCGGCGCCTGCGCCTGGAGTCCGACGTCCCGGTGATCATGCTGACCGCCAAGGACGACGAGATCGACAAGGTCGTGGGGCTCGAGCTCGGTGCGGACGACTACGTGACCAAGCCGTACTCGTCGCGCGAGCTCCTGGCGCGGATCCGGGCGGTCCTGCGCCGCCGCGACACCGGCGCCCGCGCCGTGGGCGACGACGAGGACACGGTCCTGGAGGTCGACGGCGTCCGCATGGACGTCGACCGGCACACGGTGCACGTGCACGGCGAGCTGGTGCCGTTCCCGCTCAAGGAGTTCGAGCTGCTGGAGATGCTGCTGCGCAACCCGGACCGGGTGCTGACGCGCGGGCAGCTCATCGACCGCGTGTGGGGCTCCGACTACGTGGGGGACACCAAGACCCTGGACGTCCACGTCAAGCGCGTCCGCGCGAAGATCGAGAAGGACCCGTCCGCGCCGATGCTGCTGACGACGGTGCGGGGGCTCGGGTACAAGCTGTCCGGCGTCTCGCCGCAGTAGCGCGCGAGACGGTCGACGAGCGTTCACCCGGGGTTCACCCGGAGCCGTCGGAGCGGTCACCTGCCCCACCTAGCGTCGGCGTCGGCCGCGCACCGACCGGTGTGCGCAGACGTTGACAGGACGGGACACAGTGAAGCTCACTCCCCACAGCCGTTTCGGTGCCGTCGCCCTCACCGGTGCGCTGGCGCTGACGCTCGCCGCGTGCAGCTCGGGCTCCTCGGCCGAGTCGGGCGCGACGGGTGCAGGTGACGGCTCCGCCGAGCTGAGCGGCTCGCTCGCCGGTGCCGGTGCGTCCTCCCAGGAGAAGGCCGTCGCCGGCTGGATCGCCGGGTTCAACGACACGTACCCCGACGTGGCGGTCAGCTACGACGCGGTCGGCTCGGGCGGCGGGCGCGAGCAGTTCCTCGCGGGTGCCGTGCAGTTCGCGGGTTCCGACGCGGCGCTGAAGGACGACGAGCTCGAGGCCGCGGTCGAGCGCTGCGAGGGTGGCGAGGCGCTCGAGCTGCCGCTGTACATCAGCCCGATCGCGGTCGTCTACAACCTCCCCGACGTCGACGCGGAGCACCTGCAGCTCTCGGCGGCGACCATCGCGAAGATCTTCAACCGCGAGATCACGACGTGGGACGACCCGGCGATCGCCGCCGAGAACCCCGACGTCACGCTGCCGTCGACGGGCATCATCCCGGTGAACCGCTCCGACGAGTCGGGCACCACGGAGAACTTCACCGAGTACCTCGCGGCGGCGTCGGACGGCGCCTGGCCGCACGAGGCGTCGGGCGACTGGCCGCTGTCCGGCGGGCAGTCCGGCCAGGGCACGCAGGGCGTCATCGACACGGTCTCGGGCGCGGAGGGCGCGATCGGCTACGCCGACGCGTCGCGCGCCGGTGACCTGGGCACGGTCGCGCTGAAGGTCGGCGACGAGTACGTGCCGTTCTCGGCCGAGGCGGCCGCGAAGGTCGTCGACGCCTCCCCGCGCGCCGAGGGTGCGACGGACAAGCGCCTGGTGGTCGAGCTGGACCGCACGACGACCGAGGCCGGCGCGTACCCGCTGGTCCTCATCTCGTACTCGATCGCGTGCTCCACGTACGCCGACGCGGCCGACGCGGACAACGTCAAGGCGTACCTCACGTACGTGGCGAGCCCCGCGGGCCAGGACCGCGCCGCCGACCCGGGCGTCGCGGGCTCGGCACCCATCTCGGACGCCCTGCGCACCGAGGTCCAGGCGGCGATCGACTCGATCGCGGCGGCCTGACGACCTCACGACCGCACCACGCCGGGCCGTCCCGGGACGGGCACGACGCCCACCCCGGGACGGCTCGCGCGGCGCTCCCACCCTCCCCGACCGACGGAGCAGCAGTGGCTGTCACCACCACCCCACCCCCGCGAGGCGCCGCCCCGCGTCCCTCGTCCGACGCCGGCGACACCGCCGCCGCCGCCGCGCGCGCGGCCTCCACCGGGCGGCTGGCCGGCCGGGTGTTCGGTGCCCTGTCGACCGGCGCCGGCCTGCTCATCCTCGTGACGCTCGCCGCGGTCGCGGTCTTCCTCGTGCTGCGCGCCTGGCCGGCGCTCACCGCGTCCCGCGAGGAGCTCGAGGCCATCTCGTGGTTCAACGGCGGCTCGGTCGCCGAGTACGTCGGGCCGCTGATCTTCGGGACGCTCCTCGCGTCCGTCCTCGCGTTGCTGCTCGCGGTGCCCGTGTCGATCGGCATCGCGCTGTTCATCTCGCACTACGCGCCGCGCCGTCTCGCGCAGGGCCTGGGCTACCTCATCGACCTGCTCGCGGCCATCCCGTCGGTCGTGTACGGCCTGTGGGGCGCGCTGTGGCTCATCGGGCGGCTGGACCCGGTCTTCGCGTGGCTGTCGTCGAACCTCGGCTTCGTCCCGTTGTTCGCGGACTACCAGGCGCCGGCCAAGAACATCATGTCGGCGTCGGTGGTGCTGGCGGTGATGATCCTGCCGATCATCACCGCCGTCTCGCGCGAGGTGTTCCTGCAGACTCCGCGGCTGCACGAGGAGGCGTCGCTCGCGCTCGGCGCGACCCGCTGGGAGATGGTCCGCCAGGCCGTCCTGCCCTTCGGCCGCTCGGGCGTCATCAGCGCCTCGATGCTGGGCCTGGGGCGCGCGCTGGGGGAGACGATGGCCGTGCTCATGGTCATCTCGCCCGGGTTCCTGTTCTCCTTCTTCCTGCTCAAGCCGGGTCAGCAGCAGACCATCGCGGCGAACATCGCCTCGAAGTTCCCCGAGGCGAGCGGCCTGAGCGTCAGCGCGCTGATCGCCACGGGCCTGGCGCTGTTCGTCATCACGTTCGTGGTCAACTTCGCCGCGCGCTGGGTCATCGCACGCCGCGCCGAGTTCTCGGGAGCCAACTGATGACCGCTGACGCCACCACCGCTCCCGCGCCCGCGGTGCTGCTGACCGACGCGTACCGTCGCCTGCCGTCGTGGAGCCCGTGGGCGTTCGCGGGCGGTTCCCTGGCCGCCGCGCTGCTCGTGCTGCTCGCCCTCGGGGCGGCCTCGACGGCGGGCGTCGTCGTCCTGGGCGCCGTGCTCTTCGTGCTGTCGTCGAGCATCACCTCGCGCGTCGTCGAGGGGCCGCGGCGAGCCGCCGACCGCCTGGCGACGACCCTGGTGACCGGAGCGTTCCTGCTGGCCCTGGTGCCGCTCGTGTCGCTCGTCCTGCTCGTCGTCACGCGTGGCGGGGCGTCGTTCGGGTGGGGCTTCCTGACGACGAACATGGTCGGCGTCTTCGGGGAGATGACGTCGGGCGGCATCGCGCACGCGCTCGTCGGGACGCTCCTGGTCACGTTCGCCGCGGCCGCCATCTCCGTGCCGGTCGGCCTGCTCACGGCCATCTACCTCGTCGAGTACGGCCGCGGTCCGCTGGCGCGGGGCATCACGCTGCTCGTCGACGTGATGACCGGCATCCCGTCGATCGTCGCCGGCCTGTTCGCGTTCGCGCTGTTCACGCTGATCATGGGCCCCGCGTACCGCGCGGGGATCATGGGCGCCGTCGCGCTGGCGCTGCTCATGACGCCCGTCGTCATCCGGTCGGTCGAGGAGATGCTGCGGCTCGTGCCCAACGAGCTGCGCGAGGCGTCGTACGCGCTGGGTGTGCCGAAGTGGCTGACGATCGTCAAGGTCGTGCTCCGAACCTCGGCCGCCGGCATCGTCACGGGCGTCATGCTCGCGGTCGCGCGCGTCATCGGCGAGACGGCGCCCCTGCTGCTCACGGTCGGCCTGGTCGCGCAGACCAACACCGACCTCTTCGACGGGCGCATGGCGACGCTGCCCGTGTTCGCGTACCGCCAGTACGAGCAGGGCGGCACCGGCATCGACCGGGCCTGGGCCGCCGCGCTCACGCTCATCCTGCTCGTCATGCTCCTCAACCTCGTGGCCCGGCTCGTCAGCCGCTGGTTCGCCCCGAAGGGCGCCCGCTGACGCGGGCCGCACCGACCCCAGGAAGGACCCCCATGTCCAATCGGATCGACGTCTCGGACCTCGACGTCTACTACGGCGACTTCCTCGCCGTGCAGGGCGTCAACATGACCATCGAGGCGCGGCAGGCCACCGCGCTCATCGGCCCCTCGGGCTGTGGCAAGTCGACGTTCCTGCGCACGCTCAACCGCATGCACGAGGTCATCCCGGGTGCGCGCGTGCAGGGCAAGGCGCTCATGGACGGTCAGGACCTCTACGGCGCGGACGTCGACCCCGTGACGGTCCGGCGTCTGGTGGGCATGGTGTTCCAGCGGCCCAACCCCTTCCCGACGATGTCGATCGCGGACAACGTGCTCGCGGGCGTGCGCCTCAACAACCGGCGCATGTCGAAGGGCGACCAGCAGGACCTCGTCGAGCAGTCGCTGCGCGGCGCGAACCTGTGGAACGAGGTCAAGGACCGCCTCGCGCGGCCGGGCTCGAGCCTCTCCGGCGGGCAGCAGCAGCGGCTGTGCATCGCGCGCGCGATCGCGGTGAAGCCGCAGGTCCTGCTCATGGACGAGCCGTGCTCGGCGCTCGACCCGATCTCGACGCTCGCGATCGAGGACCTCATCGCCGAGCTCAAGAGCGAGTACACGATCGTGATCGTCACGCACAACATGCAGCAGGCCGCGCGGGTGTCGGACCGCACCGGGTTCTTCAACATCGCGGGGACGGGCAAGCCCGGCCGGCTCATCGAGATGGACGACACCTCGACGATGTTCTCCTCGCCGCGCGAGCAGGCCACGGAGGACTACATCTCGGGTCGCTTCGGCTGACGCGCCGTCGCGGCGGGCGGGCGTGCTACTCGCCCTGCTCCTGCTCCTGCTGCTGCGGCTCGGAGGCGTCCTGGGTGGAGTCGTCGGTCGGCGTCGCGCCCGGCGTCGCGATCGCCTCCAGGACTGCCGCGTACTCCGGCAGCGCGCCGTCGAGCACGGGGATGCGGACCTCGACGGTGCCGCCGCTGGACGTCGTGACGGTGAGCCGGGTCATCCCGCCGGGGGCCGTGTCGACCGCGGCCAGCGGGACGTCCAGCGTCGTGTAGCGCGGCGGGGCGTCGCTGACGCCCAGCAGCACCGTGCCGCCGGCCCCGACGCTGACGCGCACGGGCTCCGCGTCGCCGATGGCCAGGGTCACGTCCTCGTCGTCGGACGAGTCGTTGGCCAGCGCACCGGTGAGGACGCCCGGTGCGCCCTTCTCGGCGGTGACGACCAGCATGTTCAGGGCGCGGACGGCGCCCACGGTGGTGCCGGCGCCGTCGGAGGCCTCGTAGTCCCAGCTCGTCGTGATCGGGTTGGTCGCCGAGCAGCCGGTCAGGGCGAGGGCGGCGGCGGCGACCAGGCCGGCGACGGCGGCCCGGGCGGGGCGGGGGCGGAGGCGGGTCACGAGGGCTCCTGCTGGTCTCGCGCGCGGAGGCGGCGGGTGCGGGTGGGCGGGCTTCCCGGGTCCGGGCCGACGGCGGCTTCCGGACACAGGCAGGTCGCGACCACCCTACCGTCCGGGGCGCCCACGACGCGGGCGTGACCGTGCTCCCGCGGGTCGGCGAGCCGGCTCGACCCGGCGCTGACCAGCGCGGACACGGTCTGACCCCCGGAATCTGCACGAAGCGGGCGTGATACCATACACGTCTGCGAAAGGGGACACCGACAGATGACTTTCACTGTTGGGGAGACCGTCGTCTACCCGCACCACGGTGCAGCCAAGATCGAAGAGATCAAGAGCCGGACCATCCGGGGCGAGGAGAAGCTCTACCTCAAGCTGAAGGTCGCGCACGGCGACCTGACGATCGAGGTTCCGGCGGAGAATGTCGATCTCGTGGGTGTCCGCGACGTCGTGGGCCAGGAAGGGCTCGACCGCGTGTTCGAGGTGCTGCGCGCCCCGTACACGGAGGAGCCGACCAACTGGTCGCGACGCTACAAGGCCAACCTCGAGAAGCTGCAGTCCGGCGACGTCATCAAGGTGGCGGAGGTCGTGCGTGACCTCTCGCGTCGTGACGCCGACCGCGGTCTGTCCGCCGGCGAGAAGCGCATGCTCGCCAAGGCCCGCCAGATCCTCGTCTCGGAGCTCGCGCTCGCCGAGAAGACCGAGGAGGACAAGGCCGAGGCCATCCTCGACGAGGTCCTCGCGTCCTGATCCGCACGCGACGGTCCGGGTGCAGCGCGCCCGGACCGTCTGCTGTGTCGGGGGAGCTTCCGGGAGTCGCACGGTGCACGATGCGCACATGACGATCGCCGCAGTCCTCACCGCCGCCGGGAGCGGGTCGCGCCTCGGGCTCGACCTGCCCAAGGCGGTCGTGCCCGTCGCGGGGGAGCCGCTGGTCGTGCACGCGGCGCGCGCGCTGCTGGCTGCCCGCGCGGCCGACGGGTCGGCCGTCAGCCAGCTGGTCGTCACCGCGCCCGCGGCCCACCTCGACGAGGTGGCCGCGCTCGTCGGCGGCGTCGTCGACGCGGCGGCGTCGGACGTGCGGCTGGACGTCGTCGGCGGTGGACGTACCCGCCAGGAGTCCGTCGCCGTCGGCCTCGCCGAGCTGGTCGACGAGGTCGACGTCGTCCTCGTGCACGACGCCGCACGCCCCTTCGTCCCGCCCGAGCTCGTGGCGCGCGTGGTGGACGCCGTGCGTGCGGGCCATCCCGCGGTCGTGCCGGGACTCCCCGTCGTCGACACCGTCAAGCGAGTCGGCCACGGGGACGCCACCGGACGGCCCGTCCGGGAGACGGTGCCGCGCGCCGACCTCGTCGCGGTCCAGACGCCCCAGGGCTTCGCCAGGGACGTCCTCGAGCGGGCGCACGCGGTCGGGTCGGGGCTCGGCTCGCACGAGGCGACGGCGGCGTCCGACGACGCCGGGCTCGTCGAGGCGGCGGGAGTGCCGGTCTGGGTGGTGCCCGGCGACGAGCGGGCGGCCAAGGTGACGACGGCCCGCGACCTGCTCGTCGCCCACGCCCTGACGACGGGAGCCCTCGCGTGAACCTGCGGACCGGCATCGGCATCGACGTGCACGCCTACGACCCCGATCCCGCGCCCGACGCCGTGCTGCACCTGGCGGGACTGGCGTGGCCCGGGGAGCGCCCGCTGGCGGGCCACTCCGACGCGGACGTCGCCGCGCACGCCGCAGCCGACGCCCTGCTGTCGGCAGCGGGCCTGGGCGACCTGGGTCAGCAGTTCGGCACCGCCGACCCCCGCTGGGCGGGTGCGTCCGGTGCTGCGCTGCTCGCCGAGGCCGCGCGGCGGGTCCGGGCGGCGGGCTTCACGATCGGCAACGTCGCGGTGCAGGTCGTGGGCAACCGCCCCAAGCTGGGCCCGCGCCGCATCGAGGCGCAGGCCGTGATGTCCATGGCGTGCGGTGCGCCCGTCACGGTCAGTGCGACGACGACCGACGGCCTGGGCCTGACCGGTCGCGGTGAGGGCGTCGCCGCCATCGCGACCGCGCTGATCACGCTCGACCCCGTCTGAGCCGCCCGCCGGCTCAGGTGGCGCTCGGCGCCGCAGCGGGTGTCGTCGTCGGACTCGTGGGACGTGGTGCCCGGGGTCCCGAGCCACCGCTTCGCGGGGCGGTTGAGCGCCGCGAGCGCTCCGGGACGCACGTGTCACGATGTGGGCAGCGCGCCACCCGGGCGGGTGAACTGTCGGAACTGTTGCCGAAAGTCACACGGTCGCGGACCTCGCGAGCGTCGCGATCCGGACGAATCGCCGGTACCGTCCCTCAACGTGACTGGACCACCCGCCGACAGCGAGCGCGCTCCCACGCGCGACGCCGCCGCGCCTGCGACGGGCCCGTCAGGCCTGCCCCAGCGCGCGAGAACCCTGCCCGTCCGGCCTCGCAACCGGGTGGCGCTGGAGACGCTGGAGGCCACGTTCGCCGGGCTGCAGCAGGTCGACGAGAGCGCTCGCCCCACGGCGCCGCTCGCCCCGCCGCCCGAGCTGTGGCCGCCCGTGACCGGTAGTCACCCGCGCGTCACGGGGAGCCAGCCGCACGTCGGTCGGTGACCAGCACCAGCTTGCCCCCGGCGTGGCCGTCGCGGCTGCGCCGGTGCGCCGCAGCGGCCTCCTCCAGCGGGTAGGTGCCGGTGACCAGCACGTCCATCGAGCCGTCGGCCGCGAGGGCCGTGAGCTGGCTGCGTGCTGCGTCCCGGATGTCGTCCCCCGGGTCGGCACCCGGTCCGTGGCCCAGGCCGAGGATCCCCAGACCGGGCGCACGGTCGAGCGCGACGAGCGTCGCGACGCGGCGTCGGTCCGCGACCAGCGCGACCGACGAGTCCAGCGCCTCGGGTGTGCCGACCGCGTCGATCGCGACGCTGACGCGGCCGGTCGTCGCCTCGACGTCACGGATCCGGCCGAGCAGGCCTGGCCCGTAGGCCACCGGCTCCGCGCCGAGACGTCGCAGGCACTCGTGCCACCGGGGTGATGCCGTCGCGATCACGCGTGCCCCGCGGAGCACCGCGAGCTGCACGGCCGTGCGTCCGACCCCTCCCGATCCCCCGTGGACCAGGACGACGTCCTCGGCGCCCACGCCCGTCGCCTCCACGGCGTGGGCGGCGGCGACGCCAGCCCCGAGCAGCCCGGCCGCCTGGACGGCCCGGAGCTGTTCCGGCCGCCGCACCAGCACGTGCTGCGGCGCTGTCACGACGTCGGCGTACCCGCCCGTGACCGGCCAGGCGACGACCTCGTCGCCCGGCGAGTACCAGCGCACGCCCGCCCCCACCGCCTGCACGACGCCGGCGACCTCGAGCCCCAGCCGCACGGGCGGCCGGCCGCCGGCACCGGGCGCGTACGACTTCCAGTCCCACGGGTTGACGCCCGCGGCCTCGACGCGGACCTGGACCTCGCCTGGTCCGGGCTCCGGGGCCCGGACCTCGACGACCCGTAGCACCTCCGGCCCGCCGAGCGCGCTTGCCACGACCGCTCGTCCCTCGTCCGCCATCGGCCCAGCCTGACGCCGGATCGCCCGGCAGGCCAGGTCCGGCAGGTCGCCCGTTCGCCTGAAACCTCGACGGCGCCGTCAGTCCGGCAGGCCGAGCACCCGGTCGACGTAGGCGTTGCGGAACGTGCCGGCGGGGTCCACCCGGGCGCGGACCCGACGCACGTCCGGCATGCGGGGGTACAGCTCCGCCAGGCGGGTGTGGTCCAGCCCGTGCAGCTTGCCCCAGTGCGGGCGGCCGTCGACCTGCGCGACGATCCGCTCGACGGCGTCGAAGTACCGGCGGTGCGGCATGCGGTAGTACTGGTGGACCGCCACGTACCCCGTCGCCCGGCCGTGGGCGGTCGAGAGCCACAGGTCGTCGGCGGCGGCGAAGCGCACCTCCACGGGGAACGGGATCGGATCGCCGGTGCTGCGCAGCCACGCGTCGATCTCACGCAGGACGTCGGGCACGTGCTCGCGGGGGACGGCGTACTCCATCTCGCGGAACCGCACGCGGCGCCGCGCGACGAACACGTCGGCCGACGCGCCCGTGTAGGTGCGTGCGGTGAGCACGCGGCTGGCGACGGAGTTGAGGCGGGGGACGACGCCGGGCCGCGCGGCGGCGAGGCGGTTGGTCAGGGAGAAGAGCCCGTTGGACAGGAGCTCGTCGTCCACGAGGTGACGCAGCGGGGACAGTGGGCGGTCCTCGTCCTCCGTGGCGCGGTTGTTGCGCTTGGTCAGCACCCGGTCGGTGTGGGGGAACCAGAAGAACTCGAAGTGGTCGTTGTCGTCGACGAGGTCGTCGATCCGTTCGAGGAGCTCGTGCAGCGTCGAGGGCTCCTCCCGGGCCAGCAACCGGAAGGACGGCACCGCCTCCAGCGTGACCGACGCCAGGACGCCCGCCGTCCCCAGCCCGAGGCGCGCGACCTCGAAGACGTCGCGGTCACGGTCGGGCGAGACGTCGAGCACGTCACCCGTTCCGGTGACGACACGGCAGCCGACGACCTGGGTCGCGAGCCCGCCGAGCCGCGCACCGGTGCCGTGCGTCCCCGTGCTGATCGCACCTGCCAGTGACTGGGCGTCGATGTCCCCGAGGTTGCGCAGGGCCAGGCCGCGCGCGGCGAGACCGGCGTTGAGCGCGGCGAGCCGGATGCCGGCGCCGACGGTCACGAGCGCGGATCCGTCGGGTCGGGTGACGACCCGCTCGAACCCCGACAGGGCGTCCAGATGCACCTGGACACCGTCGGTCACGGCGGCACCGGTGAACGAGTGACCTGCACCAACGGCGCGCAGCCGCTCGCCTGCGGCGGCCGCGGTGCCCACCTCCTGGACGAGCTCGCCGACGTCCCGCGGACGTGCCACCCTGCGCGGGGCCGCGCTCTGCGTCCGAGCCCAGTTCTGCCACGAGCCGGCCGGGCGCCCGGCACGAGGTGCTCCCATCTTCGCAGGATCGGCTGGGCGTGCGTCCAAGTCAAGTGCTCGAAAGGCTTGACTATCGTCAAGACAACCGATGAGATGATCCCGGAGACGCGTTTGACCACACCCGGGGGGGTGTGTGGCGATGCGTCCGCTAGGAGGAAGCCATGAACCGTCTGCCGGTTGCCGAGCGGCGCGAACAGCTCATCGAGGCCGCACTCAGTGTCGCGAGTCGTGAGGGCATCGACGGTGCCACGGTGCGCGCCGTCGCTGCCGAGGCGGGGGTGTCGTTGGGCGTCGTCCACTACTGCTTCCGCGACAAGGACGAGCTCCTGCGCGCGATGGCCCACACCATCACCGAGCGCAACCTCGGCCGTGGTGTCGCCGAGATGCCGGAGTCGGCGCCGGCACGCGACCTCGTCCTCGGGGTCCTGGAGGAGCTCTGGTCGAACATCCGGGCGACGCGCGGCCCGCAGCTGCTGACCTACGAGCTGACGACCACGTCGCTGCGTCATCCCGAGCTCCGGCAGGTCGGCGTCGACCAGTACGTGGTCAGCTGGGCGGCTGCCGAGCGCTTCCTCGAGGAGGTGGAGCGCGCGGCCGGCATCGTGTGGCGCGTTCCCCGCCACACCGTGGCGCGCACGATCATCGCGACCATCGACGGGTTCTCGCTCGCCTGGCTGGTCGACGGGGACGACGACGCCGCGTACCAGGGCCTTCGTCTCTTCGCCGAGCACCTGGCCTCCCTGGCGTTGCCGATCGACGAGACGGCCTTGCTGGGGACCGGGACCGACGACGGTGACGAGCCGGGGGCCGACGTCCACCCGTTGGTCGCCGCGCCGACCGTCCCAGCCGGGGTGTCCGCCCTGGCATGACGAGGCACCGGGCATGACCGCTGCGACGACGACCCGCCGCATCGACGCGAACAGGTCCGCCGGGGTGGCTGCGCGCACCCTCGGGCAGCGGCTCGACGCGGCCACGGCGCACCTACCCGCACCGCTGGTCGTCGTGGACGTCGACGCCCTCGACGCGAACACCGACGACGTGCTGCGGCGCGCCGGTGGGACACCCGTGCGCATCGCGAGCAAGTCGGTGCGGGTGCGCCACGTGCTCGAGGGCGTGCTCGCGCGGCCCGGCTTCGCCGGAGTCATGGCGTACGCCGCAGCGGAGGCGCGGTGGCTGGTCGGGCACGGCGTGCGCGACGTGCTGCTCGGCTACCCGACGGTCGACACGACCGCCGTCGACGCGATCGCCGCCGACGCGGACGCGGCGCGCGCCGTGACGTTCATGGTCGACGACACCGTCCAGGCCGACCTGCTCGCGGCCGCAGCACGGCGCCACGGGCGGCGGCTGCGGGTCTGCCTCGACGTGGACGCGTCGCTGCGGCTCGGTCGCGGCCCTCTGACCGTCCACCTGGGTGTCCGCCGCTCACCCGTGCGCAGCCCGGACGACGTCGCGACCCTCGCGACCGCGGTCGAGCGGCGTGGATGCCTCGAGGTGCGTGGCGTGATGTTCTACGAGGCGCAGGTGGCAGGCCTGCCGGACAGCTCGGCCGCCGTCCGGCTCGTGAAGGCCGCGTCGGTGCGCGAGCTCGCGCACCGACGCAGGGACGTCGTCGATGCCGTCGCCGCCGCGCTCGGCCGGCCCCTCGACCTCGTCAACTCCGGTGGCACCGGGTCGCTCGAGGTCAGTGCGTCGGCACCGGGCGTCACCGAGGTGACGGCGGGTTCGGGCCTGTTCGTCCCGACCCTCTTCGACGGGTACCGCGCCTTCGCGCCGCGGCCTGCCGCCTACTTCGGTCTCGACGTCGTCCGCGTGCCCGGGGACGGGTGGGCGACCGTCTTCGGGGGCGGTTACGTCGCGTCGGGTCCCGCCTCGGCGAGCCGCCTGCCGCGACCCGTGTGGCCCGCGGGTCTGCGCCTCGGGCCGCGTGAGGGCGCGGGTGAGGTGCAGACCCCGCTGCGAGTGCCCGCCCGCGCGGACCTGCGCATCGGTGACCGCGTGTGGTTCCGTCACGCCAAGGCCGGCGAGGTGATGGAGCGGTTCGCGCACGTGCACCTGGTGCGCGGCGAGCGGGTCGAGGCCACCGTGCCGACGTACCGCGGCGAGGGTGTCTGCGTCGGCTGAGCGCTCCTGCGCCCGCTCCGGTCGGGTGCGGGCCCGCGCGCCGGTAGCCTGGGCGCGTGAGCCTGCGGCTGTTCGACAGCGGCACCCAGTCGGTGCGTGACTTCGTCCCTCTCGTCGAGGGCGAGGTCGGCGTGTACCTGTGCGGTGCCACGGTGCAGGCACCCCCGCACGTCGGTCACGTGCGCTCCGCCGTCGCGTTCGACGTGCTCGTGCGCTGGCTGCGTCGCAACGGCCAGCGTGTCACGGTGATCCGCAACGTCACCGACATCGACGACAAGATCCTCGCGAAGGCCGCCGCGGCGGGTGTCGAGTGGTGGGCGTGGGCCCTGTCCAACGAACGCGCCTTCTCCGCCGCGTACGACGCGCTCGGTGTGGTGCCGCCCGACTACGAGCCGCGGGCCACCGCGCACGTCCCGGCGATGCTCGACCTCATGGACCGCCTCGTCGAGCGCGGTCACGCCTACGCCGCGGCCCCCGGCGACGTGTACTTCGACGTGCGCTCATGGCCCGAGTACGGCTCGCTGACCAACCAGCGCATCGACGACATGACCGACGTCCCCGACGACGCGGGCTCCGGCAAGCGCGACCCGCACGACTTCGCGCTGTGGAAGTCGTCGAAGCCGGGGGAGCCGGCCACGGCGTCCTGGGAGACGCCGTACGGGCGTGGACGTCCCGGGTGGCACCTCGAGTGCTCCGCGATGGCCCACCGGTACCTCGGCGAGGCGTTCGACATCCACGGGGGCGGGCTCGACCTGCGCTTCCCGCACCACGAGAACGAGCAGGCGCAGTCGCGCGCGGCCGGCTACCCGTTCGCGCAGTACTGGCTCCACAACGGCTGGGTCACGCAGGGCGGCGCCAAGATGAGCAAGTCGCTCGGCAACGGCCTGCTCGTCACCGCGGTGCTGGAGAAGGCACCCGCGGCGGTCGTCCGGTACGCGCTGACGGCCGTCCAGTACCGCTCGATGCTCGAGTGGACGGACGACACCCTGGCCGAGGCCGAGGCGACGTGGGAGCGGCTCGCCGGGTTCGTGCAGCGCGCCACCGAGCGCGTGGGCGCCGCGGCGCCCGACGAGGTGGCGACCGTCGACCTGCCGGCACCGTTCGCGGCCGCCCTCGACGACGACCTCAACGTGCCCGCGGCCCTCGCGGTCGTCCACGAGACCCTGCGCGCCGGCAACACGGCGCTCGCGGCCGGGGACGACGACGTCGCGCGGCGTGCGATGGTGACGCTGCGCGGCATGCTCGACGTCCTGGGGCTCGACCCCGGCTCACCGCAGTGGCGCACGTCCGGCGGCGACAGCCGCACCGACCGTGCCCTCGACTCCCTCGTCCGCGCGGAGCTCGACGCGCGCGCTGCCGCGCGCGCTGCCCGCGACTGGACCACCGCCGACGCGATCCGCGATCGGCTCACTGCTGCAGGCGTCGTCGTGGAGGACTCCCCGACGGGCGCGCGCTGGACGCTCGCCGCGTCCGCGACCGACAACTCGGAGGACTGATGGCCGGCAACTCCCAGCGCCGCGGCGCTACCCGCAAGACGGGTTCCAAGAAGGGTGCCCAGGTCGGCACCGGCGGTCACAGCCGCCGCGCGCTCGAGGGCAGGGGCCCGACACCCAAGGCGGAGGACCGCCCCTACCACGTCGCCCACAAGCGCAAGGTCGCGGCCGAGAAGGCAGCGCAGGCGCCGGGCGGCTCAGGACGCCCGTCGGTCCGCACCGCACGCGGTGCCCAGGGCAAGCGCGGCGGCAAGACCAGCTCGACCCACGAGATCGTGTCGGGTCGCAACTCGGTCCTCGAGGCGTTGCGCGCCGGCATCCCCGTCGCGACCGTGTACCTGGCGGCCCGGCTCGAGGCGGACGACCGCACCCGCGAGATCATCTCCATCGCCGCCGACGCGGGCTACCCGCTGCTCGAGGTCGGCCGCGCGGAGATCGACCGGCTCACCGACGGCGCCGTCCACCAGGGCGTCGCGATCCAGGTGCCCCCGTACGAGTACCTCGACCCGGACGACCTGCTGGACACCGCGGAGGCCTCGCAGACCGCCCCGCTCGTCGTGGCCCTCGACGGCATCACGGACCCGCGCAACCTGGGGGCCGTGCTGCGGTCCGCCGGTGCGTTCGGCGCCCACGGCGTCCTCGTCCCGGAGCGCCGGGCGGCGGGCGTGACCGCGTCGGCGTGGAAGGTCTCGGCCGGCGCCGCGGCGCGCGTGCCGGTGGCACGGGCCACGAACCTCACGCGCGCCCTGCAGGACTACCGGCGTGCCGGGGTGTTCGTCGTCGGGCTCGACGCCGGTGGGGACGTGCCGCTCAGCGGCCTGCCCTTCGCGGCCGACCCGCTGGTGCTCGTCGTCGGCTCGGAGGGCAAGGGCCTGTCGCGGCTCGTGCGCGAGCAGTGCGACGCGATCGTCTCGATCCCGATCGCCTCGGCCGTGGAGTCCCTCAACGCGGGGGTCGCGGCCGGGATCGCGCTGTACGAGGTGGCTCGGCAGCGCGCCTGAGGTCGCGCCGTGGCCTGACCGGACGGCGCCGCCGAGGTCGAGCTCGCTCGACCTCGGTCTGCGTCAGCCGATGACCTGATCCGGGTCGTACTCGCCGTCGACGGCGGAGCCGCCGGGCTCACCGTCGCGGAGGTCCTCCGCCCGGGTGCCCAGGACGGCGTGCTCGTCGGGGCGCGTCGGCAGGATGGTGTCGACGTAGCTCGCCGCGACCTCGGGCATGGGGACGTCCCGGTGCTGCTGCTGCGAGAGGTACCAGCGGTGGTCGAGCAGCTCGTGGTAGACCTGCGCCGGCTCGAGCTTGCCGCGCAGCTCGCGCGGCACGCTGCGGACCGCGGGCTCGAAGACGTCGGTCACCCAGTCGTGGGCGACGAACGCCTCGTCGTCGGCCTGCCGGTCCGTCGCCGCACGGAACTCGTCGAGGTCGTTGAGCAGGCGCCGCGCCTGGTTCTCCTGCACGTCCAGGCCGGTCAGCCGCATGAGCCGACGGGAGTGGTGGCCTGCGTCGACGACCTTCGGCTGGATGCGCACGGACGTGCCGTCGAGGTCCGTCGTGATGTCGAGCTCACCCACGTCGAACCCGAGGTCGTTGAGCCGGTCGATGCGGGCCTGCACGCGCCAGCGCTCGCCGAACCCGAACGACTCGGTCTCCGTCAGCGCACGCCACAGCTCCTCGTACCGCACGACGAGAGCCTCACCGATCCCGACGGCGTCCTCGTCCTCGTCGAGGAACTCCCCGGCCTGCAGGTCCATGAGCTCACCGATGATGTTGACCCGGGCGACCTCCAGGTCGTACCCGCGCTGCCCGGGGGTCAGGACGTCGTGCAGGTCGCCGGTCTCGGCGTCGACGAGGTACGCCGCGAACGTCTCCGCGTCGCGGCGGAACAACGTGTTCGACAGCGACACGTCGCCCCAGTAGAAGCCCGCGAGGTGCAGGCGCACGAGCAGCACGGCGAGGGCGTCGATGAGGCGGGTCGCCGTGTCGGGCCGCAGCGACTGGCTGAACAGGGCGCGGTACGGCAACGAGAAGCTCAGGTGCTGCGTGATGAGGACGGCCTCGAGCGGCTCACCCTCGGGCGAGCGACGTCCCGTGATCACCCCGACGGGCTCCACGCCCGGGACGTCGAGCTTGCGCAGCTGCCGCAGCAGCTCGTACTCCCGGTAGGCGACCGTCTCGCCGATCTCCTTGATGGCGATGACCCGCCCCGAGAGCCGCGCGAACCGCACGATGTGCCGGGAGATGCCCCGTGGCAGGGCCGCCAGTGTCTCCTCGGGCCAGTCCTCCAGCGGGATGTGCCACGGCAGATCCAGGAGGGCGGGGTCCGGGTTCGCCGCCGTGATCTGCAGGCGTTGTGCCGTGACGCTCATGCACCGATCTTCTCAGGTCTCGGGGACGTCGTGCCCCGACCCTGGCCCACGAGACGCCAGAGGCGGGCCCGGCATGCGCCGGACCCGCCTCCGCGTGTGGTGCTGGGTGTCAGGAGATGCGCTCGCCCGAGCCCGCGTGGAACAGGTGCTGCTCCGTCGGGCGGATGCGGACGAAGATCGTCGCGCCCTTCGGCGGGACCTGGCGGGGGTCGACGCGCACGATGATCTGCGCGTCACCGGCGCCGGAGTGCACCGCGGACGCCTCGCCGAAGTCGTTCGTCAGCGCGCCGTACACGTACGCGTCCGAGCCGAGCTCCTCGACGATGTTGACGATGACCGGGAACGAGTCCGGCGTGCCCTGCGGCACGACGTCCAGCGACTCGGGACGGAAACCGACCGTGATGTGGCCGCGGTCGTCGTCGGTGAGCGTCGTGACGGCCTCGCGCGGGAGCGCCAGACGCGACGAGCCGACCGACGCGGCGCCCTCGAGCACCGGGAAGGTGCCGATGTTCATGGCCGGCGAGCCGATGAAGCCGGCGACGAACACGTTGGCCGGGGTGTCGTACATGTCACGCGGCGTGCCGACCTGCTGCAGGATGCCGTCCTTGAGGACCGCGATGCGGTCACCCATGGTCAGGGCCTCGGTCTGGTCGTGCGTGACGTAGACCGTCGTGACGCCGAGGCGGCGCTGCAGCGACGCGATCTGCGTACGCGTCTGGACGCGGAGCTTGGCGTCGAGGTTCGACAGCGGCTCGTCCATGAGGAACACCTGCGGCTGACGCACGATGGCGCGGCCCATGGCGACGCGCTGACGCTGGCCACCGGAGAGGGCCTTCGGCTTGCGGTCGAGGTACTGCTGCAGGTCGAGGATCTTGGCAGCCTCCTCGACGCGCTGGCGGATCTCCGTCTTCGGCTTGCCGGCGATCTTGAGCGCGAAGCCCATGTTGTCGGCGACCGTCATGTGCGGGTACAGCGCGTAGTTCTGGAACACCATCGCGATGTCCCGGTCCTTGGGCTGCACGTCGGTGACGTCGCGGTCACCGATGAGGATGCGCCCGGCGTTGACGTCCTCGAGACCTGCGAGCATCCGCAGGGAGGTCGACTTGCCGCAGCCGGAGGGGCCGACGAGGACGAGGAACTCGCCGTCCTCGACGTGGAGGTTGAGGGCGTCCACCGCGGGACGCTCGGTCCCCGGGTAGATGCGGGTCGCGTGGTCGAAGCTGACCGTAGCCATGGTTGTACTTTCCCTTCACCGGCAGGTACGTGCCGGACGATCCGTCGTGAAGAGTGTCAACGCAGGTCCACGGGTGCGGGCCTGCTGAGCCCATGTGTCTCCGCTGACACGCAACGAGGGGGGTCCAACGGGCCTCCCTCGTCCGCCGACAGTATGGCACAGGACACAGGGGACCGGACCGGCCGCGGGCATGCAGCGTGCCCTGCACGTGACGTCCCGTCAGGCGCGCGACGCCCGTTCGAGCGCGTCGCGCAGCACGGCCAGCGCGGCGACTCCCGCTGCGGGGTCGGCGACGCGGTGACGCGCGACGGTCGGCCCCCCGCCGACCTTCACCGTCACGTCCTGGGGGTCGAGGGCGGCGAAGGCGTGCTCGTCCGTGACGTCGTCACCGGCGTAGAGCACGACGGGTGCCCCCAGCTCGTGACGCAGCGCCTGCAGGGCCGTCCCCTTGTCCGCCCGGAGGACCGTCAGCTCCACGACGTCCTTGCCGTGCAGCGTGCCGACCCCCAGCTCGGTGCCGAGCGCGACGGCCTCGGCCTCGGCCGGCTCGGCGTCCTGCGGCTCCGCGAGGCGCGTGTGCACGACCACGGCCGTCGGCTTGGTCTCGACCCACACCCCGTCGCGGCCCCGGGCCACCGCCGCCGCGCGCGCACCCAGGACGGCTAGCAGGTCCGCCTCCGTGTGCGCCAGCTCGACGACGTCGCGGTCCAGCCCGAACAGCGTGACGCGCGCACGCTCCACGCCGTGGCTGCCGATGAGGTACGTCCCCGGCGGGACCTCGGCGAGCGTGTGCAGGTCACCCATCGCTCGTCCGGACACCAGGGCGAGCGCGACGCCGTCCAGACCGGCCAGCGAGGCCAGCACCTCGACGCCCGCGGGCAGGATGCGCGACGCGGCCGGGTCGTCCTGGAGCGGGGCGAGCGTGCCGTCGAAGTCCAGGGCGACGAGCAGGGGCCGCGCTGCGGTGTCCGCGGCGACCGCCAGCAGCCGGTCACGCAGGTCGATGGGCACGCCCCCGGCGGCGTCCGTCCCGAGGTCGTCGGGCGCCGGCGCGTCAGGCATGACCGTCCCTCACCGGCACGGCCGTCAGCGCGGCGAGGAACTCGCCCGACCACGCGGCCACGTCGTGGGTCAGCACGCGGCGGCGCAACCTGCGCATCCGCTTGCGCGCCTCCTTGGGGTCGAGGTGCACCGCGTACGTGATCGCGTCCTTCATGCCGTCGATGTCGTGCGGGTTGACCAGGACGGCACCCACCAGCTCGTCCGCGGCGCCCGTGAACTCGCTGAGCACCAGGCAGCCGCGCTCGTCCGACCGCGCCGCGACGTACTCCTTGGCGACGAGGTTCATCCCGTCGCGCAGCGCCGTCACGAGCATGACGTCGGCGGCGAGGTAGAGGGCCGCCATCTCCTCCATGGGGAACGACTGGTGCAGGTACTGCACGGGCGCGTGCCCCACCTGCCCGTGGTCCCCGTTGATGCGGCCGACCAGGAGCTCGACGTCGTCGCGCAGCTGCTGGTAGGCGCCGACGTTCTCGCGGCTGGGGCTGGCCACCTGCACGAGCGTGGTCTGCGTGGCCGACAGCCGCCCGTCCTCGAGGAGCTCGCCGTACGCCTTGATGCGGTGGCGGATGCCCTTGGTGTAGTCCAGCCGGTCCACGCCCAGCAGCAGGTACTCCGGGTCGCCGAGCTCGCGGCGGATCTCCCGCGCGCGCTCCTGGACGGCCTCGGTGCGTGCGAGGTGGTCGAACGCGTGCGAGTCGATCGAGATGGGGAACGCCTGGGCGCGGACGTGTCGCTGCGTCGGGGTGCCCTCGTCGACCGTGATCATCTGCCCGCGCGTCGTCAGGTCCGTCAGGCGCCGCACGATCCGGACGAAGTTCGCCGCGTCCCCGCCGCGCTGGAACCCGATGAGGTCCGCGCCGAGCAGGCCCTCGACCACCTGCTTGCGCCACGGCAGCTGCGCGAAGATCTCCAGCGGGGGGAAGGGGATGTGGTGGAAGTACCCGATGCGCAGGTCGGGCCGCAGCGCGCGCAGGAACGCCGGGACGAGCTGCAGCTGGTAGTCGTGGACCCACACCGTCGCGCCGTGCGCCGCGTTGGCGGCGGCCGCCCGCGCGAAGCGCTCGTTGACGCGCCGGTACGCGTCCCACCACTGCCGGTGGAACTGCGGCGGGGCGATCACGTCGTGGTACAGCGGCCACAGCGTGTCGTTGGAGAAGCCCTCGTAGTACCGCTCGACATCGGTCTCCGTCAGCATCACCGGGACGAGCTCGGTGTTGTCGACCTCGAAGGGCTCGAGCTCGAGACCCGGCGACCCGCCCCAGCCGACCCACGCGCCCTTGGTCTGGGCCATGACCGGCGCGAGCGCGGTCACGAGACCGCCGGGGGACCGCGTCCAGCTCGGCTCTCCCTCGTCGTCCAGGGTCACGTCGACCGGAAGGCGGTTCGCGACGACGACCAGGTCCTGGCCGTCGTGTGGCGCGTCGATGGGCACCGGATCAGCTCCTCGCGGGTGGTTCGGTCTTCGACCCTAGTCGTCCCACGGGTGACACGCTCGGGCGACGTACCGCGCCGTGCGTCGGCCTGACCGGCTAGGTTTCCCGTCATGGAGCGGATCGGTCTGACGCCGGGGTCCCAGATCGGCGGGTACACCATCGTCGCGCCGCTCGGCTCGGGCGGCATGGGCACGGTGTACCGCGCGGTCGACGGCGGCGGCGAGCCCGTCGCGCTCAAGCTGCTGCACCCGCACGTCGCGTCGGACGCTGTCGTGCGCGCCCGGCTCATGCGCGAGGTCGCCGCGCTGCAGCGCCTGCGCCACGGGTCGGTCGCCGCGGTCCTGGACGCCGAGGCCGACTCGACCGAGGCGTTCCTCGTCACCGAGCTGGTCGCCGGGGACACCCTGGCCGAGCGCGTGCGGGCGAGCGGCCCGCTCGACGCCGACGAGCTCCTCCTGCTCGCCGAGGGGCTGCGCTCCGCGCTCACGGCCGTGCACGCGGCCGGCGTGGTCCACCGCGACATGAAGCCCTCGAACGTGCTGCTGACCGACGACGGTCCGGTGCTCATCGACTTCGGGCTCGCGCAGGGCGTGGACGACGACGCGAACCTCACGACGGCCGGCTTCGTGCTGGGCACGCCGGGGTACCTCGCACCCGAGCTGCTCGACGGCGGGGAACCCGGACCGGCGACGGACCTGTGGGGCTGGGCGGCGGTGCTCGCGTTCGCGGCGACCGGGCGCGACCCGTTCGGCACCCGGCCGGTCGAGGCAGTGCTCGCACGGGCCCGCGCGGGCGAGGTCGACCTCGTCGGCGTGGGGCCGCTCACGCGCGCCGCGCTCGCCGGCGCGCTGCGGCCTGCCCCCGCCGACCGCAGCGACCCCGAGGACGTCGTCACGGCACTGCGGACCGTCGCGACGCAGGGCGAGCTGCCGCCCGGTGCGGTGCCGACGATCACGCTCGCGACCGGCGAGGCGTCCGGCACCGCGGTGGGGGCGGCCGCGGCGGCCGCCGGTGGTGCCGCCGCTCTCGCGGCGGCCGCGGCGCGGGACGACGCGGGCGTCGACACCGCCGCGGACGCGGGGGCCGACCCCGACCCCGACGACGAGGACGAGGACGCGCTCGCGGACGGTGTCCCGGAGGGTACGGACAGCGAGACCGACGCCGACGAGGCGGACGGAGACGGCGCGGACGGCGACGAGGCGGACGGCGACGAGGTCGGCGCGGCCGGGGCCGACGTGGACGAGGTCGGCGCGGACGCGGTCGGTTCGGACGAGGTCGACGCTGACGAGGGCGAGGGGACGGACGGCGACCCGGGCGGTGCCCTCGACGAGGAGCTCGACGCGGACGAGGATCTCGACGAGGACCTCGACGCGGACGAGGACCTCGCCGCGGACGACGATCTCGACGCGGACGACGATCTCGACGCGGACGACGATCTCGCCGCGGACGAGGACCTCGCCGCGGACGACGACGGCGTGTGGGACGAGGACGAGCTCGCGACCGAGCTGGTCGCCCAGCGGGCCCCCTCCCCGCGGGACGAGCTGCCGACCGTCGCGGTCGGGACGTCGGCCGGAGCTGCTGCCGGGGCGGTCGTGGCCCCGCCCGAGGCTCCCGTGCACGACGGTCGCACGGTCGCCGTCCCCGTACGGCGTCCCGTCCCGCCGGCCGCACCGCCGGACACGGACCCGGGCGCCGGGGACGAGCGCTCCGACGACGGCACCGACGTCGACGACACCGACGACGATGACGCCTACGTCGACGATCACGACGCCGACCGCGTGGACCTGCTCGACGGGGACGTCGACGAGGCCGGGTGGGCCGACGAGGAAGAGCCCTGGTACGAGCGCCCGCCTGCGCGCCGTCGCTGGGGGTCGCTGCTCGCCCTCGGGGGGGTCGTCGTGCTCGCCGGCATGCTCTACCCGGTCGTGACCGTCGCGGTCGTCCTGGTGCTCGTCGTCGTCGTGCGCACGGTCGGGGGGACCGTCGAGGCGATGCACGGCCGCCGCGAGCGCCGGGGCGTGCGCCGGGGGGACGCGCCCCTCGCCGTGCTCTCGACACCCTGGTACCTGCTGCGCGCGGTCCTGGGTGTGCTGCCGGCGGTGCTCGTCGGCGGTGCGGTGGTGCTCATCGTCGGCGGGCTGGGTTGGTGGCTGCTGGCGTCGGGGCGTTGGGAGATCGGCGGGTCGCCCCCCGGCGCGGAGCCGCAGGGCCGGACGGCCCTTCTGATCGTGGGTGCGCTCGTGGTCCTCGCGGTCGCCTTCCTGTGGTGGGGTCCGCTCTCGCGCATGACGCGCACGGGCGCCCGTCGGACCCTGGCGGCCGTCGCGCCCGCCCCGCTCGGGAGCCTGGTGGTCGTCGTGCTCGCTCTCGTCGCCGCGGTGGTGCTGGCCGACCGCCTTCTGGACGTCCCGCCGATCAGCTGGTGGCCAGCGCCGACGCCCACTCTCCCTCGTCCCTGACCCCGCCTGGGCATTCGGGACCTGAGGTGGGTGACCCGCGGTGCGGGTGGCCCTACCCTGGTCCCGTGCATGCGACGTCGACGGTACGGGCGGTGGCCCCTGCCGTTCGGCGTGCCCGCCTGCCCGTCGCCGCTCGCGTCCCGCTCCTCGGGGTGCTGGCCGGCGTGCTCGCCGTGATGTCCGTCGTCGTGGGTGCGCAAGGACGTGTGCTGCTGCACCAGTGCGTCAGCGCCGACGGGCCGTTGGCGGCCCTCGGTGTGCGGATGGCGGTGCTGCGCTCGGCGTCCGAGTGCCCCGACGGCGCGCTGGGCCTCGGCCCGGTGTCGACGGGCGCCGTGCTCCTGCTGAGCGTCGCGCTGCCCGTGGTCGCCACGCACGTCCTGCTCACCGCGTGCGGCCTGGGCCTCGGCGTGGTGGTCCGCCGTGCTGTGACCGCCGTGGTCGCGCTGCTCGCGTCCGGCCTCGTGCCGCAGGTCGTGACCGCCGGCGTCCCTGACCTGCCCGGCCGTCCGTGCACGCCGGCGTCGGGCGTCGCCGTCCGCGTGCGGCGTGATCGCGGGCACGACCCCGCGCGCCCGCGGCGCGGTCCGCCGGCGCTCTGACGCGCACCGCGCGCAGCACCCAGCACGCACCCAGCACGTCCCCCCGCCGGCTGACCGGCACCCGAGACCAGGAGCACCCATGCCCACGAACGACCCCCGTCCCACCAAGTCGCAGCGGCGCGACGACGCACGCGCCAAGGCGCTCGCGATGCGCCAGGAGCAGGAGCGCAAGGCGAAGCGCACCCGGATGATCGCGATCGGAGGCCTCCTCGCCGCCGTCCTCGTGCTCGGCGCCGTGATCTTCGCGATCGTCCGCCAGGGTCAGGCCAACGCGGAGGCGTACGGCGAGGTCGTGTTCGCCGGCGGCACCGCCAACACCCTCGTCCCCGCGTTCGACGCCATCGACACCCCGGACGTCGCCGACGAGACCGGCGGCGTCCCGATCAGCGCCGCGGGTATCGGTGAGGCCGGCGAGGACGACGTCGTGGTCGAGGTCTACTACGACTTCATGTGCCCCTGGTGCGGGAAGTTCGACCTCGCCAACTCGAGCGAGCTCGAGGCGCTCGCCGCCGACGAGGGCGTGACCGTCGTCTACAAGAACATCGCGTTCCTCGACGGGAACTCGCAGGGCACGTTCTTCTCGACGCGGGCCGCGAACGCGGCGGCGACCGTCGCCGCGGAGGACCCGGAGCACTACACCGACTTCGTCACGGCGCTGTTCGCGAACCAGCCGGACGAGGGGACCGCGGGTCTCAAGGACAAGGAGATCGGCGAGATCGCCCTCGAGGTGGGCGTCCCGCAGGCCGTCGTCGACCAGTTCACCGAGACGGTGGACGGGACGTTCGAGGTCGCGACCTCCGAGGACGAGAAGGAGTCCCGCGAGGGCACGTGGCGCCGGTACGCGCCGTTCGTCGCGGCGACCACGGAGCAGGCAGGGAAGGACCTCGGCGGCCTCAGCACGCCGACCGTGCTGATCGACGGCGAGAAGTGGGAGGGCGACCTGTACACCCCCGGCCCGCTCACCCAGGCGGTCCTCGAGGCCGTCGCCGCCAAGGGCTGACCCGACACGCCACGGGCGCCCGTCCCTCGCGAGGGACGGACGCCCGTGGCCGTGCCGCCGGTACCCAGGCCGCCGGTCTCCTCGGCGGCCTCAAGCTCTGAGCATGACGCGCACGTCAGCCGCCGATCTGCACGATGGAGACGTCCCGGCCGTCCGGGTCGTGCACGGTGACGACGGCGATCTCCGGGGAGTACTGCTCGACGTCGGAGTGCGCGATGCCGAGCGTGTCGAGCTCGGCGAGCGCCGTCACGAGGTCCGGCACCTGGAGGTTGACGCTGCCGCCGGGCTCGGCCGTCGATCCCTCCTCGCGCGGGCTCAGCATCAGGTAGGCGGTGGGTGACAGCTCGAACTCGATGATGCCGTCGTCGGGCTCGGCGTGCTCGCGCCCGAGCAGGCGCGCGTACCACTCGGTCGACGCCTCCAGGTCGCCGACCGTGATCTCGAGGGTGAAGCTCAGCAGGTCCATGGGGTCCTCTCCGTGGGTGACGACGTCGCGGGCGGGGGACGCGTGCCTACCGGGCGACGACTCCTCATGTGCCCCCACGAGCTCGCTTCAGAACGGCGTGCCAGCCCTGCGGAGCCGCCCACGATAGTGCCGGGAGGTAACCGACAAAAGCCCTTCGACGGCACCGTCCCGGGTGTCGACATGGTCACCGGACAGCGTTGTCCCACTGCGAGCGCGCAGTGTTCACATGGCTCGGGTCGCCCAGGTGAGCCACCCCGTCCGACGGGCGCTGGACGCTCGCTACGCACGGTGGTCCGGCACGGTGCGGGCCGTAGTAGCGTGGCGCGTGGTGTGCGGCCGGACTGCCGTTCCGGTGCCCGCCCCGCCTCCTTAGCTCAGATGGCCAGAGCAGCTGTCTTGTAAACAGCAGGTCGTCGGTTCGAATCCGACAGGGGGCTCCACCTAGAGGCCGAGCGCCTCGCGCAGGTACGCGATGTCGTCGGCCTGCGACTCGGCGGGCGTCTCGACGACGACGTCGCAGCCGGCCTCGCGCACGACGTGGGCGATGAGCTCGCGGGGGATCGTGCCGTCGGCGAACCCCGCGTGGCGGTCGCGGCTGGACCCGTGCGGGTCGCGCGAGGAGTTGGCGTGCACCAGGTCGATGCGGCCCGTGATGGCGGTCAGGCGCTCCACGATCGTCTCGAGGTCCTCGCCCGCGGCCCACGCGTGGCACGTGTCGAGGCACACGCCCACGTCGTACCCGCCGATCGCGTCCCACAGCTGCGCCCACCGGTCGAGCGTGCGGGCGCACGCGTTCTCGCCGCCCGCGGTGTTCTCGACGAGGACGCGCACGGGGAACGTGGCACGCTCGAAGGTCTTGCGCCAGTTGTCGATGCCCACCGCGACGTCGTCGCCGTCGCCCACGTGCCCGCCGTGCACGACCAGGCCGCGCGCGCCCAGGTCGGCCGCGGCGGCGGCGTGCTGGGCGATCATGTTGCGGCTCGGGATGCGGATGCGGTTGTTGGTGGACGCGACGTTCACCAGGTACGGCGCGTGCGCGTAGATGCCGAGCCCGGAGGCGGTCAGCGCGTCGGCGTCCTCGCGACGCACCGGCTTCTTCCAGCCCTGCGGGTCGGCGAGGAAGACCTGCACGGCCTGCGCACCCACGCGCGCCGCCTCGGCCACGGGATCCGTACCACGCACGTGCGCACCGATCAGCACCACGACGACCTCCTCGTTCCGGACGGACGGGCGCGCGGAGCACGCGCCGGGATCACAGGGACGGTCCCGTCTCCTCGAGCAGCCGCAGCGTGGCCCTCACCCGCGGGTTGCGCGTGGGCTCGGCGTCGATGCCGAGCGTCGAGTAGACCGCGTACACGTGGTTCTGGACCGACTTCTCCGTGATCTCGAGCCGCGCGGCGATGCCGGCGTTGGAGAACCCCTGCGCGAGCAGCCGCAGCACCTCGTACTGGCGCTGCGTCAGCTGTGAGACCGCGGACCCGACGCGCGGGGCGACCCGGTCGAGCAGGGCCGGGTCGAGCACGGTCTCACCCGCGGCGGCGGCGTGGACCGCGCGCAGCAGGGCCTTCTCGCTCGTCCCGCTGGTCTTCGACAGGTAGCACCAGCCGTGCGCGACGTCGGGCGGCAGGTCCAGCAGCAGGTCCATCGCGTCGTGCGCGGACAGCAGCAGCACGCCCAGGTCGGGCTGCGCGCGGCGCAGCGTGACGCCCAGCGCGATGCCGTTGCCGTCCGGCAGGTCGATGTCGAGGACCACGACGTCGGCGACGCCCGGCTGCAGGATCCTGCGCGCCTCGGCGACGGTGCCGACGGCGGCCACGACGTCGAGGTCCGGCATGTCGGCGAACGTCCGCTCCAGCATCGAGCGGAAGAGGGGCTGGTCCTCGACGAGGGCGACGCGCAGGCGTCGGTTCGGTGGAGGGATCATCCGGACCAGTATGGTCGCGACCGGGGTGTTGCGCCTGCGACGTGCACCGACGGCTGGGCGCACGGCGACGCGAGGGGTGGGGACGATGGCGGGCGATCGTGACATGACGTCCGCCGCCGTGCGGTGGCACGACCTGGCGGCGGACCGTCTGACGCTCCTGCGCGGCACCGGCATCGTCGCGCTGGGCTTTGCACTGGGTGCGTCGATCCAGAGCGAGTGGATCTACTCCGAGCTCGTGCCCGAGTGGGCGCAGGTCGACCTGTGGCGCAGGCTGGCGGCGAACGGCACGGCGGTGCTGGGGCTCGTCGCGGCGCTGGCGGTGCTGCGTGCCCACCGCCCCCGCAGCGTCGTCGCGGTCGTCGGGCGCGCGGCGGTGGCGGCGGTCTTCATGGGCGTGCTGCGGGTCGCGGCGCAGGTGTCGCTCGGTGTGCACCCGCTGGACGACATGCCGACCCTGGTCGCGGAGGTCGTCACCGGCGCGTTCATCGCGTTCGTCTCCGCCGGTATCGGGGTGTGGATGCTCATCTCACGTCGTCGGATGCGCGTCGCGGCGCGCGCGGTCGAGCGGCAGGTGGTGAGCGTCGAGCTGGCGCTGCAGGCGCTGGAGGCGGAGGAGATCCGGGTGCGCCGGCAGGTCGCCGAGGGTCTGCACGGCACGGTCCAGCAGCGGCTGCTGCTGGTGGACGCCCGGCTCGCGGCGGCCGAGGCGCGAGCCGCCGGTGTGCTGCCGGACGTCGCCGAGGAGATCGCCCTGGCACGCGCCGAGCTGGCGCAGTCACGCGAGCAGGACGTGCGGCAGATGAGCAGGCTGCTCTACCCGGAACGGCTCGAGATGGGCCTGGTGCCGGCCGTGCGGGCCCTGCTGGGTCGTCTGCCCGCGACGATCGCGACGCGGCTGCAGGTGGGTGACGAGCTGCGCGCCCTGGACGACCCGTCCGAGGTGGGTCTGACGGTCGCCGAGCGGTTGCTGGCGGTGCGCGTGGTCGAGGAGGCGGTGTCCAACGCGCTCAAGAACGGGCCGCCCGCGCTCGTCGAGGCGGAGCTCGACCTGGTGGCCGACGAGCTGCGGATCGTCGTGTCCAACGACGGCGACCCGTACGTGCCGCCCGCTGAGCCCGACCCGGCGTCGGGCACCGCCCGGCTGGACCAGCGTCTGCGGCTCGTGGGTGGCGCGCTGCGTGTCGTGCCGCGCACCCCGACGGGTGCACGGGTGGAGGCCACCATGCGGCTCGGGGTCCTCGTCGACGACCGCTGAGGCGACGGACCGCACCGGCGCCGCCGGGCGATCACTCCACGGGGATCGCCCGCGGCCGCTTCGCCGTCAGCAGGTCCCCGGACGACCGTCGCCGCAGTCGCCGCGTCGCCCACGGGTAGGCGTGCTCGCGCAGCCAGCGGGCGTCCTGCCGGGCCCGGGCGAGCCGCGGCACGGGGGGCAGGGGGGCGAGCGGGTCGTCCCAGTCGGCGCGGTCGGGCGCCTGGCCGAGCGCGACCAGCGCACCCTGCGCGACGCGTGCGTGCCCGTCGGTGGTGAGGTGGATGCGGTCCTCGGACCACATGCGCCAGTCGCGCAGGCTGCGCATGCCCCACGGGTCCAGGACGTAGGCGCCGTTGCGCCGTGCGATCGACCAGATGTGCGCGTTGAAGACGCCGGTGCGGGCGCGCGTCGCCCGCACCAGCGGGCTGTCCCGCGTGTCGAAGCCGGTGCTCAGCAGCACGTCCACGCCGCGCGAGCGCACCTGCGCGACCACACGCTCGATGTCGGCCGCCACGCGGTCCACGTCGACCGACGGGCGCAGGATGTCGTTGCCGCCGCCGACGATGCTGATCAGGTCCGGCTGGAGCTCGAGCGCTGCCGGCACCTGGTCCGTGAGGATCGAGCGCACGAGGCGGCCGCGGATCGCGAGGTTCGCGTACTGCAGGGGGTCGAGGCCGGCGTCCGTGCGGCGGCGTGACAGGTGGGACGCGAGCTGGTCGGCCCACCCGCGCAGCGGCGCCTCCGGCCCGTCGGGCGCGTCCCACAGCCCCTCGGAGAAGGAGTCGCCGCACGCGACGTAGCGGGTCCAGCGCGGCGGACCGGGAGGCAGGGGAGCACCGGCGGTCGTCGGTCGGGACCCCTCGTGCGACGTCATCCCCCCATCATGCGACGAACCGGACGCATCCGGGCCCGTGTCCGCCCACGGATCACGGCAGGCGCCAGTCCACGGGGTCGGCGCCCTGCTCGCGCAGCAGCGCGTCCACCTGGGAGAACGGGCGGGAGCCGAAAAACCCGCGCGACGCGGACAGCGGGCTGGGGTGCGCGCTCGCGACGACCGGGACGTCGCGCAGGGCCGGGCGCAGCGACTGCGCGTCGCGTCCCCACAGGACCGCGACCAGCGGTCCACCTCGCTCCACCAGCGCCGCGATCGCCTGGTCCGTGACCTGCTCCCAGCCCTTGCGGCGGTGCGAGCCTGCCTCGCCCGGGCGCACGGTGAGCACCCTGTTGAGCAGCATGACGCCTTGGTCCGCCCACGGCGTGAGGTCACCCGTCGTCGGCCGCGGCACGCCCACGTCGGCCACGAGCTCACGGAAGATGTTGTCGAGCGACCGGGGCAGCGGGCGCACGCTCGCCTGGACCGAGAACGACAGCCCCATCGGGTGCCCGGGCGTGGGGTAGGGGTCCTGGCCCACGACCAGTACGCGCACGTCCGCGAGCGGGCGGTGGAACGCGCGCAGCACGGCGTCCGCCGCGGGCAGGTACTCCCGCCCGGCGGCGACCTCGTCGCGCAGGAACTGCCCGGCAGCACGCAGTGCCGGCTCGGCGGGGGCCAGCGCGCGCGCCCAGTCCGCCGCGACCAGGTCCTCCAGTGGTGCGTTCACGGCGACGCAGGCTACCGCTCGCAGGCCTGCCGGCGACGGATCGGCGGACCGCGGTGCCACCCGCGCGTGCGAATGACACCCGTGTCGTTCGCCGCGTACGATGCCGGGCGGAGCACTGAGGGCACGGCGCGCGAGGAGGAGAGCCATGGACGGCACAGCCGGCACGGCGACCCACGTGGTCGGGGGCGACCTGCGCGACGACGAGCGCGGCAGCGACGGCTTGAGCCCGCGCGACCGTGAGGTCCTCGCGTTCGAGCGCCAGTGGTGGAAGTACGCGGGGGCCAAGGAGCAGGCCGTCCGCGAGCTCTTCGACATGTCGGCCACCCGGTACTACCAGCTCCTCAACGCGCTCATCGACGACCCCGCCGCGCTCGCGCACGACCCGATGCTCGTCAAGCGGCTGCGCCGCATGCGCTCGTCGCGCCAGCGGGCCCGCACCGCGCGCCGCCTGGGCGCCGAGGCCTGAGGACCGCGTGCCCGGTACGTCCAGGTCGCTCCTGGATGGTCGGCGGCCCGGCGGCGGGGCGTGCCCTGCCCGTCGCGGCGAGCGGTTAGCCTTGCGGCCGTGAGCAAGGCCGACTACCCCTACCCCGAGGACGAGTTCGACGCGATCTCGCCCGACGCGCCGACCGGCGTCCACCGTGCGCCCCGGTCCGCGTGGAGCCGGTGGTGGCCGTTCGTCGTCGTGCTCGTGGTCGTGCCCGTGATCGCCTACGGCGCGGTCGCGTACCTGTCGCGGACCGGTGACCTGCCGCTGGCGGGTGGCTCGTCCCAGGAGCAGGAGGCGCCGGCCGTGCCGCCGGAGGACGCCGCCGCGGGCGAGGGGACCGGCGAGGAGCCCCCCGCGGACGCCGAGCCCGAGCAGCCGGCGACGGAGGAGCCCCCGGCGCCGGAGCCGGACCTCGCGACACCGGTCTCCGTGCTCAACGGCGCGCGCGTCTCCGGGCTCGCGGGTCGCGTGGCCGAGGAGCTCCAGGGCGTGGGCTTCACCGCGGTGTTCCCCGACAACGCCAGCGGCAGCCTCCCGTCCGCGTCGACCGTCTTCATCACGTCCGAGGACCTGCGCCCCACGGCCGAGCTCGTCGCCTCCACCGTCGGGATCCCGGCGATCGAGGTGGCACCCCAGCAGGCCGGCGGCGGGATCACCGTCGTGCTCGTCACCGACCCCGACGCCTGACCGGCGGCACCCGCACGACCCGTTCGGCCCGCCGCGTGACAGCGGGCGGGCGTCACGTCGGTGACGCGCGTCCGGTGTCGAGGGCGTCGATCGCGAGGAGCACGCACGCCGCGCTCCACCCGAGCGGCGCGACCGCGGCGGGTGTGCCGTCCGCCAGGAGCTTCTCGGGGATCGCACCGGACGACGTCCGGTGGCGCTCGACGACGCCCAGCCAGCGCCCCGCCCCCGCGGCGTCGCCCTGCTCGGCGGCCACCCACGCGTACAGCGTCGTCTGCGGCGTCCACGACACCCCGTCACGGCGCCAGCCGCCCCCGGGTGCCAGCCCCTGCGCGGGCCGCAGCATGGACGGCACGGACGCCTGCCACGCGGCGCCGGCGTCGGGGGGTGGCTGCGCCCAGAACGGGGCGAGGACGAACGCGCTCGCCGCGTCCGGCAGCGTGCGTGTCGCGTACCGGCCGTATCCCGTCGGCCCGAACGCGTCGACGACCGCTTGGCGCGCGCGGGCAGCACCTGCCGCGGCCGCTGTCGCGGGACCGCGCAGACCGGCCGCGTCGAGCACGACCGCCGCCTGCTCGAGCCCGGCGACCAGCGGCGCGGCCGTGCCGAGCGTCACCTCGCCCTCGGCGACCTCCCAGTAGTCCGGCGAGGCGGGCGGCAGCCCACCCGCGACGAGCCGCAGGGCGCGTCCGGCGGACCGCTCCACGAGCGGCGCCAGCCGCCGCGCCTCGGTGGTCCGGTCGGTGTCGTCCACCTCGGCGAGGACGAGGCCGGCCGCCCACATCGCCCACCCCGTGCCGTCCGTCTGCAGCCCGCGGTCGTCCGGCGGGCCGGAGCCGTCCGGCAGGTACCGCGCGTGGAACGACCCGTCGGGCGACTGCACGTCCGCGAGGAAGTCGAGCACCGCGAGCGCGTCGTCGACGTGGCCCGTGCGGGCCAGCGCGACCGCGACGAACGCCGAGTCCCGGGGCCACACGTAGCGCCAGTGCGGCGACCAGCCGGCGACGACGACACCGTCCGCGACCGTCAGCGAGTGCAGGTCCAGCAGGGCGGCGCGCGCGAGGTCCTCGTGAGGGCCGCCCGCCCCGGGGACGCGACCGGCGGCGATCCACGCGAGCTGCTCGTCCGCGGCGGCCGCGGCGGCGCGCGGCCCGACGGCGACGGTCGTGGTCGGGGTCGCGCCGACCGCGCTCGCGAGCACTGCGGCCGCCGGGTGCGGCACGCGCGTGCCCGGCAGGTAGACCGCGAGGGCGTCCGACGGGACGCCGTCACGCGCGCCGTCCGGCAGGACCGACACGGCCTGCTGGTAGAGCGGGATCTGCGCGTCGGCGAGGGCGCCCACCCCCCGGCCGACGCCCGCGGCCGCTCCGGTTCCGACGGCGACGTCCGCGAGGTCCGTGCCCCGCGCGACGCCAGGGGTCGCGCCCATCGTGCTCGTGATCAGCAGCATGCCGCCCAGCAGGGTGACCGCGCCGGCGCGGGTGCGCAGGGCGCGGCTCACGACGACCGTGTCGAGCACAACGAGCACCTTAGGGGTTCGCGCTCGGCGCAGGGGCAGACGGGTCCGCTGCTTGCACTCGAAGGGGTCGAGTGCTAACCATTGACTTAGCACTCTCCGGTGGAGAGTGACAGAATCAACCCGGCCGTCAGGTGAGGGTCGTCGCGAGCGGGACGTGAGCGCGCGCGACGGTCCGTCCGTCGCGGGCACCGACCGGCCACCCACGAACTGGAAGAAGGATCACAGCCCCATGGCCAAGATCATCGCCTTCAACGAGGAGGCCCGACGGAGCATGGAGCGTGGGCTCAACGTCCTCGCTGACACCGTCAAGGTCACCCTGGGCCCGAAGGGCCGCAACGTCGTGCTCGACAAGAAGTGGGGCGCGCCGACGATCACCAACGACGGCGTCTCCATCGCCAAGGAGATCGAGCTCGAGGAGCCGTTCGAGCGCATCGGCGCCGAACTCGTCAAGGAGGTCGCCAAGAAGACGGACGACGTCGCCGGTGACGGCACGACGACCGCGACCGTCCTGGCCCAGGCGCTCGTGCGCGAGGGTCTGCGCAACGTGGCCGCCGGCGCCAACCCGATCGCCCTGAAGAAGGGCATCGAGAAGGCCGTCGAGGCCGTCACGGCGCAGCTCCTGGCCCAGGCCAAGGAGATCGAGACCAAGGAGGAGATCGCGGCCACCGCCGCCATCTCCGCCGGTGACCCCGCGATCGGCGAGCTCATCGCCGAGGCCCTCGACAAGGTGGGCAAGGAGGGCGTCATCACCGTCGAGGAGTCGAGCGCCCTCGGCCTCGAGCTCGAGCTCACGGAGGGCATGCGCTTCGACAAGGGCTTCCTGTCGGCGTACTTCGTGACGGACCCCGAGCGTCAGGAGGCCGTCCTGGAGGACGCGTACGTCCTGCTCGTCGAGTCCAAGGTCTCGAACGTCAAGGACCTGCTGCCGCTGCTGGAGAAGGTCATCCAGGCCGGCAAGCCGCTGCTCATCGTGGCCGAGGACGTCGAGTCCGAGGCGCTGGCGACGCTCGTCGTCAACCGCATCCGCGGCATCTTCAAGTCCATCGCCGTCAAGGCGCCGGGCTTCGGCGACCGCCGCAAGGCGATGCTGCAGGACATGGCCGTCCTCACCGGTGGCCAGGTCGTCTCCGAGACCGTCGGTCTGAAGCTGGACCAGGTCGGCCTCGAGGTGCTCGGCACCGCGCGCAAGGTCGTCGTGACCAAGGACGAGACCACGATCGTCGAGGGTGGCGGCGACGCGGCCCTGATCGCGGGCCGCGTCAACCAGATCCGTGCCGAGATCGAGAACTCGGACTCGGACTACGACCGCGAGAAGCTCCAGGAGCGCCTCGCGAAGCTCGCCGGTGGCGTCGCCGTCATCAAGGCGGGCGCGGCCACCGAGGTCGAGCTCAAGGAGCGCAAGCACCGCATCGAGGACGCCGTGCGCAACGCCAAGGCGGCCGTCGAGGAGGGCATCGTCGCCGGTGGCGGCGTGGCGCTCATCCAGGCCGGCAAGGTCGCGTTCGAGAAGCTCGAGCTCGAGGGTGACGAGGCGACCGGTGCCAACATCGTGAAGTACGCGATCGAGGCCCCGCTCAAGCAGATCGCCATCAACGCCGGCCTCGAGGGCGGCGTCGTGGCGGAGAAGGTCCGCAACCTCCCGGCCGGGCACGGCCTCAACGCCGCGACCGGTGTGTACGAGGACCTGCTGGCCGCGGGCGTCAACGACCCGGTCAAGGTCACGCGCTCGGCGCTGCAGAACGCCGCGTCCATCGCGGCGCTGTTCCTCACCACGGAGGCCGTCGTGGCCGACAAGCCGGAGAAGTCGGCCCCGGCCGGCGGCGGCGGTGGCGAGGACTTCGGCGGCGGTTTCTGAGTCGCTGAGCACCACCTGAACGGCCCGACGGCCGGTCACCCTCCGGGGTGGCCGGCCGTCGGCGTTCGCTGGTCAGCGCGGCGGCGCGGGCGGGACCGGGCCGCTCGTGGGCGGGAGCTCGTACGGGGACGTGGTGCCCGACGCGGGAGGGGCGGCAGGGGTGCCGTAGGCGCTGGGGGTCCCGTAGGCGTCGGGAGCCCCGGGGGTGCCCGGCGCGCCGTAGCCCGCGTACGCGCCGCTGCCGTAGACGCCGCTGCCGTAGACGCCGCTGCCGTAGACGCCGTTGCCGTACGCGCCGGCGCCGTCAGCGGGGCCGCCGTACGGGGTACCGCCGTTCGCCAGCGCGAGGCGGGCCTCCGCCTCCCGCAGGCGCCGCTCGACCGGCCACTCGACGAACGCGAACATGATGAGGAAGACCACTCCCGCGACGGGCACCAGGACCAGGAGCCCGTGCCAGAGGGTCCAGCCGGCCTTGCGGGCGATGCGCATGTACATGTAGATCGCGAAGACGATGAACGCGACGTAGAGGAGCGACATCAGCGCGAGCGCGACGACCGCGCCCGCTTCGGGTCCGGAGTCGTAGCCGGAGGAGACGTTCAGCATGGGTCTCGGGGTCCTCGGGTCGGGGGTGGGGAGCGCGCCAGGCTACCGCCGACCCGAGGTGGTCAGCGGGGCTTCTGCCGGTACGACGCGAGGAAGTTGCCCATGCGCTCCACGACCTCCCCGAGGACACGTGCCTCGGGGAGCGTGACGATGCGCAGGTGGTCGGGCGTCGGCCAGTTGAACCCGGTGCCCTGGACCACGAGGATCTGCTCGCTGACGAGCAGGTCGTACACGAGCTGCGCGTCGTCGACGATGCCGAAGTGCTCGGGGTCCAGACGCGGGAACACGTACAGGGCGCCGTCGGGCTTGACGCACGAGACGCCGGGGATCGAGTTCAGCCCTTCCCAGACGACCTGGCGCTGCTCGTGCAGCCGGCCGCCGGGGGCGATGAGGGCGTCGATCGACTGCACGCCGCCGAGCGCCGCCTGGATCGCGTGCTGCGCGGGCACGTTGGGGCACAGGCGCGTGGAGGCCAGCAGGGTCATCCCCTCGAGGAAGCCCTTCGCGTGCCCCTGCGGACCGGTGACCGCGACCCACCCGGCGCGGTACCCGGCCACGCGGTACGTCTTCGAGAGCCCGTTGAACGTCAGGCACAGCAGGTCCGGCGCGACGCTCGCCATCGGGATGTGCTGCGCACCGTCGTAGAGGATGCGGTCGTAGATCTCGTCCGCCAGCAGGAGCAGGCTGTGCTCGCGCGCGATGTCGGCGATCTGCTCGAGCACCTCGCGCCGGTACACGGCGCCCGTCGGGTTGTTGGGGTTGATGACGACGATCGCCTTGGTCCGGGGCGTGATCTGCTCGCGGATGTGCTCGACGTCCGGCTCCCAGCCGTTCGACTCGTCGCAGCGGTAGTGCACGGGCTGGCCGTCGGACAGGCTCGTCATGGCCGTCCACAGCGGGTAGTCGGGGGAGGGGATGAGGACCTCGTCACCCTCGTCGAGCAGCGCCTGCAGCGTCATCGTGATGAGCTCGGAGACGCCGTTGCCGAGGTACACGTCGTCCACGTCGAACGTCGGGAAGCCCTCGACGGTCTCGTAGCGCGTGACGATCGCGCGGCGCGCGGGCAGGATGCCGCGCGACTCGGTGTACCCGTGCGCGTAGGGCACCGCCGCGATGACGTCGGCCACGATCTGGTGGGGCGCGTCGAACCCGAACGCCGCCGGGTTGCCGGTGTTGAGCTTCAGGACGCGACGTCCCTCGGCCTCCATGCGTGCGGCCTCGTCCAGTGCCTTGCCCCGGATCTCGTACAGGACGTTCTTCAGCTTGGCGGACTGGTCGAGCGGGCGCAGCGGCATGTTATGCAGGGTATCGCTGCGGACCGGGCCGCGGAGTGGCCACCCGGCAGGAGGTGGCCTGGTCGCCGCGGTGCACCCGGACCGTCCCGGTTCGCCCGGTCCCGAGGGACTGCATCGCGCTGCGCCTCGCCTGGGGGCGGTGTGGTCCGGCCTACGGCGTCCCGGTCGTGCGACCGCCGCCGTCGAGCGTGCGCCCGCTCCCGGCAGGCCCGCCCACAGCCGTGCTCTCGCTGCCGACGTCGACCACCGACGGGGAGACGGCCGCACGGGCGCGCGTCACCGTCACCGCCAGGTCGCCCCGGTGGGCATCGGTCCCGAACGTCCGCACGAGGGTGCCGGGGCGGTCCAGCTGCAGCACGTCCGCACCCGCAGGCGCGTCGTCCTCGTACCGTGCACCGAGCACGGTCACGGTGTCGAGGCACCGCGCGCCCCCCAGGAGCGCCGGGTCCCGTCTGCTCTCCGGGGACACGGTGAGGGTCTCGACGAGCAGCGGACGCCCGGCAAGACGTGCGTGCGTGCTCGTCGTCAGCAGTCCTCCGGCCTCGCCCGTGCGGCCCAGCACGAACGTCTCGCGCAGCACCGCCACCGCACCCTCGGCCAGCTCGACCCGGGCGCTGCGGGTCACGTCGGCACCGGTCGCGACGACGAACGGCAGTGCGTCCCACACCAGCAGCGCACCCGCCCCCACCTGCACGTCCACGTCCCACGAGGCCCGTCCGCCCTGCATGTCGTACGCGACGGTGCCCGTGATCTCGACGACCTCCAGCACGAGCCCCGGGGCGACGTCGAGCTCGATGCGGACGTGGTCACCGGCCAGCAGAAGCGCCTGCGTGGCGACGAGCGCGACCCGCACCGTGCCGTCCTCGTCCGGCAGCCGCCGGCACGACAGCGCGCCACCTGCCACGTCGAGGCGCGCACGGCCACCCGTCGGGCCGCTCAGCGCGATCCTGGTCGTCATCACCGGGTGCGCGGACGTCCCGGCGGGGGTGGGCGCGTCCACGGGCGCCGGGCCGCCGGCGTCGGCGGGGCCGGTCGGCCCGGTGCCGTACACGGGTCCGCGTCTCAGACCGCGCGCCCGGGCACGAGGTCGTCGTGGCCGTGCCCGTGCTCGTGGGTGTGGACCGTCACGTTCCCGTCCTCGTCGGCGTGACTGTGGGGGGCCATGGGACCGGGGTCGACGGGCGTGTGCCGGCCCTCGCGGACGGCCGCCGTCATGCGCCGCACCCAGTCGGTGAGCGCGTCGACGGACGCGCGGTCGTGCCGCGACAGGCCGATGACGGGGCCGCCGTCGCGCGCGTCGGACGCGTCGCTCAGCATGCGCTCGACGTCGACCTCGACGTACGGCGCCAGGTCCGTCTTGTTGACGACCAGCAGGTCGGCGCGTGCGATGCCCGGGCCGCCCTTGCGGGCCACGTCCCCGCCACCCGCGACGTCGAGGACGAAGATCTGCGCGTCGACGAGCGCGGGGGAGAAGGTCGCCGTGAGGTTGTCGCCGCCGGACTCCACGAGCACGAGGTCCAGCGGCCCGTGGTCGGCCTCGAGGTCCTCGACCGCGATGAGGTTGGGCGTGACGTCGTCGCGGATCGCGGTGTGCGGGCACGCGCCCGTCTCGACGGCGCGGATACGGTCGATCTCCAGCACGCCGGCCGCCCGCAGGATCTGCGCGTCCTCGTCGGTGTAGATGTCGTTGGTGACGACGCCCATCTCGATCTCGTCCGCGAGCTCCCGGCACAGCAGGCCGATCAGCGACGTCTTGCCGGTGCCGACCGGCCCGGCGACGCCGAGCCGGAACGCGCGGGCGGGGGTGGCGGGGGTCTCAGCCATGGAACAGCCTCCGGGTGGTGCCGGCGTGGGCCTGCGCCCACGCGTCGGTCATCGGTGCCCCGGCCGACGGGATGTCGTCCGGGTCGGTCAGGTGGGCGACGGACGCCGCCATCTGCGCGACGGCGGGATGCAGGTCGAGCACCCACCGCGTCGTCGTCGCCGGGTCGAGAGGGGTGAGCTTGAGCGCGGCCGACGCGATCGTCTGGACGTCGTCGTAGCCGACGAGCAGCGCGACCTGGAGCGCGTCGAGACCGGCGACCGCCCCGATCGCCCCCGCGACCAGCGGGCGCGGGGGAGCGGACCCGGGCGCGAACGCTCCGGCGAGGTCGCCCGGCCACAGCGCCAGCGCGAGCCGCAGGTAGCCACGGCCGAGGCGTCGTGCGGCGTCGCGGACCGCGGGGCTGGGGGTGCGCGCGGCCCACGCGTCCGCGACGGGCGCGAGGTCGCGCCGGTCCAGCCACCGGTGCCGCGCGACGACGGCGGCACCCGCCTCGGTCGCGGTCACCGTCCGCAGCCGCGTGGCCGCCAGTGCGGGCACCCGCGTGACGTCCTCCCGCCCAACATGCCCGCGCGAGAGGGCGATCGAGTCGGGGGCGCGGTGACTGGATTGCTCTCTCACGCCCGGGGTGGGGTGGGAGGTGACCGCTGCGGGCACCCCCGTTGGCATCCCCGTTGGCACCCCCTTGGGCACCCCCGTTGGTGGTGAGAGTGCAATCCAGTCCACGGTGGCGTGACGGGGTGGCGCGTCGGGGGACGGGGGCGGGGTGAGCAGGCCCGCCTGGACGGCCGGCTCGAGGCCCGCGGAGTGGGCGTGCGCGCCCGTCGGGAGGCGCGCGTCGGCCAGCATCGCGAGCACGAGCAGGGCTGACGCGTCGGTGGCTGGCCCGCTGTCTCGCGAGGGAGGAGCGGTGACTGGATCGCCCTCTCGCGGAGGGGTGGGGGTGTCCACGTCAGAAGAGGGAGTAGAGCTGGGCCAGGGGCAGGACGTCGGCCGGCGCCGGCTCGACGACGTCGCCGTCGACGCGGATGGTGAACGTCTCCGGGTCGACCTCGATCCGAGGCAGGACGTCGTTGTTGACCATCTGCGCCTTGCCGACGTCGCGCGTGGGCCGGATGGCCTCGAGCCGGCGTCGCAGGCCGAGGCGGTCGGCCAGGCCGTCGTCGAGGGCGGCGGGCGCGACGAACGACACCGACACGTCCGCACCCGTCGCGTCCGCGAAGGACGGGCGCATGAGCACCGGCTGCGGCGTCGGGATGGACGCGTTCGGGTCACCCAGCGCGGCCCACGCGATGGACCCGCCCTTGACGACGACGTCGGGCCTCACCCCGAAGAACCGCGGGTCCCACAGCACGAGGTCGGCCATCTTGCCGACCTCGACGGACCCGACGACGTGGTCGATGCCGTGCGCGACGGCCGGGTTGATCGTGTACTTCGCGACGTAGCGGCGGGCGCGCTCGTTGTCCGCGGGCAGGGCCGACGACAGCGGGCCGCGGCGGTGCTTCATCACGTGCGCGACCTGCCACGTGCGCGTGATCACCTCGCCGATGCGGCCCATCGCCTGGGCGTCGGACGACGTGATGGACAGCGCGCCCATGTCGTGCAGGACGTCCTCGGCCGCGATGGTCGTCGCGCGGATGCGGGACTCGGCGAACGCGAGGTCCTCCGGGACGGACGGGTTCAGGTGGTGGCAGACCATGAGCATGTCGAGGTGCTCGGCGACGGTGTTGACGGTGTGGGGGAGCGTCGGGTTGGTCGACCCGGGGATGACGTGGGGCAGCGAGGCGACCGTGAGGATGTCGGGCGCGTGCCCCCCTCCCGCGCCCTCGGCGTGGAACGCGTGGATCGAGCGGCCCGCGATCGCACCGATCGTCGACTCGACGAACCCGGCCTCGTTGAGCGAGTCGGAGTGCAGCGCGACCTGCAGGCCCCAGTCGTCGGCGGCGCGTAGCGCGGCGTCGATCGCGGCGGGCGTGGACCCCCAGTCCTCGTGGACCTTGTACCCGCCGGCGCCGGCCAGGGCCTGCTCGGCCAGGCCCCGCGCGCTGACGGTGTTGCCCTTGCCCAGCAGCAGCAGGTTGACCGGCACGGTGTCGAGCGCGCGGTGCAGCGCGCGCAGGTGCCACGCGCCCGGTGTGACGGTGGTGGCCTTCGAGCCCTCCGACGGGCCCGTGCCGCCGCCCGCGAGCGTCGTCAACCCCGTCGCCAGGGCCTCGTGCACCTGCGACGGGGACAGGAAGTGCACGTGCACGTCGATGCCGCCCGCGGTGAGGATGCGACCCTCACCGCTGATCACGTCGGTCGACGGGCCGATGCGCAGGTCCGGGTGCACGCCGTCGGCGACGTCCGGGTTGCCCGCGCGACCCAGGGCCACGATGCGCCCGTCGCGGATGCCGATGTCGGCCTTGACCACGCCCCACCAGTCCAGGACGAGCGCGTTGGTGACGACGGTGTCCGGCGCGCCCTCGGCGCGCGTCGTGGAGCCCTGGGCCATGGACTCGCGGATCGACTTGCCGCCCCCGAAGACGGCCTCCTCGCCGCCGACGGTCAGGTCGTCCTCGACCTCGATCCACAGGTCGGTGTCGCCCAGGCGGACCTGGTCACCGGTCGTCGGGCCGTACAGCGCCGCGTAGCGGGCGCGGGAGATCGCGACCATCTAGAGCGCACCCCCGTCGGTCTTGCCGAGCTGCAGGCCGGGCACGCACCGCGCACCGCGGATCGCCACCGCGTCGACCGACCGCGACGCGCCCGGCTCGAAGCGCTGCGACGTCCCCGACGGCACGTCGAGCCGGAACCCGTGCGCGGCCGCGCGGTCGAACGCGAGCGCCGCGTTGGCGTCGGGCAGGTGCAGGTGCGAGCCGATCTGCACCGGGCGGTCGCCGGTGTTCTCGACGACGAGCGTGAGCCGCTCGGCGGGGGTGCGGTCGCCGTTGAGCACGACCGTGCCCTCGCGCGTGCGGACGGCGCCGGGGCCGTCGGCGGACGTGCCTGACATGGGTCCTCCGTCGTGTGGTGCGGGCAGGTGAGGGTCAGGCGATGGGGTCGTGCAGCGTCACGAGCTTGCGACCGTCGGGGAACGTCGCCTCGACCTGGACGTCGCGCAGCATCTCCGGCACCCCCGGCATCACCTGGTCGCGGCTCAGCACCGAGCGGCCGTCCGCCATGAGCTGCGGGACCCCGACGCCGTCACGCGCCCGCTCGATCACCCAGGTGCTGAGCAGGGCGACGGCCTCGGGGTGGTTCAGCAGGACGCCACGCGCCAGGCGGTCACGCGCGACCATGCCGGCGACGGCCAGCAGCAGCTTCTCGGAGTCGGCGGGGGTGAGCCTCATGGCGAGCACCCTAGGGCGGTGCACCGGCCTGTATGCGCCCCCGTATACGCACGAAACGCGATGTTTACAGGACCGGGTTCGCGCCCCCAGCGGCGCGAAACCAACTGTTTACGTCCCGGGCCCGATCCGAGAAACACGGCCTCTCTAGCGTCCTCGGCCATGGGCACCGGCCTGTATACGCCGCGGGACACAGTGCGGTGGCACGCGGTGGGTCGGTGCCCGAGCCCGGCTTCGCCCGTCAGCTCGTCCTGATCGAAAGGCACTCCGTTGACCACACACCCCCTCCCCTCGCGGACGTCCCGGAAGCGCGCGCTCGCACTGTCGGCCGCCGCGCTCGCGGCCGCACTCACGCTCTCGGCCTGCGGTGGCGCCCGCACCGCCGCAGGCACGGACGGCGGCACGGCGTCCGCGTCCGGCGGAGCCTCCTGCGTGGACACGTCCGGGGACACCGTGAAGATCGGGTTCCTCAACTCGCTGTCCGGGACCATGGCCATCTCCGAGCAGACGGTCCGTGACTCCCTCGACCTCGCGGCCGAGGAGATCAACGCCGCCGGCGGCGTGCTCGGCAAGCAGCTGGAGATCGTCGCCGAGGACGGCGCCTCCGAGCCGACCGTCTTCGCCGAGAAGGCCGACAAGCTCATCTCGTCCGACTGCGTCGCCGCGGTCTTCGGCGGCTGGACCTCCTCGTCCCGCAAGGCGATGCTGCCGGTCTTCGAGTCCAAGAACTCGCTGCTGTTCTACCCCGTGCAGTACGAGGGCCTCGAGGCGTCGAAGAACATCTTCTACACCGGCGCGACGACGAACCAGCAGATCATCCCCGGCATGGACTACCTCAAGGAGCAGGGGAAGAAGAAGGTCTTCCTCGTCGGGTCGGACTACGTCTTCCCGCGCACCGCGAACAAGATCATCAACGCCTACGCCGAGGCGAACGGCATCGAGATCGTCGGCGAGGAGTACGCGCCCCTGGGTCACACCGACTTCGCGACGATCGTCAACAAGCTCAAGGCGTCCGGCGCCGACGCGGTGTTCAACACCCTGAACGGCGACTCCAACGTCGCGTTCTTCAAGGAGTACAAGAACGTCGGCCTGACGGTGGACGCCACCCCGGTGGTCTCGGTGTCGATCGCCGAGGAGGAGGTCGGCGGCATCGGCGTCGACAACATCGTCGGCCAGCTCACCGCGTGGAACTACTACCAGACGGTCGAGTCGCCCGAGAACACGACGTTCGTCGCGGCGTTCAAGGCGAAGTACGGCGACGACCGGCCGACGTCCGACCCGATGGAGGCCGCGTACACGTCCCTCTACCTGTGGAAGGGCATGGTCGAGAAGGCCGAGTCCTTCGCGGTCGCGGACATCCAGGAGGCTGCGGACGGCGTGAGCTTCGACGCCCCGGAGGGCACCGTCACCGTCAACGGCGACAACCACCACATCGCCAAGACGGCGTACATCGGGGAGATCGGGCCCGACGGCCTCATCTACTCCGTCTGGGAGTCGGACGGCCCGATCGAGCCGGACCCGTTCCTCGAGGGCTACGACTGGGCCGAGGGCCTGTCCTGACCCGCGTCCCGCACCCCCGGACGCACCCCTGAGCGTGGTGGCCCGGTCCGACGCACGGACCGGGCCACCCGCCCCGGTGCACGACCACCCACGGAAGGCGGCGCCGCATGGACGCCCTGTTCTCCCAGCTCTTCGCGGGCCTGAGTCTCGGCTCGGTGCTGCTGCTCGCGGCGCTCGGCCTGGCCCTGACGTTCGGTCAGATGGGCGTCATCAACATGGCGCACGGCGAGTTCATGATGGCCGGCGCCTACACGGCGTTCGTCCTGCAGGCGTTCATCCCCGACGCGGGGATCTCGCTGCTCGTGGCACTGCCCGTCGGCTTCGTCGTCGGCGGCCTTCTCGGGCTGCTGCTGGAGGTCACGCTGATCTCCCGGATGTACCGGCGACCACTGGACACGCTCCTGGTCACGTTCGGCGTCGCGCTGGTGCTGCAGCAGCTCGCACGCGACGTCTTCGGCGCCCCGAACGTCGACGTCCGCGCCCCGGCGTGGCTCTCGGGGGCGGTGCCGTTCCTCGGCATGAACCTGCCCAAGACGCGGCTGTTCATCCTCGGCCTCGCGATCGCGTGCGTCGTCGTGCTGGCCCTGGTCCTCAAGCTCACGCCGCTGGGACGGCGGATCCGCGCGACGGTCCAGAACCGGGACCTCGCCGAGACGTCGGGCGTCTCGACGCGCGCCACCGACCGCCTCACGTTCTTCGTCGGCTCCGGCGTGGCCGGGGTCGCCGGCGTCGCGCTGACGCTGCTCGGGTCGATCGGCCCGACGCTCGGCACCAACTACATCGTCGACGCGTTCCTCGTGGTCGTCGTCGGTGGCATCGGCCAGCTCAAGGGCGCCGTGATCGCCGCGTTCTCGCTCGGGATCGTGCAGGCGGCGTTCGAGTACTCGACGACGGCGAGCCTGGCCAAGGTCCTGCTCTTCGTCGTCATCGTCGCGTTCCTGCAGGTGCGGCCGCAGGGCCTGGTCTCGGTCCGCACGCGGAGCCTGGCATGAGCGCGGGGACGACCGACGTGGCCCGGCCCGCGAGCACGTCGACGACCTGGTGGCGACGCCCCGCGATGCGCGTGTGGGTCGGCGTCGCGGTCGCTGCGGTCGTGCTGTTCGGGCTGGCGCCCGCACTGCTCTCCGACTTCCGGCTGAACCTGCTCGCCAAGTTCCTGTGCCTGGCGATGGTCGCGGTCGGGATCGGCCTGGCGTGGGGGCGCGGCGGCATGCTCGTCCTCGGGCAGGGCGTGTTCTTCGGCATCGGCGGCTACCTGATGGCGATGCACATGAAGCTGTCCGACGCGGGCCCCGGCGGGGTGCCGGACTTCCTGCTGCTGTACGGCGACGGCGTCGTGCCGGGCTGGTGGGAGCCGTTGCGCAGCCCCGTCGTCACGATCCTCGCGATCCTCGTGCTGCCCGCCGGCATCGCCGCCCTGCTGGGGCTGGCGGTGTTCCGCCGCCGCGTGCGCGGCGCGTACTTCGCGATCCTCTCGCAGGCGCTCGCCGCCGCGTTCGCGATCCTCCTGGTCGGCCAGCAGAAGGTCACGGGCGGCACCAACGGCCTCAACGGGTTCCGGTCGTTCTTCGGGTACGACCTGGCCGACCCCGTCAACAAGCGGATGCTCTACTTCATCGCCGCGGGCGTGCTCATCGCGATGGTGGTGGTCGTGCGGCTGCTCATGCACTCGCGCTACGGCGAGCTGCTCGTCGCCGTCCGCGACCAGGAGAACCGCGTGCGGTTCCTCGGGTACGACCCGGCGAACGTCAAGGTCGTCGCCTACGCGATCGCGGCGTGCTTCGCGGGCATCGGCGGCGCGCTGTTCGCCCCGGTCGTGGGGATCATCTCGCCCGCCGACGTGGGCGTCATCCCGTCCATCGGGTTCCTCGTGGGCGTCGCGATCGGCGGCCGCGCGACGCTGCTCGGCCCGGTGCTGGGCGCGGTGGCCGTGTCGTGGGCCGAGACGGGCCTCTCGGAGCAGTTCCCGTCCTTCTGGACCTACTTCCAGGGGGCAATGTTCATCCTCGTCGTCGCGTTCCTGCCGCAGGGGTTCGCGTCCCTCGGCGGCCTGTGGCGGCGGCGTCGCAGGACGCCCGGTGACGTGCCCGGTGACCTGGGTGACCCGCCGGCCCCGACCGCCGCACCCGTGGGGTCCGGCACGGCACCCGACGACGACGCGCAGCACGCCGCCGACGCGGCCCGCACCGCAGGGAGGCACACATGAGCGAGCAGACCGACACCGGTCCGGTCGTCCCGCCGGACGCGACGGGGGGCCTGGACACCGAGGCCCTGGAGGCGGTCATCGCCGCACCGGGCGCGCGCTTCCGGCACGACTACCTGGAGATCCGCGACCTGCGCGTCGTGTTCGACGGGTTCGTCGCGGTCGACGGCGTGGACCTGACCGTCACGCAGGGGGACCTGCGGTTCCTCATCGGGCCCAACGGCGCCGGCAAGACGACGATCGTCGACGCGATCACGGGCCTGGCGCACGCGACCGGGTCGGTGCAGTTCGGCGGCGTCGAGCTGCTCGGGCGCCCGTCGCACCGGATCGTGCGCGCGGGCGTCGGACGGACGTTCCAGACCGCGAGCGTCTTCGACGAGCTCACCGTGCTGCAGAACCTCGACATCGCCGCCGGGGCCGGACGCGGGCCGTGGACCATGCTGCGACGCCGCAACGTCGTACCGCCCGAGGTCGAGGCCGCGCTGGAGACCGTGGGCCTGACGCACGTGCGTGACCTGCCCGCCGGGGTGCTCGCGCACGGGCAGAAGCAGTGGCTGGAGATCGGGATGCTGCTGGTCCAGGACGCGCGCCTGCTGCTGCTCGACGAACCCGTGGCGGGCATGAGCCAGGCCGAGCGCGAGGAGACGGGCCTGCTGCTGCAGCGCATCGGTGAGCAGCGCACGGTCGTCGTCGTCGAGCACGACATGGAGTTCCTGCGGTCGTTCGCGTCGTCGGTCACGGTGCTGCACCAGGGGCGCGTGCTGTCGGAGGGGACGGTCGCGCAGGTGCAGGCCGACCCGCGCGTCGTCGAGGTGTACCTGGGGTCCGGGGCGCACGGCCGGGGACGAGGCGCGGCGGCGCAGACGGATGGCGCGGCGGCGCAGACGGATGGCGCGGCGGCGCAGACGGACGCCGCGCCCGCCGCGACCACGGAGGTGGAGTGATGCTGGAGCTGCGTGGGGTACACGTCGGGTACGGCCGCACCGCGGTCGTCCACGGCGTCGACGTCGAGGTGCCGGACGGGTCCGTCGTCGCGGTCATGGGCCACAACGGTGCGGGCAAGACGACGCTGCTGCGGGCCGCGGTGGGGCTGCTGCCCGTGCGGTCCGGCACGGTCCTGCTGGGCGGCGAGGACGTGACGCGCCGACGCCCGCACCAGCGGGTGCGCGCCGGGCTCGCGTACGTCCCGCAGGGGCAGCAGTCGTTCGGCCAGCTCACTGCGCGGGAGAACCTGCAGCTCGTCGCCGACGTCGCCGGGTCGGCGGGGGGCCGGCGCCTCGACGAGGCGCTCGACCTGTTCCCCGCGCTGCGCGAGCTGCTGGGGCGCCGGGCGGGGCTGCTGTCAGGTGGGCAGCGCCAGCAGCTCGCGATCGCGCGGGCGCTGATCACCGGGCCGCGCCTGATCGTCCTCGACGAGCCCACCGAGGGCATCCAGCCGTCGGTCGTCGCGGAGATCGAGGACGCGATCGTCCAGCTCGCGGGGGACGGGCTGTCGGTGCTGCTCGTCGAGCAGCACGTGGGCTTCGCGCTCGCCGCGTCGTCCCGCTACTACGTCCTGGAGTCGGGTCGGGTGACGGCCGAGGGTGTCGGTGGGGTCGCCCAGGAGGGTGACGTGCGTGCCGCCATGGCGATCTGAGCGTCCTCGGGCGGGCGATCCCCGGGGCGTCCGCCCCGGGGACGTGGGGGGCGGAGGGCTGCTGTCATGAGCATGGCCGGCGGGTCGTTGCGCGAGCAGGTGTACCAGCAGCTGCGCGACGAGATCCTCAACGGACGCGTCTCGCCGCGTGAGCGGCTCACCGAGCCCAAGCTGTCGAAGGCGTTCGAGGTGTCCCGCACGCCGGTGCGCGAGGCGCTGTCCCGGCTGCTGTCCGACGGGCTGGTCGAGCGCACGGACTTCGGCTACGCGGTCGTCGTGCCGTCCCTGGCCGCGCTGCGCGACCTGTACGAACTGCGCATCACGCTCGAGCTGCGCGGCATCGCGCGGGCCATCGAGAACCCGCAGGTGCAGCACGACCGTGCCCTCCTGGGCGCCGAGCTGGCGCGCTGGCAGGAGATGCGCGACGTCGTCCCCGACCCCGACCCGAGCTTCGTGGTGCTCGACGAGGGGTTCCACCGCGCACTGTCCCAGGCGTCGGGCAACGGGCAGCTCACCGACGCCCTGGTCACCGTGAACCAGAAGATCCGCGCCGTGCGCATGCACGACTTCATCGAGGACGAGCGCATCACCGCGACCATCGACGAGCACCTGGAGATCCTCGAGCTCGTGCTCGCCGAGCGCCTCGGCGAGGCGCTCACGGCGCTGCACCGGCACGTGGGGGAGTCCCTGGAGGTCGTCATGGAGCGCGCCTCGCACGCGATGGCGCGCATGGCGCTCGCGGGCTGACCGCGCGTCAGGCGAGGACCACCGGACAGTCGTCCTCCCAGATCCGTGCCACGGTGTCGCGGGCCGGGGAGAGGTCGGGGAAGGCCTGCGACCACGCGTCCAGGATGCCGGCGCGGCGCTCGGCCCCGACCAGGTAGAACCCGAAGTTGACCACGTCGTAGCCCCTGACGTTCTCGCAGATCGCGCGCGCACCGTCCTGCAGGGGGGTCGCGTCGAGCGGCACCTCGTCGGGCCACCTGACGGTCACCGTCAACGTGTTGGCGAAGCCGTCGAGGTGCGTGCTGGTGTTCGTCTCGACGGCGTCCGGCAGTGCCTCGGCCACGGCGTCCTTGACGACCTTGGTGATCGCGACGCCGTTCTCGTCGAGCGGTGGCCCGCTGACCTGGTCGCGCATCGCGTTGCAGCCGCCGAGCACGAGGGTCAGCGTGAGGGCTGCGGCGAGCGTGGCGAGGGGGCGTCGTGCCATGGGGTGCGGGTCCTTCGGGTCGGGCGGCGGGGTCGCCCAACATAGACAGGGGCCACACCCAGGGGCGCCGGCGACACCATGGCCGCACGGGTGAAACGACCTCCGCCCGAGGGGCGGATCACAGGTCGCGGCGCACGTTCTCCGCCCGGTTCTCGACCGAGCCGTGCCGCAGCAGGTTGACGATCGCCGCGGCCAGCCCGCCCCAGATGACGACCATCGCCACCACCATCATCACGATCGCGCTCGTGCTCATCAGCGGTCTCCCTCGTCGTCACGGACCGGGCGTGCGCCGGACGCCCCGATCCCGGTGGCGTCCAGCGGCGCCGTGGGGTCCGAGCCGGGTGGCGGCCCGTCCAGGTGGGTCCCGGCGCGCCAGGGGACGCGGGCGATCAGGAACCCGACGACCGGCAGCAGCACCACCATGAGCCAGCCGAAGACCATCAGCAGCCAGGCGGGGTAGTCCTCGTAGGGCGCGCCGAGGTCGTCGCGGAGCGCGAAGACGAGCACGACGACGAGCCCCACGGGGGCCACGACGCTCGTCAGGACGCGCCAGGTCCGACCGACCCGCGGGCGGCCGTGGACGTTGAGGTGCGCGCCGAGGGCGGGCAGGGCGCGCAGCGCCCAGGCGACGACCAGCATGCTGACCAGCGCCACGACGAGGATGCCGTACTGGTTGACGAAGTGGTCGACGACGTCGAGGACGTAGATGCCGCTCGTCGTGCTGAACAGGGCCAGGCTCAGCAGCGCGCACGGCACGACGACCGCGAGGGTCGCGGTGAGGCGACGGGTGTCGAACTTGTCGCGGACGGCGGAGATGACCACCTCGATGACGCTGACGAGCGACGTGATCCCGGCGAGGACCAGGGACGCGAAGAACAGGACCCCGATGAGGGCGCCCGCCGGCGCCTCGCTGATGATCGTCGGGAACGCGATGAACGCCAGGCCGATCCCGCTGCTGGCGACGTCGGCGACGGCGACCCCGTTGGCCTGCGCCATGAACCCGAGGGCGGCGAACACGCCGATGCCGGCGAGCAGCTCGAAGCTGGAGTTCGCGAACCCCACGACGAGCCCCGAGCCGACCATGTCCTCGCGGCGGCCCACGTACGAGGCGTACGTGATCATGATCCCGAAGCCGATGGACAGCGAGAAGAAGATCTGGCCGAACGCGGCCGCCCACACCGACGCCGAGGTGAGCGCCGACCAGTCCGGCGTGAAGAGGGCGTCGAGGCCGGCGGTCGCGCCCGGCAGCAGCAGCGCCCGCACGACGAGCGCCGTGAACGCGAGGATCAGCACCGGGATGAAGACCATGGAGCTCGCGCCGATCCCGCGCTGGACACCGAGCGCCATGATGACCAGCACGCTCAGCCACACGATCGCGAGCGGCACGAGCACGCCGGGCACCACGTCGGTGGTGACGCGGACGTCGCCGGCCTGGAGGAACTCCCCGAAGAAGAACCCCTCCGGGTCGGAGCCCCAGGCCTTGTCGAGGGAGAAGAAGGTGTAGCGCAGGGCCCACGCGACCACGGCCGCGTAGTACACGGCGATGACGAAGCAGATCGCCACCTGCCACCAGCCGAGGCCTTCGGCGCTGCGGCGCAGGCGCGCGAAGGACAGCGGTGCGGAGCCGCGCTGCCGGTGACCGATCGCGTAGTCGAGCAGCAGGAACGGGATGCCTGCCGTCAGCAGCGCGACGAGGTAGGGGACGACGAACGCGCCCCCGCCGTTCTCGTAGGTGACGTACGGGAAACGCCAGATGTTGCCCAGCCCGACCGCCGAGCCGATCGCGGCGAGGATGAAGACACGCCGGGAGCTGAACGCTCCGCGCTTGCGCTTCTCGTCGACCTGCCCGGTGGCACCTGCCCCTGCTGCGCTCATGCCGGCCCCCCGCCGTCGTGATGCTCCGAGCGTGCAGGATCCCGGCGAACCGGTCAACGCGAACCGCACGTAACCCACCGTTAACCTGCGCGAGCGCCCAGGGCAACACCTCGTCCCTACGGTCCGGATACCCGCGTGTATACACGCCGCTGCCGACCCGAAGGACGCCGTGTTCGACACCCTGCTCGTGGCCAACCGCGGCGAGATCGCCGTGCGCGTCCTGCGCACCGCGGCAGCGGTGGGCCTGCGCACGGTGGCGGTGTACTCCGACGTGGACGCCGCCGCACCGCACGTGCGGCTCGCGGACGTCGCGGTGCGGATCGGCGCGCCCGACGCCTACCTGCGGGCCGACGCGCTCCTCGACGCGGCGGTCGCGACGGGTGCGGGCGCGGTCCATCCCGGGTACGGGTTCCTCTCGGAGGAGGCGGCGTTCGCGAGCGCGGTCGAGGCGGCGGGCCTGGTGTTCGTGGGCCCGACGCCCGCGCAGCTGGCCGTCTTCGGGGACAAGCACCGCGCGCGCCGCGCCGCGCGGGACGCGGGCGTCCCGCTGCTGCCCGCCAGCGGCCTGCTCGTGGCGGTCGACGACGCACTGGCTGCGGCGGAGCGCATCGGCTACCCCGTGATGCTCAAGGCGGTCGACGGCGGTGGCGGCACCGGGATGCGGGCGTGCGTCGGGCCGGCGGACGTGCGTGCGGCTTTCCCCCGTCTCGCCGCGTCCCACGACGCAATCTTCCTCGAGCGCCTCGTGCGTCGCGCACGGCACGTGGAGGTGCAGGTGTTCGGCGACGGCGCCGGACGCGTGCTCAGCCTGGGGGACCGCGACTGCTCGCTGCAGCGCCGCCACCAGAAGGTGGTCGAGGAGGCGCCGGCTCCCGCGCTGCCCGCGGACCTGCGGGAGCGCCTCGCGTCCTCGGCCCGCGCACTGACCGCGCAGGTCGGGTACCGGTCCGCCGGCACCGTCGAGTACGTCGTCGACGTCGAGCGCGGCGAGCACGCGTTCCTCGAGGTGAACGCGCGGCTGCAGGTCGAGCACACCGTGACCGAGGAGGTCACGGGCGTCGACCTCGTCGGGTGGATGCTGCGCCTCGCGCGGGGCGACGACGACCTGCGCGCCGAGCTCGCGGCGCTGCCCGAGACCGGTCCGCCGGTGCGCGGGCATGCGGTCCAGGCGCGTGTGTACGCGCAGGACCCGCGGCGCGACCACCGCCCGGGCGCCGGTCTGCTCACGGGCGTCGACCTGCCCGCGGGCGTCCGCGTGGACACCTGGGCGGAGCCGGGCCTGGAGGTCACGACGCACTACGACCCGCTGCTCGCCAAGGTCGTCGTGCGCGCGGACGACCGTGCGTCCGCGTTCGCCGCGGCCCGGGCCGCGCTCGCCGTCACGGCGGTGCACGGCGTCGCCACCAACCTGCCGCTGCTGCGCGCCGCGCTGACCGACCCGGACGTCCGCGCGGCCCGTCACACGACCGCGACCCTGGCGGGCGTCACCGACGACGAGCCGTGGGTCGAGGTGCTGCGCCCCGGGGTCCTGACGACCGTGCAGGACTGGCCCGGACGCGTCGGGTACTGGGACGTGGGCGTCTGCCCGTCGGGGCCGGTGGACGACCTGTCGTTCCGGCTCGGCAACGTCGCGCTCGGCAACCCCGAGGGTGCGCCGGGGCTGGAGTGCACATTGGCGGGCCCTCGGCTGCGGTTCAGCCACCCGGCGGTCGTGTGCGTGACGGGCGCGGACGGGCCGGTGAGCGTCGACGGCGTGCCAGTCCCGCAGTGGGAGCCGGTCGACGTGCCGGCGGGCGGCGTGCTCGACGTCGGGGCGCCCACCGGGCCGGGACTGCGGACGTACGTGCTGGTCCGCGGGGGACTGGACGTCCCCCGCTACCTCGGGTCGGCCGCGACGTTCGCACCCGGCGGGTTCGGCGGGTACACCGGGCGCGCGCTCGCGACGGGTGACGTGCTGGTCCCCGCGCGCGTGCCGGACGACGCCCGCCCGGTCGCACCGGTGCCCGTCGAGGCGCGTCCGCTGCTCACGCACGCGTGGGAGCTCGCGGTGCAGGAGGGTCCGCAGCCGGCCCCGACCCACCTGACGCGCGAGGGCATGGCGACGCTGTACGCCGCGACGTGGCACGTGCAGGCCCACACCGACCGCAGCGGCGTCCGCCTGACCGGCCCGCGGCTCGGCTGGGCGCGGCCCGACGGCGGCGAGGCCGGCCTGCACCCGTCGAACGTGCACGACAACCCGTACAGCGTCGGTGCGCTCAACCTGTCGGGTGACACCCCGATCCTGCTCGGCCCGGACGGGCCGTCGCTGGGCGGGTTCGTGTGCCCGGTGACGGTGGTGGCGGGCCACCGCTGGCGGCTCGGGCAGCTCCGGCCCGGTGACACCGTGCGCCTGGTGCCGGTCGACGCGGCCGCCGCCGAGACGCTGCGCACCTCGACGGTGCGACGGGCCGCCGTGCGGCTGCCCGCAGACCTGCGCACCGGGCCCGACGGCGACGACGGCGTGCTCGCGCAGGTCGCGCACGGCGGCTCGCCCGGGCGGCCCGCCGTGGTCTACCGGCGCGGCGGCGACGACAACGTGCTCGTCGAGTACGGCCCGCCGGTGCTGGACCTGGGACTGCGGCTGCGCGTGCACGCGCTCGCCGAGGCGCTGCGGGCTCGCGCCCTGCCCGGCGTCGTCGACGTCACGCCGGGCGTGCGGACCCTGCACGTGCACGTCGACCCGGCGCTGCTGCCCGTGCGCGTGCTCGTCGACGTGCTCGTCGCGCTGGAGGCGGACCTGCCGGCGACCGACGCGCTCGTCGTGCCGTCGCGCCGCGTGCACCTGCCGCTGTCGTTCGAGGACCCGGCGGTGGGGGAGGCGGTCGAGCGGTACACGGCGGGCGTGCGCGAGCGCGCACCGTGGCTGCCGTCGAACGTCGAGCTCGTGCGCCGCATGAACGGCCTGGCGAGCACGCGGGACGTCCTGGACACCCTGCTGGCCGCCGAGTACCTCGTGCTCGGACTCGGGGACGTGTACCTGGGCGCGCCGCTGGCCGTGCCGCTCGACCCCCGGCACCGGCTGATGACGACCAAGTACAACCCGGCGCGCACGTGGACAGCGGCGGGGACGGTCGGGCTGGGCGGGCAGTACCTGTGCGTCTACGGCATGGACTCCCCGGGCGGCTACCAGCTGGTCGGGCGGACGCTGCCCGTCTGGTCGGGGCACCGGCGGCGGGGCACGCCCGGTGTGCCGTGGCTGCTGCGGTTCTTCGACCGCATCGTGTGGCACCCCGTCAGTGCCGCCGAGCTCGCGGAGCAGCGCGCCGCGTTCGCCGCCGGGCGTCACGACGTGCGCGTCGAGGAGGGGGTGTTCTCCGCGCGGGAGCACCAAGGGCTGCTGACGACGCACGCGGAGGAGATCGCGGCGACGCGCGCGAGGCAGGCGGTGGCCTTCGCGGCGGAGCGCGCCGCCTGGGCCGCCGCGGGGGAGCTCGACGTCCGCGGGGGCGAAGGGCCGGCGTCCGTCCAGGCGTCGCACGTCCGGACGTCGCACGTCGGCTCGGGCGCGGTCGGGGCTCCCGCCGGCGACGTGGACGGGGCCGCGCTCCCCGCCGGGCAGGTGCTCGTCGAGTCGCCCATGGTGGGGGCCGTGTGGCGGGTGGCGGCCACGGTCGGCGCCGACGTGCGCGCCGGCGACGTGCTCGTCGCCCTGGAGGCCATGAAGCTCGAGCTGCCCGTCGCCGCACCTGCCGACGGTCGCGTGGTGCGGGTGCTCGTCGAGCCCGGGCACCACGTGGCACCCGGCACGCCCCTCGCAGTGCTGGAGCTCGCGACGTGACGGCCCTCGGCCCCGACGCGGCGGGCGCGTGCACCGCGACCGCGCAGGCCCGGGTGCGCGCGGCCCACGCGCGCCTGCGGGAGGTCGACCGGCCCGAGGTGTGGACGTTGCTGCTCCCCGAGGCCGACGCCCTCGCCACGGCCCGGCGGGTCGACCAGCGGGTCGCCGCGGGTGAGCACCTGCCCCTCGCGGGCACGACGCTGGCCGTCAAGGACAACGTCGACGTCGCGGGCCTGCCGACGACCGCGGGCTGCCCGTCCTACGCCACGGACCCCCGCGGCCGCCCCGGCCCGGCCCCGCGCACCGCACCGGCCGTTCAGGCGCTGCTCGAAGCGGGCACGGTCCTGCTCGGCAAGACCAACCTCGACCAGTTCGCCACGGGCCTGGTCGGCACGCGCAGCCCGTACGGCGCGGTCCGGCACGCGACACGGCCGGACCGGGTGTCCGGGGGGTCGTCGTCCGGGTCGGCGGTCGCCGTCGCGCTGGGCGTCGCGGACATCGGCATCGGCACCGACACGGCCGGGTCCGGCCGCGTCCCGGCCGCGTTCCACGGCCTGGTGGGCATCAAGACGACCGTGGGGCTCGTCCCGACCGACGGCGTCGTGCCCGCGTGCGCGTCGTACGACGTCGTGACCACGCTGACGCGCGACCTGGCGACCGGTGCGCGTGCCACCCGGATCATGGTCGACGCCGGGGGCGACCGGTCGGGCCGTCGTCGCTGGCCCACGGACGTGCGGCTCGCGCTGCCGGAGCACCCGGTCGTCGCCGTCCCACGAGCGGCGGACCTCGACGCCCTGGCACCGTCGTGGCGCGTCGCCTTCGGCGCGGCCGTCGCGCACGCGCAGGCCGTGGGCGCACGCACGGTCGAGGTCGACGTCTCCGGCATGCTCGCCGCCGCGCACCTGCTCTACGAGGGCGCGATCCTCGCCGAGCGGTACGCCGCCGTCGGGGAGTTCCTGGCGGGCTCGCCGCCGGACGCCGACCCGACGGTCGCCGCCATCGTGCTCGCCGGGGCGAGCGTCCCCGCGGCCGCCTACGTGCGGGACCGGGCCGCGCTGGTCACGGCGCGCGCCCAGGCGCTCGACGTGCTCGACGGGTGCGACCTGCTGCTGCTGCCCACGACCACCGACCACCCCACCCTCGCGGACGTGGCAGCCGACCCCGTGGGGGTCAACCGGCGGCTCGGCACCTACACGAACTTCGTCAACCTGCTCGACCTGGCCGCGGTCGCGGTCCCCGTCGGGGCCGCCGACGGCGGGCCGTTCGGCGTCACCGTCCTCGCACGCGCCTTCGACGACCAGCCTGCGCTCGACCTCGCGGCACGGCTGCTCGAGCCGATGACGGGCGACGGCACCCCGGTGCGCCCGGGCACCGCCGCGCCCCTCGTGGTGTCGGGGTCCGTCGAGCTGCTGGTGGTCGGGTCCGCGGTCCAGCCGGCGGTGCGACGCGCCCTCGTCGACCTCGGCGGGCGGTGCGAGCGCAGGGCGCGGACGTCGGAGGCGTACGCGCTGCGCACGCCGGGGGTGGACGAGGTGCGCAGCGCGGGTGCGAGGTGTCAGCGGACGCCGGCCCCGGGTGAGGCGCCTACGTCGCCCCCGTACCTCCACGGGCACGCTCTGACGCGCGTCGCACCCGGTGCCGGCGCGTCCTTCGCCGGGGAGGTCTGGCGGCTGTCGGCCGCGGCTCTCGGCACGCTGCTGGCGTCGCTGCCCGCGCCGGCAGCACTCGGCCCGGTCGAGCTCGCCGACGGCTCGTGGGTCGTCGGCTGGTCCTGCACGGCCCGCACCCCCGCAGACGCGGGCCGCGGTGCCGGGCCCGGGCGCCCCGCGGTCCTCGCGGCGCAGGGGACCCGATGACCCGGCACCACCCGGCCCCACGCCCCCACCACCCACCCCTGACCAGGCAAGCCCGCCGCCGAGCAACCGAAGGAGCACGACGATGCACGTTCCCGACCAGTACCTGAGCGACCCGGTGTCCGTGACGACCGCGGCGGCCGCCGGCGCCGTCGTCGTGGCCGCCGCGCTGCGTGCCCGACGCGGTGCCGCGCGTGCGCCGCACCCGGCGATGATCGGTGCGACGACGGCGGCCGTGTTCGGCCTGCAGATGGTCAACTACCCCGTCGGCAGCGGCACGAGCGGGCACCTGATGGGCGGCGCGCTGGCCGCGGCGCTGCTGGGCCCGGCGTGGGGGCTGCTCTCGGTCTCCCTGGTGCTCGTCGTGCAGGCGGTGGTCTTCGCGGACGGCGGCCTCACGGCGCTGGGCACGAACACGCTGCTCATGGCAGTCGTCGGGACGCTCGTCGGCTGGGTGGTCGCGCGGGGCGTCGTGGGCGCCGCGCGCCGCCGGTCGGCAGGCGGGGACGGACGTGCGGCGGGCGCGGTGGGTGCTGCCCTCGGCGGTGCCGCGGGGGTCGTCGCGGCCGCGGCGCTGTTCGTCGGGCTGTACGCCGTGGGCGGGACGGTCGGCGTGCCGACGGGTGCGCTGGCGGCGCAGATGCTCGGTGTGCACGCCCTGATCGGCATCGGCGAGGCCGTGATCACGGGAGCCGTGGTCGCGGTGGTCGTCGCCGTGCGGCCGCAGGCGGTCGCGCTCACCGCGCGCGACGGCGCGCCTGCACGCTCGGGGGCGCTGCGTCCGGCCGGCGTCCTCGCGGGGCTCGCAGGGCTGGCCGCGGTGGTGCTGTCCTCGGCCGCCTCGTCCGCCCCCGACGGCCTCGAGGCGACGGCGGCGCGCACCGGGTTCGCGGGTGCGGCGCGCGACCACGCGCTGGCCGGGTGGCCCCTGGCGGACTACGGCGAGGCCGCGGGTGTGCTCGTCGCCGTCGCGGGGGCGGTCGGGGTGCTGGTCTGTGCAGCGCTCGCGGCAGGGGCGGCCGCGGCGGTGGCCCGATCCCGGACGACGGCCGAGGTCTGAGGCGCCCGCCGTCCGCAGTCCGCATCCCGGGACGCGGCCCGCGCGAGACCGGCCTCAGGCGTCGTCCGGGGCGGCGTCGGACGGCTGGGCCCGGTCTCGTGAGGGCGCTGTCCCAGCCGGTGGGACGTCCCGGTCGTGACCGTCCCGCAGGGGGGCCCGTGGGCGCCGGTCGCGGGCCGTGACGCGCAGCCCCGACGCGCGCAGGCGGCGGACCAGGTCACGCGCGTCCACGGGCTCGGCGCCCAGCGCGACGACGTCGTCCCACCGCTCCGCCGGCACGTCGTAGTGGTCGTGGTCGAACGCCCGCCGCGGTATGCCGGCACGCTCCGCGAAGACGTGCAGCTCGGCGTACGAGGTGTCGCTCACGAGATGCCCCCACACGGTCCCGTGCCGGGGCCACAGCGGGGGGTCGACGAGGACGGTCACGGGTCCGAGGTTACGAGAGGGGGCTGCGCGCGTCGCCGGCGCGCCCGTGCGGACGGTGGTGCCGTCGCGCCGTCGGAGGGTGCGGACGGTGGCGGCGTCGCGCCGTCCTGCCCGCCGCGACGGTGGCGCCGCAGTCCGTCGACCCGACCCCAGGCCCCGCGAGAACCGGGTTCGTCCACCGATGTGCAGGTGCCCGCCGGTCGGTGCGTCCGGCGTCCGTAACGTCGCCGTGGTCGGTGCCGCGCACGGCGGCACCACGGCAGCAGGAGGACGTCCATGAGCAGGTACGAGGTCGACAGCGCACAGCTCGACGGGTCCGCGGCGGCGGTGCTGGCACGCTCCGCGAGCATCCAGGCGGAGGTCGCCGCGATGCAGCGGCAGCTCGTCGAGCTGCAGGCGACGTGGCGCGGCGGCGCCGCCGGGGCGTTCGGATCGGTGGTCGCGGAGTGGAACGTGACCCAGGCGCGCGTCGAGCAGTCGCTCGCGCAGATCGCGGCGGCGATGCAGGCGGCCGCCAGGACGTACGCCGAGGCCGAGGCGCACGCCTCCCGGCTGTTCGCGCACTGACGGCGGGCCGCCCACCGACACCGTCGCGTCCTGACCTCGGCCCGCCCACCGAGGCCGTCGCGCGCTGACGGCGGATGCCCCGGCGCCTCGGGTCAGGCGCCGGTGGTGCTTCCGTTCATCGTCCCGCCCGTGACCCCGGCGGCTCCGTTGACACCAGCGGGACCGGTGCCCTCGGTGCGCTCCGTGCGCTCCGTGCGCTCCGTGCGCTCCGTGCGCTCCGTGCCCTCCGCGGCGTCCCGCTCCGCCGCGGCGGCCTCGAGCTTGGCGACCTCCTTCTCGAGGCGCTGCAGCTCGGCGGAGACGTTCTGACGTGCGGGTTCCTCCCAGGGCTGCGCGAGGGGGCTGATGAACAGGGACGGGCGCGCGAGCAGCTTGTGCAGGATGCGCACGCGCGCCCGCACGTAGTCCTCCACGGGGAGGTGCGCGTACTCGGCGCGCACGTCCTGGAGGTAGGACTTGTACCGCTGCGGCTCGGTCGCGAGCATGGCCAGGTCGGCGTCGCACAGGACCGCGCAGTCGCTGTCGCTGGGGTCGGGCGTGTGCCGCACGAGCGCGGAGACGAGCGCGGCGACGCGTTGTACCTGCGCCTCGGGGACGCCGAGGGCCGTCAGCTGCTCGCGGGCGAGGACGGCGCTGGCGGCCTCGTCCTCGCCGCCCTGGTTCGCGTACGCCTTGCGCTCGGCGGAGTCGAAGACCGCGCCGTGGTACCAGGCGGCGAGGCGCACGAGATCGGGGTGGTGGGCCTCCTCGTCCAGCTCGTCGACGCGCGCGAGCACGTCGACGAGGTGCCGGAGGTTGTGGAAGTGCCGCTCCGGGCGGGTCCACCGCTCCAGAAGGTCCTCAGCGGTGCGCCGGATGTCCGAGGCGGGTGCGGTGCCCCCTGCCTCGAGGACGTTGCGGGTGAAAGCCGGGACGAGCCAGGCGGGTGCGTCTTGGACGCCCATGGATCAGCCTCACGACGGTGACGAAGGACCCGTCATGGTAGCCGCGTCCGGTGCCGGTGGCGCGTCGACGGGTCCGGGGTCGGATGTGGGCCCCGCCACGGGCAGCTCGACGCGCACGGTCGTGCCCCCGCCGGGTGTCGGGTGCACCGCCACGGTCCCGCCGTGGGACGCCACGATCGCGGCCACGATCGCCATGCCGAGGCCCGAGCCCCCGGAGTCGCGCGTCCGGGACTCGTCGATGCGGTAGAAGCGTTCGAAGACGCGTTCGGCGTGCTCCGGCGGGATGCCCGGCCCGTGGTCGCGGACCTCGAGGACGACGGTCCGGTCGTCGTCACCCGCGCCCACGGCGATCTCGACGGGCGTCGCGGGCGGCGTGTGCCGGGCCGTGTTGCCGACGAGGTTGGCAAGCACCTGGCGCAGGCGCGCCTCGTCGCCGACCACGATCCGCGGGGCCGTCGTGCCGTTCAGCGACTCGAGCCGCACGGGCCGCTGCGGGTCCAGCGCCCGCAGGTCGCTGAGGGCGTCCGCGGCCAGGACCGTGAGGTCGACCGGGCCGACGTTCCCGCGCCGCCCCTCGTCGAGACGTGCGAGCGCGAGCAGGTCCTCGACGAGCGAGCCCATGCGCGCCGCGGAGTCCTCGATGCGCCGCATCGTGTCGGCGATCTGCTCCTGCGTCGTCGTCGCGCCCATCCGGTACAGCTCGGCGTACCCGCGGATCGCGGCCAGGGGCGTGCGCAGCTCGTGCGACGCGTCGGCGACGAACCGCCGCATGCGGGCCTCCGACACGGTGCGTGCGCGGAACGCCTCCTCGATCTGGGCGAGCATCCCGTTCAGCGCGGCACCCAGGCGACCGACCTCGGTGCCGTCGGGGGCGGCGGGCACGCGCTGGGAGAGGTCGCCTGCGGCGATCTTCGCGGCGGTCCGCTCGATCTCGCCGAGCGGACGCAGGGACCGGCGCACCGCCCAGCCGCCCGCGAGCACGCCTGCGGCGACGATGAGCAGGCCGGAGGTCACCAGGCTCCAGGACATGCTGACGACGGCCCCGTGGATGTCCATGAGCGGCAGTCCGACGACGACCGACCCCACGATCCCGTCCGTGTGGAAGGGGTAGGCGACCACGCGCCACGGCGAGCCGGCGTGCGACGACGGCACGGTGAACGGCTCGCCGCTGATCTTCGAGGCGTCCAGGGCGGTCAGGTCGGCCACGCGCGGGATGCCGTAGGTCTGCTCCGCGGCAGGGCTCACGACCGAGGCCTTCTCGTCGCTCGTCTGCACGCGCACGTAGTAGTCCGTGGGCCCGATGTGCCCCGCCTGGTTCGTGAGGAACCGCAGAGCGTCCCCCGCGACGACCTCCGCCTCGTTCGCGAGCTTCGCGTCCACGGGTGCGAGCAGGCTGCGCTCCAGCAGGGTCGTGGCAGTGACGCCGGCGACGACGAGGCCCGTGCCGAGCAGGACCGCCGTGATCGTCACCAGCCGTCGCTGCAGCGACATGCCGCGCCACACGGACCGCGCCACCGCGACGGGCCGTGCGGTCCGGGTGTCGTCCCCCGGTTCGCTCACGCCGACTCGCGCAGCAGGTAGCCCACGCCGCGCCGGGTGTGGATCAGCGGCGGCAGCCGGTTCCCGTCGGCGTCGGTGAGCTGGTCGATCTTGCGACGCAGGTAGGAGATGTACGACTCGACGATGTTCGCGTCACCGCCCCAGTCGTACTGCCACACGTGGTCGAGGATCTGCGACTTCGACAGCACGCGCTGCGGGTTGAGCATGAGGTACCGCAGCAGCTTGAACTCGGTGGGGGACAGCTCGATCGGTTGGCCGGCCCGCCGCACCTCGTACGTGTCGTCGTCGAGCTCGAGGTCCGCGTACCGCAGCACGGACGAGCCGACGCCGTCGTCCGGGGTCGTGCGTCGCAGGATCGCGCGGATGCGCGCCACGACCTCCTCCAGGCTGAACGGCTTGGTCACGTAGTCGTCGCCGCCGACGGTCAGCCCCTGGACCTTGTCGGCAGTGTCGTCGCGTGCCGTGAGGAAGAGCACCGGCACGTGCTGCCCCTTCTCGCGCAGCCGACGTGTCACGGTGAAGCCGTCCATGTCGGGGAGCATGACGTCGAGCACGACGAGGTCCGGCTCCACCTCGCGGGCGAGCCGCAGCGCGGAGACCCCGTCGGCGGCGGCATGCACCTCGAACCCGGCGAAGCGCAGCGACGTCGCGAGCAGCTCGCGGATGTTCGGCTCGTCGTCCACGACGAGCAGCCGGGCCTCGGGGGAGCTGGACGTGCTGGTCATGCTCCCAGTGTCGCGCCGGATGCTGGGAACTGCCTGGACGACAGGTGGGGAGAACCGGTCGTCTCCTGGGAAGTCACTGGGAGCGAGCGCCCCACAGTGCCCCTCGCCGGGCGCATCAGGCGAAGTCGGGATCGTTGTGGACATGTGACCTGGAGATTCGGGGAGCCCGCGCAGCCCCGCTACCGTGGATTCGTGACCGTTTCCCTCAGCGACCACGTCGGCGGCACGGACGCGGCGATGCCCCGCGTGACCGTCATCCAGAACTCACCTGACGCCGGCCTCGACCGCTTCGCCGAGTGGCTGACCGGCGTCGACGTGCGCCTCGTGCGCCCCGACCTCGGAGAGACGCTCCCCGGACCGGCCGAGGTCGGCGACGGTCTCGTCGTCCTGGGCGGGCCGATGACCGCGTACGACGACGCGACCGCACCGTGGCTGCGCCCCCTGCGCGACCTGCTGGCCGTCGTCAGCGCGACGGACGTCCCCGCCCTCGGCATCTGCCTGGGCGCCCAGCTGCTCGCGGTCGCACGCGGCGGACGCGTCGAGCTCGCGGCCCCGCCCGGACGTGAGGTCGGCGTGATCGACGTGCGCTGGCGTCCCGAGGCGGCGTCCGACGCGCTCGTCGGCCCGGTCGTGGAGACCGCCACGGCTGCCCGCACCAGCCCGCAGCCGAGCATGCACGGCGACGCCGTGGTCGACCTCCCGCGGGGCGCGGTGTGGCTCGCGTCGTCCGTGACGTACCCGTTCCAGGCGTTCCGCATCGGGAGCGCCTGGGGTCTGCAGTTCCACCCCGAGGCGGGCGTCGAGACCATGCGCGCCTGGGCGGACGGCCACGACGACGTCGACACCGAGGACGTCGTCGCCCAGATGACGGCGTGCGCCGAGGCTGTGGAGGCCTGCGGGCGCGGCCTCGCCGACGCCTTCGTGACCCTCATCCGCGACCGCGCCGCCACCCGCCGCGTGAGCGTCTGACGACGGCAACCCGTCCGGGGCCGCGAAGACCGCCTGCCACCGACCACGACGGCCCGGTCCCGAGCACGGGACCGGGCCGCTGTGGGTCGGTCACGCGTCCGACGTGCCGGTGCCGATCTGCGGCGTCACGGTGGTCGCCTCGACCTCGCGCGGTGCGACGCCCTGCTTGAGGGCGGCGAGGCGGGCCTCGATCTCGATCTCGGCGCCCGCCGACTCGAGCTCGGCGAACTGCGCGTCGAGCGACGACGCCGCGAGCTCGGCCTGCCCGGCCGCGTACGCCTCCTCCCGACGCACCTTCTCCTCGAAGCGCGCGATCTCGCTCGTCGGGTCGAGCACGTTGATCGAGCCGATCGCCTCCTGCACCTGCCGCTGCGCCTGCGCGGACTTCTGCCGGGCGACGAGCGTGTCCCGCCGGGACTTGAGCTGGCCCAGCTTGTCCTTCATCTGCGCCAGGCCGGACTTGAGCCTGTCGACCGTCTCGCGCTGCGACGCGATCACCGGCTCCGCGTCGCGGACCTCCTGCTCGGCGGCCAGCTGCTTGCCGATCGCGATCTTCGCCAGGTTGTCGAACTTGTCGGCGTTCGCCGTGTCACCTGCGGTGCGGAACTGGTCGGCACGCGAGGAGGCCGCGACGGCCTTCTGCCCCCAGTCGCGCGCCGCGGCGACGTCCTCGTTGTAGTCCTGCTCGGCGAGGCGCAGGTTGCCGATCGACTGCGCGATCGCCTTCTCGGCGTCGGCGATGGAGCTCGTGAAGTCCCGTACGAGCTGGTCGAGCATCTTCTGCGGGTCCTCGGCCTGGTCGATGAGCGCGTTGATGTTCGCGCGCGTGAGCTGCGCGATCCTTCCGAAGATCGACTGCTTCTCGGTCATCGTGTCGTGCCTCCCTGTGGTGCCGACCCGGACCGTCCGCCCGGTGTCACGTGCTGTGCGCGTCGTCGTCGGCGCGCACGTGAGGTCGTCAGAACCTGCCGCCGCGTCCGCCTCCGCCGAACCCGCCGCCGCGTCCGCCGCCACCGAACCCGCCGCCGCGCCTGCCGCCGCCGAACCCACCGCCGCGTCCGCCGCCGCCGAACCCGCCGCCGCCGAACCCGCCGCCACCGAACCCGCCGCCGCCCCAGCCGCCTCCGCCACCGCCCCACCCGCCGCCGCCGCGTCCGCCGCCGCGCAGGATCGAGTCGATGAGGATGCCGCCCAGGACCATCCCGCCGAGGTTCGTGCCGCCGCCCTGCCCGCCGTGACGGTCGTCGTCGTACCGCTGGGCGTTCTCCACGTCGATCTGCGCGAGCCGCTGCGCCTCGGCGACGAGCTGCTCCCCGCGCTGCGCCGTGGCGAGCGCCGCCTGTGGGTCGCTCCCGCGCTGGTCGAGGGCGCGCAGCCGCAGCCGGTCCGCCTCGGCCAGCCGGGTCCGGGCCTCGGGCCCGACGGCACCGCGACGGGTACTGACGTAGTCGGTGGTCGCCCGCACCGCCGACTCGAGGCGCCCGAGCGTGTCGTCGAGCAGCGACAGGGCGCGTCGACCGCGGTCCTCGGCGTCCCGGCGCGGGGCGAGCGCGGCGTCGATGGCGGCCTCCGCGGCCGTCAGCCGGCGGAGTGCCGCGAGCGGGTCGCCCGTGCCGTTGCGGGCGGCGGTCGCGGCCTCGACGGCGGCGCGCGCCTCCTGGGCGTGCGGCGCCACCTGGGGGTCGCCGGGCGCGAGCCGGGCGGCGTCGGCCAGGTCGGACGTGATGGACGTGATCCCGGCGTCGAGGCGCGCGCCGGCGGCCGCCAGCTCGCTGTCCGCCGAGTCGACCGCGTCGAGCATGGTCGTCACCTGCGCGAGCGCCTCCTCCGCGGCGCGCGCGAAACCGACGGCCCCGCCCTTGTCACCGGCGGCCGAGCGCTCGCGGCCCTGCGCCAGCGCGGAGTCGACGTCGTCGAGCAGCCGGGCGGCCTGGTCGGGGTTGCCGGCGACCGACCCGAGGGTGTCGGGGGAGTACCGCGCCGCGAGCGCGGAGACGGCGGCGCGTGCGGGCTCGACGCGGGCCCGCAGCCGCTGCACCTCGCGCTGGTGCGCCTCGAGCGCGTCGTCGACGCGCGCCTCGATCGCGCGCAGCCGGTCGAACCCCGCCTTCTGCTCGTCGAGAGCGTCCTCGACCTGTCCGCACAGCCGCAGGATCTGCGCCGCCGTGGCGCGCACCTGCTCCTCGGTGTCGGGGACGTCGTCGTCGAGGGTCTGCCGCAGCCGGAACGCCTCGGTGAGCGTCTGCTTGCCCTGCGTCAGCACCGTCTCGAACTCGCGCGTGGGCTCGGCGCCGAACTGCGCCTGCGCGAAGCCCAGCTCCTCCTCCGAGGAGCGCATGGCGTCGTCGAGCGCCACCAGCGCGGACGCCGAGCGACGGTCCAGCTCGGCCGTCGGCAGGGACGCGAACTCGTCGGCGGCGCCCGCCACGCGTGTCGCGCCCGCCGTGTCGCGCAGGACGCCCGCGGGCTGCGGAGCCCGCCGCCGCCGCAGGAACGCGAACAGCAGCACCGCGGCGATGACGGCCAGCCCGAGCAGGAGCACGGCCGCGAACCCGCCGCCGGACGACGTCCCGCCCGGAGAGCGCCCGTCGGCCGCCGCGATGATCCCGTCCGCGGCGGCGACGGCCGCGCCGTCCCAGTCGCCGTCCGACAGGTCCGCCTGCACGTCGTCCGCGACCCGGTCGAGCTGCGCAGGCGTGATCGTGCCGAGCGACGTCGGCGCCAGCGTGTACTGCTCGTCGTCGACGGCGACGGCCAGCACGGCGTCCGACTGCCCGAGCCCGGACGCGTCAGCGGTGCGCTGCACCCACGTCTCGGCACCCAGGCCGTCGAACGAGTCGACGTAGACGACGGTCAGCCGGTACGGGGTGTCCCGCCCGACGCGGTCGACGGCGGCCTGCACCGCCGACGGGTCCTGCAGCACCCCTGCGCGGTCGACGACCGTCCGGCCATCGAGGTCGAACGGCGCCTCGGCAGCGGCGCCCGCGGCACCGGCGGCGACGAGCACCGCTCCGGCGGCAAGGGCGCAGAACGGGCGGAGGACGCGACGGGCCAGGGGCACACGTCGATCCTTTCCCAGGGTGTGACCCGCGGCAACGGGACAGGAGGCGGGAGGGGCCCGGGCGTGGCCGCGGCGGTGCTCCCGTCGGGCGTCAGCCGGCCCGGAACCCCGCCCGGTACAGGTCGCGGAGCACGCCGACCTCTCCACCGTGGTGCATGACCTCGCGGTGCAGGTGCAGCGCGAGGGCCGCCAGCGGCTGGTCCGCGTACCCGGCGCCTCGCGGGCCCATCGGGTGGGCCAGCGCCTCGTCGTCGAGGGCGGCGAGCCCGTCGCGCCACGTGCGGTACGCCGCGTCGAGGACCTCGAGCGCGTCGTCCGCGGTGGCGGGCAGCGACGCCGGACGCAGCCGGGGGTCGAACATGTCGGCGTCCGCGGGGACGTCGTCGCCGAAGAACGCCCGCGCGCGCGTCCCGAGGGTGTCGACCGCGATGTGCGCCAGACGCCAGGCGATCGTGGTGACGGGCGGCGGGTCCGGCTCCGGGACGCCCAGCCCGTCCGCCTGCCAGGTGCCGTCCGCGCGCGGGCGGACCGACCAGCACCCCGCGACGGGCTCCCAGAGGTACTCGTCGTCCGTCAGGCCCCGGACCCGTGGCCACAGGCTCGCGGCCCAGTAGAAGTCGAGCTGGTCGACCAGCAGCGCGCCCCAGTGCACGGTGGCCCCCTCACGTCGGCGACGTGACCGGTCTACCACCGGGCACCGACGGACGCAGGCGCGCGGCCCGCCCGCGCGGGTCGGGCAGCCCCGACGCCGACGTCACAGGACGTCGGCGTACCGGTGCCAGGACTGCGTCACGTAGGACGTCGTGAAGCCGGACGACAGGTAGAGGTCGGCCGCACCCGTGGGGGAGTCGGCGTCGACCTCGAGGCCGACGTACCGGCGACCACGCTCGGCGGCGTCCGTGACGACCGCGTCGAGCAGCGAGCGCGCCACGCCCCTCCCACGGGCCACCCGCCGCACCCCGAGGTACTCGACGTAGCTGCCCACGGCGCGGCCGTCGGCGTCGGTCGACGCGCTCGCGATGAGCACGCCGACCGCCTGCGGCTCGTCACCGTCGACGAGCTCGGCGAGCCACCAGTGGTCCCAACGGTGACCCGGGTCGGACCGCAGCCGCGCGAGGAACTCCTCGAACGTCTCCTCGTGGTGGTTGAAGTGGTCGGTGAACGCCTGCTCGAGGATGTCGTGCGCCGCGACCAGGTCCCGCGCCCCCGGCATCCCGCCCTCCTCGCGTTCCAGCCGGCGGATCACGACTCCCGGTCCGGTCGGGCCCAGGCCGTGGCCCTCGTCGACGACCGGGCGTCGCATCTGCCACCACGTCCGCACGTGCTCGTACCCCGCGGCGGCGAGACGACGCTGGTGGCGGGTGTCGGGCTCGAACGCGCCGCTGTCGAGCTGCGTGCGGGACAGCTCCCGGGCGCGCGCGTGCGCCACCCCGGCACCCTCTGCCCACGCGAACAGCACGGCCGCGACCTCGTCGCCCGTCGCGTCGTCCAGCTCGGGGTCGACGACGACGGCCACGAGCACGCGTCCCGCGGCGCGGTCGTGCGCGGTCGCCCACCCGCGGGCGGCACCGGCGGCGTCCCGCAGCATCACGTGCACGCGGGTCTCGGCGGCGTTCCCCGTCAGCTCCGCGCGGGTCGCGTCGAGACCGGCCGACTCCGCACCCCGCGCGGCGACCTCGTGCCGTGCGCGCAACGCGTGCAGGTCCGCCACGTCATCAGGTCCGGGGACAGCGGCGTGCCACCCGGCAGGCAGAGCGGTCGAGAGCAGGTCAGGGTTGAGCAGCAGAGAAGTCATCGGTCCCTCTTTTCCCGCAGGTGCGACGGTCGGTGCGACCCCGTCTGGGTGCGGGGTGGCGTCCGGGGCGTGCAAGTGGTCACATCTGCGTCGGTCGGAACGTGGAGTGGTCACAGGTGTGACCACTCCACGGCGTCGTCGGGAGGGTGCGGCTGCGCGCGCCCCCACGGTTCACCGGGCTACGCCCAGGTCCTCCGCGTCGACGATGGTGTAGGCGTACCCCTGCTCCGCCAGGAACCTCTGCCGGTGGGCGGCGAAGTCCTGGTCGACGGTGTCGCGGGCGACGACCGTGTAGAAGTGCGCGGTCTTGCCGTCGGCCTTCGGTCGCATGATCCGGCCGAGGCGCTGCGCCTCCTCCTGGCGGGAGCCGAAGGACCCCGACACCTGGATGGCGACGGACGCCTCGGGCAGGTCGATCGAGAAGTTCGCGACCTTCGACACCACGAGCGTCGTGATCTCGCCCGTGCGGAAGGCGTCGAACAGACGCTGGCGCTCGCGGACGGTGGTCTCACCGGTGATGAGGTCCGCGCCCAGGTGCTCCGCCAGGTCGTGCAGCTGGTCGAGGTACTGGCCGATGACGAGCGTCTGCTCCCCGGTGTGCTTCGCGACCAGCGAGTCGACCACACGGTTCTTGCCCGCGGCCGTGGCGGCGAGCCGGTACCGGTCCTCCGGTTCGGCGGTCGCGTAGGTCATGCGCTCGTGGTCCGGCAGCGTCAGCCGCACCTCGACGCACTCGGCGGGGGCGATGTACCCCTGCGACTCGATGTCCTTCCACGGGGCGTCGAACCGCTTGGGCCCGATGAGCGAGAACACCTCGTCCTCGCGGCCGTCCTCGCGCACGAGCGTCGCCGTCAGTCCCAGGCGGCGGCGCGCCTGCAGGTTCGCGGTCATGCGGAAGATCGGCGCGGGCAGCAGGTGCACCTCGTCGTAGACGATCAGGCCCCAGTCGCGGGCGTCGAGCAGCTCGAGGTGCGTGTAGACGCCCTTCCGCTTGGTCGTCAGCACCTGGTAGGTCGCGATCGTGACGGGCCGGACCTCCTTGCGGGTGCCGGAGTACTCGCCGATCTCGTCCTCGGTGAGCGTGGTGCGCTTGACGAGCTCGTCGCGCCACTGCCGCGCGGAGACGGTGTTGGTCACGAGGATCAGGGTGGTGGTCGACGACCGCGCCATGGCACCCGCGCCGACGAGCGTCTTGCCGGCACCGCAGGGCAGCACCACGACGCCGGACCCGCCGTGGAAGAACCCGTCGACGGCCTGCTTCTGGTACGGCCGCAGCGACCAGCCGTCCTCCAGCAGCCCGATCTCGTGGGCCTCGCCGTTGACGTACCCGGCGAGGTCCTCCGCGGGCCAGCCGAGCTTGACCAGCACCTGCTTGATGTTGCCCCGTTCGGACGGGTGCACGATCACGTCGGTGCTGTCGATCCGCTCGCCGAGCAGTCCGGCGGTGCGCCGCGACTTCATGACCTCGGCGAGGACGGCCGCGTCGAGCGCGTGCAGCACGAGCCCGTGCACCGGGTCCTGCACCAGCTGCAGCCGGCCGTAGCGGGACATGGTCTCCGCGACGTCGACGAGCAGCGCGTGCGGCACGGGGTAGCGGCTGTACTCGAGCAGCGTGTCGACGACCTGCTCGGCGTCGTGCCCGGCCGCCCGCGCGTTCCACAGGCCCAGCGGTGTCAGCCGGTAGGTGTGGACGTGCTCGGGCGCGCGCTCGAGCTCGGCGAACGGGGCGATGGCGCGTCGGCACGCGTCGGCCTGGTCGTGGTCGACCTCCAGGAGGAGGGTCTTGTCGGACTGGACGATCAGCGGGCCGTCGGGCACTCGCACTCTCCCTCGTTGCGTCGGTCTCGTGGGACCGAGGATCCGGGCCGGTGACGGCGCCGTTCTCCCGGTCTCACGAGGCGGGTGTGGTGGCGGGCTCGACGCCCGCGATGCGGTGGACGGCGACGGTGAGCTCCGCCTCGCGCTGCGGGTCCAGCGCGCGCAGCCGGCCGCCCTCCACCTTCAGCGGCCGCACGAGCCGACGCTGGGCCCGTCCGTCGGGCCCGACCATCTCGACCCACACGGAGGCCCGCGCCTGCGCGGCTTCCCGCAGGAGCACCAACAGGTCCCCGGGCTCCGTTGTTCCGCCGGTCGGGCGCGCCGGGCGGTGGCCGGGCGTCCCGGCGGCGCGCGCACCGTCGGGAGAGCCCGGACGACGTCGGCCCCCCGTGGTGGCGAAGGACGCGGTCGCCGCCGGCGCGGGGGGCGCAGCGGCCGAGGGACCCGGCGTCACGAGGTCGTCCGCGGGGCTGCCGCGGCGCAGCGAGCGTACGACGGCCGCGGCGCGGTCAGGCTGCGGACGCTCGTGCACCGGTGCCGTGCGACGGCTGCGGGCACGGACCCGGCGCTCGGGCGCGACCGCGTGCACCACCACGCCACGCGCGTCCTCCGCGACCGGGGCCAGGCCGCGCGCGCGCAGGACGGCGAGCAGCTCGGCGGCGGACGCGTCGGCGACGAGCACCGTCGGGGCGAGCAGTCGCAGGCCCAGGGCCGCCAGGCGCGGGTCGTCGGCCAGCCCGGCCAGCAGCGCGGGGTCGTCCGAGCGGACGTACGACGACGCGGCGCCGGCCCGCAGCCGACCGTGCCGGCGCGCGACGTCACGCACGAGGTACTCCAAGGGCTGCGGGACCCGCCCGCGGGCGGCCGCGCCGAGCCGGGTGAGCAGGTCGTCCGCGGTCGTGCCGGCGTCCAGCGCGCGCAGCACGGACTCGGCGGTGAACCGGACGGTCACCGCGCCGCCACGCGACTCGACGACGGCCGCCAGGTCGAGCAGGTCCTCGAGGTCCGCACCGGGCCGCCCGGGGACGACGCCCGTGAGGTCCCCCTGCAGCAGGATCTCCTCGACGGGCGCGGGCAGGTCCGCGGCGAGCGCCCTCACGACGTCCTCGCCGGCGAGCAGCGCGCGTCCCGCGGCGGACAGCGCACCCGCGCCGAGCACGCCCAGGCGCGTCGCGTCCGTGAGCACCGCCTCGATCGCGGACAGGGGCGGGGCCGAGCGGGGCGTGCGCCACTGCAGCGCGGCGTGGACGTCCTGCGCCGGCAACGCGGCCCCGACGGGCGCGGACGCCAGCACGTCCAGGACCGCGCGCCGCAGCCGCGGCACCCACGGCCGCGTCAGCTCGGGGTCCAGCGCCGCGCGCAGCGCGCCGCGCTCGTCGCGCCCGCCGACGAGCCACGGCGTGCGGGTCGACACGAGCCACGCGCGCGCCAGCTCGGCCCATCGCGGGGCCAGGTCCTGCGCGGACCACACGTCGGCCTCGAGCGTCGGGACGAACGCCGGGCTCTCCTCGCCGTCGTCCGCGAGCAGGCCCGCGGACGCAGCGGTCTCGATCAGCCACGCGGCGTGCGCGTCGTCGACGTCGAGGCCCTGCGCGGTGCGGCGCAGGTCGCGCGCGCCCAGGCCGCCGGCGCGCAGCACGGCGGGCGGCGCCTGCTCCCAGCGGGTCAGCAGCTGACGCACCAGGCGCACCGTGTGCTCGGCCGCGCGCGCCGACTCCGCGGCGACCACCGGCACGTCACGTACGGGGGCGTCGGCGGACGTGGGGGCGAGCGCGGGGGCACGGTGGGTCCGGCCGCCGCGCAGCGCGAGCGCGACCGACCGGGGCAGCAGCACGTGGCGCCCGTCGCCACGGACCAGGAGCCCGTGCTCGAGCAGCCACGCCACGGCGTGCGCCGCTGCGGTCCCGGGTGGCGGCATCACCCCGACGGGCGGCCCCCACGTGAGCGCGTCGAGGACCGGGCCCGCACCGGCGGGGGCGTCGGTGAGCGCGGTGAGCGGTGAGTCGTCGGCGGACACGGCCGGGACGCCGGCGGGGACGCCCTCACCGGGTGCGCCCTCGCCGGGTGCGTCGGGGCCGGGCGCGTCGGGGCCGGGCGCCAGGCCGGCGATCGACGTCCCCAGCGCGTCGACGAGCCCCGGTGCGGGGTGCAGTGCACCGTCGTCGTCGGGCCACAGCAGCGCGAGCGCGACGGCGTCCCCGATGGCGCGGGTGAGGGCGGGCGCGTCGTCGGGTCCCGCCCCGACAGCCGCCCGGACGTCCTCGGGCCGGGGTGGCCCCGTGGTCGACGCGAGCACGGTGACGGCCTCGAGGACCTGCAGCACGAGCGCGTCGACCCAGGTCAGTGCGCGGTCGAGGCTGGACCGGCTGGTCGCCCGGGCCGCGAGGGACGCGAGCGTCGCGGGGTGCGGCGTGGCCAGGTCGGGCCGGCGCACGAGCAGCGCGACGAGCTCGTCGTCGCTGCGTGCGCGCAGGTACCCGGTGAACGTGGCCATCCGCACCACGATACGTGCGCGCCGCGGTCACGTGCTCGTGACGGGTGGCCGCCTTGCTCACGTGCCCCGGCAGGCGGGGTGTCAGGTGCCCGCGGGCTCGTCGTCCCCGGGTGAGGTGGTCGGCTCGGGTGGGGTGGTGGGGCCCGGGGTCGGACCCGGCACCGTCGTGGGCGCCGGAGCGGCGGAGGGCGCGGGGGTCGCCGGTACCGGTGACGGGGCCGGCGTGGGATCGCCGGCCGGTGCCGGGGTGGGCGTCGGTGCCGCCGTCCGGCGGGGCGTGGAGCCCTGGGGGCGTGCCGGGGCGTCCGGGCGTGTGGCCCGGGGGGTCGGGGTGGGGGCCGCCGGGGCGACGGTCGGCTCGACGGTGGGGGTGGCCCGGCTGCCGGTCATCCGGGCGACGAGGGTCGCGACGCCGTCCCGGTGGGAGCCGACCTCGCGCAGCATCCGGTCGGCGTCGGGGGCGGTCGTCGGTGCGACGTGCGCCTTGAGCCACGCCTGCGCGGCGATGACCGCCCGCTCGAGCGCCCGGCGTGCCTCCGGGTCCACGTCGTGCGCGCCGGCGAGCGTCGCGCGCGCGACGGCGAGGTCCACCTGCAGCCGACCCACCTCGCGGTCGAGCGACGCGGTCGCGGGTGCCGACGGCGTGGGCGACGCCGTCGGCGCGGCGGCCGTCCCGTCGCCGGCCCGGCCGTCGCCCGCGAGGGACGCCGTGGCCACTGCCGCGCTCACGAGGAGGGCCGCGCCCGCTGCCGCGACGGTCACGCGCGGCACCCGGAGACGACGGGACCGCGTGCGGGTGGCACGACCGTCCAGCCCGAGGTGGGCCGGGGTGCCCGCACGGCCGTCAGGCGAGGGCTCGGTGCCCGGCGCGGGTGCCCCCCGCAGGGCGGGCCCGTCGACGGGCGGGGCAGGTTCGCCGACCCGGACGGGAGCCCACGCGGGGACGCGCGCACGGTGCGGTGGCGGGCCCGGCGGGACGCCGCGGGCGTCGGCGTCGGGGCTCGTGCTCACCGGCCCAGGCTAGGGACGCCATCGGCCGTGACGTGGGACGTCGTCCTCGGCGGACGGGGGATCCTCCGATCGTGGCGTCACCCGGGTGGCGCACGCGGCCGCCCTTCGTCGCGCTGTGGCAAGGTGGCGCCATGGGGCACCACGAGGGCACGACGCAGGACCCGACCAGGACGCTGGACGCCGCCGCGCTGACGTCCCTGCGCGAGGACGCCGCAGCGGACCTGCCGCAGACAGCCGCGCTGCGCCACGCGCTGCACCGGGTCCCCGAGCGAGGGCTGGAGCTGCCGCTCACACAGCGGCTCGTGCTGGAGGCGCTCGCGGACCTCGACCTCGAGGTGTCGACGGGCAGCGCGCTGTCGTCCGTCACGGCCGTGCTGCGCGGCGCGCGCCCCGGCCCGGCGGTCCTGCTGCGCGGTGACATGGACGCGTTGCCGGTCACCGAGCAGACGGGTGAGCCCTTCACGTCGCAGCACGAGGGCGTCATGCACGCGTGCGGGCACGACCTGCACGTGGCGGGCCTGGTCGGGGCGGCGCGGCTCCTCGCGGCACGCCGCGAGGAGATCGCGGGGTCGGTCGTCCTGATGTTCCAGCCCGGTGAGGAGGGCTACCACGGTGCGCGCCTCATGATCGAGGAGGGGGTGCTCGACGCGGCCGGCTCGCGGGTCGTCGCCGCGTACGGCGCGCACGTCATGTCCTCGACGCTGCCGTCGGGCGTCGTCGCGTCGCGTCCCGGGACGCTCATGGCCGCCTCCGACACGGTGCGCGTCACGGTCGAGGGGCGCGGCGGGCACGGGTCCAAGCCGTACCTCGCGGCGGACCCCGTGCCGGTGGCCGCCGAGATGGTGCTCGCGCTGCAGGCGATGGTGACCCGCCAGTTCGACGTGTTCGATCCCGTCGTGGTCACGGTCGGCCGCGTCGAGGCCGGGACCAAGGACAACATCATCCCGGACACCGCCCACCTCGAGGCGACGATCCGCACGTTCAGCCCCGCGACGCACGCGGTGGTGCCGGAGCGGATCGCACGCCTGGCCGAGCACGTCGCGGCGGCGCACGGCCTGACCGCGAGCGTCGAGTACACCCGCGGCTACCCGGTGACCGTGAACGACGCCGCCGAGGTCGCGCGCGCCCGCCGCGTGACGCAGACCCTGTACGGCGAGGCCGCCTGGTTCGACGCGGACGTCCCCGTGCCGGGTGCCGAGGACTTCTCGTACGTGCTGCAGCACGTGCCCGGCGCGTTCGTGTTCGTCGGGGCGACGCCTGCGGGTCAGAACCCCGCGGACGCGCCGTACAACCACTCGCCGCGCGCCCGCTTCGCCGACGACGCCCTGGTGCCCAGCGCCGCGGTGCTCGCGGGGCTTGCGCTCGACCGGCTCGCGCAGGGCGCCTGAGCCCTCGACGACCGGTCCGCCGCGGCCCGCCCGGGTGCGTTCCGGTCAGGCGCGCGGTCGGGGGGCGTGTGCGGTCAGGAGTGCCCGACGCACGTGGTCGCCGTCGGCCGGGCCTCGAGCCGCGCGTCGTCGATCGTCTCGCCGCCCACGGCGCACCTGCCGTACGTCCCGGCGTCCATCCGCGCGAGCGCCGCGTCCACCTCCGCCAGGCGTCGGCGGGCGGCGTCGCCGAGGGCCTGGAGCTGGGCGCGCTCGAACGCGATGGTCGCGCCCTCCGGGTCGTGCTCGTCGTCGACGTTGGCGTCACGTGCGGCGTCGACGACCTCCTGGCGCGCGTCGCCGAGGCCGGTCAGCCGCCCGAGGGTGTCGGCCCGCAGCGCCAGGAGCAGCTCACGTGCCCGCGCGTCGTCCACCACCCCGGTCTACCACCCGGCGTGGTGGGTCGGGCGTCGGCGCGCACGCGTCGACCCAGCGCCCCGGGTGGGAGCCGGGCGCCACGGCCGGTCCCGGCCCTGGCGCCTGGGTGGTCCGGCCCCCCGGAGCGAGCCGCGGAGGGGTTCGCGCGCGGCAGGAGGGTATCGACGTGCGCGGCCCGGTAGCCTGGTGGCCATCTGCGGGAGTGCTCGTGGACGTGTCCGGCGCTGAAGGAGCAGGAGTGCCCACCGGCAAGGTCAAGTGGTTCGACACCGAGCGTGGATTCGGCTTCATCGCGAGCGACGACGGCGGTGAGGTGTTCCTGCACGCCTCGGCGCTGCCCGTGGGGGTCAGCGACCCCAAGCCCGGCACCAAGGTCGAGTTCGGCGTGGCGGACGGCCGGCGTGGACCGCAGGCCCTGTCCGTCACCGTGCTGGACCCGGTGCCGTCGGTCGTGAAGGCCCGGCGCCCCCCGGCGGACGAGATGGCCGTGGTCGTCGAGGACCTCATCAAGGTGCTCGACAAGATCGGCAACGACCTGCGCCGGGGCCGCTACCCCGAGGGTCAGCGCTCCGCCCAGTACGCGGCGCTGCTGCGCGGCGTCGCCGACAAGCTCGAGGCCTGATCGTGGCTGCCGTCAAGGACGCCGTCCTGGAGCGTGCCGTCGACCTCGCGCGCGAGGTCGCGCTCGAGATCGCCGAGGAGCCGGAATACGTCGGCGAGTACCTCGGTGCCGTCCGCGAGGCGGAGCGTCTCGTGTCCCACCGCTTCGCGTGCACGGCCCGGGGGTACCGGGGCTGGGCGTGGACCGTCACGGTCGCGCGCGTGCCGCGCGGGCGGACGGCCACCGTCTGCGAGGCAGAGCTGCTGCCGGGTGAGGACGCGGTCCTCGCGAAGCCGTGGGTGCCGTGGTCGGAGCGGCTGCGGCCGGGCGACATCGGCCCCGGCGACGTCCTGCCGTTCCGCGCCGACGACCCGCGCCTCGAGCCGGGCTTCACCCCGACGGGCGACCCCGAGATCGACGAGGTCGCGATCGACGAGCTCGCGCTCGCGCGGGTCCGCGTCCTGTCGCCGCAGGGTCGCGCGGAGGCGGCGCAGCGGTGGTACCGCGGGTCGCGCGGCCCGGCGACGCCCGGTGCGGTCGCGTCCGCCGCCGCGTGCTGGTCGTGCGGGTTCCTCGTGCCGCTGCAGGGTTCGCTCGGGCAGCTGTTCGCCGTGTGCGCCAACGAGTGGTCGCCTGACGACGGCAAGGTCGTCAGCCTCGACCACGGCTGCGGCGCCCACTCGGAGACGGATTCCGAGCCCGTGGCCAGCGAGTGGCCCGCTCCCGAGCCGCTCTTCGACGAGCTGGCGATCGACGTCGTCGAGCGCACGGACGGTGCCGAGACCCGTGCCGAGGCCGAGGCCACGGCTCCGACCGCGGAGCCCGCCGTCGACGTCACCGCGACCACGGACACCGCGACCACGGACACCGCGACCACGGACACCGCGACCACGGACACCGCGACCATGGACACCGCGACCACGGACACCGCGCCGACGGAGTCCGGGGCCACCGACACGGGGACCACGGACGCCGACGGGCGTCCCGCCGACGAGGCGTGACCACGGACGTCTTCGGCACGGCCGCGCTGCGCGGGGCGGTGCTGGAGGCGTGGCGGGCGTCACCGACCCGGTTGCGGGAGGACGCGAACACCGAGGAGGACCACGCTCGCGGGTACTACCGCGACCGGGTGCTGGTCGAGCTCGCGCAGAACGCGGCGGACGCCGCGACGCGCGCGGCCGTCGGGGGGCGCCTGCTGCTGCGGCTGGCGACGACGGACGAGGGCACGGCCGTGCTGGTCGCCGCGAACACGGGCGCACCCCTGGACGCCGCGGGCGTCGCGTCGCTCGCGTCACTGCGCGCGTCGGCCAAGCGGGACGCCGGGACGGGCACGGTCGGGCGGTTCGGCGTGGGGTTCGCGGCGGTGCGGGCCGTGTCGGACGAGATCATGGTCGCCTCGACGACCGGCGCGGTGCGGTTCTCGCTGGTGGACACCCTCCAGACCCTGGAGGAGACCGCGGCGCAGGAGGCCGCGCAGGGACGCCCGACCCTCGCGGACGAGGTGCGCCGCCGCGACGGCTCCCTGCCGGTGCTGCGGCTGCCGTGGCCGACGGAGGCCCGGTCGCCGTCGGGGTACGACACGGCCGTCGTCCTGGAGCTGCGGGACGAGGTCGTGCGGGACGAGGTCCGGTCGCTGCTGGAAGCCGTCGACGACGTGCTGCTGCTGGCGCTGCCGGGGCTCGTGGAGGTGCTCGTCGACGTCGAGGGCGCCGCGCCGCGCCGCCTGGCGGACGTCCATGACCGTTGGGACGTCCTGACGGCCGAGGGTGAGGTGCCGCTGGCGCTGGTCGCGGACCGTCCGGTGGAGCAGCGCGGCGCGCGGTCGTGGCGCGTGACGTGGGCGCTGCCGCGCGGGGCTGCGACGCAGGTGCCGCACGTGGTCCACGCGCCGACGCCCACGGACGAGCCGTGCTCGCTGCCCGCGCTGCTGGTGGCGACGCTGCCGCTGGACCCGTCGCGTCGGCACGTGGCACCGGGCCCGCTGACGGACGAGGTGCTGGCCTGTGCGGGTCTGGCGTACGCGGCGCTCGTGGGGCGGGTGGCAGCCGAGGGGCAGGACGCGACGGCGCTGGTCCCCACGGGTCTGGCGGCCGGGCCCGTCGACTCCGTGCTGCGCGAGCGGGCCCTCGACGCGCTGGTCCGCACGCCGCTGCTGGTGCCCGCGTCCCCTCAGGACGACCTCGTCGCACCCCTGCGTGCGACCACGGTGCGCGACCTGACGGACCGCGCGGCGGTCGCGGCGCTCGGCGCAGTGGTCGCGGGCCTGGTGCGCGTCCCGCCGTCGGGTGCCGCCGCGGTGCGGGCGCTGGGGGTCGAGGAGCGCACGCTCGCCGAGGTCGTGGACGAGCTGCCGACGGGCGGCGACGTCGACTGGCCGACGCTCTACGACGCGCTGGACGGTGCGGCGCAGGACGCGACCGCGCGCGAGGGCCTGGCCTCGCTGCCCGTGCCCCTCGTCGACGGCCGCGTGGTCCGCGGGCCGCGGGGCGTGGTCCTGCTCGACGACGACCTGACGGCCCTGGCGCCGGCGACGCTGGTGGCGCTGCGCGAGTGGGGTCTGCGGGTGGCGGACCCGGCGGCGGCCCGTCCGCTGCTGGCCCGGCTGGGAGCGCAGCGCGTGGACGCTGCGGCGCTGCTGGCCCACCCGGCACTGCGGGCGGCCGTGCTGGGGCAGGCGGACGACGACGACCTCGAGCACGCGGACGACGTGACGGCCGCCGTGCTGGACGTGGTGCGCGCGGCGGGGACCGTGCCGGCGTCCGCAGCGGGGTGGCTGGGCCTGCTGACGCTCGACGCGGCGGACGGGGAGCCCGCGCCGGCCCACGGGCTGGTGCTGCCGGGCGGTCCTGCGGCGCGGCTGCTCGACCAGCGGGTCCTGGCTCCTGTGGCAGCCGACGCGGTCGAGCGCTGGGGCCGTGACGTGCTCGTGGCGGTCGGCGTGCGGGACGACCTGGTGGTGACGACCGTGCCGGACGTCGTCGCGGGCGTCGTCCCCGATGACGAGGGCGACGACGGGGCGTCCCTGGCGGCTGCGTCGCTGGACGGCTGGGCGCAGTACGTGGACGAGCTCGCGGAGGTGCTGGGCGTCGGGTCGTACTGCGGTGACGTGCCCGCGGTCGCGGACCTGGACGCCGTCGACGACGCACGCTGGCCCGAGCTGCTGGCGCACCTGGCCGGCACGCCGGCGCTGCGGACGGCGCTCGTGACGCCGGTGCGGGGCGAGGGCGCGACGGCCGCCGGCCCGTCGTACACGGCGTGGTGGCTGCGCACGCGCGCCGACCTGCCGCTGCCCGAGGTGTTCGCGCTCCCGGGCGCCTGCGGGCTCCCGGCGGCGCTGGTGCCTCCGGTGCCCGACGTGCTCGCGGCCCTGGACGCTGACGTGCTGCGCGCTCTCGGCGGGGTCGGGTCGCTCGCGGAGGTCCCGGCGGCGCGGTGGCCCGCGGTGCTGGAGCGTCTGGGGCCGGACGGCGCGTCCGTGCCGCTCGACGTGGCGGGGCACGTGTGGCGCGCGTGGGCGGCGGGTGCCGGGCCGGACGAGCCGCCGGCGGTGCTGGTGGCCCTGACGGCACCGGGGGTCGCCCACGTGGTGCCCGACGCGGTGGTGGCCGACGACCCGCGGTGGTGGCAGCGCGCGGGTGCGCACGACGTGCCGGTCGTGCCGGTCCCGGTGTCGGGCGCGGACGACGACGCCGCGGCTCGGGTCGCCGACCTGCTGGACCTTCCGCTCGCGTCCTCGCAGGGCGACGGGGACGTCGCGGGCGACGGTGAGCCGGAGGACGTGCCGGAGTCGCTGGTCGCGCTGCTGCCCGACGCCCCCGCGGTCTGGTGGCGGCACGACGAGCTGCACGTGGGCGGCGCCGACGTCGGCTGGTGGGTCGTCGGCGCGGGTGCGCAGGCGCACGTGCACGCCGTGCACGTCGCAGGGCTGGCCTCGGGCCTGGCGTGGGCGAGCGGCCGGTGGGGTGCGCGCGGGGCGATCGAGGCGCTGCTCGCGGACCCCGACGACGCGGAGGCCGCCCTGTCGCTCGTGCTGGGATGAATCGCTCAGAACGGCAGGAACTACCGATACAGGTCACAATCGGGTAACGTCCCCTCGTGCCCGTCGCTCAACGCCGCGAGATCCGACGCTGGCGCGAGCGTCGGGACCTTCGACGTCGTCGGGTGCGGTTGGTCGGGTCAGCGGGGATCCTCGTCGTCGCGGTGGCGCTGATCCTGCTCGCCGCACCCGGCGCGCACGCCCCGACCGGGCAGGTCACTCTCGCGCTGACGTCGGGGGACCTGGTCGGACGTCTGCAGGACCCGGTCTCCCGCAGCAGCGAGCGCAGCGCCGACCCCGAGCCGACCGCGCCGCTGCCGGCGACGAGCTCGGCGGTCCCGCAGACCGCCGCCCCGGAGCCACCCCCGGCTGACGAGCCCGCTGCCCCCGCCGTGCCGGCACCCGAGCCCCGCGCCGCCGCCCGCCCGACAGCCGTGGGCTCAGCCCCCGACGGGTCGGGTGCGACGGGCGTGTCGGACCAGGGCGCGGCGATGTCCGCCGAGATCGTCGCACTGACCAACGCCGAGCGCGCTGCCGCCGGGCTGCCGGCCCTCGGTGTGTCGTCGTGCGCCACGCAGCAGGCGGCCGACCGGTCGACGCTCCTGGTGGCGGAGGGCCGCTTCGAGCACGACCCGCTGGGGCCGATCCTCGAGGCGTGCGCGGCGGGGACGGTGGGGGAGAACCTGTCGCTCGGCTACGCGTCGGCGCCGGCTGCCGTCACGGGGTGGATGAAGTCCCCCGGGCACCGCGAGAACATCCTGCGCTCGTCGTTCACGCAGATCGGCGTGGCCTGCGCGCAGGGCGCCCGCGGGTGGTTGTGCGCCCAGGTGTTCCTGGGCTGAGCCGTGTCAGGGCCGGTTCAGGGCCTGCTCGCCGGGGCGGACCATCGCACCCGAGCCGTCGGCCGCCAGGCGGCCGTTCCTGCGTGCCCACAGCACGCCGACGAGCCCGAGGACCACGCCCGCCGCGCACATGCACGGCCACGTGCCGGGGACGGTGCCGACCAGCCACAGCAGGCCCGTGACCAGCAGTGCGACCCCCCACACTGCGGTGCCGACGCCCATGACCTTCGCGAGGTCGACGTCGATGGGCGGGGGTGGGGTGCGCTGCGGGTGCATCAGGGTGGACAGGACGGAGGGCACCTCGTGATGGTAGTGCGCCGCGGACGAGCAGGGCGGGACGCGGTGCGCGGCCCGGCGCGGCCGGGCGCGGCCGGGCGCGGCCGGGCGCGGCCGGGCGCGGCCGGGCGCGGCCGGGCGCGGCCGGATCAGTCCCGCAGTGCCTGGGCCAGCGTGCGCAGTGCGGGCGCCATCGCGTCGTACGACGCCCGGTAGACGGCCTCGGAGCCGCCGATCGGGTCGGCGACGTCGTCCTCGCCCGAGCCGGCGACGTGCCGCACCGCGGCGGCCAGGCCGGGCAGCGCGCGCAGCCGGGCGCCGGGCGTCTGCCCCGAGTCGTGCACGGCCTGCGGGTCGACGTGCGCGACCAGCCGAGCGATCTCGAGCAGGGTGAAGGTGCGGCGCACCGCACCCGGGACCAGTTCGACGACCTGCGAGCGGTGAGCGCGCGTCAGAGCGATCACGAGGTCGGCCTCGCGGATCAGGTCGGCCGTGAGCTGCCGCGCGGCGAACCCGGCGGCGTCGGCGCCCGCGTCGGTGAGCAGCGGGACCATCGGGGCGGAGACCGCGTGCCCCACCACGGCACGTGTCCCGGCCGAGGTGACCTGGACGTCCGTGCCTGCGAGCCGGGCCGCGAGCACCCGCTCGACGACGGGGGACCGGCAGATGTTGCCCGTGCAGACCGCGAGGATGCGGGCCGGGGGCTCGGGGGACGTCATGGCGTCCGATGATGCCTGACGCGGGACGTGTGCCGGGCCACCGCAGCGGGCGATCTCCCGGAACGATGGGGTGCGGTGTCCGGTCCGTCCCGAGATGCCCGAGCTCACGCACGCCCCGTCGGACGACGTCATCGCGGGCTGCGACGCACCCCGGACGGCCGAGAACCTCAGCCGCGCGAGCGCCCCGCCCGAGGACGTCGTCGAGGCGTGGCTGGCGTCCCCGGCGCACGGTCGGGTGCCGTGCGTACGCCGTGCGTTGTAGCGTGCGTCACGTCCGGGTATCGGCCCCTGCGGGAACGGTCACCGACGGGCCTCCGCTCTGAGACACTTCCGCCATGTCGACAACTCCTTCCCCCCAGGAGACGCACGACGACGCACCCGCGGCCCCCCGCAGCGCCGTCGACCGGTTCTTCAAGATCACGGAGCGTGGCTCCACCATCGGCGCCGAGGTCCGCGGTGGCCTCGTGACCTTCTTCACGATGAGCTACATCATCGTGCTCAACCCGCTGATCCTCGGCACCATCCCGGACAGCACCGGCCGGTACCTCGGTGGTGGCGACGCGCCGAACCTCGCGATGATCGCCGCGGCGACCGCCCTGGTGGCGGGCGTCCTGTCGATCCTCATGGGCGTCGTCGCCAACTTTCCGATGGCACTGGCCGCGGGCCTGGGCCTCAACGCGGTCGTCGCCTACACGGTCGCCCAGCTGCCGGGCATGACGTGGGCGGACGCGATGGGCATCGTGGTGCTCGAGGGCCTGGTGATCCTCGTGCTGGTGCTGACAGGGTTCCGCGGCGCGGTGTTCCGCGCGGTCCCGCGGGAGCTGAAGATCGCGATCGGCGTCGGCATCGGCCTGTTCATCGCGCTCATCGGCTTCGTCAACGCCGGGTTCGTCCGGCAGGGGCAGGGCACGCCGCTCGAGCTCGGCTCCGGCGGGTCGCTCGCCGGCTGGCCAGTCGCCGTCTTCGTCGTCGGGCTCATCGCCGCGATCGTCCTCATGGTGCGCAAGGTCCGCGGCGGTCTGCTGATCGCCGTCATCGGCACCACGGTGCTCGCGCTGGTCGTCGAGGCCGTCGCCAACATCGGCGGCGCGGGCGAGGACAACCCCGGCGGCTGGCACCAGAACGTCCCGGCGGTGCCCGACTCCCTGGTGCAGCTGCCGGACCTGTCGCTCATCGGTCAGTTCTCGCTGCTCGGTGCCGTCGGCAAGATCGGCGTCCTCGCCGTCGTGGTCCTGGTGTTCTCGATCCTGCTCGCCGACTTCTTCGACACCATGGGCACGATGGTCGCCGTCGGCCAGGAGGCCAAGCTGCTGGACGAGGAGGGCAACCCGCCGCGCAGCCAGCAGATCCTGGTCGTCGACTCGCTCGGTGCCGTCGCCGGTGGCATGGGCTCGGTGTCGTCCAACACGGCGTACGTGGAGTCCACGTCCGGCGTCGCCGACGGTGCCCGCACGGGGCTCGCGTCCGTCGTCACCGGCGTCGCGTTCCTGCTCGCGACGTTCCTGTCGCCGCTGGTGGCGATGGTCCCGTCCGAGGCGGCCGCGCCCGTGCTCGTCGTCGTCGGGTTCCTCATGGTCACCCAGGTCGCCGACCTCGACTGGAAGTCGCCCGAGGTCGCGATCCCCGCGTTCCTGACGCTCGCGCTCATGCCGTTCACGTACTCGATCAGCGTCGGCATCGGCGCGGGCTTCATCGCGTTCGTCGTCGTGAAGCTGGCGCTCGGCAAGGTGCGTGCGATCCACCCGCTCATGTGGGTGGCTGCGCTCGCGTTCGTCGTGTACTTCGCGCTCGGCCCCATCCGCGACCTGCTCGGCGTCTGACACCTGCACCATCGACGGGCCGGGACCGCACGCCGGTCCCGGCCCGTCGTGACACCAGCACCAGCGCGAGCACCCCGACGGCCGCCCCCAACGTGTTCATCACGACGTCCTGCACCGTGGCGTAGCGCGTCGGCAGCCACCGCTGCACCGTCTCGATCAGCGTCGACGTGCCCGCCCCGAGCAGCACGACGACCCACCAGGGCCGCCGCAGCAGCAGCCCGACGAGCACCCCGAACGGCACGAACATCACGACGTTCGCGACCGCCTCGACCCCGTCGAACGTCACCGGCAGCCCCAGGTCGGCGAGCTGCTCGATCACCCTGCGCGCCAGCCCGAGGGTCTCGTCGTCCTCCGGTGCGGGGCGCAACGTGACCAGCGCGACGGCTCCCAGGTACACGACCAGCGCCACCCGCAGCCGGACCCGCGCGCGGCCGGTGGCGGACCACCGCTCGGCGCCCTCACGGACCCCGGTACGCTGCCCGGACTGGCGACTTCCTGAGGGGGACGAAACGTGCGCATCTCGGTCATCGGTTGCGGGTACCTCGGGGCGGTGCATGCGGCAAGCATGGCGTCCCTCGGCCACGACGTCGTGGGGATCGACGTCGACCCCGACAAGATCGCACGTCTCGCCGCCGGCACGGCGCCGTTCTACGAGCCGGGCCTGCCCGAGCTGCTCGACGAGGTGTCCCGCACCGGTCGACTGACCTTCAGCACGGACATGGCCGCGGCTGCGGGCGCCCGGGTCCACTTCCTGTGCGTCGGGACGCCGCAGAAGCACGGTGAGTTCCGTGCCGACCTGTCGTACGTCGAGTCCGCATTCGAGGACCTGCGGGCTCACCTCGCGCCCGGCGACGTGGTCGCGGGCAAGTCCACGGTCCCGGTCGGCACCGCCGAGGACCTGGCCGAGCGCCTCACCGGCACGGGCATGACGCTCGTGTGGAACCCCGAGTTCCTGCGTGAGGGCTTCGCCGTCCAGGACACGCTGCACCCCGACCGGCTGGTCTACGGCCTGCCGACCGACGACGAGGGCGTGCCGACGCCCGAGGGTGACGCCGCCCGCGCCCTCCTCGACGAGGTCTACGCGGCGTCCCTGGCCGAGGGCACCCCGCTGGTCGTCACCGACTACGCGACCTCGCAGCTCGTCAAGGTCGCCGCCAACTCGTTCCTCGCCACCAAGATCTCGTTCATCAACGCCATGGCCGAGCTGTGCGAGGCCACGGGTGCCGACGTGACGAGTCTCGCCGACGCGATCGGCTACGACGTGCGCATCGGGCGCCGCTTCCTCAACGCGGGTCTCGGGTTCGGCGGCGGCTGCCTGCCGAAGGACATCCGCGCCTTCATGGCCCGCGCCGGCGAGCTGGGCGTCGACCAGGCGCTGTCGTTCCTGCGGGAGGTCGACTCGATCAACATGCGCCGACGCGTCCGCATGGTCGACCTCGCGCGCGAGGTCAGCGCCGGGTCCATCGTCGGCAAGCGCGTCGCCGTCCTCGGCGCGGCGTTCAAGCCGAACAGCGACGACATCCGCGACTCGCCGGCCCTGTCCGTGGCCGCGCAGATGCAGCTGCAGGGCGCCCACGTCACGGTGACCGACCCGCAGGCCGTCGAGAACGCGCGCGTCAAGTGGCCGGACCTCAAGTACGCCGCCACGGCGCTCGAGGCTGCCCAGGGCGCCGACGTCGTCGTGCTCGCCACGGAGTGGGACGAGTACCGCGACATGGTCCCGGACGAGCTGGGCGAGGTCGTGGCCCACCGCGCGATCGTCGACGGGCGCAACGTGCTGGACCCGAAGGTGTGGCGCGCCGCCGGCTGGACCTACCGGGCGCTCGGGCGGCCCTGAGGCTCGTCGTCGTCCGGTCGTCGCCGACCGGCCGGGCCGTCACGCGTGCGCGTGGGCCCAGTGCGTCGCGACGTCGTACCGGTCCCAGCGCGGGGCCATCGGCCCCTGACCCGTGCTCGCGTTGACCAGGATCGCGGTCTGGCGGAGCGTGAGGCCCACGAGTCGCGCCCGCTCGAGGACCTGGTCACCCGGGTCCTCGGTGCGCGGACGCAGGACGGGCGCGGGACGGCGGCGCGGGTCGACGGCACTGCGCGACGTGGAGAGCACAGCGATGCCGTTGCGGGTGGCGTGCTCGAGGATCGCGAGGAGCACCGCGCTGTCCTCGGACGTGACGCGCGCACCGGCCTCGAGGTGCGGGTCGAGCAGGATTCCGTCCATCGGCAGCTCGTCGAACGCCGCGAGCGGCTCGCGGCCCGACCCGTAGCGGGTGAGCACGATGCGGTGACCGCGGCCGCGCAGCGTGCGCAGCGCCTGCTGCACCTCGTCGAGGACGGCGAGCCACGCGGACACCCCGATCCACATCCCCGGTGGGCACCGGTCGATGAGGGTCTGCGTGAGCGTGGCGCGTGCCGGGCCGGTCCCTGACAGCACGGCGGTGACGTCCCACAGGACCGGGTCGTCGCCGGGCTGTGCGGCGACCACGTGCGGCATCGCCTCGTGTGCTGCGGCGGCCCCGTCGACGGACCGCGGTGACCGCGTGAGCGAGAGCAGGCTCTCGGCGCGGTCCGCGGCGACGTCGTCGACGCGGAAGGCCTGCAGACGCACCTGCGTGCCGAACTGCTTGCCGGTCGCGGCGTCCCACAGGGGGCGGGCACGCACGGCCCCGGCGGCCCACTGGTCCTGCTCGGGGACCACGCCGCGGGGCAGGACGAGTCGCTCGAGAGCGCGGGCCACCACGTCGGACGACTTGCGTGACGGGCCCTGGGCGGCGGACATGCGCGGCACGGCCCCGGCGGCACGGGACACGCGGGCGCGCAGCTCCGGCAGGCGGCTGCGGAGCTGCTGGGCGTCCTCGTGCGTCCCCATGCTGAGGTAGGCCACCGCTGCCTCGCCGATCGCCACCACGCTGCCGCTCTGCCCGGCCCAGTGCTCCAGGTCGCGGCACAGGACGCGCTCGGCGACGTCGAGCCCGCGTGCGCGTCCGGGCAGCGCGTTCGTGGTCGCGGTGTCGTACGCGAGCGTGACGACCGTGAGGACGGCGTCCTCGGCGCGCATGCGCGGGCACTCCGCGTGCAGGGAGACGGCGGTGGCGCGGTTCGTCACTGGATCGGTGGTGGAGGCCATCAGGCCCTCGACCACGAGCGCGTCGTTCGACACACCCCAGTTCGATCCGTGCATCGAGCCTCCCCCCCGGGCCTCGACCCTGGCGCATGACGCAGCGGGCGCGCAAGTCGCCCGAAGGGTGAGATGGTGACCAGTGGTAAGGATCACAGGTCCTGACCCGCAGTAATGATGTAGGGTAACTACTCGTGTCGACCGTCTCCTCGAGCCCCCCGGCAGAGCCCGCCACCGTGTCCGCAGGTGCGGACCTGAGCCTTGCCGCCGACCTGCGGGTGACCCTGGGCCGGGCCACCCGCCGCATCAAGGCCGAGCGCGGGGAGGCCGGGCTCTCGGACCCCCAGTTCAACGTCCTGGCGATCCTCCTGCGCGAGGGGCCGACGAGCCCGGGGCGGCTCGCCGAGCACGAGCGCATCGCCGCTCCCGCCATGACCCGCACGGTCGGGTGCCTCGCCGACCGTGGCCTCGTCCGCAAGGACGAGCACCCCACCGACGGGCGTCAGGTCGTCGTCAGCCTCACCCCCGAGGGCGAGGCCGAGGTCGCCGAGACCCGCCGCCGCCGTGACGCCTGGCTCTCCGCACGTCTCGCGGGTCTCGACACCGCGGACCGCGCCGTGCTCGCGCAGGCCGCCGAGATCCTCCGGAGGATCACCGCGTCGTGAGTGCCACCTTCTCCTCCCTCTCCATCCGCAACTACCGGCTCTGGTTCGCCGGCGCGCTCGTCGCCAACGTCGGCACGTGGATGCAGCGCGTCGCGCAGGACTGGTTGGTCCTGACCGAGCTGTCCGACGAGTCCGGGATCGCCGTCGGCATCACCACGGCCCTGCAGTTCGCCCCCACGCTCTTCCTCTCCGCGTGGGCCGGGCTCCTGGCCGACCGCTTCGACCGGCGCAAGCTGCTGATCGCCACGCAGGTGGGGCAGGGGGTGCTCGCGGCCGGGCTGGGTCTGCTCGTGCTGTCCGGGAACGCCCAGCTGTGGCAGGTGTACGCCTTCGCCGGGCTGCTCGGCGTCGTCACCGCGATCGACGGGCCCGTCCGGCAGACGTTCGTCGCCGAGCTCGTCCCCGCCGGTCGGCTGTCCAACGCCGTGGGCCTGAACAGCGCGTCGTTCAACGCCGCACGGCTCATCGGTCCCGGTCTCGCGGGCCTGCTCATCGCCGCGGTCGGCAGCGGCTGGGTCTTCGTCATCAACGCCGTCACGTTCGCCGCGACCATCGTCTCGCTCGTGCTCATGCGCCGCACCGAGCTGTACCCGATGCCGCACGCGTCGCGAGCCAAGGGGCAGATCCGCGAAGGCATCGCCTACGTCCGCGGCCGCTCCGACATCATCGTGATCATGGTCGTGGTCGGCGTCGTGTCGACCTTCGGCCTCAACTTCCAGCTCACCAGCGCCCTCATGGCCCGCACCGAGTTCGGCCGCGGCGCGCAGGAGTACGGCATCCTCGGGTCGATCCTGGCGATCGGCTCGCTCACGGGTGCCCTGCTCGCAGCCCGCCGGGAGCAGCCGCGCGTCCGCCTCGTCATCGGATCGGCCTTCGCGTTCGGCATCACGACGGGCGTCATGGCGCTCATGCCGACGTACACGTCGTTCGCCGTCGCCTGCATCCCCGTCGGGTTCGCGTCGCTGACGATGATGACCGCCGCCAACACCTGCATCCAGATGACCACGGACCCGAAGATGCGCGGGCGTGTCATGTCCCTCTACATGATCGTCTTCCTCGGGGCGACGCCCGTCGGTTCACCGATCGTCGGATGGATCGGCGAGACGTTCGGCGCCCGCTGGTCGATCGGCGTCGGCTCGATGTCCGCGGTGCTCGTCTCGGTCGGTGCCGCCTGGTGGGTCCGCGGCCACTGGGACGTGCGCGTCCGCTACCACGTGACGTCGCGCCCGCACATCGAGGTCGTCCACCCCGCGGACCGGGTGCCCGCCGACCAGCTGCCCGCGGACCAGGTGCCGGCTCCGGCCGGTGACCAGGACGCGCCCACCGCGGCAGGGGAGCGGCGCGCCCAGGACGCGCCCGCGCGGGTGCGCGCGCAGGACGCCGCGGACTCGCAGCACGCTGCCTGATCCGCACGCCGAGCCCGCCGGCCGCACCGCAGGGCGCGACGCGCTGGCGCGACACACTGGGCCGAGCGGGCGGACTCACGGGTGAAAGGACGCCCTCGCGTGATGTCCGAAACGTCCGGCGTGCCACGATCGCCCCGTGGACACGACGGGAGCGCCGGTCGAGCACGACGGCCCGGCGCAGGTGGTCGGGCGGCAGGCCGAGCCGACGGCCGGGCCGCGCGGGCGGCGCGTGCTGGCACGCGTCGTCGTCGTCGTGCTCGTCCTGGTGCTGCTCGCCGTCGGGTGGGTCGCCGTCCGCGCCTGGCAGGCGGCGTCGGCGCTGCAGGACGCGCGCGCGTGGCTGGGTGACGTCGAGCTCGACGCGACGTCCGTCGACACGGTGACCGACTCCCTGCCCGAGCTGCAGGAGTCCACGCGCCGGGCCGCCGCCGCGTCGGCCGACCCCGTGTGGCGTGCTGCCGAGGTGCTCCCGTGGGCGGGTGACCAGCTCGAGGCGGTCCGGGTCGTCTCGACGTCGCTCGACGCGGTCGTCGTCGACTCCCTGCCCGCAGTCTCAGATCTGCGCGCGCTCGCGGGCGGTGGCCTGCGCCTGCCCGACGGGCGGTTCGACGTCGCCGCCCTGCGCGCGGTCGCCGCACGCGTCGAGACTGCGGCCGCCACCGTGGCCGACGCGCACGCCGACGTCGCGGCGCTCGACCCCGACGCGCTCGTGGGGCCGCTCGCCGACCCGGTGCGGCAGGTGCAGCACGCGCTCGCGCGGATCGACGCCGGCGTGGGGCCTGCCGGCAGGGTGGCCGGGGTGCTGCCGGGGATGCTCGGCGGGGACGGCCCGCGCACCTACCTCGTCCTCGCGCTCAACACCGCCGAGCTGCGCCCCGCCGGCGGGATCGTCGGCAACGTCGTCGCCGTGCGGGTCGACGACGGCGCGGTGACCCTCGTCGACAGCCTCTCCACCGTCGACCTGCCCGGCCTGCCCGACACCGTCGCGCCGCTCACGGCGGAAGAGCTCGACACCTGGGGGCCCCGCCTCGGCAGGTGGATCCAGAACGCCGTGCTCACGCCCGACTTCCCCCGTACGGCCGAGCTGGTCGCGGCGCGCTGGGCGCACTCCGTGGGCGGGACGGTCGACGGCGTCGTCGCGACCGATCCCGTCGCGGTGGCCGGGCTCGTCGGCGCCACCGGGTCGGTGGCCGACCCCGACGGCGGCACCCTCGACGCGGCCGGGCTCGTCGACGCGCTGCTGCGTGACTCCTACGTGCGCCACCCGGACCCCGCCGCGGCCGACGCCTACTTCGGCGCGGTCGCGGCCAACCTCGTCGCTGCCGTCGGCACCGGCACGGGCGACCCGCAGGCGTTGCTGCTCGCCGCCCGCAGCGCGGTGGACGAGCGGCGGGTGCGGGTGTGGTCCGCGCACCCGCAGGAGCAGGAGCGGCTCGCCGCGACCGTCGCGGGCGGCGCGTTCACGTCCGAGGACCTGTTCGTCGACCAGCCGGGGGTGTTCCTCGCGGACGCCACCCAGGGCAAGCTCGGCGCCTACCTCTCGACGGACGTCACGTTCCGTGACGCGCGGTGCAGCGGGCCGTCGCCGACGGTCGACGCCGTGCTGCACCTCGACTTCCGCCCGCCCGACGGCGTCGAGACGTGGGGGCCGTACGTCACCGGCGCACCGGGACCCGAGGTGGCGCTGGGCACGCTGCTCACCAACGTGTCGGTGTGGTCCGCCCAGGGCGCTGCGCCGCTCGTCGTCACGCGCGACGGCCGGCCGGCCACCGGCCGGGTCACGACGGTCGCCGGGCGCACCGTGCAGGAGGTCGCCTCGCGGCTCGCCCCCGGGCAGACGCAGGAGCTCGTGGTCACCGTGCCGCTGCAGGACGGTGCCGCCCAGCTGTGGACCACACCCACGCTGACGTCGCCGGGAGCCGCGTCCTACCGCTGCGAGTGAGGGCGCGCACGGTCGGGTGAAAGGCGCCCGAACTGTCCGGTTTCACCCGAATGGCGATAGATTCCGCGCACCCCTGGGGAGAGGATGAAGCACGAAATGTCCGATTCCACGTGGGAGCCAGCATGCGCGCGTTCATCAGGGTCTGCGCCGTCGCAGGCCTCGTCCTGGCGGCCACGGGCCTCGGCCCGGCCGCGACCGCAGCGACCCAGCAGCCGGTGCCCCCGCCGGCCGACGGCTGCACGCGGGGCGTCGACGACTACGGGGCCGAGCTGCCCTGCGAGGTCGACGTCACCATCCTGACACCCGTCTGCGACAACGACGTGCCGAAGCTGCGGTACGCCGTCACGCCGGTGGGCACCGACAGGACCAGCGTCACCATCGCGTTCGTCAACCCGGGCGGTGACGACGTCGTGTACGCCGACCAGCCGCTGACCGGGACCGTGCTGTGGCCGGGCGCCGTCGTCGGTGCCGACGGCAAGGGTGCCGACTGGCCCGGCTGGCGTCTCGAGGGCGGCACATGGGTCGAGGGCGACGAGTTCGACTGGGTGCGCCCGTCCGTCGAGGTGACGTTCCAGGTGAACCCCGGCGCGTCGGCCGTCGTCGGGTACCCGCCGTCGAGCCCCGTGTGCCTCACCGGGCCCGAGCGGTCCGACGTCCTCGTGGCCGGCCCCGACGCCCCCGGCGCGGGGGCCGCGCCGGTCGCCGAGCGGGCCGAGGTGCTCTCGGCCACGGGCTCGTCCGCCGGCCCTCTCGCGCTCATCGCGAGCGGGCTCGTGCTCGCGGGGGTCGGTGGGGTGCTCGCCGCCCGGCGCCGTCGCGCCTGACGTCGTCCGACGCGCCTGCGACGCGCACAGGGCCCGGCACCTCGGGGTGCCGGGCCCTGTGCGCGTCGTGGGCAGCGGGTCAGCCGAGGCGCTGCACGACGTGGTCGATGCAGGCCGTCAGCGCGAGCACGTCGTCCGGGTCGACCGCCGGGTACATCCCGACGCGGACCTGGTTGCGGCCCAGCTTGCGGTACGGCTCGATGTCGACGATGCCGTGGCGGCGCAGCACTGCGGTGACCGTGGGCGCGTCGACCTCCGGCGCCAGGTCGATCGTGCCCACCACGGGGGAGCGCAGCGCCGGGTCCGCGACGAACGGTGTGGCCCAGTCCCGGCTCTCCGCCCACGCGTACAGGTGCCCCGACGACGTGGCGGTGCGCTGGGCCGCCCACGCGAGCCCGCCCTGCTCGAGGATCCAGTCGAGCTGCTCGGCCAGCAGCACCAGCGTCGCGAGCGCCGGGGTGTTGAGGGTCTGGTCGGCGCGGGAGTTCGTCACGGCGGCCGTGAACGACAGCGACTCCGGCACCCACCGGCCCGCACCCTCGATGCGGGCCGCCCGCTCGACGGCCGCCGGGGACGCCAGAGCGAGCCACAGCCCGCCGTCCGACGCGAAGGACTTCTGCGGGGCGAAGTAGTAGACGTCCGTCTCACCGACGTCCACCGTCGTGCCGCCCGCGGCGGACGTGCCGTCGACGAGCACGAGCGCGCCCGCCTCGCGCGAGCCCGCGACCCGGCGGACCGGCGCGATCACGCCCGTCGACGTCTCGTTGTGCGGCCACGCGTACACGTCGACGCCGTCCGTCGGCGGCGGCACCGCGACCTGCCCGGGAGGTGCGGTCGTGACCTCCGGGACGGCGAGGAACGGCGCCCGCGTCGTCGCCGCGGCGAACTTGGCCCCGAACTCCCCGAACCGTGCGTGCGCCGCCCGGTCCTGCACGAGGCACAACGTGGCGACGTCCCAGAAGAGCGTCGACCCGCCGTTGCCGAGGACGACCTCGTAGCCCTCGGGCGCGTCGAACAGGGCGGTCAGGCCCGCCTTGACGCGGCCGACGAGGGTACGCACGGGCGCCTGCCGGTGGGAGGTGCCCAGGAGCGTGCGTCCCGCCGCGGTCAGGGCGTCGAGCTGCGCAGCGCGCACCTTGGACGGGCCGGACCCGAAGCGCCCGTCGCGGGGCAGCAGGTCGGCAGGGATCGTCAGGCGGGCGATGGCGTCGGCGTCGGGCACGAGCCGAGGATATCGACGCGGCCCGCGCGTCGGCGGCCCCGTCCGCGCGGGTGGGGCCGACTACCCTGGGCCGCAGCACGCGGCGCGGGTGTTCCCGGCCGTTCGACGCGACGTGGGAGGCCGAGCGGTGAGCGACCTGATCGACACGACCGAGATGTATCTCAAGACGATCTACGAGCTCACCGAGGAAGGCATCACGCCGCTGCGTGCCCGCATCGCCGAGCGCCTCGGGCACTCCGGCCCCACCGTGTCCCAGACGGTCGCCCGCATGGAGCGCGACGGCCTGGTCGTCGTGACGGGGGACCGGCACCTCGAGCTGACGGGCGACGGGCAGGCCAAGGCCGTGCGCGTGATGCGCAAGCACCGGCTGGCCGAGCGCCTCCTGACGGATGTCATCGGCCTGGACTGGCCGCACGTCCACGAGGAGGCGTGCCGGTGGGAGCACGTCATGAGCGAGCGCGTCGAGAAGCGCCTGGCCGCGCTGCTGGACCACCCGCACTTCGACCCGTACGGCAACCCGATCCCCGGGCTCGACGAGATCGGCGAGGAGCGGACGCCCGTGCGGTTCCTCGACGGTGTCGTGCCGCTCACGGCGCCCGGGGCGGCGGCCGACGGCACGGCCGTGATCGCGCGCATCGCGGAGCCGTTGCAGGTCGACGTCGAGCTGCTGACGCGGCTCGCGGACGCGGGGGTGACACCCGGCGCGCGCGTGACGGTCGCGCGGGCTGTCGGTGTCGTCACGGTGGGCGTCGAGGGGGCCGGCACGGTGCTGGACCTGCCGTCCGACGTCGCCCGGCACGTCTTCGTCGGGGCCTGATCCACGGCGCGACTCTCGTGACCTCCGCCACCGCGCGGGTGAGTCCGGTTTACCCCGAACTGGTACGGGCTGGCGCGACTCAGCGGGCGTTCGGTCGGCGTGTCGCCCGGCGTGTCGGACGGTCGTCCATAACTTCTTCGAGATCTTCGTGACCGGAGCGTGACAATCCACGAGCGCGTCATGTACGTTCGACCTGCTTCTCGGAACCCTCCTCCAGGAAGCCCTCGAGCGGAACGCCGAACCCTGCCGCCGCTCGCAGGTCCGTACGACTCGCCGGCAGGGGCGGGGGAACCACATTGTGGGCATCGGAACCTCGGTGCCCTTGGGGTGAAGCCGGGACGACGGCGCGACAGCGGTGCACGCAGGTGCGCAGCAGGTCGTGACGGATGACCGGCCGGGTGTTCTCCCACCCGAACCCGACAGCTCACCTCGTAGGCGACCGGAGAGGCAACTCGTTGTCCGAAAGCAACCACCGGGCGCGCCACCGCGCCGCGCGACGTCCTTCGACGCCGCTGACCGAGCTCGCGCACGCCGCCTCTGACCAGATGGGCACCGTCGGTCGACGCTCCGCTGTCGTGGCGGCCTCGTCCGGGCTGATGGTCTCCATGATCGCCGTCCCGTCCTACGCAGCCGAGCGTGACAGCGCCCCAGCGCTCGCCGCCGTCGACACATCGGCCCTGACGGCCTCCGCTCGCGCCGTCCTCAACACCTCGCCCGTCGTGGCGTCCCCGGCCGAGGCCGCGTTCACCGTCGACGCGCCGGTGATCACGGCTGAGAAGCCCGCACCGCCGCCGCCGCCCGTGCGCACCACGCGCGCCGCGTCCCGCACGGCCGAGCGTGCCGCGACGGCGTCGACCGCCGCCGCAGCGACCACGAGCAACCCGGTCCCGCAGTCGGTCGCCGGCAATGCCGTCCTCGAGATCGCGGCCCGCTACGTCGGAGTCCCGTACGTCTCCGGCGGCGCCAGCCCCGAGGGCATGGACTGCTCCGGCTTCACGTCGTACGTCTACGCGCAGCTCGGCATCACGCTGCCGCGCACGTCGTCCGCTCAGCGCAACGCCGGCACGGTCGTGTCCCGCGCCGACGCGCAGCCGGGCGACCTCATCTGGAGCCCTGGCCACGTCGGCATCTACGCCGGTGGCAACCAGATGATCGACGCTCCCCGCCCGGGCAAGACGGTCCAGTTCCGGGCCATCTGGCAGAGCAACCCGACCTTCATCCGGATCGGCTGACACCGACCCGTGCCGCGAGGCCCCGACGACGCCCACGTCGTCGGGGCCTCGTCGTCTCTACGGAGACCGCGCACAGCCGCGCGGACGCTCCGCATCACGCCTGCGGACCACGCGCTGGACCGGTCTCGCCGACCCCCGCTGTGCACAAAGGTCGTGCGCGTACCCTGGTCCCGCATCCACGCTGTTCCTTCTCGTTCGCGGACCGGCAGCCAGCCGGTCCGACCCCCGAGGTCAGGAGTGCACCGTGCTGACGACCGCCGCCGACCAGGCCGCCCCCCACGACGTCGAGCGCGCCCCGGTGCCGTCACGAGCCCTGCTGCTGAATGCCAGCGGTGACCCGCTGTGCATCGTGACGCTCCATCGGGCGGTCGTGCTCGTGATGAGCGGCAAGGCCAACGTCGTGGAGTCCGACGGTCGGGTCCTGCACTCCGCGCACCTGGAGATGCCCGTGCCCGTCGTGCTGGTGCTCACGCGCTACGTCCACGTCCCGCACCGCCGGCCCGTGCCGCCGACGCGGCGCACGGTGCTGCAGCGCGACGACCACCGGTGCGCGTACTGCGGCGGCGGTGCGGACACGGTCGACCACGTGCAGCCGCGCTCCCGCGGCGGACGGCACGAGTGGACCAACGTCGTCGCCGCCTGCGTGCGGTGCAACCACCGCAAGGCTGACCGCACGCTGCACGAGCTGGGCTGGGAGCTCCCGTTCCGGCCGCGGGCGCCCCGGTGGTCCGTCACCGTCGGTGGGGCTGCCGGCCGGGCCGAGCCCGCGTGGTCGCAGTACCTCGTCGCCTGACCCGCGCGCCTCGACCCGGGGCTCCCGGGTGTCCGCGGGCCGGTCCGGCAACGACCACGTCGCGGGTCGTCCGGCGCTCGCTCGTCGCGCTGTGCCACGATGGCCGGGACCGGACACCGGGCCGGCGCGACGTGGCGCCGGACGCGACACGGAGGGCGACATGACGCGGGAGCACGAGATCCTCGTGGGGGTCGACGGGTCGACCGCCGGTCTGCACGCCCTGGACTGGGCGGTCGCGGAGGCCCGCAGGCGCGGCCTGGGCCTGCGGCTGGTCGTGGCCTACTCGCTCCCGTCGTTCACCGCGGCGTCGCTGGACGGCGGGTACGCGGCCCTCGACGACGAGACCATCCGCAGCGGTGCCCAGGCCGTGCTCGACGAGGCGCTCGCCCACCTGCGTGACCCCGGGGTCCCCGTGCACGGGCGGGTCATCACGGGCGACGCGGCGGGTGTGCTCGTCGAGGAGTCACGCAGCGTCGAGCTCGCCGTGGTGGGCACCCGGGGCCGGGGCGGGTTCGCGGACCGGCTGCTGGGGACGGTCTCGTCGGCGCTCCCTGCCCACGGCTGGTGCCCGACGGTCGTCGTACCGCTGCGGGGCGCCGACGGCGAGCCGCTGCGCGACGGCGAGACGGCGCAGGTGCGGCCCGTGCGTCGCATCGTCGTCGGTGTCGACGGCTCGCCACCCGCGGAGCGCGCGCTGCGTGCCGCGATCCGCGAGGCGCAGGCGTGGGACGCGGAGCTCTTCGCCGTCGCTGGTGTGCCGATCGCCTCGATGACGGGGGCGCTCGCCTGGCTGCCGTCCGCGATCGACCACGAGCAGGTCCTCAAGGACATGGCCGAGGGGCTGGGCGTCGTCGTCGACCGCGCGCTCGCCGACCACCCGGGCACCGAGGTGCGGCGCCGGGTGCTCGACGGCACGGGCGCCGAGCTGCTGACGGAGTTCTCCGCGGCCACCGACCTCGTCGTCGTCGGGTCACGAGGGCGTGGCGGATTCGCAGGTCTGCTGCTGGGCTCGACGAGCCAGGCGGTGCTGCACCACGCGCGCTGCCCCGTGATGGTCGTGACGACGCGCGGCGAGGACCTGACGGAGAGCTGACGACGCCCCTCACCGGGGTGCTCCCGGTCCGGGCGGTCAGGGCGCGTCGGTGACGGGGAGGGCGTCAGGGCGCCGCACGAGTGCCGACAGGACGATGGTCGAGCGGGTGCGGGCCACGAACGGCTCGGCCGCGAGCCGTTCGACGACCTCCTCGAGGTGGCGCATGTCGCGCGCCCTCACCTGGACGACCAGGTCGACGTCGCCCGTCACGGTGCTCGCCGACACGACCTCGGCGTAGCGCTCGACGGCCGTGCGCATGGTGGCCGGGCTCGTGGAGCCCTGGCAGAAGATCTCGACGAACGCCTCGGTGTTCCAGCCGAGCGCCGCGGGGTCCAGGCGCACCGTGAACCCGCGGATGACGCCGCGCTCCCGCAGCCGGTCGACGCGTCGCTTCACGGCCGGCGCGGACAACGAGACCGACGACCCGATCTGCGCGAAGGTCGCGCGGGCGTCGCGGGCGAGCGCCCGCAGGATGTCCTGGTCGATGGCGTCGAGCCGGTCGGGGTCCACGTGTCCCATCGTGGCGGAACCTGCGGTATCCACCGTCCGCCCGATCTGCACCAATGTGCAAGACAAGTGACCATATGTGCCCCCGATTGCGACACAGATCCTCAGGTCGGACGCTGCAGGTGCCGATGAGGTCGCAAGAGGCGACCACCCAGGGGGGACCGATGAGCGGACGGCAGGGCACCGGCGCGCGCCGGACGGGGGACCGGACCAGCGTCGCGGCCACCAGCGCACCACCGGCCACCGGGACGACGGCCCCCGCGGACACGGCTGCGCCTGCGGCGCCGCCCGTCAAACCGCTCATCCCGACGCAGGCGGGGCACCTCGTGTCCGCGCCCGTGCCCGTCGTGCCCGCGCGCGTGGTGCTCGCACCCACGGCGGCCACCACGGAGCCGTCGGCCTCGGAGCTGCCTGTCGCGGAGTCGCCGGCCCCGGCGCGGGCGCGCGCACCGCAGGTCGTGGCGCTGCTCACCGCGGCTGCCGTCCTCATCAGCGCCGGCGGCGTGTGGGCCGTCCAGCAGGAGCGCGGGGAGCGCGCGGACGCGCGCCGGGCCGCCCAGGCCCGCGTCGACGGCGCGTACCTCGCCCTGGCTCCGGAGCTTGCGACCGGTCGTGTCGACGGTCTCGTGGCCGGGACCGCGGTCGTCACCGCCCTGCGCGCCGACGCGAGCGCCACCGGCCGCGCGGCGGTCGGGCGTGCCGCGGCGACCCTCGCGGCGTCCGCACAGGCCGGGGATGCCCCGCGCGGGGCGTTGCAGGCCGCCATCGACGGTGCGACCGGCGCGCTCGACGCACCCGCCGTCTCGTTGACGTCGCTGCGGACGGCGAACGCCGCACTCGCCGGCCCCGAGAAGGCCGTCGTGGACGCGCAGGCCGCGTGGCAGGCAGCCGAGGACGCGCGCATCGCAGCCGAGGCCGCCGCGGCCCAGGCTGCCGCACAGGCGGCAGCCGCCCGCGACGCGGCCCGCGGGTCCTCGAAGAGCGGGACCACCCGCCGTGCGACGAGCGCGGGTACCGCCACCCGGGCGGGGACGAGGACCGGCGGGTCGGCCGGCGCGGTCGCGGCTCCCGCCGCTGCCGGGCTGCCCACCGCCGGCTCCGAGGCCTCGTCGGGTGACGTCGGCGCGGCCCTCAACGCCCACCGAGCCGCCAACGGGCTCGGCGGTCTGTCGATCGTGCGCTCCGGAGCGCGCGTCGAGCACGCGATGCAGATGGCCGCGTCGAACAGCATCTGGCACTCGGGGACGGGTGCCGAGATCGTCGGACGCGTGAGTCCCGGCAACGCGACGCGCATGATCGCCGCGTACGCCGCGTCCGTCGATCACAACAAGCTGATGCTCCGCGGGTACTCGACGGCGTACATCGGCGCCGTCTCCTACGACGGCTGGCTCTACACCTCCATCACCTTCGGCTAACCGGAACTCCTCCACCCCCAAGGTGGGCGCGAGAGCGCAATCCAGTCACCTTCGGGTACCCCCCGGGGGGCGTGAGAGTGCAATCCAGTCACCTCGTGGCAACCCCCGGTGGGCGTGAGAGTGCAATCCAGTCGCCCCCCGCCCTCCAGCGGTTCTCGGAGGGGCCATCCCGTCACGCGCTGGGGAGCTGGATTGCTCTCTCACGCCCACCTGGCGGGTGGGGGTGCGCTGGATTGCTCTCTCACGCCCACCTGGCGGGCGGGGATGCGCTGGATTGCACTCTCACGCCCACACCTGGCGGGCGGGGGGTGCGCTGGATTGCACTCTCACGCCCCGTCTGGTGGGAGGGGAGGTCAGGGGGTGGTGAGGGCGGCGGTCAGGTGGGTCAGGGCCTCGTGGAGGTCCGCCGGGTCGATCGTCAGAGGGGGAGCGAGGCGGATCGTGCCGCCGTGGGTGTCCTTGGCCAGGACACCGCGGGCGAGCAGCCGCTCGCACAGCTCGCGCCCCGACGCCGGACCGCCCGGCACCGACGGGGCTACGTCGAGGCCCGCCCACAGGCCGATCGTGCGCATGCCGGACAGCAGCTCGCGGTCCATCAGATCGGCCAGGTGGTCGGCGACGAGCTCGCCGAGGGTGCGGGCGCGGGCCTGCAGCGTGCCGGGCGTGAGCAGGTCGACCACCGCGATCCCGACGGCGCAGGCGAGGGGGTTGCCGCCGAACGTCGAGCCGTGCGTCCCCGCCGTCAGCACCTCGAGCACGTCCGCCCGGCCGACGACCGCGGAGACGGGCATGATGCCCCCGCCCAGTGCCTTGCCGAGCGTCACGAGGTCGGGCTGCACCTCGAACCGCTCGCACGCGAGGGTCGATCCCGTCCGCCCCAGACCCGACTGGATCTCGTCGGCGACCAGCAGGACGCCCGCGTCGTCGCACGCCCGCCGCACGGCCGGCAGGTAGTCCGACGGCGGCACGACGACGCCCTGCTCGCCCTGCACCGGCTCGAGCAGCACCGCGACGGTCGTCTCGTCGATCGCGGCGGCCAGGGCGGCCGCGTCCCCGTAGGGCACGGTGACGAAGCCGGGCGTGAACGGCCCGAAGCCGCGCCGGGCGTCCGGGTCGGACGAGAACGACACGATCGTCGTCGTCCGCCCGTGGAAGTTGCCGTCCGCGACGACGATCGTCGCGCGGTCCGCGGGCACGCCGCGCACCTCGTAGCCCCACTTGCGCACGGCCTTGATGGCCGTCTCGACGGCCTCGGCGCCGGTGTTCATCGGCAGGACGAGGTGCGACGTGCCCGTCAGGAGCGGCCCGACCAGCCCGACGAGTGCCTGCGCGAACGGCTCGAGCAGCTCGTGGTCGAACGCCCGGGACGTGAGCGTCAGCCGGTCCAGCTGCGCGTGGGCCGCCGCGACGAGCGCCGGGTGCCGGTGCCCGAAGTTGAGGGCCGAATACCCGGCGAGCAGGTCCAGGTACCGCCGCCCCGCGGTGTCGGTCACCCACGACCCCTCACCCGTCGCGAGCGTGACGGGCAGCGGGTGGTAGTTGGGTGCCAGGGCGGACGTCGCGGCGACGGTACGCATGGTCACTCCCGGATCTCGAGGGTGCAGCACTTGGCCCCGCCGCCGCCCTTGAGCAGCTCGGAGGTGTCGACGGGCAGCGGGGTGTAGCCGCGCTCGCGCAGCGCGCCGGCGAGGTGCGTGGCGCGCGGGGCGACGACGACGTGGAGCCCGTCGGAGACCGCGTTGAGGCCGAGCGCGGCCGCGTCGTCGTCCGTGGCCAGGACGGCGTCGGGGAAGAGCTGCTCCAGCACCGCGCGGGTGCCGGGGGAGAACGCGGGCGGGTAGTACGCGATCTGGGGGTCGCGCGGGTCCGACGACAGCACGGCCAGCGCCGTGTCCAGGTGGTAGTAGCGCGGGTCGACCAGCTCGAGCGAGATCACGGGCCGGCCGAACAGCTCCTGGGCCTCCGCGTGCGCCGTGCGCTCCGTGCGGAACCCGGTGCCCGCCAGGACGAGGTCGCCGGCGACGAGCATGTCGCCCTCGCCCTCGTTGGTGGCCGCCGCGGTGTGCGTGACGTACCCGCGGTCGGCGAACCACTTCTGGTAGGCGGGCCCCTCGGCCTGCCGCTCCGCGTACCGGAAGCGCGCGGAGTACACGACGCCGCCGACCATCGTCGCGCCGTTGGCCGCGTACACCATGTCGGGCAGGCCGGGGAGGGGGTCGATGGTGTCGACGGTGTGCCCGAGGTCCAGGTAGGTGTCGCGCAGCGTGCGCCACTGGCGCACCGCCAAGGCCGTGTCGGTGGCCCGGGTGCGGTCCATCCACGGGTTGATCTCGTAGGACACCGTGTAGTGGGTGGGCTCGCACATGAGGTAGTGACGGGGGGTGGCGCCGGGGGCGTGCGCGGTCATGGGGCTCCTCGGGGATGGGGCCGCGGGGGTCGTGCGGCCCGACACGAGCGTACGATCCCGGACGCGCGACCCCGACAGGTGACGTTGTGCATCGAGGGGCGATCCGTTGCGCCGGACCGGCGAACGCCCCCGATCCGTTGCGCCGAAACGCCTCGGTAACGTCGATGCACGATCGCCAGCACGGCCGTCGCGCCGGGAGCGGTCAGCCCTGGGTGAGATCGGCCGCCGCGCGGCGCAGGACGAGCCGCAGCATGGTCGCCAGGAAGGGCGCCGTCAGCCGCGAGGTCAGGGATGCGGGCAGGGGGCCGGCGAGCGGCACCTGCTCCGACCACGTCACCCGGCACGTCGTCGGCGACGTCGCCAGCACGAGCACCGTCGCAGATCCCAGCAGCACAGGACCCCGCTTGGTGAACACCGCGACGCCCGGGCCGTCACCCGGCGGCGTGTAGCGGGTGATCACCATCCGGTCGACCAGGCCCGGCCCGCCGCGGCGCGCACCCGGGCCGGACACCGCGACCACGCGGGTCCCCAGCCGCGGTGGGCCGTCGGTGCGCACGCGGGTCAGCGGTATCCAGGCCTCGTGCCGGCGCGTGTCGGTCAGGGCACGCCACGCGACGTCCGCGGGGACCGCGAAGGCGCGTGTGACGGAGGCGGTGCCGGCAGGTGGCTCGGGCGTCATCCGATGATCCTCGCGCGGGGTAGCGTCTGGCGCATGCAGACGCGAGTGCTGGGACGGACGGGTCGTGAGGTCGGGGTCGTGGGGCTGGGCTGCTGGCAGCTCGGAGGGGACTGGGGCGTCGTCGGGGACGACACCGCGCTGACGGTCCTCGAGGCGGCGGTGGATGCGGGCGTCACGTTCCTCGACACCGCCGACGTGTACGGCGACGGCCGCTCCGAGCGGGCCATCGGCGCGTTCCTCGCGTCGCGGCCCGACGTCGCCGAGCGCGTCACCGTCGCGACGAAGATGGGCCGCCGCGCGGACCCGCACGAGCCGGCCGCGTACACGTACGAGACGTTCTGCCGGTGGACGGACCGCAGCCGCGAGAACCTGCGCACCGACACCCTGGACCTGGTCCAGCTGCACTGCCCGCCCACGCCGGTGTTCCACACGGACGCGGTGTTCGACGCGCTCGACCAGCTCGTCGAGGACGGCCGCACGGCCGCGTACGGCGTCTCGGTGGAGACGGTCGACGAGGCGCTCGCCGCGATCGCGCGTCCGAACGTCGCGAGCGTGCAGATCATCCTCAACGTGTTCCGCCGCAAGCCGCTGGAGCAGGTGCTCCCCGCGGCGGTCGAGGCGGGCGTCGGCATCATCGCGCGCGTGCCGCTGGCGTCGGGCCTGCTGTCCGGCAAGTACGACGAGCACACGCAGTTCGCGCCGGACGACCACCGCGCCTTCAACCGCAACGGCGAGGCGTTCGACGTCGGCGAGACGTTCTCGGGCGTCCCCTACGAGGTGGGCGTGGCCGCGGCGCAGGACGTCGCGGCACTGACCCCCTCGGGGATGACGACCGCGCAGCTCGCGCTCAAGTGGGTCGTCCAGCAGCCCGGCGTGTCCGTCGTGATCCCCGGCGCCCGCACGCCCGCGCAGGCGCAGGCCAACGCCGCGACCGACCGGTTCCCCGACCTGGACGACGCGACGCTGGCCTCGCTGGAGCGCATCTACGACGACAGCATCCGCCAGCACGTCCACACGCGCTGGTAGTCGCCCTACTCAGCGGCGGCGGCCCAGGAGGCGGCGGCGGCGGTCGGGCTTACCCGCCGGCGGCGTCGCCTCCACCTGGTCCGCCGGCACGACGTTGCCCGCGTCGACCTCGACGAGCCGGGGGAACGTCGCCGGCGCCGGCCCGAACGCGAGTCGTGCACCCTTGATCACCGACTGGCCCAGCGCACGGCCCCCGGCCACGCCGATCGCGGCGCCGATGCCGTAGGGCGCGAGCCGACCGAGGGCCAGGCCGCCGAACTTCGCGGCCTGCTTGCGCACGAGCCGGCGCGTCAGCTGGTTGTTGACCTTCTTCACGGTGCCCATGGGCATGCGCGTCAGCAGCAGCTTGCCCACGCGGACGGTCGCGAGGTCGGTCGTGTCGCCGATGACCTTGTTGCTGGACTCGCCGAGCAGGGTCGTCAGCAGCAGGGCCTTGCGGCGCTCGGTGTCGGTGACCTCGATGCCGTGCACCGACGCCACCGCCAGCGAGAACGCCGCGGAGGCACCGAAGAACGTCGCGACGTCGCTCACGGTCAGCACCGTGGCCAGCCCGGTCCCGACGATCGGGGCGGCCGCCGCCGCACCGACCGCGCCGCCCGCACCCGCGACGAGGAGGAGGAACTCCTTCTCCAGCAGGTGGACGATCTGCTCCGGCGTCGCACCGGGGTTCCTGCGCCTGACGCTCTCGACGTGCGCGTGGATCGACGCCGAGGGGATCGTCACCGCCTTGTCGAGGGCGGCCTGCACGAGGCGCGGCATGTCAGCGCTCCCCGGTGACGGTGAGCGTCGTCGTCGCACCGTGCTCGAGCGTGCGCCCGACCGTGCAGTGCTCCGCGACCGCGCGGTGCACGACCGTCAGCAGCCGCTCGCGCGCGGCGTCGTCCAGGCTCGACAGGTCGACCTCGAGCACCTCGGCGAGCGCCGGGTACCGGTCCTCGGTGGGGTGGGACAGCCCGCCGACGCGGATCGTCACCGGCACGTCGTCGCCCAGACGCCGTGCGAGCGCCGCGTCGGACGACAGGCCCGTGCAGGCGCCCAGGGCGATCTTCAGCAGCTCGCCCGGCGTGAAGGCGTCCGGGTCGCCCAGCGACCCGATCCGCACCTCGCCGCCGCGGGAGCTGCGCCCCACGTACTGCCGGGTGCCGGTGCGCTCGAGCCACAGCTTCGTGTCGTCCGCGTTGGCCAGCGGGTCGCTCACCGCCGCGACGTCCGACGGGTCGCCCAGCGCCGTGCCGAATCCGGCCGGCGCCGGGTCCCCGGCGAGGTCACGTGCGTCCTGGTCCGTCGTCATGCGCCCGATCCTCGCACGCACGTCCGACGCGCGCCCGGCCGACCGGCGCTCAGGCGACGCTGAAGATGAGGAAGGCGATGGCGAAGCCCATGGTGCCGATGATCGTCTCCATCACGGTCCACGTGCGCAGCGTCGTGCGCACGTCCATGCCGAAGAACCGCCCGACCAGCCAGAACCCCGAGTCGTTGACGTGCGACGCCATGACGGACCCCGCGGCCACCGCCAGCACGATCGCGGCGAGCTGCACGGCAGTGAAGTCGCCGCTGGCCACGGCCGGCTGGATGAGGCCAGCCGTCGTGATGAGGGCGACCGTCGCCGAGCCCTGCGCGATCCGCAGCACCGTCGAGATGAGGAAGCCCGCGACGATGACCGGCAGTCCGATGTCGCCCAGCGCGTCCTCGAGCGCCGCGCCGATCCCGGACGCGCGCAGCACCGCGCCGAACATGCCGCCCGCGCCGGTGATGAGGATGACCGAGCACACCGGGCCCAGCGCCGACTCGAGCAGCCGCTCGACCGTCGTCTTGTCGCGCCCCCGCCGGGTCCCCATGACCCACGCGGCGACGAGGACGGCGATGAGCAGCGCCACGGGCGTCGACCCGATGGCTCGCGCCACCTGCACCCAGGCCGCGTCGCCGTCGACGATGCCCGCGCTGCGCAGCGTGTCCAGACCCGTGTTGACGAAGATCAGGATCAGCGGGAGCAGCAGCACACTGAGGACGGTGCCGAGGCTCGGCGGGTTGTCGGGCTCCTCCTCCTGCGTGCCGAGCAGCTCCGGCACGGGCAGCTGCCACCGCCGACCGGCCCACAGCCCGTACAGGTAGGAGCTGACGTACCAGGTGGGCAGCGCGACGACGAGCCCCAGCAGGATCACCATGCCGGGGTCCGCGCCCAACAGCTCGGAGGCCGCGACGGGCCCCGGGTGCGGGGGCACGAAGACGTGCATGACCGAGAACGCACCGGCCGTCGGCAGCCCGAACGTCAGCACCGACCCGCCCAGGCGTCGGGCGACCGCGAACACGATCGGCAGCATGACGACCAGGCCCGCGTCGAAGAAGATCGGGAACCCGAAGATCAGCGACGCGATCCCCAGCGCGAGCGGGGCGCGCTTCTCGCCGAACCGTTGCACCAGCGTCTCCGCCATGACGGCCGCGCCACCCGACGTCTCGACCATCCGCCCGAGCATCGCGCCCAGGCCGACGAGCAGCGCGACGGACCCGAGCGTCGTGCCGAACCCCGACGTGATGACGTCGACCACCGACCCCGCCGGCACACCGGTGGCGAACGCGGTGACCAGCGAGACGAGGATCAGCGCGAGGAACGCGTGCAGCCGCAGCCGGATGATGAGGAACAGCAGCAGGGCGATAGCGGCGGCCGCGATGCCGAGCAGCGGCCCGGCTCCCAGCGTCTGTTCCCAGTCCTCCGGTGGCACGGCGTCCCCCTTGCGTCGGCCCGCGGAACGGGCGGTCGGATCAGGTGTGCAGCGCGGTCAGCGCCCGGTCGGCGACGTCCTGCGGCGGGACGTCGACGACGACCGTCACGCCGTCCTCGTCGTCGCCGAGCGGCTCGAGCGTGCTCAGCTGGGACGGCAGGAGCGTCGTGGGCATGAAGTGGCCCTCGCGGTGCGCCATGCGGTCCTCGAGCAGGTCCGTGCCGGCGGTCAGGTGGACGAACCGCACGCGCCCCTCGGCCGCGCGCAGCACGTCGCGGTACGAGCGCTTGAGCGCGGAGCACGTCACGACCGACGGTCTCCCCGCGCGGGTCTGCTCCGTGAGCCAGTCGCGGATCGCCTCGAGCCACGGCCACCGGTCGTCGTCGTCCAGGGGTGTGCCGGCCGACATCTTCTCGATGTTGGCGGGCGGGTGGAAGTCGTCGGCCTCGGCGTACGGGCGTCCCAGGCGCTCCTCGAGGATGCCCGCCAGGGTCGTCTTGCCGGACCCGGCCACGCCCATGAGCACGAGGTGCTCCACCGCTGCCGCCTGGTCGTGCGTCGTCGCGTCGCCCACGGGGCCACTCTGGCGGAGCGGGGGTTGCTCGGCCACCGGGGAGCGCTCTGAACAGGGCGTGGGGCTCTCGTGAAGGTCGCGTGAGAGGCCACGGGCTGGGAACACCGCGCGTGGTCGGATCGTTTTGGTGGTCAGGATGAAGAGACGATACGAAGAACTCGAGACCGAGGACGGCAAGGTCGTCCGCTACCAGCGACACGAGAACGGCGGCGGCCTCGTCGCCAAGAGCGCCCAGGTCGATGCGACCGCGTACGTGGCCGACTCCGCATGGGTCGACCCGGACGCCGTCGTCGAGGCCGGTGCGTCCGTCGGCAAGTTCTGCTGGGTCGAACCTGGAGCCGTCGTGCACGCACGCGCCCGGCTCGGCTCGCACGTCCATGTGGGTCGCGACGCGGTCGTCGGCCGCGGTGCGCGCCTGGGCGTGCGCGTCGACGTGGGGGCGAAGGCGCGGCTCGACGCCGGCCTCGTCGTCGAGCCCGAGGCGAAGATCCCCGAGGGCGCGCACGTCGAGCGACGCGGCTTCCCGCCGCACGTCCTCGCGGCCTGACGCGACGCGCGGCGGCGCGGCCTGACGTCACCCGGGAACCCGCTGACGCGGCCCCCGGTGACGCAGGAGGATGTGCCCATGCGCAGCGACATCTTCGACCAGAAGAACCTCGAGGTGGAGACCGGTCAGCGGTTCGTCCTCCAGAACAGCAAGATGCTCAAGGTGACCCTCGGGGAGCCCGTCATCGCCGCCAAGGGCGCGATGGTCGCCTACCAGGGCAACGTGCAGTTCCAGCACAAGGGCGCCGACTCGCTGACGAAGTTCGTCAAGCGCGCCATGTCGTCGGACGACCAGGCGCTCATGACGGTGTCTGGGCAGGGCGACGTGTTCTTCGCGCGGATGGCGGAGAACGTGTTCCTCATCGAGCTCGAGGGCGACGCGATCAGCGTCGGAGGGTCGTCGCTGCTCGCGTTCGACGCCGCGCTGCAGTGGGACCTGCACCGCACGCGCGGCGCAGGGATGATGACTGGCGGCCTGTTCAACACCCTCGTCCAGGGGCACGGGGCGGTCGCGCTGACGTCCGACGGCACGCCCGTCATCCTCGACTGCTCGCAGCAGCCGACGTTCGTCGACCCCAACGCCGCCGTGTGCTGGTCCGCGAACCTCACGCCCGACGTCGTGTCGAGCATGAACATGACGTCGCTGCTGCGGGGCGGCACGGGCGAGGCGTTCCAGTACAAGTTCCACGGCCCCGGCTTCGTCGTGGTGCAGCCGTCGGAGGGCTTCACGGGGGCCGTGCAGACCAGCTGAGGGCGCGCCGCTGTGCTGCCGCGGTGTCGCTGGTAGGCACAAACAGGATCACCCGTCGTCCCGAGGTGCAAAACCTGGTCGGTCGTCCATGCTGGGGCAGCGGACCGCGACGAGGAGGTACGACATGACCGACGACGTCGGCCGGGAGAGCCTGGCTCTACCGGACTACGACCACCTGCCCCTGGGCAGGCTCGGGCAGCGCATCCGTGCGCTGGACGCCGACGACGTCGTGATGCTGCGGCAGTACGAGGAGGCGCAGGGCTGCCGGCTGCCCGTGCTGCAGGTCCTCGACCACTGGCTGCACGAGCTCGCCGACGGCGCCGAGCCGTCCGAGGACCCGTCGAACGCCCCCACCTGACGCGCCCGCGCCCGCCCGCGGTGCGCCGGGTGCCGACCGAGGTCCCGCTCGCACGCGCCGGATCGGCGCTAGCCTCCGGCGCATGGCCGATCAGCAGCCCCCGTACCTCCCGCAGGACGACGCGCCCGGACCGCAGGTGCCGCCGCCGTACGGGTACGCCGTCCCTGCGCCGCCGGCGGTCGGCGGCGGGTACGCCCCGGCGGGCGCGCCCGTCTACGGGTTCGACCCCGTCACCGGGACGCCGTGGTCGGACAAGACGCGGACCACCGCGGGCCTGCTGTCGCTGCTGCTGCCGATGGTGGGCATCTGCGGGGCCGGGCGGCTCTACGCCGGGCAGGTCGGCATCGGCCTGGCGCAGCTCCTCGGGTTCTTCGTCGGCCTCCTGCTGATGTTCGTGCTCATCGGGTTCGTCATCGTGCCCGCCGTGTGGCTGTGGTCCGTGGTCGACGGGATCCTGCTGCTCGCGAACGGCGGGAAGGACGCCTACGGCCGCATGCTGCGGTGAGGGTGGTCGCCCGGCGCGCGCAGGCCCCGACCTCTGCGGTGAGGCGACGCCCCTGACGTGACGCAGCGCCGGTCGACGCCGAGGTGGCGGAGGCGGGCACCTCCCGCGCGGCGCGCGCCGGGCGCTGCGAGTCTGGGTGGATGGCCCCCGACCGGCGTCCGACGACGGCCCCGGCCCGTCCAGGTGCGGCCGTGGCGTGGGCCGTCGCGCTCGCCGCCGGGGTGCTCGCGTTCGTCGTGCGCTGGCACCTGCTCGGGGGCGCGGCCGGGCTGCGCGAGTACCACGGCTACGACGACGGGGTGTACTTCTCCTCGGCCGTCGCGTTCGTGCACGGACGGTTGCCGTACCGCGACTTCCTGCTGGTCCACCCGCCGGGGATCATGCTGGCGCTGACGCCGTTCGCCGCGCTGACGCACTGGACGAGCGACTCCACCGCGCTCGCGGCCGCGCGCGTCGGCTTCCTGCTGCTGGGGGCGGCCAACACCGTGCTGGTCGCGCGGCTGGCCCGGCGCTGGGGGCTCGCCGCGACCGTGGTCGCGGGGTTCCTCTACGCCGTGTCGACCGCCGCCGCGTACAGCGAGCGGCTGACGCTCCTGGAGCCGCTCGGCACGCTGACGCTGCTGGCGGGCATCACGCTGCTGCGGCGGGGAGACGTCCCCGGGGCGGCCCGCCGGTGGCGGTACGTCGGTGGTGCGGTGCTGGGGCTCGGGGTCGTCGTCAAGATCTGGAACGTCGTCCCGGTGCTGGTGGTCGTCGTGTGGTGGGCGCTGCGGCGTGGGGTGCGGGAGGCGGTGGGTGTCGCGGTGGCGGGCGCTGCTGCCGCGCTGCTCGTGCTGCTGCCCTTCGCGGTGGCGTCCGGGCGGTCGATGCTGGAGCTCGTCGTGCTGGCCCAGCTGGGGCGCCCGCGGGCACCCGGCACGGTGGTGACCCGGCTCGAGGGGATCCTCGGCGTGAGCGCCACGCAGTGGGAGTCGGAGCCGGTGCGTGCGGCCGTCACCGCGGCCGTGGGCCTGGCCGTGGTCGCGGCCGCGTTCGCCGCCTGGCGGCACGACCGCGGGCGGTTGTGGGTCGCCGTGCTCGGGGCGCAGGTGCTGGTGCTGCTGGCTGCGCCGTCGTACTTCGCGTCCTACGCCGCCTACAGCGCGCCGGCCGTCGCGCTGGTGCTGGCGGCGGGCGTCTCCGTGGTGCCGGACCGGCTGCGGGTGGGGGGTGCCGTGCTGGCGTGCGGCCTGCTGGGCGTCGTCGCGGGCGTCCCAGCCGCACCGGCGCAGGCACCGTTCCCCGTCGCGCAGGTGCGTGACCTGCTCCCGGCCACGGGGTGCATCCGCGCCGACTCGCCGGGTGCCCTCGTCGTCCTGGACGTCCTGTCGCGCAACGAGCGGCGCGGCTGTGCGACCCGCATCGACGTCTCCGGCCAGACGTACGCCGTCGGCGACCGCGACAGCGCCGGCCGGCCCGTACCCCGGGTGCGCAACCACCAGTGGCAGGAGGCGGCCGTCGCGTACCTGACGTCCGGGTCGGCTGCGGTCATCGCCCGGCAGACGGGGAACGGGTTCGCGCGGACGACCGTCGAGCGGCTGCAGTCGCACGGGCGGGTCGTGCAGGTGGGCGCCGTGGAGGTGCTGCTGCCGGGGGCGGCGTCGGACGGGTGAGGCAGCGGTGCCCGCCGACCGCGGCGGGCTCGTCCGGGCGAATCGACGGACAGGGGAGTGTCCGGTCGATACGCTCCGCCGATGGAGCTGCTCGTGCCCCCGGCCTACGACCTGCTGTGGTCCGTCGCCGTCCTGGCGGTCCTGCCGCTGACGGTGTTCGCCCTGCTGCGCTGGCGCGCGGTGCCGAGCCGCCACCCCGTGCTGTGGCTGCTCGCGATCCTGCTGCTGCCGGTGCTCGGCGCCGTGGTGTTCCTGGCGTGGGCGCCGCGGGGCGTCGGCGGACGAGAGTCCCGGTAGCCCGGGTCGGAGACCGTCACGACCTCGGGGGTGTTTGGGCTCAGCCGGCCGAGGGCGCGGGCGTCCCGCGACGTGCCGGGAGCGCGAACCTGTCGCCGTCGAGCGCGGCGTGCACGGTGGTCGTCGCGCTGGCGGCCCGCACGGCCGACTCGGCCTGCGCGCGCAGCGGCTCGACGTCCGGGTAGCGCGACGAGTAGTGGGCGAGGACGAGCGTGCGCGCGCCACCTGCCGCGGCCAGCGCGCCCGCCTGCCCGGCCGTCAGGTGCAGGTGCTCGGCGGCGAGGTCGGCGTCCTCGTCGGCGTACGTGCACTCGGTGAGCAGCAGGTCGGCGCCGTCGGCCAGCTCCGTGGCCCCGTCGCACACCGCGGTGTCCATCACGACGGCCACGCGCTGCCCCGCGCGCGGCACGCTCACGTCCTCCATCCGCACGCGGCCGACGTGCCCGTCGCGCGCGAGCCGGCCGACGTCCGGGCCGCTGATCCCCGCCGCCGCGAGCCGCTCGGGCAGGAAGGTGCGCCCGCCCGGCTCGCTCAGCCGGTACCCGTACGTCTCGACGCGGTGCCGCAGCGCGACGACCTCCAGGCCGTCCGCGACCGGTCCGGACGCGCCGTGCGGGTGCAGCCGCAGGTCCAGGCCCGGGGTCGCGAGGCCGACCAGCGCCCGCACCACGTCCTCGCCGGATGCCGGGTGGTGCAGGTCCACGGGGTGCTCGACGCCGTCCAGGACCATGCGGGACAGCACGCCCGGCAGCCCGTAGCAGTGGTCGCCGTGCACGTGCGTCAGGCAGATGCGCGTCACCGCGGACGCCGCGACGCCCGCGTGGATCAGCTGCCGCTGCGTGCCCTCACCCGGATCGAAAAGGACGCCTGCGCCGTCCCAGCGCAGCAGGTAGCCGTTGTGGTTGCGGGTGCGCGTCGGCACCTGCGACGACGTCCCGAGGACGACGAGCTCACGCACGGGACCTCCTTGCCGGACGGAGTGTGAAGCGTTGATGCCGGAATCCGGCAAGAACGCTTCACGCTCTCACGGTGGCTGCTGTGGCGTGGTGGCGGGCGCGTGTGGGTGGCGTCCTGTGCTGGGTCTGGCGGGGGAGTGTGGGGTCGGGGACCTGCCGCGGGCAGGGCTGACCGGCCGGTAGGCTGGTCCGGCGTCGCCGGGACCCGGCGTCACGCGCCTGGGGACCGGTAGAGAAACCCGTAGTGCCTGATCAGACCGGTGCTGCGTGGTGAGGACAGAACGGACATCGACGAAAGTCGGAACGTCCCGAGTCTGTGACCGGGGAACTGAGTCGCGCTCGTCAAGCGCGACGTCAGCGATGCTGCTCCGCTGAGAGTTGGCGGCGTCTCCGAGACCCCCGACCTTGACCTGGGCGAGGCCCTGGCCGCGGAGATCACGCCCGCCCGCAAGTGGTGACTGCCCCGCGCTGAAGGATGCCAGCTCGTCCCGGTAACGGGCTGCCGTCGTCCAGCACGGACCGCCCCAGCGTCCCGTAAGCGAGAACACGACCGCCGCTGTTCTCGCTTACGCCCTCGGCCAACCGTCCCACCCAGATGACGGCGCTGGTGAGCGTCGCGTACTACTCGCCGGCCGAGCAGGGCGCAAGCGTCAGGACCGCGCGCCTCTAGCCTTGCAGCTCGCCCTTGGCGGCGGCAGTGAACTGCGCGAGTGCATCGATCAGGGCCGTCTTGTGGTCGTCTACCGCGCGGTCGAGTTGCTGGCACGGTGCCCTGATTGGCTGGGGCGGTGGAGTGGCCTGGGAGGGTGGAGTTGCTAGAGGGTCCGCCGTCCCCGTGCCGTCCCGAGGGCTGAGATCGAGCACCGTTAGGTCGCCCCCAATCAGCGGGAGATTCACGGTTCTCTCTGGCCAAACCGCGCCAAGGATGCTGGCCGTTGACGCGCCCATCGCTTGAAGCGCTCCTTGAACGTAGTCGCTGCCGACCAGTTCAGCGCGCGCCATGCTGACCGCGAGCTCCTGTGCTGGCTCGCGATAGCTCGCGTACTCGGGCCACCAGTCCGGCCCGGCGTCTACAGGGCACGGCGCGTCCACGACCGCCAGGAAGGCCTGGGTGTCCGCGAGCACGTCCCCGTACGCCTCGAGCCGTTCGGTACGACGCGCTTGGTCCCGCTCGACGTCAGTGCCACGAACGGTCGCCAACGTCCCAGACAGCGCGCCGATGAGGCCGCCAAAGAAGGCGATGAGAGCGACGACGATCTCCAGCCTGAACCTGCGTCGTGGCGACGGTTCCGGAGCCTTAGCAGGCACATCCCCCATGACCGTCACCCTAGGGCTCGCAGGTGCGCCGCGGAGCGTATCGACTAGGCAAATGGGACTGCCCCCGGTTCGGTTGACTCCTGGCCTGCGAGGACGTGGTCCTCGCTGGAAGGATCAGCATCGTGCCTGTCGCATACCCGCCGGAGTTCCGGCGAGACGTGATCGCTGTCGCCCCGTCGCGGCGAGCAGTCCCGGGCCCAGGTCGCCCGCAGCTTCGGGATCTCCGAATCCTGCCTGGCGCGGGGAAGCCGGGCACCCTTGGGCTCGATCACGTCCGGGGCGATGGCCTAGATCTGGGAACAGTGCACCATTAACTCAAGCTCAGTGGCCGTGAGTGACTCTAGGGCTTTCGGCAAGGTCGCTCTGTGACCACGGGTTGCCGTGCACTCAGACCTCCCGCGGGGAAGGCGCGTTGTGGCGCGCACCGATCAGGAACCGCCCCTCGGCGCGGACTCGACTCAGGAGCGCCTCGCCAGCGTCAGCCATTTGTCGCAGATCTGCATCGTCCAGGTCGAGCAAGTCCACGCTGTTCCCGGTCCAGGAGGTCACGTCGTCCACGAACCGCGTCAGATCGGCCTGCCAGGACGCGTCGTCGGCAGGAACGCCGGTCGGCCGAACGGCAAGCACGTCGATGTCACTCTTCGTCGCGCCATCGCCGCGCGCCGCCGACCCAAACACGACCAGGGCACGCGGACTGTGCGCCCACGTCGCCGCGTGAGCGACCATGCGCTCCCACAGGCGTTCGCGGATCGTGACGAGCAGGTCGATGGCTTCGGCTGCGAGGTGGTCGCGGTTCAGCTCGTGGAGGTTCGCACGTCCGGCGGGGGTCACTGCGACCAGGCCGCTGTCCGCGAGGTCTCTGAGGATGGTTGCGACCTGCTTCTGCGACACTGGCGGGGAGGTGAGCTCGGCGACCTGGCGTCCGGTCAGGGGCGTGCCGGCGCGTGCGAGGACGGTGAGCACCGGGCCGTGCGCTGAGGGGATGACCGCTCGCAGCGGGACGCTGACGTCCATGCGCACCTCCGGCAGTCGGTGAGTGGTATCACACTCATGTGAGTAGGCTACTACTCAATCGCGGCAGAGGAGAGCCTCACGGCTCGCGGCCCAGGCGGCACTCCCTGGTCTGGCCTCACGGGTAGCTGTTCTCGCCCTCACGGTGCGACTCACCTCGCGCTCGATGAGCCGGTTCAGAGTCGTGAGCTGGGCCAACCAGTACTGGCGCATGTTGGGCCACTGGTCGACGACTCCAGCAGGGTCGAATCGGTACACAGGATGGCCTCCCTCGGTGAGAGGGCCGTCCAGGTCGATGGCCACGACATCCTCGTCGCCGACGAGGACGGGGCAGAGCCCGCTCCGATGCGGCAGGTCATCGCCCGGGGCCGCGTAGAGGTTGTCGAGGAACTCCAGTGTGCGGGTCCAGGTCTCGCCGGTCCCGATCTGGTCAGCGCGGAGAAGGTCGCCCCACCCGAAGCCGTCCTGCCAACCGTCGCCTTCGAGCAGGAGTTCGCGGTGCTGAGCATCGAGTGGCCGGCCGAGCCCGACCTCTGCCGCACGTAGGTCGTCATCCGTCGCACGCGCACCGGGGATCGATGGTTGCCACAGTTCTGGGTTCAGCTGCGTCAAGCAGCCGCGGCGAATGATCATCTCGCCGAGGAGAGCGCCCCATCCCGGCTGCCTCATCCATCCACCTCCCATGGCCACGGAGCGTACGTCTGACCGGTGTCTCCGTTTGGAAGACTGCTCGGCTCAGACGGGAGCCGTATGTGCCTCGCTGTGCCGATCGAGTCGAGTTCACGCTGGAGTTCTTCCCCCGGCGCCCCGTGCCTACTCCTCTCCAGTCAGCGTCTGGACGTGCCTGGCCAATGAGGCGGCCAGAACGTCTATCGCGCCGACTTGTCAGTTACCTGCGCTTAGTAGCTTGCGCTCGTAGGGCCCGGGCTGGTCGCCGATGTCGTACCCGGTGACGTCGCGCACGGCGTCCAGGACGTCGCGGGCCAGGGTGGTGAACGTTGCCTCCTCGACCTCGTCCGGCCAGGCTTCGGTCGTCCAGAAGACCTCGTGTCGGAAGAACGCCAACGACATGTACCCCGTGCCCAGGGTGACGTTCAGCTCGTCGTACTGGACCGCGTTGCCCTGCCCGTCCTCCCCGTCGTCGACGCGCTGGACGATGTCGTGGCCACGGCTGCGCAGTCGCTGCGCGATCTCTGCGGACCAGAGGTGCCCTTGGTCGGTCGTGGTGCCGTCCAGCGGCTGTGCGCGGTCCAGGACGGCGCCGTCCGCGGTGAACTCCAGCTGCCAGCGCGCCCCGATCCAGTCGGGCTGGTCCACCTTCGCGGCCAGCCACGCGGGGGTGTTCTGCGGGGTGCGAGGGAACTTCTGCGCGTCGGCGACCCACGAGTTGGGCGCGAACCCGTACTCGGGTTCGTTGTCGTAGTCGAAGTCCGTGGCGAGCCGTCCGTCCGCGTGGACCGTGATGGTGGCGGTGAACCACGTGCCGGCGCCGGGCCGGTACATCTCTCGGCGCAGCGAGTGGAGGACTTGAGCGGCGTCGAGGGGAATCCAGGCACTGACGACAACCTCGCCGTCGGCGGTCTGCGCCACGGTCCGGGGGATCGAGGTCGGGCCGACTGTCTGGACCGTGTGACGGATCTGCGTCCATCCCGGCGGGGCGATGCTGGCCAGTCCGGTCGCGAGCACCTGGAGTTGCTCGGCTGTCGGCAGGCTCATTGTTCGATCTCCACCTTCCCTGCTAGTTGCCCGTCGACGAGCACGTCAACGTGGAGCACTTCTGGCCGGACGGACGGGTTGGGGTAGGTCTCAGGTCGATGACCAGGTCAACCTGCACACCGGGATTGTCCCGGACGATGGAACGGATCTTCTTCGCCATCTTGCCGTAGTCGCCGCTTGCACCATTGACGAACTCGTCCAGCGCGACGATGTTGATGCCCTCGCCAGAGCCGAGGAGAGCACCCCAGCCCAGTGACGTCATTCATGAATGCAGACCGGGCGTTGAGAGGTTGCGGCACACGACGGACGCCGAGGGTGCCCCCGCTGTCACGCGTCTCGCCGAGGCGCATGCCCAGTGGTCGAGATGAACCAGACGCCTTTGCGCCCGAGCCCAGGCAAGGGCGATTGCCCTCATCAGCGCGTTCGCTTCGCCGCGTCTACCTGCGGCGAGCGATCACGGCCACCTGCTCGCAGTCGTCACCGCCGCACGCAGTGCTCGGCGTGAACCACGTGTCCACCTGCAGCGGCGCAGGTCGGTGACCCGCAGGCCGTGCTCGTTCACGCGCGTGGACTTGGTCAAGTCCGGGCACGCGTGGGTGCCGTCGGGCGTGTCGAAGGCCTGCATCGACCCGCTGCGCACGGCCGGGCGCGCGCACCACGTTCATCTACGAAGAGCCGCTCTAGACAAGCCCAGCGCTCTGCCTACGAACCACGCCATGACGCGGAACGGCTTGGCCGAGTACGCCTAGGCGGCCGGCGCTGCACCAAACTCAGGGTCAGTGAGATCCTCCCAGCGGCCGAAGGCAGGGCGAGCCATCCAGAACGACGCGACTACCAGGTCGTCACTGGTGAAGACGTCTTTCGTCGTAGGCTCTTGAGTTCTGTCAGTGATCTCCACCCGTACGTGTCCGTCAGGTTCGAAACGTGCCTCGCGGCGGCGTACGGCACGTGACCGGTGGTATGACCGTTCCGCATCGGGGTACTCGAGGTCGATCATCGCGTGGCGCCATAGCTTTCCATCCACGCTGCGGTAGTCAATCGTTCGTCGACGCGTGCCGTGTCGGTCGAAGAACGCGACCCGCACGTCTCCACTCGCACCAACTGTAAAGGTCCACCGCTGCAGCGGTGACTCCTTTCGCGCGACTGATGAACCTACTGCGGAGAAGGCCTTGCCTTCCTCGTAACTACGGCGCGCCTCGGCCTCAGTGATCCACGTGACTTCGTCCGCCGCGATGGCGCCGTCCCAGTAGTCCGCGTACCGGACTTTCATCCCCATCACTCGAAATCGCTCCCGAATACATCTGTGACGTGAGCGTCGAGCTCAGCTTGATTGAGGACTGTCCCCGAGGTGTCGTGTATGACGACACCTCGGGCTGCAGCGTACTCCCGCACCGAGGGTGGCACGGCGCGAGTCTGCACCGGAACTTCGAGGATCATCGAGCCATCCAGCGGTGTCCCCACGAGGTGTGGCGCGGATGAGAATGCGGCCCGATTGGCAGGAGTGTCCGCAATTGTGAAGTCTGGGTTCTGCGTCGGGTGCTTGTGGGCAAATTCTCGAATGATCGCCCGCGCTCGATCTTCGGTGACGTCAGCAAACTGGGTCGTCTTGCGTGAGACGACCGCCTCCCCGGGGGTGTAGTCGTCGAGGTACTTTACCGATCCGTCTGGCTGCCGGATCGTTACTTCGTGGTATTCGTACGTTCCTTCGCGCGCGTGATTGAACTTTCGCCCCTCGAACATTGCGGCCAGGTGATCATCCCCTGACTGCTCGAACCTGTGGATCAAGGCGTCCTCCGCGCGATGTTCCCTAGGAGCGGCTTCAACCGCGCCGAGCACCTGCGCATGCATCCGCCTGGCAGCCGCGTCTATGACGAGACCTACTCCTGGCGCAACGACGCGGAGTCGTCCCACTCCCAGCTGGACGACTGGCTGTACCGCGGACGCATCGTCGCCCTGACCGCCGAGCGCCAGGCCCTCGCATGCTGAGCTTCGCCGTCACGCACAACGCTGTCGCGGACTGGTACCACCGCCGCCGCGACGGGGACCCGGGCGCCCGCAGCGGCGGCTTGAGCCCCGAACCACACACCAACAGCACCAGCCCTCTCGAGGGGCTACTTGCACGTCCCGGAGCAGCCTCCCGGTACGCTTGACCAGCGCCGGGCGGGCCCACGAGGCCTGATCGGCGCCGCACGGGACCGACGAGAGTGCCCGTGGTCGTGCCGGTCACCGTTGCCGCCGGGTTTTCGACCACGTTTCTCGCAGGTCCCACGCGCCTGTAGCTCAGGGGATAGAGCACCGCTCTCCTAAAGCGGGTGTCGGCAGTTCGAATCTGCCCAGGCGCACAGTGTGTTGGTGCAGGTCAGGGGCTCGCAGGCTGCGACCGATGAGTCCGCCGCGGTGCCTGCGAGGGCATCGTGGTCAGCATGTGGTCAGCGAGGTTCCTCATCTGGCGGACGGGCTGTAAGGAACTTGGACGGACAAGCGCGGACCGGCCGCGGAGGCCAGACGGAGTGAGGCGAGCAAGCGCCCTTCGCTCCTAGACCCAAGGAAGGGCCTATCCGGTGCGCGTACGTGCACTCTCCCGGAGCGCCGGGCGGTCAGCAGTCAGGTGCCGACTCCGCACTCACGTTGCGAAGTAGGGGGCAACCGCGACCCAGATACTCGGCTCGTCCCCATCGCGGCGGTTGATCACTGAGGGCGCGACAGTTCCGCGCACTTCATGGGCGGTCGCAAGAGTCGGACTGGGCGACACGCTGGGGACCCGCTTGCGACTCCTCGCGGCATCTTCCGCGCAACGGTCGATCGCATCGGACTGATCGGCAGCGAGCCAGGCCGGAAGGGCGTCCGCTGGGTCGAGGTCTGTCAGCGCAGTCTTGGGATCGTTCAACCGCGTCCAGATGATCACCCCTCTGCACCACCGGAGGACAGCGCGGTCCTGACTGCCGGTGATCCATGTTGCTAGCCCGAGATCGAGCGCATGGACGGCGGTCCGCGGCTCACCCTTGAGAAGCGCAGAGACCGCGTACAAGACCCAGGTGTCGGGCAGCCACGCCCCGCCCCCGGAGGTGACCCAACTCTTGGTCCAGCGATACACCTCGTGCCAGTCGTCCTTCGCGAGCGCTGCGAGCGCCCCGCGTCGGCAGCGCTCGCCCAGGGCGCGGGTACCTGCGCTCTCGGATTCACCAACTTCGATCGGCACCCGGCGATTATTGCGGGCTTGTAAGTCGCTTCGCACCCACCGCTTGCGACGGCTTGGGCGCCAACGTTCTGCGGTCATGGTGGCGGTCGCTCGGCTCTCGCGCTGCGATCACCGAAGGGGCTGTCGGGGGTTGCGCCGCTTGCCTTCGGACGCCGAGGGATACGTCAGCCACGAAGACTTGCCCGTTGTGCTGCGCCACCACCTGTTGCGTCCCGGCGGGTCGAACTGGAACGTGATCCTGCATGTCGTCGACGAGCTGCCGCCTGACCCGGTGCCGCCGCTGGTGCTCGCGGCCGACCTCGCAGACCACGACGGCCCGCGCGAGCTCGCCCGCGCAGAGCAGATCATCCGCGCGGTGCTCGCGTCGTGAGCATCGCACTGCCGCCCATGACCGATGCGCAGACCGAAGGCTGGTCAGCGATCCTCGACCTGTACGAGAGGCACCCGACCGGCTGGACCCTGGTCGGCGGGCAGATGGTGCACCTGCACTGCGCCGAGCGTGGCGCCGCGCCGCCGCGCCCGACCGACGGCCTGGATGCCTTGCTCGATGTGCGAGCGTGAACTCCTCACCAAGGTCGCGATCGCCAACGGCCGCCAGGCGTATCGGGGTATGGCTGCGACTCGCAGCCTTCAACATAGGTCTCGCTCACTGAAGGCTAAGCGACTAGGCTTCAATAGTGACCAAGGTTGTTGAAGCCTGATGAGCGACCAGCCGACGGACGTCGAACCCGGCGCGGGCGACGACGCAGCGTGGCCCGCGCTCACCGCCGAGCCCCGCGACTGGACATCGAACCTCGATGACGGGCGCCTCAGCGTCTGGGAACGCCAGCGGATCTCGCGCCCCTACAAGGCGTCAGTCCTGCCATCGATCGCGCACCGGACCCCGCGCATCAGCAGCAACGTGCAAGTCCTCGTCAACGACGCGACCTCCGATGTCGCGCGGTTCGACAGCGAAGTCGCAACGATGCCTGTCCCCATGCCCGCGGTCCTGCTCCGCACCGAGTCGGCGTCCAGCTCCCAGATCGAGCATCTGACCACCAACGCCCGCAACCTCGCCATGGCAAGTCTCGGAGTTGGATCCAAGCAGAACGCCGAGCTCGTGGCCGCGAACGTGCGCGCCATGAATGAAGCCCTCGCCGTTGGCGACGACATCACCCCCGACACGATCCTTGCCGTTCACCACGCCTTGCTCGCCGTGTCAGACCCCGACGTCGCCGGCCGATGGCGCGCCGAACAGGTGTGGGTGGGCGCCTCCGCGATCAGCCCGCACGGCGCCGACTTCATCCCCCCGCACCATGAACGCGTGCAGGCCGCGATCGACGACATGGTCACGTTCGCTGAGCGCGACGACATCCCCGCACTCACGCACGCAGCGCTCGTCCATGCCCAGTTCGAGACCATCCACCCGTTCGTCGACGGCAACGGGCGCACCGGCCGCGTGCTGCTGCAGCAGGTTCTGCGCCGCCGGGGCTTGACCCGGCACACGACCGTGCCCGTGTCCGCCGGCCTCTTGCGCGATCCCGACCGCTACTTCCGCGCGCTCACCAGCTACCGGGAAGGTGACCCCGACGTCATCGTCGAACAGGTCGCCTACGCGGCAGTGGCCGCCACCATCAACGGCCGTCACCTCGCCGACGACGTCATGGCCCTTCGCGCTGCATGGCAGGACCAGATCAAGGCCCGATCCGACTCGGCAGCGTGGCGCCTCATCGACGCACTCGTCGCCCAGCCCGTCGTGAACGCTGACTACGTCGCAGCGACGCTCGCCATCTCCGACCGTGGTGCCCGCAACGCCATCGAGGTCCTCGAGAAGGCCGGCGTCCTTCAACCGTCGACCTCGGCGCTACGGCACAAGGTCTGGCAGGCCCCGCAGGTTCTTGCCGCGATGGACGCGTTTGCCGCCCGTGCTGGGCGCCGCGCGTGACGCGACACGATGAGCGCGTTTGGGTCATCCCCGGACCCCACTCCTCGAGCGGGTGTGTCGGCAGTTCGAATCTGCCCAGGCGCACAAGGGTGCCAGCGGCACGACCAACGTGCGCGCTCGCTGGTCTTCGAGCCGAGAGCACCGACAATCAGCCCGATGCGAGCGGGTTCCACACCAGCACCCCCCTGCCGTACTCCTGCGTCACGAGCAGCACGTGCGCCGCAACGTCCCGCTGCATTGGACGCCCAGCGGGACCACGCGACGTGCTTCGAGACGTGGGTAAGGCAGCGAGCGGCGACGAGGCGATGACGCGCGGTGACTCCGTGCACCCCTCCCGATAGCCTCGGCCGCGTGGAGTTCGACTATCGCCTCACGGGCGTGGGCTGGGCCATAGCCCGGATCCGCGACGACCGGTCCGACGCGACCGTGACCGCGTCCTACCTGGACGACGCGCTCGGGGATCTCCTGGAGGCGGTCGGAGTCCTCCTCGAAGGCGACGACGAGGCGCGGTGCTCGTGGACCGAGGAGCCGGGCGAGTTCCGCTGGGTCTTCCACCGCGCAGGTTCCGACGTGAGTTCGGGTGTTGAGATTCCCTGGCATGTACTCCGAGGAGCCCGACGGCTCCGGCGCGGTGGTGTTCGAGACTCACCAGCCGCTCCGCGACGTCGCACTCGCGATCACGACGGGGGCGCAGGCGGTCCTGGATGAGCACGGCGAGGACGGTTACCTGGAGCGCTGGGTCGAGCACCCCTTCCCGTCCGCGCGTCTCGCAGCGATCCGCACGTGGTTGAGCGGCGACCTGGCTGAGCCGTCCGCCCGTGGGGGCTGACGACGTCGAGGACGCGTGGGACGTGGCAGCCGCCCGCTTCCGCGCCCTCGACGTCCCGGCAGCACGCCTGAACCTCGCGCTCCTCAACGCCCTGCACCCCCGGTGGGCGGGCGCCGTGCGCCCGGACACCTCCATGCTCACGCTGCTGTTCACCCGCCCCGGCGAGACGGGGTATGCGTTCAGCGAGCGCGTCGAGGTCCGGTGGGAGGCGGAGGACCGGGTGCGGATGGCGCTCGTCAGGGACGTCCCGCGTCGTGGCCTCGAGCGTCCGGGCGGACGGGTCGTCGTCGCGGGAGACTTCACCCGGCCGGAGAACGCCCTGCCCGCACTCGAGGCCCTGCTGCTCCAGCTCGCGTCGCCAGCTGACGGCTAGCGAGCGACCCGCCTCAGCCCTCGGCGATCGTGCGCTGGATGTCGGCACCCGAGGTGACGACGACCGCCGACTCACCGACGCCCTCGGGGAGGTTGGCGCGTGCCGCCTCGCTGCAGATCATCGGCGGCACGCCCGGGGCCATGAGCGTCATGTCGCCGGTCGCGGCGAGCTTGGCGACGAGGTCCCAGGCCTGCTGCCCGCTGATGTGGTTGACCATGAAGCCGTTGCCCGGATCGCCGATCCCGTACAGGTCGGCGGTCCCGTCGTCGAACTGCAGGAGCGCGAAGTCGGACTCGGGCTCCGTGCTCTTCACGTGGGGGGCGATGAGGTCACGGAGCGCGTCGCTGTCCGTCACCGCCAGCTCGCCGTCCACCATGCGCTGCACGAATACGTCGAAGCTCATGCCTGGAGCGTCTCACCGGAAGGTCTGTCGACTCAAGGCGGCGCCCACTCACCGTGCCAGCGTCCGCACCGCCGGCCCGAACATCTCGCGCACGGTCGCCGCGAGCAGGTCGAGCGCAGCACCGAGCCCGAGCTCGTCCTCGGACCACGCCTCCAGGACGCTGGCCAGGACGCCGCGCATCCCGTAGCCGACCGCCTGCGCGACCGCCCGGTTGCGCGGGCCGGTGTCGGTGGCGGAGGCCAGCACGTGCGACGCGATCAGCTCGGCCCAGCCCGAGACCAGCGGCCGCGCCCACGCGTGCGGGACCGTCGGGTCCTGCGCGAGGACCTGCAGGCGCAGCCGGTAGAACTCCCGGTCGGCGTCGTCGTACCGGATCGAGGCGCGGACGGCCTCGATGACCTGCTCGAGCACGTCACCGCCCGCCGGGGCGTCGCGCAGGTGCTGGGCGACGACCTCCTGGTTGGCGGTGTAGTCGTCGCCGAGGACGTCGAGCTTGGTGGGGAAGTAGCGGAAGAACGTGTTGCGCCCGATGCCGGCGGCCTGGGCGATGCGCTCGACGCTCGTCGCCGCGTAGCCGTGGGCGGCGAACTCGCGCATCGCGGCGTCGCGGATCGCGCGGTGGGTGGTGGCACGGGGTCGGCCGGGGCCCGGAGGAGGGGGCGGCTCGGGGGCGGTCACGGCGGGTTCTCCTCCTGGCAGGTGAGGCCGACCTTATCGGGACGATGGACCCGAGCCGCTGTTTCGGGACGCCAGTACGTTTCCAGTACCGAAAACTTCGGCCCGTACGAAGGAGTGCGTCATGCTCTACCCCCACCTGTTCTCGCCGCTGACCGTCCGGGGTGTGACGCTCAAGAACCGGGTCGACTTCCCGGCCATGGCGACCAAGATGGGCGCCGACGGCGGGTACGTGACCGACGCGCTCATCGACTACCACGTCGCCCGCGCCCGCGGCGGCTGCGGCCTGCTCACGGTCGAGGCGACCTCCGTGCACAAGCCGACGGCGCCGCGCAACTTCATGTCGATCGCCGACGACTCCTACCTCGAGGGCTGGATCCGCTTCAACGAGGCCGTCCACGCCGCCGGCGGCAAGACGTGCATCCAGCTGTGGCAGGGCGGCATCATCACGCCCGGGCAGGACCCGGCCACCTACGCCGTCATCCCCAGCGACATGCCGGTCGCGGCCGGTGTCGTCCTGCCCGGAGCGACCGTGGAGACGATCGCCGAGGTCGTGCAGGCGTGGGGCGAGGCGGCCGCGCGCGCGGTCGCGGCGGGCTTCGACGTCCTGGAGTTCCACGCCGGCCACAACTACTCCCCGGAGATGTTCCTCTCGCCCGGGTTCAACCACCGCACCGACGAGTACGGCGGCAGCGCGGAGAACCGCATGCGCTACCCGCTGGAGTGCATCGACGCGATCCGCGCAGCCATCCCGGACGACGTCCCGCTCATGATGCGCGTCTCCGCGGGCGACGACGGGGTCCCCGGCGGCAACACCGTCGACGACGTCATCGCCTTCACCAAGGTCGCGCGTGAGCACGGCGTCGACATGGTCAACGTGTCCCGCGGCACGCCGATGAGCGTGAACCTGCAGGTCCCGACGATGGACCACGACCGCGGGTTCAACGTCCACAACGCCGCCAAGTTCAAGGCGGGCACCGGCCTGGTCACCGTCGCCGTCGGCCGGATCAACGACCCGCAGCAGGCCGAGGACATCATCGCGTCGGGGCAGGCGGACATGGTCGTCATGGGCCGCGCCCAGATCGCCGACGCCGAGTTCTGCAACAAGGCCATGGCGGGCGAGGAGTGGCGGATCATCCGCTGCATCGGCTGCAACCAGGGCTGCTTCGACCGGATCGCGTCCGCGAACGCCGCGACCTTCCCGCACATCTCCTGCCTGCAGAACCCGGCCGTGGGACGCGAGGCGGAGTTCCGGATCCCCAAGACCGACAACCCCCGCACGGTCCTCATCGCCGGCGGCGGCATCGGCGGCATGGAGGCCGCCGAGCGCCTGCACGCGCTGGGGCACAAGCCGATCCTCTGCGAGGCGTCGGCGAGGCTCGGCGGGCAGTTCTACATGGCCGGGCTCGCCCCGCGGAAGCAGGAGATGAGCGACGCGGCGCTCAGCCGTGCCAGCACGCTCGAGCACTTCGGCGTGGACGTGCGGCTGAGCACGCCCGTGACGCCGGAGCTCATCGACCAGGTCGCCCCCGACGAGGTGATCATCGCGATCGGCTCGACCCCCATCACCCTGGACCTCGAGGGCTCCGACCAGAACTCCGTCATCGACACCGAGACGGTCCTGACGGGCTACTCCCAGCTCGCGGGCGACGTCGTGGTCATCGGAGGCGGGCTCGTCGGCCTCGAGGTCGCCGAGTACCTCGCCCAGAACGACCCGCGGGTCACGTCCGTCACGGTCGTCGAGATGGGCTCCGAGGTGGGCCGCGACCTGGGCATGCTGCGCAAGCAGGAGGTCCTCAAGCACCTCGCCCTGCACGAGGTCACGACGGTCGTGGACACCCGCTGCCTGCGGATCAACGCCGAGGGCGTCGTCGTCGAGCACGACGGCGAGGTCTCGACGATCCCCGCCACCGGCGTCGTCGTCGCTGTCGGCTCGCGCTCCCTGGACACCACCGAGCTCACCGACCACTGCCTGGCCAGGAAGATCCCGTTCCACATCATCGGCGACGCACGCTCCCCGCGGCGCGCGATCGACGCCGTCGCCGAGGCCGCGGAGGTCGCGATCTCGATGCGGTGACGCGCGTGGCGCCCGGTCAGCCGAACACCGTCGTGCTCGCGCTACGGTTCGGCGGATCGGTCACGGCCGCCCGGATGATGGGAGGGAGCGTCGATGCTCCTGCCGACACCCCGTCCGCACCGCAGCTCCCGAGGCATGACGGTGTGGCGCGTCAGTAGCCGCACGGCCCTCGCACTCGTCGCCGTCGTGCTGGCGGTCGGGTGCGAGGGGCCGAGCATCGAGGCGGAGGTGCGCAACGAGTCGGGCAGGGACGGGCTCACGGCCGTCGTCGTCGATGCGCAGGGGCTGGACTCGTTCACGAGCACCATGGAGGAGGTCGCCTACCTCGACACCCAGTGGGTCGACCGCGAGCTTCAGTGCCTCGTCGAGGAGGACGGGCACCTCGAGATCCGCGACGCCGACGGCGACGTGATCGTCCGGCACGACTTCGCCGACCGGCCCGTGTGCGACGGCGACGTGGGCGTCCTGGGTGAGGACGGCACGCTCACCTGGGAGTAGTCACGCCAGGTCGGCGAACGAGTCCTCGCCCGCATGTACCCGGAGGTTCGGTCGTCATGTCCACGCACCCCGTCGTCGACGCACGGCGATGCGGGTGCCGACGGCGATGTTGACCGCCCCCACGACGAGCGGAAGCATCCCCTCGGCGCCACCGGGAGTCGCCGGGAGCGCAGCGCCGCCGGCGAAGGCGACGGCCCCGCACACGAGCAGACCGGGCAGTCTCTCCACGTCGGAGCATCCGCACACCGCACACCGCACGCAGTGCCTGAGTCTGCGCCCCGCAGGCCGCAGCATGCGGGGAGCGTGGTTCCTTGACGTCCCCCGTGACCCTCCTTACCGTGTCACCCACTCGGCCTAGTGAACGTTCTCCGTCGACGACGACGTCGGCGCCTGCCCGTGGACCGCAACGGCTGTCCCGGGTGGCTGCTGGTGATCGTTCGCGACCGGTGGACCCCTCGGGCGGGTGGTGAAGATGCCAGCAGGCGGGGGGTCGCCCCTCGCCGCGCCGGCTCCGGTGCAGGTTCGAAGGGGGATCGATGATCGATCGAGGGACCACACAAGGAAGCGGCGGAGCGCCGACGGCGGGTCTGCGCGGTGCCCGGCGGCGGGCGGCGCGGTGGCTGGGGACCGGGGTCGCGATCGTCGTCGCGAGCGTCGGCCTCGGCGCCCCGGCCCAGGCGGTGGTCGCGCAGACCTACGAGGTCGAGATCCGCGCGGCCAAGCACGGGACCGTCACCGGCGCGGGCAGCTACGAGGCAGGCGAGACCGTCCAGCTGACGGCGACCCCGCGCGAGGGTCACGTCTGGGGCGGGTGGACGTCGGCCGACCTGGAGTGGATCGGCGCGCGCGTCGACTCCTTCACGATGCCGGAGCACGACGTCGTCCTCGAGACGTCGTTCCGCAAGGCGATCAGGCCGCTCAAGGACGTCTACCGCGACTACTTCGACGTCGGCAACATCTACTCCCATCCCGGCACGTACGCCGAGGGGTCTCCGAACTCGGCGACGATCGACCGGCACTACAACGTCATGACGGCCGAGAACAACATGAAGCCGGACCAGCTGCTGCCGAACGACAACATCGACCCCGAGACCGGTGAGTTCACCTTCACCTTCGACGCGGCCGACGCGTTCGTCGACGAGACGCTGGCACGCGGGATGAAGGTCCACGGGCACGTGCTCGTCTGGCACGGCCAGTCGCCGGCCCGCATCAACAGCGGCACCACGGGCGGCACCCGCGCCCAGGCCAAGGCCAACATGGAGCGGTACATCGAGGAGGTGCTCACGCACTTCCAGGGCCGCACCGTGTCCTGGGACGTCGTGAACGAGGCGTTCGTCGACGGGCTCGCGGAGTTCGACCCCGCGACGCAGGACTGGCGGGACTTCCTGCGCGGCGGCCCCAACGGCGGCTTCTCGCGCTGGTACAGCTCCTACGCGAACGGCGCCGACACCGCGGCGGGCGAGCACCCGGCCGACTTCCTCTACGACGCGTTCGTCTTCGCGCGCACGTACGGGCCGGAGACGCGCCTGGAGTACAACGACTTCAACGTCTTCCAGTCCGAGGGCAAGGCGCAGGCCATCATCGCGATGGCCACCGACCTCAACGAGCGGTACGCCGCCGAGCACCCCGAGGACCCGCGCCCGCTCGTCGAGGCCATCGGCATGCAGTCGCACAACTACATCAACCAGACGCCCGCGTTCGCGTGCTCCGACCTCACGCGGCTGCCGCGGCTCGTGGACGACGCCGCGGCGGAGTGGCAGCCGGGGGCGTGCTCGAACGAGGCGTCCGTGGAGCGCTCGATCCAGCTGATCACCGAGGCGGGCTTCTCGGTGAGCATCAGCGAGCTCGACCTGCAGGTGTGGGAGGCGTGGAACGGCCAGCCGGAGGGTGACGACCGGGCGGCGTACCGCGACCTGACCGACCCGTCCGTCAAGGACCGCATCTCGCGTGAGGGGTTCACCTACTGGGAGGGCAAGATCACCAACCGGGCCGAGCTGGAGAAGATCCAGGCCCAGCGGTTCGCTGAGTACTTCGCGGTCTACAAGAAGTACTCGACCGACATCAACCGGGTGACGTTCTGGGGCCTGACGGACCAGCTGAGCTGGCGGTCCACCCACAACCCGTTGATCTTCAACAGCGACTTCTCCGAGAAGCTGGGGGCGGTGGCCGTCGCCGACCCCGAGAAGTGGCTGGGCCTGCGCCATCAGGTGACCGACACCTCCGCGCTCGAGGCGGCGCTCGCGACCGTCGCGGAGCTCGACCTGCGGGGGCACACCTACACGGGCAAGAGCGTCGCCGCGGTGAAGAAGGCCGAGGCCCGCGCCAAGGCCGTCCTCGCCCACGGCGGCCCGCAGGCCAAGGTGAACGAGGCGACCGCCGCGCTGCTCGACGCGGTCGCCGCGCTCGAGCCGAAGCCCACCAAGCCGCCGAAGCCGACCAAGCCGCCGAAGCCGCCGAAGCCCGGCCACCCCCGGTCCTGACGGCGGGCGACGAGGCCGAGGCCCTCGCGGGCTCCGGGGCGAGAACGCTCCGGACGCCCACGGGGGCCTCGGCCTTCGCGTGCCCACGCACTGGCCACCGCCGTGCACGCTCCGGCCGGTCAGGGGAGGATGGGGTCTCCGTGACCTGGAGGCGTGTGAGTGGCAGGCAACGCGACAACGACATTCCGCAACGCGGCCCTGCTGTCCCTGGCCGCCGTCACACCCGACCGTGTGACCACGTCCGCGGAGCTCGACGGCCGGCTGCGGCCCGTCCTGGAGCGGCTGCGGCTGCCGACAGGGCTGCTCGAGCGCATCGCCGGCGTCCACGAGCGCCGCAACTGGGCGCAGGGGCAGAGCTTCGACGCCGCGACCATCGAGGCGGGCGCGAAGGCGCTCGCCGAGGCCGGCGTCGACCGCGGGCGGATCGGCCTGATCGTCAACACGTCGGTCACGCGGCCGCACCTCGAGCCGTCCGTCGCGGTGCGCATGCACCACGGCCTGGGCCTGCCGTCGTCGGCCGTGAACTTCGACATCGCGAACGCGTGCCTCGGGTTCGTCAACGGCATGAGCCTCGCGGCCCAGCTCATCGACGCCGGGCAGATCGAGTACGCGCTGGTCGTCGACGGCGAGGACGCCGACGAGGTCCAGCACAACACCGTCGCGCGGCTGTCCCGCGAGGGCACGACGCGCGCGGACTTCATGCGCGAGTTCCCCACCCTCACGCTCGGCTCGGGCGCCGCCGCCGCGGTCCTCGGGCCCGCCGACGCGCACCCCTCCGGGCACCGCCTGCTGGGCGGCGTGACCCGCGCCGCGACGCAGTTCAACGAGCTGTGCGTCGGCGGGGTCAACGGCATGTACACGGACGCGAAGGCGCTGCTGCGCGGCGGCATGCAGCTCGTCATGGCCGCGTGGGAGGAGGCCCGCGAGCACTTCGAGTGGTCCCACATGGACCGCTACGTGATGCACCAGGTCTCCGACGTCCACACCGACGCCATCATCAAGGCGGCGAAGCTCGACCGGGCGCGCGTGCCGCTGACGTACCCGCGGTTCGGCAACGTCGGGCCGGCGTCCATCCCGATCACGCTCGCCCACGAGGCGTCGAGCCTGACGCCGGGGGACCGCGTTCTGCTCATGGGCGTGGGCTCCGGGATCAACACCGCGATGCTGGAGCTCGCCTGGTGACACGTCCCCCCACGGGGCCGGCCGGTCGGCTGCCCGCGCCGACGACCGCGCCCGCGCAGCTCCCGCCTGCCGGCCTGCCCGGGCTCGACCCGGCGTGGTCGCGCCTCGTGACCGCCCCGGAGACGGCCCTGCAGCCGACGCCCGGCCGCGGCGACGGGGTGCCCGCCGCTGACGGGACACCCCCGCTCGAGCGCACCTGGCACGTGCTCGACACCGGACCGGCCCTCGCCGCCCGGGGCGTCACGCCCGTCGGGACGCTGCTGTGCGTCCACGGCAACCCCACGTGGGCGTACCTGTGGCGCGACCTCGCCTCCGCCACCCTCGCCGCCGCCACCCTCGCCGCCGCCACCCTTGCCGCGGCGGACGCCGCCGACGGCCCGGGCGCGTGGCGCGTCGTCGCCGTCGACCAGCTGGAGATGGGCTTCTCCGAGAGGACGGGTACGCACCGGACGCTGCGCCGCCGCGTGCGGGACCTCGGTGACCTCACCGACGCGCTCGGGCTGGACGGCCGGGTGGTCACGGTGGGGCACGACTGGGGCGGCGTCGTCTCGCTCGGCTGGGCCGTCGACCACGCCGACGCGCTCGCGGGCGTCGTCCTGCTCGACACCGCGGTGCACCAGCCGCAGGACCGGCCGATCCCGCTGCCGCTGCGCCTCGCGCTCGGCGCGCTCGCCCCGTCGACGGTCGCGACGCCCGCGTTCCTCGAGACGACGCTCGCGCTCGCGCACCCGCCGCTGCCCGACGACGTCAAGGCCGCCTACCGGGCGCCGTACCGCACGCCCGAGCGCCGCGCGGGGATCGGCGCGTTCGTCGCCGACATCCCCGTCGGCGCCGCTCACCCGAGCGCGGCCGAGCTCGACCGCGTCGCCGCGGGCGTCCGTTCCCTCGACGTCCCGGCGCTGGTGCTGTGGGGCCCGCGGGACCCCGTCTTCGGGGAGGCCCACCTCGGGGACCTGCTCGCGCGGCTGCCGCAGGCGCAGGTGCACCGCTTCGAGGGCGCGGGGCACCTGGTCGCCGAGGACGTCGACGTCGCGGGCGCCGTCACGACGTGGCTCGCGGAGCGCCGCCCGCCGGGCCCGGACCTCGCCACCGTGATGCGCGACCGCGCCACCGCAGCGACGGGTACCCGCACCGCCGACGCGGCCGAGGCGCGCGCGCCCCTGTGGCGCCGGCTCGACGACCTCGCCGACGACGACTCGACGGCGCTCGTCGAGATGGCGCCGCCCACCGGCGACGGCGTTCGGACCGTCACGTGGCGGCTGCTCGCGCGGCGCGTCCGTGAGCTCGCGGCGGGCCTGCACGCGGCCGGTGTGCGCCGCGGGGACCGGGTGTCGCTCCTCGTCCCGCCCGGTGCCGACCTGACCGCGACCCTCTACGCGTGCCTGCGGATCGGCGCCGTCGTCGTGGTCGCGGACGCCGGGCTCGGTGCGCGCGGGCTCACGCGGGCCGTCCGTGGCGCGCGACCGACCGTCGTGGTGGGGGAGCGCAAGGGCCTGGCCGCGGCGCGAGCGCTCGGCTGGCCGGGGCGTCGCGTGTCGACGACGACGCTGCCCTCCACCACGGCAGCCCTCCTCGGCGTCGAGCTGAGCCTGCCCGACCTGGGCGACCTCGGTGTCGGGACCGACCTGCCGCCGGAGCCCGCGCCCGACGACGTCGCGGCCATCCTGTTCACGTCCGGGTCCACCGGTCCTGCCAAGGGCGTCGCCTACACGCACGCGCAGCTCTCGGCGATGCGCGACGCGCTCGCGGCGCAGTACGGCCTGGGCGTCGGGACGGGCCTGGTCGCGGGCTTCGCACCGTTCGCGCTGCTCGGCCCCGCGCTCGGCTGCCGCTCGGTCACCCCCGACATGGACGTCACGGCCCCCCGCACGCTCACCGCGCGAGCGGTCGCGGCCGCCGCCGAGGCGGCCGCCGTCGACCTCGCCGGCCCGACCGCGGTGTTCCTGTCGCCCGCCGCCGTCGCGAACGTCGTCGCGACGGCGGGCGACCTCACGGGCGACGACGAGCGCGCGCTCGGCCGCGTCGGGCTGCTGCTGTCCGCGGGTGCGCCCGTGGGGGAGGCACTGCTCGCGGCGGTCGGTGACCTGCTGCCCGGTGCCGTGCCGCGCACGCCGTACGGCATGACCGAGGGCCTGCTGCTCACGGACGTGACGCTCGAGGAGATCCGCGCCGCCGGGTCCGGCGGAGCGGCGGGCGGGGTGTGCGTCGGACGGCCCGCGGCCGGGGTGACCGTGCGCATCAGCGCGCTCGATGCCGACGGGCGCGCGACCGGGCCCCTGGACGCGACGCCCGGCGTGACCGGTGAGGTCGTCGTCGCCGCGGCGCACGTGAAGGACCACTACGACCGGCTGTGGCTGACGGACCGCGAGAGCCGACGGGGGACGCCGGACGGTGACGGACCTCGTGGGCCCGGCGACGGGCACGACGCGCTCGACGGCGTCGCGCCCGGCGCGCGCTGGCACCGGACCGGTGACGTCGGGCACCTCGACGCCGAGGGCCGGCTGTGGATCGAAGGGCGGCTCGCGCACGTCCTGCTCACCGCCGACGGGCCCGTCACCCCCGTCGGACCCGAGCAGCGCGCGCAGTGCGTCCCCGGGGTGCGGCGTGCGGGCGTCGTCGGGGTGGGGCCGCGGGGTACGCAGCAGGTCGTCGTCGTGGTGGAGACCGAGCCGGGCGCGCGCCGGCCGTCCCTCGCGACGCCCGCGCTCACGGCCGCCGTGCGCGCCGCCGTCGGTCCGGCCGTGGCGGCGGTGCTCGTCGTGCCCGACCTGCCGACCGACGTCCGCCACAACTCCAAGGTCGACCGCACGCGGGTCGCGGCATGGGCCGAGGGCGTGCTCGCCGGCGGACGGCTGGGCCGACCGTGAAGGTGCTGGTCACCGGGGCTTCCGGCCTGCTGGGGCGCACCACGGCCGCACGGCTGCGCGACGCCGGTCACGAGGTGCGGACCTTCCAGCGGCGACCCAGCGGCGTGGCCGGCGTCCAGGACTCCCTCGGCTCGGTGACGGAGCCCGACGCCGTCGACCGTGCCGTCCGCGGCGTCGAGGCGGTCGTGCACCTGGCGGCGAAGGTGTCGTTCGCGGGCGACGCCGCCGACTTCCGCCGCGTCAACGTCGACGGCACGCGCACTCTGCTCGCCGCGGCCGCACGCCACGGCGTCGCCGACGTGGTCCACGTGTCGACGCCGTCGGTCGCGCACACGGGGACGGCGATCGTCGGGGACGACGCGCCACGCGCCGACCCGCAGCGCGCGCACGGCGAGTACGCGCGGACCAAGGCGCAGGCCGAGCTCCTCGCGCTCGACGCCGACGGCGCCCTGCGGGTCGTCGCCGTCCGGCCGCACATCGTGTGGGGGCCGGGCGACGAGCAGCTCGTCGCGCGCGTCGCGCAGCGGGCCCGCGCCGGACGCCTCCCGCTGCTGGGCCACGGCGCGGCGCTCATCGACACGACCTACCTCGACAACGCGGTGTCGGCCCTGGTCGCGGCGCTGCACCGGCTCGGCGACGACGACGATGCCGTGCGGGGCCGGGCCTACGTCGTCACCAACGGCGAACCGCGCACGGTCGCCGAGCTGCTCGCGGGGATCTGTGCGGCCGTCGGTGCGCCCGCTCCCACGGCCCGGGTACCCGCCGCAGTGGCTCGCGGTGCGGGTGCCGTGGTCGAGACGCTCTGGGGTCGGCTCCCGCTGCGCAGCGCCGACGGGGAGCCGCCCATGACGCGGTTCCTCGCGGAGCAGCTGTCGACCGCGCACTGGTTCGACCAGCGCCGCACGCGTGCCGACCTGCGGTGGGTGCCCGAGGTGACGCTCGACGAAGGGCTGCGACGGCTGGCGCAGTGGCACGCGGCGGAGGGCGGAGCGGCGCTGCGTGCCTGAACGACTCCGGCGCGGGAACGACGAGGGGCCGCCGAGAACCTGACGGCTCGGCGGCCCCTCGTCGAGGCGTCAGAGCGGGCCGGCCATGCCCGGGTGGTCGTTCGCCGGCGCGGGCGTGACGGCGGGCGCGGCCTCGGGCGCGGCAGCCGGAGCGGCCTCGGCGCCGGGCGCCCCGGCACCGAACGCACCGACGCCGTACGCCTCGGCGGCGGGCACCGGCGCCTCGTCCTGCGCCTTCGCCGCGGCGAAGGCCGACCGCAGGACCGCGAAGGAACCGAGCGCACCGAACCCGAGGGCCCAGCCGAGGTCGGGCAGGTAGTCGGGCAGGGCGTCGGGCAGGACCTCGAAGAACAAGGGCCAGAACTCGCCGTGCGTGAGCGCCGACCACGCGCTGAGGCCGCTGCCCTCGACGAACGCGGTCGCGCCGTCGTAGACGATGCCGGCGAAGAAGGCGAGGAGCAGCGTGACCGCCGTCGTCACGAGCACGATCGCGGCGCCGACGCGGCTGATCCGACCCGCTCCCCACGCGTACAGGCGGAGCGCGAGGAAGGCGACGACGGCACCGACGAAGGCGGTCACGTAACCCAGTCCCCAGATCAGGACCCAGGCCGCCACGCCCACGGGCACGGTGACCAGCGCGGCAAGCGTCCCGCGGCGGACGTTCTCGCGAACGGGTACGGCCGAGGTCGTCGGGACGTCGGCAGAGGTGTCAGACACGGGGACTCCCGGGGAGGTGGCCCGGGTCGATCCCGGGCGAGCGCGAGCAGCGTAGCGACGGGGGAGTGCGCCGCGTGGCTGGTTTTCGGTACCGATTCAGCACGGCGGACACGGCTGCCAGGTACTCGGCGGTAGGCTTTTGCTCAGCTGGTGATGGAGCAGGGCCAGGACCGTGCCGCGTGATCGTTCACGGAGGCGTCCGGCCGAGTGGCACCACCGGCGTCAGCACGGACCCGTAGGCGCGCGCACGGGGGAAGCTGCGCGGTCGCACGGCGCGCTCACCCGCAGGAGCTCACGCCCCGTCGGCCCCGGGCGCACTGCCCGGCGGTACCGGGCACCGCCCCGGCGCGACCGGTCCTGGCTGGGTGGGGCATGGCGTGCCGGACCGCGGACGCGGTGCGGACGGGCGCGAAGGAGGAGATGTGGCACGAGCAGGCCAGCGCGGCTCCGGCCGCGGACGCAGCGACGCCGGCGCGCAGCGCCGCCGTGCTCCGCGTCCCAGCGAGCAGGGGATCATCCCGGTGCTCGCCGGGCTTGCCCGTGAGGTCGACGGTGCGGTGCAGCGGCCTCCGACCCGTGCCGCCGTGCGCACGAAGTTCCAGGTCGTCGCGCTGATCGTGCGCGAGGAGCGCGCCCGGGTCATGGCGGACGCCACCCTCTCGCAGGCGCGGCGCGCGGAGCAGCTCAAGCGGCTCGACGGCGTCGCGACCCAGCTGGCGAGGACCGCCGCCCGCGACACCTCGCTGCTCGAGCTGCTGACGGACGAGGCCCGCGTCTCGGACGCGGCACGCGCGTACAAGGCCACCGTGATGCGCGCCGGGGGCCTGGAGCCGCCCGAGGAGCCCGAGCCCGCCCCGCCGCCGCCGCCCGTCCCCGGCGTGGAGAAGCGGGTGGTGCCGCAGTCCGTGATCTCGCGTCGGCTGGCGAACCCGTTCCTCGCCCCCGACTTCGAGGCGGCGGCCCAGCGGGTGGTCGCACGGCCCCGTCGGCTCGCCGGCTGGGAGCTGCTCGAACCGCTCTTCAGCTCCTTCGAGGACGCCACCCCGGGCGCACCCGCGTGCATGGCACTCCCCGAGCCGCGCTTCGTGCCCACGCCCCCCGGCCGCGAGCTCATGCCGCACCAGGCGCAGGTCGTCGCGGCCGCCGTCCGCGGCCACCGCACGTTCCTGCTCGCCGACGAGCCCGGGCTCGGCAAGACGGCCCAGGCGCTGCTCGCCGCCCAGGCCGCCGACGCGTTCCCCCTCCTCGTCGTCGTCCCCAACGTGGTGAAGACGAACTGGGCGCACGAGGTCGGGCTGTGGGTCCCGCTGCGGCGGGCCACGGTCGTCCACGGCGACGGTGACGACGTCGACGCGTTCGCGGACGTCGTCATCGTCAACTACGACATCCTCGACCGGCACGTCGGGTGGCTCGGCGACCACGGCTTCCGCGGGATGGTCGTCGACGAGGCGCACTTCATCAAGAACACGAGCTCGCAGCGCTCCAAGCACGTCCTGGCGCTGTCCGAGCGGATCCGCGCCCGCATGGCGCGGCCGTTGCTGATGGCGCTGACCGGCACGCCGCTGATCAACGACATCGAGGACTTCCGCGCCATCTGGCAGTTCCTCGGCTGGATCGACGAGACCAAGCCGCTGGGTGCGCTGATGACGGCGCTCGAGGACACGGGCCTGACCCCGGCCGACCGCGGGTTCTCCGCCGCGGCGCGCGCCGCGGTCATCGACATGGGCATCGTGCGTCGCCGCAAGGCCGACGTGGTCGCCGACATCCCGGCGCGCCGCGTCGCGGACCTGCCCGTCGAGCTCGACGGCGCCGTCGGGCGCTCGATCCGCGCCGCCGAGGCCGTGCTCGCCCAGCGGCTGGTCAGCCGCTACCGGGCCGCGCTCGAGGCACGCGGGGGCGACACCGCCGTCGACGGCGTCGACCTGGACCTCGCACGTCGCGTCGCCGCCTCCGAGCTCAAGGACTCCAGCTCGAAGGCGGGTGGCGAGAACGTCTTCACGATGGTCCGCCGCATCGGCCAGGCCAAGGCCGGGCTGGCCGCGGACTACGCCGCACAGCTCGCCCGCAACGTCGGCAAGGTCGTGTTCTTCGCCAAGCACATCGACGTCATGGACCACGCCGAGAAGACGTTCGCGGAACGCGGCATCCGCTACGCCTCGATCCGCGGCGACCAGACGCCGCGGACGCGCGCCAAGAACGTCAAGGCGTTCGTCGAGGACCCCGAGGTCTCGATCGCGGTGTGCTCCCTCATGGCCGCCGGCGTCGGGCTGAACCTGCAGGTCGCGTCCAACCTCGTGCTGGCCGAGCTGTCATGGACCGACGCCGAGCAGACGCAGGCGATCGACCGGATCCACCGGATCGGCCAGGACGAGCCGGTCACCGCGTGGCGCATCATCGCGGCGCAGACCATCGACGCCCGGATCGCCGAGCTCATCGACAGCAAGTCCGGGCTGGCCGCCCGGGCGCTGGACGGTGCGAGCGAGGAGGACTCGCAGGGGTCGTCGGACGTGCAGCTCGACGCGCTGGTGGGGCTGCTCACCGACGCGCTGGCGGGCGACGCAGTGGTCTGAGGTCACCAGCCTCGCGTGCCGCTGCCGCCCTTGAACGGCCCGACGACCCGGCTGGTGCGCCACCCGCCGTAGAAGTCGCCCTCCTGGGGCTGGACCCGCTCGCCGTCGACGGTGCAGGTCAGCCCGTCGGGGTAGAGGGCGACGTGGTCCGCGAGGGCCTCGTACCCGGGTGCGGGGTGCGGGTAGCCCCAGGCGGCCCGTGGCCGGACGACGCGGCGGCCCATGTCGTCGGTCCCGACCACGTCGTAGTAGACGGCGCGGCCCTTGAACTCGCAGAACGTCGTCGGCCCCTCGGCGGGTACCAGCGCGCCCTCGGCCACGTCGGCGAGCGGGAGGTAGTACGTCGGCGGGTGCGAGGGTCTCCAGGACGCGCACCGCCCGGCGGGTGTCGGCGACGACCGTCGCGCCGAGGACCACCCGGACGTGCTCGTCGCTCGGCACCACCGCCGGCGGGCGCGGGTAGTCCCACACGGACTCCTGGCCCGGGCCGGGCACGGTCGCGGTACGGCCGCCCGGCGGTGCGGTCCGCGGGCGCCACCCGCTGCTGCTCTGGGTTCCCATCGTTCCAGTGTCGACCGGCATCCCCCACCATGGTGGCGTGAGGACGCGCAGATGGACCCGGTTGACGGTCGCTGCGGTGCTGGGGGCGGTCGTGGTCGCCGGCTGCACGCCGACGCCCCCCGAGACCGTCGTCGTCCGCGCGCCCGTCGACGCTCCCAAGGCGGCTGTCCCCGCACCCCCGACGCTCGCGCCCGTCGACCTGTCGAGCTTGCCGGTCGCCGAGCCCCGCAACCTCGTCCCCGGGCTGCCCGGCACGGACGGCCTCGAGCAGCGCCGCAACGACGACCCCGCGCTCGGCACCTGGCAGACCGCGTCCGTCCTGCGTGACACCGCCGGGTACGACGCGCCGTACGGCACGCCGGTCGCCACCGTGCCCGCCGTGACGCTCGACGTGGCGACCGTGCTGCCCGTGATCGACCAGCGCGGGGGATGGCTGCGGGTGCTCGTCGCGACACGCAGCGCGCTGCCCAGCCAGGACGTGTCGCAGGTGAACGGGCGCAGCGTGTGGATCCGCGCGGACGACACCGCGCCGCTGGGGACGGACTGGCGGCTGCACCTGGACCTCGCGGCGCTGACCCTCACGATCGACGACGGCACCACGACCAGCACGGTCCCCGTGAGGGCCGTCGGGGCGCCGGGGACCCCGACGCCGGCCGTGCCGCAGTTCGTCGTCGGGTCGCAGTGGGAGCAGCCCGGCACGCCCACGCCGCGCGTGCTGCTGCTGTCCAGCCAGAGCGAGACCATCGACGTCTACGACGGGGCGACGGGGACGTCGGCCACCGCGATCCACACGAGCCCGTTCGCGGCCTCCGGGCCGATCTCCAACGGGTGCATCCGGGTGAGCGAGGAGGTGCTGGACCTGCTGTGGGACAAGGTGCCCCCCGGCACGGTGCTCACAGTGGCCTGAGGCGCCGTCGCGCGCGTCACGTGCCGCGCTGCGCCGCCGCCCGAGCGGTGAGGTACGCGCGCACGTCGGGGTCGTCCGCCAGCTCCGCCGCCCGTCGGAAGGCCGCGGCCGCCGGCACCCCGTGCCCGGCCCGGGCCAGCAGGTCGGCGCGGGTCGCCCACCACGGCTGGAACGCGGGCGACGGCTCGGGCGGCAGCGCGGCCAGGCCCGCGTCCGCGCCCTGGAGCCGGCCGACCACCGCCGCCAGCGCGACCCGCCCGCCCAGGCTCGGCGCGACCGCGTCGAGCGCGACGTAGAGGGTGCGCCGCGCCGCCCAGTCGGTGCGGCCGGTCCGACGCCGGTCGGCGTGCACCGCCTGGATCGCCGCCTCCAGGCGGAACCGCCCGGGCACTGCGGGCCGCTGCGCGCGCCGCAGCAGCGCCTCGCCCTCCGCGAGGAGGTCCGCGTCCCACGTCGCGGGGTCCTGCTCGTCGAGCGGCACGAACGCACCCGGTGGCTGGCGGCGGGCGAGCGAGAGGGTCACGAGCGCCGCGAGCGACCACGCCTCGGGCTCGTCGCCCAGCAGAGCCGCGAGCACCAGCGCCAGGTGCCGGGCCTCACCCGCGAGGTCGTGCGCGCCCTGCCGCCAGGTCACCGCGGCGCAGGCGTAGACCGCCTCCAGCACGGGCGGCAGGCGCTCGGCCATGGCGGAGCGATCCGGGACGGTGAACGGGACCCGGGCCCGGGCGATCCTGCGCTTGGCCCGCACGAGGCGCTGCTGCATCGCCGCCGGTGACACCGCGAACGCGGTGGCGACCTGCGCCGAGCCCAGCCCGAGCACCGTCTGCAGCATCAGCGGCGTGCGGGCGTCCGGCGCGATGGCGGGGTGCGCGCACACGAACAGCAGCGCGAGGCGACGATCCGGGATGGCCGCCGGGTCGACGTCCGCCAGCGGGTCCTCGTGGAGCAGGCCGGCGCTCGCGGCGTCGTCGGGGAGCGCGGCCGTGCGGCGGTGCGCCGCCGAGCGCCACACGTCACGGATGCGGTTGCGGGCCACGGTCAGCAGCCAGGCGTCGGGGGTGCGCGGCACGCCGTCGTCCGGCCACCGCGTCAGTGCCTGCTCGAACGCGTCCGCGAGGGCGTCCTCGGCCAGCGCGAGGTCCCCGGACTGCGCCGCGAGCAGCGCGACGAGCCGGCCGTACGAGTCGCGGGCGGCGCGCTCGGCGGCCGCCCGCGCCCGTGCGGCGCTCACGCGTTGGGTGTCCAGACGCCGTCCACGGTGTACAGCGCGCCGGGACGCACCTCGACGGCTCCCCACGAGACCCCCGGGGCCCGGCGGGCGAGCTCGATCGCCGCGTCGAGGTCGGGGACGTCGACGACGAACGTGCCGCCGAGCTGCTCCTTGGTGTCCGCGAAGGGCCCGTCCTGCACCTGCAGCACGCCGTCGACCGTGCGCAGCGTGGTCGTGCTCGACGACGGCTGCAGCACCTCGGCGCCGATCAGGGCGCCGGCGGCCTGCAACGTCGCGGCGTAGGCGGTGAACTCGCGCTCACCCTCGGCCCACGCGTCCTCGCCCATCGACTCGGGCGTCATCTCGGGGTAGTGCAGCAGGATCGTGTAGCGCATGGCGTCCTCCTCGGACGGTCGTGTCGTCGCCCCGCGCCGGCACGGTGCCGGTCGACGGTGGGCCGTGGTGGCCGCACACCCTCATGACGGTCTCGCGTCCGCCCGGCAGACACCCGTCATCGGCGCCTGTTCCCCGCCGCGATGGCGTCCGCCGCACGGATCAGGCCCAGGTGGCTGAACGCCTGCGGGAAGTTGCCGATGAGCCGCCCGGCACCCGTGTCGTACTCCTCGCTGAGCAGGCCCAGGTCGTTCGCGTAACCGACGAGCTGGTCCATGAGCGCCCGCGCGTCGTCGAGCCGGCCGCTGCGCGCGTACTGCTCGACGAGCCAGAAGTTGCAGATGAGGAACGGGTGCTCGTCGCCGGCGAGACCGTCCATGCCGGTGTCCGTGCGGTAGCGGTGCACGAGCCCGTGCTCGTCGCGCAGCTCGGACTCGATGCGCGCGACGGTGCCGAGCATGCGCGGGTCGTCGGGCGCGAGGTAGCCCGTGTGCGGCAGCTGCAGCAGGGACGCGTCGACCTCGGGCCGGCCGTAGGTCTGGGTGAAGCTGCCGAGGGCCGGGTCGTACCCGTTCTCGTCGATCTCCTGACGGAGCCAGTCCCGCAGCTGGCGCCACCGGTCGACGGGGCCGGCCAGGCCGTGGTTCTCGACCGCCCGGACGCCACGGTCGAACGCCGCCCACATCATCACGCGCCCGTGGGTGAAGTGGCGGGGCTCGCCCCGGGTCTCCCAGATGCCGTAGTCCTTGCGGTCGAAGTTGGTCTCGCAGAACCGCAGCAGGCCCCTCTGCAGACCCCACGAGTACTCGTTCTCCGCGACGCCCTGGTCGCGGAGCAGCGCGAGCGCGATCATGACCTCGCCCACCACGTCGGCCTGGTACTGCTGGGCCGCGTCGTTGCCGATGCGCACCGGCCGGGAGCCCTCGTAGCCGGCCAGGTGGTCGAGGGTCTTCTCCGTGAGCTCGCGCTCGCCTGCGAGGCCGTAGAGGACCCGGACGTCGTCGGTGTCGCCCGCGATCGCCCGCAGGAGCCAGTCACGCCACACGCCTGCGCGCTGCGCATGCCCGTAGGTCACGACGACCTCGATCATCAGGGCGTTGTCCCGCAGCCACACGTACCGGTAGTCCCAGTTGCGGCTGCCTCCCGGGTCCTCGGGCAACGACGTGGTGGGGGCGGCGATGACGCCCCCGGTGCGCTTGTGCGTCAGCGCGCGCAGCACCAGGAACGAGCGCACGACCAGCGGGCCGTAGTCCGTGCGCACCGTGACGCGTGACGACCAGCTCGTCCAGAAGGCGATCGTCTCGGCCAGCGACTGGACCGCGTCCAGCGGCTCGGGTGGCTCCTCGTACGACGGGACCGCCGTCAGGCTCCACGCCAGCGACTGGCCCGCCGTCATGCCGAACCGGGCCGTCAGCCGGGGCGTGCGCGCACCGCCGCCGTGGGCCGCCCGGTGCTTCGGGTCGCGCCGCTCGGTCCCTCGGGCGCGGTCCTCCTGGCGCACGGCTTCGTGCCCCTTGGCCGACGCCAGCAGCGGACCGTTGAGGACCAGTCCTTCCGGGCCGGCGAGGGACAGCAGCGCCCGTTCGCCCGCGTGGTCCACGACGCGCACCCACGGGATCGCGCGGGCGTAGTCGAATCGCAGGCGCAGGTCGTGCTCGATCTCGACCGTGCCCTCGAGGCACTCGACGCGGCGCACGAGGTCGCTGCGGTCGGTGACGATCGGCAGGAAGTCCGTCACCCGCGCTCGACCGGTCGGCGTGCGCCACGTCGTCTCCAGGACGAACGTGTGGGGCAGGTACCGCCACTCGACGACCTCGCCGTCCACCGCCGACAGGCGCCAGCGCCCGTCGTCGGGCCCGCCCAGCAACGCCGAGAAGACCGCGGGGGAGTCGTAACGCGGCAGGCAGAGCCAGTCCACGCTGCCGTCGCGCGACACCAACGGCCCGGTGGACAGGTTGGACAGCAGCGCGTAGTCCTCGAGCGGAGTGCTCACGCTTCCCTTCTACCTGCTCGCGCAGCGGACCGCAGGACGGCGTAAGTTGCCAGCACCGCCGGGGAGGTGCCGCAGCATGCCGATCGAGCCGTCCGACGCCGTGCGCCGCCTGCGCACCCTGGAGCGGGGGACGACGCCCGAGGCGGCTCTGGCGCTGTTCGACGACCTGCCGCCGCTGACCGTCGGTGACCTGCTCGGCCGCTGGGCGGGCCGCGGGCTGCCGACCGGTCACCCGTTCGACGGGCTGCTGGAGCGGCTCGGCTGGCACGGCAAGGTGATGCGCTCGTCCGAGGACGTCCACCCGCTGGTGTTCCAGGGGCCGCAGGGTCGGCTCGTGAGCATCACGCCGGCGTGGTTGCCCATGGGGGCCGCCCTTCGGGTCGCCCCCGCCGTGCCGCACGGGCTCGCGGCGGCGGCCTTCCGCGCCGTCCGCCCCGTCATCACGACGACGCGGCCGCAGGCCCGGCTGCGCCAGGTCGAGCACCGCGGCGTGACGAGCGCCGCGATGGTCTACGACCGGCTGCCGGTGATCGACGTGTTCCGCCGCGTCGACGACCGCACCGCCCTGGGTGTCATGGACGTGCGGGACGACCCGCAGCCGTACGTCTTCGTGCTGGAGCGCGCCGACCCGCCGCAGTAGCGTGGACGCCGTCGTCCAGCCCGCCCGCACCCCGAGGAGCCCACGGATGGCCGATCACCGCCCGTCAGCCGTCGACGACGACGGCCCGTTCTTCCACGGCACGAAGGCGGACCTCGCGGTCGGGGACCTGCTCGTGCCCGGCCGCCGGTCGAACTTTGCCGAGCGCGCAGCGAACCACGTCTACCTCACGGCGACGCTCGACGCCGCGACGTGGGGTGCCGAGCTCGCGGCCGGCGAGGGACCCGGGCGCATCTACCGCGTCGAGCCGACGGGCCCGATCGAGGACGACCCGAACCTCACCGACCAGCGGTTCCCCGGCAACCCGACGCGCTCGTACCGCACGCGCGAGCCCGTGCGCGTTGTCGACGAGGTCGTCGAGTGGACGCCGCACGCCCCGGAGGTCCTGCAGCACATGCAGGACCATCTGGCCGAGCTCGAGCGGCAGGGCGTCGTCGCCGACGACTGAGCGGGTCAGCGACGCGGCGCGGTCACCCCGCGTCGGAGCGTCCCTCCTCGTCGGGCTCCTCGGCGGACGTGTCGACCGGGTCCTGGTTGACATCGGCCTCGTTGGGGCCGGTGCCTGTGGGCGCGTGCTCCTGCCCGTCGCCGTGCGTCGGCGTCCCGGGGGACGCGGGACCGGGGTTCTCGCTCATCGTTCCTCCTTCATCCGGCGACGGAGGGTCCGTCGCGTTCACGCGTCGTGCTCGCGGGACAGACCCGTCGGGTCGTCCGCGCGCTCGCCCGCCCGCTGTGCGTCGAGCTGACGCAGCGCGTTCTCCGGGAGCGGCTCCTGCGCCAGGCCGCGGCGCATCTGCTCGATCTGCGAGGCCTGGGCCCGTGGCGGCAGCAGGGGGGTGTCGCGGTCCACCACGGCGTGCACGACGCACGGCCGCCGGGCGGCCCAGGCCGTGCGCCAGGCCTCGGTGACGTCCTGCGGGCGTGACACGCGGACGGCGGCCAGGCCCAGCAGCTCGGCGTAGTCCGCGTACGGGAACGCCGGGACGTCCTGCGAGACGTCGAACCGCGGGTCGCCCTCCATCTCGCGCTGCTCCCACGTGACCTCGGCGAGGTCGCCGTTGTCGAGCACGAGGACGACGAACCGCGGGTCCGCCCAGTCGCGCCAGCGGTGCGCGACGGTGACGAGCTCGTTGATGCCGTTCATCAGCATCGCGCCGTCACCCGCCAGCGCGACGACGGGCCGGTCGGGGTGCAGCAGCTTGGCGGCGATCCCGTAGGGCATCGCGGAGCCCATCGAGGCCAGGGTGCTCGACAGGTGCGCCGGGACGCCCGGCGGCAGCCGTAGGTACCGCGCGTACCAGTACGTCACCGAACCCACGTCGACGGCGACCTGCGCGTCGGCGGGCAGGTGCTCGGACAGCTCGTGCAGCAGGAGCTGGGGGTTCAGCGGCTCGGCGGGGGTGGCGATGCGCTCGGCCGCGATGTGGTGCCACGAGGCGACGGCCTGGGTGACCTCCGCACGCCACGGGCCCGAGCGCTGCGGCAGCCGGGGCAGGAGTGCGTCGAGCGTCGCGGCGGCGTCACCGGCCAGCGGCGCCTGCACCGGGTACTTGGCGCCGAGGTTGCGCGCGGCGACGTCGACCTGCACGGCCGTCGCCTGCCCGAGCGGCGGGTAGAACTCCGTCCACGGGTCGCTGCTGCCGACGATCAGCAGCGTGTCGCAGCGCGCCAGGAGGTCGGCGGACGCCGTGGTGCCGAGGTGGCCCATGACCCCGGCGTGCACGGGCAGGCCCTCGTCGAACAGCGGCTTGCCGAGCAGCGACGTGACGAGTCCGGCCCCCAGCCGCTCGACGACCTCCAGGACCTGCCGGGTGGCGCCGCGTGCGCCGCGTCCCGCGAGGACGACGACGCGCTCGCCGGCGGCGAGCAGCCGAGCGGCGTGGTCGAGGTCCTCGGCGGGCGGCACGCCGACGGTGCGGGAGACCGCGGGGGACGTGTGCACCAGGCCGTGCGCCTGCTGCGGCTCGGGCTGGTCGGCCTGCTGGACGTCGTGCGGCACGATCACGCACGTGGGGCTCGAGGTCGCCAGGGCGGTGCGCAGCGCGGCGTCGAGGACGGCGGGCAGCTGCTCGGGCGTCGTGACGGTCTGCACGTACTGCGCGCACACGTCCTTGAGCAGCACCGGCAGGTCGACCTCCTGCAGGTACCCGGTGCCCAGCGCGGTCGTCGCCACCTGGCCGACGATCGCCACGACCGGCGTGCGGTCGAGCTTCGCGTCGTACAGGCCGTTGAGCAGGTGCACCGCGCCGGGGCCCTGGGTCGCGAGGCACACGCCCACGCCGCCGGAGTACTTGGCGTGCCCCGTGGCCATGAACGCCGCCATCTCCTCGTGCCGCGCGGTGACGAGCTCGACGGCGCCGCCGGACCTGGCCAGCGCCGCCAGGAGCGGGTCGATGCCGTCACCGGCATAGCCGAAGACCCGCTCGACGCCCCACTCCTGCAGGCGCTCCACGATCCCGTCCGCCACCGTCGTCATCGCGCGCCTCCGCCTCGGTTGCTCGTCACCCGATCCTGGGCGCCCGGCGGACCGGACGCATCCGGGGCGGGTTCCGAGGGTGCCCGGTTCGTTCCGGGTGCCGCTTTTCCCGATCCGGGCGTACTGTCGGAATCGCGCCCTCGAAGGCGTCGTGCCTGAGCGACCGGGGGGACGCAATGGGGACCAGCTGGCGACGCCTGCGTCGAGTCGGGGCCGTGCTCGGGTCGGTGATGATGCTTCTCAGCCTCACCGGCGTGACCACGGCCCAGGGGAGCGGCCCGGCGGCTGTGCCGTTGGAGGTCCCCACCCCGACCGGGAACGAGGCCGTCATCACGGTCCGCGTCGGCGCGGACCGTGCGGGCACGACCGGTGTCACCGGCCTCGCAGGCGTCACGCTGCAGCTCTACGACGGGACCACGGCGCCGACCACACCGGTCGCGGCCGACTGGGCCACCTGCGTCTCCGACGCCGACGGGGACTGCAGCTTCGTCGTGCCCGACACCCAGGCCGGCCCGCGGGGCTGCACGGCGACCAGCGGGGCCAACTGCGACCGTCGGTTCTGGGTGGTGCAGACCGGAGTGCCCGAGGGGTTCACCGCGAACGACGCCCTGCGCACGGGCAACGGCGACGGCAGCGGGTCGCAGGTGACCGCGTACCAGTTCCGCACCGGGCGCTACCTGCGGGCCGGCACCACGTACACCTCCCAGTCCGACTTCATGGTGGGGACGGGCAGCACGACCCGGACCGCGTCGGGCGGCACGTGGCAGCAGTCCCGCGTCAACCCGGCCCCGTTGCAGCAGTGCGGGATCAACGTGGCGCTCGTCCTCGACCTGTCGGGGTCGGTGACGTCCTCGCAGCTCGTCGACCTGAAGGCCGCGGCGGACACGTTCGTCGACTCGCTCGTCGGCACACCGTCGGGGATGGCGCTGTTCTCCTTCTCCACGGTGACCCCTGCCGAGGGCGCGACGCAGAACTACCCCGGCGTGGTCGAGGTCTCGACGCAGGCAGGTGCGGATCAGTTCAAGTCCCGCTACGCCTCGTGGACCGCAGGCGGTGGCACGAACTGGGACCGGGGGCTCGCCGCCGTGGCCGAGGCCACCGGGGCGTACGACCTGGCGGTCGTCATCACCGACGGCGACCCCACGCTGTACTCGCAGCCGTCGCAGGGGCCGGGCAACTTCACGCGCCTGCGCGAGATGGAGAACGGGATCTTCTCGGCCAACGAGGTGAAGAACGAGGGCACCCGCGTGCTGGCCGTCGGTGTGGGCGCCGGCGTGGGTGACGCCGCCACGGCTCGCAACCTCGCGGCGATCTCGGGTCCCACGGCCTACGACGGGTCGAACTCGTCGGTCGCCGACTACTACCAGGTCGCCGACTACACGGTCGTGGGCCAGGCTCTGCGCCAGCTCGCGCTCGGCGACTGCGCCGGGTCCCTGTCGGTGGTCAAGCAGCTGGTCGGTTCCGACGGTGACATCGCGAGTGCGACACCCGGCGGCGCCGGGTGGACCTTCGACGCGTCGACCGCCAGCCCCGGCGTCTCGCTGGCGACGCCGAGCGCGACGACGGACGCGAGCAGCGCGGTCAGCTTCCCCGTCACCTACGAGGGTGGGGTGACGGCCGGGACGATCGCGGTCCAGGAGCAGCCGCGGGCCGGCACGACCCTCTTCCCCGTCGAGGGTGTCAACGCCGTCTGCACCAACCTCGACACCGGGGAACCGGTACCTGCCACCAACGCCGAGCCGTCCGGGTTCAGCGTCGACGTGCCGAGCACCGCAGCCGTGAGCTGCACGGTCTACAACCAGGAGGCCGCGTCCGCGTCGGTCACCGTCGACAAGGAGTGGGTGGTCAACGGCGCGGCTCCGGTCCCGGAGGGCAACCAGCTGTCGGGGCTCACGTCGCAGCTCACGCTCACCGGGCCGCAGGACGCCGCCGCGACGCCGCAGTCCTGGCACGTGACGCGCACCGGGTACGTGGAGGGCGAGTCCGTCACGTTCGCCGAGGAGATCATCCTCGTCGCCCCGGACGTCGACCCCGACCTGTGCCAGGTCGAGGCCGCCGAGCTCGTCGCGGTCGACGGTCAGCCCCAGACGCCGGTGGACGTGCCTGCCGCCGGCTACCAGGCGACCCTGCACGAGGGCGCCAACTCCTACACGGTCCGCAACACCATCGTCTGCGAGTCGCGTCTGACGCTCGCCAAGGACGTGGTCGGCTCCGCCGACGCGAGCCTGTGGACCCTGTCCGCGCTGCCCGGGCCCGACACCCCTGCGGGGCAGCTGCCCGGCCCGACCGGTCAGGCCGGCAGCGCCCCCGTGACCGACCAGGTGGTCACCGCCGACGTCGTCTACCAGCTCGCGGAGTCGAACGGCCCCGCGACGTACCTGCAGGACGACCAGCGGACGAGCCTGGAGTCGAACCCGCTGTCGACCGGCTCGTGGAACTGCGTGCGCGTGGCCGCCGACGGGACCACGGTCCCCGGCTTCAACGACGGCCTCAACGGTGGTGTCAGCGTGCCGCTGGCCACGCGGGTGAGCTGCGCGGCGACCAACCGCACCGCGCAGATCGTGCTGGAGAAGGAGGTCGTGAACGACTCCGGCGGCACGGCCGTGGTGTCGGACTTCACGCTGCGGGCAGTGCCGAGCGCGACGCCGGCGGTCGCGGGACTCACGGACGTCGAGGTCACCGGGGCGACGCCGGAGAACGCCCAGGTGAACGAGATCCGGCCCGGGCACCCGTACGCGCTGAGCGAGACCGGCCCCGACGGGTACACGCTCACCGAGATCCGCTGCACCGTCAGCGGCACGGAGCAGGTGCTCACGGAGATCACCGTTCCGGCGGGGGAGACCGCCGTCTGCGTCTTCGTCAACGACGACGAGCCGGCGACCCTCACGCTGCGCAAGGTGGTCGAGGCCGGTGCCACCGGGGCCACGCAGACCCCGGCCGACTGGACCCTGACGGCGACGCCGCAGGGCGTCGCGGGGCAGGGCCCTGTCTCCGGGAACGGTGCGGACGGCGTCACCGCCGTGCAGGTGCTCCCGGGCGGGTACCAGCTCTCGGAGTCCACGGTCGCGGGCTTCGCCGCGGGGACGTGGGCCTGTGCGACGGCCGACGGGACCGCCGTCACCGTGACCGATGACGTCGTGGACCTGGTCGGCGGTGCGGACGTCACGTGCACCATCACGAACACCGCCCAGCCGTCGACGTTGACGCTGGTCAAGCAGGTCGTGAACGACGCGGGCGGCACGGCGACGGTCGCCGACTGGACGCTGACGGCGACCGGCCCCACCGCCGGGCTCAGCGGCGTGACAGGGGACGCGGCGGTCACCGACGCGACCGTGGCGATCGGCAGCTACACGCTGTCGGAGTCCGGACCGGCCGGGTACGCGGCCGGTGACTGGGCGTGCGCGACCGACGAGGCTGCCGTGCCGGTGACCGACGGTGCGGTGACGATCGGAGTCGGCCAGAACGTGACGTGCACGATCGTCAACACGGACCAGCCGGCGCTCCTGACGTTGCGCAAGGTCGTCGAGGCCGGCACGACCGGGGCGACGCAGACCCCGGCTGACTGGACGCTGACGGCCACCCCGCAGGGGATCACCGGGCAGGACCCGGTGTCCGGGGACGGCGAGGACGGCGTGACGGCCGTGGCCGTCTTCGCCGGTGGGTACGCGCTGTCGGAGTCGACCGTCGCCGGGTTCGGTGCGGGCGCGTGGGTGTGCGCGACCGCCGACGGCACGGCGGTTGGCGTCGCCGACGGCGTGGTGACGCTCGACAACGGTGCGGACGTCACGTGCACCATCGCGAACACCGCCCAGCCGTCGACGTTGACGCTGGTCAAGCAGGTCGTGAACGACGCGGGCGGCACGGCGACGGTCGCCGACTGGACGCTGACGGCGACCGGCCCGACTGCCGGGCTCAGCGGCGTGACAGGGGACGCGGCGGTCACCGACGCGACCGTGGCGATCGGCAGCTACACGCTGTCGGAGTCCGGACCGGCCGGGTACGCGGCCGGTGACTGGGCGTGCGCGACCGACGAGGCTGCCGTGCCGGTGGCCGACGGTGCGGTGACGATCGGAGTCGGCCAGAACGTGACGTGCACGATCGTCAACACGGACCAGCCGGCGCTGCTGACGCTGCGCAAGGTCGTCGAGGCCGGCACGACCGGGGCGACGCAGACGCCCGCCGACTGGACGCTGACGGCCGCCCCGCAGGGGATCACCGGGCAGAACCCGGTGTCCGGGGACGGCGAGGACGGCGTGACGGCCGAGGCGGTCTTCGCCGGTGGGTACGCGCTGTCGGAGTCGACCGTCGCCGGGTTCGGTGCGGGCGCGTGGGTGTGCGCGACGGCCGACGGCACGGCGGTCGGCGTCGCCGACGGCGTGGTGACGCTCGACAACGGTGCGGACGTCACCTGCACCATCACGAACACCGCCCAGCCGTCGACGTTGACGCTGGTCAAGCAGGTCGTGAACGATGCGGGCGGCACGGCGACGGTCGCCGACTGGACGCTGACGGCGACCGGCCCGACTGCCGGGCTCAGCGGCGTGACCGGGGACGCGGCGGTCACCGACGCGACCGTGGCGATCGGCAGCTACACGCTGTCGGAGTCCGGACCGGCCGGCTACGCGGCCGGTGACTGGGCGTGCGCGACCGACGAGGCTGCCGTGCCGGTGGCCGACGGTGCCGTGACGATCGAGCTCGGCCAGAACGTGACCTGCACGATCGTCAACACGGACCAGCCGGCGCTGCTGACGTTGCGCAAGGTCGTCGACGCCGGGACCACCGGTGCGACGCAGACACCCGCCGACTGGACCGTGCGGGCCGCGCCGGAGGGCATCGAGGGTCAGCAGATCGTCGAGGGCAACGGCGCCGACGGCGTGACGGCCGTGGAGGTCTTCGCCGGGACGTACGCCCTGTCGGAGTCGTTCGTCGACGGGTTCGACGCGGGGACCTGGACCTGTGAGGCGGCCAACGGTGACCCCGTGACCGTCGACCAGGGGTCGGTCACCCTCGCCAACGGCGCGGACGTGACGTGCTCGATCACGAACACGGCCCTCCCGGCCACGCTGACGCTCGCCAAGCTCGTCAACAACGACGACGGCGGCACGGCACAGCCGCGCGACGTGGTGCTCACCGCGACGGGGCCCGCCGAGACCCACACGGGCCTCACGGGCGACGACGAGATCACCACGGTGCCCGTCACGGTCGGCGACTACGTCCTGTCGGAGGGCGACCTGCCCGGGTACACGGCCGGTGACTGGACCTGCTCCACCGAGCAGGGCGAGGTCCCGGTCGACGAGAACAGCACGGTGTCCGTCGGCACCGGGCAGGACGTGGCGTGCTCCGTCCTCAACGAGGACCAGCCCGCGACGCTCACGCTGACGAAGGACGTCGGGAACGACCACGGCGGGACCGCCGAGCCCGCCGACTGGACGCTGACGGCAGCCGGACCGACCACGGTCACGGGGACCAGCGGCAGCGATGCCGTCACCGGTGCCGAGGTGAACGCGGGCGCGTACGCGCTGTCGGAGGCCGACGGCCCGGCGGACTACACCGCCGGCGCGTGGAGCTGCGAGGGCGGCTCGCTGTCCGGCAGCACGGTCACCGTGACCAACGGGGAGGACGTGACCTGCACGATCGTCAACACCTTCGACGCCCCGCGGCTGACGCTGGTCAAGGTCGTCCTCAACGAGCAGGGCGGCACCGCCGTCCCCGAGGACTGGACGCTGCGCGCAGCCGGACCCGAGACGGTCTCGGGTGCCACGCGCGGCGCGACCGTGACGGACGTCCCCGTGGAGCCCGGCCGGTACACCCTGTCCGAGCTGGACGGCCCCGAGGGGTACACCTCGGAGGGTTGGGAGTGCGAGGACGCGGACGGCCCGGTCGCGCTCGACGGCGACGTCGTGGACCTGGCAGCGGGCGACGCCACGACGTGCACCGTCACCAACACCGACCGCCAGGCGGGCGCCCGCTGGACCGCCTTCAAGATCAGCGACCCGCCGTCCGGCGAGGAAGTCGGCCCCGGGGACACGATCACCTACACGGTCGTCGCGACAGCGGTGGGGAACGCCTCCGTGGAAGGAGTGGTCGTCACCGACGACCTGTCCGAGGTGCTCAACTCCGCGACCCTCGTCCCGGGCAGCATCCAGGCCAGCACAGGCGATCCCGATCTGGTCGGGGACGAGCTGATCTGGCGCGTCGGCACGCTCGTCAGCGAGCAGACGCTGAGCTATAGCGTGCGGGTGGACGACGACGTCGACGGGGACGTGCTGACCAACGTCGTCACCGCGCCGGGCGCCGATCCCTGCATCACCGAGGATTCCGTCAGCGACGCCGGGCTCGTCACGACCCTGGCGGAGGTGGACCCCGCCGAGATCTGCCGGACGACCACGCACCCGACCCCGACCCTTCCCGGCGTGACGCCGAGCCCCACGACGACGCCGACCGGTGCGGGTGCGTCCGGGGGGTGGGCGCTGGCCACCACCGGTGCCACGAACCTGGGCCTGGGGGCCGCGGCGCTCGGGCTGCTGACGATCGGTGGTGCGCTGGCGAGCGCCGCCCGTCGACGTCGCCTGGGGTGACCCGACGGTCGCGACCTGACCGGGGACGGACCGCGCGCCCGGATGTGGTGCCGCACGGCGTGTCCCCGGAGGATGAGCGGTTGCGGCCCGTCGTCGCCCGTCGCACGCTGGCGGGACACCGACGCACCAGGAGGCACCCCGTGAGCGAGACCGACGACGGCCGCACCGGCAGCAGCACCGACGCGGACGAGCTGTCCGACGACGGCGTCGGCGGCACGGACACCGGCGAGCCGAGCAGCTTCGAGCCGGAGGAGGACCCTGACGCCACCGCGGAGTGACGCCACGACCGAGGACGTCCCGCCCGACGAGCAGTCCGGGCGGGACGCCCTCGGCACGTACCGCTCGATGCGCGACTTCACGCGCACGGCCGAGCCGGCCGGTGCGGTCCCGGAACCGACCGGCGGCCCCGAGCGGCGCTTCGTGGTGCAGCGGCACCGCGCGCGTCGCCTGCACTACGACGTGCGCTTCGAGATCGACGGCGTCCTGGTCAGCTGGGCCGTGCCGAAGGGCCCGACGCTGGACCCGACGGCGCGACGCATGGCCGTGCACGTCGAGGACCACCCGCTGGAGTACGAGGCGTTCGAGGGTGTGATCCCGCACGGGCAGTACGGCGGGGGCGACGTCATCGTGTGGGACCGCGGCACGTGGCACCCGTACAAGTCCGACGACCCGGCGGCCGAGGTCGCGGGCGGGCAGCTGCACGCCGAGCTGCACGGCGAGCGGCTGCGCGGCAAGTTCCTGCTGGTGCGCCGCGACAGCGGTGACGGCAAGGACCAGTGGCTGATGTTCCACAAGCGTGACGAGCACGCGGTCGAGGGCTGGGACGCCGAGGACCACCCCACGTCCGTGGTGTCCGGGCGGACGAACGACGAGGTCGCGGCCCACCCGGACCACATCTGGCGCTCGGGCGTCCCCGCGGCGCAGGCGGAGGTGGACCTGCACCCACCGGTGCCCGACGTGCCCCCGCCCACGGACGACGAGCTCGCGGCGCTCGACGACCTGGGCGCGAGCGGGACGTGGGACGTGCACGGGCGGCGCCTGCGGGTCACCAACCTCGACAAGGTGCTGTTCCCCGCGCGCGACGGGGAGGCGCCGGTCACCAAGCGTGACCTGTTGCGCTACACCGCGTGCGTCGCGCCCGTGGCGCTGCCGTACCTGGCAGGGCGGGCGCTCAACATGCACCGTTTCCCGCAGGGTGCCGCCACGCGCGGCTTCTGGCACAAGCAGCTGCCGGACCACGCGCCGGACTGGGTGCCGCGCTGGGACCGCCCTGACGCCGACCCCGGCGAGTCGACCACCTACCTCGTCGTCGACGAGCCCGCCGCCCTGGTGTGGGCCGCCAACTTCGGGGCCCTGGAGTGGCACGCGTGGACGTCCCGCACCTCCGCGCCCGACCTCCCGACGTACGCGCTCATCGACCTCGACCCGGGCACGGCGACGGCGTGGGAGGACGTCGTGCTGCTGGCCCGCCTGCACCGCGACGCCTTCGAGCACCTGGGTGTCCGCGCGTTCCCCAAGCTCACGGGGCGTCGCGGCATCCAGATCTGGGTACCGGTCGCGGTCGGCTTGACCTTCGACGAGACGCGCGCGTGGGTCGAGCGGCTGTCGCGGACCGTCGGCAAGGTGGTGCCCGACCTCGTCAGCTGGCGCTGGGAGGTCAGCGAGCGCGGCGGCCAGGCGCGCCTGGACTACACGCAGAACGCGGTCAACAAGACCCTCGTCGCGCCGTACAGCCCGCGCGCGTCCGCCGGCGCGCCGGTCTCGGCACCCATCTCGTGGGACGAGCTCGACGCGGACTGGCTGCGGCCCGACGCGTTCACGGTCCGCACCGTGCTGGACCGGGTGGCCGAGCACGGCGACCTGTTCCGGGGCGTGCTGGACGGCGACCAGGTGCTGCCGCGCCTGACCTGACCGCCCGGCCGCTCACTCGCTGCGCGCCGCGGCCCGCTCCCGCAGCTCCCGGCCGCGCTCGACGTCCTTCTCGAGCCGGGCGCGGCGCTTGTCGCTCGCGCGGGTGTCGCGCGGCGGCAGCTGGATGGTGCGCTCGGCCGCCATGCCGGCCTGCAGCTCGCGGCCGCGCTCGAGCTCGGCGTCGAGCTCGGCGCCGAACAGCAGCGCGAGGTTCGAGATCCACAGCCACAGCAGCAGCACGATCACCCCGGCGAGCGACCCGTACGTCGCGCCGTAGTCCGCGAACTGCGACACGTACAGCCCGAGGGCGGCCGAGGCGAGCAGCCACACGACGATCGCGATCAGCGCGCCGACGCTCACCCACCGGAACCGCGGCTGCCGCACGTTCGGCGTGCCGTGGTAGAGCAGCGCCACGGCCGTCACGACGAGCACGAGCACGAGCGGCCACTTCGCGACCTGCCACACGCTGACGACGGTGTCGCTGAGCCCGACGGCGCGGCCGACGCTCTCGGCGACCGGGCCCGACAGCACGAGGAACGCCACGACCAGCACCGCGATGAGCACGAGCACCGTGGTGAGCACGAGCAGCACGGGCCGCAGCTTCCAGATCGGCCGGCCCTCGTCGACCTCGTAGATGCGGTTCATGCCCCGCCCGAAGGCGGTCACGTACCCGGAGGCCGACCACAGCGCGACCACGAGGCCCACGACGAGCGCGAGCCCGGCGGACGGGGCGTCGGCGAGGTTCTGCAGGATCGGCTCGAGCGTCTCGACCGCGGAGCCGGCCCCGGCGTCGGTCGCGAGGTCGGTGATCCGGGTGACGGCCTCGTCCGGGTCGGACACGAGCCCCAGCAGCGAGACCACGGCCAGCAGGGCGGGGGCGAGCGCGAGGACCGCGTAGTACGTCAGGGCGGCGGCGAGGTCGGTGCACTGGTCGTCCATGAACTCCCGGACGGTGGTGCGCAGCACGTACCCCCACGAGGGCTTGCGCAGCTCGGTGGGGGAGCTCGGCTTGCGGGGGTCGTCGGGTGCGGGCGCGTCCGCCTTGCGCGCGGCGGCGCCCGCCTCGTCGTCGCCGCCGGGGCCGACGGGCGCGGCGCCGTCGCCTGCCCCGGTGGTGCGGGTGTCGTCCATGTCGCCCCCTGAGCGCAGTCGTGGGTCGGCCGCCCGCCGCGTCGCGGCGGTCACGTCCCGGGCTGGCTCGCCGGTGACGTCGGGCGGGCCGAGCGGCCGTTCCGTGACCTGACGTTCACGCTACGTCGCGGTCCGTGACGCGCAAGCGGACGCGGGTGCCGGTCGCGAAGGTCCCCCGGAGTCAGGCGTCGAGCGCCGCCCGGGCGCGGCGGCGCACCTCGTCGACGGTCGCCACCAGGGAAGCGGCGTCGTGCCCGGCGCCGGCGACGACGTGGTCGAGCCCGTCGAGGCCGGCCGCGGCCAGCAGCCGCTTGTCGTTGGTGGCCCACGTGCCGCGCCGGGCGAGGACGGCGTGCGCGTACGCGTGGGCCGCGGCCGCGACGAGCCCCAGGCACGCGGTCACCGACCCCCGTTCGGCGTGCGCGCGGGCACGTCAGCAGCATGCCTGCCCGGGCGCGCGCTCGCACGGCCTCAGGGTGCGGGCGCGGTCGACTCCCGGACCACGAGCGTGGTGGCGAGCTGGACGTGCCAGGACGCGGGCTCGTGACCTGCCGCCATGCTCAGCACGGTCTCCACCGCCATGCGGCCCATGCCGTCCAGCGGCTGGTGCACCGACGTCAGGCGTGGGCTGGTCCAGCTCGCCTGCGGGGTGTCGTCGAAGCCCACGACGCTGAGCCGGCCGGGGACGGCGACGCCCAGCTCCTGGGCAGCGGCGAGTACCCCGACGGCGATCTCGTCGTCCCCGGCGACGACCGCGGTCGGAGGGTCGGGCAGCTGCAGCAGGTCGCGGGCGTGCAGGATCCCGGTCTCGACGGCGAACTCGTCGCTGCGGACGAGCGCGGGGTCGGGCTCCAGTCCGGCGGAGTTCAGCGCGGCCCGGTAGCCGTGCAGGCGCTCGCGCGCGGCGACCGAGCCGTCGGGTCCGCCGATCCAGGCGATGCGGCGGTGCCCCAGGTCCAGCAGGTGCTCGGTGGCGGTGCGGCCGCCGGCCCAGTTGGTCGCGCCGATGCTCACGACGCGGGCCTCCTGGGTGTCGACGGGGTCGACCATGACGAACGGCAGGCCGACCTCGTGCGCCGCGAGCAGCAGGGCGTCGGGCTGCGCGAGGGTGAGGCCGACGACGCCGACCGCGCCGGCCGCGCGCTGCTCGTCGACCCAGTCGCGAGCGGCGGCGCGCGTGACGCGCACGTCACGGTCGGGCGCGAGCCGGATGACGAGGTCGGTGCCCGCGGCGGTCGCGGCGGTGAGGATGCCGCCGAGCACGTGCGTCATGTAGGGCGACTCGAGCACGTCGAGGGCCGCGACGAGCGTCGGCCCGCGGGGGGTGCCGCGGCGCTCGGTGGTGGGGCGGTAGCCCAGCTCGCGCACCGCCGCCAGGATCCGGGCGCGCGTGTCCGCGGCGACGTCGTCCCGGCCGTTGAGCGCCTTGGAGACGGCTGCACGGGACACCCCTGCGCGGCGCGCGACGTCCTCCAGCGTGACGTGTCGGGACGACGGACGACCGGCCACCGGTGGCACCTCCTGCTCGAAACTGTTTCGAGCCTAGAGGAAGGGCGAGGGTCCCTGCAACGCCGTGAGATGTCGGCTTGACCGCTCCGAACGGCACCCGTACAGTCTCGCCCGCAACGCAATCGTTGCGAAACAGTTTCGACGCTCGACGAGGAGACGTCATGGACGCCGCGCCCCGCGGCAGCACCGGCCCGCTGACGGTCGACGGGTCGCCGTCCGTCGGCCGCACGCTCCACCACGTGTGGAACGAGTGCGTCGGCGCGGGCCGTGCCAACGAGGCGCTGCGCGCGGACTGGCAGGCGCACTTCCAGGAGGCCGTCGACCTGCTCGGCGCCCGCTACGTGCGCTTCCACGGGCTCTACCACGACGACATGTTCGTGTACCGCGGCGACGACGGCGGTGGCGGCGGCTTCGGGCCGCCGACGCCCCTGGTCGATCCGGTCCACACGTTCAGCTACGTCGACAAGGTCTTCGACTTCATCCTCTCGACCGGGGCGCGGCCCTTCGTCGAGCTCGGCTTCATGCCGCGCGCCCTGGCCACGCAGACCGAGACGCTGTTCTGGTGGAAGGCGCACTGCAGCCCGCCGAACGACATGAGCCGCTGGGCCGACCTCGTCTCCGCGACCGTGCGGCACTGGATCGAGCGGTACGGCATCGACGAGGTGCTCCAGTGGCGGTTCGAGGTGTGGAACGAGCCGAACCTCGTCCCGATGTTCTGGACCGGCACCCGCACCCAGTACTTCGAGCTGTACGAGGCCAGCGTCCGGGCGATCAAGGCGATCGACGAGCGCCTGCTCGTCGGCGGCCCCTCCACCAGCGTGTTCGTCCCCGACGCCCGCTACGCCGGCGAGACCGAGGACCGCACCGCGTCGATCGCCACCGGCGAGGCCGCCGATCCCGACGCCCTGGACTGGCGCCCGGTGTGGATCGAGGAGTTCATCGCGTGGTGCGCCGAGCGCGACCTGCCCGTCGACTTCGTCACGGCGCACCTGTACCCGACCGACTACGCCGCCACGCCCAGCGGCGGCGCCAAGGAGATCAGCCGCTACGTCGACGCGACGTACGACGACCTCACCCTCCTGCGCAGCATCATCGCGAGCAGCCCGTACCCCGACGCCGAGGTCCACATCACCGAGTGGTCGACGTCGCCGTCGAGCCGTGACCGCTCCCACGACACGCTGTTCGCCGCGACGTACATTACGCGGGCCTACCTGCGCTGCGCCGAGCTCGCCGACTCCATCTCGTACTGGACGTTCACGGACGTCTTCGAGGAGGGCGGCGCGGGCCTGGGCCCGTTCCACGGCGGTTTCGGGCTCGTCAACGAGCAGGGTCTGCACAAGCCGACGTTCCACGCGTTCGCGATGCTCGGGCAGCTCGGGGACGAGGTGCTCGCGGACCTGCCGCACGGCGTCCTCACGCGCGACAGCGCTACGGGTCGCGTCGCAGGCGTCCTGCACCACTACCCCGACGAGATGGGCGGCCGGTCCGTCCGGTCGCAGCACACCTACGCCGCAGCGCGCGGTCTGGCCGGGATCGGCCCGAACCGTCGTGTCCGCCACACGGTCGCCGGGCTCCCCGCAGGGGCGACGTTCGACGTCGCCCAGCTCGACTGGGAGCACGGCAACGTGGCCGAGGCCTGGCACGCGATGGGCGAGCCGATCAACCTGACGCTCCCGCAGACCGCCGAGCTGCGGGCCGCAGCCGACGACCTGCTGCGTCGCACCCTGACCGCGTCGGACGACGGCGTCCTGGAGATCGACCTCGACCTGCCGCCGTGGGCGGTCGTCGGGATCGTCCAGACGGGACCGCGTCCGGCGTCCTGAACCGCAGCCGCGCCCGTCCTCCTCGTCGTCGTCCTCGACGGGCGCGGCTGCGTCACACGCCCGACGACTCCGTGACCGGCTCCTCGGCGGGCACCACCCAGGGCAGCGACGCCCGCACGACGAACGTCCCGTCCGGCTGCCGTCCCGCCTCGAGACGCCCACCGGTGAGGTCCAGCCGTTCGGCCAGGCCGGTCAGGCCCCAGCCGGAGGTGGGCAGGGCGGTGGTGGGTGCTGTGGTGGGGACGGGGTTGGTGACCTCGAGGGCGATGCGTTCGCCGGGGGCGCCGTGCAGGCGGACGTGCACGGGTGCGCCGGGGGCGTGCTTGCGGGCGTTGGTCAGGGTCTCCTGCACGACGCGGTACAGGTGCCGGCTGGTCGAGGCGGGCAGGCGGGCCAGGTCGTCCTCGCCGACGCGGTCGAGCACGAACGTGACGGGGGACCCGGCGGCGCGGGTGCCGTCGAGGAGCTCGTCGACCTGCGCGAAGGTGGGTTGGGGGCGCGACTGCTCGTCGGTGGCGGTGGTGTCGCGCAGCAGGCCGAGGACCTCGCGGAGCTCTCCGAGGGCCTCGTGGGCGTTCTCGCGCACGACGGCGGCGGTCTCGCGGACCTGCTCGGGGTCCAGTCCGGCGCGGTACTCCAGGGCGCCGGAGTGCAGGGCGACCAGGGACAGGCGGTGGGCCAGCACGTCGTGCATCTCGCGGGCGATGCGGTTGCGTTCAGCTGCGCGGGCGCCGTCGTCGCGGGCGTCGGCCTCGCGCCGGGCGATGGCGGCCTGCTCGCGCAGCGAGGCCACGAGCGCGCGCCGGCCCCCGATGAACATCCCCGTCACCACCACGAGCGCGAGGTACACCGCCTGCACCACCAGCACCGTCAGGTCCATGTGGGCCATCTCCCGGCCCGGGTCGGTCAGGTGGTTGCTGATCGCGCGCTCGCCGACGAGGGTGGCGCCGCACCACAGCAGCCCCACGGGCACGATCTCCGCCCAGCGTCGCCGGGTCGCGAGGGACAGGACCGCGAGGGTCGTGATCCCGGCGGAGAACGTCGAGAAGGTGCCGACCGTGATGACGGCGCCCGTCACCGCGAGCGGAGCCTGACGCCGCGCGACGTACAGGACCGCGCACACGACCATGCACACGAGGTCGAGAAGGAACCAGAGCATCAGGCCCGGGCTGTCCGCCCTGCCCGGCTGCTCCTCCAGCGTGACCCCGTACGTGGCCACGCCGACCACCACGCCGACGAGCACGGCCACGGCCAGCCGCCACGTGTGCGCCCACACCCGCCGGCCCCGGCTCGGGCGGGGGAGGACGGCGGGGCCGGTCACGCCGCCCGACCGGCGGCGACGCGGGTCACGTGGAGCGTTCGGGCGGACGACGTCACACGTCACCCGCCTCATGGACGCAGATCGCGATGTGCGTGCGGTTGTCGGCCGGCATCTTCTCCAGGATGCGGCTGATGTGCGTCTTCACCGTTGCCACGGTGATGAACAGCTCCGAGGCGATCTCGCTGTTCGACAGGCCGCGGCCGATCGCCCGCGCCACGTCCCGCTCACGCTCGGTGAGGTCGTCGAGACGCGCGCGTGCGGCCGTCCGGCGCTCGTTGCGCGGCCGCTGCGTGACCGACGCGATGAGGCGGTCGGTCACCGACGGCGACAGGGTCGTGCGGCCGGCGCCCGCGTCGAGGACGTGCCGGACGATCTCCGCCGGCGGGGTGTCCTTCAGCAGGAAGCCCGCGGCCCCCAGGCGCAGCGCGCCCAGCACCATCTCGTCGGTGTCGAACGTCGTCAGGATGACCACGCGCGCGTCGGGCTGCCCAGCCAGCAGCCGCTCGGTCGCGGCCAGGCCGTCCAGCCGCGGCATGCGGATGTCCATGAGGACGACGTCGGGAGCCGTCGACCGGACCACCTCGAGCGCCTCCAACCCGTCGGCGGCCTCACCGACCACCTCGATGGCCGGGTCCGCCCCGAGGATGAGCCGCAGGCCGACCCGCACGAGGGTCTCGTCGTCGACCAGGACCACCCGCACCGTCGGCCGCACCACCTGGTCCGCCACCTGCTCCGCCGTCGTCGTCACGCCTGTCCTTCCGTCGTGGCCGCCGCCCAGGGCAGCCATGCCTGCACGATGAACGTCCCGTCGGCACGCCGCGCGGTGTCGAGCTCCCCGCCCGTCAGCCGCAGCCGTTCGGCCAGGCCCGTCAGGCCCCAGCCGGAGGTGGGCAGGGCGGTGGTGGGTGCTGTGGTGGGGACGGGGTTGGTGACCTCGAGGGCGATGCGTTCGCCGGGGGCGCCGTGCAGGCGGACGTGCACGGGTGCGCCGGGGGCGTGCTTGCGGGCGTTGGTCAGGGTCTCCTGCACGACGCGGTACAGGTGCCGGCTGGTCGAGGCGGGCAGGCGGGCCAGGTCGTCCTCGCCGACGCGGTCGAGCACGAACGTGACGGGGGACCCGGCGGCGCGGGTGCCGTCGAGGAGCTCGTCGACCTGCGCGAAGGTGGGTTGGGGGCGCGACTGCTCGTCGGTGGCGGTGGTGTCGCGCAGCAGGCCGAGGACCTCGCGGAGCTCTCCGAGGGCCTCGTGGGCGTTCTCGCGCACGACGGCGGCGGTCTCGCGGACCTGCTCGGGGTCCAGTCCGGCGCGGTACTCCAGGGCGCCGGAGTGCAGGGCGACCAGGGACAGGCGGTGGGCCAGCACGTCGTGCATCTCGCGGGCGATGCGGTTGCGTTCGGCTGCGCGGGCGCCGTCGTCGCGGGCGTCGGCCTCGCGCCGGGCGATGGCGGCCTGCTCGCGCAGCGAGGCCACGAGCGCGCGCCGGCCGCCGATGAACATCCCCGTCACCACCACGAGCGCGCTGAAGACGAGCTGGGCGGCGACCGTCCACCCGCTCCGCGGGGGGATGGCCTCCGACGGCAGGACCCACTGGGCGAACGCGCGTTCGCTGACCAGGGTGGCCCCGCACCACAGCACGCAGACCGCGCCGATCTCCGGCCACCGGCGCCGCGTCGCGAGCGACACGACGGCGACGACCACCAGACCCTGGGAGAACAGGGAGAACGAGCCCAGCACCACGATGACACCCGTGATCACCAGGGGCGCACGCCGACGGACCACGTACAGCGGTGCGCACACCAGCAGGCACAGGAGGTCGACGAAGAACCAGGTCGCCGCCGTGGGGCGGATGACCGCCTCGGGCGTCGCCTGCAGCCCCAGGCCGTAGACCAGGAGCCCCGACGAGCCACCGGCACCGACCGCGACCAGCAGCCGCCACGTGTGCGTCCACACGCGCTGCGCCCGGCTCGGCGCCGGCTCGGCGGCGGTGGGTGTCATGGTCACGACGCGATGCTAGGGCGACCGGTGGGCTCGCCGGATCGGTCGTACGGACGACCCGTCACGCCGCGCCCGGCTCCCGGACGGCGGCGCGTCAGCCGGCCGGGTCCGGGTCGATCGTGAACGGGTCGCCGGCGAACGGCACGAGCGACGCGGGCGCCGGGAAGGGCAGCTCGTGCCGTGCCACGGCACTGATGGCCGCTTCGCCCTTGTCGTCGACGCACACGACCACCCGCTCCGGGCTCACCTCGGCGATCCGGACCCGCAGCACGGTGCCGTCCTCGCGCGTGAGCTGCCACAGGTCGGCCAGCCAGTGCAGGCCCCGCTCGTCCAGGGCGTCCTCGGCGTCGGTCCAGTCGACGGGCCCGGTGACGTCGCGGCCGAGCCGGTCCACGGCGACGAACCCGTCGCCGGACGGACGCACCCAGCCCAGCACCTCACGGTCACCGCTGCGACGGTGCTCCACCCACGTCTCGTCCAGCATCCGGCGATCGTAGGGGCGCGTGCCCCGGCCGGGGCAGCGCATTCTCGGCACGCTCGGTCGCGCGACCGATGCGCGTCGCACGCGCTGCGGTCACGATGGGCCCGTGAGCAGCACGCACGTCGTCGTCGACCCACGCGAGGCGCCCGGCGCCTACGCCTACCACCGGCTGGGACGCACGCGCCCGGGGTCGCGGTGGTGGCGGCCCCTGCTCGTCGGCGTCGTCGCGCTGGCGCTCTACGTCGTCCTGGTGGCGGTCGGCGGTGTCCTGGCCATGGTCGCGGCCGTGGCGTCGGGACCCGAGGGCCTGCAGACCCTGGCGACCGTCGACGTGCTGGACCTGCGCGACCCGCTCGCGTTCACGCTCGGGATGCTGTCGATCATCGCCCTGCTCCCGGCGTCGGTCGTGGCGACGTGGCTGCTGGGTGCGCGGCCCGTCGGTCTGCTGGCCTCCGTCGTCGGTCGCGTCCGCTGGGGCTGGGCGGCGCGGTGCCTGGCGCTCTCCGTGGCCCTCACCGTCGTCGTCCAGGTGATCGAGTACGTGCGGGCCGTGGTGGAGGGCACCCCCTGGCGGCCCCGCGTCGACGAGGCGACGTGGCCGCTCCTCGTGCTCGTCGTGCTGCTCGTGCCCGCGCAGTGCATCGCCGAGGAGGTCGTGTTCCGCGGCTACCTCGTCCAGACGGTCGGCACCTGGCTGCGGCACCCGGCCTTCGCGATCGTGCTGCCCGTACCGCTGTTCGTGCTCGGCCACACGTACGTCAACCTCGCGATGGTGGACACCGCGGTCTGGGCGCTCGCGATGGGCTGGCTGGTGTGGCGTACGGGTGGTCTCGAGGCGGCCGCGGCGGCGCACGTGGTGAACAACGTCCTCGTCTTCGGGCTGGGCGCGGTGAACCTTGCGGACCTCGACCTGGTCGACATCCCCCTGGACGTCCTCGCGGAGTCGACGCTGGCGACGCTGGTGTACGTCGGCCTGGTCGAGGTGCTGGTCCGACGCACGGGCGTGGCCAACCTGCGGGTGGTGACCCCGCCCGCACCGCCGTCGGTCCCGGACGCGCCCGTGACGCCGGGAGGTGCCCCGGCTCACCTCCCCGGCCCTCAGCGGCCCCGCGACGTCACGGGGTGGGTGTCGCCGTCGCCGTGACGGGAGTTCAGGTGACCCCTCTTCCGTGCCGCAGGGCAGGTCCTTATCGTGAGTCCGTGCATCCCGTCAGTGAACGCATCCGCGACGCCCGTGAGCGCTCCGGCCTGTCGCAGGCCGAGCTCGCCCGCGCGGCGTCCATGCACCCCAGCTACGTCTCCCACCTGGAGCGAGGTGTGCGAGGCCCGGGCGACAGCGCCCTCGAGCGGCTCGCGCGCGCCCTGGGGGTCACGACGACGTACCTGGAGCAGGGTGAGCGTTCGCCCGCGTACCTGGCGTCCGAGGCATCGGTGGTGCGCGCGCGCCAGCTGCTGCGCGCGGGGCGCGCGACCGACGCCGTCGCCGAGCTCGCGACCGTGGAGCACGAGTCGCTCGACGTGGACCAGAGCGCCCGCGTGCTCCTCGCCCATGCGGAGGCCCTCGACGTGGCGGGTGACCTGGAGGCGTCGGCGGAGGTCCTCGCCGACACCACGCGGCGCCTCACCGCCGGGCACCGCCCCCGGCAGGCCGCGTACGCGGCGACGCGCCTGGTCATGACGCTGACGGAGCTGGGCGACCTGCACGGGGCCGTCCGCGCAGGAGAGCTCTCCCTGTCAGCGCTCGGCGCCGGCGCGGCGGGCACCGACGAGGTGTTCCGTCTCGAGGCGACCCTCGTCTGGGCGTACGTGGCCCGCGGTGACGTGACGTACGCCCGGGTGCGCGGCACCGACCTGCTCGCCCGCGCCCTGGTCCACGGGTCGGCGCGCGCGGTGTGGTCCGTGCACTGGAACCTCGCGTTCGTCGACGACGCGCTCGGGGACGCGGACGACGCGCTCGGGCACCTGCGGGCGGCGCTGGCCATCGCCGGCGGCGACGAGGCCGAGCGCGACGTGCCGCGCCTGCGGCTCGACCTCGCGCACCTCCTGCTCGCGGCGACCCCCGCGCGCCCGCGCGAGGCGCTGACCGAGCTCGACGCGGCAGCCACCGCGCTCGAGGTCGGCGAGTCGCAGGTCGAGCTGGCGCGGGCGGCCACCATCCGCTCGCGCGCCCTGCTGCTGCTCGGGCAGAACCGTGCGGCGCTGACGCACGCCGCCCGCGCGGCGGAGATGCTCACGGTCGGCGACCGGCGGGACGCCGCCGCCGCGCACGAGGCGCTGGGGGACGCGCTGCTCGCGTCCGGGGAGCGGTCGGCCGCCGTGAAGGCGTACCTGCAGGTCGCGGACGGCCTGGACCTCGTCCCGGCGGGTCGCCCCGCCGCGGTCGCGTGGCGCCGCCTCGGGGACCGGCTGCGCGCCGCGGGAGGCGACCGTGCCACCGTCGCCGAGGCGTACCGGCGGGCGCTCGACGCCGCAGGCGTGGGGACCGCACGGCCCTAGGAGGCGAGCAGGCAGCGGGACCCCCGCGCGACACGCCCGGGTGACACCGGACCTGGGCGTGTCTACCCCGTACTTGGGCCGAGTCATTGCGATCACGACATTCCCGTGGGGACCATGCCGGGAGTGCCGGACAGCCCGGCACCGCTGTCTCGAAGGGGTTCCCATCATGAACAAGCTCACCGTTGCCGCCGTCGCCGTCGTCGTCGCCCTCTCCGGCCTGATCGGGGCGTCCGCCGCGTCGGCCGCGCCCGTCGTGGTCGCCTCGCCCTGCTGCAAGGCGATGTGACGGGGGAGCGTTCTCACGACGCCTGACCGCTTGCGTCGCCGCGACGGCCTCAGCCCGAGCGGCCCGGCTCGCCGCGGACGAGCAGTACGGACTCGACCGCGTCGATCCGGATGCACGGCGCCGCGCCGGAGGGCCCGACGAAGACCACGTTGCCCGAGAGCAGGCACGACAGCAGTCCGACGTACTCGCCGCCCGACAGGGTCCGCACGGCGACCTCGCACCCGTCGAGGTGGCTGAGGTAGGCGCGCACACCGGCGAGCGCGGGATCCACCGGGTCCATCGCCTGAACCTATCCGGCCGGCCACGTGCCTCGCGTCGCCCGTACCGGTGGCGAAAGGGCCGGGACGACGTCAGGGAGACCGTCGGCGGCGCAGCGCCTCGCGCAGGGGCGGCACGGGGGTGCCGGCCTCGCTCAGCGCGACGCGCGTCCTGCGCCGGCTGTGCAGCACCCCGAGGACGCCGACGACCCACGGCACCAGCAGCACCGCGAACGCGATCCGGTACGCGTCCAGCGAGTAGATCGTCGCGCCCGGGGGCGAGACGGCCTCCAGCACGACCCCGACGGCCAGCACACCGGCGATGGTCGACGTGAAGCCCCCGGTGTTGACGAAGCCCGTGGCGGTGCCGAGCCGGTCGAGGGGCGAGAAGGTGCGCGCGAAGTCGAGGCCGACGAGCGACACCGGTCCGCCGGCGCCGATGACGACGCAGAAGACCACGAGCTGCGCGAACGGCCGCGGTGTGGCCGGCGCCAGCAGCCACACCCAGGCCGCGAGGGTGGCCACGGCCGAGGTGAGCACGACCCAGGAGCGCCGCAGCGGGTGACGCGACGTCCACCGGCCGATCAGCGGGCCGGCCGTCATGGCCGACAGGGTCAGCGCGGTGAGCAGGACGCTCGCCTCCGCGGGCGTCCTGTCCTGCGCGGTGACGAAGAAGGGCACGCCCCAGAGCATCGCGAGCACGTTGAACGAGAACGGGGTGAGGAAGTGCGACCAGAAGCCCAGGCGTGTGCCCGCGGGTGATGCGGCCGCGCGCACGGAGGGCACGAACCGCTCGCGCGCCGAGCCGTCCACGTTGCTCGGGGGGTGGCGCTCGAGGCCGACCGCCGCGGCGACGGTCACGACGGCGCCGGCCACGGCCAGCAGCCCGAACGTCACGCCCCAGCCGCGCAGGTGCAGCACCCACGCGACGGCGAGCGCGGACACGATCTGACCGGACTGGCCCACCAGCCCGGTGACCTGGACCATCACCGGGGCCCGCCGGGCCGGGAACCACTGCGCGATGAGTCGGCACGCGCTGATGAAGATGGCGGCGTCGCCGCCCCCGATGAGGGCGCGGGCCGCCAGCGCGGTCGGGACGTCGTCGGCGACGGCGAGCAGGCCCTGGCCGATAGCCATCACGGCGGAGCCCGTCACGATGAGCGCCCGCGGGCCGAACCTGTCGAGGAGCTGCCCGGCGGGGATCTGCAGGGCCGCGTAGACGGCGAGCTGCAGGACCGAGAACGCCGCCAGTCCCGTCGCGCCGAGCGCGAACCGGTCGATCGCCTCGACGCCCGCGACGCCCAGCGCCGTGCGATGCACGACGGCGACGAGGTAGGTGACGGCCGCGACGCCCCAGATGGCGGCCGCACTGCGCCCCCGCATCCCGTTCCTCCGTCCCTGGACCTCGCACAGCGTAGGCGCTCGACGGCGCGTCCCGGGCTGCGGGGAGCGATGCGCCCGAGATGCGCCGACGCGTCCGAAGGGTCCGTGAAGTTTCACCTTCTCGGGTGCCCTGGACAGTTGACCAACAGCCGGAGATGGCGCATAGTTGAACCCGACGGTGCGTATCGCCTGCCCCCTGCGCGGTGCGCACCGTCTCTGCTTCCGATCCGACGGGACGGGCCCCAGCGGCCCGTCCCGTCGGTCGTTTCCGAGCGCGTCCACCGGACGCGACGGGCCGGATCCGGCCCGTGCCGCCACCCGTCCGGGCACAACCCGGACGGGCACGGCGTGGCCACCCGGGGATCGCCCTGTTGCGCGGTTACCGTGCCAAGATGACCGCTCCTGCGCGCACCCCCCTCACGGGGACCGACCCGGCCGGCGCCACGCCACCTGCCGACGGCGACGCTGCCACGTCCGAGCGGACCGACGCCGTCGAGGGCCCGCCCGTGGCGCTCGTCGAGCCGCCCTCGCCCGCCGAGGTCCTCGAGGGCGCCATCGCGACGTGGCGCGCCGCGCTCGTGGAGGCCGCAGGCGCCTCGACCCTCGCCGACGTCGACCAGCTCGGTGACGCGGCGCTCGACCTGTCGGCGGCGCACCCGTCCGGGATGGCGCAGCTCTTCGCCGGCCGGTCGACCCGCCTGTCCAACCTCGTGCGGGAGCCCGGCGCACTGTCGAGCGCCCGCCGTCGGGCGCGCGCCGTCAGCCTCCGCGCCGCCGGCTACACCCAGCGCTACGGCATCGCGTCGACGTCCTTGGCGATCGGTGTCGCCACCTGGACCGACCGGTCGAGCGCCGACCTCGCGTCCGACGACGTGGGCGCCCTCGCGCACGTCACGCGCCACCCGCGCACGCCCGCCGGCCGCGCACCCGGTGCCGACGGGCAGGACGCCGCCGTGCGGACCGTCCGCGCCCCGGTCCTGCTGCGACCCGTGGGGCTGCGCGCCCGCGGCTCCGGCGAAGGTGACTACGAGCTGGAGCTCGAGCCGTCCATCGAGGTGAACCCCGTCCTCGCGCGCGCCCTGCGCGGGCACGGCGCCCTGCTCGACCCGGCGGCGGTCGCCCGGGGCACGTTCACCGGTGCGGGTTTCGACCCACGCGGCGCGCTCCAGCGCCTGGCTTCCCTCGGCGAGGCCGTGCTCGAGGACTTCTCGCTCGTCGAGCGCGTCGTCGTCGGGACGTTCGTCCACCCCGGGCAGGTCATCGTCGACGACCTCGACCAGATGTCGGGGACGCTCGAGCGGCACGACGTCGTGCGCGCGCTCGCGGGACTCGACGACGCCCGGGAAGCACTGCGGGTCCCCCTGCCGACGCCCGTGGTCGGTGACCGGGACCCGGCGCTGGAGCGCGGCGTCGGTGACCTCGACCCCGCGCAGCAGCACGTCCTCGACGTCGTGGCCACGGGCACCGACGTCTTCGTCGACGCCCCGACCGGCTCGGACGTGACCGGCACGCTGGCGGCGATCGTCGCCGACGCCGCCGCCGAGGGCCGCACCGTCCTGTACGTGCCGGGCCACCGGCGCGCCGCCGTGTCGCTCGCCGACCGGCTGCGACGCCTCGGGCTCGGGGAGATCGTGCTGGACGTCGAGCCGCACGCCGGCTGGCGCAGCGCCGCCGCGCGCCGCCTCCTGGGCGCGATGACCCTCGAGCCGCCCGTCGTCGACACGGACGCCGTGCAGGCCGTGCGGACGCCCCTCGTCGAGCACCGCGAGCGGCTGCGGGGCTACGTCGACGCGTTGCACGAGCCGCGCGAGCCGTGGGGTGCGTCCGCGTACGACGCGCTCCAGGAGCTGGCGCGTCTCACCGCCACCCGCCCCTCTCCCTCGACCACCGTCCGGCTGAGCCCGGACGTCGCACGCGCACTGGACCCGGAGCGCCGCGCGCGGCTCACGCAGGACCTGGTGCGCGCCGGCGAGCTCGGTGCGTTCTCGCTGCGCCCGCAGGACACCCCCTGGTACGGCGCAGACGTGCGCACGTCCGCCGACGCCCAGGTCGTGCGCCGCCGCCTCGACCGGCTCCTCGACGTGACGCTCCCGCTGCTCGTGCAGCGCGTCGCGCAGGTCGCCGACGAGACGGGACTCACGCGGGCCACCACGCTCGACCAGTGGACCGAGCAGCTGCACATGCTCGACGGCGTGCGGTCGTCACTCGACGTGTTCCTGCCGATGGTCTTCGAGCGCACCGCCGCGGACCTCGTCGCCGCGACCGCCACCAAGGAGTGGCGCGAGGAGCACGGGATCCCCATGGGCTTCTGGGTGCGCCGCCGCCTGCGCAAGCAGGCCAAGGACATGCTCCGTCCGGGACGCCCCGTCGCGGACCTGCACGGTGCGCTCATCGAGGTGCAGCAGCGTCGTGACGTGTGGCAGGCGCACTGCCCCGCGGGCGGCTGGCCGCGCCTCCCCGAGAGCCTCGAGGTCATCGAGGACGAGCAGGCCGCGGTGCGCCAGGACGTCGAGGGCGTGGCCGAGGTCCTCGCGACGACGCCGCTGGGCGGGCAGCTGTCCGCGACGCCCTTCGAGGAGCTGCGCGAGCGGCTCGTGAGGCTGCGCTCCGCCGCCGCGGCGCTCGAGACCCTGCCCGAGCGCACCCAGCTCTTGCACGGGCTGCGGGCTGCGGGTCTGGGGGACCTGGTCGACGACCTCGCGGCACGGCGCGCGGACCCCGCGCAGGCGCCCGCCGAGCTCGACCTCGCCTGGTGGAGCACCGTCTTCGAGCACGTCCTCGCGGCGGACCCCGCGCTCGCCGGGTACGACGGCGCGGCGCTCGGTGACCTGTCGGCGCGGTACGCCACGCTCGACCGGCGGCACGTCGTCAGCCGCACGGCGCCCGTGCTCGCCGCCGCGATCGGTCGCATCGCGGACGCCGTGCGGGCGCACCGTGACCAGGCCGAGGGGCTCTTCGCGGAGCTGGTCGAGGACCGGATCACCTCGTTGCGGGACACCGTCGCGCGGTACCCGGACCTGGCCCGTCGGCTGCGCCCCGTGCTCGTCGCCGGCCCGATGCTCGTCTCGCAGGTCCTGCCCGCGACCCGCACCGTCGACCTCGTGGTGGTCGACGCCGCCGCGCACCTGCCCGTCGAGGCGGCGCTGCCGGCCATCGCCCGCGGTCGGCAGGTCGTCGTGGTGGGTGACGCGCGCTGCGCGTCGGGCAGCGCGGTGCGCGAGCTCGCGGCGGTCCTGCCGTCGGTCGCGCTGCAGGCGGACACCTCGCGCCGGGACCCGTACCTCACCCGGTTCCTCGCGGAGCACGGGTACGAGGGCGTCCTGGTGCCGACGCCCCTGCCGGACTCCCGGCCCCTGGTGTGCTTCGAGACGGTCGACGGCACGGGGATGCCGGACCCCGCGACCAGCATGGTCGACTCGACGTCCGCGGAGGTCGAGCGCGTCCTCGAGCTGGTGGTCGAGCACGTGCTGCAGCACCCCGACGAGTCCCTGGCCGTCGTGACCCTCACCCACCGGCACGCGGACGCCGTGCGCGACACCGTCCTGGCCGAGGTGCGGGACAACCCGGCGCTGGCCACGTTCTTCGACGCGGGGCGCGCCGACCCGTTCGTCGTCGTCGACGTCACCAACGTCGGTGGTCTGCGCCGCGACGCCGTCATCCTCTCCCTCGGCCTGGGGCGCACCCCGCACCGCCGGGTCCTGCACACGTTCGGACCCGTCAGCCGGGCCGGCGGGGACGCGCTCCTGCTCGACGCCCTCGGCTCGACGCGGCACCGCCTGACCGTCGTCACGTGCTTCGGCGGCGACGACCTCGACGCCGACCGGCTCCGTGGCCCGGGTCCCCGCCTGCTGGCGGACGTCCTGCGGTTCGCCGCCGAGCGCAGCGCCCAGGGTGCCGGCCACGGGACGAAGGACCGCCCGACGGGTGGTCCGGACCCGGACCGGCTCGTCCTCGACCTGGCCGAGCGGCTCTGGCAGCACGGCCTGCTGGTCGACGTCGACCACGGGGTCCCCGGTGGCGCGCGCATCCCGCTCGTCGTGGGGCACCCCGACCTGCCCGACGAGATGCTCGTCGCCGTCCTCACCGACGACGACACGTACGTCGGCGAACCGAGCGTCCGCGTGCGTGACCGGCTCGTCGGGGACCGGCTCGCGCGCCTCGGCTGGTCGGTCGTGCGCGTGTGGTCGGCCGCCGCCTTCCTCGACCCCCAGGCGGAGACCGACCGGATCCGGCGCGCCGTGCACGCGGCCCTCGTCGAGCGTCGCCCGGAGCCCGCCGCACCAGTGTCGACACCCGTCCCGCAGGTGCCCCACACCATCGACGACCAGGACAGCAGGCCCGTCCGCCCGTACGTGACGCACCCCGCGACCGGTGCGCTGCCGGTGGTGGCTCCGGCGAGCGGTGCGACGCCCGTGGTGGCGCCGGCGACCGGTGCGACGCCGGTGGTGGCGCCGGCGACCGGCGCGACGCCGGTGGTGGGGACCCGGACGGGCGCGATGCCCGTCGTGCGGACTCCCACCGGTGTCATGCCGGTCGTCGCGTCCGCCGCAGCGGCAGCCGCAGCGGCAGCGGTGAGCGGGACGAGCGGGTCGGCGTCCACCGGGCCCGCGTCGCGCGGGCCGGCCGCCGTCGCGCCGGACGGGACGCCGTCGGACGGTGCGCACGAGGCACCGTCCCCCGTCGAGGCGCCACAGACCGAGGCGTTCATGGACACCCCGTCGACAGGTGAGCAGCTCGCGCTGCCGGTGCCGACGATGCCGCGTCCCGACGTGCGGGCGGGTCTGCCGATCAACGCGTACAGCGACGACCAGCTCGACGACCTCGTGCGCTGGCTGAGGTCCGACGGGGCGCAGCGCACGCGCGACCAGCTGGCCGACGCCCTGCGCGCGGAGCTCGGCGTCACGCGTCGCAGTCACCGCGTGGACTCCGCCGTCCGGTCAGCGGTCTTCCGCGCGTTCAGCTGACACCGGCACCACCGGGGTGCGCAGCCACCCCGCCAACGGCATCCCGTCGGGCGCGTTCCGTCAGCCGCGACTCGTCAGCCGCGACTCGTCAGCTGGGTTCCGTCAGCCGCATCCCACGTGACGGGACGCGCACGCCGCGAGACCGGCCTGAGGGGCGGTCCGAGCGGCCTGGACCTCTCCCGGCCCGGTCTCGCGCGGTCGTCGTCCCACCCCGTGGGACGGGTCGCGGGTCGTCGGCCCCGTGGGGGGCCGGTCGGGGAGTGCGAGGATCGGAACCATGAGCAGTGCATCTCGCCGCCCTCGTCGGGCGGTGCGGCAGTCCGGGACCGTCGGCACCGACGACTCGGTGCTGCTCGCGACGCTGCCGGCGTTCCCGCCCGCCCCGGCCGGGGGAGCGGTTGTCGGCCCGGGTGCCCGCGACGCCACCGTGCGTCCCGTCTCCGGTGAGGCCGCCGACGGTCCTGGCCTCGGTGCTGTCACCGAGGGTGCCGTCCCCGGTGCTGCCACCGAGAGGCCGGGTCCCGGAGGCGTGCCCGACGTCTCGACGGCATCGGGGAGACTAGGCGACGTCGATGACCTCTGGCGTGCGACGCGGTCGGCCGACGACTCCGACCGCGGCTGGGGGCGTGAGGAGTCGTCGTCGAACGACGAGCGGCTGCGGCGGGAGAAGCCCCCGCACTGGTGAGGATCCCGGGGTGCTGAGGCGGCGTGCTCGCCTCGTCGCGCTCAGGCCGCGGGTGCGTGGAGCGTGGGTGCGTGGAGCGTGGGTGCGTGGAGCGTGGGTGCGTTGTCCGCGGGTGCGTGGAGCGTGGTGCTCAGGAACCCGGCGGGATGCTGGGGGGCCCTGCCGGCGCGGCCGGCGGTGGTGGGGTCGTCCCGGGGCCTCCGGGGGAGTCGGTCGTGTCGTTGACGATCGCCGGGGTGAGCCGCTGCGAGAGCAGGTCGCGGATCTCCTGCAGCAGCAGGATGTCCTCGGCCGGGGCCGCGGGCTCGTCCTCCTGACCCTTCTTGCGGCGTGCGGCCAGGGCGTTGAGGGGCAGCACGATGAGGAAGTAGATCGCGGCCGCGGTGATGAGGAACTGGAGCAGGGAGTTGAGGATGACGCCGACGGCGATGGGCTGGGCCGTCTCCGCGATCTCCTCGTTCCACGTGTAGGGCCCGATGTTCCAGAGGTTGTCGAGGTTCGGCTTGCCGAAGACCCAACCGATCAGCGGGCTGATGAAGGCGTTCTGCAGGGCCTCGACGACCTGCGCGAACGCGGCCCCGACGATGACGCCGACGGCGAGCTCGATCGCGCTCCCGCGTGAGATGAAGTCCTTGAAGCCCTGGCCCACCTTGGCGAGGCCCTTGACCCGCGGGTTCTCGCCCACGGACCTGATCCGCTGGCTCGCGCCACGCGCACCTTCGCGACCGCTGCCGGACATGGGACCTCCTGGGCATGCGTCGATGTCGGGCGTCCTCAACCGATCATGGCACGACGACCGCCACCAGGCGTGACGACACGGACGCCTGCGCGATGAGCAGCGCCTCGTCGGGCGTGACGGCCACGAGCACGGGGGGTCCGTCGTCGGGCGACGTGGTCCCGAGCAGCCCGCCGGGGGCCGCCTCCCCGTCGGGTGCCGGCCTCACGAGTGCGCGCCGTGCGACGGTCTCGCCGGGGCCGCCCTCGAGGCGCGCCGCGACGAGGTCGAGGTGCAGGCCGGGCTTCAGGAGACCCGCGACGGCCGGGTCGTCGAGGCGGACGGCCACGACGACGGTGCCCGCCGGGCCCGCCATGACGGCGCCGGTGAGCAGCGTGGGCGTCACAGGCAGGCGTGCGGGAAGGTCGACGGCCGCGACGTGACCGTGCGCGTCGGAGGGCGTCCGCAGCGCGTCGGCGGGTGCCGCCGCGGCGGGGACGTCGGCCACGACCACGTCGCCGGCCGCCAGGGCGGTGCCCGCCGACACGTCATGCGCCAGCACGACGACCGGGACGGTCGGGGCAGGCGGCGGGCGCAGCGTCTGGAGCGTGACGGCTGCCGCGGCGCCGAGGCACACCGCCGCGAGCGCGAACCGGAAGCGCCACAGCGCCGCCCGTGCCCGCACGCGCGCGGGGCCGCGGGTGCCGGGCAGGGGCGGGGGCAGGGGCTCGCGGACGCCCTCCCGTCGCAGGGGTGGGCTCGCCGGCGTCAGGACGACCATGCCGCGACGTTAGGAGCCCGCCGACCGGGCCAGGGCGGCGGTGGCCCGCACAGGGGACGGAGGCCGACGGGGCGGGGCCTGTGGTCGGCTCGGACCCGACCCTCGGCCCCGGCCCGGCGCATTCCGGTGACGTGTCGGGCGCGCGGCCCAGCCCTGATCGTCAGGCGACGGGCCGGGCGCGCGGCCCGGCTCGTCAGGTAACGGGCCGGGCGAGCTGTCCGGTCAGGCGGACGCGGCGGCCGGTGACGTCGTCGCGGGGCTCGACGAGCCCGTGGACCCCGCGGACGAGGTGCCGGACGTGCTGGACGACGTGGTGGAGCCCGACGACGTGGACACCGACGTGTCCGACGACGTCGACGTGCTCGACGACGTCGACGCGCCCGACTTGCCCCCGGACCCGGACGTCGAGCTGCCCGTGCGGGCGTCGTTCCGGTAGAAGCCCGAGCCCTTGAACACCACGCCCACGGTCGAGAAGACCTTGCGCAGGCGCCCCTCGCACTCGGGGCAGACGGACAGGGCGTCGTCGGTGAACGACTGCTGGACCTCGAACGAGTGCTCGCAGGCGGTGCAGCGGTAGGCGTAGGTGGGCAAGGTGACTCCCGATCGTCGTCGCCGGGCGTCCCCGGCAGTCCTCGAAGCTCGCTGAGGGTGCCGCAGCCGCCAGGGGTCGGTGTCGCCCGTCCCGGCCGGGCCGACGTCCTCGACGCCACCCGCCGTCGGTCCACCGAGCGCACCATCCGGTCGGCACGGGTCGATGGCCGCCATTGGCACTCTCAGGATCCGAGTGCCAACTCTAGCGCCACCGTCAAGCGTGCTCGCGGGTAGCCTTTCGACCGTGACCCGTCGCCACCGCACGCGAACCGCGCTCGTCGTCATCGCCGCCGCCGTCGTGCTCGCGCTGCTGGTCACGTCGGGCGCGAGCGCCCTCGTCGTGCGGCGGCCGCTGCCGGACGTCCAGGGCACCCAGGTGATCGACGGGCTGGACGCCGACGTCGAGGTGACGCGCGACGCACGGGGCGTGCCGACGATCGTCGCGGAGTCGCCGTACGACCTCTTCCTGGCGCAGGGCTACGTGTCCGCGCAGGACCGGTTCTTCCAGATGGACTACCGCCGGCACGTCACCGCCGGGCGGCTCGCGGAGCTCGTCGGCGCCGACGAGGCCGCGATCGAGGCGGACAAGGTGATCCGCACGCTGGGCTGGCGCCGTGTCGCGGAGCAGGAGTGGGACCTGCTGTCGCAGGACACGCGGGACCACCTGCAGGCGTATGCCGACGGGGTGAACGCGTACCTCGAGGACCGCGACCCCGGCTCGATCGCGATGGAGTACACGGTCCTGGGGCTGCGTGTCCCGCAGGACGCACCCGAGGCGTGGGACCCGATCGACTCGCTCGCGTGGCTCAAGGCCATGGCGTGGGACCTGCGCGCCAACTACGACCGCGAGCTCTCGCGCGCGCAGACCTACCGGTTCGTCCAGGACGTCGCACGCGTCGAGGAGCTCTTCCCGCCGTACCCGCAGGACCGCAACCAGCCCATCGTGACCGCGGCCGACGCGGCCACGGACGCGTTCTCCGTCGCCTCGACCGCGGACCTCGACCTGAACGACGCCGGCCTGCAGGACGCCCTCGCGTCGGCCGACCGTGCGCTCGCGGCCGTCCCGCACCTCGTGGGCGACGGTGACGGCATCGGCTCGAACTCGTGGGTCGTGGCCGGGGAGCACACGGCGTCCGGCAAGCCGATCCTCGCCAACGACCCGCACATGGGGATCTCGGCGCCCGGCATCTGGTCGCAGGTCGGGCTGCGGTGCGCCGAGGTGACGGACGCCTGCCCGTTCGACGCGAGCGGGTTCTCGCTCGCGGGGCTGCCGGGCGTCGTCATCGGCCACAACGGCCAGCTGGCGTGGGGCCTGACCAACATGGGCGCCGACGTCACGGACTTCTTCCTCGAGCGCGTCGAGGACGGCGAGGTCCTCGTCGACGGCGAGCGCACGCGGCTCGACGTGCGCACGGAGACCATCGAGGTCGCCGGTGGCGACGACGTCGAGATCGAGATCCGCAGCACGCGTCACGGCCCGATCGTGTCGGACGTCCTCGAGCTCCCGGACGTCCAGCGTGCGCCCGTCCCCGACGACGCGCCCGGCCTGCGGTTCGAGGTCGCGCTGGCCTGGACCGCCCTGACCCCGGGGCGCACGGGCGACGCGATCATCGCGATGATGACGGCGCAGGACGCCGCCGACATCGCCGCCGCGGCCACCCTGCTCGAGGTGCCGGCGCAGAACATCGTCTTCGCGACCACCGACGGGCACATCGGCTACCAGGCACCGGGGCGCATCCCCGTGCGGGGCGCCGTCGCCGGGCCCGTGCCGTCCGACGGCACGTGGCCCCGTCCGGGGTGGGACTCGCGCTACGACTGGCAGGGCTGGGTCGACCCCGCGACGATGCCCCGTCTGCTCGACCCACCCGAGGGCTTCGTCGTCGCCGCGAACCAGGCGGTCACGCCGCTCGGCGTCGGACCGTTCCTCGCGGAGGACACCGACTACGGGTACCGCAGCCAGCGGATCCGGGACCTGCTGACCGAGCGGATCGAGTCAGGGCAGGGCCTCGACGTCGCGACGGTGGCCGAGCTGCAGACGGACGTGCGCAGCCCGTACGCACAGGTCCTGGTCCCGGCGCTCCTGGACGTCGACGTCGAGGACCCGTTCGACGTCGCAGGGCAGCGGCTGCTGCGCGACTGGGACCAGAAGATGGACGTCGACTCGGCGGGCGCCATGTACTTCGCGGCCGTGTGGGCGGACGTGCTCGAGATGACGTTCGCGGACGACCTGCCGGAGGGGCACGCACCGACGGGCGACTCCCGGTGGCTCGAGGTCGTCCGGGGCATGCTCGACGACCCGACGTCCGCGTGGTGGGACGACCGCTCGACGCCGGGCGTCGTGGAGGGGCGTGACGACGTGCTCGCACGCGCGCTGGTGGCCGCGCGGCGCCAGCTCACCGCCCAGATCGGCAGCCGCACCAGCGACTGGGAGTGGGGACTGCTGCACACGGCCGCACCGCAGCACCCGGTGCTCGGCGGCGACGGTGTCCCGCGCGTGCTGCACCGCCTGGTGAACCCGGCACCGCAGCGCGTGGGCGGCGGATCCTCCATCGTGGACGCGACCAGCTGGGACGCGGCCACGGGGTCGTTCGCCGTGACGTCGGCGTCCTCCATGCGGATGGTCGTCGACCTGGGTGACCTCGACTCCTCGACCTGGGTGAACCTCACCGGCACGTCCGGCCACCCGGCGAGCAAGCACTACGACGACCAGTTCGAGGCGTGGGCGCAGGGCCGGCAGTTCCCGTGGCCGTACTCCCCGGCGGCGGTGGGCGCGGACGCGGTGGACCGCCAGACGCTCGTGCCGGTCGAGGACTGACGCCGACCGTCAGGCGCCCGGGGGAGCGGCGGGCTCGAAGCGGCGCCAGCCGTCGGGGGTCGCGACGCCCGTGACGGGCACGTCGTGCTCCTCGCGCGGGACCTCGTCGAGCACCTCGTCCTCGTGGACGAGCGCGATCACGGGCGCTCCCGGCCGCACGTGCGCCAGCACCCGGTCGTACCAGCCGCCGCCCTGACCCAGCCGTCCGCCGTGCGTGTCGACGGCGAGCGCCGGGACGAGCACGACGTCGGCGTCGGCGAGCCCGGCGGATCCCAGCGGTGCGCCGCTGGGCTCGGGCGGGCGTCCGGGGGCCCGCTCACGCATGTCGTCGGCGCCCGCGTACTCCGCCCAGTCGCGCTGCAGGCCTGTACCGAGCACGGGCAGCAGGAGCCGTACGCCGCGTTCCGCGAGGGCCTCGATGAGCGGACCGGTACCCGGCTCGGAGGGGCGTGAGGCGTAGATGCTCACGCAGCGCGCGGCTGTGACCTCGGGAATCGTGAGGACCACCTCGGCCAGCCGGAGTGCGACCTCCGTGCGCCGACGCGCCGACCGCTGCGATCGACGTGCCCTCACCTGGCGCCGCAGCTGGTCCTTCTCCTCGGCAGGATGACGAGGTCGGGCGCGGTGGGCCGTCGCGTCCGCATGGTCGTGCCAGGGGGGCTGGGCGACGGCGCTCATGGCACCAGTGTGACAAACCTCCGCGCCGGCGTGGGGCTGCGGCCCGGTCCGGTGCCGCGACAGCCGGGCCGCGAGGGCGCGGCGCGCGCCGAGCCGTGCGCCCGCAGCAGGCACAATGCGCGGATGAGATCGGTCCAGGATCACCTCGCCGCCGTGCTCGCCGCAGCGGTCCCGGTCCCCCCGCTCGACGTCGTCCTGCACGACGCAGCGGGCTGCATCCTGGCGGCCGACGTCGTCGCCCCGGTCGACGTACCGGCGGTGCCGGTGGCGGCCCGGGACGGGTACGCGGTCGCCGCGCACGACACGACCGGTGGCCCGCACCGGCAGGAGCTCCCGGTCGCGCACGACCTGCACGCGGGCAGCGCCGCGGGCCTGCGCCACGTGCCCGGCACGGCGGTCCGGGTCGCGTCGGGGGCACCGCTGCCTCTGGGCGCCGATGCGGTCGTCCCCGTCGAGGAGACGGACCGCGGGCAGGCGCGGGTCGCGTTCCAGCGTCCGGCGCGTCCCGGGCAGCACGTGCGTCGTGCGGGTGACGACGTGCGCGCGGGCGGGGTCGTCCTCACCGCGGGCACCCGCCTGGGGGCCCGGCAGATCGCGCTCGCGGCCGCGATGGGCCGTGGCCGCCTGCCCGTGCACCCGACGCCGCGCGTGGTGCTGCTGTCGGTCGGTGACGAGCTGGTCGAGCCGACGACGGCCGCCCGCCCGGGGACGGTCTTCGAGGTCGACGGGCACGCGCTCGAGACGGCCGTGCGCGACGCGGGGGCCACACCGGTCCGCGTCGGTGCGGTGCCGGACGACCACGCCGCCCTGCGCGAGACGCTCGAGGACCAGCTCGTGCGCGCGGACCTCGTCGTGCTCACCGGCGGGCTGTCGGAGCTCGCGCACGACACGGTCAAGGACGTCCTCGCGCCCCTGGGCACCGTGCGCCTGGACCACGTCGCCATGACCCCCGGGGCGCGGCAGGGCTTCGGGACCGTCGGTGCGCTCGGCCTGGACCTGACGGACGGGGACGGGCGGACGGTGCCGCTGTTCGCCCTGCAGGGGCACCCCGTCGCCGCGCAGGTGTCCTTCGAGGTGTTCGTCCGACCGGCGTTGCGCGCGATGGCCGGGCGCACCGAGCTGTTCCGTCCGTCCGTCACGGCGGTCGCCACGGAGGGCTGGGTGTCCCCGGCCGGGCTGCGTCAGTTCGTGCCCGCCAGCGTGCTGGGGTCCCCCGACGAGGGGTACCGTGCGACGCCTGTGGGTGACCCCTCGGCGCCGTCGATCACGGCCCTCGCGCACGCCAACGCGCTGGCGGTCGTCGGTGAGCGGGACCTTGCGGTGCATCCGGGCGACGTCGTGCACTGTCTTGTGCTGGAGGGGTGAGGACGTGGAGCACAGCTCACTGCCCGCCCGCGTCCACGGACGGAGGGGATGAGGGTGGCGGTCGGGTGGCCGGTCCAGCTGGTCGACGGCGACGTGCGCCTGCGGCCGCTGCGTCGTCGCGACGCCGACGCGTGGATGACCCTGCGCGGGCGCAACCTGGGGTGGCTGGAGCCGTGGGACGCGACGAGCCCGGAGCCGGTGCGGGGCCCGCGCCCGAGCTTCGGTCAGTTCGTGCGGGCCCTGTCCGCCCAGGCGCGCGAGGGCTCGGCGCTGCCGTTCGCGATCCAGCGGGCCGACCGGCTCGTGGGGCAGCTCACGGTGTCGTCCATCCAGTACGGGTCGCTGCGGTCCGCCGCCATCGGGTACTGGGTGTCCCAGGACGTCGCCGGGCAGGGGATCACCCCGACCGCCGTGGCGCTGGCGACCGACCACTGCTTCGGCGTGCTGGGCCTGCACCGCATCGAGGTCAACATCCGCCCGGAGAACGCGCCGTCGCTGCGCGTCGTCGAGAAGCTGGGCTTCCGCGACGAGGGCCTGCGCGTGCGGTACCTGCACATCCAGGGCCGCTGGTGCGACCACCGGACGTTCGCGCTGACGGTCGAGGACGTCCCCGAGGGGCTCGTGGAGCGGTGGCACCGTCGCCGCGCGACCGCCTGACGTCCGTCGCGGGACCCGACCGGAGGCACCGACGCGCGGGGGACGTCGACGCGACACGCCGCGTCGTTGCCGCATCGTGGCCCTCGGGGCCCCTACCGTCGTGACGTGAATGAACTCGCAGGCCCCGTGGCGCTCGCGCTCGTCGGCCTGTGGGCGGCGTATCTGGTGCCGCACCACCTGCGGCACCGTCAACGGTTGCTGGAGGCACGGGCCGACGACCGGTTCTCCGCGGGTCTGCGCGTCGTCGCGGTGGCGAGCAGCACGCGCCGCCGGCTGGGGCGCCGGGCCGCGGCGGCCGGGATGTGGGGACCGAGCACGACGGCACTGCTGACCCCGGGGACGGGGGTGCCGGCTGCGTACGTCGGCACGCTGACAGGAGGCACCACCGTGGACCGACCGCACGCCACACCCGAGCGCATCTCCGCCGAGGCCGCGCGCCGCCTGGCGCAGGCCCGCGCCGCCCGGGCGGCCGCTGCCGCGCGCCGCGGTGCTGCCGCGCGTCGCCGCGGTCTGCTCGCCGCCGTCCTGGCCGTCGCCTCCGTCGCGGCCTGGGTCGTGACGGGCGTCGCACCGGCGACGACGTGGGCCGTGGGTGCCGTCCCGACGGCGCTGCTCGCGTCCGTCGTCGTGCTGGGGCGCCGTGCCGTGCTCGCCGGGCACGCCGCGGACGCGCAGTGGGTCGCGACGATCGAGCGCGAGGAACGTCTCGCGGCGAGTCCGCGGACCGGGGCCACGCCGGTGGTGCGACCCCGCACGGGGGCGACGCCTGCGGTGCGACCGCGCACGGGGGCGACGCCTGCGGTGCGGGCCGATGCCGAGCCCGCTGCGCCGGTGCCGCTCGTCACGGGTCACGCCGTGCGCCCGTCGGACGCGCACACGGAGGTCTTCGAGCGCATCGTCGAGGACCGCGGGGAGTCCACGGGCCGTGCGCGTCACGTCACCGGGCAGGTCCCGGTCGTGCGTCCCTCGCGGGCGGTGCAGGAGCCTGCGGTCGACGACGCGCACGACGGCGCCCCGCAGGGCCAGGGCGACGCCGAGTGGTCGCCCGTGCGGGTCCCTCGTCCGACGTACGCGATGAAGGCGCCGGCCCCGCGCCGCACGCCGGCGCCCCTGGAGGAGGCGGACGCCGAGGCCTCGACGGTCCGCCGCCCGGCCGATGCCCCGACGGACGAGGTCGCCCCCGCAGCGCAGGAGCGGGACGTGGCCGCGGTCGAGGCGCCCACCGCGACGACCGGCAGCATCGACCTCAACGCGGTGCTCGCGCGCCGTCGCGCGGCCGGGCAGTAGCCGTCCGTCCGGCGTCCGCCGGGGCTGCCCGCGGACGAGCGCCGTGGACACCGCGACGGTCCCGGGGGCCGGTCGACGGTTTCGTCGCCGGGCGCCGGTGATGCTAGTGTGATCCCCGCTTCAAGGGGCTGTGGCGCAGTTGGTAGCGCGTCTCGTTCGCAATGAGAAGGTCAGGGGTTCGAATCCCCTCAGCTCCACCCCAGGATGCCGCAGGACGTCACCGACGTCCTGCGGCATCTGTCGTTCCAGCCCCTCGACGGAGCGTCGGTCCACCATGCCCGATGTGACCGGATTCACCAGCCCGGGTGATCTGATCGCTCCTACAGTCGTCGCATGAACGGACTCGCGCTCGCCCAGCAGAAGATGCGTGACGCCGACGTCGCCGCCACGGCCGTCGACGTCTTCACGCGGTTCTACGGTCTCCTGGAGTCCGGGAGCACCGGCCTGGTCCCGGAGGTGGACGTCGACCCGCTGACGGACGTCCCGCGCCTCGACGACCTCCAGGTCGACGACGCCGCAGCCGCCGAGGCCCTCGCCCGCACGGCGGTCGTCAAGCTCAACGGCGGCCTGGGCACGTCGATGGGCATGGACCGCGCGAAGTCGCTGCTGCCCGTGCGCGGCGGTCGCACGTTCCTCGACGTCATCGCCGACCAGGTGCTCGCCGCCCGCGCCGCGACCGGCGCGCGGCTCCCGCTGGTCCTCATGAACTCCTTCCGGACGCGCGACGACTCGCTCGCGGCCCTCGCCGTGTACCCGCAGCTGGCGGTCGACGGCGTGCCGCTGGACTTCCTGCAGAACCGGGTGCCGAAGCTCCTCGTGGACGGGTTGACACCGGTGACGTGGCAGGCCGACCCGACGCTCGAGTGGTGCCCGCCCGGCCACGGCGACCTGTACACGGCCCTCTACGCGTCCGGCGTGCTCGACGCGCTGCTGGCCGCCGGCTTCCGCTACGCGTCGGTCTCCAACTCCGACAACCTCGGGGCGACGCCGGACGCGCGCGTCGCGGGCTGGTTCGCGGCCTCGGGAGCACCGTTCGCCGCCGAGGTGGCGCTGCGCACGCCTGCCGACCGCAAGGGCGGCCACCTGGTCGTGCGGCGTGCCGACGGGCGGATCGTCCTGCGGGAGTCCGCCCAGACCGCGCCCGAGGACGCGCAGGCGGCCGCCGACATCGCGACGCACCGCTACTTCAACACCAACAACCTGTGGCTGGACCTCGAGGCCCTCGCCGCGGAGCTGGCCCGGACCGGCGGTGTGCTGGACCTGCCGCTGATCCGCAACGAGAAGAACGTGGACCCGACCGACCGGACGTCGCCCAGGGTCGTGCAGGTCGAGTCCGCGATGGGCGCGGCGATCGAGGTGTTCGACGGTGCTGCGGTCCTCGAGGTGGGGCGCGAGCGGTTCCTGCCCGTCAAGACGACCAACGACCTGCTGGTGCTGCGCTCCGACGTGTACGACGAGGACGACGCGCACCGGCTCGTCGCCGTGGTGGACGCGCCGTTCGTCGACCTGGACCCGGCGCACTACGCGCTCGTCGGGGACTTCGACGCCCGCGTGCCCCACGTGCCGTCACTGCGCGGGGCGACGTCGCTCACGGTCCGGGGCGCCTGGACGTTCGGGCAGGGGGTGCACGTGGTCGGCGACGCCGAGCTCGGCGGCGACGGGGGAGCGGTGCCCGACGGTGCGACGCTCGAGGCCCGGGGCGCCCGCGTGTGAGCGGACACGCCGAGGGCCGGCACCCGGCGTCGTGCGCCGCGGTGCCGGCCCTGGGAGCTCGCGGTCAGCGGCGCTTGCCCGCCCATCCCGCGTAGAGCGCGACGAACAGCGCCGCGAGCACGATCTGGATGACGACCTCGAGCACGTCGGGTCCCGACGTCTCGTCCCAGCCGGCCAGCGAGGCGATCCACGTACCGATGAGCGCGGCGACGATCCCGATGAGGATCGTCGCGATGATCGAGATCTTCTGGCGTCCGCGCACGAACAGCCGGCCGAGCGCGCCGATGATCGCGCCGACGACGATGGCGCTGATGATTCCGCCGATACCCATGTCCACTCCTCAGAAGTCAGGACCGATGACCGGTCGGGAAGGAAACTAGGGCACTCCCGGCAGTCGCGCCTGTCGAGGGCTCACGCGGCCTGCCGACGGCAACGATGCGCGGCACGCTGCGTCCCACCCCCGCAGGGGCCTCGACACCGGGGTAGGTTCGCCCCCACTGGTCCGCCCGTCGTGAGGAGCCCCGTGTCCGGCATCCACGGGATCGTGCCCGCGCCGCTCGTCGTCCAGCCGTCGACCCAGGCGCCGTTCGTCATCACCCGCTCGACCGTCGTCGTCGTCGACGCCGACGAGGCGCTGCTCCCGCTGGCGGTGCTGACCGCCGACCTGCTCGGCCGCGTGAGCGGGCGAGCCGTCGAGGTGCGTCGTGCCGAGCCGGACACGGCCGGGGTGGTCCTGATGCGGCTCGTCGACGACCTGCCGCCGGGCACGGAGGCGTACCGCGTGGTCGTGGGGACCGGCCGTGTCCGGCTCGAGGCGCGGTCCACCGACGGGCTCGTGCACGCGGTCGTCACGCTGCGCCAGCTGCTGCGTGAACGCCCCGACGGCGGCATCGAGGTGGCCGCCGTGCGGGTCGAGGACGCCCCGCGCTATGCGTGGCGCGGTCTGTCGCTCGACGTGGCACGCCACTTCGTCAGCGTGCCGGACCTCAAGGTCGTCATCGGCCTGATGGCGCACTACAAGCTCAACGTGCTGCACCTGCACCTGACCGACGACCAGGCGTGGCGCCTGGACATGCCGTCACGGCCGGAGCTGGTGCGCCGGGCCAGCGCGCACTCGGTGGGAGGCGACGCGGGTGGGTACTACTCGGGCGCCGACTGGGACGAGATCCTCGCGTTCGCCCGGGCGCGGGCGATCCGCGTCGTCCCCGAGATCGACGTCCCGGGCCACGTGAACGCCGCGCTGCACGCGTACGGCGAGCTCAACCCGGACGGGCAGCCCGCCGACGAGTACCTCGGGATCGACGTGGGCTTCTCCCGCCTGCACGACGACCTACCCGCGACGCACGCGTTCCTCGCCGACGTCTTCGGCGACCTGGCCGAGATGACCCCCGGCCGGCACGTCCACATCGGCGGGGACGAGGTCCTGGCGATGGGTCCCGACGAGTACGCGCGGCTCGTGCGGACCGCCGCGGCCGCCGTCACGGCGCACGGCAAGCGGGTCGTCGCGTGGCAGGAGGCCGCGTCGGTGCCGGACCTGCCGGCCGGGACCGTCGTGCAGTACTGGGACACGCGTGTGGACGCCGCGCCGCTCGTCGCCGCGGCCCACGCCGGAGCCCGGGTGCTGCTGTCGCCGGCGCCGAAGGTCTACCTCGACATGCGGTACGAGGCGGGCGTCGGGCTGGGACAGGAGTGGGCCGGGACGGTCGAGCTGCGCGACGCGTACGAGTGGGCGCCCGCGTCCCTCGTCGCGGACCTGCCACCCGAGGCCGTCGTGGGTGTGGAGGCCGCGGTGTGGACCGAGACGCTGCGCACGCTGGACGACCTGACCACGATGCTGCTGCCACGGCTCGCGGCCGTCGCGGAGGTCGCGTGGAGCGAGCCCGCCCGTCGCGACTTCGACGACTTCACGCGACGGCTGCGCCACCACGGCCGGCACTGGGACCGGATCGGCCTCGCGTGGCACCGCACCCCGCAGGGACGCTGGGACGGGTGAGACCGGCGCGCCGGCCGGCCCCACGTCAGATCCAGGTGGGCAGCCACATCCGCAGGTGCCACTGGTCGTACGGGATGACGAACCCGACCCACACCGGGTAGAAGAACAGCCCGACGGCCACGACGAGCGCCACGAACACCCCGACGGCGGCGACCGTCCAACGTCGGGCCCTGCGGTCACGGGCGGTCCCGTCGTCGCCCACCGCCGGCCCGACGAGCAGCCCGAGGACGTACACCAGCGTCAGCACCACCCACGGCACGAAGGCGATCGTGTAGAACGTGAAGATCGTGCGGTGCGCGTAGGCGAACCACGGCACCCACCCGGCCACGATCCCGGACAGCGCCGCACCCGCCCGCCAGTCGCGGTAGCGCACCAGCCAGAACAGCGCCACGAGGATGGCCGCGGTGCCCGCCCACCAGATGAGCGGGTTGCCGACCGCGACGATCGCCTGCGAGCACGAGGCCGCACCGCACGCCTGCTGGGCGGCGTCGCCCGTGAGGCCCGAGACCTCCGCCGGGTAGTAGTAGGAGGTGGGCCGCCACTGCACGATCCAGCCGAGCGGGCCCGCCGCGTAGCTGTGCGGTGTCTCCAGGTCGCTGTGGAAGCGCCACATGCCCTGGTGGTAGGACCACAGGGAGCGAAGCGCGGGCGGCAGCCACTGCACGCCCTGGCCGGGGTTGTTCTCCGCCCAGTGCCGGTCCCACCCGCTGTCCGTCGCGAACCAGCCCGCCCATGACGCGAGGTACGTCGCGAGCGCCGTGGGGACCATGACGAGGAACGCGACCACCGCGTCCTTGACGAGCGTGGCCCGCACCCACGGGCGCACGCCGGCGCTGCGCCGCGCGGTCGCGTCCCACAGCACCGTGAGCAGGCCGAAGACGGCGAGGAAGTACAGGCCGGACCACTTGGTGCCGATCGCCAGGCCCAGCAGGACGCCCGCGGCCAGCCGCCACCACCGGAACCCCAGGCCCGGGCCCCAGCCGAGCGGCCCTCCCGAGTCGAGGACGGCACCGGCCCGCACGGCCAGGCGGCGACGGGCCTGCTCCCGGTCGAGGATCAGGCACCCGAAGGCGGCGAGCGCGAAGAACATGAGGAACGGGTCGAGCAGGCTGACGCGGGAGTGCACGATGGCCTGCCCGTCGACCGCGAGGAACAGGCCGGCAGTGGTGCCGAGCGCGGTCGAGGCGAACAGCCGCCGCGCGATGCGCGCGATCATGAGGACGGCGAGCGTCCCGCACACGGCCGCCGCCATGCGCCACGCGGCCGAGCTCTCGACGCCGCCGCCCAGGCGGATCCCGAGGGCGATCATCCACTTGCCGACGGGGGGGTGGACGACGTACGCGGGGTCGGTGCCGAGCATGCTCACGTCACCGGCCTCGAAGCGCGCGTTCGGCTCGTCGCCCCAGGTGGCCTCGTAGCCGCGCATCAGCAGGGAGTACGCGTCCTTGACGTAGTACGTCTCGTCGAACACCAGCCGGTGCGGGCGCTCGAGGTTCCACAGCCGCAGGAACCCCGCGAGCGCCGTGACGGCCAGCGCCCACAGCCACCCGTGCAGGCGCGCGCGCGGCGTCGCGTCGAGCGCGAGGGTGCCCGCGCCGAGCAGGCGGCGCAGCAGCCGCTGCCCGTGCGGCTCGGGGTCCTCGGCGGGCTCGTCCGGTCCCTGGTCGTCGGCCGTGCCGGCGGGGTCGTCGACGTCCCGGTCCGGCGCGTCGGGGGCGGGCGAGGGAAGCGTGTCCGCGCCCGCGTGCGGGGCGGTCCCCTGCTCGGTGGGCTGGCGCTCGGTGTCGTCTCCGTCGGTCGGCACCGGCCCATCGTAGGGGTAGGCGGACCGGGGCGTTCCGGGCGCACCGGCGAGCAACGGTCGGCGGTCCGACGCGGGTGGGTCGCGGCCGAGGGTGGCTCACCCGAGCGGGTGGTGGGGTGCCGTGGTGGCAGGCTGGGACGGTGACCCCGCCGCCCCCCGTCGAGCCCGCCCCCGACCCCCTGCCGGACGACGTCCCCGGCCTGCTGCCCGACCCTGCCGGCACGGCGGCGTCGTCCGACGCGACCGAGCCGGTGCCGCCCGCGCGGGTACCGGCGGGGCGCTCGCTGCGCCCCGGCGAGGGTGCGCTGGTGCTGGCCGCCACGCCGATCGGGGACGCCGAGGACGCGTCGGGCCGGCTGCGCCGGCTGCTGGCCGAGGCGGACGTCGTGGCCGCGGAGGACACGCGACGCACGCGCGCGCTGGCCGCGCGGCTGGGTGTGACCGTCACGGGGCGCGTCGTCAGCCACCACGAGCACAACGAGTCCGGGCGCTCCGACGAGCTGCTCGGCGTCGTGGCGCAGGGTGGCACGGTCCTCGTCGTCACGGACGCCGGCATGCCGACGGTGTCGGACCCCGGGTTCCGGGTCGTGCAGGCGGCCGTCGCCGCGGGGCTGCCGGTGACGGTGGCGCCGGGGCCGAGCGCGGTCCTGGCGGCGCTGGCGCTGTCGGGCCTGCCGACCGACCGGTTCTGCTTCGAGGGCTTCCTGCCGCGGCGGGCCGGGGACCGGGCGCGCGCGCTGGCCGCGCTGGCGTCCGAGCGCCGCACGATGGTGCTGTTCGAGGCGCCGCACCGCGTGGCCGAGGCCCTCGACGCGCTGGTCGCGGCGTTCGGGGCGGACCGCCCGGCCGCGGTGGCCCGTGAGCTGACCAAGACGTACGAGGAGGTGCGCCGCGGACCGCTGGAGGAGCTGGCCGCGTGGGCGCACGCGGGGGAGGTGCGCGGCGAGGTCGTGATCGTCGTCGGCGGCGCGCCCGCCGACGGCCCGCGGGACGTCGCCGACCTGGTGCCCGAGGTGCTGGCGCGCGTCGACGGCGGTGAACGGCTCAAGACGGTGGTCGCGGAGGTGGCGGAGGCGACGGGTGTCCCCAAGCGCGACCTGTACGCGGCGGCCCTGGCGTCGCGCACCCCCTGAGGGCACCGCGTCGCTGCACGGGGTCGTGACCAGGGCTGCGGGACGGGCGCGGGCACGGCACAGTGGGGTCATGCCAGCCGGACGTCCACGTGACGGTGCACGACGCAGCGCCGGGCGGCGCCCGTCCGCGGTCGCGCGCCGCCTGGTCGCGCACCGCCTGGTCGCGCACGGCCTGGTCGCACACGGCGTCGTGGCGCTCGCCCTGGTCGCCGGGTGCTCGCCGGACGCCCCGGCCCCCACTGCCCCCACTGCGTCGCCGACGCCGTCGGCCCCCGGCCCCACGTCCACGGCGGCGGCGCCCGCAGCCCAGCCCGACGCCTCGCCGGTGCGGGACGTCCCGACCGTGACGGTGGCGTCCGTGCAGGACGTCGCCACGGGGCTGGACGCACCGTGGGGCCTGGCGTTCCTCCCCGATGGCCGCGCGCTGGTGACCCTGCGGGACGCGGCCGGCCTCGTCCTCGTCGGGGGCGACGGGTCGCTGACCGACGTGACGGGACCCGGCGCCGACGAGATCGCGGACGCGACCGTCGCGCGCGGCGAGGGCGGGCTGCTGGGCGTGGCCGTCGTCCCGGGCGCCGCACCGTCCGGGCCGGTGGACGTCGTCGTGTACCTGACCTCCCGCCAGGACAACCGCGTCCTGCGCGCGACGCTCGACGGCGCGACGCTCGGCCCGACGCGCGTCCTGCTCGAGGGCGTCCCGAAGGGCTCGAACCACAACGGCGGGCGCCTGGCCTTCGGGCCGGACGGGTACCTGTACGTCACGACGGGGGACACGTACACGACGAGTCTGGCGCCGGACCCGGGCAGTCTGGGTGGCAAGGTGCTGCGCGTCACGGCCGACGGCGCGCCCGCGCCCGGCAACCCGGACCCGGCGTCGCCGGTGTGGACGCGGGGCCACCGCAACGTGCAGGGCATCGGCTGGGCGCCGGACGGGCGCGCGTTCGCTGCGGAGTTCGGGCAGGACACGTGGGACGAGCTCAACGTGCTGCACGCGGGCGCCGACCACGGCTGGCCCGAGGTCGAGGGGCAGGGCGGGGCGGGGCAGGGGTTCGTCGACCCCGTCGCCGTGTGGGCCACGTCCGACGCGTCGCCGTCCGGCCTCGCCGTGACCGACGAGGGCGTCTACCTCGCGGGCCTGCGGGGCCGCACGCTGTGGCGCGTGCCCCTGCGGCCCGTCGACCCCGCGACGCTCGACGACCCGGCCGCCGACGCCTCCGGGGTCGGCACGCCGCAGGCCCTGCTGGCCGGCGAGCACGGCCGGCTGCGGGCCGTCGAGGTCGCACCGGACGGGTCGCTGTGGGTGCTGACGAACAACACCGACGGCCGCGGCGACCCGGTCCCCGGTGACGACCGCGTCCTGCGCGTCACCGTGAGAGACGACTGAGAGTCGCGACGCGCCCGGCGTGTGCGGTTCGGGCGGATCGTCCTGGTCGGTACTGTGTGCGCCGTCCGACGGTCGCGCTCGCGCTCGTCGGTGGACCGGCCGGACGACGACGGCGGCGGTGATCAGCAGCACGACCACGCGACGACGAGCACACGACGGGAGCCGACCATGCCGGCGAGGGCGAAGAGCATCCTCATGTGGATCGTCGTGATCTTCCTGCTGTACGCCGTGGTGACGAACCCCGACCGTGCGGCGGAGGTGGTCGAGAACATCTGGGACTTCATCTACGGCGCGTTCTCGGGGTTCGCGCGGTTCTTCAGCAACCTGGCGGACTGACCGACGGTGCCGTAGTGCCGTCGAGGCGCGAGGGCGGGAGGTGACGACGTGACGACGGACCACGCGACGCGCATCGTCATGTCCCACCGGCTGCTGCGGCGGTACGTGCTGCCGGGGGAGCGCGTCGTCCTGGCGACCCGCCGGCACTGGGCCAAGCTGCTCGAGCCGGCCCTCGTGGCTGCGGGCGTGTTCGCGGTGTGCGGTTGGCTGACGTACCTGCTGCAGCCGGCCGTCGGTGACGGTGCGCTCGTGGTGTGGTGGCTGTGGCTCGCCGCGCTGGCGAGGTTCGGGTGGTACCTGCTGCTGTGGCGCGTCGAGTGGTTCGTCGCGACCGACAAGCGGATGCTCCTGCTCACCGGCCTCGTCACCCACCAGGTCGGCATGATGCCGCTGATGAAGGTCACGGACATGCGCTACTCGCGGTCCGTCCTGGGGCAGATGCTCGGCTACGGGCAGTTCCTCCTGGAGTCCGCGGGCCAGGACCAGGCGCTGCGGCAGATCGGCTGGGTGGCGCGGCCCGACGCGACGTACCGGGATCTGTGCGCGCTGATCTTCACGCCCGCGACGCAGCCGCCGTCCGACGGCGAGGACGACGGCGGTCCTTCCCGCGAGCCGCGCCGCGGCCGCACGCGCAGCCCCGCCGCCCCGCCTCCGTCGGTGCCGCCGTCGCGCGCGCCCTCGCGTGCCGGTGGCGCCGTCGCGCTCGCCGACGCCCCCGAGGCGCAGGCCGGCACGGTGGACCCGCCCGCGGACGAGCCGCAGGTCGTCGCGGGGTCCGCCGGGGTGCTGCCCGAGCGGTGGGCGGAGCCGGTGGTGGTGTGGCCGACGCGGGAGCGCCCTTACGAGCCGGACGACACCCAGCCGTTGCGCATCCGCACGCCCGACGAGACGGACGACCCCGACGCCGCACCCGACGAGGACGTGCGCGCCGAGCGGCGCCTGCCCCCCACGCTGGCCGAGGCGGCCGAGGACGGCACGTCGGTCGAGGCCGAGGCGATCGCGGGCGAGGAGGCGCTGCGGCTCGACGAGGAGGAGGCGCACGAGCGCTCCTGGGACGTCTCCGAGGGGACCGCGCGCTTCGTCGACCTGGGCCGCCGGCGGTGGCGCGAGGACGCCGACGAGCCCGAGCCCCCGGCCGAGCAGGGCCTGCAACGCGGAATCGAGGACGAGGACGAGGGGCGTCCCACCTAGGATCGAGGCATGTCCCGCATCCTGTCGGCCGTCGCCTGGCCCTACGCGAACGGCCCCCGCCACATCGGTCACGTCGCCGGCTTCGGCATCCCCTCGGACGTCTTCAGCCGGTACATGCGCATGGCGGGGCACGACGTGCTGATGGTCTCGGGCACCGACGAGCACGGCACGCCCATCCTCGTGCAGGCCGACAAGGAGGGCGTCAGCGCCCAGGAGCTCGCGGACCGCTATAACCGCGTCATCGTCGAGGACCTCACGGCACTCGGCCTGTCGTACGACCTGTTCACCCGCACCACCACGCGCAACCACTACGCCGTGGTGCAGGAGATGTTCCGCACGGTGCACAAGAACGGCTACATGATCGAGCGGACCACCAAGGGCGCGGTGAGCCCGTCGACGGGCCGCACGCTGCCCGACCGCTACATCGAGGGCACGTGCCCGATCTGCGGGTACGACGGCGCGCGCGGCGACCAGTGCGACAACTGCGGCAACCAGCTCGACGCGATCGAGCTGATCAACCCGAAGAGCAAGATCAACGGCGAGACGCCGAAGTTCGTCGAGTCCGAGCACTTCTTCCTCGACCTGCCGGCGTTCGTCGACGCGCTCGGCGACTGGCTGCGCACGCGCACCGGGTGGCGCCCGAACGTCCTGAAGTTTTCGCTGAACCTGCTCGACGACGTGCGCCCGCGCGCCATGACGCGCGACATCGACTGGGGCATCCCCGTGCCGCTGGACGGCTGGGAGCAGAACCCGACCAAGCGCCTGTACGTGTGGTTCGACGCCGTGATCGGGTACCTGTCGGCGTCGATCGAGTGGGCGCGGCGCAGCGGCGACCCCGACGCCTGGCGGCAGTGGTGGAACGACCCCGAGGCCCTGTCGTACTACTTCATGGGCAAGGACAACATCACGTTCCACTCCCAGATCTGGCCGGCGGAGCTGCTCGGCTACGACGGCAAGGGGTCGCGCGGCGGGGCGCCCGGCGCGTACGGGGCCCTCAACCTGCCCACCGAGGTCGTGTCCAGCGAGTTCCTCAACGTCGAGGGCAAGCAGTTCTCGACGTCGCGGGGCCGCGTGATCCTGGTGCGGGACATGCTCGCGCGCTACCAGCCTGACGCGTTGCGCTACTACATCTCGGTGGCCGGCCCCGAGATGCAGGACGTCGACTTCACGTGGGCGGAGTTCAAGCGCCGCACGAACGACGAGCTCGTCGCGGGCTGGGGCAACCTGGTCAACCGGACGGCCAGCATGGTGCACAAGAACTTCGGTGAGATCCCGGCGCCGGGCCGTCGGGAGCCCGTGGACGAGGCGCTGGTCGCCGAGGTCACGACCGCCTTCGGGCGCGTCGGGGAGCTCGTCGGTGCGCACCGCCAGCGCCAGGCGCTGCAGGAGGCCATGCGCGTGGTGACCGAGGCCAACCGGTACGTCTCGGAGACCGAGCCGTGGAAGCTCAAGACGGACCCGGACCGCCTCGCCACCGTGCTGCACACCACCACCCAGGCGGTCAGCGACCTCAACACGCTGCTCGCGCCCTTCCTGCCGCACAGTGCGCAGGCGGTGCACGAGGCGCTGGGCGGCACCGGCACGTTCTCGCCGCAGCCGCGCATCGACGAGGTCACGGACCTCGACGACGACTCCCGTCACTACCCCGTCATCACGGGCGACTACACGTCGGTCCGCGGGACGTGGCAGCCGAAGGCGGTCGTGCCGGGCACGAAGGTCGGCAAGCCGACGCCCGTCTTCACCAAGCTCGACGACGCGATCGTCGAGGAGGAGCTCGAGCGGCTCCGGCAGTCCTGAGCCGTGGCCCGCAAGCGTCGTGAGACGGGGTGGCCCCCGTCGCCAGAGCCCCTGCCGTCGCCCGTCGTCGACAACCACACGCACCTCGACTCGGTCGTGGGGTGGCGGGCGGACGGCTGGGACCCGGCGGAGCCCGCGGCGTCGTCGGCCGCCGCCCCGGATCTCGCCGCGCACCTGACCCGTGCGGCAGCCGTCGGGGTGACCCGCATGGTGCAGGTGGGCTGCGACCTCGACGCCCTCACGTGGACGGACGCGGCGGTGCGTGCTCACCCGGCCCTGCTGGGCGCCGTCGCGATCCACCCGAACGAGGCCGTCCTGCACGCGGGTGTCCGCGAGGTCGCCCCCGACGGGCTGGAGCCGGACCCGCAGCCGCGCCACGACGTGCCGCTCGACGAGGCGCTCGCCGCCGTCGCGGCGGCCGCGCGCGCCAACCCGCGCGTGCGGGCGATCGGGGAGACCGGGCTGGACCACTTCCGCGCCGGCGAGCGCGGCCGCCAGGTGCAGCGGGAGGCGTTCCGGGCGCACGTCGCGCTCGCCAAGGAGCTCGGTCTGGCGCTGCAGATCCACGACCGGGACGCGCACGACGAGGTCGTCGACGTGCTGCGCCGCGACGGCGCCCCCGAGCGCACGGTGTTCCACTGCTTCTCGGGCGGGGCCGACCTGGCACGCGTGTGCGCCGACGAGGGCTGGTACTGCTCCTTCGCCGGGCCCGTGTCGTTCCCGGCCAACGAGGAGCTGCGGGCGGCGCTGCGCGTGCTGCCGGCGTCGCTGGTGCTGGTCGAGACCGACGCGCCGTACCTCACGGTCCACCCGCATCGCGGACGGCCCAACGCGCCGTACCTCCTGCCGGGGACTTTGCGCACCGTCTCCGAGGCCACCGGCAGGGCGCTCGAGGACGTGTGCGCGCAGGTCAGTGCGGTGTCCGAGGCCGTGTACGGCCCGTGGTGAGCGCGCCCGGTACCCGGCCACCGCTGGTCGGGAGGGTCACGAGTCGGTTACGGTCTGTCCCGGCAGCAGTCGGTCGCACGGTCAAGGGTGCGTCGTCGGCTGCCGATGAGAACTTCAGGGCAGCGTCCCTCCCGCCGACCCGAAGGACACCGTGACCGTCTCCGAGCAGGAGCCGGGTCGCCGCGCAGCACGTGCGCGCGACCGGGCCGCACGCACCGCCGCGCAAGCGGTCGTGCTCGCGCTCGTGGTGGGCGGAACCAGTGCCTTCGCGGCCATGCACAAGGACGTGACCGTCGACGTCGACGGCACCGAGGTGCAGGTCCAGACGTTCGGCCGCACGGTCGCCGACGTCCTGGCGGCCGGGGGCATCGACGTCGCCGACGGTGACCTGGTCGCGCCCGGGCTGGACCAGGCGGTGGCGCGCACGGGCCAGGTGGTCGTGCGGCACGGCCGCGAGATCGCCCTCGAGGTCGACGGGCAGGAGCGCACGGTCTGGACGACGGCGCTGACAGTCGGCGAGGCCGTCGAGGAGCTCGGGCTGCGGGACGGCGTGCGGCTGTCCGCGTCACGCTCGGCGACCGTCGGTCGTGACGTGCTGCGGGTCTCGACGCAGAAGACCGTGCACCTGGTCGTCGACGGGCAGGTCATCGACGGCGTGACGAGCGGCTCGACCGTGCGGGACGCGCTGCGCGAGATCGGTCTGGTGCTCGAGGAGGCCGACCAGGTCTCCGTGCCTCTGGACGCGGCGGCCGTGGACGGCCTGGTCGTGCTGGTCACACGCGCCGCGACGTCGGGCGAGACCGTCACCGAGGCCGTGCCGTTCGCCGTGCAGGAGATCGAGGACCCGACCCTGGTCAAGGGCAACCGGGTCGTGAAGTCGACCGGCCGGGCGGGTCAGCGGACGACGACGTACTCGCTCGACGTGGTGGGTGGCGTCGTCGTCGGCCGCACGGTGCTGGCGTCGGTCGTGACGGTCCCGCCGGTGGACCAGGTGACGCGCGTCGGAACGGCGGAGCTCCCCGACCCCGCGTCGGTCGCGGTCGAGCCGGGCACGGCGCAGGCGATGGGCAAGGAGATGGCCGCGGCACGCGGCTGGGGCGACGACCAGTTCGCCTGCCTGCTGTCGCTGTGGAACAAGGAGAGCGGCTGGCGCTGGAACGCCGAGAACCGCTCCTCGGGTGCCTACGGCATCCCCCAGTCGCTGCCGGGCTCCAAGATGGCCTCGGTCGCGGACGACTGGCGAACGAATCCCGCGACGCAGATCACGTGGGGGCTGAACTACATCGCCGGTCGTTACGGCGACCCCTGCGGCGCGTGGGCGCACTCGCAGGCCAAGAACTGGTACTGACCTCCCGGTTCGTCGCTGTGGGACCCGGTCGTCGGCGCGTCGTCGACGACGCGCCGGGTATGCTGTGATCTTCGCCACAGTCGTCCGGTTTGGTTCTGGCGTCACAATCCCGTTACGGTCGCGTGTCGCTATTGCGCGGACGGGTGAACCCTGTCCGCTCAGGTGACGCACGGTCGGCCGCCCTGCGGTCACCGGACCGCCGGGATCGGGGATCCCTCCGTGGCGGGCGTGCCTGGTGCTGGTCGCCGGGCAGCCCCGCCGCTCCCCGTGCCCGGGCTCGACGACGGCTGGAGCCTCGTGCAGTTCTCGACCCCCCTCAACGGTCCGACCCCGTCGACGGCACCTGCCGCCACGACCCCTGACACCGACGCCGGACCCGAGACGGGTCGCACGTCGCGTCGCCGCTGGCCGCTGATCGCGGCGGGCGCCACCGCGCTCGTCGTCGCCGCCGGCGGGACTGCCTTCGCCCAGGCCCACAAGACCGTCGCGCTCGACGTCGACGGCGAGATCAGCACGGTGTCGACGTTCGCCGGATCCGTGGACGGCCTCCTGTCCGACCACGGCGTCGAGGTCGGGGACCGCGACACCGTGTCCCACAGCGGCGTGCTGAAGGACGGTGCAGAGATCGTCGTGCGCCACGCGACCGCGCTCGTCGTGATGATCGACGGCAACCGCCAGGTCGTCTGGACCACCGCGCTCAGCGCCGACGAGGCGCTCGACACGCTCGCCGACCGCGCCGGGAACGTCGCGCTGGTCGCCTCCCGCTCCGCCGAGCGCGTCGAGCTGCCGCTCGAGCTCGCCCTGAACGGGCGCGCCGAGGTGCTGGTCGACGGGACCGTCCTCGACGTCCCGGAGGTCGACGCCACGGTCGGCGAGGCGCTCGAGGACCTGGCCGTCACGCTGCAGCCGCTGGACCGCGTCCACGTGCAGCATGGCCCCGCCGGCGTCGTGCAGGTCGTGGTGCAGCGCGTGGTGGTGCAGGACGTCGCGACGACGTCCGAGGTGCCGTTCACGTCCCGCACCGAGGACGACCCGAGCCGCTACGTCGGCCAGAAGGTCGTCGCGCAGGCCGGGGTCCCGGGCGTGCGCACGATCGTCGAGACCGTCACCACGGTCGACGGCGTCGAGGAGTCGCGCGCGCTCGTCAGCGACGCGGTCACGCAGGCCCCCGTCGAGGAGGTCGTGAAGGTCGGCACGAAGGCCCGCCCCGTCGCGTCCGCTGCACCCCGTGCGGCGTCGTCCGGTGCGGCCGCGGCCGGCCCCATCGCGGCGGGCGGCAGCGCCGACTCGCTCAACTGGGCCGCCCTGGCGCAGTGCGAGTCCGGTGGTCGCGTGAACGCCGTGTCCTCGACCGGCAAGTACCACGGGCTCTACCAGTTCTCGGTCGCCACGTGGCAGGCGGTCGGCGGTGCCGGCCTGCCGTCGCAGGCGTCGGCCGACGAGCAGACGGCCCGCGCGAAGATGCTCTACAACCGCTCGGGCGCCGGGCAGTGGCCGCACTGCGGCAAGAACCTCTTCCGCTGACCCCGGCGCGAGAGCGCACCCCACCACCCCACCCCCGTGGTGGTGAGAGAGCAATCCAGCCACCCCCGGGTGGTGAGAGAGCAATCCAGCCCACCCTTCGGTGGTGAGAGAGCAATCCAGTTCGCCCCCGTGCGTCGGGTGGGTGACTGGATTGCTCTCTCACGCGCGTGTGGGGGTCGCTGGATTGCGCTCTCACGCTTCTGGGGTTGGTGGGGTGACTGGATTGCGCTCTCACGCGTGTGTGGGGTGGTGAGGGTGGGGGGCGGACGGCCGTAGGCTCGGGAGCCATGTCGGCGATCACCCTGCTCGGGCCGGCGGAGATCCGTGCGCTCGCGCAGCGCGCCGGGATCCGGCCCACCAAGACCCTCGGTCAGAACTTCGTCCTCGACGGCGGCACGGTCCGCAAGATCGTGCGCCAGGCCGGCGTCGAGGCGGGGGAGCGGGTCGTCGAGGTCGGTCCCGGGCTCGGTTCGCTGACGCTGGGGCTGCTCGAGGCCGATGCCGACGTCGTCGCGGTCGAGATCGACCCGGTGCTGGCGCGCCTCCTGCCGGGCACCGTCCAGGCCCACGTGCCCGGCCTCACGCTCGACGCGTCGGCCGCCACCGCCGAGGTCCCGACCGTGGTGCTGCGCGACGACGCGGGCCGTGCCCGCCTGACCATCGTGACGCAGGACGCGCTGACGGTGACGGCGCTGCCGGGGCCGGCGCCCACGGCCCTCGTCGCGAACCTTCCGTACAACGTGTCGGTCCCCGTCCTGCTGACGTTCCTCGAGCGCTTCGACTCGCTCGAGCGCGGGCTGGTGATGGTGCAGGCCGAGGTCGCCGACCGGCTCGCGGCGCCGCCCGGCAGCCGCACGTACGGCGTGCCGTCGGCCAAGGTCGCCTGGTACGCGGCCGCCCGGCGCACGGCGACCGTCGGCCGTGCGGTGTTCTGGCCCGCCCCGCACGTCGACTCCGCGCTCGTACGTCTCGACCGTCGCGAGCCACCTGCCGCCACGGTCTCGCGGCAGGAGGTGTTCGCGGTCGTCGACGCCGCGTTCGCGCAGCGCCGCAAGATGTTGCGCTCCGCCCTCGCCGGGGTCGCCGGGTCGTCCGCGGCGGCCGAGACCGCAGTGCGGGCCGCGGGGCTCGACCCCCAGGTGCGGGGCGAGCAGGTCGACGTCGTGGGGTTCGCGCGGATCGCCGAGGCGCTGCACGCCGCACGGCCCGCGACGCCCGGACCTGGCACAGTGGCACCGTGACGCTGACCCCCCTGGAGGACCTGCCCGAGCGTGCCGTGCGCGTGCGGGCGCCCGGCAAGGTCAACCTGTCGTTGCGCGTCGGCCGCAGGGCGGCAGACGGCTACCACCCCGTGTCGACCGTGTTCCAGGCGGTCTCGGTCTACGAGGAGGTCGTCGCGACGCCCGCGGACGTCTTCGCCGTGAGCGCGAGCGGCCCGCAGTCCGAGGCGGTGCCCACGGACGAGACCAACCTCGCGCTGCGTGCCGCGCGGGCGGTCGCGGAGCGCGCCGGGGTCGACGACGGCGTGCACCTGCACCTCGTCAAGGGGGTGCCCGTCGCCGGAGGCATGGCCGGGGGGTCCGCCGATGCCGCGGCCGCGCTCGTCGCGTGCGACGCGCTGTGGGGCGCCGGCCTGTCGCGGGACGAGCTGCTGGAGCTCGCGGCCGAGCTCGGGTCCGACGTGCCGTTCTCGCTGGTCGGGCACACCGCGGTCGGTCAGGGACGCGGGCACCTGCTCACGCCGGCGTTGAGCCGGGGCGAGTTCCACTGGGCGTTCGCCGTGCAGGAGCGCGGCCTGTCGACCGCTGCCGTCTACGGCGCGTACGACGAGCTGTGCCACCCCGACGTCGCGCCGCTCGACGACGAGCATGACGTGCCGCTCATGCAGGCGCTGCTCGCGGGGGACCCTGCCGCGCTGGGTGGTGCCCTGCACAACGACCTCGAGACGGCCGCCCTCGAGCTCGACCCCGGGCTGGCGGAACCGCTCGCGGTCGCGACGGACGCCGGCGCGCTCGGCGTCGTCGTCTCCGGTTCCGGTCCGACGGTCGCGGCGCTGGCGCGCAGCAGGAAGCACGCGGTCGCGATCGCGGCCGCGTTCACGGCCTCGGGGGTCGCCGACCGCGTGCTGACCGCGACCGGCCCCGTCGCCGGCGCACGGGTCGTCGCGGGGGAGTGAACGTGCCGCTCGACCGGACCCGGGGCCAGCAGACCGAGGACGCCCGCCCCGTGGACCCGCGCCCGGACGACCCGCGGCACCTGGGCCCCCCCGGGGCGCCGGACCGCGGCGAGGTCGTGCGCCGCGACGTCGTGCCGCTCGCCGTGACCGACCCCGACGAGCCGGGCTGGGTGCGGCCCACGCCCTCGGCGGACGAGCTGCGCTGGGACATGCTGGGCGCCGCTGCCCTGTTCCTCGGCGGCCTGCTGTCGATGGCGCTCGCGCACCTGTCCGGCCTGCTGTACGAGGACCCGGCTGCCGGCTGGGTGTCCGTGCTGCTGCTGGCCGCCGTGACCGTGCCGCTCGCCGTGCGTCGCCGGTGGCCGAGCGTCGTGCTCCTGGTCGTCGCCGTCGCGTTCGTCGTCCTGCAGGTGCTGCGGGTCCCCGAGACACTCGTGTCCAACATCGCGCTGTTCTGCGCGATGTACACGGTGGGGGCGTGGGAGACCGACCGGCGCCGGGCGACGGTGGTGCGCGGGATCGTCGTCGTCGGGATGCTCGCGTGGCTGTTCGTCGCGCTGTTCCGAGCGTCCACCGACCCGGAGCTCATGGCGGAGTGGGGCGACCAGGTGGGTGCTCTCTCGCCGATCGTGGCGTACACGCTGCTGCAGCTCCTGACGAACATCCTGTACTTCGCGGGCGCGTGGTTCTTCGGCGAGCACGCCTGGCGCTCGGCGCGGGAGCGCGCGCGGACCGCGTGGCGCACGCACCTCCTGGTGCTCGAGCGTCGACGCGCCGAGGAGCAAGCCGTCTCGCTCGAGCGGCTGCGACTCGCACGCGAGCTGCACGACGCCGTCGCCCACCACGTCTCCCTCATGGGGGTCCAGGCCGCGGCCGCGCGCACCGTGCTCGCGTCGGACCCGCAGCGGGCCGCTGACGCGCTGGGTCACGTGGAGAACTCTGCGCGCGAGGCCGTGCATGAGCTGCACGGGATCCTCGGGATGCTCCGCGACAGCGGCGAGCCCGCCGGCGACCCCGGGGGTCGTGACGGCGGCACGGCGTCCGGAGAGGCGCTCGCGTCGCTCGACCTCGACGCGCTGCCGCACCTGGTCGAGCGTGCCCGCGCGGCCGGCGTGCAGGTCACCTACGACGAGATCGGTGAACGGCAGCGGCTGCGTCCCCTCGCGTCGCTCAACCTGTACCGCATCGCGCAGGAGGCGCTGACGAACACCCGCAAGCACGCCGGGCCGGGTGCCCGCACGGACGTGCGCCTGCGCTGGCTGGCCGAGGTGGTCGAGCTCGAGGTCTCCGACGACGGCGGCACGTCGCGCAGCCGGGGCGCGATACCGTCCACCGGGCTGGGGATCGTCGGGATGCGCGAGCGGGTGGCCGCCGACGGCGGCACGTTCGAGGCGTCGCGGCGCAGGTCCGGCGGCTTCGTCGTGCGCGCGCGCCTGCCGCTGGGGTCGGACGGGCGCGCGGTGGGCACAGGGGGACCGGTACCGACCGGACCCCGGCAGACGGAGGAGCAGCGATGACGACGACCGTGCGCGTCGTGCTCGTGGACGACCAGGCGCTGCTGCGGGCGGGCATCGGGACGATCCTGTCCGCCCACCCCGGGATCGAGGTCGTCGGCGAGGCCGGCACCGGGACCCAGGCCCTCGAGGTCGTGCGTGCGACGCGCCCCGACGTCGTGTGCATGGACGTGCAGATGCCCGACATGGACGGCCTCGAGGCGACGCGTCGCATCGTCGCCGACCCCGAGCTCCTCGCCGCGGTGGTCGTCCTGACGACGTTCAACCGCGAGGACTATCTCCTGGAGGCGCTGCGCGCGGGAGCCGTGGGCTACCTGCTGAAGACCTCGCGCCCCGAGCAGCTCACGGAGGCGGTGCTCAGCGCCGCGGCGGGCGAGGGGCTGCTGGCACCGGAGGTCACTCGGGCCGTCATCGCGCGCGCCGTGGCCGAGCGCCGGCCGACGCGTCCCGCGCCCCGTCCGGCCGTCCCGCTGACCGACCGCGAGCAGGAGGTCCTCACCCTGGTCGCGCGCGGGCTCAACAACGACGAGATCGCCGCGGAGCTCGTCGTGAGCCGCGCGACGGTCAAGACGCACGTGTCGAACGTCCTGGCGAAGCTCGGCCTGCGGGACCGCGTGCAGGCGGTCGTGTACGCGCACGAGCACGGCCTGGTGGGGTGAGGAGCTCGTCAGCGACCTGCGTCTCCGCCCCGGGACGGAGACGCAGGATCGGCCGGGGGCCCGAGGCCTCGCGCCGCTGCGCCCTCTAGCGTCGTGGTCAGGACGTCCGGGAGCGCCGGACGGTGACGTGGCAGGGGAGGGACGATGCTCGAGCTGCACGGGATCAGCCGGTCGTTCGGCGACCGGCTCGTGCTCGACGACGTGAGCTTCACGGTCGGGCGAGGGCGGCTCACGGGGTTCGTCGGCGGGAACGGGGCCGGCAAGACCACGGCGATGCGGATCATCCTCGGCGTGCTCGCCGCGCACGCGGGGACGGTGACGGTCGACGGCACCCCGGTGGCCGGGGTGCAGCGCGCCCGCTTCGGGTACATGCCCGAGGAGCGGGGGCTGTACCCGAAGATGCAGCTCGTCGAGCACCTGACCTACCTGGCGCGGCTGCACGGCTTCGACAAGCAGGGCGCGACGCAGCGCGCCGAGGCCCTCGTCGAGCGCCTCGGCCTCGCGTCCCGGGCGAAGGACCCCGTCGAGAACCTCTCGCTGGGCAACCAGCAGCGTGCGCAGGTCGCGGCGGCGCTCGTGCACGACCCCGAGATCCTCATCCTCGACGAGCCGTTCTCCGGACTCGACCCGATGGCCGTCGAGGTCGTGCAGGGTGTGCTCGCCGAACGCGCCGAGCAGGGTGCTCCCGTCCTGTTCTCCTCCCACCAGCTCGACGTCGTGGAGCGGCTGTGCGACGACCTCGTCATCATCGCCGGCGGGAAGGTGCGGGCCGCGGGGACGCGTGAGGACCTGCGGCAGCGGTTCGGGCAGGCGCGCCACGAGATCGTCGCCCCCGGCGACATGGGCTGGCTGCGCGACGTGCCCGGCGTCCGCGTGGACGAGCTGGCGGGCGGGTCGGCGGTGTTCGAGGCCGCGGACGACGTCGCCCAGCAGGTCCTGACCTCGGCGCTCGCGCGGGGTCCGGTCCTCGCCTTCACCCCGCTGCGCCCGACGCTCGCGGAGATCTTCCGCGACGTCGTCGCCGACGAGCCCGAGATGGAAGAGGTGGCCCGATGAACGCCCGCCCCCCGGCCCCGACGCCCCCCTCGCTGGGGCGCGCGGCGCTGCTCGTCGCCGAGCGCGAGATCACGTCGCAGGTCCGCACGAAGTCCTTCGTGATCTCCACCGTGATCCTGCTCGTCGGCGTGCTCGCGGCGATCGTCCTGAGCTCGGTCCTGGCAGGTCGGCAGGGCGACGACGTGCCGGTCGCGGTCGTCGAGTCCGTGGCGGGCGAGCTGCCCGCCGGCGACGGCCTCGCGCTGAGCGACGTGCCGGACCGTGCCGCGGCCGAGCAGGCCGTGCGGGACGGCGACGTCGACGCGGCCGTCGTGCCGGGCGAGGGTCCGCTGGGCGTCGAGGTCGTCGCGATGGACGCGGCGCCGCAGGCGCTGCTGGACGCGCTCACGCAGAGGCCCGCGGTCGTGCTGCTCGACCCGGCTGCTGCCGAGGGTGGTGTCCGGTACGCGGTGACGTTCGGGTTCGGGCTGGTGTTCATGATGTCCGCCATGGGGTTCGGCGCGACGATCGCGCAGAACACGGTGACGGAGAAGCAGACCCGGATCGTCGAGATCCTGCTGTCCGCGGTCCCGGCCCGTGCGCTCCTGGCGGGCAAGGTCCTCGGCAACTCGGCCCTGGCGCTGGGGCAGACGGCCGCCATCGCGGCGGTGTCGGTCCTCGCGCTGGTGGTGACCGGTCAGGACGACCTGCTGACGATGATCGGCATGCCCGTCGTGTGGTTCGTCGTGTTCTTCGCGCTCGGGTTCGTGCTGCTGGCTGCGGTGTTCGCCGCGAGCGCGTCGCTCGTCTCGCGCACCGAGGACACCGGCGTCGTGCTGCAGCCCGCGACGTGGCTGACGATGATCCCGTACCTCCTCGTCGTGATCTTCAACGACAACGCGCTGGTCCTGAGGGTCATGTCGTACGTGCCGTTCTCGGCGCCCGTGGGGATGCCCGTGCGGCTCTTCCTCGGGGAGGCGGCGTGGTGGGAGCCGCTGCTGTCGCTCGGGGTGCTCGCGGCGTCGTGCGCCGTGGTCATCGCCCTGGCGGCGCGGATCTACGAGCGCTCGGTGCTGCGCATGGGGGCGCGCGTGAAGCTGGGCGAGGTGCTGCGCGGCGCAGGCGCCGACTGAGCCGCGGCGCAGGCGCCGACTGAGCCGCGGCGCGCGGTCCCGTGGGTCCTCGGCCGGGTCCTGCGGGCCGCGCGAGCGGCTCCCCGCGTGTCACGGGGCGGCCGGCTGCACGGCGACCCGGCCGACGTGTGGCAGTGTCGTGACGTCGCGGGCCACAGCCCGCGCACCACCGATCAGGAGATGTACCGATGACCGACGTGATCTCGTCCCGCTCGGACCCGCAGGTCCAGCGGATCGACGACCTCGTGCGCCGCCCCCGCGCGGCCACGCGCACCCTCCTCGTGGAGGACCCCGAGCCGCTCGCCCACGCGCTGACCGCCGGCGTGGAGGTGCTCGGGATCTACGCGGTCGAGGGCGCCGACGTGGGCCCCGAGCTCGGCGCGGCCGCCCGGACGCGTGGTGTGACGGTCCAGGAGATCGCCACCGCGCTGTGGAACGAGCTGTTCCGCGGTGACCGCAAGCCCGACGTCGTGGGCGTCGCGAAGACGCCGCGACCGGCGAAGCTCGCCGACCTCGCGGAGCGCACCGGTGACGTCGTCGTGCTCGACGGTGTGCGGATCGTGGGCAACATCGGCGCCGCCGTGCGGACCGCCTACGCGCTGGGCGCGGCCGGTGTCGTCCTGGTCGACAGCGATCTGGCCAACCCGCTGGACCGGCGTGTGGTCCGCGCGAGCCGCGGCTACGTGTTCTCGCTGCCGGTCGTGCTGGCCTCCCGCGAGGAGGCGGTCACGGGTCTGCGGGAGCTGGACCTGCCGAGCGTGGCGTTCGACGCGAGCGGTGACCTGGTGACGGCGGACCTGGCGGGTCTGGCGGAGCGGCTGCTGCTGGTGTTCGGCAGCGAGAAGCGCGGTGCCTCGGCGGAGCTGACCGCCGGCGCGCGGACCGTGTCGATCCCGATGCGCTCGGCTGCCGAGTCGCTCAACGTGTCGGTGGCCGTCGGCATCGCGCTGGGTGCGCGGGCGGCGCGCAACCTCGCGTCCTGACGCACGCGGCCCTCGGGTGCACCGAGCGCTGCTGACCACCGAGCGCTGCTGACCACCGAGCGCTGCTGACCACCGAGCGCCGCCCGGGCCGATGAGCCCGGGCGGCGCTCGCGGTCTGCCCGGGGACGACGCGCATCGCGGCGACCGCGCCGTGTCGACGGCGGGGTGACGGCATCGACAGCCCTGTCGGGCGCGAGGAGGGGACGCGGGGCAGCTTCGACGTACTGGCGGCGCACCTGGCAGGCTGACCCCTGATGTCCCACCTGCTCGGCGCCGACAGCGTCCACCTCACCCTCGGTACCCGCGCCCTCCTCGAGGGGGTCAGCCTCGGCGTCGACGACGGCCAACGCATCGGCGTCGTCGGCCCCAACGGCGCGGGCAAGTCCACGTTGCTGCGGGTCCTGTCCGGCAGGCAGGAGCCCGACGCCGGACGGGTCACCCGTGTCGGGGGTACGCGCGTCGCGCTGCTCGACCAGCGCGACGAGCTCATGGCGGGCACCGTCCTCGAGGCGGTGCACGGTGACGCCGACGCGCACGAGTGGGCCTCCGACGCCCGGGTCCGTGCGGTGCACGCCGGTCTGCTGGCCGATGTCGCGCTCGACGCGCCCCTGTCCGAGCTGTCCGGCGGGCAGCGCCGACGCGTCGCGCTCGCCGCGCTGCTCGTGCGCGACGACGAGATCCTCGTGCTCGACGAGCCGACGAACCACCTCGACGTCGAGGGCGTCGCCTGGCTCGCGTCGTACCTGGTCGACCGGTACGCGCGCGGCGGCGGCGCGCTCGTCGTGGTCACGCACGACCGGTGGTTCCTCGACGCCGTGTGCACCCGCACCTGGGAGGTCCACGACGGCGTCGTCGACCAGTACGAGGGCGGCTACGCGGCGTACGTCCTGGCGCGGGCCGAACGCGCCCAGCAGGCGGCGACGGTCGAGAGCAAGCGGCAGAACCTGCTGCGCAAGGAGCTCGCGTGGCTGCGACGCGGCGCACCCGCGCGCACGTCCAAGCCGAAGTTCCGGATCGACGCCGCGACCGCCCTCATCGCCGACGAGCCGCCGCCGCGCGACTCCCTCGCGCTCGCGCGGACCGCGACCGCCCGGCTCGGCAAGGACGTCCTCGACATCGAGGACGTCACGTACACGCTGCCCGACGGGCGCGTGCTCTTCGACGACATCACGTGGCGCCTCGGGCCCGGCGACCGGTACGGCGTCGTCGGGGTCAACGGCGCCGGCAAGACGACGCTGCTGCGGCTGCTCACCGGCAGCGCCGTGCCCACCTCGGGACGCGTGCGCCGTGGCAAGACCGTGCGGGTCGCGGAGCTGCGTCAGGACGTCGAGGACCTCGACGAGCTCGCGGGCCTCACCGTCGTCGAGGCCGTCGAGCGCGAGAAGCGGACCATCGTCGTCGCCGGCAAGGAGCTGACCGCGGCCCAGCTGGTCGAGCGCCTCGGGTTCACCCGCGAGCGCGCCCGCACCCTCGTGGGGGAGCTGTCGGGAGGCGAGCGCCGCCGTCTGCAGCTGCTGCGGCTGCTCGTCGGCGAGCCGAACGTGCTGCTCCTCGACGAGCCCACCAACGACCTGGACACCGACACGCTCGCCGCGGTCGAGGACCTGCTCGACGGCTGGCCGGGCACGCTGATCGTCGTCTCGCACGACCGGTACCTCCTCGAGCGCGTGTGCGACCGGCAGGTCGCGCTGCTCGGCGACGGTCACCTGCGGGACCTGCCGGGCGGGGTCGAGGAGTACCTGCAGCTGCGGGGGGCCGCGCTCGCCGCGAGCGGTGCGGGGAGCACGTCGGCCGTCGGGTCCGCCGCGGCCGCGTCCGCGGCGGCGTCCGCACCGGCGACGGGCGGCGCGGACACACCGAGCACCCCGGGGCCCTCGGCGGCCGAGGTGCGCGCCGCGCGCAAGGAGGTGCAGCGGATCGAGCGCCGACTGCAGCGCATCAGCGCCCTGGAAGCCGACCTGCACACCCGCATGGCAGCCCAGGCGACCGACCACCAGGCCGTGACCGCGCTCGACGCGGAGCTGCGTGCGCTCGCGGCCGAGCGCGAGGAGCTCGAGCTGGCCTGGCTCGAGGCCGCCGAGACGGCGGGCTGACCCGTGAGCGCGGCCGGGTCTGACGCGAGCGCCTGCTCTCACGCCCTGCGCGCCAGGCCACCCGCGGCGACCGTGTGCGTGACGGTCATCAGGGCGAGCAGCGCGCCGATCGTCACCAGCGGCGCCGTCCAGCCGCCGGTCGCGCTGTGCAGCTCACCCAGCACGCTCGGCGTGGCCGCGGCCGCCGTGTAACCCACGGTCTGGACCGTCGCGGACAACCGGCGGACCTCCGCGGACGTGCGGGACACGGCGGCGACCACGGAGAAGAGCACGACGAAGTTCGCCGCCTGGGCGAGGCCGGCGAGCACGGTCCACACCGCCCAGCCACCGGGCGCGACCAGCAGGCCCACGGGCAGCGCGAGCCAGCACGCGGCGACGACCAGGACGAGGATCCGCGGCGGCACGCGCCGGGCGAGCGCGGCAGGCGCCAGCACGCTGCCCGCCACACCGAGCAGCGCGAACAGCGAGGCGGCGGCGCCCGCCGCGGTGCGGCTCATGCCGACGTCGTCGTGCAGCACGGACGGCAGCCACGCGACGACGCCCATGTACGCGGCCGACTGCCCGACGAACGCCGCGCACAGCAGCCACGTCACGGGACGGCGCAGCACCGGGACCGCCGGGCGGCCGACCGGCGGGTCGGGGACGTCGCCGGCGTCCCGGGGTGCGTCGACGCCCGCGTCGCGGTGCACGTGCGTCCACACCACCAGCGCGAGGATCGTCAGCACGCCCCACACGACCAGCGCCCACCGCCAGCCGAGCACGGCGGCGAGCGGCGCGGTGCCGAACGTCGTCAGCGCCGCGCCACCGTTCATCACCGCGGAGAACAGGCCCATGGTGCGCGGCACCTGGAGCGGGAAGTCCCGGGCGACGACGATCGGCACGCCCACGTTGCCGACCGTGACCGCCGCGCCGATGACGAGCGTCCCGACGAACGCACCCGGGACGTCGCCGAACGACCGCAGCAGCGTCCCGAGCAGGATCGCCACGAGCGTGCCGGCGAGCATGCGCGTCGTCCCGAGCCGGGCGAGGGCGACCGCCGCGAGCGGGGTGAGGGCCGCGAAGCAGAGGATGGGCAACCCGGTGAGCAGCCCTGCCACGGCGGGCGTCAGCCCGAGGTCGGCGCGGACGTCCTCGACCACCGGTGCGAGCGCCGTGATCGGCCCGCGCAGGTTGAGCGAGACGAGGAGCAGGGCGGCGAGCAGGGCTCCGCGTCCGGCGGCGGCGCGGGTCATGCGTCGCGAGGAGCCGAGAGCCTCACGACGCGTCGAACAGCGTCAGCACGTCGCGCAGCAGCGCGGCGAGGCGCTCGCGGTCCGCCTCCCGCAGCTCACCGATGAGGCTGCGCTCGACGTCGAGCAGGTCGCAGAACGCCGCGTCGACCCGCTGCAGCCCTGCCGGCGTGAGCTGCACCAGGACGCCGCGCCGGTCGTCCGGCGACGGCTGGCGCTCGACGAGCCCCTGCTCGGCGAGCCGGTCGATGCGGTTCGTCATGGTGCCGCTGGTCACGAGCGTCTGCGTGAGCAGGGCACCGGGGGACAGCCGGTAGGGCTCCCCCGCGCGGCGCAGCGCGGCGAGCACGTCGAACTCCCACGTCTCGAGCCCGTGGCGGGCGAAGGCCCGGCGGCGCGCGAGGTCGAGGTGACGCGCGAGCCTGCTGACGCGCGAGAGCACGGTCAGGGGCCGCACGTCCAGGTCCGGCCGCTCGCGCTGCCACGCGAGGACGATGCGGTCGACCTCGTCGCGGGGCGGGCGGCCGGTGTCGGTCTCGGCCATGGTCGCAACGTTAGTCGACGTCGAGAGACCTGCGGCGGGCCCAACGGCTCGCGCGCCACCGGGACGACTCCGACGTCACGGATGTCCTGATCAGCGACACGGGGTGAGATCACGCCGCGCCGCGCCCCGCGAGCCGGTCGCGGCGATACCGTTCGGGCTGTCCGGCCCAGGGCGTCTTCCTGGCCGGGAGTGGGAGCACCGTCAGCCGGAGGGACATCGTGGGTTTCATCAAGGCATTCGCCGGAGCGCTGGGTGGGACGTTCGCCGACCAGTGGAAGGACTTCCTCACGCCGCCGGACGGTCTGGCGCCGACCGCCGCGATCTTCCCCGCGGTGCCGCGGGGCCAGAACGCCGGCCGCGGGTCGAACACCAAGGCGTCCGACAACATCATCACGAACGGCAGCCGCATCGTGGTGCCCGAGGGCGTGGCGCTCCTGACCTTCCAGGACGGCCAGCTCACCGGCCTGGTCGCCGAGCCCGGCGGGTACGAGTTCCGCTCGCAGGACCCGAACTCGCGGTCCGTGTTCGCCGGTGACGGCATCCTGGCCTCGACGGTCCTCACGTCCTGGGAGCGGTTCAAGTTCGGCGGGCAGCCGGGCTCCCAGCAGCTCGCGTTCTACGTGAACCTCAAGGAGATCCCGAACAACCGCTTCGGCACGCAGTCGGAGATCTACTGGGACGACGCGTACCTCAACGCGCAGGTCGGTGCGGTCACGCGCGGCACGTACACGCTGAAGATCGTCGACCCGATCCTGCTGGTCAAGGGCTTCGTCCCGCTGACGTACCTCACGCCCGGCGGGCCCGTCTTCGACTTCTCCGACCTGGACAACCCGGCCGCGAGCCAGCTCTTCACCGAGGTCGTCGGCTCCCTCGCCGGCGCGTTCTCGCGCTACACGAACGACCCGTCGCAGGGCAACCGGATCACCCGCATCCAGAGCGACACCGTCGGCCTGGGCGTGGCGCTCGCGGGGGCCGTCGAGGAGGGGTTCCACTGGACCTCCGAGCGCGGCCTGACGATCGTGAAGGTCGCCATCGCCGCGATCGAGTACGACGAGGACACGCGCGCGCTGCTCAGCGACGTCAAGAAGGCCGACGCCCTGGGCGGGGCCCGCGGCAACTCGTTCCTCCAGCAGTCGGTCGCGCGCGGCATGCAGGCCGCGGGCGAGGGCGGCGGCGGTGCCGCGAACATGGCGGTGCTGGGTCTCGGTCTCAACGCGGCGGGTGGCGCGGCCGGTGCGCTGCAGCAGCCCACCGCCCCTGCGCCCGCGTCCCCGGCGGCCCCCGCGCCGTCGGCTGCCGCACCGGCGGCCGACGACACGGTCGCCCGGCTCACGCAGCTCAAGCAGCTGCTCGACCAGGGGCTCATCACCCAGGGTGACTACGACGCCGCCAAGGCCAAGGCGCTCGGTCTGTAACCATGAGCGACCTGCAGGCCCCACGGCCCGTTCCGGACGGCGAGCGCGTCGTCCGGACGGGCGGCGACGGCACCGACGGAATCGTCCGCTGCGAGAGGTGCGGTGCGAGCGAGGCCACGCTCAACGTGGCGACGGGCATGCTGCGCTGCAACTTCTGCCGGTTCGAGTGGTCGACGCAGAACGCCCTGCAGGCGTTCGACCTCGACGGCGCGATCGGTGACCTGAGCGGCGTCGTCGTCGGCTCGGGGACCGCCGACGTCACGGCGGACCCGGCGGTGACGCTGCGCTGCACGGCGTGCGGCGCGGACGTCGTCGTCGACACGACCGCGGCCGTGCACGCGCGCTGCCACTGGTGCCGCAACACGCTGTCGCTCACCGAGCAGGTGCCCAACGGTGCGGTGCCGGACATGCTCCTGCCGTTCAGCGTGTCCAAGGACGAGGCGGTCAAGCACGTCGCCGAGTTCGTCCGCAAGCGGACCTTCTACGCCCACCCGCGGTTCCGGGCAGAGTTCCAGCCCGAGAACGTCATGGGCGTGTACCTGCCGTACATGGTGGTGGACGTCAACGCGCACGCGACCGTCACGGGCGAGGGCGAGCACCAGACCCGGTCGTACACCGTGCAGGTCCGGGACTCCGAGGGCAAGACGCGCAGCGAGCGGCGTTACGACGCCGACGTCTACGACGTGCGCCGCAGCTTCGACCTGCACGTCGACGACCTGACCGTCGAGTCCTCGGCCCAGCGGCTGGACCGCGACACGGCGCGCACGTCGAACAACGTGATCAACACGATCCTGCCGTTCGACGTCGAGAACGGTGTGCTGTACGACCCGCGCTACCTGCAGGGATTCACCTCGGAGCGGCGCGACGTCGACGTCGGCGTGCTGCGACCGGCCGTGCTCGGCCAGGTGAGCGACATCGCGCGCTGGCGGGTCGACGAGACCATCGCCTTCTACGACCGCGGCGTGCGCTGGGACACCACGGACGTCGACGTGCGCGGCGAGCGCTGGGTCAGCGCCTACCTGCCGGTGTGGCTGTACAGCTACCTGCAGACCAAGAGGGACGGCTCGACGCTGCTGCACTACGTGGCCGTGAACGGCCGGACCGGAGAGACCATGGGCAGCGTGCCGCTCAACGTGCCGCGCCTCGCGCTCGTCGCGAGCGTCGTCGAGGTGTTCGGTGCAGCGGCGGCTGCGGTCCTGTGGGTGCTGACGTGACGGGGGCCGTGATGACAGGCGTGCAGGCGCTCGCGGCAGCCGCGGACGTGACGGCGAGCCTCGGGAGCAGCGACGAGGGCAGCGGCAAGGTCATGCTGCTCCTGCTGCTGCTCGCCGGGCCGCTGTACGCCGGGTGGGTGCACCTGCGCTACCGCAACACGGACAAGCGCCACCACCACGAGTCGGAGACCCGGTCCGACATGCTCGACGTGCAGGCGCAGGACGTCCGCACGGGAGCCCGTACGGGTCTGCGCAGCTCGCGCATGCAGGGTGCGAACAGCCGCAAGGTCCGCGCGCCCTGACGCGAGGTGGGGCGGCGCCCTACGTCGTGGGCTGCTTGGTCAGCTCAGGGCGCCGCTCCAGCCCCTCGAGCCCGTTCCACGCGAGGTTCACGAGGTGCGCCGCGACGTCGGTCTTGCGAGGGCTGCGTGCGTCGAGCCACCACTGACCCGTCAGGGCGACCATGCCGACGAGCATCTGCGCGTACATCGGGGCCGCGCGCGGGTCGAGCCCCTGCTTCTTGAACTGCGCGCCCAGCAGGTGCTCGACCTGGGAGGCGACGTCGCCGATGAGCGACGAGAACGTGCCGGTGGCCTGGGCGACCGGCGAGTCGCGCACGAGGATCCGGAAGCCGTCCTCGGACTCCTCGATGTACGTCAGGAGGGCCAGCGCGGTCCGCTCGACCATGACCTTGGGGTGCCCACCGAGCTCGAGGGCCGTGGTGAGCGCGTCCGTCAGGGCCTGGATCTCGCGGTCGATGACGACCGCGTACACGCCCTCCTTGCCGCCGAAGTGCTCGTACACCACGGGCTTGGACACCTCGGCGCGGGCCGCGATCTCCTCGACGGACGTGTTGTCGAACCCCTTCTCGGCGAAGAGCTTGCGGGACACGTCCAGCAGCTGCGCGCGCCGCTGGGTGCCGGTCATGCGCGCGCGGGACCGCTTGGAATCGGAGGCCATCGGTCTATTGTGCCGTGCGGCGTGACGTGCAGGGTCGTTCTTCCGGAGGACACCGGGGCGGCGGGGCGTCCCGGGTGGCGCACCTGGCAGACTGGAGCGCCGATCCGCCCTGGTGTAACGGCAGCACGCCGGCCTTTGGAGCCGTGCGGTCCAGGTTCGAATCCTGGGGGCGGAGCCATGCGGGGCCGGTGCCGTGCGCGCGACCTGAGCACCCGTCTCAGCGGTCGGCGCCGCGCCGACCCGTCGCCAGGACCGTGAAGGCGAAGACGACCGGGACGAGCGCGCTCAGCAGCATGCCCACGCGCAGGCCGGTGCCGGAGTCCGGCGGCAGGGCCGTCGCGAGCCCGGCCAGCGGGCCGCCGGCCAGGTCCGCGAGCAGCCCGGCGCCCAGTGGGCCGAAGGTGCCACCCGCGTCGCCCGCGAGCGCCAGCACCGCGAACATCGCCGCGCCGCCCAGGGGGAACCGCGCGGCCGTCAGGGAGAACGTCCCCGGCCACAGCAGCGCGACCGCGAGCCCGCACAGCGCGCACGCCACCAGGCTGACGGCGGGCACGGACGCGGTCGCGGCAACGACGTAGCAGACGGCGGCCGCGGCGCCGGACCCCGCCAGCAGCGGCCGCAGGGGCACGTCCTGGCCCCACAGCCCGTACGCGGCGCGCCCCAGGCCCATGAGCAGCGCGAACAGCCCGGGCCCGAGCAGGTCGCCGACCTCCTTGGGCACGCCCGTGCCCTGCTCGGCGAAGAACGAGGACCACTGCGCCATCGTCAGCTCGGCCGCACCGCCGGTGGTCATGAGGACGAGCGCTGCGAGGAACAGCGGCGTGCCGAACAGGGCGCGCAGCGGCGTGCGGTGCTCGTCGGGCACGGTCGCGGGCATCGGGACGCGCAGGAGCACGACGAGGTTCGCCAGCGGCACCACCGCCCACAGCACCGGCAGCACCGGCCACAGGTCGGTGCCGAGCAGCGCGAGCAGCGCGGTGGTCAGGACGACGACCGCGAGCTGTCCCCAGCAGTAGAAGGAGTGCGCGAGCGCCATGCCCGTCGCCTTCGTCTCCGACGGGCTGGGCAGGTGCTCGACGACGGGCGACACGAGCACCTCGAGCAGGCCGCCGCCCACGCCGTACACGACGACCGCGAGGCACAGCCCCACGAACGGGGAGGCGAGCACGAGGGGCAGCACCGCCAGCAGCACCAGCCCGAGCGCGGCGAGCGCGTGCGCGAGGACCAGGGGCCGGCGGTACCCCACGCGGTCGACGACGCGCACCGCCACGAGGTCGGTGAGCAGCTGCACGGCGAAGTTCAACGACGCGAGCACGCCCAGCTGCGCGACCGGCACGTCCAGCGACGTGTGGAACACGACGAACAGCAGCGGCGCGAGGTTGTTGACGACCGCCTGGACCACGTACCCCGCGTGGGCGGAGCGGCGGGTGGCGACGTAGGTCAGCGGGGGCACGGGGTCCTCGGTGGCACGGTGGCGGCGGGCGCGGTCACTCTCGCACGCGCCCGCCGACCGCGTCAGTGGGCGTTGCGGGGGGCGGACCCCTGCGACATCCGGTCGATCCACGCGAGCGCGAGCGCGGAGGCGACGAACGCGACGTGGATGATCGTCTGCCACATCATCGTCTCGGCGCTGACGTCGCCCACGGACGACTCGATGAACGTGCGCAGCAGGTGGATCGACGAGATGCCGATGATCGACATCGCGAGCTTCGTCTTCAGCACGTTGGCGTTGACGTGGCTCAGCCACTCGGGCTGGTCGGGGTGGCCGTCGAGGCGCATGCGCGACACGAACGTCTCGTAGCCGCCGATGATCACCATGATGAGCAGGTTCGAGATCATCACGACGTCGACGAGGCCCAGGACGACCAGCATCGTCGTCGCCTCGGTGCCGAAGCCCTCCATGCCGTGGACCTCGTGCCCCGTCACCGAGAACTGCACGAGGTGCCACAGCTCCTTGAGGAACTGCCAGACGTAGACGACCTGCGCCGCGATGAGCCCGAGGTACAGGGGCAGCTGCAGCCACCGCGAGAAGAAGATCAGCGAGGAGACGGAGCTTCCGTAGGAGCGGCTCGGCTCCACGGGCGCGGCGGCCTGGACGGGCTCGACGGCCCGGGCGGGCTCGACGGGCTCGACGGTCGCGAGGGTCGACGACGTCACGGTGCTCCTTGCGGGGGTGGGGGCCGTCCCTGGTCGGGTCGGCGAGGGCTGAACGCGCGACCGGGTCGCGCGGTTCCCGGACGTCCGCCCAGGGTATGACGACCCCGGCGTTCCGTTCCCCTACGGTTCGGCGGGTGCAGCCGACACCGGCAGGGACGACGCGGGCGGGGCGGCGCGAGGTGGGGACCGTGGTCCTGGTCGCCGTGCTGTTGCTGGTGTGGGTGGCCGTCGCAGGGTCGCACTGGTCGTGGGCGCTGGCGTCACTCGGTGTGCTGCCGGACGACCTGCTCGTCCTGACCTGGCGACGCGGCTTCGTCCCCGTGGTCTACGGGCTCGGGGCGCTCGTGGCGATCCCGCTGACGGTCGTCGCGGCGATCGGCATCGCCCGGCGGCGCGGGGCGCGAGGCGCGGCGTGCGCCGGTGTCGGTTCCGTCGCCCTGGTGCTCGCCGTCGCTGCCGCCGACGTCGTCGTCGCCGGTCCGGTGGGCTACGGGACGCGCGTGGCGTTCGAGGTGCACCGCCCGGCGTACGAGGCGGTCGTCGCACAGCTGGGCGACGTGTCGGTGGGAACGGCGGACGGGTACGGCCGCTACCTGCCGCTGCCGGAGGGATACGGGCCCCTGACGGTCCGCGGCACGGTCGACGTCGGGGAGGACCACGTCTTCTTCCCGCAGTGGACGGGCATCCCCGACGACGCCGGGGGCTTCTTCCACATGCGGTCGGGGTCCCCGGCCGGGCTGGACATGCGCGGCTGGGCCTGCGCGGACCCGGTACACCTCGACGACGACTGGTGGGCGTGCGGCATGGGGTGACCCGAGACGTCGCGTCCGGGGCCACGCGGATGTGACACGCGTCGCGGGGGCCGAGGTCGGCGCAGGGGGCACGTGCGTCAGCGGTAGAGTCAGATCACGGCAGAACCACCGCCCGTTCCGGGCAGATCCGCGAGGAGCACCCACTGGTGACCGTCCGCCCAGCCGCCGTCGTCGTCCTCGCAGCCGGTGAGGGCACCCGCATGCGCTCCGCCGTCCCCAAGGTCCTGCATCACCTCGGTGGGCGCAGCATGGTGGGGCACGCGCTTGCCGCGGCCCGTGCGCTCGAGCCCGACCGCATCGCCGTGGTGGTCCGCCACGAGCGCGAGCGCGTCGCCGCGCACGTCCTGGAGGTCGACCCGGACGTGCTGCTCGTCGACCAGGACGACATCCCCGGCACCGGGCGCGCCGTTCAGGTCGCGATGTCCGCGCTCGACGCCGCGGCGCAGGCGGCCACGGCCGACGCCGCCGCGCGGGGGCACGACGTGGGCGGTTCCGCAGCCGACTCGGTCCTCACCGGTGCCGTCGTCGTCATGGCCGGTGACGTCCCGCTGCTCGACGCCGGCACGCTGCGCGAGCTGCTGGCGGCGCACGCCGCCGACGGGAACGCCGTGACGGTGCTCACCACGGAGGTCCCGGAGCCCACGGGGTACGGCCGGATCCTGCGCGAGCCCGGCACGGGTGACGTGCTGGGGATCGTCGAGGAGAAGGACGCGAGCCCCGAGGAGCGCGCGATCACCGAGATCAACACCTCGGTGTACGTCTTCGACGCCGCCGTGCTGCGCGCCGGGCTCGCGCGCCTGGGCCGCGACAACGCGCAGGGCGAGGTGTACCTGACGGACGTGCTCGCGATCGCACGGGCCGACGGCGGGCACGTGCGCGCGCTGCGCACCGACGACCGGCTGAGCGTCGAGGGCGTCAACGACCGCGTCCAGCTCGCGGTCCTGCGCGCGGAGCTGAACCGCCGCCTGCTCGACGACTGGATGCGCGAGGGCGTCACGGTCGTCGACCCCGCCACCACGTGGGTCGACGTCGACGTCGAGCTCGCGCGGGACGTCACGCTCCTGCCCGGCACCCAGCTGCACGGCGCGACGGTCGTCGGCGAGGGCGCGACGGTCGGCCCCGACACGACGCTCACGGACGTCGAGGTCGGCCCGCGCGCGACCGTGGTGCGCACCCACGGCTCGCTGTCGGTGATCGGCGCGGGCGCGACGGTCGGCCCGTTCGCCTACCTGCGCCCCGGCACCGACCTGGGCGCGGACGGCAAGATCGGCACGTTCGTCGAGACGAAGAACGCGCAGATCGGGACCGGGTCGAAGATCCCCCACCTGTCGTACGTCGGTGACGCGACGATCGGCGAGCACTCGAACATCGGTGCCGCGTCGGTGACCGTCAACTTCGACGGCGTCAACAAGCACCGGACCGTCATCGGCTCCCACGCGCGCACGGGCTCGGACAACATGTTCGTCGCGCCCGTCGTCGTGGGCGACGGCGCGTACACCGGCGCGGGCACCGTCGTGCGGCGCGACGTGCCGCCGGGCGCACTGGCCGTCAGCGCGGGCTCGCAGCGCAACATCGAGGGCTGGGTCGCCCGCTCGCGCGCGGGGACGCCCGCCGCCGAGGCGGCCGCGCGGGCCCGGGGCACGCGGGACGTGGCCGGCCTGTCGCCGCAGGCACGCGCCGAGCTGGAGCGCGCCGCGACGGCCGCGATCCCCGTGACGCCGCCCCCGCGGCTGCCCGGGCAGCCGGTAGAGCTCGACGACCCGACGGACACCCCTGCGGGCGGCACGACGACAGAGGGCGGGCAGCAGCGATGACCGGCATCATCAGCCACGACGGGGAGAAGCGCCTGGTCCTGGCCTCGGGCCGGGCCCACCCCGAGCTCGCGCAGGACGTCGCCGACGCCCTGGGGATCGAGCTCCTGCCGACGACGGCGTACGACTTCGCCAACGGCGAGATCTACGTCCGGTTCGGCGAGTCCGTGCGCGGCGCCGACGCGTTCGTCCTGCAGTCGCACTGCGCGCCGATCAACCAGTGGATGATCGAGCAGCTCCTCATGGTCGACGCGCTCAAGCGTGCGTCCGCCAAGACCATCACCGTGGTCGCGCCGTTCTACCCCTACGCGCGCCAGGACAAGAAGCACCGCGGACGCGAGCCGATCTCGGCCCGGTTGATGGCCGACCTGTTCCGCACGGCCGGTGCCGACCGCATCATGAGCGTCGACCTGCACGCGGCGCAGACCCAGGGGTTCTTCAACGGCCCGGTCGACCACCTGTGGGCGCAGCCGATCCTCGTCGAGTACGTGCGCACGCGCGTCGACACGTCGAACGTCACCGTCGTCTCCCCGGACGCCGGGCGCATCCGCGTCGCGGAGCAGTGGGCCGCCAAGCTCGGCGGGGGACCGCTCGCGTTCGTGCACAAGACCCGCGACATCCGCAGCCCCAACAAGGCCGTGGCCAACCGGGTGGTCGGCGACGTCGAGGGCAAGAGCTGCGTGATCGTCGACGACCTCATCGACACCGCGGGCACGATCGCCGGTGCCGTGCGCGTCGTCCTCGAGGCCGGGGCCAAGGATGTCATCGTCGCCGCGACGCACGGCGTGCTGTCGGACCCCGCGGTCGAGCGGCTGCAGGAGTGCGGCGCGCGCGAGGTCATCGTCACCGACACGCTGCCGATCGCCGAGGAGAACCGCTTCCCGCAGCTCACCGTCCTGTCGATCGCACCGCTGCTCGCGCGAGCCATCCGCGAGGTGTTCGACGACGGCTCGGTGACGTCGCTCTTCGACGGCAACGCCTGACATGAGGGACGCCCACGACGTCGGTCGGCACGACGACCGCCCTCGCGGGGGCGTGACCGTGCGCGGCACCGGTGCGGCCGACGCCGTGCCGGACGTCGTGGTGGCGGACCTGGCGACCGAGGTCCGCGCCGACGACGTCGCCGTGGCGCTGCGCGAGGCCACCGACGCGTTCGCGGCCGTGCGGGCGGCGCTGCGCGACGCCGGGGTCGACGACCGTGCCGTGCGCACCGGGCCGACGTCGACGTGGACCGAGCAGACCGGCCCCGACGGGCAGTCGCTGCGCGTCGTGGCCCGGCTCGGCATGGTCGTGACGTTGCACGACGTCGGTGCCGCGGGGGACGTGGTCGGCCGGGCGGTGGCGGCCGGGGGCTCACCCGTGCGGCTCGGCGGCCTGCGCCTCGTCGTCAGCGACCCGACCGCGGCGCAGGCCCGCGCGCGGGAGGCGGCCTGGCAGGACGCCGCGGCCAAAGCCCAGCACCTCGCGCAGCTCGCGGGACGCGCGACCGGAGCGGTGCTGTGGGTGCACGAGGACGAGCCCGGTGGCGCGGCGCCGCGCTTCGCACGTGCGGCCCGCGCCGAGGCGTTCTCGGTGCCGGTCGAGCCGGGCGAGCAGACCGTGCAGGCTGCGATCACGGTGCGGTGGGCCTGGGCGCCCGAGCCCGCACCCGCCGGGACGGCCCGGCCGGAGTCGAAGGACGCGGAGTCCGAGGACGGTCAGCTCGAGGCCCCGGAGTTCGAGGACGGTCCCGAGGTCCGGTAGGATCGTCAGGTTGCCTCGGCGAGGGACGACGGACGGTCGAACCGGAAGCACCATCTCCGGTGATGCCCCCGGCTCCGTGATCGACTGGGTGGTCGCCTCCGCGTGCCCGTCCTGCGTCCCGCGTCGAGGCCACCGGGCCACGTGCCCGCACCACCCGAGGGGCATCGCCCACGGGGCAGCACGCCGTACCAGGGCCCGCGCACCACCGCGGAGCCACGCCACGCCTGAGGAGCACCAGTGTCCGAGATCAAGCTCGCCGCCGCCGCCCGCACCGAGTTCGGCAAGGGCGCCGCGCGCCGCCTGCGCCGCGCGGACCAGATCCCCGCCGTCCTGTACGGGCACGGCACCGAGCCGCTGCACGTCGCCCTGCCGGGCCACGAGACGATGCTCGCGCTCAAGCACTCCAACGCGCTGTACTCGATCGACCTCGACGGCACGTCGACGCTCGCGATCGTCAAGGACGTCCAGCGCGACGTCGTGCGTCAGATCATCGAGCACGTCGACCTGCTCATCGTGCGCAAGGGCGAGAAGGTCTCCGTCGACGTGCAGGTGCACATCGTCGGTGAGTCCGCCCCGGGCACGATCCACGTCGTCGAGACGCAGACCCTGTTCCTCGAGGCCGAGGCGACGCACCTGCCCCAGTCGGTCGAGGTCTCGATCGAGGGCCTGGGCGACGGTGCGGTCATCACCGCCGGCGACGTCGTCCTCCCGGAGGGCGCCACGCTCATGGGCGACCCCGACGTCACGGTCGTCACGATCAGCGTCCCGCAGGCCTCGGCCGCGGACGTCGCCGCCGACGAGGCCGCCAGCGACCTCGCGGCCACGCAGTCGGCCGCCTCGGCCGCCGCTGCCGACAAGGCCTGAGCCTCCGCAGCACACCACGACGCCCGGTACCGTCCACGGTGCCGGGCGTCGTCGTGCCCCCGTCCTGTCCCGCCGGTCGCCGGCACCCCGCGTACTCCTGGAGGACCACCCCGTGAGCGACGGACCCTGGCTCGTCGTCGGACTCGGCAACCCCGGCCCGCAGTACGCCGGCAACCGGCACAACGTCGGTCAGATGGTGCTCGACGAGCTCGCGCGGCGCACCGGGGTGTCGTTCGCGGCGCGCGGTGGCGGGCTGCTGGGCCGGCGGCCGCAGGCGGCGACCGCCGAGGCGCGGCTCGGCACCCTGCCCGGTGGCGCCCCCGGTCCCCGGGTGGTCCTCGCCAAGCCGACCACCTACATGAACGTGTCGGGCGGGCCCGTCGCCGCGCTCGCCCGGTACCACGACGTGCCGACGGAACGCGTCGTCGTCGTGCATGACGAGCTCGACATCCCGTTCGCCGACGTGCGGCTCAAGCGTGGCGGCGGGGAGGGCGGTCACAACGGTCTGCGGGACACGTCGAAGGCGCTCGGCACCAAGGACTACGTGCGCGTGCGGGTGGGTGTGGGGCGGCCGCCCGGCCGGCAGGACCCCGCGGACTTCGTCCTCAAGGACTTCTCGGGCCCGGAGCGCAAGGACCTGCCGTGGCTCGTGGACCGCGCTGCGGACGCCGTCGAGGCCGTCGTGCTCGAGGGCCTCGAGGCCGCCCAGCTGAGGTTCCACACGAAGGCCTGACCCGGGCGCCGGACGTTCACCCGAACGACGGCGGCCCGTCACCCGCGGTCACCCGAACTGTTTCACAGAACGGGTGAAATAGGGCACAAAGGTCTCAACCTCCCGAAATCGCCGTATAGCCTCCCAAGAGCACGAGGCGCATGCGGCGACGGGGGAGACATGACACTGACCACCGACCAGGCAGCAGGCCCAGTCGACGAGGTAGCGGAACGGCGCGGTCGTGCGCTCGAGCCGCGCCGCTCGTGGGCGTCGTCGGAGCCGTTCGTCCCCCGCCTGACTCCCGAGAACTCGGACCCCGCGGCGCGTGCCGTCGCGTGGGCGGCTGTCAGTCGCCGGTACGGGCTCGTCGCCGTCGTGCTCGACACGCTCATCGCGCTCCTCGTGGGGGCTGCCGTTCTCGCGCCCGCGCACGGCCTGCTGAACGGCGGCCGCCTCGCGTGCGGCGGCGCCGCGCTGTTCATCGCCCTCGTCCTGCTCTCGGGCGGCTACCGCAGGAGCGTGGCGGGGGACGGGCCGGCGGAGTTCCAGGCCCCGCTGCGCGCCGCCGTCGCCATGGTCCTGATCCTCATGACCCTCGGCTACGTGCTGCGCGTGCCCGTCCCGCGCAGCTACGTGCTCGTGGGGGTCCCGCTGATCCTCGCCATCGGCTGGGTCGCTCGCTACCTGGAGCGCCGCCACCTCCACCGGCTGCGGCTGCAGGGCGAGGGGGTCATGCGCACCGTCGTGGTCGGCGACGAGGCGTCGGCGACCGGCGTCGTGCGCAACATCTCCGCGGCCCCGCACCACGGCTACCGGATCGACGGGGTGTGCGTCCCCTCGATGGGGAGGGCGACCTCGGTCGCGGGCGTCCCCGTGCTCGGCGCGGTGGCCGACGTGGTGCAGGTGACCGTCGACCGCGGTGCCGACGTCGTGCTCGTGACCGGGAGCTACCTGAGCGGGGACGCCCTGCGCAGGCTGTCGTGGGCGCTCTCGCGGGCGGGTGCGCAGCTCGTGGTCGTCCCGGACATCGTGGAGGTCGGGGCGCCGCGGCTGACCGTCCGCCCCACCGCCGGGCTCTCGCTGCTCGAGGTGCAGGTCGCCTCGCCGCGTCCGCGCCTGGTGTTCAAGCAGGTCCTCGACGTGACGATGGCCGGGCTCGCGCTGCTGCTGCTCGGGCCGTTGCTCGGCCTCGCGGCACTGATGGTCGCAGCCACGTCCCCCGGCGGCGCGATCTACCGCCAGGTGCGGGTCGGGCAGGACGGCACGCAGTTCGTCATGTACAAGCTCCGCACGATGTACCGCGACGCGGACGAGCGCCGTGCGGCGCTCCTGGCGTCGGGGACTCACGACGGCGTCCTGTTCAAGATGGCAGACGACCCGCGGGTCACACCCGTCGGCCGGATCCTGCGTCGCTTCTCGATCGACGAGCTGCCGCAGCTCGTCAACATCATCAAGGGCGACATGGCGCTCGTCGGGCCGCGGCCACCGCTGCTCGAGGAGGTCGAGGCCTACCACGACTCCGTGCACCGGCGGCTGTACGTGCGGCCCGGGCTGACCGGTCTGTGGCAGGTCAGCGGACGCTCCGACCTGGACTGGGAGGAGTCGGTCCGGCTCGACCTGCGGTACGTCGACAACTGGTCGGTGTCGATGGACCTGCTGATCCTCTGGAAGACGGGTCGCGCGGTCCTCGGCGGAGCCGGGGCCTACTGACCCTGCACGACCTGCAGTGCGGCGCGAGGGCGGGCCGCTTCCCCTTCGTGAGCGCGAGTGCAAGGAGCAAGTCATGAGCAACCTGAGCGTCGTCGGGTACGTCCCCGGTGGCTTCGACATGCTGCACATCGGCCATCTGAACATCCTGCGCGCGGCGCGGGAGCGCTGCGACCGGCTCGTGGTCGGCGTCGCCGTCGACGAGTCGCTCGTCGCGATGAAGGGACGCCCGCCGGTGATCCCGCACGCCGAGCGCATGGAGCTCGTCGCGAGCCTGCGCTTCGTCGACGACGTCGTGCCCGACCACGCCCAGGACAAGCGGGTCGCCTGGCTCGAGAACCCGTTCGACGTGCTGTTCAAGGGCGACGACTGGGCGGGGACCGAGAAGGGGACGCGGCTGGAGCGCGAGATGGCGGAGGTCGGCGCGCGGGTCGTGTACCTGCCGTACACCCCGTCCACGTCGTCGACCATGCTCCGGCAGTTCCTCGTCTCGGGTGCAGCACGGGAGGGTGCCGCGTGAGCGGCGCGACGGCGGCGGTCGCCCCGCTGTCGATCGCGATGGTCGGCACACGCGGGGTGCCGGCGCGCTACGGCGGCTTCGAGACGGCCGTCGAGGAGGTCGGGCGCCGGCTCGCCGACGCGGGCCACCGGGTCCGCGTCTACTGCCGGTCGGGCAACTCCGAGCTGGCGTCGTACGCGGGGATGGAGCTCGTCACCCTGCCGGCGCTGCGGCAGCGTTCGCTGGAGACGTTGAGCCACACCGGCGTGTCCGTGGGTCACCTGCTGGGTCGCCGGACCGACGTGGCGTTCGTCTTCAACGCCGCGAACGCGCCGTACCTCCCGCTGCTGCGCATGGCGCGGATCCCCGTAGCGACGCACGTCGACGGGCTCGAGTGGCAGCGGGCGAAGTGGGGCGGCGCGGGGCGCCGGTACTACCGCGCGGCGGAGACCGCGGCGGTGCGCTGGTCCGACGCGCTGATCGCGGACGCCGTCGGCATCGCCGACTACTACCGGTCGGAGTACGACGTGCCCACGACCCTGCTGACCTACGGCGCGCCCGTCCTCGCGGATCCCGGCCACGACGCCCTCGCCGACGTCGGCCTCGAGCCCGGGGGGTACCACCTGGTCGTCGCGCGCTTCGAGCCGGAGAACCACGTGGACCTGTGGGTCGAGGGCTACGTGCGCAGCGGGGCGCGCCGGCCGCTCGTGGTCGTGGGGTCCGCGCCGTACGCCGACGCGTACACCGCCCGCGTGCACGCCGCGGCGCAGGGGGACCCGCGCGTGCGGTTCCTCGGCGGCGTGTGGGACCAGCGCCTGCTCGACCAGCTGTACGCCCACAGCCTCACCTACCTGCACGGGCACTCCGTCGGGGGGACCAACCCCTCGCTGCTGCGGGCGATCGGCGCCGGAGCGGCGACGGTGGCCTACGACGTCTCGTTCAACCGCGAGGTCGCGGGGGGCGACGGCGTCTACGTGCGCGAGTCCGGGGAGGTCGCGCGGGCATTGCAGGACGCGGAGGCCGACGAGCCCGTGACACGGGCGCGGGGTGCGCGGCTGCGCGAGCGCGCGCGGGCGTACGACTGGGACGAGGTCGCGGCCGGGTACGAGCAGCTCGCCGTCGCGCTCGCCGAGCGGCGGGCGTCCGGCCCGCACCGGGGGGCGTCGCGCCGAGGCGCCGACGCGGTGCCCGCTCGCGAGACGGAGGTCGTGCGATGACGCAGACGTCCACCCACCCGCCCGTCCGCCCGGCGGACGAGACCTTCCGTCAGACGCTCGGCCGTCTCTCCTCCGCGCAGAAGGGTGCCGCGCGCAGCGCACCGGCGTACTCGCGCTTCGTCAACCGGCGGCTCGGTCGCGTGCTCGCGGCGTGGGCGTACCGGCGCGGGCTGTCGCCCAACGCGGTGACGGGCATCAGCGCGCTGTGCACCTTCTCCGCCATCGCGCTGCTCGCCCTGGTGCCGCCGAGCGTCCTGCTCGGGGTCGCGGTCAGCGTCCTGCTCGTCCTGGGGTACGCGTTCGACTCGGCGGACGGCCAGGTCGCGCGGCTGACGGGCACGGGGAGCGTCGCGGGGGAGTGGCTCGACCACATGGTCGACGCGACCAAGGTCGTCACCCTGCCGCTCGCGCTGGCCGTCGGCATCCACCGGTTCACGGACCTCGACGACGCCTGGCTGCTGGTCCCGCTCGCGAACGCCGTCGTCGGCTCGGTGCTGTTCTTCGGGATGATGCTCACGGAGCAGCTGCGCCGCGCGCAGGGTGTCGTCTCGCGTGCCACGACCGCAGGGCGCCTGCCGTGGCTCCGCTCGGTCCTGGTCCTGCCGACCGACTATGGCGTGCTGTGCCTCGCGTTCCTCCTCTACGGGCTCCCGCACGTCTTCGTCCCGCTCCTCGGCCTCCTCACCCTCGGCTCTGCGGGCTTCCTGGTCCTCGCGCTGCCGAAGTGGTTCCGAGACGTCCGCGCACTGGCACAGAGGGCGGGCGCATGAGCGGGGACACGTTCGTCCCCGTCGTGTTCGAGCTCGAGCTGCCCTTCCTCGAGCTGCAGGCCCGCTCGTTCGCCCGCAACGTCGCCCCCGAGCTGGTCGAGCGCGTGCTCGTCCTCGACAACACCCGGCACGGCATCCCCGCCCGCAGGCGTGAGGCGATCGTCGCGGCGTACGGCGTCCACGCGCCGCGCGTCGAGATCGTCGCCGCGCGCGACGTCGCACCACCAGTGACGTCGCTCGGCTGGACGAGCCAGCAGGTGCTCAAGCTCGCCGTGGCGCGTCAGGTGCGCACCGAGCGGTACGTCACGCTCGACGCGAAGAACGTCGTCGTCAACCGTCTGGACCCCGGGTACCTGCGCGCGACCGACGGGCGTCCCCGCGTCGGCGCGCACCCGTACACGCACCACCCCCTGCGGTCCTCGGTGGAGCGCGCGCTCGCGTACTTCGACCTCGACGCGAGGGACCACCTCGAGAGCTTCCCGGTCACGGTGACGCCCTACGTCATGCAGACCGCGGAGGTGCGCGATCTGCTGGACGAGGTCGAGCGACGCGAGGAGAGAGGCTTCGAAGCGGCCTTCGTCCGGCTCGACGTCACCGAGTTCGGGTTGTACGCGGCATGGCTCACCCGGCGCCACGGCGACCGCTCCGCCGTCTACGCCGAGGACCAGCCGGGGTGCCCGACGGTGTGGCCCGGTCGCCCGTCGCTCGAGGCGGTGGAGGAGGCCGTGCGGCTCGCCGGGACCGGCCTGCCGGTGCTCTCCGTCCACCGCACGGCGCTCGTGCGGATGGACGGCGCCGCGATCGACGCCCTGTGCGGGTTCTGGTCGCGGGCAGGGCTGTTCCCGGACGTGGCGGCGGCACGCGCCTTCGTCGACGACTACCGGCGGTTCTACGCCCGGCACGTGTGGGTCAAGCGCGCACGGGAGGCGCCGACGCGCCTCGCCCGTCGAGTGCGCGAACGGGTGGGGGCGTGATGGCGGCCGGTCGGATGCGGGTGCTCCTCGACGGGTACTGGTGGCACGAGGGGCCGCCGTCGAACGCCATGGTCCAGCGCGAGCTCGTGCGCGGCTGGGCTCGGACGCACCCCGAGGACGAGCTCGTCATCGCCGTGCCGGCGGCTCACCTCGAGGCTGTCCGCGAGCACGTGCCCGCGGGTGTCGAGCTCGTCGGGGTGCGCCGACGACCGCACGGGGTGTCCGTCATGTCCGAGTACCCGTCGGTGCTGCGCCGTGTCGGTGCCGACGTCGCCGTGACGCACAACTTCGCCCCGTGGGGCGTCCCGAGCGTCGTCTTCCTCCACGACGTGCTCTTCCAGGACCAGCCGCGGTGGTTCACCCCGGCAGAACGCCTCTACCTCGCGCCGGTCACCGCCCTGCTGCCGCGTGCCGGTGCGGTCGTCACGTCCTCCGGGCACGAGGCGCGGCGCATCGAGCGGCGCAACCGGCGGGTCGGTCAGGTGCGGTCGATCGGCATCGCCCCCGACCCGCGCCTCGCGACCCTGGCGCCGGTCCGGCCGCAGGTGCTCGCGGGCGTGGACGACTTCGTCCTCACCGTGGGGCGGCTCAACGTGCGCAAGAACCTCGGGACCGCGATCGCGGCCGCCGTCCGGACGGGTGAGATCGGCCCTGCCCGTCCGCTCGTGGTCGTCGGCGGCCCCGACGGCCGTGGCCCAGGGTTCGGGCCGGCGGCCCTGCAGGCGATCGAGGACGGTGCGGTCGTCCTGACGGGGCACGTCGCGGATGCCGAGCTGGCCTGGCTGTACCGGAACGCCGCCCTGTTCGTCTTCCTCTCGCTCGACGAGGGCTTCGGCCTGCCGCCGGTCGAGGCGCTCTCCTTCGGCACCCCGGTCGTCGCGAGCGACATCGGGGTGTTCCGCGAGACGATCGGCGCCCACGCGCGGCTCGTCGACCCGCTCGACGTCGACGCTGCCGCTGCCGCCATCCGCCAGGAGCTGGCGCGCGGCCGGTGCGCGCCGGTGCAGCCGCTCGCGTGGGACGACGCAGCGGCAGCGCTCCGCGACACGGCCGCGGCCCTCCACCACGGGCGTCGACGTGTCGCCTGACGTCGCCGGAGTCCCGCGCACCGCGCTCGTCGTCGTGAACTACGGGTCGTCGGTGCTCCTCGAGCAGAACCTGGCACGGACCGCCGCCGCGCCGGGCACGTCCGTCGTCGTCGTCGACAGCTTCTCGACGTCCGCCGAACGAGCCGACGTCAGGGCGGTCTCCACCCGCCACGGGTGGGACCTCGTCGAGCCGGACCGCAACACGGGCTTCGGCGCCGGCGCCAACCTGGGTGTGGCGCGGGCGGTGCAGGCGGGCGCCACGCACGTCGTGCTGCTCAACCCCGATCTGGCACTGGAGCCCGCGGACGTCGCCCGCCTCGTCGCCCGGACCGTCGAGGACCCGGACGCGCTCGTCGCGCCACGCATCCTCGCGCCGTCGGGCCTGCCGTTCGCCGCGTCGACCACGGACCTGCTCCTCGACGACGGGACGATGCGGTCGAGCACCCGTCGTCCCGAGCCGCCCGACGGGCGCCCGTACGTCGAGTGGCTCTCCGGAGCGTGCCTCGCGTGCGACGTGGGGCTCTGGCACCGGATCGGCGGCTTCGCCGAGGAGTACTTCCTCTACTGGGAGGACGTCGACCTGTCCGTCCGCGCCCAGCAGCTCGGTGCCCGGCTCGTCGTCGCCACCGAGGTGACCGCCGTGCACGACGAGGGCGGCACGCAGCAGCGCACGGGCCGTGCCAAGTCCGAGACGTACTACTACTTCAACATCCGCAACCGGCTCCTCCACGCGGCGCGCAGGCTCGACCCGGCCGACCGCCGCCGTTGGTGGCGCACGACCCCGCGGGCCGTGCGCTCGATCGTGCTGCAGGGGGGCCGTCGACAGCTCCTGACGTCGCTCGCTCCGTGGCGGGCGGCGTTCCGGGGCGTGCGCGACGGGCACCGTGCGCTGCGGGCGGCCGGTGCCGGGCCGGCGTCCCGCCCGACGTCAGAGCGTCGCCGTGCCGCGGCGTAGCCGCAGCGCCTCGCGGTAGGCCTCCCGATGCGCCACCCCTGCCTCGTCCCACTCCCGCCGCGACAGGTCCGGCTGCTGCGCCCGCGCTCCGCGGGCCGCCTGCAGCGCCCGTCGGATGGCCGCGCCGTCGAGCTCGCCCTCGAAGGTGAGCACCCAACCCGGCCCGACCTCCTGCGCGAGCGCGCGGTTGGCCTCGTTGTCCGGCACGAGCACCGGGCGGTCGAGCGAGAGCGCGAGGAGCACCGTCCCGGAGTTGTGCATGTGCAGGTACGGCAGGACCACGAGCTCGCCCGAGGTCACCGCGCGCACCAGGTCCGCGTCGTCGAGGAACCGCAGGTCGAGGTGGATCGCGTCGTCGCCGTCGGCGGCCGTACGCACGTCGCCCTCGAGGTCCGGCCCGGACGGGTTGCCCGCGACGAGCAGGCTGAGCGCCGGGTCCTCGGCGTGCGCGTCACGGAAGGCGCCGATGAGCCCGACCACGTTCTTGTACCGCCGGACCAGGCCGGCGTACGTCACCTGACCGGGGACGGCGTCCGCCCGCTCGACGTCGGCGAACCAGTCCCGGTAGTGCCCGTGCAGGACGATCGCCGACGGGCGTCCCGTCGGCGGCGTGGTCTCGTTGAGCACCACGTGCAGCGTCGTCGCGTCGTCCAGCAGGCGCAGCCACGCGTAGTCGAGCCGGCCGAGCCCCGACGGCAGCTCGAGGTTGTGGACGGTGCGGACGACCGGTGTGCGCGTGAGCCGCACGCGTGCCCAGAACGCGTAGGCGAGCAGCAGGCGCAGCGCGCGCCGCACCGGCGTGCGCCCGCCGAGCCGCGTCTCCGGCCAGTGCACGTGGACGACGTCGTACCGGCCCACCAGCGCGCGGCCGTAGGAGAAGAGCACCGGCTCGACGTCGGGCGTCCGCTCGAGCGCCGCGTGCAGCATCGCGATGTACGGGTTGGTCGTCGCACGGATCCGGGCGAACGGCTGGAGCACGCGAATCGGTCGAGCGGCGGTCGCGGGCACGGGCCCTCCTCGGGACGTCGGTCGGCGGTCGCGCTGACGCTACCCTGGCGGTCCGCGCCGCGGGGGCCGCCTTCCACACCGGTCCTCGCCCACTCATCACCTGGTCAGGAAGGCGCACCCTTGTCCGTGCTCACCGTCGCGGTCCTCACGTTCCGTCGTAACGAGCTGCTCGCCACGCTGCTGCCCCAGCTCCTGCAGCAGACCCGCGCGCTCACCGACGCCGGGACGACGGCGACGGTGCTCGTCGTCGACAACGACCCCGACGGCGGCGCCGCGGACGTCGTCACGGCGCTCGGCGACGCCGCGGTCCGGTACGTGGCGGAGCCGCGTCCGGGCATCGCCGTCGCCCGGCAGCGGGCGCTCGCCGAGACCACGGCGTCCGACGCCCTTGTCTTCGTCGACGACGACGAGGTGCCGGAGGGCGGGTGGCTCGCGCACCTCGTCGACGTGTGGCGGCGCGAGGGCGTCGCCGCGGTCACCGGGCCGGTCGTCTCGGTCTTCGACGGCGACCTCGACCCCTGGATCGTCGCCGGCGGGTTCTTCGACCGGGCGCACGCCCGCGACCACGTCACAGGGGACCGGGTGCCGGCGGCGGCGACCAACAACCTGCTGCTCGACCTCGACGCCGTCCGCCGGCACGGCCTCGCGTTCGACGCGTCGATCGGGCTCGCCGGCGGGGAGGACACCCGCTTCACCCGTGCGCTCGTCACCGCGGGCGAAGAGATCGTGTGGTGCGCAGAGGCCCGGGTGCTTGACCGCGTCCCCGCGGCACGCATGACCCGCGCGTACGTGGTCCGCCGGAGGTTCGCGCAGGGCCACGTGAGCGCCGGGACCACCATCGCGCTGACGCCCGGGGCCGGTCCGGCCCTCGTCGCTCGTGCACGGTGCGTGGGGCAGGCCCTCGTGCGCGTCGTCGGGGGTGCGCTCGCGGCGTCCGCCGGCACCGTCCTGCGCCGCTCGTCGCTCCAGGCCCGCGGCGTGGCGACGTGCGCGCGAGGGCTCGGCGTCGGCGCCGCGGCACTCGGCGTGCCCTTCGAGGAGTACCGGCGGGCCTCGGCGACCTCCGGGCCTCCCGCACCGGTCGGTCGGAGCGCGTCGTGACCGCGCAGGACGAGCGCCAGAGGTCCGCCGTTCGCCAGGTCGGCTCGACGGCGGTCGTCAAGGTCGTCGTGATGGGGGTCGCGGGCCTGGCCGGCATCGCGACGAGCCGTCTCATCATCGAGCACTACGGCGTGGACGCGTTCGCCCAGTACGGCCTGCTGACCGGGCTCACCGGGCTCATGCCGTTCGCCGACCTGGGCGTCGCGGCCGTCATCGTCAACGCGGTGGCGTCGGCGGCGCAGCCCCGGACGGATCGCGAGGTGCGGCGCACCATCACGAGCGCCTTCCGCATCCTGCTGGTCTCCGCGACCGTCATCGCCACGGTGGCCGTCGTCATCGGCGCCCTGGGGTGGTGGCCCGCGCTGCTCGGTGACGGGCTGATGGGGGAGCGCGGCGCCACCGCCGCGACCGTCTGCCTGCTCGTGTTCGCCCTCGCGCTGCCCCTCGGGGTCGGCCAGCGCGTCCTCGTGGCGCTCGGCAGGAACGCTCAGCAGACCGCGCTGGGCGGCATCGCTTCGCCGCTCGTGCTCTGCGGCGTGGCGGGGTCGGTCGCACTGGCGTGGGCGTTCGGGCCGTTCGTCGCCGTCTTCTCGTACGTCGCCAACGCCGCCGTGGCGTTCGTCAGCCTCGTGCTCGCTGCGCGACTCCTGTCGCCCCAGGTCACCGCGGCTGCCAGGGACGTCCCGCGCCTGCGCAGCGTCCCGGGCGCCAAGGTCGTGGACGTGGCCTGGCCGATGCTCGTCCAGATGGTCGCGCTGCCCATCGCGATGCAGACCGACCGGCTCCTGCTGAGCCACCTCGCCGGTGCGGGCGAGCTCGCCGAGTACAACCTCGGGGCGCAGACCTTCGGCCTCATCAACCAGGTCGTCGGAGCGGCCGGGGTCGCGCTCTGGCCGGTCTACGCACGCGCACGCGCCGCGGGCAGGATCGAGAGCCCTGCGCGCGCGTCGGTGGCGTTCGCCGGGCTGGCTGCCGCGCTCGGGCTGCTCCTGTGGCTTGCTCTGCCGCTCGTCACGCAGGTCATCACGAAGGGCAAGATCGAGATGACGACGGCCCTGGCCGCCTCGTTCTTCCTGTTCGTCGTGGTGCAGGGGGCCAAGTACCCGCTCGGCATGTACATGACGGACGCGCGCGGCCTGCGGTTCCAGGTCGTCCCGATCGTCGTGATGGTGCCGCTCAACCTCGGCCTCTCGTGGGCGCTCATCGGGCCGCTCGACGCCGCCGGTCCGATCCTCGGGTCGGCGCTGGCCGTGATGGTGTGCCAGGTCGTGCCGAACGCCTGGTACGTGCGCCGCGACCTCGCTCGCCGGCGCGACGCAGGGGCCGAACCGACGCCGCAGATCGGGTGATCCCGGACATATTCACCCGCGCAGACGCCGTCCCTGCGCAGGACTTGCGCTTAGGGTGCGGCAAGACCGTGCGGCCGCCGCAGTGCGGGACGTCGTGGAGGGAAAGCGCATGAGCGAGCCAGTGGCACCCGAGGGCCGCGGCCGGGTGCGGGCCGGATGGTGGGTCGCGGTGGGATCCCTCGTGGCCGTCCTCGTGGCCGTCGCCGTGGTCCTCCTCGGTCGTGGTGACGGCGCACCCGCAGGCTCGTCACCGACGGAGCCCGGGGCCGGTGCGACGCCCACCGTCGCCGGGGCACAGGCGGCGGAGCCTCCCGAGGGCGAGGAGGCTGCGGGCAGCGACGACGACGATGCGGCCGACGATGCGGCCGACGATGCGGCGGCCGGCTCGGCGGGCTCGGCGGGCGTCGACGCGGCGCCGACGACGACGGTCGGGATCGACGCGGTCGCGCAGCTCGCCGACGCCGTCACCGCGCGTGTCAGCTCGTGGGAGGCGGTCGACGGCGAGGCGGTGCAGCCGGGGGAGAAGGCCGGCCCGGCGCTGCGGGTGACCCTCGAGGTCGCCAACGGCACCGCGGCGCCCCTCGACCTGCGCGGAGCGGTCGTCAACCTGTCGTACGGGCCCGAGCGGACCCCGGCGACCGCGCTGAGCCAGCCCGGAGGGTCGCCGCTGCCGCACGCCGTCGAGCCAGGGACGACGGCCGACGGCGCGTTCGTGTTCGCGGTCCCCGCGGACGCCCGCGGCGACGTGCACCTCGAGCTGGACGTGCGCGCGGTGGGGCCCGTGGTCGTCTTCGCAGGGTCTGCGCAGCGCTGAGGCGGACGCTTGACCAGTTTCACCCGGATCAGATGAAGATTCACCCTCGCGCCTCTGCCGGAGGAGCGGTTCACCCCGTAATGTCCGAAACGTCCGTCGCCCCGTAGCGCCCCCGCTGCGTGGTTGCCCGTTCCGTACGATCGAGGCCTGCCATGCGCATCTTCACGAGCGTCCTCAACCGGCGTGTCGCCACCGCCGTGAGCGCGACACTCCTCGCCGCAGGGATCGCGACAGCAGGGGCCCCGCCGGCCCTCGCCGACGAGCCCGCGCCGCTGCCCCAGACGGTGAGCGCCGACGCCCTGCCCACCGCGCAGATCGACGGCGTCGTCTGGAAGCAGGCCGCGGTCGGCGGGACCGTCTACGTGGGTGGCGAGTTCACGAGCGCCCGGCCTCCCGGCGTCGCCCTCGGCGGTGCCGGCTCGGTTGCGCGGGCGAACATGATGGCGTACGACCTAGCGACCGGCGCCCTCAACACGTCGTTCGCGCCGACGTTCAACGGTCAGGTGAACGACCTCGTCGCCTCGGCGGACGGCCGCACGCTCTACGTCGTCGGGTCGTTCACGAGCGTCAACGGTCAGACCCGCAACCGGGCAGCCGCCTTCGACCTTCCCAGCGGCACTCTCAAGTCCTGGGCGCCGAGCCTCAACGGGTACGCGAAAGCCGTGACGGTCGCGCCGAACGGCATGGTCTACATCGCCGGGAACTTCACCGCGGTCGGCAGCGCGGCTCGCCAGAAGCTCGCTGCGGTCAACCCGACGTCGGGCGCGTTGCAGCCCTTCTCGGCCGCCGTGGACGACAACCAGGTGAACGCGGTCCAGGTCGCGCCGGACGGGCAGTCGCTCGTCATCGGCGGCAGCTTCACCGGCGTCGGCGGCGTCAGCACGACGAGCTACGGCCTCGCGCGCCTGGACATCGCGACGGGTGCCCTCCTCCCGCTGCCCGTCGCCGCGCGGATCCGCAACGCGGGCGCCAAGTCGGCGATCTCGTCTCTCAGCAGCGACGCGACGGGGTTCTACGGCACCGGCTGGCACATCTCCTCGTCCGGAACGCTGGAAGGAGTCTTCAAGGCGTCGTGGGACACCGGTGAGCTGGTCTGGATCGAGGACTGCCACGGCGACTCCTACGGTGCGGCCCCCGCCGGCGACGTGGTCTACATCGCGAGCCACCACCACTACTGCGGCAACAGCGGCGGCTTCCCGCAGACGCAGCCGTGGACCATCTACCACGGCACGGCCGTGACGAACGACGTCCGGGGCGTCAACACGGCGGACATCTACAACTACCCCGACCACCCGGGCACCCCGCGCCCGGAGTTCCTCGAGTGGTACCCGAGCTTCACGCCCGGCACCTACACGGGCGCCGAGCAGGGCCCGTGGACCGTGACGAGGGCCGGCGGCTACGTCCTCTTCGGTGGAGAGTTCCCCCGGGTCAACGGCGCGGGTCAGCAGGGCCTCGTGCGGTTCGCCGACCGTTCGGCTGCGCCGAACAAGATCGGTCCGACCGCGAAGGGCAGCGCCTTCGTGCTCGGCGGCCTGTCCTACGCCAGCGGCGAGGTGCGCCTCACGTGGCCCGGGAACCCCGACAAGGACGACGCCACGGTGCGTTACGACCTCTACCGGCAGTCGACCTCGACGCCGCCGATCCACACGCAGACCGTTACGGCACCCTTCTGGTCCCAGCCCTCCATGTCCTTCGTCGACAAGGGGGTGACTCCGGGCTCGTCGCAGCGCTACCGCGTCATCGCGACGGACCCGTGGGGCAACGCGTCGATGTCGGACTGGTTCACCGTGACCGTGAGCGACGCACCCGTGAGCGACTACGCCCGTCAGGTGCTCGCCGACGAGCCCAGCTCCTACTGGCGGTTCGGTGAGCCCAGCGGCACGGCCGTCTACGACTGGACGGGGACGAACGACCTCACGACGACGGCGGGCGTCTCCCGCGGCGCCGCAGGTGCCCCGGTCGGCGACCCGGACACCGCGGCGACGTTCCCCGGGACGACGGCGGGAACTGCTGCCACGCGCACGGCGGCGCAGGCGCCGAACGTCTTCTCGGTCGAGGCATGGTTCCGCACCACGTCCACGACCGGCGGCAAGATCATCGGCTACGGCAACCGGGCGACCGGGGCGTCCGGCTCGTACGACCGGCACGTCTACATGGCCAGCAACGGTCGTCTGACCTTCGGCGTCTACCCGGGCGCCGCCCGCACGATCACGTCCGCCGGCTCGTACAACGACGGAGCGTGGCACCACGTCGTCGCGACGCTCGGATCCGGCGGCATGCAGCTGTACGTCGACGGCAGGCGCGTCGCCCAGCGCACGGACACGACGCTCGGGCAGGCGTACAGCGGCCACTGGCGGATCGGCGGTGACGTCACCACCAGCTGGCCCAACCGCGGGTCGAGCGACTACTTCGCCGGCAGCGTCGATGAGGTCGCGGTCTACCCGCGGGTCCTCACCCCGCAGGAGATCCGCTCCCACGTGACCGCGGCCGGGTACGCGCCGGCGGTGCCGGCCGCTCCCGCAGACCCCTACGGCGCCGCCGTCTACGCCGCCGACCCCGAGCTCTTCTGGCGGTTCGACGAGGCGACGGGCACGTCGCTCACCGACTCCGGCCCGTACGGCAACGCAGGCACGCTCACCGGGACGGGATGGACCCGCCAGGACGGCGGTGCTCTCGCCGCCCATGACGCGAACAGGTCTGCGCAGTTCGTCGAGGGAACGGGGGGTGCCGCCACCACGGCCACCTTCGAGAACCCGCGCGCCTACTCGCTGGAGGCGTGGTTCTCCACCACGAGCACTCGCGGTGGGAAGCTCGTCGGCTTCGGCAGCCGGCAGACCGGCACGGCCGGTGACAACGACCGGCACGTCTACCTGCAGGACGACGGCAGGCTCGTGTTCGGTGCGTGGACCGGGACGGCGAACACCGTCACGTCACCGCAGCCGTACAACGACGGGCAGTGGCACCACGTCCTCGCGACGCAGGGCCCGGACGGCATGGTGCTGTACGTCGACGGTGAGCCCGTCGGCACGAACCCGCAGGTCGGCGCCCAGACGTACACGGGGTACTGGCGGGTCGCGAACGGAGCCACGTGGGGATCGACGTCCGCCTCGCTGGCGGGTGGCGTCGACGAGGTCGCCGTGTACTCGCGGCCCCTCACCGCGAGCGACGCGGTCCTGCACGCCGGGCTCGGACGTACCGGCACCACGCCGAACCTGCCGCCGCAGGCGGCCTTCGACGCGACCCTCACGGGTCGGACGCTCACGCTGGACGGGTCCGCCTCCGCGGACACGGACGGTTCCGTCGCGTCGTGGGCCTGGGACCTCGGTGACGGCACGACGGCCGTGGGGGTGGCGCCGCCGGCGCACACGTACGACCTCGCCGGCACGTACACCGTGACGCTCACGGTGACGGACGACAAGGGCGCCACGAGCGCGCGGCAGCAGTCCGTGACCGTGGCCAACGCAGCTCCGGTCGCGGCGTTCACCGCGACCGCGAGCTACCTCGACGTCGCGGTCGACGCCTCGGCCTCGACGGACCCCGACGGCGCGCTCGTCGGGTACTCCTGGAGCTTCGGTGACGGTGCCACGGGCACCGGTGCGACGGCCACGCACTCCTACGCGACGGGCGGTACGTACGCCGTCACGCTCACGGTCACCGACCGGGACGGTGCGGCGACCACCATGACGCAGGACGTCACCGTCGCGCCCAACCAGGCTCCCGTGGCGGGCTTCGTCGCCCAGCCGTCGGCGCTCGCCGTGGCGTTCGCGCCGGTCGGCACGTCGGATCCCGACGGTACAGTCGCGTCGTACGCGTGGGAGTTCGGGGACGGCGCGACGTCCACGCAGGAGGCGCCGACGCACACGTACGCCGGGCCGGGCACGTACACGGTCCGGTTGACCGTGACCGACGACCGGGGCGCGACCGGCACGACCACCTCGAGCGTGGTCGTCACGGCCAACGCCGCACCCGTCGCCGCGTTCACCCCGACCATGTCGTTCCTGCGACTCGCCGTGGACGGGTCCGCGTCGACGGACCCCGACGGATCGGTCGTCGCCTACGCGTGGGACTTCGGGGACGGCGCGCACGGCACCGGCGTCACGGCCGAGCACGCGTACGCCGCTGCCGGCACGTACACCGTCAGCCTCACCGTGCGGGACAACCACGGCGCGGAGACGACCGTGAGCCACGACGTCGAGGCTGCCGCCCCGACCGTGTGGGCCCACGACAGCTTCACACGGTCGGTCACGACGGGGTGGGGCACGGCGGACACGGGTGGCGCGTGGACGCACTTCGGCAGCGCCAGCCAGTACGCGGTCGCCGACGGCACCGGCAGGATCACCATCGGGAGCACCGCGTCCACCCCGCGCACGCAGCTGCGCTCGGTCTCCGCGACGGACTCGGACCAGACGGTCCAGTTCTCCCTCGACAGGATCGCCGACGGGGGCGGGACCTCGGTCGCGCTCACCAGCCGTGGCGGCGCCTGGGCGAGCCTGTACCGCGGACGCGTCTGGGTGCGTGCCGACGGCACGGTCACGCTCCTGCTCACCCGGATCACGGGCTCGGAGTCGACCCTCGCCGCGGTCAACGTGCCGGGTCTCACGCTCACCCCCGGGGCGCCGCTGAACGTGCGGTTCCGCACCGAGGGGGCGAACCCGACGGCGTTGCGCCTCAAGGCGTGGACGGGGCCCACCGAGCCCGCCGCCTGGCAGCTGCAGACGACGGACGCGACCGCGGAGCTGCAGGACGCGGGGGCGGTCGGCATTGACACCAGCCTGGCCAGCGGGGTGACGAACGCGCCCGTGCGGGTGACGATCGACGAGCTGTTCGCGGGTCAGCCGGGCTCGGCGGTGCCGAACCAGGCGCCGGTGGCGTCGTTCACCTCGACGACGACGGACCTGTCCGTCGGGGTCGACGGAGCAGCGTCTGCCGACCCGGACGGGACCGTGATCGCCTGGTCGTGGGACTTCGGCGACGGCTCGCCTGCCGTGGCGGGCCCGCAGGCCTCGCGCGCGTACGCCGCCGACGGCACCTACCCGGTGACCCTCACGGTGACCGACAACAGGGGCGCGACCGCCTCGGTGACCCACGACGTGACGGTCACGTCGCCGGTGGACGACCCGCTGGCCGCCCCGGTCGCGGCCTTCGAGGCTGCGGCGCTCGGCCTGACGGTGAGCGTCGACGGGTCCGCGTCGACGGCAGGTGACGAGCCTGTCACGGCATGGGCCTGGGACTTCGGGGACGGGAGCCAGGGCAGCGGCGCGCAGGCGGACCACACCTACGCCGCAGCCGGGACGTACGTCGTGTCGCTCACGGTGACCGCTCCCGGCGGTGGGACGGACACGACCTCGAAGGAGGTGACGGTCACCGCGTCCTCGACGGAGGAACCCCCGGTCGAGGAGCCGCCCGTCGAGGAGCCTCCGGCGGGGCCGCTCGCGCAGGACGTCTTCGACCGCACGCTCGCCACCGGGTGGGGCGCGTCGGCTGCAGGTGGCGCGTGGTCGCACTTCGGGTCGGCGACGCAGTACGCCGTCAGCCCGGGCGTCGGGACGCTGCAGGCGCTCACGCCCGGCGCCACGCCGCGCGTCCGCTGGGCGGACCTGTCGGCGCGGGACGTCGACGTCCTCGGGCAGGTGTCGCTCGACCGCCTCGGTGACGGGGGAGGCACGTTCGTCGCCCTCACCGCCCGGTCGGGCAGCTGGTCGAGCATGTACCGGGGTCAGGTCTGGGTGAAGTCCACCGGGGCGCTCAACCTGGTCGTGACCCGCGTGGCCCCGCGCGAGACGATCCTCGCCCAGGTGAACGTCGAAGGTGCGACGTTGGCACCCGACGAGCGGCTGAACGTCCGCTTCCAGGCGGTCGGTGCGGAGCCGACGACGCTGCGGCTGCGGACGTGGAAGGAGGGCACGCCTGAGCCCACGACGTGGCAGGTGACGACGACGGACGCGACGCCCGAGCTCCAGGACGCCGGTGGGGTCGGTGTGGACGGGCTGCTCAGCGGCACGTCGACGAACGCGCCCGTCGCAATCCGGGTGCATGGGCTCACGGTCACCCGGGCGACCTGAGGCAGGCCCGAGGCGCCGGGTGCCACGGAGCGCCCGGCGCTGCGGGGTGCCCGGAGCGGGTCAGGAGGGGGCCACGTGCCCGGCGGACGATGGCAGAGTGGTGCGGCGCACCCGTCGGGACGGTGCGGAGAGAGCGGGAGAGCCGATGGAACGCACCGCTGAGGACGCACCGCCTTGGCGGCTCCCGGCTCACCGCGGCCTCGCGGTCGTCGGCACCGTCCTCGTCGGCGCCCGCGTCGACCTCGCGCAGGGTGTGACGATCGGGCTGCTGCTGTGCCTCGCGCTCGCGCCGCTGTGGTGGCGCGCGGCCTGGTCCGTCATCGGCTACCGGTGGCTCGCCACGGCCTCGGTGCTCGCGGTCGTCACCGGGTTCTGGCTCACCGCGCACGCTGCGGCCGACCATCCGACGAACACGACGATCGCGGTCCGCAACAGCCTCCTCGTCGTCGGGCTGCCCGTGTTCGCCGGGTTCCTCGTGTGGGCGTGCCGTCAGGTGGCTCCGCCGTTGCTGACGGCGTGCTTCGGCCTCGCCATGCTGGCGACCGTGTCGGCCGGCGGGGCGTTCGCGGACAACCCCTGGAAGTTCGGCTTCGCGACGCCGGTGACGATCGTCGTCCTGGGGCTGGCGTGGTGGTCGGGGCGGCGGTGGGTGCAGGTGACCGCGGCGCTCGTCATCAGCGCCGTGCATGCCATCAACGACGCGAGATCGGCGTTCGCGATCTTGTTCATCGTCGCCGTGGTCATGCTGTGGGAGGGGCGGCCGTCGACCGGTTCACGGCGGGCGTCGGGTCTGCGTGCCGGGGCGCTCGTCCTCGGACTCGGCATGGGGGTGTACTGGCTCGTCCAGGCGCTCATCCTCGACGGTGCGTTCGGTGAGGCGACCCAGGTGCGCACCCAGGCGCAGATCGACCAGTCCGGCTCCGTCCTGCTCGGCGGCCGGCCGGAGATCGGCGCGTTCCGGTACCTGCTCGCCGACCGACCGATCGGGTTCGGGAGCGGCACGCTCCTGACGAGCGAGGACATCCTCGTGGCGAAGGAGGGGATGGCCTCGGTCGGGTACGAGCCGAACAACGGGTACGTCGAGAACTACATGTTCGGCGGCCAGATCGAGCTGCACTCCGTCGTCGGCAACCTCTGGGCATGGTCAGGTGCGGCAGGCCTGCTCCTCGCCGTGGTGCTCGCGGTGCTCGTCGCGGTACACACCGCACGGGGGATCGGCGCGTCGACGAGTGTCGCCCTCGGCCTCGCCCTCGGCATCCGCTTCTTCTGGGACCTGCTCTTCAGCCCGTTCGCGTCGTCGGCGATGAACCTGGTCCTGCTCCTCGGGCTCGGGTTCGGGGCCTGGTGGGTGGGCGACGACGCCCGCCGGCGCGTTCAGTCACGCGGGGAGCCGGCGAACATCCACTCGTGAGCCGCCTCGCGGCCGTCCTGGGCGGGCAGGGACGCGAGCACGTCGGCGCGGGGCACGGGCTCGAGCAGCGCGTCGAGGAGAGCGGCACCGAGGTCGGCGGACGTCCCCCTCGCCGGGATGACCCGGTGGCCGTGCTCGGCCAGCCACGGTGCGAGTCCCGTCTGGTCCGTCGTCACGACCGTGCATCCGTGCTCGAGCGCCTCGACGATCGGGAGCCCGACCTGCTCGCGCCACGTCGGTGACTCCTGCGACGGCAGGACGAGGACGGCAGCGGCCTGGAGCTCGGCGTGGATCCGCGCCCGCGGCGGGTCGACGACGACGCGGATCCGGTCGTCCTTCTCGGCGAGCGCGCGGACCTGGTCCTCGAGCGCTCCCTTGCCGACGATGGTCAGCGTCGTCCCGGGATGCTGCGCGAGCGTGGGCCATGCGTCGAGCAGCACGGCGAGACCCTTGCGCTCGACGAAGGCGCCGAGGAAGACGATGCCGCTGGGGCGCGTGGCGGGCGGGCAGGAGCAGGCCGTCGGCAGGGCGGGGATGGTGCGCGTCGCCTGGCGGGGGCGCGGAGGACCGTAGAGCACGCGATACGTCTCCTCGGCCTGCGGCGTGCCGAAGACCAGGCGGTCCACCGAGCGCACGACCACGGACGACAGCCGCCACTTGGCGCGGAACGTCATCCGCGCGCGGACCGACCGCGGCCGGTACTCGTTGCGCGGGTCATTGTTGGCGATGGCGTACGCGACGATCCGCGGGACAGGTCGACGTCGCACGACGCGGCGCAGCCGCAGCGCAGCCAGGCACGTCGCGGCACGCACCACGCCCGCGAGGAAGGCAGGCTCGGTGATCTCGAGGACGGCGACGTCCGACCGCCAGAGCAGGCGCGCGGCATCGAGGGTGCTCGTGCGCCGAGCGTCGAGCCGCTCGGCGAGCCGGTCGTCGAAGTCGTACCGCCGCGCTGCGTAGAGCAGGGTGAGCCGCGGGTCGGCGGCCTGCCGCTCGAGGTGGGCGGTCCGGGCCTGGTCGTAGAGCTGGACGTGGGGTCGCAGCGGAGCCCGGGCGCGCCCCGGCGCGTCGACCGTCACCGCTGGCCGCTCGCCCGCACCGCGTCGGGTCCGCTCGTCAGCGCGGCGTCGCCGGGCTCCGCGCCACGCGGCCCGGCCCGGCCGTCGACCTCGGCGGTGGCTGCGGGGCCTCCGGCCTCCGGAGAGGCCACGTCGGCACCGGTGGGTGCCGCCCCGGCGATCGCGTGCTCGGAGGCGGGAGCCCCCGCGTCGGGAGCCCCCGCGTCGGGTGTCGCCGCGTCAGGTGTCACCCCGTCGGGCGCCACCGTGCCGGGCACGGCCGGGGTGGCGCCCGACCCCCGTCCGCGGGGGATGGTCGCGCCGCGTCGTCGTCCGCGGCGCTGCGTCGGCGCCGCTGGATCGGCCTTGCCGTATCGCTTGCCCGTCTCGTCCGGGGCGTTCGTGGCGACCACGCCGAGGCAGGTCGCGCCCACGCGCTCGAGCGCGGCCAGCGCCCCGCGCAGGTGCTGGCGGCGTGTCGAGCGCAGGCGGGTCACGAGAAGGACCCCGTCGCTGCGGCGGGCGACGAGTGCGGCATCGACGACCGGCAGCACCGGTGGGGCGTCGATGACGACGAGGTCGTACGCCTGCGCGGCGTCCTCGAGCAGCCTCTGCATCGCGGGGGAGTCAAGCAGCTGGCTGGGGTTCGGCGGGCGGTCCCCGGCTGTGAGGACGTGGAGGTTCGGCATGCCCCAGGTCTGCACGACGTCGTCGAGGCGGGCACGCCCGATGAGCACGGTCGTGAGGCCGGCGCCGCCCTCGAGGCCGAGCGCATCGGCGATCGCAGGCTTGCGGAGGTCCGCATCAACCAGGAGCACGCGGACACCCTTCTCGGCGACCGCCGACGCGAGGTTCACCGACGTCGACGTCTTCCCCTCGCCCGCCATGGCGGACGTGACGACCACGGTCCGCAGCGGGTGCCCGGTCTCGAGGTACTGGAGGTTCACCTGCAGCCGTCGGAACGCCTCGGCGCGCGGTGTGCCCGGCATGGTCCGGACCGTGGTGTACGCGGTGCGGGCCGACCGGGTGCGGACGATGGTCCCCAGGATCGGCAGCCCACCGACCCGCTCGACGTCGCCGACCGTGCGCAGCCGGGTGTCGCGGACCGTGAGCAGGAGCGCGAGCGCGACGCCGAGCACGGCGCCGGCCGCCATCCCCGACGCGGTCAGGAACCGCGTGTTCGGTTCGAAGGGGACCGCGGGCGCCACAGCAGGGGCGACGAGGGTGAGCTCGATCGCGCTCTGCCCGGTCTCGGTGCGCGGCGAGAGGTCCTGCACGGTGACGGCGAGCTGGCGCGCGACCGCGTTGGAGATCGCCGCTGCGAGGCCCGGATCCGGGTCGGTCGTCGAGATCTCGAGGATGACGGTGTTGAGCGGGTTGTTGGCGGTGACGCGCGAGCTGAGCGCCTTCGCGGTGGTGTCGAGGTCCAGCTCGTCAATGACGGGATCGAGGACGGCCGGCATGCTGGCGAGCCGGCCGAACGACGTCACGGAGTTCTGGACGAACGTCGAGCCCTGGACGAGCTCGTTGGCGGAGTTCGCCTCGTTGACGGAGGCGAAGACGCTCGCGGATGCGCGGTACGCCGGGGTGATCGACTGGGCGTAGGCCCAGGCGAGTGCTCCACCGACGACCGCGAGCACGGCGATGACGAACCACCGCTTGCGCAGGGCCAGCAGGTACTCGTCGAGCTCCATGTGGTGACGCTCCTCACGCACGACCGGCTCCGATCGTCTCACGGCCCATGTGCCACGGCGGGCGGTATGCGCCCGAATGGGTGGCTTTGGGCGGGGTGATATCCGGCACCACCCGAAGACGGTCACATCTCGTGGGCGGTCGGCCGGATGGCGCGCGTCGTCCGGGCCGACAACGTGACGGGGATGGTCGGTGTCCTGTCGGACACCGACCATCCCCGTCACGTCACTGCGGGTGCGTCACTGCTGCGGAGCCTCGAGCGGGCCGAGCCCCGTCCAGCCGTACGTCACCTCCAGCGCCTGGGCGACCTTGTCCGTCACGGCGACGGCGACGCCCTGCGCCGCCGACCTGCCGGTGGCGTTCAGGCGCAGGTCGCTGCCGACGATCGCCGAGCCCTCGACGAGCTTCGAGGACCGGTCGTTGCCGGTGGCGGCACTGAACTCGGAGAGGGTGCTGTACGACCGCAGGTTCGGCCCGTCCGTCCACTGGACGAGGCGGGACGGGTTCGCGGCGCTGGGCCGGTAGTAGAGGTTGCCGGCATAGGCCATCCCGAGGTTTGCGGCCTTCGCCCTCTCCGTGAAGTCGTGCACCTGGATCACCGAGGTGGATCCCGGCGCGGCCACGAGGACGTTGTTGCGCACCGACACGTCGCGCAGCACGTAGGGAACCTCCGGGTTGGTGCTCGTGCGCTCGTCCTGCAGCATGCGGATGGCGTAGACCCGGTTGCCGGTGAACATGTTGTTCGAGACCTCGATGACGCTGGAGTCGAAGATCTTGAGCCCGGACTCGCCGTTGCCGTGCATGTAGTTGCTGGCGACGACGATGTTCTTGCTCAACTCGATCTCGATCCCGTCCCCGCCGTTCTGGGTGAACGTGTTGTGGACGACGCGCGAGTTGCGCATGTCGATGTCGAACCACAGGCCTCGTGTCACGTTCGCCTGGAAGACCGAGTGGTCCACGGTGACGTTGGTGGAGTTGTGCAGCTTCACACCACCGGAGGCCGGCTCCGCCTTGAAGTGCTCGGAGTTGTTCCGCGCGAACAGTGACTGCGTGATCACCATGTCGTCGGTCTTGCTGCCGACGAAACCGAGCAGCCCGTTGTCCGTGACCGTGATGCGGGAGAACTTCGCGCCCTTGGCCCAGGCGTAGACGCCGATGCTCGCGTTGTCGCGGACGACGACGTTCTCCAGCGTGACGTCCGGCACCTCGGCACTCACGACACCCAGCACGGCGGCGTGGTCGCCGTAACGCTGCACGCCGATGCCGCGCAGGGTCGTGCCCGCGCCCTGGATCTGGATCGCCTTCTGGAGGACGCTGGCGCGCACCTCCTTGTTGCTGGGGTCCGTGCCGATGACGAGGCGGTCGGCCGCCCGATCGACGAAGAACGTGCCCGCAGTGACCGCGCCCGCCGAGCCGACCTGGGTCAGCTCGGTGCCGCCGACCCAGACCTGGTCGGGGTGACCGGCCATGGGGTAGGCCGGGTCGATGTAGCGGCTCGACTCGTCCTTGCCGGCGCTCAAGGAGACACGGTTGTCGAACTCGACGTCCCAGCCGCCGACCGACCAGGTGCTGCCTGACCTCTGCCAGCCGGACACGACCCGCGAGCCGTCGAACCACACCGCCTCGTTGGGCGCGGACTGGATGGTCAGAGCGCGGTAGAACGGCACCTGGACGCTCTCGTGGTACGTGCCGGCGTGCAGCACGACCGTCGAGCCGTTGGGCGCCTTCGACAGCGCCGTCGCCGCGCTGCCGTAGGGCGAGGCGGCCGAGCCGTCTCCCTTGCTGTCACCGCGCGGCTCGACGTGTACCGCGTTCGCCGGGACGGCGTACGTGGTCGTGCCCACGGCTGCCGAGCCGTAGGCGGCGGCCGGTGCGGGCGTCGGGACAGGTGCCGCGGTCGCGGTCGGCTTGGGCGTGGGCGACGGCGTCGGAGTCGCCGTCGGCTTCGCCGTGGGCGTCGCGGTGGTGGTCGGTCTCGGCGTGCTCGTCGGCTTCGGCGCGGCGCTGGCCGACGGGGTGGGGGTGGCCGACGGCGTCGTGGTCACGGGCACGAGGGTGCGCGTCAGGAGGTCGTCGAAGCGCAGCGCCATGGCTGCCGTCGAGCCGGACAGGCCACCGCGCACCGACACGGTGCCGGCCTTCGAGATCCGCTTGGAGCTCGAGTCCTCCGTGAGCACCTGCCAGCTGGGAGCGGTCGTGCCGACGGGCCACGCCCGTGCCGCGACGGAGACCGGTGAGCTGCCGGTGACCTGGAGCTCGAACCTGAACGCGGTCGAGGTCGACGTGGCGCGCTGCGGCAGGAGCTTGTCCGCCACGAGCACGACGTCACCCCCGTTGGAGCGCTCGAGCTTGAGGCTGACCTTGTTGTCCTTGCCGAAGCGCAGCGTCCCGCGGTACCCGGTCGTCGAGCCCGATCCGCGCAGCTGGAGCGTGGCGGAGGCCCCGTTGCCGGCCGTCGGCAGCTTGTCGACCGAGACGGTGACCGCCGACCGGGCGTCGGCGACCGAGGTGCCGGAGGCGACGACCTGCCCGGCGCGGCCGGGGGCGAGGGACATCTGGCCACGACCCGAGGCCACCGACGCACCGACGGCGCTGTCCGCCGAGTAGGTCTGGCCGCTCGTCGCGGTCCCCCAACCAGTGGCGACCGTCCGCGAGAAGCTGTCCTGCAGAACCGTCGACCCGAGCTCGTAGCTGGTGGCCGCTGCTGCGCCCTGTCCCGAGGCGACGAGGGTGCTGAGCCCGAACGCCGCCGTGAGACCCAGCGCGACGGTCTGCCTTACGCGGCTTCGGCGAGAACCGGACCGTTCCGGACGGCTCCGCGAGCGGTCGGGACGTCGGGCACGACGCCCAGTGGGCAGCGAGTGTGCGGCCATGGGGGGCCTCCGGGGAAAGGAGAGACTGTCCTGGGAGCCGATCGGGTGAACGACGCGTTGAGCCTCTTGGCCTACTGGTCCGTGAGTGTTCCACAGGCCTTGAGGCGCTCCGCAAGGTCTCGGACCGCCCACTGATCCCGGTCCGGAGGGTGCGAGAGGCTCGTCGAGCGGGGTCGCCGCAGTCGACGGCGTGCGCCCGAAGGGGCCCCCTCGTCGGGTCCGGGCTCACTCCCGCGGGTGGTGCCGGTCACGTGCGATTGCGCAGGTCATCCGGCGTCCTGTGACCAGCAGCCGCCACCGGGGCCGCCGCTCCCGGCCGAAGTGCCCGGGTTCTGTACGTCTGTCCATTTCAGCGAGGGGCCGAAGGCGGACAGATGTCCACGTCCCACATGTTGGACGTCAGAACGTGACCTATGTCACATAAGGACAGACGGCGCGATGTGGGACAACGAGGGATCACTCGTACGGGTGAAGAAAGTCCCCGGCCCGCGTCGGTGCCTTCCCGGCGGTCCGCCTCGCCCCCGTGCCGGACAGGCGGCCGCCCCGGTCCCTCACGGGATCACGTACTGCGAGGCGTACGCCCACGCGACCAGAGCCTGAGTCACCAGCAGGACGCCGCACAGCGCGACCACGGCGCGTTCCCGGAGTGCTTGGACCACCAGCCAGACGAGCGGGAACGCCGCCAGCAGGAACCGCGGCCGTGGGCCGACCCCGCTGTACGCGAGCATCTGGGCGAGCAGCACGAGCGTGTACGTCGCCGGTACCGCGGGGATGCGCGCACCGCGCCACACCGCCCAGGCCGCCAGCGCCAGCCAGAAGAAACCGGCCCACATCACGAGGTAGGTGTGGTCGTGCACCAGCTCGGAGAACCCCGTGACGATGTAGGCGAACTCGATCCCGAAGTCGAGCCCCTGGTGCCAGAAGCGCTCCTGGACGACGAACCACGCGTCCGGTCGCCCGGTGTGCCACCACAGGAACCCCCAGTACCCCAGCACGCCGAGAGGGGCGAGGGCGGGTGCCACCAGGCTCCGCACGTCGCGGTCGCGGCGCAGTGCCAGGAACGACGCGACGGCCGCGGCGGCGACCAGCCCGAGCGCGTTCGGACGCGTTGCCGTGGCCGCCATGGCGACGAGCCCGGCGGACGTCCAGCGGTGGCGTGCGAGCAGCAGCAGGCAGGACGCGGCGAGCACGACGAGCAGCGGGTCCGACATGAACAGGGAGAACGTCGCCGACCCGGGCATGGCGACGACCACGAGCGCGGCGAGGAACGCTGTGCGTGCGGGGAGGACGGCGCGGCCGGCGGCGTGGACCGCGAGGACGGCGACGCCACCGAGCAGCGTGTTGAGGACGACGCCGGTGGCGACCACCGGGGCGCCCGTGACGTCGGAGAGCCCTCGGACCAGCATCGGGAACAGGGGGAAGAAGGCGGCCGTGGCCAGGTGCCCCTGACCTGGCTCGGGGATGAACCCGGGGTAGCCGTGCTCGACGATCGCGACGTAGAAGGGCCCGTCCCAGGGCGCGAACGCGCGGGACCAGTCGAGGCCCTGCTGGCGGCGTGCGACCTCGACCGCGCCGAGCACCACCACCCGCGACAGGAGGTACGCGATGAGGATGAGCGCGCTGGTCCGGAGGCGCTCGCGGCGTGCGTGCGGGGCGTCGCCGTGGGGCGCCGCGGGCGCACGGACGACGGTGCCGCCCTCGGGCGGGTCGTCGGTGGGTGCGCCGCCCGCCGTCACGAGGCGCGCCCGTCTCAGCAGCTGCGTGAACATCGTCCCCCTGGCGTGCGCGACGGGGGCGGCGACGTGCTGGCGCGGCGCTGCGCGACGGAGACCCGCATCGCCCACCCCCCCGGTCAGGACGAAACCGGGGCAACCCGGTCGATCCACACTGGCAGCGGGCGGCCGCCGCGCCCACACCCGCGGCGGGTGAAACGCGCGCGCCGCGGTCGACATCCCGCGGCTCCGTAGAATGGGTGCGCTTTCCGGATCACCCCCCGGCCCCTCGGGAGGGTGGCGATCATGCTGCCCGAAGGACCCCATGGACCTCACCGGCCTCCTGCCCGCCCTCCTCGCCGACCCCGCCGCTGCCGAGGCGGTCGCATCCGTGCGCGCGCGGGGCGAGCTCGACGTCGTCGGTCCTGCCGGCGTCCGCCCCCCGCTCCTGGCGGCGCTCGCCGGCGCGCACCCGACGGTGCAGGACGGCGCCGCGGGGACCGGCCGCCCGCTCGTCGTCGTCACCGCCACGGGCCGCGACGCCGACGAGCTCGCGTCCGCGCTGCGGTGCTACCTGCCCGACGACGACGTCGCCGTGCTGCCGAGCTGGGAGACCCTGCCGCACGAGCGGCTGAGCCCGCGCTCGGACACGGTCGCGCGCCGGCTGGCCGTCTTCCGCCGCCTGGCGCACCCGGACCCGGAGCACGGCCCGTCCGGCCCGGTGCGGGTCCTCGTCATGCCCGTGCGCGCGCTGCTCCAGCCGGTCGTCGAGGGGCTGGGAGAGCTCGTCCCGGTCGAGGTGCACGCCGGTGACACGGTGGACCTCGAGGACCTCTCCCAGCGGCTGGTCGACGCGGCGTACACCCGTGTCGACATGGTCGAGCGGCGTGGGGAGTTCGCCGTGCGTGGCGGCATCCTCGACGTCTTCCCGCCGATCGAGGACCACCCGCTGCGCATCGAGCTGTGGGGCGAGGACGTCGAGGAGATCCGCTGGTTCTCCGTCGCCGACCAGCGCAGCCTCGAGGTCGCCGACCAGGGCCTGTGGGCGCCGCCGTGCCGGGAGATCCTGCTGACGGACGCGGTCCGCGCGCGGGCCGCGTCGCTGCGCGAGCAGCTGCCCGGGGCGCTGGACATGCTGGACCGGCTGGCCGAGGGCATCGCGGTCGAGGGGATGGAGTCGCTCGCGCCCGTGCTGGTCGAGCGCATGGTGCCGGTGCTGGACCTCGTGCCCGACGAGTCCCTGCTGGTGGTCGTCGACCCCGAGCGCGTGCGCCGCCGCGCGCACGACCTGGTCGCGACCACCCACGAGTTCCTCGAGGCGGCGTGGACGTCGGCCGCGGCCGGTGCCGCCGTCCCGCTCGACCTGTCCGCCGCGTCGTTCGCCTCCTTCGCGGAGGTCCGGGCGCTGGCGGCCGTCCGGTCCCTCGGCTGGTGGACGCTGTCGGGCTTCACGCTCGACGCCGACGCCGTGACGGGCGAGCAGACGCCGACGGGCGACGGCCCGGCCGCCGCGTCGGACGTGCGCACCCTGGTCGTCGCCGCGCGCGAGGTCGAGCGGTACCGCGGGGAGGTGGCCCGTGCCGTCGAGGACGTGCACCGGCTGCAGCAGCAGGGCTGGCGGCTCGTGCTCGCGACCGAAGGACACGGCCCGGCCCAGCGGATGGTCGAGCAGCTGCGCGCGGCGGACGTGCCCGCGCGGCTCGTCGCGACGGTGGACGACGAGCCGGAGGGCGGCGTCGTGCTCGTCGTCCCCGCACCCGTCGGGCCCGGCTTCGTCCACGAGGCCCTGCACCTCGCCGTGTTCAGCGAGGCCGACCTCACGGGCCGGGCGGGGTCGAGCACGCGTGACATGCGGCGGATGCCGAGCCGGCGGCGCAACGTCGTCGACCCCCTGCAGCTGCGGCCCGGTGACTTCGTCGTCCACGAGCAGCACGGTGTGGGGCGGTTCGTCGAGCTCGTGCAGCGCACGATCGGCTCCGGGGCGTCGGCCGCCACGCGCGAGTACCTGGTGGTCGAGTACGCGAGCTCGAAGAGGGGCCAGCCCGGCGACCGGCTCTACGTGCCGACCGACCAGCTCGACCAGGTCACCAAGTACGTCGGCGGCGAGGCTCCCACGCTCAACCGCATGGGCGGCTCGGACTGGCAGAAGACGAAGGGCCGCGCCCGCAAGGCGGTCAAGGAGATCGCCGCCGAGCTGATCCGCCTGTACTCGGCGCGCATGGCGACCCCCGGCCACGCGTTCGCGCCGGACACCCCGTGGCAGCGTGAGCTCGAGGACGCGTTCGCGTACGTCGAGACCCCCGACCAGCTCGCGACGATCGACGAGGTCAAGGCCGACATGGAGAAGACGGTCCCCATGGACCGGCTGGTCTGCGGCGACGTCGGCTACGGCAAGACCGAGATCGCGGTGCGGGCGGCGTTCAAGGCCGTGCAGGACGGCAAGCAGGTGGCGGTGCTCGTGCCGACCACGCTGCTGGTGCAGCAGCACCTCGACACGTTCGCGGAGCGCTACGCGCCGTACCCGGTGAACGTGAAGGCGCTGTCGCGCTTCCAGACGGCCAAGGAGTCGACGGAGGTCGTCGAAGGGCTCGCCGACGGGTCGGTCGACGTGGTCATCGGCACCCACCGCCTCATCACCGGCAGCATCCGGTTCAAGGACCTGGGCCTGGTCATCATCGACGAGGAGCAGCGCTTCGGCGTCGAGCACAAGGAGACGCTCAAGGCGCTGCGCACCAACGTCGACGTGCTCGCGATGAGCGCGACGCCGATCCCGCGGACGCTCGAGATGGCCGTGACCGGGATCCGGGAGATGTCGACGCTCGCGACCCCGCCGGAGGAGCGGCACCCCGTCCTGACGTTCGTCGGCCCGTACGACGAGAAGCAGATCTCGGCGGCGATCCGCCGTGAGCTGCTGCGCGAGGGGCAGGTGTTCTTCGTCCACAACAAGGTCGACTCGATCGAGCGCACCGCGTCGCGGCTGAACGAGCTCGTCCCCGAGGCCCGGATCGCGGTGGCCCACGGGAAGATGGGTGAGCACCGCCTCGAGCAGGTCATCGTCGACTTCTGGGAGAAGAAGTTCGACGTGCTGGTCTGCACGACGATCGTCGAGACGGGCCTGGACATCTCCAACGCCAACACCCTGATCCTCGAGCGTGCCGACCGGCTGGGGCTCTCCCAGCTGCACCAGCTGCGCGGGCGGGTGGGCCGTGGGCGCGAGCGCGCGTACGCGTACTTCCTGTACCCGCCGGAGGTGCCGCTCACGGAGACCGCGCACGACCGGCTGCAGACGATCGCCGCCCACACCGACCTGGGCGCCGGCATGGCCGTGGCCATGAAGGACCTCGAGATCCGCGGTGCGGGCAACCTGCTCGGCGGCGAGCAGTCGGGGCACATCGAGGGCGTCGGGTTCGACCTGTACGTGCGGATGGTCGGGGAGGCCGTGGCGTCGTTCCGCGGGGAGCAGACCGAGGAGCAGCCCGACGTCACGATCGAGCTGCCGGTGGACGCGCACGTCCCGCACGACTACATCGCGCACGAGCGGCTGCGCCTGGAGGCGTACCGCAAGATCGCGGCGGCGACCGACGACGCGATGCTGCGCGAGGTCCACGCCGAGCTGGTGGACCGCTACGGGCCCGTGCCGGCCGCGGTCGACAACCTTTTCGAGGTGGCGCAGTTCCGCCTGCACGCCCGGTCCGCGGGCCTGGCGGACGTCACGGCGCAGGGCCGGTTCGTGCGCTTCGCGCCGGTGTCGCTGCCGGAGTCGGCGCAGCTGCGGCTGAAGCGGCTGTACCCCGGCTCGGTCCTCAAGCCGGCGGTCCGCACGGTGCTCGTGCCGTTCCCGACGACGGCCCGCGTCGGCGGCAAGCCGCTGCACGGGCGCGAGGTGATGACGTGGGCGCGGCAGTTCATCGACGCGATCGTGCGCGGCGACGTGTCGGCGGCGGCCGCGGCGGGCACGGCGGCACGGTGACGCCCTCGTCGCACGGGGTGGGGCGGCGTGCCGGGGAGCGCCGGACCAGGGCCTACGATGGCGGCCGAGTCCAACGGAACGTGAGCGGGAGGCCCTGGTGACGGTGCGACGGACGCGAGGACGCGGACGGGTGGTGGCGGCGGTGGTCGCGGCGGGCGGTCTGCTCGTGGGGTGCTCGGGGCAGCCGGGTGCGGCGGCGGTCGTCGACGGACGCACGATCACGACGGCCGAGCTGGCGACCGCGCAGGAGGAGCTCGCGCCGATCTTCGCGGGGGCCCGTACGCAGGACGTCCTCGGGGTCATGATCACCGAGCCGATCGCCCTCGAGGTGGCGGCCGACGAGGGCGTCGGGGTCAACGACGAGCAGGCACGCGAGCTGCTGCGCACCGTCGCGGTGCAGGCGCTGGGCGAGGAGGAGGGCTCCGCGCGGGAGTTCGGGCCGGGCGCGCTCGCCGTGGCGCGGTACTCGCTCGCGATCGCCGCGCTGCAGGACCTGCCCACGGCGCAGGCCGCTGCCGACGAGTACCAGGAGCGCGTGGCCGCCGCCGACATCGAGGTCAACCCGCGGTTCGGCGAGTTCACCGACGACCTGCTCGTCGCGCCGCCCACGACACCGTCCTGGGTGGTCCCCGAGGGTGGCCGCAACGCTCCCGCGGAGGGTGCGACGCCCGCGCCCGCGCCCCGGTGACACCCTGACCGACGTGACGACGCCCGGTCCGGGCGAGGTCCCGCTCACCGCGCGGCAGGCGGCCGCGCTCGCGCGTGCCGTCGCCGTGCTGGACCGGCTGCGGTCGCCCGGGGGCTGCCCCTGGTACGCGCTGCAGACGCACGCGTCGCTCCTGCCCTACGCGGTCGAGGAGGCGCACGAGCTCGTCGAGGCGGTCGAGGCCGGCGACCGCGCCGGGTTGCGCGAGGAGCTCGGGGACGTCCTGCTCCAGGTCCTGTTCCACGCGCGGGTGGCCGCCGAGGACGAGGACGACCCGTTCGACGTGGCCGACGTGGCCGACGCGCTCGTCGCCAAGCTGGTGCGCCGCAACCCGCACGTCTTCGACGCCGACGGCGACGGGGAGATCGACGTCGCTGCCGTGCTGGAGCGCTGGGAACGGCTCAAGCGGGCCGAGAAGCCGGCGCGGACGTCGGCGCTCGACGGCGTCCCGGCCACGATGGGTGCGCTCGCGCGCGCACAGAAGCTCGTCGCGCGGGCCGACCAGGCAGGGCTGCTCGCCGCAGCCCCACCCCCGACGGCCCCGGTCGGCGACGCGGTGACCGAGGTGGCCCTGGGCGACGCGCTGCTGGGGCTCGTCGCCGCGGCCCACCGCGCGGGCGTCGACGCCGAGGCCGCACTGCGCCGTGCGACCGCGACGTGGGAGTCCGTGGCCCGCCGGGCCGAGGGCTGACAGCGGCCACCTCGGACGTCGGAGACCGGGCTCGTCTCGAAGGGTGGGACGCGAGGGCTCGGACCGGGGACTCACCTGCCCGTGCGGCCCGGGAGAATGCACCTGTGGGGGTCGAAGGTCCGACCCAGCCGCGATCGCGTCCGGTGAGGATTGACCCCGCGAGCAGGACCCACGTCCCGCTCACCGTCCCGTCGAAGGAGAGCACGCATGAGGATCGGCGTCCCGCGCGAGCAGCGCCCGGGAGAGCGGCTCGTCGCCGCGACGCCCAAGACCGTCGCCAAGCTCCGTGACCTGGGGTACGAGGTCCTCGTCGAACGTGACGCGGGCGTCGCCGCGACGTTCACCGACGAGGCCTACGCCGCCGCGGGGGCCACGCTCGCCGAGCGGGCGGACGTGCTGGCGTGCGACGTCGTCACCGCGGTGCACCTGCCGTCGGACGTCGACGCGATGCGCCCCGGCGCGACGCTCGTCGCGACCATGGCGCCCTTCGCCGACCCCGACCTGGCGGCACGCCTGGCCGGTCACGGGATCACGGCACTCGCGCTCGACGCGGTCCCGCGCATCTCCCGCGCGCAGGCGCTCGACGTGCTGTCGACGCTGTCGAACGTCGCGGGCTACCGCGCCGTGATCGAGGCGGCCGAGGAGTTCGGCGGGATGTTCACCGGTCAGGTGACCGCCGCCGGCAAGACCCCGCCCGCCAACGTCTTCGTCATCGGCGCGGGCGTCGCCGGGCTCGCCGCGCTCGGCACCGCCAGCAGCCTCGGCGCTCAGGTGCGGGCGTTCGACGTCCGACCCGAGGTCGGCGAGCAGATCGAGTCCATGGGGGCGACCTTCGTCCAGGCGGAGGGTGCCAACCAGGAGGTCTCGACGGACGGCTACGCCCGCGAGCTCACGGCGGAGCAGGAGCAGCTGACGGCCGCGATGTACGCCGAGCAGACCGCCTGGGCGAACGTCGTCGTCACCACCGCCCTCGTGCGGGGCCAGGCGCCGCGCACGATCACCAAGGACATGGTCGAGGCCATGACCCCCGGCTCGGTGATCGTCGACCTCGCCGCGTCCGGCGGCGGCAACTGCGAGCTCACCGTCCCCGGGGAGCGCGTCGTGTCCGACAACGGCGTCATCATCCTCGGCTACACGGACCTGCCGAGCCGCATGCCGCAGCACACGTCGCAGCTGTTCGGCACCAACATCGTGCACCTGCTGGCGCTGCTCACCCCGGGCAAGGACGGCCAGGTCGTGCTCGACCTCGAGGACCCGGTGCAGCGGGGGATGACCGTCACCACGGGCGGCGACGTCACGTGGCCGCCGCCGCCGGTCGCGGTGTCCGCCGCCGCGCCCGTCGCGACGGCGCCCGTCGAGACGCCGGAGGAGCTGGCCGCGAAGAAGGCCGCGGCCGCCGAGGCCGCCGCGCGCAGGTCCCGCCGCAACGGGGTCCTCGCAGTGCTCGGGGCCGTGCTCACGGTCCTGGCGCTGACGGCCGCCCCGGCGTCGTTCCTGCTGCACGCGACGGTCTTCGCGCTCGCCGTGGTGGTCGGGTACTACGTGATCTCCAACGTCAGCCACTCGCTGCACACCCCGCTCATGGCGACCACCAACGCCATCAGCGGGATCATCCTGGTCGGCGCGCTGCTGCAGATCGGCAACGCGAGCTGGGTCGTCAGCACCCTGGCGTTCGTCGCCGCGACCGTCGCGGCGATTAACATCTTCGGCGGGTTCCTCGTCGCGTTCCGCATGATCCACATGTTCCGGAAGGAGGCGTGACGGGCGTGCTCACGTCACTGGCCCAGGCCGTCTACCTGATCGCGGCGATCCTCTTCGTGCTCTCCCTCGCAGGGCTGAGCAAGCAGGAGACCGCACGTCGCGGCAACCTCTACGGCATCGCGGGCATGGTCCTCGCGCTGCTCGCCACGGTCGCGCTCGCGGCCGACCTCTCCGAGCGGTCCGTCCCCGTGACGCTGCTGCTCATCGCGATGGCGCTCGCCCTGGGGGCCGGCATCGGCATCTGGCGGGCGCGCAGCGTCGAGATGACGCAGATGCCCGAGATGATCGCGATCCTGCACTCGTTCGTCGGGCTCGCCGCGGTGCTCGTCGGGTTCAACTCGTTCCTCACCGAGGAGCCGGACGCCCTGCACCTGGTCGAGGTGTTCCTCGGCGTGCTCATCGGTGCGGTCACGTTCACCGGCTCGATCGTCGCGTTCCTCAAGCTGTCGGCGCGCATCAAGAGCGCCCCGCTCATGCTGCCCGGCCGCAACTGGCTGAACCTGGGGGCGCTCGTCGCCTCGGCGGGGCTCATGGCGTGGTTCATCGACAGCCACGCGCTGCTGCCGCTCGCGCTGATGACGGTCGTCGCGCTCGCGCTCGGCTGGCACCTGGTCGCGTCGATCGGCGGCGGCGACATGCCGGTCGTCGTGTCCATGCTGAACTCGTACTCGGGCTGGGCGGCGGCCGCGGCCGGCTTCATGCTGAGCAACGACCTGCTCATCATCGTCGGCGCGCTCGTCGGGTCCTCCGGCGCGATCCTGTCCTTCATCATGTGCAAGGCCATGAACCGGTCGTTCGTGTCGGTGATCCTCGGCGGGTTCGGGGCCGAGGGCGGCAAGGTCGCGGCCGGTGACCACGACTACGGCGAGCACCGCGAGATCAGCGCGGTCGAGGTGGCCGACCTGCTGCGCGACGCGAGCCGCGTCGTCATCGCCCCGGGCTACGGGATGGCCGTCGCCAAGGCGCAGTACCCCGTCGCGGACCTGGTCTCCAAGCTGCGCGGCCAGGGCGTCGACGTGCGGTTCGCCGTGCACCCCGTCGCGGGGCGGCTGCCCGGGCACATGAACGTGCTGCTCGCCGAGGCCAAGGTGCCGTACGACATCGTCTTCGAGATGGACGAGATCAACGACGACTTCGCGGACACGGACGTCGTGCTCGTCATCGGCGCGAACGACACCGTGAACCCCTCCGCGCTCGACGACCCGTCGTCGCCCATCGCCGGCATGCCGGTGCTCGAGGTGTGGAAGGCCAAGCAGGTGATCGTGTTCAAGCGGTCCATGGCCACGGGCTACGCCGGTGTGCAGAACCCGCTGTTCTTCCGGGAGAACACGGCCATGCTGTTCGGTGACGCCAAGGACCAGGTCGAGCAGATCGTCGCGCCGCTGGCAGTGGGCTGACCAGGGCGGAGACGCGCGGACGAGGGCGCGGGAGCAGGCACTGAAATGATTCGGAGGCTGCTCCCGCCCCACCCGCGGACCTAGCCTCGCGACGGGTCGTGCTGTGACGATCCACCACCGTCGCGAGGAGACCTCCATGCCGTCCGCCCGCCCCGCCACCACGAGCCCGCGGATCGCCGTCACCGGCGCTGCAGCCCTGGTGGCGGCCACCCTGGCCCTCGCCGGCGCGCTGGGCTCGCCGCTCGTCGCACCAGCCCGCGCGGCGTCCCCCGTGGTCGTGCACACCGCGGACTTCGAGTCGGGGCTGGACGGCTGGGAGGCGCGCGGCGTGGCGAGCGTGAGCACGACCGCCACCGGTGCTCGCGGCGCCGGCAGCCTCCTCGTGGAGGACCGGGTGGACCCGTGGGACGGCGCACTCGTCCCCGCCACCGAGCTGTTCGAGCCCGGCACGACCTACACGATCAGCCTGTGGGTGCGGCTGCCCGACGGCGCCGGCACGGCCGACCTGCGGCTCTCCGCGCAGCGCGACCTCGGCGGTGAGCCGACGTACGAGACCATCACGACGGTCGAGGGCGTGACGAGCCAGTGGCGGCAGGTCACCGGCATCTACACCCCCGGGCCGTTCGACACGTCCTCGTTCTACGTCGAGTCCGTGTCCGCACCGGTCGACATCATGATCGACGACGTCCTCGTGACGGGCATCGAGTACACCCCCGACCTCTCGGTGACCCCGGTCTCCGACGCCGTGTCCGTGCCGTTCGGCATCGCCGTCGAGCCGCAGGACGTCCTCGGGGGCCGCGGCGACCTGCTCGCGCACCACGCGGAGCAGATCACGCCCGGCAACCAGATGAAGCCGGAGTCGATCCAGCCCACCGAGGGCACGTTCACGTTCGGTGCGGCCGACGGCCTCGTCGACTGGGCGATCGAGCACGACATGCGCGTCTACGGCCACACGCTGCTGTGGCACCAGCAGACGCCCGCCTGGTTCTTCCAGCGCGACGGTGCCGCCCTGACGACGTCGACCGCCGACCAGGCGCTGCTGCGCGAGCGCCTGCGCACGCACATCGAGGCGGTCGCCGACCACTACCGCGAGACGTACGGCGAGTACGGCACGCCCGGCAACCCGATCTTCGCGTTCGACGTGGTCAACGAGGTCATCGACGAGAACCAGTCCGACGGCCTGCGTCGCAGCGAGTGGTACCGCATCCTCGGCCCGTCGTACATCGCCGACGCCTTCCGGTACGCGCGCGCCGCGTTCGGTCCCGAGGTCCAGCTGTACATCAACGACTACAACTCGGAGTACCCGAACAAGCGCGCGCCCTACCTGCGTCTCGTCACCGACCTGCTCGCGCAGGGCGTGCCGGTCGACGGCGTCGGGCACCAGCTGCACGTCGAGGTCGGCCGCTCGATCTCCATGATCGAGGACACGATCGAGGCCTTCGAGGCGCTCGACGTGCGGCAGGCCGTCACCGAGCTCGACGTGTCGGCGTACCGCGACTCCGGCGAGCAGTGGACGACACCGCCGGCGGCCCGCCTGGTCGAGCAGGGGTACTACTACCGCGACATGTTCACGATGCTCGAGCGGCACGCGTCGTCGTTCGAGTCGATCACGATCTGGGGCCTGGAGGACTCCCGGACGTGGCTGCGCTCGGGTGCGGCACCGCTCCTCTTCGACGGGGAGCTGCAGGTCAAGCCCGCGTACTGGGGGATCGTGGACCCGTCCCGCATCGGGACGACGACGACGCCCACCCCGACGGCGACCGCCACCCCGACCGCCACACCGACCGCCACCCCGACCGCCACACCGACCGCGACGGCCACGCCGACGGCGACCGCCACCCCGACCGCCACGCCGACCGCGACCGCCACCCCGACGGTGACGCCCACCCCGACGCCGAGCACCGGCGCCACCTGCCGCGTCGCGTACACGACGAACGACTGGAACACGGGCTTCACGGCGGGCGTGCGGGTCACCAACGCGGGCTCGTCGGCGCTGACCGGCTGGACCCTGACCTTCGCGTTCACGGGCGGCCAGCGAGTCACGCAGGGCTGGTCGGCGACGTGGTCGCAGTCCGGCACGACGGTCACGGCAGCCAACGCGCCGTGGAACGGCACGCTCGCCGCGGGCGGCACCGTCGACATCGGGTTCAACGGCTCGCACACGGGCAGCAACCCGCGTCCCACGGCGTTCGCGCTCAACGGCACGCCGTGCACGGTCGGCTGACCCTCCGCCCCGCCGGCTGAGAAGGCTGCGGCGCGAGACCGGGCTCGGACCGTTCACCCCGGGTGGTGAGCGCTCCGGGCCCGGTCTCGTGCGTTCAGGCGGGGCGGCGCGCGACGACGACCGTGCCGTCGACGTCGTCGTCACGCAGGACCTCGACCGGCCACCCGGGCGGGCACGCGGCCCGGGTCAGCGCGGTCTGCCGGACGCTCGTCTCGACCAGCACGTGACCACCGGCGCGCACCCACACCGGCGCGAGCGCGAGCAGCCGGCGCTGGACGTCGACCCCGTCCGCACCGCCGTCGAGGGCGGCGTGGGGCTCGTGGTCCCGCGCCTCGGGCGGCATGGTGGCGATCGCGTCGTGCGGCACGTAGGGCGCGTTCGCGACGAGCACGTCGACGCGTCCGCGCAGCGCGGGCGGCACCGGGTCGAGCAGGTCCCCCACCCACGCCTGCCCCCTGTGCGCGAGGTTGCGCCGCGCCCACCCGACGGCGACGGGGTCGAGGTCCGCCGCGTGGACCTGGGCGCCCGGCACCTCACGGGCGACGAGGCTCGCGACGGGCGCGACACCGCAGCACGCCTCCACGACCACGGGCGTGGGCCCGGACTCGCGCGCCAGACGCACGGCCGTCCGGGCGAGCAGCTCGGTCCGGCGCCGGGGGACGAACACGCCGGGCCCGACGCCGAGCCGGAGCCCAGCGAACTCGACCCACCCGAGCACCGTCTCGAGCGGCTCGCCGGCGACCCGGCGGGCGACGAGGGCCTCCAGGGCGTCGACCGTGCCGGCCGGGCTCGCGACGCCGCCGGCGGAGGGCTGGTCCCCGGCCGCCGCGACGAGCAGCGCTGCCTCGTCCTCCGCGAAGACGCAGCCGGCGGCGCGCAGCCGGGCGACGAGCGCGGCGGAGGGATCGGCGGACGTCACGTCGCATGCTCGCACGTCGCGGGATGTGCCTGCCAGCATCGCTGCTGGTCAGGGGGTCGTCGTCCACCTGCCGAAGGTCCCGAGGCCCCATCTGACCAGCGGCACTAGGCTGGGTGGGCAAACCCACCCGTCTGTCGAAGGAGCACCCATGGCCAGCATCGAGGCCGTTGGCGCCCGCGAGATCCTGGACTCGCGCGGCAACCCCACTGTCGAGGTCGAGGTCGCCCTCGACGACGGCACCATCGCCCGTGCCGCCGTCCCCTCGGGGGCGTCCACCGGTGCGTTCGAGGCCGTCGAGCGCCGTGACGCCGATGACCCCCGCTACCTCGGCAAGGGCGTCCAGGGCGCCGTCAACGCCGTGATCGACGACATCGCTCCCGAGCTCATCGGCTTCGAGGCCAGCGAGCAGCGTCTCGTGGACGCCGCGCTCATCGAGCTCGACGGCACGCCCAACAAGGGCAAGCTGGGCGCCAACGCGATCCTCGGCGTCTCGCTCGCGGTCGCCAAGGCCGCGGCCGACTCGGCCGACCTGCCGCTGTTCCGCTACGTCGGCGGCCCCAACGCGCACGTCCTGCCCGTGCCGATGATGAACATCCTCAACGGTGGGTCGCACGCCGACTCCAACGTCGACGTCCAGGAGTTCATGGTCGCCCCGATCGGCGCCCCCACGTTCCGTGAGGCGCTGCGGACCGGCACCGAGGTCTACCACTCGCTGAAGTCCGTGCTGAAGAGCAACGGCCTGTCGACCGGTCTCGGCGACGAGGGCGGCTTCGCCCCGAACCTGCCGAGCAACCGCGCCGCGCTCGACCTCATCATCACCGCGATCGAGAAGGCCGGCTTCGTGCCCGGCAAGGACGTCGCGCTCGCGCTCGACGTCGCGGCGACGGAGTTCTTCTCCGACGACAAGTACGCGTTCGAGGGCCAGAAGCTGCAGTCGGCCGCGATGATCGAGTACTACGAGGCACTCGTCGCGGACTACCCGCTGGTCTCCATCGAGGACCCGCTGGCCGAGGACGACTGGGAGGCCTGGGTCGCGCTCATGGCGCGCATCGGCGACAAGGTCCAGATCGTCGGCGACGACCTGTTCGTCACCAACCCGGAGCGCCTCGCCAAGGGCATCAAGCTCAAGGCCGCGAACTCCCTGCTGGTCAAGCTCAACCAGATCGGCTCGCTCACCGAGACGCTCGACGCGGTCTCGCTCGCGCAGCGCAACGGCTTCACGACGATGACCTCGCACCGCTCCGGCGAGACCGAGGACACGACGATCGCGGACCTGTCCGTCGCGACGAACGCCGGCCAGATCAAGACCGGTGCGCCCGCCCGTGGCGAGCGCATCAACAAGTACAACCAGCTCCTGCGCATCGAGGAGGAGCTCGACGACGCCGGCATCTACGCCGGTGCGAGCGCCTTCCCGCGCTTCCAGGGCTGATCACCGCCTGAACGACGACGCCCGGTCCACCGTCACGGTGGGCCGGGCGTCGCCGTGCGTGGGGAGGCGTCAGGGGGGTGGCGACCGCGGTCGTGCGGGCGGTCCTTCCAGCAGGCGGTCGACGGCGGTGCGGTAGTGGCGCCAGACCTCGACGAAGGCGCCGCGGGCGGCGCGCCCCGGGTCGGTGAGGCGGTGGTACCGGCGGGGCCGCCCGGTGGGGGACTCCTGCCAGGTCATGTCGCCCCAGCCGCGGCTCCGCAGGCGCATGAGCAGGTGTGTGACCGTCCATCCCGGCACGGCGCACCCGTCGACGTCCGTCGGATCCGTCGAGCGCCAGGCAGAATCGACGCCATGCCCTCGCCCCGTCGTCCTCCCGCGCCAGGCTCCGGCCGGCGACCGGGGCGTGACGAGACGCCGTCGGGCGCCGTCCCGCGCGCGGGACGGGTGCCAACGGGCAGGTCGAGCTCGTCGACGTCCCCCCGTGGCGTGCGCAGTGCGGCTCCGCGCTCGGGGGCCGTGCCGAAGGTGGGCGCCTCCCGTCCGGGAGCCGGCCGCGGACGCCCGGGGCCGGGTCGCGCGGGGACGCCGCCGCGAGGGACGCCGCCCGCACAGGCCGCGCGTCTGCCCGTGCCGCGCATGTTCACGGTCCGCGCGATGGTGTTCTCGCTGGTCGTCCTGGTCGCGTTCGTCCTGGTCTACCCGACGCTCGGCTCCTACCTTTCGGCACGGGCCGAGGTCGAGCAGCTCCGCCTGGCACGTGACGCGGCGCTCGCGGAGAACGCCGACCTGGAGGCCGACCTCAAGCGGTGGGACGACGACGCGTACATCGTCGCGCAGGCGCGTGAGCGGCTGTCGTTCGTCATGCCGGGGGAGACCGCGTTCCTCGTCGTCGACCCCGAGACCGTGCCCGACACGCCGGCGGACGTCGGCGGCGCTGTCCCCGAGACGGGCGACGGTGCGACGCGCCCCTGGTACGCGACCGTGTGGGAGTCCGTGGAGATCGCGGGCAGCCTCGACGTGGACGGGCGGCCCACGGACGAGCCGGCACCGCCCGGTGGCCCGGTGGTCCCCGAGTCCGGCACGGAGCCCGCCGGCTGACAGCACGTGGGGGACAATGGACGGCCCGACCGGACGAACGAACGGACCGCCGTGCCCGCACGACCTGACCCCACCACGCACCGCGACGTGCCCGGCCCGTCGGCCCTGCCCGACGTCGCCGACGTGCCCGACGTCCCTGACGCCCCGGCGGTGACGGACGCCGTCAGCGAGCGGGACGTCGAGGTGCTGACCGAGCAGCTCGGCAGGCCGCCGCGCGGGGTCGTCGGCGTCGCCGCGCGCTGCGTGTGCGGACGCCCCCTGGTGGTGCGGACCGCGCCGCGTCTGGACGACGGCACACCGTTCCCGACGACCTACTACCTGACCTCGCCGCAGGCCGTCGCCGCCGTGAGCGCGATCGAGGCGAAGGGTGTGATGAAGGAGCTGACGGCGCGGCTCGCGCAGGACGAGGAGCTCGCGGCGGGGCACCGGCGCGCGCACGAGGCGTACCTCGCGGACCGCGAGGCGCTCGGTCACGTGCCGGAGATCGCCGGGATCTCCGCCGGCGGCATGCCGCAGCGCGTCAAGTGCCTGCACGTGCTGGTCGCGCACGCGCTCGCGGCCGGGCCGGGCGTGAACCCCGTGGGTGACGAGGCGCTGGCGATGATCGCCGACCGGTGGCGTCCCGACCGCTGCACCTGCTGACCGCCGGGGGCGGTGCGGGCCGGTGCGGGTCGGGCGCCGGCCGTGAACCGCCGGTCTGCAGTGTCGGTCGGCGGTGGCACGATGTGCCGGTGACACGCGTGGCAGCCATCGACTGCGGGACCAACTCCATCCGTCTGCTCGTCGCGGACGTCGACCCGGCGGCGGGCACCCTCGTCGACCTGGAGCGCAGCAACGAGGTGGTGCGACTGGGCCAGGGCGTCGACCGCACCGGGCTGCTGGCCCCCGAGGCGCTCGAGCGCACGCTCTCGGCGACGCGCCGGTACCACGAGGTGTGCCAGCGCCTGGGCGTCGAGGCGGTGCGGTTCGTCGCGACGTCCGCGACGCGTGACGCGCGCAACCGCGAGGACTTCGTGGCCGGGGTGCGCGACGCGCTGGGCGTGGAGCCCGAGGTCGTCGCGGGGGACGAGGAGGCGCGGCTGTCGTTCCGCGGCGCGACGGGGGTGCTCGCGAGCCGGTACGACGGGCCGTTCCTCGTCGTCGACCTGGGCGGCGGCTCGACCGAGCTGGTCCTGGGCACCGACGCGCCGGAGGCGGCGGTGTCGATGGACGTGGGCTCGGTGCGGCTCACCGAGCGGCACCTGCACGACGACCCCCCGACGCCCGCGCAGGTCGCCGCGGCCGACGCCGACGTGCGGGCGGCGCTGGACGCCGCTGCTGCCGTCGTACCGCTGGGCCGGACCGTGACGCTCGTGGGCCTCGCGGGGTCCGTGACGACGCTCACCGCGCACGCCCTCGGCCTGGACCACTACGACCGCACGCGCATCGACGGTGCGGTGCTCGGTGTCGACGACGTGCTCGCGTCGTGCGAGGACATGCTGGCCCGCACGCGCGAGCAGCGCGCGGCGCTGCCCTACCTGCACCCCGGCCGGGTCGACGTCATCGGCGCGGGCGCGCTCGTGTGGCGCGAGGTCGTGCGGCGGGTCCGCGGCGAGGTGGCGGCGGCCGGGGGAGAGCTGACCCACGTGGTCACCTCCGAGCACGACATCCTCGACGGCATCGCCTGGAGCATCGCCGAGCGCTGAGGCGCGGCCGCTGCCGCGGCACAGTCGGGACACGCCCATGTGGCGCGTCGTGGACAGTAGTGCGGATTGCGCACTACTGTGCGACGTGCGGGCCCTGGAGGGGTGCCCGCGCCACGTACCGCCCGCCCGTCCCGGCACGCCCGGGGCGGGCGGGCGGCGGAGCGACGACGAGCGGGAGACCGGATGGACACCACGCAGCTGCTCAAGGGGGTGCTGGACCTGGCCGTGCTGTCCGTCGTCGCGGACGAGGACGGCTACGGCTACGACGTCGTGCGACGCCTGCGCGCCGCGGGCATCGAGGAGGTCGGTGACGCGTCGGTGTACGGCACGCTGCGCCGGCTGTACTCGTCGGGGGCGCTGACGTCGTACGTCGTGCCCAGCGACGAGGGACCGCACCGCAAGTACTACGGCATCAACGCGCAGGGGCGAGCGATGCTCGCCGCGCAGCGCAAGGACTGGTTCGAGTTCGCGGGCACGATGCAGCGCCTGCTCGGGACGGAGGGTGGGGCATGAGCATCGTCGACGACACGATCGCGCAGGACGTCCGGACGTACGCCGCGCAGGTGAGGGCGGCGCTCGCGGATCTCGGGCAGGAGCAGGTGGACGACCTCACCGACGGGCTCGAGGCCAACCTGGCCGACGCGCTGGCCGACGACGGACGCGCCCACCGCGGCTCGCTCGTCGACGAGTTCGGCACGCCGGAGGCCTACGCAGCCGAGCTGCGCTCTGCCGCAGGGCTGGCCCCGGCCGGTCAGCAGGGGCGCGCCGAGAGCGCGTTCCGCTCCGCGTTGCTGGCACCGTGGCGCGAGACCCGCGACGCGGCCCGCACCACGCTCGCACGCCTGCGCGGGACCCGCTGGTTCCCCGGGGTCGAGGACCTGCTCGTCGCGCTGCGTCCGGCGTGGTGGGTGCTGCGCGGCTGGGCGCTGGCACACCTGGTGCTGCAGGTGATCGGTGCCGAGCCGTACCCGTTCTGGGTGCCGTCGGACTCCGGCGGCTGGGTCCTGATGATCCTGGCGATCGTGGCGAGCGCGCAGTGGGGGCGCGGCGAGTGGCGCGCCGGGCCGCGCTGGGACCGCGTGCTGGAGGTGCTCAGCCGTGTGCTCGCGCTCGCGGCTCTGATCCTCGTCCTGACGCTGCCCGGGGCACACCGCAACGAGTTGGCGATGGCGGAGGGCTGGGTCGACAACTCGGCGCAGGACGGCGTGATCGTCGACGGCGAGCGGGCCTTCAACCTCTTCGTCTACGACGCCGACGGCAACCCCGTCGAAGGGGCGCAGGTCTTCGACCAGCTCGGACGTCCCGTGACCACCGAGCCCGACGGCGGCAGCCCCTGGCTCCAGCAGGAGTACTGGCCCGACGGTGCCGACGAGCCTCTCCTGCACGTGGGGGTCCCCGGCCCCAACCGGGAGACGCGGTGGAACGTCTTCCCGCTGCACAGCCTCAGCCGCGGAGAGTTCCCGGACGGCGGGCCGCTCGACCTGACCGACAAGGACCTGCGGGAGCGGCTGAGCGCCCCCACCTGGCCGTTCGCGGCGGCTGCTCCCGTGCTGCCGTGGCAGAAGGCCGCGGACGAGGCGAAGCCGACGCCGACCCCGTCGGCCACGGCCCCTGCCGACGAGGCGCCGGTCCCGGTCGACGAGATGCCGACCCCAGCCGAGGACGCACCGGCGGCGGACGCACCCTCCGACGCCGAACCCGCACCGGCCGCTCCCTGACGGGGCCGAGCGGGTGGACGAGGTCGGCACCTAGGGTGGGAGCACCCGCTCGACCACCCTGGAAGGACCCGTGACCGTCGACATCTGGGCCGACATCGGCCTCGTCCTGCTCTTCGTCCTGGTCGGTGGCGTGTTCTCGGGCACCGAGCTCGCACTGGTCTCGCTGCGCGAGTCGCAGCTCGGGCAGCTCGAGAAGCAGGGGCATCGCGGTGCGCGCGTCGCCGCCGTGGCGCGCAACCCCAACCGCTTCCTCGCCGCCGTGCAGATCGGTGTCACCGTGGCCGGGTTCTTCTCGGCAGCGTTCGGCGCCTCGACGCTCGCCTCGGCGCTCGCGCCGGTCTTCGAGTCGCTCGGGATGGCCTCCGGTACCGCTGAGGGTGTCGCGCTGGTGGTCCTCACGCTGCTCATCGCGTACCTGTCGCTCGTGCTGGGCGAGCTCGTGCCCAAGCGCATCGCGATGCAGCAGGCGGCGCGCGTGTCGCTGTGGGTCGGCCCGCCCCTCGACCGCTTCGCCGCCCTCATGACCCCCGTGGTGTGGCTGCTGTCCAAGTCCACCAACGGCGTCGTGCGGCTGCTCGGCTTCGACCCCGCGGCGACCGGCGACCAGATGAGCGACGAGGAGCTGCGCGACCTGGTGCGCACGCACCCCCACCTGCCCGAGGACGAGCGGCGCCTCATCGACGACATCTTCGACGCGGGCGACCGCTCGCTCGTCGAGGTCATGCGCCCGCGCACCGACGTCACGTTCCTCGCAGCGAGCGAGCCGATCGCGCGGGCCGCCCAGCTCGTCGGCACCCTGCCCTACTCGCGGTACCCGGTGACGGGGGAGGACTTCGACGACATCGTCGGGTTCGTGCACGTGCGTGACCTGCTGGCGCCCGTCGCGCGCGCGGTGCGGGAGGCGGACGTCGACCCGGACACCCACGGCCGCGAGGGCGTGGTGGAGGCGATCATCGAGGTCTCCGCGACCACGGTCGGCGACGTGGTCCGGCCGGTCGTGCAGCTGCCCGGCACCAACGCGGTGCTGCCGACGCTGTCCACCATGCGACGCACCGGCGCGCACATCGCCGTCGTCGTCGACGAGTACGGCGGGACCGACGGCATCGTCACGCTCGAGGACCTGCTCGAGGAGCTGGTCGGCGACATCGTCGACGAGTACGACCACGTCCCCGTCCGGGCCGTCGGGGACGCGGACGTCGACGCGGGGCTCACGCTCGAGGACTTCGCGGACCGCACCGGCGTCGTGCTGGCCGACGGGCCGTACGAGACGGTCGCGGGCTACGTCCTCGCGCGGCTGGGGCGCATGGCCCGCCCCGGCGACGTCGTGGACGTCGACACCGACCCGCACGACGACGCGGACGCCCCGCCCGTGACGCGCCTGCGCGTCCGGGTGGTCGAGGGCCGACGCATCACGGCGGTGCGCGTCGAGCAGGAGACCACCGAGCAGGCGTCCGAGCAAGAGGCATCAGAACAGCACGCCGCGCACGACGAGGGCCGGCCCGGCGGCTCCTGAGCGCGCTCGACCCCACCGCGCCGGCGCACCCGGTGTGCGCGGTATCACCGCTCACCGACAGGGTTGCGGGGCGTCTCCCCGCATACCGTATGAGGTATGCCTCAGTCGTCTGCCTCCGTCGATGCTGCCCGCCCGCAGGGCGCGCTCATGCCCGCCCCGGCCGGCAAGCCGCGCAAGGTGCCGCGGGTCGTCGTCCTCGGCGGCGGCACGGTCGGCCTGTACTCGGCACGGCGGCTGCGCCGCCGGCTCGGTCGACGCGACGCCGCGATCGTCGTTGTCGACCCGCGTCCCTACATGACGTACGCGCCGTTCCTCCCCGAGGCCGCGGCCGGGTCGATCGACCCCCGCAACGTCGTCGCGCCGCACCGCCGCGCGCTCAAGGGCGTCGACGTGCTGCAGGGCCACGTCACGCAGATCGAGCACGCGCAGCGCCGCGTCCAGATCACCCCCATCGAGGGCGACGCGTACTGGGTGACGTACGACCACCTCGTCGTCGGCCTGGGATCCGTCGCGCGCACGCTGCCGATCCCCGGGCTCGCCGACGTCGGTATCGGCTTCAAGAACGTCGAGGAGGCCATCGCGCTGCGCAACCACGTGCTGGGACGCATCGACGTCGCGGCGTCCACGTGGGACCCCGAGCTGCGCCGCAAGATGCTGACCTTCGTCTTCGTCGGCGGCGGCTTCGCCGGTGTCGAGGCGCTCGGTGAGGTCGAGGACATGGCCCGGTACGCCGTGCGCAAGTACGGGCAGATCGACGCGGACGAGATGCGCTTCGTCCTCGTCGAGGGCAGCCGCCGCATCCTGCCCGAGGTGAACGAGGAGCTCGGCGGCTACACGCTCGAGCAGCTGCGCAAGCGCGACATCGAGATCTTCCTGTCGACGTTCCTCAGCTCGTGCGTCGACGGGCACATCGTGCTGTCGGACGGCACCGAGTTCGACGCCGAGACGGTCGTGTGGACCGCGGGGGTCAAGGCCAACCCCGTCCTGCAGGACTCCGACCTGCCCCTGGACAAGCTCGGCCGTGTCATCTGCAACGAGTACCTGCAGGTCACGGCCGAGGACGGCACCGTCGTGGCCGACGCCTGGGCCGCCGGTGACTGCGCCGCCGTGCCCGACCTGTACAACCCGGGCCAGTTCTGCCCGCCGAACGCCCAGCACGCGCTGCGCGAGGGCAACCACATCGGCGACAACCTCGCGCTCGTGCTGCGCTCCGCGGAGCCGACGATCTACAAGCACCGCAACGTCGGTGCCGTCGCCTCGCTCGGCATGTACAAGGGCGTCGCGCAGATGTTCGGCAGGATCAAGGTGCGCGGGTTCCTCGCGTGGGTGCTGCACCGCTCGTACCACGTGTTCGCGATGCCGACCTTCAACCGCAAGCTGCGCATCGCCGCCGGCTGGACCGGCTCGGTGCTGCTGCGCCGCGAGGTCGTCGCCCTGGGCTCGCTGCACGACCCGCGCGCCGAGTTCCGCGCCGCGTCGGTGCCGCCCAAGCCCAAGGTTGAGCAGACGACGCAGGCCACGGCACCGACGGACGGGGCGACCGCTGCGCCGACGCTCCCGCCGCAGAAGGCCGAGAAGGACTCCCCGGCCGCGAAGGACGACGCCCACCAGGCCTGACACGGGCGCCGACGGCCCCGCGCACCCTCCCCGGGTCGCGGGGCCGTCGCACGCCGTGACCGGATCGCACTCTCACGAGCAAGGTCGGGCGGGACCCCGCCCCGCCCACCCCCTGGGGCGCGAGAGTGCAATCCAGTCACCCCCGTGGGCGCGAGAGTGCAATCCAGTCACGCGCCCCCGCGACTGGATTGCTCTCTCACGGGGGAGGGGTGGGGGATCGCGGCCAACCCCGGGGCGTGAGAGGGCGATCCAGCGCACGCCCCTGGCAGGATGGCGGCGCGCCCCCGTAGCCCAACCGGCAGAGGCAACCGGCTTAAACCCGGTCCAGTCCGGGTTCGAACCCCGGCGGGGGCACCGACCGCTACCCCTCGTGCCAGCGGCGCACCCGCTCCCAGTCGATGCGCCGCGTCCACGTGAGGGCCGCGAGGACCAGGCACAGGGCGCCGATCGACCCACCGACCCAGGCGCCCGTCCCGTCGGCGCCCAGGCGGGCGTCGACGACGCGGTCCTCGGGGGCCAGGGGGTCGTACAGCACCGGCACCTGGTCACCGACCGACGGGGTCCCGCCCGCGGTCACGACCTCGGCGACGACCTCGGGTCCGTCGTGCGGCGCGTAGCGGACCTCGACGTGCAGCGTCTTGGAGTACCAGACGTCCACGACGACGCCCGTCGCGCGCAGGCCGCGGCTGCTGATCGCCTCGGCGTCGGTGTGCACCTGCCAGGCCGCCAGGCCGGCGACCGTCGCCACGACGAGCGTGATGAAGGTCGACGGTCCCCGCCCGTTGACCCAGGTCGCGAAGGACGAGCGGCGCCGGCTCGCCACGTCAGGCGTCCGGGCGGTCGCGCTCCGTGGCCTGCTCGCGGGCGCGGATCTGCGCCTCCCACTCGCGCAGCATCTGCTCGTGGAGCTCGTCGGACCGGCGCTCCTCGGCTCGGCGGCGCTCCTCGGCCGCGGCGTCCTCGCCGTACCGGCGGGGACGCTCGTACTCGGGGAAGCCGGCGGTCTCGGTCGAGCGCCACGGGACCTGCGCGCGCGGCGTCTGGGGGCGTCCGGCGACGAGCCAGGCGATGCCGCCCGCGAGGGGCAGCACGACGATGAGGACGAGCCACCAGCCCTTCGACAGGTTGCGCACGCGGTCGGAGTCGGACTGGATGCAGTCGATCAGGCAGAACACCAGCAGGGCGATCTCGACGATCACCGGCAGGAAGCGCAGCACCAGGTCCCCCTCGCGTCGTTGGCACCGGAACGCTAGCGGGGGGCGAGGAGCCTCGTGCCGATTTCGTCGGGACTCACCCGTTGGGGTGTGCGCCGCCCGGGCCGGGCCGGCTCACGCCCGGGCGGCCGGTTCAGCGCCCGTCGGCCGTGCCGAGCCAGTCGCGCATCGTGGCTGCGTCCGCGATCGCGCCGTCGACGACCCGCCTGGGGTCCGGGCCGGACCGGAAGTCGACGATCAGCAGGTACCGGGGCGTGGCGGTCTCCGTCCCTCGGGGCGCCGGGGTGGCGCCGGTACCTGGATGGGTGGGCGACCAGCTTCTCGACGTTCCCCGGTGACTCTCTCAGTCCAGCCCCGCGGCCGCCTCCGCGGCCTCGATCTGCGCGTTCCACGCCTTCTTGCTCGCGCGCCAGCTCTCGTCGTCGGCGCCGAGGCGCCAGTACCCGGAGATGGACAGGTCCGCGCGGGCGACGCCGTGCGTGCGCAGGTGCGCGCGCAGCTCCTTGACCGCGCCGGCCTCGCCGTGGACGAAGGCCCCGATGCGTCCCGCGGGGGTCGGCCAGGCGCGGACGGCCTCGGGGAGCGTGGACCCCGCGGGGGCGTCGCCGTGGTGCAGCCAGGTGACCGTGACGCCGGCGGGTGCGTCGAGCGCGATCTCGTCGTCGGGGCCGTGCACCTCGACGAACGCGGCACCGACGGCGTCACGGGGCAGGCGCTCCAGACCGACCGCGACCGCGGGCAGGGCGCTGGCATCACCGACGAGCAGGTGCACGTCGACGTCCGGGCTCGGGTCCCACGCGCCGCCGGGCCCGTGGACCAGCACGCGGTCGCCGGGCGCCGCGGCCGCCGCCCACGGCCCGGCGAGGCCCTCGTCGCCGTGCACGACGAAGTCGAGGGTCATCTCACGGGTCGCCGGGTCCCACGCGCGGATCGTGTACGCGCGCTGGCGCACCTGGACGCCCTCGGGGAGACCGGCGCGCAGCGCCGCGAGGTCGACGCGGCCGTCGTCCGTCAGCGGGCAGCCGTCGAGCGCGCCGTCGGGGAGGAAGCCGAGCTTGACGTACGAGTCGGCGCAGACCGGGTCGGCCAGCGGTCGCAGTCCCGGGCCGCCGAGCACGACGCGCGCGAGGTGCGGCGTCAGGCGCTGCGTCCGCACCACCTCACCCAGCACCGGTGCGGGGCGTCGCGGGGCCACGAGGGGCAGGGCGGTCCGGCCGGTGATGCTCATCAGGTGAGCCTAACCTCGGGCCCCGTCACGGGCCGCGGGAGTGACCAGCCCCACGTCGGGGCCGGGAACCCCCGTGAACCCGGCATCCGTTGGGTTGGCGGGTGCCGGTCCCCGGACCCGCACGTACTGTCGCCCTACGCCGCGACGACGCGGACCCGTCCCGCCCCGTCACGACCGCCGCCCTGCCCCTCGGAGGAACCCGTGTCCCGCCTCGCCCGGCTCTCGCTGGCCAACCGCTCGGTCGTCGCGCTCGTGACGGTCGCGATCGCGGTCTTCGGCTGGTTCAGCCTCGGCTCCCTCAAGCAGGAGCTCATCCCGTCGCTGCAGATCCCCACGGCGGTCGTCGTTGCGGTCGACCCGGGTTCCTCGCCGGAGCTCGTCGAGCAGCAGCTCACCGAACCCATCGAGCAGGCGGTCTCCGCCGTCGCGGACGTCGAGTCCGTGACCTCCACGTCCTCCACGTCGGTCTCGACGACGACGGTCGAGCTGACCTACGGCGTCGACGTCGACGCGCGGGCCCAGGACATCCAGCAGGCCGTCGACCGCATCCGCTCGGCGCTGCCCGAGGGCGTCGACCCGATGGTCGTGACCGGGTCGATCGACGACCTGCCCGTCGTGCAGCTCGCGGTCGCCGGGACCCCCGACGACGTGCGCGAGGGCGAGGACCCGCAGGCCGCGCTGGCCCGGGTCGTCGAGGACGTCGTGGTGCCGCGCCTGGAGCAGGTCGACGGCGTCCGGGAGGTCGCCGTCACGGGCGTGGCCGAGCAGGCGGTCACGATCACCCTCGACCTGCCCGCCCTCACCGCGGCGGGCCTGTCGCCGGCGGCGGTGCAGACGATCCTGCAGGACAACGGGGTCGTGCTGCCCACCGGCACGGTCGACGAGGGCGACCTCACCCTGTCCGTCCAGGCGGGCTCGCCGATCACCTCGGTGGACGACCTGCGTGCGCTCCCGCTGCTCGGCTCGGCGACCGGCCAGGCCGTCAACCTCGGCGACGTCGCCGAGGTGGTCGTCGCCCCCGTGCCTGCGGCGAGCCTGTCGCGGCTGGACGGCGAGCCGGCCCTGGCCGTCTCCCTCACCAAGACGCCCGCCGGCAACACCGTCGACGTGTCGCACGGCGCGCAGGACGCGGTGGACGAGCTGCGCGACCAGCTCGGTGGCGACGTCGACATCGCCGTGGTGTTCGACCAGGCCCCGTTCATCGAGGAGTCCATCGAGGGCCTGGCCACCGAGGGCGGCCTCGGCCTGCTGTTCGCGGTCGTCGTCATCCTGCTGTTCCTGGGCTCGATCCGCTCGACCCTGGTCTCGGCGATCTCGATCCCGCTGTCGCTGCTGGTGACGTTCATCGGCCTGCAGGTCGCCGGGTACTCGCTGAACATCCTCACGCTCGGCGCGATGACCATCGCGATCGGCCGCGTCGTCGACGACTCGATCGTCGTCATCGAGAACATCAAGCGGCACCTGTCGTACGGCGAGGGCAAGCGCGACGCGATCGTCACCGCGGTGCGCGAGGTGGCGGGCGCGATCACCGCCTCGACCATCGCGACCGCTGCGGTGTTCGTGCCCATCGGCCTGGTCGGCGGGATGGTCGGCGAGCTGTTCCGGCCGTTCGCCTTCACCACCGCGATCGCGCTGGTCGCGTCCCTGCTCGTGTCGCTGACGATCGTGCCCGTCCTGGCGTACTGGTTCGTCAAGGCGGACGTGGTCGAGGGGGCCGGTGCGCAGGAGGTGCGTGCCGCCGCGGAGGCCAAGGAGCGTCGTTCCTGGATGCAGCGGTCGTACCTGGCCACGCTGCGCGGCGCGATCGCCCACCCCGTGGTCACGCTGCTCGCGGCCCTCGTCGTCTTCGCCGGGACGCTCGGCCTGGCCACTCGCCTGGAGACCAACTTCCTGGGTGACGCCGGCCAGAACACCCTCACCGTCACCGAGACGTTCCCGCCGGCCACCTCGCTCGAGGCGCAGGATGCCGCGGCGCAGGAGATCGAGGAGGTCCTGCTGGGCGTCGAGGGCGTGCAGACCGTGCAGACCACGGTCGGCTCGGCCGGCGGCATCGAGGCGGTGTTCGGCGGCGGGGGGGCACCGCGTGCGTCCTTCGCGCTGACCCTCACGGACGACTCCGACAACACCGCGGTCGCCGACGACGTGCGCGAGGCCGTCGCCGACCTGTCGGGCAGCGACGGGCACGGCGACGTCGTCGTGGCGGGCGCCGACGCCGCGTTCGGGTCGTCGACCGTCGACGTCGTGGTGCAGGCCGACGACCCCGACGAGCTGGAGCAGCTCGCCGCGCAGGTGCGCGACGTCGTCGCCGACGTCGAGGGCACCACGGACGTCACCAACGACCTGTCCGCGGACCAGCCGACCGTGCGCGTCACGGTCGACCGCGAGGCCGCGGCAGCCGCCGGGCTGACCGAGACCGCGGTCGTGGGCACGGTCGCCGGCCTCATGAGCCCGCAGCCGATCGGCACGGTCGACCTCGGTGCCGGGCCCGTGGACGTCACCGTCGTGACGGTCCCCGCACCGGCGAGCGTGGCCGAGGTCGAGCAGCTCGTGCTGCCCACGGCCACCGGCATCGTCCCGCTGACGTCCGTCGCGAGCGTCGAGGAGGTCGAGGTGCCGGTCTCCACGACCCGCATCGACGGCAAGCGCGCGGCGACGATCTCGGCCACGCCGGCCGACCAGGACCTCGGCGGGCTCACGGAGCGGATGCGGACCGCGCTGGAGGACGTCGACGTGCCGGCCGGTGCGAGCGTCGAGATCGGCGGCGTCGCGGCCGACCAGGAGGACGCGTTCGCGGACCTCGGGCTCGCGCTGCTCGTCGCGCTCGCGATCGTCTACGTCGTGATGGTCGCGACGTTCCGGTCGCTGCTGCAGCCGCTGATCCTCATGGTGTCGGTGCCGTTCGCGGCGACCGGCGCCCTGCTCGGCCTGCTGCTCACCGGGACGCCGCTGGGCGTGCCCGCGCTGATCGGCGTGCTGATGCTCATCGGGGTCGTCGTGACGAACGCGATCGTGCTGGTCGACCTGGTCAACCAGTACCGCGAGCGCGGACGCGGGATCGACGACGCGGTGACCGAGGGGTCGCGCAAGCGGCTGCGGCCCATCCTCATGACGGCCGCGGCGACGATCTTCGCGCTCGTGCCCATGGCGTTCGGGCTCACCGGCGGTGGGGTGTTCATCTCGCAGCCGCTGGCGATCGTCGTCATCGGCGGCCTGTTCACCTCGACGCTGCTGACCCTGGTGCTCGTGCCGGTGCTCTACACGCTGGTCGAGCGGCGCCGGGAGCGGGGAGCGGCGCGACGCCAGGCGCGTCGGGACGCGAAGGCGTCACCCGACGTCGCCGCCTGACGGCACCCACGGACGACGAACGCGGCGCACCGCCGTCCCCCTCCAGGGCGGTGGTGCGCCGCGTCGGTTCGCGCGGACCTCTCAGACGTCGCGCGTGCGCAGCCGCACTGCGGCCGCGAGCAGGATGACGGCGACCCAGCCGACCAGGACCGCGTACCCGGCCCACGGGCTCAGGCTGACGGCCACGGTGGCCATGCTGTCGGTCATGTCGAGCATCTCCTGCGGCGTTGCCACACGGACGCCGGCGGACGACGGCAGGAAGGGCCGCACGTACTCCAGCGCCTTCCACGGGATCAGGTTGAGGACGCTCTCGATGATGAGCACGAAGCCGATCGTGGTCGCGATGGCCGCCGCCGAGTTGCGCAGCAGTGCCCCGACCGCGAACCCGAGCAGCGCGAGCGTCATGATGTACAGCGGCGTTCCGACGACGACGCGCAGCATCTCGGGGTCCGCCCAGTCGGGACGCATGGCGGGCTCGAGAGCCCCCGCGAGCAGCAGCGACAGCGCGGTGCCGACCGCCGCGGTCGCGAACGACACGAGCGCGACGACGAGGCCCTTGGCCCACAGCACGGGCAGCCTGCGGGGCACGGCCGCGAAGGTCGAGCGCACCTGTCCGGTGGTGTACTCACCCGTCACGGTGAGTGCCGCGAGCACGATGAGGACGAGCGAGCCGAAGATCTGCCCCGGTCCCAGGAGCATGTAGACGATCCCGGCGCTGCCGTCGGCGCCCGGGTAGGTCCCCTCGGGAGCGAGGCTGAACGAGAACGCCATCGCCCAGGCCAGCAGCACCAGCACGGCGACCGTCAGGGCGACGGTCCAGTACGTCGAGCGCAGGGTCCAGAGCTTGATCCACTCGGACCGCAGCACGTGCCACGGCGTGACACGCGCGGCGGTCGGAACGGACGCCGACGGCGCGGACGCGGTGCGGGGGGTGGTCGCGGTGCTCATCGGTGCGCCTCCGTGCTGGTCGGGCCGGTCGTCCCGGCGGCGGTGGGGATCGACGCGGCGTCGTCCGGGACACCGGAGTGGTACTCGACCGAGTCGGCCGTCAGGGACATGTAGGCCTGCTCGAGCGAGCCGCTGACCGGCGTGAGCTCGTGCAGCACGAAGTTCGAGGCGGCGGCGAGCTCCCCGATCTCTTCCGCGGTGGGGCCGTGCACCTCCAGCAGCCCGGGCTCGAGCGCGTCGATCGTGGCGCGCGGGCCGGACAGGGCCGCCGCGAGCTCGCTCGCGTGCGGGCTGCGGACGCGCACCGTCGTGGTGGTGGCGCGCGACACGACCTCGTCCACCGGGCCCTGGGCGACGATCCGCCCGCGCCCGATGACCAGCAGGTCGTCGGCCGTCACCGCGACCTCGCTCATCAGGTGCGAGGACAGGAAGACCGTGCGCCCCTCGGAGGCCAGGTGCTTGGCCAGGCCGCGCACCCACGCGACGCCCTCGGGGTCGAGGCCGTTGACGGGCTCGTCGAGGATCAGCGTGTGGGGGTCACCGAGCAGCGCGGCGGCGATGCCCAGGCGCTGACCCATGCCGAGCGAGAAGCCCTTGACGCGCTTCTTCGCCACGGCACCCAGCCCGGCGAGCTCGATCACCTGGTCGACGCGCTTGTCGCCGATGCCGTGCGTCGCGGCGAGCGCCCGCAGGTGCTGACGCGCCGAGCGTCCGGGGTGGACGGCCTTCGCCTCGAGGAGCGCGCCCACCTCGGTCAGCGGGGAGCGCAGCTTCGCGTAGGGCTGGCCCTGCACCGTCACGGTGCCGGCGGTCGGGTGGTCGAGGCCGACGATCATGCGCATCGTCGTCGACTTGCCCGCGCCGTTGGGCCCGAGGAAGCCGGTCACGCGTCCCGGCCGCACCGTGAAGTCGACGCCGTCGACCGCGGTCTTGCTGCCGTACCTCTTGGTCAGTCCGTGCGCCTCGATCATCGGGTCCCCTGGGTTCGCGTCGTGGTTCGCGTCGCTGTGCTCACGCCGACGACGCTATTCCTCCGCGAGGTCGCGCGGCACCGTCCCGCGACCGATCCTGCGTCAGGGGGATCATCCGGAAGAACGAGACCCGGGCAGGGGCCGACCGGGGTAGTCCCCGGTGGGGAACGTCCGGGGCACCCACTACGTTGTGCAGGACGTCGACATGATCTCCCGGCCGGCCACGACCCAGAGGTGCCGCATGACCAACCCCGTCTTCAACAACAGTCCCGTCTTCGGTGACCCGCGCCAGCAGCGCCGCGGCGGTCAGCAGACCGCCACCCAGGGCCCCGCGTGGGGCACGCCCGGCGCGCAGGTCGCGGACGCCGCGACGCTCGAGCAGATGTACGACGCGCCCCCCGCGACGACGCGCGAGACCGGACGCCTCACCTACGACGACGTCATCGTCAAGACCGGCGGGCTCCTCGCGCTGCTCGTCGTCGTGGCCGCCGCCACGTGGGTGGTCGCGCCCGGCCTGTGGATCGTGGGCGCGATCGTCGGCCTGGTGCTCGGCCTGGTCAACGCGTTCAAGAAGAACCCGAGCCCGGTGCTCATCACGCTCTACACGGTCGCGCAGGGCGTCTTCGTCGGTGGGATCAGCGCGTACTACGAGGCCGCGTTCAACGGCCTCGTGGGGCAGGCCGTGCTGGCGACGCTCTCGGTGTTCGCGGTCTCGCTGTTCCTGTTCCGCTCCGGCAAGGTCCGCGTCACGCCGAAGTTCCAGCGCGCCGTGCTCATCGGGATGGCCGGGTACCTCCTGTACTCGCTGGTCAACTTCGGTCTCGTGCTCTTCGGTGTCGGCGAGGGCTACGGCCCGCTGCGCTCCGGCTTCCTGGGCGTCGTCGTCGGTCTCGTGGCCGTCGGTCTGGCCGCGGCCAGCCTGATCATGGACTTCGACTCGATCAAGCGCGGCGTGGACCAGGGCGTGCCCGCGAAGTTCGCGTGGTCGGCCGCGTTCGGCCTCATCGTGACGCTCGTGTGGCTGTACCTCGAGCTGCTGCGGCTGCTCGCCATCCTGCGCGGCGACTGACCGCTCCTTGCACGACTCGACGCCCCGTCGGCCACTCGGCCGGCGGGGCGTCCGTCGTCCGGCGGGGCTGCACGGGCATGCACGGGGCGGCGGCGGGGCGGATGAGAGGATCGACGCGTGAAGTACGCCCAGCACGTCTCCGAGCTCGTCGGCGGCACCCCGCTCGTCCGGCTCACGTCCGTCACCGCCGGCCTGACCGCGACGATCCTCGCCAAGGTCGAGTACCTCAACCCCGGTGGGTCCGTGAAGGACCGCATCGCGCTGCGCATGATCGAGGCCGCCGAGGCGTCGGGTGAGCTGCAGCCGGGCGGCACCATCGTCGAGCCGACGTCCGGCAACACCGGGGTCGGGCTCGCGCTGGTCGCGCAGCGCAAGGGGTACCGCTGCATCTTCGTGTGCCCGGACAAGGTGAGCCAGGACAAGCGGGACGTGCTGCGCGCGTACGGCGCCGAGGTCGTCGTCACCCCGACGGCCGTGCCGCCCGACCACCCGGACTCGTACTACTCCGTCTCGGACCGCATCACGCGCGAGACCCCCGGCGCGTGGAAGCCCAACCAGTACGCCAACGTCCACGGCCCGGCCAGCCACTACGCGAGCACGGGCCCGGAGATCTGGGCGGACACGGACGGGCGCATCACGCACCTCGTCACGGGTGTGGGCACGGGCGGCACCATCACGGGCACGGGGCGCTACCTGCACGACGCGTCGGCGGACCGCCGGGCCGCGGACGGCGGACGCGTGGTCGTCGTCGGCGCGGACCCGGCCGGCTCGGTGTACTCCGGGGGCGACGGGCGCCCGTACCTCGTCGAGGGCGTCGGTGAGGACTTCTGGCCGACGGCGTACGACCCGGCGGTCCCCGACGAGATCATCGCGGTCTCGGACGCCGACTCGTTCGCCATGACGCGCCGGCTGGCGCGCGAGGAGGGCCTGCTGGTCGGCGGCTCGTGCGGCATGGCGGTCGAGGCGACGCTGCGTCACGCGCGGGCGCTGCAGGACGCCGACCCGGCGGCGGCGGCGCGTGCGGTCTACGTCGTGATCCTGCCCGACGGCGGTCGCGGGTACCTGTCGAAGATCTTCAATGACTCCTGGATGCGGTCGTACGGGTTCCTCGCCGGTGGCCAGGGCGCGACGGTCGCCGACGTGCTGCGGACCAAGGGCGGCGACCTGCCCGCCCTGGTGCACACGCACCCCACCGAGACGGTCCGCGACGCCATCGAGATCCTGCGCGAGTACGGCGTCTCGCAGATGCCCGTGGTCGGTGCCGAGCCGCCCGTGATGATCGGTGAGGTCGCGGGCTCGGTGAGCGAGCGCGAGCTGCTCGATGCGGTGTTCTCCGGTGCCGCGTCGCTCGCGGACCGGGTCGACGCGCACATGTCCGCGCCCCTGCCGCTGATCGGGTCGGGCGAGGCGGTCGACTCGGCCCGCGCCGCGCTCGAGAAGGCGGACGCGCTCATGGTCGTCGACGACGGGCGGCCCGTCGGCGTCCTGACACGCCACGACCTGCTGGGGTTCCTCACGCGCTGATGCGCGGGCCGTGCCGGTCCCGTAGGAGGCGTCCGCGCGCGGGTTAGCATCGGCCGACCCCTGGGACGTACCCGCAAAGGACCCACCGCGATGGCGCTGTTCGACCTGCCCCTGCCCGAGCTCGAGCGCTACCTGCCGGAGCTCGACGAACCCGCGGACCTCGACGAGTTCTGGGCCGCCACGCTCGCGGAGACGCGCGCGTTCGACCTCGACGTGCGCCGTGAGCCGTACGACGCGGGCCTGACGCTCGTCGACGTCGAGGACGTGACGTTCGCCGGGTTCGGTGGGCACCCGATCAAGGCGTGGGTCACGCGGCCCGCGGGGTCGGCCACGGACGGGTCGTCGCTGCCGGCGGTCGTGGAGTTCATCGGGTACGGCGGCGGCCGCGGGCGCCCGCACGAGCGCCTCGCGTGGGCCGCGGCCGGGTACGTGCACCTGCTGATGGACACCCGCGGCCAGGGCTCGCGGTGGGGGAGCGGCGGCGACACGCCAGACCCGGTCGGGTCGGGGCCGCAGACGCCGGGCTTCCTGACGCGCGGGATCCTCGACCCCGCCGAGCACTACTACCGGCGGGTCTACACCGACGGCGTCCGTGCGGTCGAGGCCGTGCGGTCCCTGCCCGGGGTCGACCCGGCGCGCGTCACGGTGACCGGCGGCAGCCAGGGCGGCGGCATGACGCTCGCCGTCGCGGGGCTGACCGACGGCCTCGCGGCGGCCATGCCCGACGTGCCCTTCCTGTGCCACGTCCAGCGCGCGATCGCCCTGACCGACGCCGACCCGTACCACGAGCTCGTCACCTACCTGTCGGTGCACCGCGACCACAAGGCCGCCGCGCTGCGGACGCTGTCGTACCTCGACGGCGTGCACCTCGCGCGCCGTGCCACGGCGCCCACGCTGTTCTCGGTCGCGCTGCGCGACCCGATCTGCCCGCCGTCCACCGTCTTCGCGGCGTACAACCACTACGGCACGCTCGCGGGCTCCCGCCCGGAGCGTGCCATCGAGGTGTACGAGTTCAACGAGCACGAGGGCGGCGGGGCCTTCCAGCTCGAGGCGCAGCTGCGCTGGCTCGCGGGGGTCCTCGGGCGCTGAGCGTCGCCGGGTGCCCGTGCGGCGAGGGCCCGGTGGGCAGGGCAGGATGGTCGGGCACTGTCATCCATCGAAGGAGAACCGCCATGGCCGCAGCGCTGCCCGAGGTCTCGGGCGCACCCGGCACCAAGCCCACGCTCACGTTCCCGGACTCCGCGCCGTCGGAGGAGCTCGAGGTCGTCGTGCTCAGCCGCGGCGACGGCGCGCTCGTCGAGGCGGGGCAGGACATCGAGGTGCACTACCTGGGACAGGCGTGGCAGGGAGGCGTCTTCGACAACTCGTTCGACCGTGGCTCGTCGATCAGCTTCCCGATCGGCGTCGGCGCCGTCATCGCCGGCTGGGACGAGGGCCTCGTGGGCCAGCAGGTCGGCTCGCGCGTGCTGCTGTCGATCCCGTCGCACCTCGCCTACGGCGACCGCGGCGTGCCGCAGGCCGGCATCAAGGGCGGGGACACCCTCGTGTTCGTGGTGGACATCGTCGGCGTGAGCTGACGACGTCCCACCGTGCGCCGCCGGTCGCCCCGACGAGGGCACCGGCGGCGCTCGCACGTCGGGACCCGCCCGGTCCCGTCCGCCCCGACGAGTCCGGCAGCGACGGGGTGTCTACCCTCATGGGAGCCCGACGCGGGACCCGGGACGGAGGCGGCGATGCCGGACGGCGTGCAGGACGCGACGGGCAGCCCTGCGGAGTGGGCGCGGCACTCGCCCTACAGCGACCCCGGCCGGCACGCCGCGGTGCTCGCCGCACTGGGCACCGACCCGGCTGACGTGCAGGCCGCGGCGACGGGGCTGATCGCGCACTACCGGGCCGAGGCGGACACGCTCGACGCCGACCGGCTGCCGACGGTCGACCTGCGGTGGTTGGACGCGATCCTCACGGCCGGCTTCGCGCTGTCGCCCGCCCCGCTGGCGGGCCGCCCGGCCACCGCCCGTCTCGCGGGGTGCTGCCGGGACCACACGCTGCTCGGCGTGGGCCTGCTGCGCGAGCACGGCATCCCCGCGCGGTCCCGCATCGGGTTCGCCCGGTACTTCACCCCGGGCTTCGCGCACGACCACGTCGTCGTCGAGCGCTGGGACGGCCGGCGCTGGGTGCGCGCCGACCCCGAGCTCGACGCGGCGTTCGGTGCCGCGCCTCCGGCCGGGGAGCCGTTCGACCCGTTCGACCTGCCGACGGGGCTGGACGCACCGTTCGCGACCGCCGCGGAGCTGTGGCTCGCGCACCGCCGCGACGGGCTGGACCTCGGTGCGTACGGTGTCGCGCGCGAGCTGCCGGAGCTGTGCGGACCGGACTTCGTGCGGGGGAACGTGCTGCTCGAGCTCGCGCACCGTCGCCGCGACGAGCTGCTGCTGTGGGACGTGTGGGGCGCGGAGCTGCACGAGGCGCCCGAGGACGTCGCCGTGCTCGCGGACGAGGTCGCCGACCTGCTGGTCCGGGCGGACGCCGGTGACGCCGGCGCCGAGACCGAGCTCGGCCGCCGCTACGACGCCGACCCGCGGCTGCACCCGGGGCGACGCGTCCGCACGCTCTCGCCCCTGGGCCGCGACGGCTGGACGGACCTCACGACGCGCGTGACGTCCTGGGACGTCTGACGGCGCCGGTCAGGCCCCGGGCGTCACCGGTGGCGTCGGGCCGCCGAGCGCGAACCGGGCGGCGGCCAGCGCGTGCACGCGGGCGGACTCGATGAGCGGCACCGGGCCGGGCCCGGTCAGCGCCAGCTCGAGCTCGGTGCAGGCCAGCACCACCGCGTCGGCCCCCTGCTCCTGCAGCTGCGCGGCGGCCGCGGCGAGACGGGCACGGGAGGTGTCCAGGACGTGGCCGTGCGCGAGCTCGTCGAAGATGATCCGGTCGATCTCGTCCTGCGTGGCCGCGTCCGGCACCAGCGTCGTGATGCCGTGGGTCGCGAGCCGGTCGGCGTAGAACGGCTCGGCCATCACCCAGCGCGTGCCGACGACACCCACGGTGCCCCAGCCCGCACCCGTCGCGACGTCGGCGACCGCGTCGGCGATGTGCAGGAGCGGGACGTCGAGGGCGGCCTCCACCGCGGGCGCCACCTTGTGCATGAGGTTCGTCGCGATGAGGACGGCGTCGGCGCCCGCTCCCTGCAGCCGACGGCCCGCGGCGGCGAGGAGGTCGCCCGCGCCCGCCCAGTCCTCGGCCAGCTGCAGCTCGCGCACCTGCGCGAAGTCCACGGACTCCAGCAGCAGGTGCGCGCTGTGGTGCCCGCCGAGCGCCTCGTGCACGGCCGTGTTGATGACCCGGTAGTACTCCAGCGTGGAGTACCAGCTCATGCCGCCGATCAGTCCGAGGGTGCGCACCGGTTCACCCTCGCACGTCCCGTGGGCCCGGCGGCAGGACCTCAGAGTGTTCCCACCCGTGCCCAGCCGTACACCGTCCGTACGACCGCGCGTCGCCTCGGCCCGACACCGTTCGGGGCGTCATCTTCCGACGCAAGGAGACGCTCGATGCGAACGCCACTCCCGTCCCGCCCTCGTGCAGCCGGGCCCCTGCGGCACCGGCTCACCGCTGCTCTGGCCTGCGGTGCTGTCGTCGCCGGCGGAGCGCTGGCCACCGCCACCCCCGTCGCTGCCGACACCGGCACGGCGACGGACCGGCTGATCCTCACCCCGACCGACCAGGCGACCACGTCGCAGTTCGTCACGTGGCGCAGCACGTCCAGCGCGCCGGCGGCCGTCGAGTACCGACGCACCGGCGGCACCGCAGCGACGGTCGCCGCGACCGTCACCGACACCATCGGCGAGCACACGCACCTCTCGGCCACCCTGACGGGGCTGGCGGCGGGGACGCGGTACGAGTACCGCGTCGGGCAGGGGGGCGACTGGACGCCCTGGCGCACGTTCCGCACCGCGTCCGACGCGGCCGAGCCGTTCTCGTTCCTCTACTACGGCGACGCGCAGATCAGCCTCGACACCACGTGGCCGGCCGTCGTGCAGGCGGCGAACGCCAAGGCACCCGATGCCGTGGGCAGCGTGCACGCCGGTGACCTCATCGACACGGCGAGCAACCAGACGCAGTGGACCAACTGGTTCTCCGGCATGGGCGAGTCCGCGATGACCACCCAGGTCCTGGCCGCGCCGGGCAACCACGAGTACAGCGGCGACCAGACGATGCGGAACTGGAAGGCGAACTTCACGTACGCGCTGAACTCCCCGACGCGCGCCACGACCGATGACCTCGCGAAGCTCGCCGAGGGTGACACGCCCGCCGCGCGCCAGACGGCGGCGTACCTCGACCACTTCGAGAGGTTCGCCGGCGAGACGGTCTACTTCGTCGACTACCAGGACGTCCGGTTCATCACGCTGAACGCGACACGGAACTCCGGCTTCCTCACCCCGTCCGACCTGCCCGCCTGCAGCGAGGGCTGCCCCGACGCCGGGAAGCTGTGGATCGACTTCCAGGCGGCGTGGCTCGACCACGTGCTGGCGACCAACCCGAACACGTGGGCGGTCGCGACGTTCCACCAGCCGGTCTACAGCGTGTCCAGCGGGCGTGACGAGCCCCTGCTGCGCGCCGCGTGGGTGCCGGTGTTCGAGAAGCACGACATCGACCTCGTCCTGCAGGGCCACGACCACACGTACGCCCGCGGCTACAAGGACACGACCGCGACCGGCACGCCTGGCGTCACGAGCGGCCCGGTGTACGCGGTCGCGAACTCGGGCGGCAAGTACTACACGCTCGCGCCCGAGGGCGAGAACGTGTGGACGCGCAACGGCGCCACGCAGGTCAAGCGGGGGGCGGACGTCTCGACGTACCAGGTGGTGACCGTCGACGGCGGCACGCTGCGCTACGAGTCGTACGTCGCGGCCCTCAACGGCGCCGCCCCCGAGAGGGTCGGCGACCTGTACGACGCCTTCACGATCACCAAGGACGCGCGCGGAAAGCGCGTGGTCGAGGACGGCGTCGAGGTCCCGGCCGGCGACGCGCAGCAGCTCGCCGTGACGGTGCCTGAGCAGGCCGGTGAGCCGGGCGAGTTCGTCTGGGCCGTCGACGGCAGCAACGACCTGGTCGACCTGGGCGTGGCTGAGCAGGCGGGCGACCACCTGCGGGCGGCAGGTGCGCTCAACCCGGTGCGCGTCACGGACACGCGGCGCGACGCGCCGGCGTGGTCCCTGTCGGGCCAGGTCAGCGACTTCGTGGCCGGCGACCGGGTCGTCGACGGCAAGCACCTGGGGTGGGCGCCGTCGGCGACCGAGAACACCGGCGGCGCGACGCCCGGTGCGGCTGTGGCCTCCGGGTTCGTCTCCGGCGACGGCCTCGCGGAGCCGGCGGTCCTGGGGTCCGCCGCCGCGGGGCACGAGCGCGGCAGCGTGCTGCTGGGTGCCGAGCTGGACCTGCGGCTGCCGGTCTCGGTCACCGAGGGCCGGTACTCCGCGACGCTCACGCTCACGGCGCTGAGCTGACGGACGTCGGACGGCCCCCGTCGGCTCCACCGACGGGGGCCGTCCGACAGGTCCGCCACCCCCGTCCCCACCACAGCCCAGGAGTGCTCGCATGACTCGCGCACACACGTCGCCGTCGCCCGTCCCCGGCCACCGGGCCACCGCGCTGTTCGTCGCCCTGCTCGCCACCCTGTTCGCCACCCTGGCGGGCACGGCGCTGCCCGTCGTCCTCGCGCAGCCCGCGTCGGCCGTCGCCGTCGACCCGAGCACCGACGCGACCGTCACCTGGGGCGTCCGTCCCGCCGACGCCGAGCCGCATGCCGCCGGCCGCGCCAACTTCGCCTACACGGCGGCACCGGGCGGGACGATCGAGGACGCCGTCGTCATCAGCAACCACGGCACCGCCCCGACGACGCTGCGGGTGTACGTCGCCGACGCGTTCACCACGACGCGCGGCGTGCTGGACCTGCTGCGACCGGACCAGCCGTCGACGGGTGTGGGTGCGTGGACCGACGTCGCGGCGCCCGAGGTGGTGGTCCCGGCGGGCGCGAGCGTCACGGTGCCGTTCACGCTGCGCGTCCCGGACGACGCCGAGCCGGGCGACCACGCCGGCGGCGTCGTGACGTCCCTGGCGAGCACCCGCGCCGACGGCGTGAGCGTCGACCGGCGTCTGGGCGCGCGGCTGCACCTGCGCGTCGACGGTCCGCTGGCTCCCGGTGCGGCGCTCGAGGGGCCACGCGCCGTGCACCACGGCAGCCTCGACCCGACGGCGGGCGGAGCGGTCGACGTCGAGGTCGACGTCGTCAACACCGGCAACGTCCGGGTGGGGGGTCCTGCGACCGTGACGGTGGCCGGGCCCTTCGGCTGGGGCGGGCAGGTCGTGGAGGTCGACGTCCCGGAGCTGCTGCCGGGGGAGCGGACGACCGTCGCGGTGCGCGTGGACGACGTCCGCCCGCTGCTGCGCCTGACGGCGACCGTGCGCCTCGTGCCGCACGTCGTGGTGGACGGGTCGAGGCTCGACCCGGTGACGGCGAGCGTGTCCACGGCGGCGGTGCCCAGGGCGGCTCTCGCGCTGGTCCTGCTGGTCCTCGCGGCGGTCGTGACCGGCCGGTGGCGGGCTCGCCGACGTGCCGCGGCCACGGAGCGCCGGGTCGCCGAGGCCGTGGCGGCGGCGCGTGCGCAGGCGGAGCCCACCCCGGTGGCGTGAGGGCGCAGATGCCCCTCAGCGGGCCGTGGCGGGCACGGAGTCCCAGGCGAGGGGTGGCGCGGGACCCGCGCCGCGGCTCAGCTGCGCAGGCCGACGCGGCGCAGGAAGTCGTTGCCGAAGCGGCCCTCGGGGTCGCGCCGACCGAGCAGCGCGCGGGCGTCGTCCCACCGCGGGTACAGGTCCTGCCACGTGCGGTCCAGGCCCGGCCCGGAGAACAGCTTGCCCCAGTGCGGGCGGGCGTCGAACGGCGCGAGCGTCTCCTCGATGACCGGCAGCGCGGCGTCGACCTCGGCGCGCAGCGGCTTCCACGTGAAGTGCAGCGCCACCCGGTCCCCGCCGTGCGCGGTCGACAGCCACAGGTCGTCGCCGGCGACCGTGCGGATCTCGCTGACCAGGAGCAGCGGCGACGTGACGTGCGCGATGCCGCGCAGCGCCTCGATCGCGGCGACGGCGTGCTGACGGGGGACGAGCCACTCGGACTGCAGCTCGGCGCCGGCCGAGGGCGTGAAGTCGAGGCGGAAGTGGGGCAGGCGCTCGTGCCACGGCCCGGGGACCCCGCCCTGCTGGGTGCAGGCCTCGGGGTCGGGTCCCGGCACGGGGTGCACGGGTCCCGGCGCGGGCCGGGCCCCTGCGAGGACGTCGCCGGCCTCCGGCAGCGTCCACGCGTCACCGTCGACGCGGTGCTTGCGCCACACCTGGCCCACGGCGTCCCCGATCCAGTCGGTGAACAGGCTGACCGAGTACGCCGACGACATCAGCGCGTCGAAGCGCTCGAGCGCCGTGCGCCACGGGAGGTCGAGCCAGACCTCCTGCGCGACGTCGTACGTCGGCTGGATCGCGAGCGTCACGCGCGTCACGACGCCCAGGCCGCCCAGCGCGACGACCGAGCCGGCCAGCTCCGGGTCCTCCGGGCCCAGCGTGCGCACCTCACCGCCCGCACCGACGATCTCCAGCCCTCGCACGGCGGCCGACAGGTTGGGTGCCGTGACGCCGGAGCCGTGCGTGGCCGTCGCGACGGTCCCCGCGACGGCGATGTGCGGCAGCGACGCCATGGTGTGCAGCGCCCAGCCGGCGGCGTGCAGGTCACGCGCGAGTTCGCCGTACCGCACCCCGCCGCCGACCGTGACGGTGGCCGCGTCGGGGTCGATCACGGTGGGGACGTCGAGCCGGTCCAGGACGACGAGCGTCCCGGGGCCGTCCGCGAGGTCGTGGAACGAGTGCCGTGAGCCGAGCGCCCGCACGTGCCGGGCGTCGGCGACGAGGGCCGCGACCTCGTCGACCGTCTCGGGGTGCACGACCGGCCCGCCGCGGAACGTGTGGCTGCCGGCCCAGGTGGTCAGGGCGTCGGTCATCGGGGTCTCCTCGTCGGTGAGGTGTCAGCGCGCGGGCGCGGTGACGAAGATGTCGAACAGCTCCGGGGTGTGCGCGTGCACGAGCACCATGAACACCACCGCGTCGAAGAGCAGGTGCACGACCAGCACGTACGTCAGCGACTTCGTCAGGTTGAACGTGAAGCCCTGGATGAGCGCGAACGGGATCGTCAGCAGCGGACCCCACTCGCGGTACCCGAGCTCCCAGAGGAACGAGACGAAGACCATCGCCTGCAGCAGGTTGGCCGTCCACAGCCCGAAGTGCCGGCGCAGCAGCGCGAACACCGTGCAGATGAAGAACAGCTCGTCCCACGTGCCGACGGCGTTGACCCCGACGAACAGGCGCGCGATCTCCTGCCCCTCGACGACCGTCGGCCAGTTGCGGTACGCGCCCGACGACAGGAAGTAGAACGGCAGCACGAGGTACCCGGCGCCGACGACGAACAGCAGGTACGCCCACTGCGTGCGCGTCCACCGCCTGCCGGTGCGCCACGGGAACCGGATGACGCGGTCACCGTTGACGTGCCGCGAGAGCACGTACGGGACGATCACGGCCAGGGACAGCGCGATCGTGAACTGCACCATGCCCAGGTCGGACAGGTCCGCGGCCAGCGGGATGGTGCTGACGATGCCCATGCCCGCGGCGATGACGAGCAGGTCCCGCCCCAGCACCCGGTCGACGGCCCACGCCAGCGCGACGCCCACGACCAGGGGCACGTACGCGAGCGGCCGCACGTGCACCGCGAACATGAGGATCGCGGACCCGCAGACGAGGGCGGCGGCCACGTACCGCCACACCGTGACGGCCACGGGGGGCGGCTCGGTGTCGTCCACGGGGGTCGGCAGGGTCCCGGCTGTCTCGTCCACGCGGACACCCTGCCTCACAGGGCGCGGCCGCGCAGCGCAGCGGCACGCCGCGGCGGGCGACCTCAGGACTCCGACGTGCCCGCCTCGAGGATCGACACGATCGAGAACAGCGTGAAGCACACCGCGCCGAGCCCCACGAGGACGTGCGCCCCGACGAAGTACCCGGCCTGCCGCGTCGTCGCCTCGAAGAGGAACGCGGCGAAGAACAGGCAGGCCAGCGCGGTGCCGATGGGGATGATCGGGATGCGGTTGGCCAGCGCGAACTTCCGGCGCCAGACGAGGGCGAGCAGCACGACCTTCGACAGGATGCTGAAGCAGATCAGCCCCAGCCCGATCAGCACGGTGCCCGGCGCCAGGCGGGCCGGGTCGTCCGAGGCCAGCAGGACCCCGATGCCGACGACCACGTTGATCGTCCCCATGGCCACGACCCACCACGTCCAGCGGAACCGCTCGGCGTCGCCGAACTCGTTGCGGACCTGCCGCACGATGCTGGCGACCAGCGCGACGAGCGCCGCGCAGATCAGCGACAGGCCCGTCAGGACGTGGGCCGCCACGAGCTCGGGCGTCGTCCCCCGTGCGTAGAGCGTCGCGGCGATCACGAGCCCTGTCACGGCGAGCACGGCCGGGATGGCGATGAGCACGGCGCCGACGCCGCGCGAGTATGCACCGTCGGGCGGGCCGCTGTCCGGACTGCGGGCGCCGTTCGCCGCGATGAGGACGAACTTCGTCGACGCCGCCGCCACGGTGCTCACGCACGCGGCGATGAAGCCGATGCCGAGCATGACGTGCCCGGCCACGACGTGCTGCGCCTCGTCACCTTCGAGCACGACGATGATGCCCCAGATGACGGTGGCCGCCGCGACCGCGTACCCGAGCGCCGGCAGCAGGACCTCCCAGACCTCGCCGTAGCGGTGGATGAGCTGCCGGATGATCGTCGCCGCCGTGGTGAACAGGGCGATGCAGATCGCGGTCAGTGCGACGTTGACGTGACCTGCGACGAAGTGCGCGGCGTCGTCGCTCCCGGACAGGATGTACAGGCCGAAGGCCAGGCACACCGCTCCCATCGCCAGCGGGATCGCGCGGAACAGGATGCTGATGGTGCGGTTCATGGCGTTCCCCCCGACAGCCGAGCCGTGTCACCACCGTAGGTCCGGCCGCCGGGTTCGGCGCGACGGCCGTCCCGGAATGCCTCCTGCGGGCTACGGCAGCAGCGCGCGCACGGTGTCGATCGTGTCGGTCATCCCCTTGAACGTCGTGCAGGGAACACGATTACGGAAAGTCGGACTCTGGTACGAGGCCGTCGACGAAGGAGGCGAAGTTGGCTGCAACCGCTGTGATGCGGAAGTCGACCTCCTGGTCGACGTGCACGACACGAGGTTCTCCAGAAGCCCGGTAGTCGAGGGCGATCATGTCGTGGCCGGCGGATGGGCAGTCCGCGAAGTAGACGCCGATGTCGGGGTAGCCCCATTCCCGCACCCAGAACGCGTTGCCGAGCTCGCCGCAGAGGCTGAAAGGTGCCGTGCGCCCGATCGCGGCGATCGATGTGATGCCGACGTGGTCCGTCGCCCATGTCGTCGGCTGCTCAGTCCTGTGGGCGTTCAATGCGAGATGCCCGCCGTTGTGGACCCGGGAGAGTCTGATGTAGGCCTCGGGCAGTCGGATGCCGAGCTCCGCCTCGATCGACCGGATCAGATCGTGATCCACCGGAGGCTCGAACGGAGCGACCAATTCCCGGAAGAGCGCGTCGTCGCGAGGCACCGTACGAACCTACGTGACGTACGACCGCACGGTGTGGATCGTGTCGGCCTCCGCCGCGGTCTTGTCGTCGCGGTAGCGCAGGACGCGCGCGAAGATGACGGACTGCTCGACAGGACTGATCGTCGTCCTGTCGAAACACGTTAACGTCGGGGCGTGCCAGAGCATGTGATCGATCACGACCTCGGCGTGCTGTGGGAACCGAATGCCCCCGAAGCGGTCATCGTGTCGCAGGACGCCGTCCTCACGTTGGCACTGCGCGCGCACCCGGATGACATCGATCAACGGACCGTCGTGCTGCGCTGGTCCGGCGTCGTCTGGTGGTGCGCCGGGGCGCCCAACGACGAGGCCGTCGCGTCCCACCGGCTCTATCAGAAGGGCCTCGATCGCGTGCTGTGGTCGGGACGCGTCGAACGGAGCGAGCTCGTCGAGTCGCTCGCGCCGGGCTCCCCGCGTGCCTCCGGGTCCACGCACGACGTTGTGCTGCTCAAGGAGGAGACGGTCGAGGTCGTCGCCTGCGCGGTGGAGGTTCTGCGCGCCGACGGCACTCCGCGCGATGCCGCTCGCATCGCACTCTCCTAAGGGGTCGCGAGCTCGCGGACGGCGTCGATGGTGTCGGCCTCGGCGGCCGACTTGTCGTCGCGGTAGCGCAGCACCCGCGCGAAGCGCAGCGCGAAGCCGCCGGGGTAGCGGGTCGAGCGCTGCAGGCCGTCGAACGCGATCTCGACGACCTGCTCGGGTCGCAGCGTGACGGTCCACCCGTCGTCTGCGGCCTCGAGCTCCCGGAACCGCTCGGTCTGCCACGCGAGCATCTCGTCCGTCATCCCCTTGAACGTCTTGCCGAGCATGACGAAACCACCCGCGGAGTCTCGCGCCCCGAGGTGGATGTTCGACAGCCTCCCGGAGCGCCGCCCCGACCCGCGCTCGACGGCCAGGACGACGAGGTCGAGGGTGTGGCGCGGCTTGACCTTGACCCAGGCGGCACCGCGGCGGCCCGCCTCGTACGGCGCCTCGGTCGCCTTGACGACCACGCCCTCCTGCCCGGCGGCGACGACGGCCCGGAAGTGCTCGCTCGCGACCGTGGCGTCGGACGTGACGACGCGCTCGACGACGTGCGGCGCGGCCACCTGGTCCAGCACGGCCAGCCGCTCGCGCAGGGGCGCGTCGAGCAGGTCCCAGCCGTCGACGTGCAGGACGTCGAAGAAGTAGGGCGTGAGTGTCGCGGACGCAGCGAGGTCCGCGTCCCGGGTCGCGCTGCGGGACGCGGTCTCCTGGAACGGGCGCGGCCGTCCTTCGGCGTCGAGCGCCAGGGCCTCGCCGTCGAGGACGAGCGTGCGCGCCGGCAGCGCCCGCACGGCCGCGACGATCTCGGGGACGCGCGCGGTGACGTCGTCGAGGCTGCGGGTGTAGACCCGGACGTCATCACCGTCCCGGTGCACCTGGATGCGGATGCCGTCGAGCTTGGTGTCGACGACGACCTCGGCGGCAGGCACCGCGGTGGCGCCTGCCCGTGCCGTGAGCTCGGCGACAGCCGTCGCGACGTCGGGTGCCGACTGCGCGAGCATCGGGCGCACGGGGCGGCCGACGGTCAGCGTGAACGCGTCCAGCGTCGCGCGCGCGTCCTCGGGGGAGTCGGCGCCGAGCGCGGCGACCGCGACGGCCTCCGTCTCGCCGGCCAGCATCGCGGCGCGCCGGACCGCGTCGGCCGGCACTCCCGCCGCCTGCGCGACCGCGTCGAGCAGCAGCGCGTCGAGCGCGCCCTGGCGCAGCTCGCCGCTGACGAGCCCGCCGAGCAGCCGCTGCTCGCGCTCGGTCGCCGCGGCGAAGAGCGCACGCGCCGCCTCGAGCCGTTCCGTCGACGAGCCCGGCCCCGCGAGGCCGGCCATGTGCGCGAACGCCGCGTCGACGGCCTGCACCGTCAGCGAGGGCGCGACGGCTGGACCGGGCATGCCGCCCAGCGACCGCCAACCCAGGCCCGTGCGCCGCTGCCGCAGCTCACCGCCCAGGTACCGCGACACGATCGCCACGTCCTCGGGGCCGCCCGCGGCCGCGCGCCGCAGCACGTCGACCAGCACCGCCCGCTTGGCGAGCCGTGAGCGGGTCGCCACGAGCCGACCGGACGCGTCGGCGACGTCGTCGAACAACATGCGCCCATCCTGACCCGGCCCACCGACACCTGCCCCCGGAGCTCCCGCGCCCAGGTGCAGACAGAACTGGATTGCTCTCTCACGCCCGGGTGGGGGTGGCTGGATTGCGCTCTCACGCCCGGGTGGGGGGTGGCTGGATTGCTCTCTCACGCCCGGGTGGGGGTGGCTGGATTGCGCTCTCACCAGGGGGTGAGAGGGCAATCCAGTCACGTCAGGCCGGGGGGAGCGGGCAGGCGACGCCGGTGGAGTTGACCGGGCAGTAGCCGCCCGGGTTCTTCTGCAGGTACTGCTGGTGCGGGCCCTCGGCGTAGTAGAACGTGCCGGCGTCCTCGACGGACCGGATCTCCGTCGTCACGTCGCCGTACCCGCGCGACTTCAGCAGCGGGGCGTACGCGTCGCGGGTCTCGCGGGCCGCGGCCTCCTGCTCGGGCGTCGTGAAGAACACCGCGCTGCGGTACTGCGTGCCCACGTCGTTGCCCTGGCGGAAGCCCTGGGTCGGGTCGTGCTCCTCCCAGAAGTGCCGCAGGAGGTCGACGTCGGACAGCACGGTGGGGTCGTACGCGACCATCACCGTCTCGGTGTGGCCCGTGCGTCCGGTGCACGTCTCCTCGTACGTCGGGTACGGCGTGAAGCCGCCCATGTACCCGACGGCCGTCGTGACGACGCCCGGCAGCTGCCACGCCTCCTTCTCCGCACCCCAGAAGCACCCGGACGCGAGGTACAGCACGCGCGTCCCCTCGGGCCACGGCCCCTGCAGCGGCGTCCCCAGCACGACGTGCTTCTCGGGCACCGGGTACGCGTACCCGTCCCGCCCCTTGAGCGCGTGCTCCGCGTCCACCATCGTGGTGCGCAGCGACGTGCCGAGCAGCGTCTCGAACAACGAGGCCATGACGGTCTCCCTCTTGTCGGCTCCACGTCGTGCAACAGGCGCCGCCCCGGGCCTGTTCCGCGGGCGGGCGCGCGCCGTCCCGCGCCGCCGCACGGTCCACGCCCTAGCCTGGGGGCGTGACTCACGACCCGCTCGCGCAGCACCCCGACTGGACCGACTCCGGATTCTCCACCCGAGCCATCCACGCAGGTCAGGACCCCGACCCGCGCACCGGCGCGGTGGTGACGCCCATCCACCAGGTCTCGACGTACAAGCAGGACGGCGTCGGCGGCCTGCGCGGCGGGTACGAGTACTCCCGTTCCGGCAACCCGACGCGCGACGCGCTGCAGGAGGCGCTCGCCGCCGTCGAGGGCGGTGCGGCCGCGTTCGCGTTCTCGTCCGGCCTCGCCGCGGAGGACACGCTGCTGCGGTCCGTGCTGCGGCCGGGCGACCACGTCGTCGTCCCGGACGACGCCTACGGCGGCACCTACCGCCTCATCGCGCGGGTCCTGGGCCCGTGGGGCGTCGACCACACGCCGGTCGACCTGTCCGACCCGGACGCCGTCCTCGCCGCGATCGAGCCCGGCCGCACGAAGGTCGTCTGGGTCGAGACCCCGACCAACCCGCTGCTCGGTATCGCCGACATCGCCGCGATCGCGACGCACGCGCAGTCGGCCGGCGCCGTGCTCGTCGTCGACAACACGTTCGCGTCGCCGTACCTGCAGCAGCCCCTCGCACTCGGTGCGGACGCGGTCGTGCACTCGACGACCAAGTACATCGGCGGGCACTCCGACGTCGTCGGCGGTGCGGTCGTCGTGGCCGACGGCTCCCAGCTGCCCGCGGGGATGGTCGGTCCCACCGGGACCACCTCCCTGCGCGACGCGGTCGGGTTCCTGCAGAACGCCTCCGGCGCGGTCGCCGGGCCGTTCGACGCGTGGCTCACGCTGCGCGGCCTGAAGACGCTCGCGGTCCGCATGGACCGGCACAACAGCAACGCCGAGGCGGTCGCCCGGTTCCTCGTCGAGCACCCCGGCGTGCGCGAGGTCCTGTGGCCCGGCCTGCCCGGGCACCCCGGCCACGAGGTCGCCGCCCGCCAGATGCGCGGCTTCGGCGGAATGGTCGCGTTCCGCACCGGCTCGGCGGACTCCGCCGTCGCGGTGTGCGCGGCGACCCGGGTCTTCACGCTCGCCGAGTCCCTCGGCGGTGTCGAGTCGCTCGTCGAGCACCCCGGCCGCATGACCCACGGGTCCGTGGCCGGCACGGCGCTCGAGGTACCCGACGACCTCGTCCGCCTCTCCGTGGGGATCGAGGACGTCGAGGACCTGCTGACCGACCTGGCGCAGGCCCTCGCCGCGGCGGGGCTCGGGCGGTGAACGCACCGGGCGTGCGCGACCAGGGCCCGACGTCGCCGGGTGCTCCCGCGCTGACCCCACGCCCCGAGCCGGTACCGGCGGCCGTGCGCGCGTGGTCGGACTGGTCATGGCGCGTGCTGGTGATCCTCGCCGGGCTCGCCGCCGGGCTGTGGCTCCTGGCGGCACTCAAGGTGATCGTCGTGCCCGTCGCGATCGCGCTGCTGATCACGGTGCTGCTCTCGCCCGTCGTCGCGGGCATGCAGCGGCACCTGCGACTGCCGCGCGCCGCCGCGGCCGGTCTCGCGCTGGTCCTGCTGCTCGCGCTCGTGGCAGGGCTCCTGACGCTCGCGGGACGGTCGATCGTCAACGGCATCGCCGCGCTGTGGGAGCAGGCTCGTGAGGGTATCGACGAGCTGGTCCGCTGGCTGTCGGACGGGCCTCTGAACCTCGGTCAGGGCGACCTCGACAAGTACGTCGAGCAGCTGCAGGACGCGGCCGCGTCGAGCGGTCAGCAGATCGCCTCAGGTGCTCTGTCGGTGGGTGTCACCGTCGGGCACGTCGCCGCCGGCGCGCTGATCGCGCTGTTCTGCTCGCTGTTCTTCCTCATCGACGGGCGGGGGATCTGGGCGTGGGTCGTCGGGCTCATGCCGCGCGGGTCGCGCGAACGGTTCCACCAGGCGGGGCGGCGCGGCTGGGTCACGCTCGGCGCCTACACCCGCACGCAGATCCTCGTCGCCGGTGTCGACGCCGTCGGCATCGGCATCGGGGCCGCGTTCCTGCAGCTGCCGCTGGTCGTCCCGCTCGCGGTGCTGGTGTTCTTCGGGTCGTTCATCCCGTTCGTCGGGGCGATCGTCACGGGCTCCATCGCGGTCCTCGTCGCGCTCGTCACGCAGGGCTGGGGATCGGCGCTGATCATGCTGGGCGTCGTGCTGCTGGTCCAGCAGCTCGAGGGGCACGTGCTGCAGCCGTTCCTCATGGGGCACGCCGTGTCGCTGCACCCCGTCGCCGTGCTGCTCGTCGTCACGACCGGGTCGCTGGTCGCGGGCATCGTCGGCGCCCTGTTCGCGGTGCCGCTCGCGGCCCTGATCAACACCGTGGTGCTGTACCTGCACGGGCACGACAAGTTCCCCCAGCTCGGGTCGGACGACCACGTGCCCATCCGCGCCAAGGGGCACCCGGTCCTCGACCGGGCCGTCGCCGCGGCGGCGGAGGCGGAGTCCGAGGCGCGTGCCGCGCGCGAGGACGACGACGCCCGCGGCACGACGGCGGGCGACTCGCCCGTGGCCCCGTGATCGGACCGCAGGACGTCCGCGACGCGGCCGTGCTGATCGCCGGTGTCGCCGAGCGCACGCCGGTGCAGCGCAGCCGCGCGCTGTCCCGCATGATCGGGGCGGACGTCTGGCTCAAGTGCGAGAACCTGCAGCGGGCCGGCTCGTTCAAGATCCGCGGCGCCTACACGCGCATGGCACGTCTCACCGACGTGGAGAAGGCCGGGGGAGTCGTCGCGGCGAGCGCCGGCAACCACGCGCAGGGCGTCGCCCTGGCCGCGGGCATCCTCGGGATCGACGCCGTCATCTTCATGCCGGTCGACGCCGCGCTGCCGAAGATCGCGGCGACCCGGTCCTACGGCGCGCACGTCGAGCTCGTCGGCACGTCCGTGGACGAGGCGCTCGTGGCGGCGCACGAGCACGCGGCGCGCACGGGCGCGGTGCTCATCCACCCGTTCGACCACCCGGACATCGCAGCCGGGCAGGGGACGGTCGCGCTCGAGGTCCTCGAGCAGGTGCCGGACGCCGGGACCATCGTCGTGCCCGTCGGCGGCGGCGGGCTCGCCGCCGGGGTCGCCGCCGCGCTGGCAGACCGGCCGGACGTCCGCGTCGTGGGGGTGCAGGCCGCGCGCGCGGCCGCCTACCCTGCATCGCTCGCCGCAGGACGCCCCACGCCGGCGCCCGAGCTGCGCACGATGGCCGACGGCATCGCCGTCGGGACTCCCGGGGACGTCCCGTTCGAGGTGCTCGCGAGCCACCAGGTCCAGGTGCGCACCGTCTCGGAGGAGGACCTGTCACGCGCGCTGCTGCTCGTCGCGGAGCGCGCGAAGCTCGTGGTCGAGCCGTCGGGCGCTGCGGCCGTCGCCGCCGTCATGGCGGACCCGCGTGGCATCGCGGCGGGGGACGACCGGCCGGTGGTGTGCGTCCTGTCGGGCGGCAACATCGACCCGCTGGTGCTGCTGCGCGTCGTGCGCCACGGCCTGGCGTCCGCGGGGCGGTACCTGCAGCTGCACGTGGTCGTCGAGGACACACCGGGCGCGCTGGCCGACCTGCTGCGGGACGTCGCGGCGATGGGCGGCAACGTCATGCACGTCAGCCACCTGCGCACGGGCGGCGACCTCGGGTTCAGCGACGTGGCAGTCGACCTGCAGATCGAGACCAAGGGCCCCGAGCACTGCGGCGCGCTGCTGACGGGCCTGCGAGCGGCGGGCTACCGCCTCAGCAGCGCCTGACGTCGGACGCGAGACGCCGAGTGCGGGGGAGTCGACCAGTGCGTGCGGGATGTCCCGCACCCAGGCCGTCTGCCCCGCACCCGGCGGGACGCGTCAGCCGTGGAACGGGCTGGCTGCCTTGATCTCGACCGGGATCTGGCGACCGTTCGGCGCCTCGTACGACGTCGAGTCGCCAACCTTGTGCCCGTGGATCGCGGCGCCCAGGGGCGACGTCGGGGAGAAGACGTCGATGTCCGCGCTCCCCGCGATCTCGCGCGAGCCGAGCAGGAACGTCATCTCGTCACCTGCGACGAGGGCCGTCACGACCATGCCGGGCTCGACGACGCCGTCGTCGGGCGGCGTGCCGATCTGCACGTTGCGGAGCTTGGCCTGGAGCTCGCGGATGCGGGCCTCCTGCTTGGCCTGCTCCTCGCGGGCGGCGTGGTAGCCGCCGTTCTCCTTGAGGTCGCCCTCGTCACGGGCCGCCGCGATGCGGTCCGTGATCTCCTTGCGACCGTCCGTCTGGAGGTACGTGAGCTCCTCCGTGAGGCGGTCGTAGGCCTCCTGCGTCAGCCATGTGGCCGCAGTCGTCTCGGTCACGATCGCTCCTTCCTTGCCTGCCTGGGGTGGCCGTCGGTCCGACGGCGCGTGAACCCCCGGGGGCGCGGACGACGGTGCGACGCGGGGGCGGGTGGGCCTGCCACCGCGGTCGCGTCGACCTGTCGTACGACGCCGGACCGGGGGCGGCGTAAACGCACAGCCTAGCAACCCCGGGCCCGGGCTCGCCCCGGACCAGGAGCCAGACGTCCGGGGGAACTCAGTCGACCGGTTCGCACCCCTGCACGACGCCCGTCACGGCGAGCTGCACGGTCGGCACGGTGACGGTCACGCGACGGGTGCGCGTCTCCGCGGGAGGGATCGGCACGTCCAGAACGCCGACCTGCGCGTACGTCGACGACAGGGCCTGGACGCGGCACGTCGCCGCCTGGCCCAGCGGTGTGGTGACGTCGAACGTCACCTCGGTCGACGTCGGCCCGTCCACGCGGTAGCCGACGTCCTGCCAGATCACCGGGTCGCGCATGACTCCCGTGCCGATCCAGGCGAGGAGCACCATGGCGACCACCACGACCGCGGCGAGCGCGAGGCGCTGCAGGCGGCGGGTGCCGTCGGTGGGTTCCGGTCCGTAGCGCCCGGCGGGCGGGCGGGGGGCCGGTGCGACCACGATGGGGCCTCCTGGGTCTCGTGCGACGGGTGTCGGCGCGGTGAGGGATCATTGTCTCTCGTCCCACGACCTGCCACGGAAGGATCCACGGTGAGCTCGGACCGGCTACGGCTGATGGCGGTGCACGCGCACCCGGACGACGAGTCCAGCAAGGGTGCGGCGACCACCGCGCGGTACGCCGCGGAGGGTGTCGAGGTCCTGGTCGTGACGTGCACGGGCGGTGAGCGCGGCGACGTCCTCAACCCGCACTACGGCCCGGCTCCCGAGGGTCTGGAGGCGATGCGCGCCGTGCGGCGTGAGGAGATGGCCGCGGCGGCCGCCGCGCTGGGCGTCCAGCAGCGTTGGCTCGGGTTCGTCGACTCGGGGCTGCCCGAGGGTGACCCGCTGCCGCCGCTGCCCGAGGGCTCGTTCGCGACCCTGCCGCTCGAGGAGGCGAGCGCCCCGCTCGTCGCAGCGGTCCGGGAGTTCCGGCCGCACGTGATCACGACGTACGACCCGTCGGGCGGGTACCCGCACCCTGACCACATCATGTGCCACCGGGTCTCGGTCGAGGCGTTCGCGACGGCCGGCGACCCCGAGCGCTACCGCGGGCAGGGCGAGCCGTGGACGCCGCTCAAGCTGTACTACAACCACGGCTTCTCGCTCGCGCGGATGCGGGCCGTGCACGACGCGATCGTGGCCGCCGGTGGCGAGTCGCCGTTCAGCGACTGGATCGACTCACGCCAGGCGCGCGAGGTCCCCGAGCGCGAGGTGACGACGCGCATCGCGTGCGCCGACCACTTCGCGCAGCGCGACGCCGCGCTGCGCGCGCACGCCACGCAGATCGACCCGGAGGGTTGGTTCTTCGCCGTCCCGCGCGAGGTCGAGGTCGCGACCTGGCCCGCCGAGGAGTACGAGCTCGCCGAGTCCCGCGTGGAGACGACACTGCCCGAGACCGACCTGTTCGCGGGTGTCCGCGGGACGGAGCACGCACGATGAACGCCCTGGTGACGACGGCCCTGACCGCGAGCGCACTGTCGTCCGGGCGGCTGCCGGGACCCGCGTACGAGAGCCCCACGGAGGGCTCGCCCGGCTTCGACGGCTTCGTCGCGACCTTCCTGCTCGCGCTCGCGGTCATCGCTCTCGCCGTGTCCTTCACGCGACGCATGCGCCGGGCTACCCACCGCGACCGGCTGCGCGCCGAGGCGGAGAACGCCACGCCCACCGGGACCCTCGGGGACGACATGGCGTCGGACCGCGGCCCGGACGGCGGCACCGACGGTGTGTCGGGCAGCCGCACGGGCCCGGACGGGCGCTCGGACGACACCCGCCCCGACGCGGGGCCTCGGTGAGCGCTCGTCCCCAGCCGCCGCAGCGCCCGGCCGTGCGCGTCACGGTCGCGCAGCTCGAGGTGGGGCAGGACCGCCACGCGAACCTGCTGGCGGCCCGAGACGCGCTGCGCACCGCGGCACGCGCCCGCGCGGACCTGGTGGTGCTGCCGGAGTACGCGTGCGCGTTCGACCCGCGCGGTGTGGGCGTCGAGCTGGCCGAGCCGCTGGACGGCCCGTTCGTCTCGGCGTTGCGCGAGGACGCGGCCGCGCACGGCCTGGCGGTCGTCGCCGGCACGACGGTGCCGGGTGGGGAGCCGGGCGCCGACGGGCAGCCGCGCGCCCACAACGTCGTCGTGGCGGTCGACGCCGGTGGCCAGGTCGCGGGCGTCTACCGCAAGGTCCACCTGTACGACGCGTTCGGGCACCGGGAGTCGCAGCGGCTCGCGCCGGGCCCGCTCGACGCACCGCCACTCGTGCTCGACGTGGCCGGGCTGCGCTTCGGCGTGCTGACGTGCTACGACCTGCGGTTCCCGGAGTCCGCGCGCCGGCTCGTCGACGCCGGCGCCGACGTGCTCGTGGTGCCCGCCGCGTGGGCGTCGGGTGACCTCAAGGCGATGCACTGGCGCACGCTCGCGGTCGCCCGCGCGATCGAGAACACCGCCGCGGTGGTCGCTGTGGGCCAGGCGGGCCGGGGTGTCGTGGGCCGCTCGCTCGTCGTCGGGCCGGACGGGGTCGTCGGCCTCGAGCTGGACGATGTGCCGCAGGTCCGCACGGTCGACCTCGACGCCGACGAGCTGCGGTCCGTGCGTGAGCGCAACCCGTCGCTGGCGCACCGCCGCTACGCGGTGGTGCCGCGGGGCTGAGTCGCCCGGCTCCGAGGTGGCCGGGTCCGACGTGGGCGGGCCGCGTCAGCCGAGGCGTGACGTGGCGATCGCCACGGCGACCATGTGGGTGCCGCACCCGATCACCGTGAGCACGTGGAAGATCTCGTGGAACCCGAACCAGCGCGGGCTCGGGTTGGGCTTCTTGAGCCCGTACACGATCGCGCCGACGGTGTACGCCAGGCCGCCGACCGCGATGAGGTAGACGATCGTGGGCCCGCCCGCCTCCCAGAACTGCGGGAAGAACCCGACGGCCACCCAGCCCAGCGCGAGGTAGATCGGGACGTACACCCAGCGCGGTGCGTGCAGCCAGAAGATGCGGGCCAGGAGCCCGAGGATCGCCCCGGTCCAGACCACCACGAGCAGCCTGCGCGCCGTCGCCGCGGGCAGCAGCAGGACGGCGAGCGGCGTGTAGGTGCCGGCGATGATCAGGAAGATGTTGGTGTGGTCGAGGCGTCGCAGGATGCCCGCGACGCGCGGCGACCACGTGCCACGGTGGTAGACGGCGCTCGTCCCGAAGAGCAGGACCGCCGAGACCCCGAAGACCGTGTTGGACCAGCGGGCCGCGGGCGTCGGCGACATGGCCACGAGGGCGATCGCCGCGACCAGGACGAACGGCGCCACGCCGGCGTGGACCCAGCCGCGCAGGCGGGGCTTGATGTTCTCGACGGCGGCGTCGACGGCGTCACCGACGGCGTCACCGACGTCGGCGGCGGCGCGAGCGAGCGGACCGGCGCCGGCGTGGTCGTCGGAGCGTGCTGCGTGCTGCTGTCCGTGCGCGGGGGAGGTGCTCATCGAAGGGTGTGACCGCTCTCTGCTCGTGCGTCGTCCGCCTGACCTACGTGGACGTAGGTTACGTCGCCGTAGGTGACGTGTCATGGGACCTCTGCATCGTGTACCGAGGCCGACCTGCTCCCGGCGGTCCGTCGTGGCGAGTACCGTGTTGGACGTCCGACGACCCGCCCCTGGGAGGCTACGCGTGCGCCTGCCGCACCCGCTCTACGGCCTGTACGAGCGACGCCTGGCCGCGTCGCTGCATCCGGACCAGGTGCCGCGCCACGTCGGCGTCATCCTCGACGGCAACCGGCGCTGGGCCCGCGACAGCGGGCTGTCGTCCGCGACCGGGCACCGGCGCGGCGCCGACAAGATCAGCGACCTGCTGCAGTGGAGCGAGAACATCGGCGTCGAGGTCGTCACGCTGTGGCTGCTGTCGACCGACAACCTCGCGCGGGACCCCGCGGAGCTGGGCGAGCTCCTGCGGGTCATCGAGGACGTCGTCGGGGAGCTCGCCGCGGAGCGCCGCTGGCGCATCCAGGCGGTCGGCGCGCTCGACATGCTGCCGGACTGCACGGCTGCCGCGCTCAAGGCGGCGCAGGACGCCACGGCCGACGTGCAGGGACTGCACGTCAACGCGGCGGTGGGCTACGGCGGGCGGCGCGAGATCGCCGATGCCGTGCGCGCCTTCCTGCGCATGCACGCCGACGCCGGCTCGAGCCTCGACGAGCTCGCGGAGGCGTTCGACGTCGAGCACATCACCCAGCACCTGTACACCAAGGGGCAGCCCGACCCGGACCTCGTCATCCGCACGTCCGGCGAGCAGCGGCTCGGCGGGTTCCTGCTGTGGCAGAGCGCCCACTCCGAGTTCTACTTCTGCGACGCCTACTGGCCGGACTTCCGGCGCGTCGACTTCCTGCGCGCCGTGCGGGCGTACAGCCAGCGGGAGCGGCGCCTGGGACGCTGACGTCCTTCCGCCAGGTGGACGGCGAGCGGCTTTCTCGCGTGTCGCCGACGGGTCGCGGGCACCGTGTCGGTGGTGCGGGTTACCTTCGGACACAACGGACGGCACCCGCCGTCCCGGGAGGTCAGCCCATGGAGCATGCGCTCCGGGAGGAGGGCCGGACCCGGCCCTCGGCCGACCGACCCCGTCCCGCCGCCGAACGCCGGTCCGTCTGCGCTGCCGCGCCAGGGGCCGTCGGGAAGTGTCCAGACCGGCGCTGAGGCGCCGAGGGGAGCCTGCCGTGGACCAGATCTCGAAGCACGACCCGGCAACGACGACCGCGACCAGCGCCACCGCGGTGTCGCAGACCGACGGCTCGACCCCCACCCCCCGCCTGACCTACGTGCTCGACACGTCCGTCCTGCTGTCCGACCCCCGTGCCATCCTGCGGTTCGCCGAGCAGGACGTCGTGCTCCCCGTCGTCGTGATCACGGAGCTCGAGGCCAAGCGCCACCACGCGGAGCTCGGCTACTACGCGCGCAGCGCCCTGCGCCTGCTGGACGACCTGCGCATCAAGCACGGACGCCTGGACGCGCCGATGTCCGTCACCGACCAGGGCGGCACGCTGCGGGTCGAGCTCAACCACGTGGACCCCGCGGTGCTGCCCGCCGGGTTCCGCCTGGGGGACAACGACACGCGCATCCTGGCGGTCGCTGCCAACCTCGCGGCCGAGGGGCAGCACGTCGTCGTCGTGTCCAAGGACCTGCCGATGCGGGTCAAGGCCTCGGCGGTCGGTCTGACCGCGGAGGAGTACCGCGCCGAGCTCGCGGTGGACTCCGGGTGGACGGGCATGGACGCGCTCGACCTGTCCGAGCGGCAGATGGCGGACCTGTGGGAGCACGAGTCGGTCGCGCTCGCGGACGTCGTCGTGGGTCCCTCGGCCGTGCTCGGCGGCGCGGCCGACCTGCCCTGCCACACGGGTCTCGTGCTGCACAGCCCGCGCGGGTCGGCGCTGGGCCGGGTCACGGCCGACAAGCACGTGCAGCTGGTGCGCGGCGACCAGGACGTGTTCGGCGTGCACGGCCGCTCGGCGGAGCAGCGCATCGCGATCGACCTGCTCCTGGACGAGGAGATCGGCATCGTCTCGCTGGGCGGGCGCGCCGGGACCGGCAAGTCCGCGCTCGCGCTGTGCGCGGGCCTGGAGGCGGTGCTCGAACGCCGTCAGCACCGCAAGGTCATGGTCTTCCGGCCGCTGTACGCGGTGGGGGGCCAGGACCTGGGCTACCTGCCCGGCGACTCGGCGGAGAAGATGAGCCCGTGGGCGCAGGCCGTCTTCGACACCCTCGGGGCGCTCGTCAGCAAGGAGGTCGTCGAGGAGATCCTCGACCGCGACATCCTCGAGGTGCTGCCGCTGACGCACATCCGTGGCCGGTCGCTGCACGACGCCTTCGTGATCGTCGACGAGGCGCAGTCCCTCGAGCGCAACGTGCTGCTGACCGTGCTCTCACGCATCGGGCAGTCGTCCCGCGTCGTCCTCACGCACGACGTCGCGCAGCGCGACAACCTGCGCGTCGGTCGGCACGACGGGGTAGCAGCGGTCATCGAGGCGCTCAAGGGGCACCCGCTGTTCGCGCACGTGACCCTGACCCGCTCGGAGCGGTCCCCCGTCGCCGCGCTCGTCACCGAGCTATTCGAGGGCATCGAGCTCTGAGGAGCGGCGCGGCGGTCGTCCGTGGCCCACAGCCGACCGCCGCGCCCGTCACCGCCCCCGTCTCCTTCCCGACCGCCGCCCCGTCGTCGCGCCGGGCGCCGCACAGCGGCGTAATGTGGCGCGCCGGGCCGTGGCGGAGGTCCCGCGTCCCGCGCACGACTGCGCCGCACCGGCGCCCCGTAGACCGGAGCACGTCATGACCGCACCCGCCCCCGACGTGGACCTGGGCGGCCGGAGCCCGTGGAGCATCCTGCCCCCGCTGTGCCTCGGCTTCTTCATGATCATGGTCGACACGACCATCGTGAACATCGCCGTGCCGACCCTCCAGGCCGCGTTCGACGCGAGCCTCGTGACCGTCGGCTGGGTCAACAGCGCCTACCTGCTCACCTTCGCGGTGCTGCTGCTCGTCACCGGCCGGATGGGTGACCGCTTCGGGCCGCGGCCCGTGTTCGTCGCCGGGCTCGTCGTGTTCACGGTCGCGTCCCTGGCCTGCGGCCTCGCCGGGTCGGTCGGCGTGCTCATCGCCGCCCGCGCCGTGCAGGGGATCGGCGGCGCGCTCATGACGCCGCAGACCATGGCGATGATCACGCGCGTGTTCCCCGCGCAGAAGCGCGGTGCCGCCCTGGGCATCTGGGGATCGGTCGCGGGCGTCGCGACGATCACCGGCCCGGTGCTGGGCGGGGTGCTCGTCGAGAGCGTCGGCTGGGAGTGGATCTTCTACGTCAACATCCCGGTGGGCGGCGTGGCCCTGTGGCTCGCGCTGACGCGGCTGCCCGCGCTGCCGACGCACGCGCGGACCTTCGACGTGCCCGGCGTCGTGCTCTCCGTCGTCGGGATGAGCCTGCTCGTGTTCGGCCTCCAGGAGGGTGCGGCCTACGACTGGGGCACCATCGTCGGCCCGATCACGGTGCCGCTCGTCATCGGTGCGGGCGCCGTCGTCTCCGGCGTGTTCCTGATCTGGCAGCGCCACCGGGGTGAGGACGCGCTGCTGCCGCTGCGGCTGTTCGTGCACCGCAACTTCGCGCTCGCCAACCTCGCCGGTGCGGCCGTGTCCTTCGCGATGACGGGCATCTTCTTCCCGTTCACGCTGTACCTGCAGCAGGTCCTCGGGCTCTCGCCCCTGCACGCGGCGCTCGTCGGCCTGCCCGGGTCGCTGATCTCCGGGGTCGTCGCACCGTTCGCGGGCCGGCTCTCGGACCGCGTCGCCGGCAAGTGGGTCGTCTTCACCGGTTTCGTCGTGCTGGCCGTGTCGATCGGTGTCCTGGCGACGCAGGTCCAGCCCGACGTCGCGGTCTGGCGTCTCGTCGTGCCGATGCTGGGCTTCGGTGTGGGGACCGGGCTGGTGTTCTCGCCGCTCGGCAACCTCGCGACCACCGGTCTCGACCAGCGCAACGCCGGTGCCGGCGCGGGCGCCTTCAACACCAACCGCCAGATCGGCGGGGTCATCGGGTCCGCCGTCGTGGTCGCCGCGCTGACGTCGCGCCTCGCCACCACGATGCCGGCGGCCGCGCAGGACGCGGCACGGTCCCTGCCCGACGCGGTGCGCGAGCCGTTCGTCGAGGGCTTCCGGCAGTCCGCCGCTGCCGGCCTGGGTGCCGCGGGCGGGGGCCTCGACCTGCCCGCCGACGTGCCGCCCGACGTCGTCGACCAGGTGCGTGCGGCCGCGCAGTCCGCCGTCGAGGCCGGGTTCGCCGCAGCCGCGGCGCAGACGCTCGCGGTGACGGTGGCCGTGCTCCTCGTCGGGGCCGTGTGCGCCTTCGCGATGCGGGGCGGCCGGCCGGGGCACGAGGTGCCGGGGCCGTCGAAGCAGACCGCGCCGACGGTCGGGGTGGCAGGCCCGCCGGCAGGCTGACGGACCCGGGCTGACGGACCTGGCTGACGGACCCGGACGCGCGCGTCAGCGCGCGCCCACCCGCAGGACCTCCCCGAGCCGTTCCCGGCGCCGGACCGCCTGCTCGACCAGGACCGCCACCAGCAGCGCGACGGCGAGCGCCCCGGCGGCCACCAGCACGGGCCACCACGTGAGCTCGACCGGCACGTGCCCGGGGGCGGCCGTCACCCAGGACAGCCCGAGTGCGTCCCCCACGAGCACGGGCAGCGCGAGACCGATGGCGCTGCCGCCGACCAGACCGCCGACCACCAGCGGGGCGAGCTCGCCGAGGGTCGCCCACCGCGCCGTGCGTGCGTCGAGCCCCAGCGTGCGCAACGTGGACAGCGTGCGCCCGCGCTCGCCCGACGTCGCGACGACCACCAGTGCCAGCCCGATCACGGCGAGCACGCCCAGCGCACCGACTGCAGCGAGCAGCAGGATGGCCAGCGCGCGGGGCAGCGGCGCGTGGGACCAGGTCGCGTACCAGCCGTCGCGTGTCGTCACCGCCACCTTCGGCAGGCGCGCGATCCCGGAGTCGGCGACTGCCTGCTCCGCCCCGGGGCCGGTGACCCAGGCGCGCGTCGTCGACGGCAGGTTGTCGGTCCGGGCGGCGAGGGCAGCCGCGTCGACGACGACCACGCCGTCGTCCTGCGTGCGGGAGGCGTGCGTCGCGCGGGCATCCGCCGGTGGTGCGCCCGCGTCGATGGACAGCGACGTGGTGCCCCGCACGTCGAGGTCCACGCGTCCTTTGGTGACCTGGAGCGGGACGCCGTCCGCGGCGTCGACGCGCGCGAGGAGGTCTGCGTCGACCAGGGCGGGGACCTGCGCGCCGGACGGCTCGGCCAGGGCAGCCAGGCCCGGATCGACCGGCAGGCCCATCGCGTCACGGACCCGTGCGAGCTCCGGGGCGTCGACCACGAGCACGGCGGCGGTGAGACCGCCGCCCCTCCCGAAGATGCGCTCCTCGATCTGTGCAGCTGTGGCGACGGCCGTCACGCCGTCCGCCGAGGCGATCTGCTCCAGCGCCGCGACCGCGCTCTGCGAGGAGAGGACGCCGTCGATACGGACGTCGGCGCCGACGAGACGGTCGGCGGCGACCTGCTGCCCTTCGTGCACGTTGTGCACGACGATGCCGCTGAGGACCATGAGCGCGACAGCGACCGTCACGCTGACGAGCGGCAGCAGGGCCGTCGCACCCCGTTGCGCGCGGGTCACCGCGAGGGGAGCGGCCAGACCGCGCGACCGGGCCGCCCACCTGCCCGCAGCGCGGACCACGGCGGGCGCGGTGCGGACCACCAGGAGGGACGCGGCGACGGCCAGCAGGAAGGGTGTGGCCACGAGCAGCGGGTCCGGCTCCGCACCGTCGTCAGGCACGAGACCGCGGCCGCGCAGCGACACGAGCGCCAGCACTGCCACGGCGACGGTGACGATCTCCGCGACGAGGCGACGTGCCCCGCGCAGCCCGGCGAGCCGCGCGCGCTCCCTGCGGTCCGCCGGGACGCGACGACCGGTCCACGCCGCTGCAGCGGCCCGTGCGGCGAGGATCGAGGGCGCGGACGCGGCCACGACGACGAGAGTCGCCGGCAACCAGGTCGACCCCCGCTGACCGGGCAGCCACAGCGTGATCGCCGCACCCGCGAGGAGGGCGGCCGCGCAGGCGACAGGCACGGACTCGACGGCGCCGCGCAGCGCGACGGACGCCAGCGAGGCGCCACGGGCGCGTTCGCCCGCGAGGTGGCTGCGACGACGCTCGACGAGCAGTGCCGCCGCCAGGACGAGGCAGCACGCGGCGGTCGCACCGATGCCCGCCAGCACGAGCGACGCCTGTGCGGTCGTCGCGTGGGCGTGCGCCTCGTAGGCGTCGAGCACGTCCGGGAGCGTGCTCGTGACGTCGGGGTCCTGCGCCATGAGGGTCACGACGGTGCGACGCAGGGCGGGAACGTCCTCGGTGCGGAGCCGTTCGGAGTCGACCAGCGCGATGGCCTCACCGGTGAGCTGCTTGCTCCCGAAGTAGCGTGCCAGGTCCGAGGCGGCCACAGGAGGCACGTACAGGGAGAACGCCCCGGCCACCTCGTCCGCGGGGTCTGCCGGCACGATCTGCAGCAGGTCGGGCGCGATCGCCCAACGACCGTCGGAGGGGTCGACCGGTTCGTACAGGCCGGTGACCCAGACCTCCTGCACCGAGCTACGGTTCCTCAGCTCCACGCTCACCGGGCCCGCAGCGGGATCCACGCCGAGTGCCCGGGCGACGGGGACGCTCAGACCCACCTCGAGGTCGGGGATCGGCGGCGGGTCGGGGTCCTTCGGATCCGGGAAGACGATGAGCTCGGGAGCCTCGCCCACCGGCCACGTCACGGGCTCCGAACGCAGGCCGGGCGCGTCCATCAGGGACAGCCGCGCGGAGAGGTCCGTGCCGTCGATGGTCGTGGTGTAGGGGACGGACTCCACGACGGCGATCGCCGGGCGCAGCCCCTGGGCCACGGTGTCGATCCACCCCGCCGCCTCGAGCGGTGCGGCGAACGCGAGGCCGCCGCGGCCCTGTGGCACGGCGCGGACCGTGACCGCCCCGTCGAGCCCGGCGTTGACGACGGCCGTCCGCAGCGCCGTGACGGCAGTCCGGTCCAGCAGCCGGGGGACGGCCAGCAGCGCCAGCAGGGTCGCGATCAGCAGGAGTGCGGTGCCCAGCAGCAGGCCCGCGTCCTGCCGTGTGCGGCGGCGCGTCACGAGCAGCGCGTCACCCGTCGTCGCGCGTGCGCGTGTCGCCAGCGTCGTCATCGGTCGTCTCCCATCCGCAGGGCCGCCCCGGAGGTGCGGCGCACCCCGGCGACGACCATCGCCGCGACGACTGCCGACGCGCCCGCGGCGACGGCGAACGTCTGCAGGGCCTGGTCGCCCCAGGCCCACACGAGCCAGGGTTCCGGGGCGGGGGTGCGGCCGTCGGGCGACATCGTGAGCAGGGGTGCGACGACCGCGGCCAGGCCGTAGCCCGCCAGCACCCCGGCGAGCGCGCCGACGACGATCAGGACCGTGCTCTCGGCGAGCAGGCCGCCGACCAGCCCGGGGCGGGAGGCGCCGATGGCCTGCAGGCGCGCCAGCTCGAGCCGGCGGGCGCGCACCGACGCCGCCGCGACCGAGCCCGCGCCGATCAGGACGAGGAGCGCTGCCGAGAAGCCCACGAGGGACAGTGCGACGGGCACCGCGACACTGATCGGTCCGGTGAGCGCCTTGTCCTGCTCGCCCGCACGGGTGCGCACGACGGCGTCGACGTCGCTCAACCCGGCGGCGACGGTGGCACTCGTCGCCGCGGGTGCGGCGACCCACCACGCGTCGACCATGCCGGGGGAGCCGCCGCTCTCGAGCACCGCGCGCGTGAGCGTCGTGTGGTCCGCGAGGATCGCGATCCCGCGGGGCGCCCCCGGGACGTGGTCGACGTAGCGCACGACCCGGGCGTGGACGTTGACCCCGTTGATGCTCATCGTCAGGGCGCGCCCCGTGCCGTCCAGGCGGTCGCGCAGCGCGTGGCTCGCGACGACGGGGACGGGGCCCGGCGCCGGCCAGGCCCGTGCCACCAGCCGGGCCGGCGCGCTCGCCCAGGGGTACACCTCCATCTTCGACCGCAGGTCCAGGGAGCCCGTTGTCGGGGACATCGTGCTCTCGACCTCCGCCTGGAGGATCCTGCCCTCCTGGTGCAGGCCGGCGGACCAGCCGTCCACGTCGACGGCGACGGGCGTGCTCGGCGCGTTCTTCGCCTGCGACGCCGACCTGATGCCCTCGGAGCGGGCGACGGTGCGCACCCCGGTGATCGATAGCTCGGCCGGGGCGAGCATGACGCCGCTAGCGATCGACTGCTGGGCACTTTCGTCGAACGCATGCTCCTCGACGCTCACGAGCGTGTCCACGGCGACGACGCGCAGGGTGCCGCTACCTGCCGGGGGGACCTCGTAGACGAGGGAGAACGGCTCCCCGAGCAAGGTCGAGCGCGGCCCAAGCTGGTTGAGGACACCGCGCTCGTCCTCGACCGTCACACCGACGAGCGCCTTGCCCGTGGTTCCCTCGAGCGTGTCGACGGTGCCGTCGACCACCAGCCACTGCGAGTCGGGCGGCAGCGGGGTGCCGGCGTCGAGCGCGGGCGCCGACTCCCCGAGCTCGTCGACCACCGCGCCCCACGGCACCTCGCCGTGGCCGCGCAGGTCCTGCGGCCGTGACGCGTCGACCGCGACGAGCCGTGCGGAAACCCCGGCGGCGTTGCCCCGGGCGCCGAGCGAGATGGGACGGTTCACGACGGGTTGACCGTGCGCGTCGTCGTGGGCGGCCGTCGCCTCGCCGAACGTCACCGAGGCCGTGAGCGCGGGATCGGTGATCTCGTCCGCCCGCAGATCGGTGCCCATCGCGAGGTTCACCTGCTCCACCTGTGACGTGCGCCAGGTCGCGGCGAACCCGGTGGCGAACGTGCCCGCCGCCACCGCGATCGTGACGACCAGGACGGTGCCGGTGGCGACCGACGAGCGCCGTGCGACCTGCCACGCCGCGAGCGGGACGACGAACGATCGTGCGCGCCCTGCCAGCCGCTCACCGGCGCGTGCGACGGGGGCGACGGCGCGCAGCGCGACCGTCGCCGCAGCGAGCGTGACGAGCGCCGGGCCCGCCACGAGCACCGGGTCGATGCGGGGCCCGTCCACGCCGCCCGTCAGGGGCGAGCCGTACACCACGAGCTGCCACATCGCGAGCCCGCCGAGTGCCAGCAGTGCGACGTCGCCACCCACGCGCAGGATCCCGGCGTGCGCGGTCCCGGTCGTCGACCCCACGGTGTGCCACGCGGGGGCGCAGAGCGTCACGGCGAGCACGCCGGCCATGGCGGCGCAGGCGAGCAGTGCGCCGTCGGGCACGCCCGGATCCATCGCGTAGCCCGCGTCGGCCAGCAGGCCCGAGCGGCTCGCGAGGTCGAGCGCGAGGCCCGCGAGCCACGGCGCGACCAACCAGGTGACGCCTGCGAGCGCGAGCGCCTCGAGCACCACCAGGGAACGGAGCTGTCGTGGCGATGCCCCGCGTGCGGCGAGCAGCTCGCTCTCGACGGCGCGTCGCTCGGCCAGGAGCCGGGCCGTCAGGAGCATGACGGCAGCGGCGAGGGTCGCCAGGAGCAGCCCGATCGTGATGACGGCCGCGCGTGTGACGACGAGCTCGCGCCAGGTGGCGTCGATCGTCGCACCGATGTCCGTGACGAGCCGTCCCCCGACGTCCCCGAGTGCCGCGGCGAGCGTCTCGCTGCCGTCGGGCACCTCGGCCCGCAGCTCGGCGACCGCCGCGTCCGAGGCGCCGGCGAGCTGCGGGTAGGTGAGCAGGTACGCGGTGTCGACCTTCTCGGGACCGGCGAGCGCCGCAGGGTCCACGACCAGCGGACCCCATGCTGTGGTCGCGGCCATGCCGGCGCGGCCGGGGATGTTGTACTCCGGCTCGATCCCGCGGCCCGACAACCTGTCCCGCGACCAGGCACCGAGCGGGCGGGCCGCCTCGTGCGTCCCGACGACGACCCACGTGCGGTACTCGGTCGAGTCCCAGTCGCGCGCGTCGATGGTCGCGCCGACCTCCCACCCGCGTGCCTCGGCCGCGACGGCGGGCACGTTGACCTCGACCCGGCCGTCGTCGTCGACGGCTCGGTCCGGCCACCTGCCCGTGAGGAGGGTCGCGGCGTCGTGCGGGAGCGACGCGAGGTACGTCAGCTCGGGTTGCCTCGCTCCGGGGGCGGTCGGCAGCGCGTGGATGGCGCCGATCAGCCACGTCTCGTCGGTGGTGGGCACGTCACCGGTGATCTCGGCGATCCCGGCCCGCGCGTCCTCGAGCACCGGCCCCACGTCCTCGCCACCGACCCACAGGGTCGACTGGATGCGCACCTGCGCGGGGTCCAGCCGGTCGAGGGCCTCCGGCACCGCGCGGGTCTCCGCGACGTTCAGCAGCCCGGCGAGCACGCCGACGAGCGTCGTCGCGGCGACGGCGACGACCGCCACGACGAGAACGACGGCTGCCTGGTCCCGCAGTCGGCCGCGGAAGAGCCGTGGACGCCAGCGCATCAGCGGTTGACGAGACGACCGTCGGCGAGGTGCACGACGCGGTCCGCCAGCGCCACCATCACCGGGTCGTGGGTCGACACGATCGCGGTCATGCCCTCGGCCTCGACGACCGCACGGATGAGCGCCATGACGGCGCGGCCCGTCTCGGAGTCGAGCTGGCCCGTCGGCTCGTCGGCGATGAGCAGCCGCGGGGAGTTCGCGAGCGCACGGGCGATCGCGACGCGCTGCTGCTGACCTCCCGACAGCTGCCCCGGTCGCTGCTTGGCGTGCGGACCCAGGCCCACGAGGTCGAGCAGCAGCTCGACGCGCGCCTCGCGCTCGGCGACGGGTGTGCGCCGCATCCGTAGCGGCACACCCACGTTCTCGGCGGCCGTCAGCACGGGGACGAGACCGAACGTCTGGAACACGAACGCGACGACGTCGCGCCGCAGCGACACCAGACCCCGCTCGTCCAGCGACGACACCTCGCGCCCGGCCACGACGATGCGCCCGGCGTCGGGCCGGTCGAGCCCGCCGATCGTGTTGAGCAGCGTCGTCTTGCCGGACCCGGAGCGTCCGACGAGGGCGACCAGCTCACCCGGGGCCACCTCGAGCGAGATGTCCTGCAGCGCGTGCACCGCTGCGTGGCCGGAGCCGAAGGTGCGGTCCACGTGCTCCACGAGCACGAGGGGCCCGTCGCCCGTGCGGTCCGCACTGCGCGGGTCGGTCGTGGTGGCGGTCATCGGGCTCTCCGTCCGTGTCCGGTGCGGTGCGCGTCGGACGAGGCGTCGTCCGTCTCCGCGGCGTCCTGGCCCCGACGGACCGCGACGTGCGACTGCTCGAGCGTGAGGCGCACGCGCCCGACCAGGTCGAGGGTCTCGCGGTACTCCTGGGGCAGCTGGATGCGTCCTGCGCGGTCCAGGACGGCGAACTCCTCGGCGACCTCGTGCTCGGTCCCGTCGTCGCGCGTCGCGGTGCGGCGCAGGACCTCCGAGCTCGTACGGCCGTCGCGGATCTCGACGGTGCGCTGCACGTGGTCGCTGACGCTCGGGTCGTGCGTGACGACGACGACGGTCGTGCCCAGCTCGCGGTTGACCGAGCGCATCGCCTCGAGGACGTCGTTCGACGTCGCGGTGTCGAGCTCGCCGGTGGGCTCGTCGGCGAACAGGACGCGCGGGGAGTTGGCCAGGCCGACCGCGATCGCGACGCGCTGCTGCTCGCCGCCGGACATCTGGCCGGGCCGCCGGTCGGCGCAGTACGCGACGCCCAGCACGTCGAGGAGGGCCGCGGCCTCGGTGCGCCGCTGCTGCCGGGGGCGACCGGCGAGCGACATGGGCAGCTCGACGTTCTCCTTGGCCGTCAGGTACGGCACGAGGTTCCGCGCCGTCTGCTGCCACACGAACCCGACGGTGGAGCGGCGGTACTCGACGCGCTCGCGGGCGGTCATCGTCATGAGGTCCCACTCGGCGACCCGCACGTTGCCCGCGGTCGGCACGTCGAGCCCCGACAGCACCGACAGCAGCGTCGACTTGCCGGACCCGGACGCGCCGACGACGGCGACGAGCTCGCCCTCCTCGACGAGCAGGTCCAGACCCTGCAGGGCCTGCACCTCGATGCCCTCGGACTGGTAGATGCGCACGAGGGACTCGCACACGATCAGCGACGTCCGCCCGAACGCCTCGGGACGTGCCCGGGCACGTTCCTCCAGCACGGCGAGGCTCGTCGGGGGCGCGTCCTGCACCGTCGACCTGTGGTCCATGGCTTGCTCCATCCTGGTCACCGTTCACCCACCCGCAGTACTTCTCCCAGCCGGTCCCGCCGCCGCACGGCCTGCTCCGCCGCGACGGCGACGACCAGTGCGAGGAGCAGGACGACCACCGCCGCCACCACCGGCCACCACGTGAGGTCGACCGTGGCGCCCTCCGGCTCGGCCGTGAGCAGCGTCAGCCCGAGGGCGTCGCCGACCAGCGCCGGCACGCCCAGCCCGATCACGACCCCACCGACCAGCCCGCCCAGCACCAGCGGGGCGAGCTCGCCCAGCGTGGCCCAGCGCGCGGTGCGGGCGTCGAGCCCGAGCGTGCGCAGCGCCGACAGGGTCCGCCCCCGCTCGCGTGCCGTGGCGACGACGACGAGCACCAGCGCCAGCACCGACAGGGCCGCGAGGACACCGACCGAGGCGATGAACATGGTGGTCAGCGCCGACGTCAGCGGGCCCTGCGACCACGCGGTCCACCAGCCGTCGCGCGTCGTCACGACGATGCCGGACGTGGCGGTCGGGGCGACGTCGGTGGCCGTGACCGCGGCCACCGCACCCGGGCCGGACACCCACGCGCGGTCCACCCGCGGCGCCTGCTCGGTCACGTCCGCGAGCAGTTCACGGTCGACCACCACGAGCCCGTCGTCCTGGTCGCGCGCGCCGACGTTCGCGTCGACGGGTTCACCCTTGTCGGGCGTCAGGTCCGTGGTGCCGCGCACATCGATCGTCATCGTCCCGCTGAAGCCGGACATGAGGACCTCGGTGCCCTCGATCGCGGCCCGCTCGAGCAGAGCGGCGCTCACGAGGGCGGGCACGGAGCCGTCGGGGCCGGGTTCACCGAGCATCGCGAGCCCGTCGTCGACCGGCAGCCCCATGGACCGTCGCGCCTCGGCGAGCTCGGCCGCGTCCACGACGAGCAGCGTGGCGGTGACCCCGGTGAACTCGCCGAACGCACGGCGGGTCAGCTGGGTGCCCGTCGCGACGGCGGTCACGCCCGGGTCGGCCGCGAGCCGCCCGAGCAGGTCGCCGCCCACCTCCGTGTCGAGCAGGCCGTCGAGCCGCACGGGTGCGCCGACGAGCTGGTCGGCGGCCAGGTGCTGGCCGGACCGGATCGTGTGGACCAGGGTCCCGGACATCACGACGAGCGCGACCGCGACCGTGACGGTGAGCAGCGGCACGACCGCCGTCGCGGCGCCGTGGGCGCGGGCGACGGCCAGCGGCGCGGCGAGCCCGCGCGAGCGCGTCACCCACCGGCCGGCGGCACGGACCACCGCGGGGGAGACCCGCACGACCACCAGGGCGGCGGCGCAGGCCAGCAGCACGGGCGCGGCCGCGAGCAGGGGGTCGACCTCGCCCGAGGCGAGCGGGACGAGCCCGCGGCCGCGGACGGAGACGACGGCGGCGACGGCGAGCAGCACCACGAGCGCCTCGGCGACGAGGCGCCGCACCCCCCGGCGTGCGCGCTGCGCCGCACGGACGCGCCGGTCGGCGGGTACCCGGCGGCCCGTCCACGCCTGCGCGGCCTCGCGTGCCGCGAGCACGGCCGGGGCGAGAGCGGCGACGACCCCGACGGCCACGGCCAGCAGCGCGGACCCCGGCTGGTCGTACAGCCACGCGAGCACGGCGCCCGTCGCGATCACGCCGACGCCGATCACGACCGGCACGGACTCCAGCAGCGCGCGCGTCAGGATCGAGGCGATCGACGCCCCGCGCGCCCGCTCGGCCACGAGGAAGGGACGGCGCCGGGCGACCAGGAGGGACGCGGCGAGCACGAGGCACAGCGCCGCCGTGCTCGCGACTCCCGCGACGATCAGCGAGGCCTGGGCGCGTGCCGCGGACATGCGGGCGTCGAACGCCGCGACGACCTGCGGGAGCCCGCTGGAGAGCTGCCCGGTCCTGGCGGCGAAGGAGATGACCTCGGACGTGAGGGCGTGCACGTCACCGAGTGATATCCCCTCGGTCCGCACGGCGGCGCGCGCCGTCCCGCCGACCTTCCCCCGGCCTGCGACCTCCACCATGTCGTGGACGGTCTCGAAGGGGACGTACGCCGCCGTGTGGAGGGCCGTCTTGGTCGTGGACGGGGAGGTGATCGGTCCGAGCAGCCCGGGCTGCCCGACCCAGACCTGGTCCTGCGCGTCGACGGGCTCGTACAGGCCGGTGATGACGACCTGGTCGAACCTGCTCTCGGTCCGCCGGTCGATCGTGTACGGCCCGTCCTCGAGCGTGATGCCGAGGACGGCAGCCGTGGCGGTGCTCAGACCGACCTGGACCGTGTGGTGCGACGCACCGTCCGGTGCGGTCCCGTCCTCGTCGACCGCCTCGCCCTCCGCGTCCGCCGCCTCACCCTCCGCGTCCGCCGCCTCACCCTCCGCGTCCGCCGCCTCGTCCTCGGCGGGGACCGCAGGGCTGGGCGCGGTGCCCGCGACCCAGCGGACCGGCGACGGGCTGCCGGGCGTCGCGACGTGCACGAGCTCGAGGCCGAACAGGCCGGCAGGCGAGTCGGCGACGACGTGTCCCGACCTCACCGTCACGACCGTGCTCTCGGTGGCGTGGCCGAACTCCCGCTCCAGCCAGTCCGCCGCGGCGTACGCGTCGTCGACGGGACCCTCCGAGAGGTCGATCACCGGCGGTGGCACGCCGATGAGGTCGGCGTCGGTGCCGGCCGCGCGGATGGTCTGGCGGACGGCCTCGTCCGCGGTCCGCTCGAGCAGGCGCGGCACCCCGAGCGTCAGGAAGAGGGTGACCAGCAGCAGCAGCGCGGTGCCGACGAGCAGACCGGTGTCCTGCCTCGCGCGTCGCTTCGTGACGAGCAGGGCGTCGGCGCCGGTGGCACGCAGGCGCGTCTCGAGAGTGGTCACCGGTCGTCCCCCAGCCGCAGCAGCGCGCCCGACGCGCGTCGGACCAGGACCGCGGCGAGGACCGCGACGACGGCGCACGCGGCGAGCGCCAGGCCGCCCGTGATCGCGAGCGCTGCGACGTCGTCCCAGCTCGGTACGGGTGCGGGCACCGGTGTCCGGCCGTCGGCGGACACCGTCAGGACGGGCCCGACGACCCGGGCCAGGCCGTAGCCGATCCCGAGGCCCGCGGCGGCACCGAGCGTCACCAGCAGCGTGTGCTCGCCCACGAGCCCGGCGACGAGCGAGGGCCGCGCCGCACCGAGCGCCTGCAGCCGCGCCAGCTCCAGGCGACGCGAGCGCACGGCGGCCGTGGCGCTCGTGCCCAGCCCTACGAGGACCAGGACACCGGTCGCAGCGGTGACGAGGGACAACGCCGCGGGCACGGCAGCCCGCAGCGGGCCCGTCACCGCGGACGCGCGTTCGGTCACCCGCACGGTCGCGTTCCCGCCCGCGGCAGCCGCCACGGCCGCCGCGAGAGCCGGGGCGTCGTCGTCGGACGCCGTCAGCCACCACGCGTCGGCGAGGGTGTCGGTGCCCCCGGCCTCGACGATCGCCCGGCCGAGCGCGGTCTGGTCCACGAGCATGGCGGGCCCGCGCGGGCTCCCGGGAAGGTAGGGCACGATGCCGTCGACCTGCATCTTCACCGCGGCGTCGCCGACCCTCATCCAGAAGACGTCGACCGGGCCGCCGAGGACCGCGCTCTCGGCGAGCTCCTCGGTGATCACGGCCCGCACGAACCCCTGCGGTTCCCAGGTGTACGCGACGAGACCACCGTTGGTGCTCGTCATCCCCGTCATGTCGAACTCACCGTCGAGCAGCAGCGCGTTCGCGGGCAGACCCGCCGGGTGGGGCACCGTCGCCGCCGTGCCCGAGACCAACGAGCGAGGCGTGCCCTTGCTGGTCGTGTAGCCCTGCCAGGCGGCGCCGCTGAGGTCGACCGGCGTGCCGGCGGTCGACAGGGCCACCTGCTCCTCGGTCACCCCGGCGGCACGGTCGACCACGCGCGCGTCGTGCAGCGCGAGGCCGACGTGGCCGACCCGTTCGGCGGGTCCTGTCGCGTCGGTGGCGGCGCGCGGCGGCTCGAGGAGGGTGATCGACGCGGTGGCGGCGACGAGGCGCACCGTGCCCAGAGCCCGCGGCAGCGGCACCACGACCTCCTGCGGCACGCCCAGGTTCAGCTTGGGCACGGTCACCCAGGACCGCAGGCCCGCGTCGTCCTCGACGGCCAGCCTCAGGCTGGCGCTGCCCACCGCGGCCGGCACGGAGGCGGACGTCACGGTGGCGACGAGCCACTGGGGCTCCCCGGGGAGCGGCTCGCCGGGACTCTTCTCGATGGGCTTGCCGTTGCTCGTGAGCGACAGACGACCGACGACGTCGGGCCAGCCCGGCTGCGAGCGGCCCCGCAGCGCCTCCGGGTGGTCGGTGTCGACGGCGAGGAGCTGCGTGTCGACCAGGGCGCTGCCGCGTTCGGTCCCGAGCGACTGTCCGACGACCACCGGCCGTTGTCCGACGGGCTGCACCCGGGTGCCGGCGGGGGCGTCCGCGACGGCGGCGCGCACGTCCGCCGACGTCGTCAGGGGGTCACCGCGCTGGACGTCCACACGGGCGTCGGTGCCCACCGCGACGTCGACCTGCTCGAGCTGTGACGTGCGCCAGGTCGTCTGGAAAGCGTGCGAGAACGTGGCGGCCGCCACGGCGAGGACGATGACGAGCGTCGTGCCGGCCGCGGCGGCGGGACGGCGTGCCACCTGCCAGGCGGCGAGCGGGGCGACCAGCGAGCGGCTGCGGTCGGCGAGCGCGTCGGCGACGCGAGCGACGGGCGTGACGAGTCGCAGCGCGAGCACCGCGGCACCGAGCGCGACCAGGGCCGGCCCGGCCACGAGCACGGGGTCGAGGCGCACACCCGCCGCCGACGTCGACGCCGTCAGCGGGGCGCCGTAGTCGAGCAGCTGCCACAGCGTGACCCCGGCGAGCGCGACGAGGGCGAGGTCCGCACCCGTGCGGACGAGCCCGACGTGCGCGGACGAGCTCGACGAGCCGCTGACGTGCCACGACGGCACGACGAGGGCCACGGCCAGGACGGTCGCGACGGCGGCGCACGCGATCCACACCGAGAAGGGGACGCCGGGTGGCGTGTGGAGCCCGGCGGGGTCGAGCCCGCCGTACGCGGCGAGCCACGAGAACGCGCCGCGCGCCAGCCACGGGGCGACGGCGGCCGCGACGGCGGCCAGGAGCACGGCCTCGAGGACGGCGAGCGACCGCAGCTGGCTCGGCGAGGCGCCCCGCGCGGCGACGAGCTCACTCCCGGCGGCACGCCGCTCCCCGAGCATGCGGGCGGCGAGCAGCATGACGGTCGTCGCCAGCACGACGAGGAGCAGCCCGACCACGATCACGCCGATGCGCGTCACCGCGAGCTCACGCCATGCCGCGTCGATGGTCTCGTCGAGCGTCGTGCGCACCGCGCCGCTGACGTCGGCCTCGCCGAGCGCCTTGGCCAGGAGCACCTGCGCCGAGTCGAGTGCCTCCCGTGTCGCCGGGACCGCGCCGCGGGGGGCGTCGTCGACCTGCGGGGTGACGTACAGCTGCGCCGTGTCGACCAGACCCTCGCCGAGCAGCGCTTCGGGCGCGACGATCATGGGTCCCCACAGGTCGGTGAGGATCTTGCCCATCTTGCCGGGCACGGGGAAGGCCCCGTCGTGCGAGGTGCCGCCCAGCCGGTCCCGCTTCCACTCCGTCGCCGTGCCGGTGATCCGGTGTGTGCCGACGACGAGCCACGTGTCCGTCGTCTCCGCGCCGGCCACGTGCACCGGCACCTGGCTGCCGACGCTCCACCCGTACCGCTGCGCGGCCACCTGCGGGACGTTGACCAGCAGCAGACCGGCGTCGTCCCGCGCCCGGTCGGGCCAGGTCCCGGACAGCAGGTCCGCCTGCTCGGGTACCAGCGGGGTGCTGGCCGCGTACGCGAGCGGGTCCGCGGGCGTCCCGTCGGGGCGTGGCAGCGACCACAGGCGCCCGTGCAGCCACGCCTCGCTCTCGGCGGGCAGGTCGCCCAGGACCCCGGTCAGACTCCGCTCGGCCGCGGTGAGCGCCGCCGCGGAGTCCTTGTTGCGCACCCGGATGTTGGCCTCGAGCGTCACCGCCGAGTCGGGTGCCCGCGCGATCGCGGCGTCGAGCGCGTCATTGCTCGTGACGTCGAGGAGGAACGCGAAGGTGCCGAGCAGGGTGGTCGCGACGAACGTGACCAGGGCGACCGTCGCGACGACCGCGGCCTGGTCGCGCAGACGTCCGAGGAGGACCTGCGACCGCCACCCCATTCGGCCCACCTCTCGCAGCACCACTGACCGCCCGGTGCGGCTCGGCTGACGGCGATGCTAGGCGACACGAAGCCGCAGGTGGAGGCTGCCTCAACACCCGTTCGAGTGACACAAAAGGTTGGGTAGCAACGGGGGTGGATTCACCCTCCCGGGTGCGTCCGGACCGTGTGATCCGGACGCACCCCGGCGGCTCACGCCTGCGGCGGGCGCGTCATCGCGAGCACGTCGAGCGCCGTGTCGAGCTGCTCGATCGTCAGCTCGCCCCGCTCGACGAAGCCCAGGTCGATGGTCGCCTGGCGGATCGTGACGCCCGCCTTCACGGCGTGCTTCGCGATCTTCGCGGCGTTCTCGTAGCCGATCGTCCGGTTGAGCGGCGTGACGATCGACGGCGAGGACTCGGCGAGCGCGCGGGCGCGCTCGACGTTGGGCGTCGTGCCTGCGACGGTGCGGTCGGCCAGCACGCGCGACGCGTTGGCCAGCAGGCGGATCGACTCGAGCACGGCCGACGCGATGACGGGGATCTGCACGTTGAGCTCGAACGAGCCCGACGCGCCGGCCCACGCGACCGTCGCGTCGTTGCCGACGACGCGCGAGCAGACCATGAGCACGGCCTCCGGGACGACCGGGTTGACCTTGCCGGGCATGATCGACGAGCCGGGCTGCAGGTCGGGCAGCGCGATCTCGCCGAGCCCCGTGTTGGGGCCGGACCCCATCCAGCGCAGGTCGTTGCAGATCTTCGTCAGGCTCACGGCGATGGTGCGCAGCGCGCCCGACAGCTCGACGAGGCCGTCGCGCGACGACTGCGCCTCGAAGTGGTTACGCGCCTCGGTCAGCGGCAGGCCCGTGTCCTCGACGAGCAGCGCGATGACCCGCTGCGGGAACCCGGCGGGGGTGTTGATGCCCGTGCCGACGGCCGTACCGCCCAGGGGGACCTCGGCGGCGCGCGGCAGCGCCGCCTGCAGGCGCTCGACGCCGTAGCGCACCGCCGCGGCGTACCCGCCGAACTCCTGGCCGAGGGTCACCGGGGTCGCGTCCATGAGGTGGGTGCGACCGGACTTCACGACCTGCGCCCACGCGGTCGCCTTCTCCTCGAGCGCGCCCGCGAGGTGCTCGAGCGCCGGGACGAGGTCGCGGACGACGCCCGCGGTGGCGGCCACGTGCACCGACGTCGGGAAGACGTCGTTCGACGACTGCGACGCGTTCACGTGGTCGTTCGGGTGGACGGCGCGGCCCAGCAGGCGTGTGGCGAGCGTCGCGAGGACCTCGTTGGTGTTCATGTTCGAGCTGGTGCCCGAGCCGGTCTGGTAGACGTCGACGGGGAAGTCGGCGTCGTGGACGCCCGACGCGACCTCGTCCGCGGCGGTGGCGATCGCGTCGGCGACGTCCTGGGGGAGCACACCCAGCTCGGCATTCGCGCGCGCGGCCGCCTTCTTCACGCGCGCGAGCGCCTCGATGTGGCCACGCTCGAGCGTGCTCCCCGAGATCGGGAAGTTCTCGACCGCGCGCTGGGTCTGCGCGCGGTACAGCGCGTGGGCCGGCACGCGGACCTCACCCATCGTGTCGTGCTCGATGCGGTACGCGGGCTGGGCCTCGGCCGCGACGTCGGGACCGTTCGTGTCAGTCATGCGCCCATCCTTCCACCGCCGTCGCGTCGGGGCGCGCAGGCTTCCGGTGGCGGAACGTCGCAGGTCGTAGTCCTATGTGAAGCACCGAAAGACCCTTCCGACGACGCGAGAGGTCAGGTACCCCGGTGCAACGACGCACAGCCCTCCTCGCCCTGGCACTGGTGGCCCCGTTGGCCGCCTGCGCGTCGGCCGAGGCCGGGCCGCCCACGCTGACGTGGTACATCAACCCCGACTCCGGCGGGCAGGCGCGCATCGCGGCCGAGTGCAGCGAGGAGTCCGACGGCGCGTACCGCCTCGACGTCGCACTCCTGCCGCGCGACGCCCCGGGCCAGCGCGAGCAGCTGGTCCGGCGGCTCGCGGCCAACGACACGTCGATCGACCTCATGAGCATCGACCCGCCGTTCGTCCCGGAGTTCTCCAACGCGGGCTTCCTGGCCGAGATCCCGGACGACGTGGCGCAGACCGTGACGCAGGACGTGGCCGAGGGGGCCGTCGCGGCGGCCACGTACGGCGACGAGCTCGTCGTCGTGCCGTTCTGGGCCAACACGCAGCTGCTCTGGTACCGCAAGTCCGTGGCCGAGGCCGCCGGCCTGGACATGTCGCAGCCGGTCACGTGGGACCAGATCATCGACGCGGCCGAGCAGCAGGACGTCACGGTCGCGGTCCAGGGCACGCGCGCCGAGTCGCTCACCGTGTGGGTCAACGCGCTGGTCGAGTCCGCCGGCGGGCACATCCTCGAGAACCCCGACGAGGAGGACCCGCAGGCCGTCACCCCGAGCCTCGACAGCGACGCGGGCCGCGCCGCTGCGCAGATCATCTCGGACCTCGCCGCCTCGGGTGTCGGGGGGCCGCAGCTCTCCAACGCCGACGAGGACATCAACGCCTCGATGTTCGAGGGGGACTCCGCGGGCTTCATGGTCAACTGGCCGTTCGTCTGGCAGCGCGGCAACGCGGGCGTCGAGTCCGGCAGCCTCGACCAGTCGGTCGTCGACGACTACGGCTGGGCGCTGTACCCGCAGGCGGTCGAGGGGGAGCAGTCCCGCCCGCCGATCGGGGGCGTGACGCTGGGTGTCAGTGCGTTCAGCGAGAACCCCGACCTGGCGTTCGAGGCCGCACAGTGCATCGTCCAGCCCGAGAAGCAGGCGGAGTACTACGTCTCCGACGGCAACCCGCCCGGGTCCCTCGTGGCGTTCGACGACCCCGAGGTGCAGGAGGCCTTCCCGATGGCCGACCTCATCCGCGAGTCGCTGCAGAACGCCGCACCGCGACCGCAGACGCCGTTCTACAACGAGGTGTCGACGAGCGTGCAGCGCACGTGGCACTCGCCCCGCAGCGTCTCCCCGGACTCCACCCCGGCTTCCGGCGACACGCTCATCACCGACGTCCTGCAGGGGAGGGCACTGCTGTGAGCGCCGCGACCACCACCGTCCCGGCCGCGGCTGACGCGGCCACCGGCGGTCCCCGCAAGCCGCGCCGGTCGGACCGGGCGCGCCAGGAGGCCCGGCTCGGGCTGCTGCTGTGCGCGCCCGCGATCCTCGTCCTCGTCGCCGTCGTGGGGTACCCGATCCTGCAGGCCGTCTGGGACTCGCTGTACAGCTACAAGCTCACCAACCCCGACGCGCGGCGCTTCGTCGGCCTGGAGAACTACGCGCTGATCCTGTCCGACCCGATCTGGTGGCAGGCGCTGTGGGTGACCGTGCTCATCACGGTCGTCACCGTGGTCGTCGAGCTCGTCCTCGGGTTCGCCCTGGCGCTCGTGATGAACAACGCGCTCGGCACCCTGCGTCCCGCGCTGCGCACGGCGATCCTCATCCCGTACGCCATCATCACGGTCGTCTCGGCGTTCGCGTTCCGGTTCATGTTCGACCTGACCAGCGGGTTCATGAACAGCTGGCTGCCGTTCGTGCCCGACGACCTGGACTGGTTCGCGTCGTTCGGCACCGCGGTCACGGTCATCTCCATCTCGGAGATCTGGAAGACGACGCCGTTCATCTCGCTGTTGCTGCTGTCGGGGCTCGCGCAGGTCCCGGGTGAGCTGCAGGAGGCGGCGAAGGTCGACGGCGCCACCTGGTGGCAGCGGATGCGTCGCGTGACGATCCCGAACATGAAGGCCGCGATCATGGTCGCGCTGCTGTTCCGGGCCCTCGACGCGTTCCGCATCTTCGACAACATCTTCATCATGACGAACGGCGCGGCCGGCACCGAGTCGGTGTCGTTCCTGGCCTACCGGCAGACCATCCAGCGCCTGGAGATCGGCATCGGTTCGGCGGTGTCCGTGCTGCTGACCATCTGCGTCGCGCTCATCGCGCTGGTGTTCGTCAAGGGCTTCAAGGTCAACCTGGCGGCGTCGACGAGGGCGGGACGATGAGCGGGCGGACGAAGGCGTGGTGGTGGGTCGGCGGGATCCTGATCGTCCTGTACTGCCTGTTCCCGGTGGCGTGGATCGTGTCGCTGTCGCTCAAGGCGCCGGCCGACCTCGACGACGGGTCGTTCCTGCCCACGGCGGTGTCGTGGCAGAACTACCAGCTCATCCTCACCGGTGACGCGTCCGAGCTGTTCCTGCCGGCGCTGCGCAACTCCGTGGGCATCTGCCTCATCGCCACCGGGATCGCGGTCGTGCTGGCGGCGCTGTGCGCGTACGCGGTCGCCCGACTCGACTTCCCCGGCAAGGCGCTGGTGCTCGGCCTGGCGCTCGGGGTGTCGATGTTCCCCGTCATCTCGATCGTCACGCCGCTGTTCAACATCTGGCGTGCGATCGGGTTGTTCGACACGTGGCCCGGTCTGATCATCCCGTACCTGTCGATCACGCTGCCGCTGTCGATCTGGACTCTCACGGCGTTCTTCCGCGAGATCCCCTGGGAGATGGAGCAGGCCGCGCAGGTCGACGGCGCGACGACCGCCCAGGCGTTCCGCAAGGTCATCGTGCCGCTCGCAGGCCCGGGTGTGGCGACCACCGCGATCATCGCGTTCTTCCTCGCGTGGAACGACTTCGTCTACGGCATCTCGCTGACGTCCACCGAGCGCGCCCGGCCCGTGCCGGCTGCGCTCGCGTTCTTCACCGGTGCCTCGCAGTTCGAGGAGCCCACGGGGGCCATCTCGGCCGCCGCCGTCATCGTCACCATCCCCGTCGTCGTGCTGGTGCTGCTGTTCCAGCGTCAGATCGTCGCCGGACTCACCCAGGGCGCCGTCAAGGGCTGACCCGTCCGACGTCCGAAGGAGGACCGTCATGGCAGCGATCACGCTGAAGAACGTCGTGAAGAAGTACGGCGACGGGTACCCGGCCGTGAACGACGTGAGCCTCGACATCGACGACGGCGAGTTCGTCATCCTCGTCGGCCCGTCCGGCTGCGGGAAGTCCACGCTGCTGCGGATGGTCGTCGGGCTGGAGGACATCAGCGACGGCGAGATCGTGATCGACGGCGACGTGGTCAACGACAAGGCGCCGCGCGACCGCAAGCTCGCGATGGTGTTCCAGAACTACGCGTTGTACCCGCACCTCACCGTGTTCGAGAACATCGCGTTCCCGCTGCGCCTGGACAAGGGCAAGTTCTCCGAGGACGAGGTCCGCACCCGTGTCGAGAAGGCCGCCGACACGCTCGAGCTGCGCGAGCACCTCGACCGCAAGCCCGCGAACCTGTCCGGCGGCCAGCGCCAGCGCGTCGCCATGGGGCGCGCCATCGTCCGCGAAGCGCGCGCGTTCCTGTTCGACGAGCCGCTGTCGAACCTCGACGCCAAGCTCCGCGGCCAGATGCGCACCGAGATCGCCCGCATGCAGCGCCGGCTCGGCACCACGACGATCTACGTCACGCACGACCAGACCGAGGCGATGACGCTGGGCGACCGTGTCGCCGTCCTCAAGAAGGGCGTGCTGCAGCAGGCCGCCAGCCCGCGGGCGCTGTACGACCAGCCCGTCAACCTGTTCGTCGCCGGCTTCATCGGCTCGCCGCCCATGAACTTCCTGCCCGGGGAGGTCGACGGCGACGTGCTGCGCCTCCCGCTCGCGGAGGTCCCGCTGACGGACGACCTGCGCACGCGGATCGGGAGCCGCGACCTCGTCATCGTCGGCCTGCGGCCCGAGCACATCGAGGACTGCGACACCCTCGACGACGACACGCGTGCCAAGGGCGTGACGTTCGAGGCGGACGTCGACGTGGTCGAGTGGCTCGGCCCCGAGCTCTACGCGTACATCCCGTTCGAGACACGCGGCGAGGTCGCTGAGACGCTGACCGAGCTCGACCGGGACCTCGACGGCGAAGGCATGCGCACGCAGTTCATCGCGGCGCTCGGCGCCGAGTCGCACGTGCGTGACGGTGACGCCGCCGAGCTGTGGTTCGACCCGGCGCGGCTGATGATCTTCGACCCCGAGACGGGCGACAACCTCACCTACGACGCCGACGCGGCGAAGAAGGCCGACGAGGACAGCGTCGAGGAGCGTCGGCGCGCGACCGAGCGGGCGCGCAACCGCGCAGACCGCACCCCCGAGCGCACCAAGACCACCCCCACCCCAGCCGCGTAACCCCAACCCACCCCACCACCCACCCCCAACCCCAACCCCAACCCCAACCCCAACCCCCCCGCCGAACTCGACGTTCGGCGGCTTCTGGGCGTCGGGTCGCCGCCGAACGTCGAGTTCGGCGGAGTGGTGTCTCGGAGGGTGGACGTCAGTCGAGCGGCGGGATGACGCCCATGCCTGCGCCGATGTCGCCGATCACGCGGGCGAGCCGGGCGCGACCGTCGGCGAGGGTGTACTCGAGCGCCACGATCGCGCAGCGCCCGGCGGCGATCTTGTCCGCGAGCGACACCGAGTAGCCGTGGAGCTGGCTTGCGGTGTGCAGCACGTGCTGGTGGCCCAGCGTCGCTGCGTCGAACGAGTCGAGCGGCCGGCCCGTCGCGGTCAGCCCCACGATGGACGGGATGACGCGGTCCACGACGGCCTGGACGAAGCCGGGCGGGACGTTGCCGTTCGTCATCGCGTCCACCGCCGCGGCCACCGCGCCGCACGAGTCGTGCGCGAGGACGACGACGAGCGGTGCACCGAGCACCGTGACCCCGTACTCGATCGACCCGATGACGGTGGTGTCCAGCACGTGGCCCGCGGTGCGGACGACGAACAGGTCGCCCAGGCCCTGGTCGAAAATGATCTCGGCCGCGACGCGGCTGTCCGAGCAGCCGAAGACGACCGCGAACGGGTTCTGCTGCGCGCTGAGCTCGGCACGCCGGTCGATGCCCTGCGACGGATGCACCATGCGGTCCTCGACGAACCGGAGGTTGCCCGCGCACAGCTCCGCCCAGGCGGCGGCAGGTGTCGTCGGAACGGTCGCGGCGGCGGTCATGCGCCGACCCCCTTCGTGTCGCCGGTGAGTGGCGCGCTGTCGAGCTCGTGGCGCCGGGGCGGGTTCGCGCCCGGGCGGGACACCGTGATCGCGGCGATGCGCGCGCAGCGCTCCAGCACGTCGCGCACCGTCGCGGCGTCGACGTCGTGCAGCGCGGCGCGCCGGTCGGCGCCCAGCAGGTCGGCCTCCCAGAGGCCGTCGATCAGGCCGCCCATGAAGGAGTCGCCGGCGCCGACGGTGTCGGCGACCGTCACGCGCGGTGCCGCGACGGACAGCCGAGCGCCGGCCGACGTCACAGCGAACGCGCCCTCGCCGCCGTGCGTGACCACGACCAGCGCGGGGCCGGAGCGGCTCCACGCCTCGGCGATCTCCGCGGGCGCGACCCCGGGCTGCAGCCACGCCAGGTCCTCGTCGCTGACCTTCACGACATCCGCGAGGCCGACCAGGCGCTCCACGACGGGCCGCACGTCAGCCGGCTCGCCCATCAGCGCGGGGCGCAGGTTCGGGTCGTAGGTGAGGGTCGAGGTCGGGCGGCGGCTCTCGAGAAGACGCGCGACCTTCTCGCCGCCGGGCGCCAGCACGGTCGCGATCGACCCGGTGTGGACGACCAGCGGCGCGTCGTCGTCCTCGTCCCACGTCGAGGGCAGGTCCCACTCGAGGTCGAACTCGTACGTCGCGACACCCGCGGCGTCGAGGTGGGCCGTCGCCACCGGGGTGCGCACGGGGGCGCGGTCGCCGCGCAGGACGCGCACGCCCGACGCCTCGAGGTGCCGGCGCACGAGGTCGCCGTCGGCGTCGTGGCCCAGCCACGTCAGCAGGTCCGCCCGCCGGCCGAGCCGCGCGAGACCCAGCGCGACGTTCGCCGGGCTGCCTCCCGGGTGCTCGTCGCGCGACCCGTCGGCTCGCCGCACGGCGTCGACCAGGGCCTCGCCGATCACCAGGGCGCGGCGGTCGGGGCTCACTCGTCCTCCTCCGTCGTCCCGGTGCCGCGGGCCGCGGTCAGGCGCGCGCGGGCGCCGTCGAGCCACTCCTGGCACCGCGCGGCGAGCGCCTCGCCGCGCTCCCACAGCGCGAGCGACTCCTCGAGCGTGCCCGCGCCGGACTCGAGCCTCGCCACGATCGTCACGAGCTCGTCGCGTGCCTGCTCGTAGCCGAGCGCCGCGGGGTCGGGGAGCGGGGGAACCGCGGGGTCCTGTCCGGCGGGTGCGCCGGTCGTCTCTCGTGCCACGCGCACAGTCAACCAGCAGGTCCGCGACCCCGCCGCGCCGTCCTACGGGCCGCGGGCGCCCGTGCACCCGGGTGGCGGCCCGTGGGCGGGTGGTCGAAGCGACGGCCACGACGTACGCGCCGCGACGCGCGGGCTGGTCGGGACGGCGTCAGGGCGCGACGTCGGCCGCCAGCTCACCCGCCGCGACCCGCACGCGCAGGCGGTCCCCGGGCGCGACGTCGTCGGGGCTGCGCACGACCGCGCCGTCCGCGCGCTGCACCACCGCGTAGCCGCGCTCGAGCGTCGCCGCGGGGGACAGAGCGCGCACCTGACCGGCCAGCCGCGCGGTCACGGTGGACGCCTGCGCCAGCGCCGCGTCCAGCAGGGTGCGCCCGCGCGCCGTCTGCCGGTGCAGGGCGTCCTCGTGCGGGTCGACGAGGGTCTCCGGGCGTGCCATGACGGGGCGCGTGCGCAGGTGCGCGAGCCCGGACTCCTCGCGGGCCAGCCGGTGCGTCAGCGCGGCGCGGGTGCGCGTGCGGGCCTGCACGATGCGGGCGCGCTCCTCGGTGACGTCGGGCACGACGCGCTTGGCGGCGTCCGTGGGCGTCGACGCGCGCAGGTCCGCGACGAGGTCGAGCAGCGGGGTGTCCATGTGGTGCCCGATCGCACTGACCAGTGGGGTACGGCACGCGGCGGCCGCGCGCACGAGCGTCTCGTTGCTGAACGGCAGCAGGTCCTCGAACGACCCGCCGCCACGCGCGACGACGACCACCTCGACGCGCGGGTCGGCGTCGAGCTCGGCGATCGCGGCGCTGACCTCCGGGACGGCCGACGGCCCCTGGACGGTGACGCGCCGGATCTCGAACTGCACGGCGGGCCAGCGGGCGCGGGCGTTCGAGACGACGTCGTGCTCGGCGTCGCCCTGCTGCGCGCACACGACGCCGACGACGGCCGGCAGGAAGGGCAGCGGGCGCTTGCGCGACTCGTCGAACAGGCCTTCGGCGGCCAGCACGCCCTTGAGGTGCTCGATGCGTGCCAGCAGCTCGCCCAGCCCGACGAGCCGCACGCGGTCCGCCGCGAACCCCAGCGAGCCCTTCTTCACCTGGTACTGCGGGCGGGCGTGCACCACGACGTGGGCGCCGTCGGTGAACCGATCGCCCAGGCTCATCGCGGCGACGGCCGGCAGCGTCACCGACAGCGACATGTCGAGGTCCGTGTCGCGCAGCGTGAGGAACAGCAGGGAGTTCCACCGCCGCACGTTGAGCACCTGGCCCTCGACCCACACCGGCGGCATGCGGGCGACGTAGTCCGCGACCTTGGGCGCGAGGTGCCGCACCGGCCACGGCCGCTCGGGTGTCGTGTCCGCGGCCTTGAGCGGGAGCGGCAGCGGGGCGCTCGTGGGTGCGGCGGGTGCCGCGGCGGTTGCGCTCGTCTCGTCCTGCACGCCCCCAGCCTGCCGCACGCCCCCGACAGCGCCGACCACGGGTGCGCGTCCCGGTCCGTGGGACACGGACCTCGCGGGACCGGGCGCGGCTCGCTCACGCGGTGCCGTGAGCGACCTGAGCCCGGTCTCGCGGGCGAGGCGCCTGCGGGGGCGTCGGGAGGCGCGGGGGGAGCAGGTGGAGTCGTGGAGGTCAGGTGACGGTGGCCGCCGTCACCCGGGTCGTCCGGGACGCCCGGCCTAGACTGGACCGGTGACCTCGACCGCCCCCGGCCCTGACCTCCGCGCCGACGTGCCCCCGGCGCGCAAGCGCGTGCTGCTCGCGGCACCCCGCGGGTACTGCGCGGGTGTCGACCGCGCGGTCATCGCCGTGGAGAAGGCGCTCGAGCACTACGGCGCACCCGTGTACGTCCGCAAGGAGATCGTGCACAACCGCCACGTCGTCGACACGCTGGCCGCCCGCGGCGCCGTCTTCGTCGACGAGACCGACCAGGTCCCCGAGGGTGCGCGTGTCGTGTTCTCCGCGCACGGTGTCTCGCCGGCGGTCAAGGCGTCTGCCGCGGCGCGCAACCTGAAGACCATCGACGCAACGTGCCCCCTGGTGACGAAGGTCCACAAGGAGGCCGTGCGGTTCGCGGCCGACGACTTCGACATCCTGCTCATCGGCCACGAGGGGCACGAGGAGGTCGAGGGCACGCAGGGGCACGCCCCGGAGCACATCCAGGTCGTCAACTCGCCGGCGGACGCGGACCACGTCGAGGTCCGCGACCCGGAGCGGGTGATGTGGATCTCGCAGACGACGCTCTCGGTCGACGAGACGATGGAGACGGTCCGTCGGCTGCGTGTGCGGTTCCCGCACCTGCAGGACCCGCCGAGCGACGACATCTGCTACGCGACGCAGAACCGCCAGGTCGCCGTGAAGAAGCTCGCGCCGGCGTGCGACGTCGTCATCACGGTCGGGTCCGCCAACTCGTCGAACTCGGTGCGCCTCGTCGAGGTCGCGCTCGACGCAGGCGCTCGCTCGTCCTACCGCGTCGACAAGGCTGCCGAGATCGACCCGGCCTGGCTGGAGGGCGCGACGACCGTCGGCGTGACATCGGGTGCCTCGGTGCCCGAGATCCTCGTGTCGGACGTCCTGGCGTTCCTCGCCGGGCACGGCTTCGCCGACGTCGAGGAGGTCCGCACCGCGACGGAGGACCTCATGTTCTCGCTGCCGCGCGAGCTGCGCGCCGACCTCAAGGCAGCGGGGGAGCCGACCGGTCGCCCACGCCCCGACGGTCGTCGTCGCCTGGACGTCCAGCCCGTCTGAGCGTCACGCGCTCGACGCGTCCTCGGCGCGGGCCGGCCGCGGGGCCTGGTCCGCGAGGTCGCGGTCGTCGCGTGCGGCGCTGCGACTCCCGAGGACGAGGTCGTCCAGCGCGACGACCTGGTCCGCGGCCGAGGCGACGAGCTCCGGTGCGCTCAGCGCCGTCAGTCGCGGGTCCGCCGGCGGGGGCGTCGGCAGGTCGCCGTCGACCACGTGCAGGTCCGCGAACCGCCGGGCGCTGACCAGGACGCGTGACTCCAGCGACCCGACGGCCTGGTTGTACGCGCCTGCGGCGGCGTCGATGGACCGGCCCAGCCGGGCGAGGTGCGTGCCCATCGTCGCGAGCCGCCCGTGCAGCTCCTTGCCGAGCGTGAGCACCTGCTGCGCGTTGGCGGCCAACGCGTCCTGTCGCCACGCGTACGCCACGGTCCGCAGCAGCGTGAGCAGCGTGACGGGCGTCGCGATGACGACGTTGCGCTCGAACGCGTACTCGATGAGCGTCGGGTCCTGGTCGGCCGCCGCGTGCAGGAACGACTCGGCGGGCACGAACATCACGACGAACTCCGGCGCGGGGGCGAACTGGTCCCAGTAGCGCTTGGAGGCGAGGTCGTCGACGTGCTTGCGCACGTGCCGCGCGTGCGCCGCGAGCCGCTGGGCGCGCACCGTCTCGTCGTCCGTCTGCGCGGCGTCGAGGAACCCCAGGAACGCGACCTTGGCGTCGACGACGACCTGCTTGCCGCCCGCGAGGCGCACCACCATGTCCGGGCGCTGCAGCCCGTCGTCGGTGCGCACCTGCTCCTGCTCGACGAAGTCGACGTGTGCGAGCATCCCCGCGGCCTCGACGACGCGCCGCAGCTGCACCTCGCCCCACCGCCCGCGGACCTGCGACGAGCGCAGTGCCGTGACGAGCTGCGACGTCTCGCCCCGCAGCTGCTCGGACGCCGCCCGCATCGCGCGCACCTGCTCCCCGAGCGCCGCGTTGCCCTCGACGCGTGCGCGCTCCGTCTCGACCAGCTCCGAACGGACCTGGTCGAGCGTGCGGGCGAGCGGCTCGACCATCGCGCGGACCGCCTGCTCGCGCTGCGCGAGCTCGCCCACCTGCGTCTGGTGCTCGGCCGCGAGCCGCTGGTGAGCCAGGGCGAGGAACTGCTCGCTGGTCGCGGCCAGCGCCTCGTCCGCCAGCGCCCGGAACCGGTCACCGGCGCCGGCGCGCTCCGCCTCCAGCAGCGCGTGCGCGCGCGCTGCCCCGACCTCCGCGGCGCGCACGCGCTCCGAGGTCGCGCGCGTCGCCCGCGCCGAGGCCAGCGACCACGCCACGGCCGCGCCCACGACGAGCCCGGCGACGAGCGCGAGGACGACCGCGCCCGAGCCCGGTCCGGAGACGGCAGCGGTGGCAGCGGCAGTGGCGGTGGCAGTGGCAGTGGAGGTGGAGGTGGACCCGATGAGCATGGGCCCACCCTGTCAGGAGCCTCCGACAGTTGCGGCGAGGCCCGCCCGTCCCCGTCCCCGGACGGAGCGCAACCTCAGCCGCGCGACCGATACGTCAGCGCGTCGCCCGCCCTAGTGTCGGCGTGTGACCACGCCATCTCCCCTCCCAGGTCCCGGCGCCGTCCCCGGCTCGCCCGCGATCGCGCTGCACGGACTGTGGCGGCGCTTCGGGCAGAAGATCGCCGTCGCCGGCATCGACCTCGTCATCCCCGCCGGCTCGTTCTACGGCCTCGTCGGCCCGAACGGCGCAGGGAAGACGACCACGCTCTCGATGGCGACGGGTCTCCTGCGCCCCGACGCGGGTACCGCGCTCGTGCACGGCGTCGACATCTGGGCCCACCCCGTGGAGGCCAAGCGCATCCTCGGGGTGCTGCCCGACGGGGTGCGGCTGTTCGACCGGCTCTCGGGCGCGCAGCTCGTGACGTACGCGGGGCTGCTGCAGGGCCTGGACCGCGCGACCGTCGTGTCGCGCACGGGCGACCTCCTGGCGGCGCTCGGCCTCGAGGAGGCCCGCGACACGCTCGTCGTCGACTACTCCGCGGGCATGACGAAGAAGATCGCGCTCGCGTGCGCGCTCGTGCACGCGCCGCGCGTCCTGGTGCTGGACGAGCCGTTCGAGGCCGTCGACCCGGTGTCCGCGGCGAACATCCGCGAGATCCTCCACCAGTACGTCGCCGGGGGTGGCACCGTCGTCGTGTCGTCGCACGTCATGGACCTCGTGCAGCGCATGTGCGACCACGTGGCGGTCATCTCCGACGGGCACGTCCTGGCCGCCGGCAGGGTCGACGACGTGCGCGCAGGCAGCTCGCTGGAGGAGCGCTTCGTCGAGCTCGTCGGCGGTCGGATCACCGGGGAGGGCATCGCGTGGTTGCGCACCTCGTCCGACTGAAGCTGACCCTGCTGCGCAACGGCCTGCGCCGCAGCGTCTGGCAGGTGATCGGCCTGATCGTCGCCGCCCTCTACGGCCTGTCGTTCGCCGCGGCCGCCGTCGCGGGCTCGGTCGCGCTGGGGTTCGTCGAGGTCGCGCTGCGCGCCGACATCCTCGTCGTCGTGGGGTCGCTCGTCGTCGCCGGCTGGTGGCTGGTCCCGCTGGTGGCCTTCGGCGTCGACGCGACGCTCGACCCGCGGCGCTTCGTCACGTTCGGCGTGACGCGCCGCGACCTGCTCGTGGGGCTGACGATCGCCGGTCTCATCGGCATCCCCGGGCTGGTGACCGCGCTGGGTGCGCTCGCCACCCCGCTGGCCTGGTGGCGCACGCCCGTGGCAGCCGTCGCGGCGCTCGTGGGGGCGGTGCTCGCCGTGCTCACCTGCACGATCGGCGCGCGAGCCACGACGACGGCGCTCGCGCCGGTGATCGGGCGGCGGCGCGTGCGTGAGGTCGTCGCCGCGCTGGCGGTCCTGCCGTTCATCTTCCTGGGCCCGATCACGAGCGCGTTCACGGGTGCCGCGACGGGGGTCGAGGGGATCTCGGCCGCCGCGCGTGTCCTGGCGTGGACGCCGTTCGGTGCTCCCTGGGCGTTCGCACCCGCGGTCGTCGCGGGCGAGTGGGGTGCTCTCGCGCTGCGCCTGCTGGTCGTGCTCCTGACGATCGTCCTCGCGCTGCGGGTGTGGTCCTGGGCGCTGGACCGCACGCTGACCGACCCGGTCGGCGAGGGCGGCAGCGCTCAGTCGCGCGGGCTGGGCTGGTTCGGCCGGCTGCCGGCGACGCAGACCGGTGCGGTCGCGGCGCGCGCCGCGTCGTACTGGGTGCGCGACCCGCGGTACGCGGTCGCGGTCATCATCGTGCCGGTCCTGCCCGTCCTGCTCGCGTTCTCGAACCCGGGCAGCGCGATCGTCCTGGTGGCGGGCCCGGTCGCGGCCTTCACGGTCGGCTGGAGCATCTCGGCGGACGTGGCGTACGACGGCACGGCGTTCTGGACGCACCTCGCGGCGCCGCTGCGCGGCGCGGCCGACCGCTGGGGGCGCGTGGTCGTCGCCGGCACGATCGGGCTCGTCATGACCACGGTCATGGTCGTCGGCACGGTCTGGTACGCCGACCGGTGGGACGCGCTGCCGGCCCTGCTGGGCGCCGGCGTGGGCCTGCTGCTCATCGCGCTCGGTGGTGCGAGCGTCGTGTCGGCCGCGGTCGTGTACCCGGTGCAGCTGCCGGGGGAGAACCCGTTCGGCACCAAGCAGGGTGCGAGCGCCGCGGCGTTCACCTCGCAGTTCGCGGGTTTCGTCGCGGTGGGGACGATCGGGGCGCCGGTGGCCGTGCTCGCGCTGCTGTCGGTCGTCCGGGAGTCCGCGGCGCTGGGGTGGGCGGCCGTCGCGGTCGGCGCCGTGAGCGGTGTGCTCGCCCTGCTGGGCGGCGTCCGGCTGGGCGGCTCGATGCTCGAGCGTCGGGGCCCGGACCTGCTGCAGCGGATGCGTTCCTTCACGTGACGCACGACGGGTGGCGGGTCCGCGCGGTCGGTGGTCGCGAGCCGGCTGCGTAGACTCGACGCCCGTGGCTCTCACCATCGGCATCGTCGGCCTGCCCAACGTCGGCAAGTCCACCCTCTTCAACGCGCTGACGCGCGCCCAGGTCCTCGCGGCGAACTACCCGTTCGCGACGATCGAGCCGAACGTGGGCGTCGTCCCGCTGCCGGACCCGCGTCTGGGGAAGCTGGCGGAGATCTTCGGCTCCGAGCGGATCCTGCCCGCCACCGTGTCCTTCGTGGACATCGCGGGCATCGTCAAGGGCGCGAGCGAGGGCGAGGGCCTGGGCAACAAGTTCCTCGCCAACATCCGTGAGGCGGACGCGATCTGCCAGGTCACCCGCGCTTTCGCGGACCCTGACGTCGTGCACGTCAGCGGCAAGGTCGATCCTGCGGGCGACATCGAGATCATCGCCACCGAGCTCGTCCTGGCCGACCTGCAGACCCTCGAGAACGCGATCCCGCGCCTCGAGAAGGAGGTCCGCGGCAAGAAGACGGACCCCGAGGTGCTCGACGCCGCGAAGCGCGCGTACGCGGTGCTGGAGACCGGGCAGACGCTGTTCGCCGCCGGCCTGGCCGACGACGAGCACGTACGGGCGCTGCAGCTCATGACGGCCAAGCCGTTCATCTACGTCTTCAACACCGACGACGAGGGCCTGGCCGACACCGCGATGCAGGAGCGGTTGCGGGCGCTGGTCGCGCCGGCCGACGCGATCTTCCTCGACGCCAAGTTCGAGTCCGAGCTCGCCGAGCTGGACGAGGACGAGGCCCGCGAGATGCTCGAGGCCAACGGCCAGGAGGAGTCCGGTCTGGACCAGCTCGCCCGGGTCGGCTTCCACACCCTCGGCCTGCAGACGTACCTCACGGCCGGCCCCAAGGAGTCGCGCGCCTGGACGATCCGTCAGGGATGGACCGCCCCGCAGGCCGCGGGCGTCATCCACACGGACTTCCAGAAGGGCTTCATCAAGGCGGAGGTCATCTCGTTCGACGACCTCGTCGAGGCCGGTTCGGTCGCGGCCGCCCGCGCGGCCGGCAAGGCGCGCATCGAGGGCAAGGACTACGTCATGCACGACGGCGACGTGGTGGAGTTCCGCTTCAACGTCTAGCTCGGTCCCGACCCGTCATCCGCACGGGTACCACGCGGTGGGGTTCCGGCTCCTCCGCGGAGCCGGGCGGCGCTCCTCTGCGGTGTCTGCCTGGCGGGCAGCGCTCTAGGTTTGCCCCGTGCGAGCGCTGAGGGTCGAGGGTCTGGTGAACGCCCGGGATCTCGGCGGCCTGCCCCTGACGGGCGGCGGCACCACCCCGTGCGGGGTCTTCTTCCGCTCCGAGAACGTCGACGCCGTCACGGCGCGGGGGTGGGACGAGCTCCACGACCTCGGTGTCCGCACTGTCGTCGACCTGCGGCAGGACGCCGAACGGGAGCGGGACCGGAGTCGCCGGCCCGACTGGCTGGCGACCGTCCACGTCGACCTGGACGGGCTGGAGAACGTCGACTTCTGGCGTGGCTACGCGGACAACGGTCTGTGGGGGACGGCGGCGTACTTCCTTCCTCACCTCGCGGCGATGCCCGAGCGGGCCGGCGCGGCGCTCGCCGCCGTCGCTGACGCCGACGAGGGCGGCGTCCTCTTCCACTGCATGGCGGGACGCGACCGGACCGGCCTCGTCGCGATGCTCCTGCTCCGCCTCGTCGGCGCGGATCCGGACGCGATCGTCGACGACTACCTCGAGACGGTGCGCAACGCCGACGCGCTCGCGCAGGCCGCGGGGCGCGCGAACGACGAGCCGCTGCGCGAGGCGATCCTGGCCCGTCGTGGGTCGTGTACCGAGGGCGCGTTCCGTGACGCTCTCGGTGGCCTGGACATCGACGCGTTCCTGGCTGCGGCGGGGTTGCCCGGCACCACTGTCCAGCGGCTGAGGACCTGGCGCGCCTCCGTCGTCCCGACGAGGTCCGGTCGACCGGCGGGATGACGTGGTCCAGTCCGCTCCACCGGGTGCTCAGTCGGCGCGGGGAGCGCGGCGGTCCTGCTTGAGGGCGGAGCGCTCGCGCTTGTCCTGGAGGCGACGACGCTGGGACCCGCGCGTGCGCCGGGTGGGGCGGCGCGGGGTCGGCGGGGCGACGGCCTCCCGGAGGAGCTCGGCCAGGCGCGCTCTCGCCGCGGCGCGGTTCTGCCGCTGGGACCGGTGCTCGGCGGCGCTGATCGTCAGGACGGTGCCCGACAGCCGGGCCGCGAGCCGGTCGAGGACGAGCGCGCGCTGGGCGTCGTCCAGCGCGGTCGTGGTGCCGAGGTCGATGCTGAGCTGCACGCGGGAGTCGGTGGTGTTGACGCCCTGCCCGCCCGGCCCGGACGCGCGGGAGAACTGCTCGAGCAGCTCGGCCGCGGGCACGGTGAGGCCCGCGGGGGCGCCGGGCCCCGCCGAGACGTGCAGGTCGTCCACGGGCCCAGTCTGCCGTGGGGCCGACGGCTGACGCGTCGGGCGCACGTGCCGCGGTCAGGGCGGGTGACCAGTTCGGCGGGCACGACGCGGCGGACTGCGCCACCATGCCCGTATGGCGACGACGCTCACGGGTCAGCAGATCGCGGACGCCGGCCTGGCCGGCTGGGTACATCTGAGCGACGGGCTGCGGACCCGTGTCCCGACCGGGGGGTTCGCGGCTGGTCTCGCGCTCGTCGACGCGATCGGCGCCGCCGCCGAGCAGGCGGACCACCACCCGGACATCGACCTGCGCTGGGGGCATGTCGACGTCCGGCTGTGGAGCCATGACGCGGACGGGGTGACGCAGCGCGACGTCGAGCTCGCCGGGACCGTGTCGCGACTGGCGGGGGAGGCGGGTCTGGTCCCTGACGGGTCCGGTCTGCAGAGCGTCGAGCTCGCGCTGGACGCGCCCGACGCGGGTGCCGTCCTGCCGTTCTGGGAGGCGTTCCTCGGCTACGAGCGGCGGGCGGGCGCGCCGGACGAGGTCCGCGACCCGGCCGGCGCGCACCCGCCGGTGTGGTTCCAGGCGTCGGGCTCCGACGAGCCGCGCCAGCGGTGGCACCTGGACGTGTGGGTCGACCCGGGCCAGGTGCGTGGCCGCATCGACGCCGCCGTGGCAGCAGGGGGCCGGGTCGTCGACGACTCGCAGGCCCCCAGCTTCTGGGTGCTCGCGGACGCGGACGGCAACCGCTCGTGCCTGTGCACCTGGCAGGACCGGCAGGCCGACGGATGAGCCCCGGGCGCGGCCCCGCACGGCCGCCGTAGCAGATCGGAAGGTCGTCGCGGACGTCCACCCGTCCCGGACCACCCGAACGTGGGATGTGTCCGGGCCGTTTCGGGGGCGTTTCCGCTCTCCGCGTCTCGTATGCTGGACGGTACTGACCAGTATCAATCACATAACGATCGACATGGGCACGCGTCCATGTCGCCAATGTCCCGGCGCTCGGGGCTACCGTGGCCCCGATTCATGCGGACGAGTGCGCCCGGGCTCCACGTCGACTCGCGGGGCCGCGCGGCCACGTCCACCACGTCTCAGGAGGAACATTGAGGATCACACGCAAGGCTGTCCTCGCGTCGGTCGCTTCGGTCAGCGTGCTCGCGCTCGCGGCCTGCACGGGCGCTGCCGACGAGGGTGCCGGCGACGACGACAACGCGGGTATCAACACCGACACCGCGATCAACATCGCCTGGAACCAGCCCTTCTCGTCCTTCAACGGCGAGAGCATCACGGGCAACGCGACGGCCAACAACATCATCACGTACATGGCCAACTCGCGGTTCAACGACTACAACCAGGACCTCGAGCTGGTCATGGACGAGTCGTGGGGCACCTACGAGAAGGTCTCCGACGACCCGCTGACGATCACCTACACCTACGCGGACACCGCGAAGTGGTCGGACGGCGTCTCGGCTGGTCCTGCGGACCTCCTGCTGGAGTGGGCCGCGCAGAGCGGCAAGTTCAACAACGTCGAGCCCGAGTACGACGACGAGGGCAACGTCACCAACCAGGAGGCGCTGGACGCCGGTGTCTACTTCGACGCCGCCAGCCCCTCCGTCGCGCTGATCGAGGAGACGCCGGAGATCGACGGCGACTCGATCACGCTCGTCTACTCCAAGCCGTTCGCGGACTGGGAGACGGCGATCGACAACAACCTCCCCGCGCACATCGTCGCGCAGCGCGCCCTCGGCATCGAGGACGCGCAGGAGGCCACCGACGCGCTCGTCGCCGCGATCCAGGACGGGAACGTCGAGGACCTGTCGAAGATCGCTGCGGTCTGGAGCGACGACTGGAACTTCGCGTCCCTGCCGGACGACCCGCAGCTGCTCGTCACGTCGGGCCCGTACACCATCACGGAGTTCGTCGAGGAGCAGTACCTCACGCTGACGGCCAACCCCGACTACGAGGGTGACAAGACGGCCGTCTTCGAGAAGGTCACGGTCCGCTACAACGGCGACCCGATGGGCCAGGTCCAGGCGCTGCAGAACGGTGAGGTCGACCTCATCAGCCCGCAGTCGACCGCGGACGTCCTCAAGGCGCTCGAGGCGATCGACTCGCTCGAGGTCGAGACCAACATCGAGGGCACGTACGAGCACGTCGACCTCCAGCAGGGCAACGGCGGTCCGTTCGACGCCGCGACCTACGGTGGCGACGCCGAGAAGGCCAAGAAGGTCCGCCAGGCGTTCCTCAAGACCATCCCGCGCGAGAAGATCGTCTCGGACCTCATCGTCCCGCTGAACCCGGACGCCGAGGTGCGCAACTCCTTCACGCAGGTCCCCGGCTCGCCGATGTACGACGGCATCATTGAGGCGAACGGCCAGGGCGAGGCGTACGGCGAGGTCGACATCGACGGCGCCAAGGCGCTGCTGGCCGAGGCCGGCGTGCCGAGCGTGCAGGTCCGCATGCTCTTCGACCCGAACAACACGCGCCGCGTGAACCAGTTCGAGCTCATCAAGGGCTCGGCCGCCGAGGCCGGCTTCGACGTCGTGGCCTACACGGTCCAGACGGACTGGGGCACCGACCTGTCGAACGCCACGTCCTTCTACGACGCGGCCCTGTTCGGCTGGCAGTCGACCGCGACCGCCGTCACCGAGTCGGACGCGAACTACCGCACCGGCGCGACGAACAACTACTTCGGGTACTCCAACCCCGAGGTGGACGCGCTGTTCGACGACCTCCAGGTCGAGACCGACCCTGCCGAGCAGGAGCGGATCCTCGGTGAGGTCGAGAAGCACCTCGTCGACGACGCCTTCGGCGTGACGATCTTCCAGCACCCGGGCGTCACCGCCTGGAACCCGGCCAAGATCGGCAACGTGTCGAAGCTGGCGATCGCCCCGACGATCTTCTACGGCTTCTGGGAGTGGTCCGCCGGCGAGGCGGCCACCGAGGGCGCTACCGAGTGACCCGTCGGGCCCCGGCGCACCCGCGCCGGGGCCCGAGCGGTTCACCGCACGACGAGGGCGCCGAGGGTTGCGACCCCCGGCGCCCTCGCCGTGCGTCAGCACCAACGTGCGTCCCATACCGCGTCCCACACCTACCGGGCGTCAGCGGGATACGATCCCGGACGACCGGCTTCCCGTCCCACCCGAGGTAGCCCTCCGTGCTGAACTTCCTCTTCCGCCGCATCGCGGCCGGGATCGCCACGCTCTTCGTGGCGCTCTTCCTCATGTACCTGCTCGTCGATCGCGCGATCGACCCCCTGCAGGATCTGATCGAGAGCACTGCACCCAACAAGCAGCAGCTCATCGACCAGCGGATCGCCGACCTGGACCTCGACGTCAACGTGGTCGTCCGGTTCTTCCAGTGGTTCGGCAACCTGCTCCAGGGAGACCTCGGCGTCGCCTGGCGTTCCGGCCGCGACGTGAACAGCCTGCTGACGCACGCGATCGGCTCCACGCTCGAGCTCGTGTCCACCGCGACGCTCCTCGCCGTGATCCTCGGGGTGACCGTCGGCATCGTCTCGGCGCTGCGCCAGTACAGCGCGTTCGACTACATCATCATCTTCCTGTCGTTCCTGCTGTTCTCGCTGCCGTCGTTCTGGGTCGCCGTCCTGCTCAAGCAGTGGGCCGCCATCGGCTTCAACGACTTCCTGCGTGACCCGGTGGTCGCGTGGCCCGTGATCATCGGGGCGTCGCTGCTCGTCGGCCTGCTGTGGTCGCTCGCGATCGGTGGCACCGCCGTGCGGCGGCTGCAGGTCTTCGCCATCGCCGCCGCCGCGAACATCGCGCTCCTGGCCTACGTCCAGCTCTCGGGTTGGTGGGAGAGGCCGCACATCGGTCCGGTCCTGCTGCTCGTGCTCGGGGCCGGCACCGCCTTCGCGGTCGTCGGGGTCTTCGCCGGTCTGCACAACCGTCGGGCGCTGTGGACGGCGCTGACGGTGGTCGCGCTGGGCGTCGTCCTCTACTTCCCGATGCAGATCGTGTTCGACTCGATCACGGAGTCGCACTGGCTGATGCTGGGCCTCGGCCTCCTCGCGGCAGGCATCGGCTACCTCGCCGGACGGCTGTACGGCGGTGCGGACTGGCGCCTGTCCGCGCACGTCGGTGCCGCGGTGGCCGTGGTGATGGGCTTCCTGATCTTCGTCGACCAGGTCATGCAGGTCTGGGGCCCGTACTTCAAGGCGCTGAGCGGACGTCCCATCCCCACGTTCGGCGACCGGACGCCCAACCTCGGGGGCAACTACTGGGTGCAGGTGCTGGACTCGTTCACGCACCTCGCGCTGCCGACCGCGACGCTCGTCCTCATCGCGTTCGCGTCGTACACGCGGTACTCGCGCTCGAGCATGCTCGAGGTGATGAACCAGGACTACATCCGTACGGCGCGGGCCAAGGGCCTGCCGGAGCGGCTGGTCATCGTGCGGCACGGCTTCCGCAACGCGCTGATCCCGCTCGCGACGGTCGTCCCGATCGACATCATCACCCTGATCGGCGGGGCGATCATCACCGAGGCGGTCTTCGCGCGGCCCGGCATGGGCCAGCTGTTCGTCAGGTCCCTGGAGCAGGCCGAGATCGAGCCGGTCATGGCCTACCTGCTCGTGACCGCGACCCTTGCCATCATCGCCAACATCGTCGCGGACATCGTGTACGCGACGATCGACCCCCGGATCCGGTTGGACGCATGAGCATCCCGATGACACCCCCCTCCGGCTCGCCGCTCGACGAGCACGTCGAGAACGAGATCGAGCTCAAGGAGGTCGAGGGCCTCTCCCAGGGCCAGATCGTCCGACGCCGGTTCTTCCGGCACAAGGGCGCGATCCTCGGCCTGGTCATGCTCGGCCTGACGACCCTGCTGGCGCTGACGTCCGTGGGCGTCGGCCCGGTCCACGGCTGGTGGCAGTGGACGCCGTACGAGACGCCGTCGGTCGTCGACGCGGGTCGCCCGTCGATGTCCCTGCCGACCTGGCTCGGGGGTTCCGGCTTCGCGATCGGCGAGCACCCGTTCGGTCAGGACGAGATCGGGCGCGACATCTTCGCGCGCGTCATGGCAGGCGTGCAGACGTCGCTCATGGTGATGGTCGTGATCGGCACCGTCTCGGCCGTCATCGGCATCACGGTGGGTGCTGCGTCCGGGTTCCTGCGCGGCCGCTCGGACACCCTGCTCATGCGGCTGACGGACCTGGTGATCACGGTCCCGACGATCGTCATCGGCGCGGTCGTCGGCAAGATCGCCGGCGGTGTCAGCGGCCTGGTCTTCGCGATCGCGATGGGCCTGATCCTGTGGACGACCCTCGCGCGCCTCGTGCGCGGTGAGTTCCTGTCGCTGCGCGAGCGCGAGTTCGTCGACGCGGCCCGGGTCGCCGGCGCGAGCAACATGCGCATCATCTTCAAGCACATCCTGCCGAACGCGATCGGCACGGTCATCGTGTCCGTCACGCTGCTCATGAGCTCGGCGATCCTGCTCGAGACGGCGCTGTCGTTCCTCGGCTTCGGCGTGCAGTCGCCCGAGATCTCGCTCGGCCAGCTCATCAACCAGTACCAGCAGGCGTTCGCCACGCGGCCCTGGCTGTTCTGGTGGCCGGGCCTGTTCATCGTGGTGATCGCGCTGAGCATCAACTTCATCGGCGACGGCCTGCGCGACGCGTTCGACCCGCGCCAGAAGCGCATCCCCTCGGAGCGCAAGATGGCCAAGGCGATGGAGGCGGACGGCTCGGTCGCCCGCGCGAACGCCTCGACCGTGCGGCCGGTGGACGACGTCCGCAACGCTGGCATGGGCTCGTGACCGCGGTGCCGACGCCGGGCCGCGGCGGATCAGCCGGCGGTCAGCACGGCGACGCTCACCGCGGCGAGCACCGCGACGGCGCCCACCGTCACGACGTGCACGCGGCGCGTCGTCGTCACGCCCCGCTCGACGGCGACACGCTGCGCTCCGTCGAGGTGGCCCGCGGCGACCAGCGCGTCGTGCCGGGCCTCGATGGCCGCGCCGACGCTCTCGGCGGTCGCCTGCAGCGAGCGCACCGGGCGGCCGGGCGGCGGCACGGCGCCGGGCAGCGGTGCGGCGCCGGGCAGCGGTGCGCGACCTCGGCGGACCCGGCGGGCCGTGGCGCTCGCGCGGGGTGCGGCGAACACCGTCACGTCGCCGTCGCTGGTCCGCACGACGAGCGACCAGCCGTACACGACCTCGCGGTACGTGGGCCACGGGACGTGCACGGTGCTCAGCACGTTGCGCACGACGACCTCGCCGTCGGACACCTCCACACCGGGTCGCCAGAACAGCGCCCACAGCACGACCACGACCAGGCCGACGAGCGGCAGCGCGCGCAGCGCCTCGCCCGCGCCGTCCTGCACCGTGACCGACACGAGCGCGACCAGCCCGATCGCCGCACCGGCGAGGGTCAGGACGCGCCCGTAACCCGACGTGAACTCCTGCGTGGCTCCCACGTGACCATGCTCGCAGACCGGCACCACGCCGCCCCCACCGGGCCGACGGCGCGCGTGCAGGAAGGACGCTGAACGGTGGCACTCGACACGCCTCCCGTCCCCACCCGTACCGACGAGCCCGTGCTGTCGGTGCGGGACCTCGGCGTCGACTTCTACGTCGACGGCACGTGGTACCCGGCCGCGGCCGACGTCAGCTACGACGTTCACCCCGGTGAGGTGCTCGCGATCGTCGGCGAGTCCGGCTCGGGCAAGACGCAGTCCTCGATGGCGCTGCTGGGTCTGCTGCCCCCGAACGGGCGCGCCCGCGGGTCCGCGAAGCTGGACGACCGTGAGCTCGTCGGCATGCCGACGAGCCGTCTGCGCCGCATCCGCGGCAAGGAGATCGCGGTGATCTTCCAGGAGCCGATGACCGCGCTGAACCCGGTCTTCACGATCGGCTTCCAGATCGTCGAGACCCTGCGCGCGCACTTCGAGATCGGCCCCGCCGAGGCGCGCGAGCGTGCCGTCGAGCTGCTGCGGCTCGTCGACCTGCCGAACCCCGACAAGCGCGTCGACTCCTACCCGCACCAGCTCTCCGGTGGGCAGCGGCAGCGCGCGATGATCGCGCAGGCCCTGGCGTGCGACCCCAAGCTGCTGATCGCCGACGAGCCCACCACGGCGCTCGACGTCACGGTCCAGGCCGAGATCCTCAAGCTCATGCGCGACCTGCGCGAGCGGATCGACGCGGGCATCGTGCTCATCACGCACGACATGGGCGTCGTCGCCGACATGGCCGACAAGATCATCGTGATGAAGGACGGTCGGATCGTCGACCAGGGGCCGGCCCTCGACGTCTTCCGCAATCCCCAGCACCCGTACACCGTCAAGCTGCTGGAGGCCGTCCCGCACCTGGGCAAGGGGGCGGCCGCGTACGCCGCGCGGCCGGCGACCACGACGGCACCCGTCGACGCGCCGGCCCCGCCGGCCGACGGCGACGAGCCGCTCGCGCTCGACGCGCAGGACATCGTCATCGAGTACCCCGGCCGGCGCCGTACGCCGACGTTCCGCGCCGTCGACGGCGTCTCGTTGCAGATCCGCCAGGGCGAGGTCGTGGGCCTGGTCGGGGAGTCCGGCTCGGGCAAGACGACGATCGGCCGCGCCGTGGTCGGGCTGCTGCCCGTCACGAGCGGGTCGCTGAAGATCGTCGGCCAGGACATGGTCGGTGCGTCGAACAAGGACCTCAAGCCGCTGCGCACCAAGGTCGGGATCGTCTTCCAGGACCCGGGCTCCTCGCTGAACCCGCGCCTGCCGATCGGTGAGTCCATCGCTGAGCCGCTGCTGCTGCACCGGGGCGTCAAGGGGCAGGCGGCGCAGCGCGAGATCGAGCGGCTGCTCGACCAGGTGCGGCTGCCGCGCGCGATGCGCAACCGCTACCCGCACGAGCTGTCGGGCGGTCAGCGTCAGCGCGTCGGCATCGCGCGGTCGCTCGCGCTCGAGCCGCGACTGCTGGTGGCCGACGAGCCGACGTCCGCGCTCGACGTGTCCGTCCAGGCCGCCGTCCTCGACCTGTTCCAGGAGCTGCAGCGCGAGCACGGGTTCGCGTGCCTGTTCATCAGCCACGACCTGGCCGTCGTCGAGATCCTGTCCGACCGCATCGCGGTCATGCGCAACGGCCGGCTGGTCGAGGTGGGCGAGGCCGCGCAGGTCGTCCACGACCCGCAGGACCCGTACACGCAGCGGCTGATCGCCGCCGTGCCCGTTCCGGATCCCGAGGCGCAGCGCGACCGGAGGGTCGCGCGGGACGCGCTGCTCGAGGAGCAGAGAGCCGAGCTCGAGGCCGAGGAGGCGCGGCAGGCCGCCGACGCCGCCCGGCACGACAGCGTGGCGATCGGCGAGATCGACAACGAGCGGACGCCCGGCACCGGCGTCTGACGGACCGACGCTGGCTGCGACGCCCGGTCACCGAACGGTGGCCGGGCGTCGTCGTCCCACCCGGGATTGTCACGGAGCGCACGCCGGGTGCCCTGCGCGTGCTCTGCGTGCGCCTGCGCGTGCTCTGCGTGCGCCTGCGCGTGCTCTGCGTGCGCCTGCGTGTGCCCTGCGTGTGCCCGGTGTGTACCGGGACGCTCCGGTGCGGTGCGATCGTGCCGATTCGGGGTTCTCGTGGGGTTAAGTCCGCGCGTCCGGGCGCCGATGCACGGGTGGGCGTGGCAGGGTCCCGGGCGAGGACAGCGGGCGGGCGAGTCGTGGACGCGATGCGGGAGGCGGACGGGTGACGGGAACGAACGTGCAGCTGATGGGCACGGGGTCGGCGGGACGGCGCGCGGGGGAGCCGCACGTGCGGGTCCGTGCGAGCCGCCGCGGGGGACGCGGGCGCCTGGTCGGGCGCGCGGTGGCGGGTCCGGTCGCCCTCACGCTGGCGCTCGGCACGCTCGCCGCCTGCACGTCCGACCCCGTGGACCCCGCGCGGGCGGGGACCGTCGTGGTCTCGGTGGACCTGCCGTTCGCCTCCCTCAACGGGGGCACCGCTGCGGGCCGAGCCCCGGGGAGCGTCCTGGTGCGTGGTCTGGTGCAGTCCGGCTTCACCACGCGCGCACCCGACGGCACGGTCAGCGTCGACGAGTCGTTCGGCACGGTGGAGAAGGTCGCGGACGAGCCCCTGACCGTGCGGTACACGATCGCGCCGACGGCACGCTGGTCGGACGGGGTACCCGTGACGCCCGCCGACCTGCTGCTGGAGTGGGCCGCGCGCAGCGGTCAGCTCGACGAGGTCGTGCCCGAGCTGGACGCCGACGGCGTGGTGGCGACGACACCCGACGACGTCGTGCTGTTCGGGGCCGCGTCGGCCGCGCTGGCGCGGGCGTCGAGCGTCCCGACGGTCGACGACGCGACGGTGACCGTCGTCTACGACACGCCCGTCGCGGACTGGCAGGTCGCGCTCGACGTGAACCTGCCGGCGCACGTCGTGGGCAGACTGGCGCTCGACCCCGACGCGCCCGCGCTGCCGACGCCGACGGCCACGTCGTCGACCGACGGCGACGCCGCGACGACCGGTCCCGCGGCGACGGCGCCCGCGACGACGGTGCCCGCGGCCACCGAACCGTCGAGCACCGGGCCCCCGACCACCGGGCCCGCGACCACCGGGTCCGCCACCACCGGGTCCGCCACCACCAGTCCCGCCGCCGACGGCGCGGAGGGTGACGCGACCGACGCGGACGTCGCGGCGCAGGCCGAGGCCTGGGCGCAGGCGGTCGTCACCGCGGTGCGGGAGCAGGACCGCGCGGCGCTCACCCGGATCTCGCAGGTGTGGCGCGCGGCCGGCCGCTCGGCCGACGTGGCGGCCGACCCGTCGCTGACCACCACCACGGGCCCCTACGTCCTGGCCCGGGTGGACGCCACGGGCGTGGAGGTCGTCCGCAACGAGCACTACGACGGTGTGGCCCCGGCCGCGTACGACCGCGTGCGCGTCCGCGTGGACCTCGACCCGCTCGCCCAGATCGACGCGCTCGCCGCCGACGAGGTCGACGTCGCCGCGCCCCTGAGCACGGCGGACGTGCTGGCCGCCGCCGAGAAGCTCGATGACGTCACGGTGGGCACCGGCGGTGACGCGGTGCTCCAGCTCGCACTGCAGGAGGCGGGCGGTGGCGTCTTCGACCCCGCGTCGCACGCCTCCGCTCCGGACCCCGCCGCAGCGGCCGCGGCGCTGCGCACCGCGTTCCTCGCCGGGGTGCCGCGCGAGGGTCTGGTCGCGGACGCCGTGCGCCCTCTGTGGGCACGGGCGCAGGTGTCGAACGTGGTCGCCGCGCAGGTCGGCACTGCCGCGACGGTCGCAGCCCCGGACGGGCCGGAGGCAGGGACGGCGCCCACGAGCGACGGGCCGCTCACCGTGCGGGTCCTGACGAACACCGCGGACCCGGTGCGCGCGGCCGCGCTCGAGCACGTGACCGCGGCGGCGGCGGACATGGGGCTGGAGGTCGTGCCGGTCGACGCTCCCGACCGCGCGCAGACCCTGCGGACCCGCCCCGAGGACTGGGACGCGGCGCTCGTGCCCGTCGCGCAGGAGGACCTGCCCGTGGCGGCGTTCGTGGCGCGCTGGCGCAGCGGCGGTGCGACGAACGTCACGGGGCACGCCGACCCGGCGCTCGACGCGGTGCTCGACGAGCTCGCTGCCCAGCCGGACGCCGCGGCTGCCGCGGACGGCCTGGCGACCGCGTCGGACAGCCTGCTGGCCTGGGGCGCGGTCCTGCCGGTCGTGCGGACGCCGGTCCTCACCGTGGCTGCGGAACGGGACGCCGGGACCGACGAGGGGCTGCCTGTGGTGGCCGCCGTCCCGGTGCTCGAACCGGCTGCGGCGGATCTCACATGGTGGTGGGACTGGACACGGCGGTAGCATGGGACGCTGCGCCGCGCCCGGTGCGCCCCCCACCTGCTGAGATGAGTACCCGCATGCCCGCAACCGACCAGGCCACCGGCGCCGCCGTGCGTTCCGACCTGCGCAACGTCGCGATCGTCGCGCACGTCGACCACGGCAAGACGACCCTCGTCGACGCGATGCTCTGGCAGTCCGGTGCGTTCGGTGCCCACGACCACGTGGACGAGCGGGCGATGGACTCGGGCGACCTGGAGCGTGAGAAGGGCATCACGATCCTCGCGAAGAACACCGCGATCCGGTACTCCGGACCCGCGGCCGCGAAGGTCGGGGAGCCCGGCGGCATCACGATCAACGTCATCGACACCCCCGGTCACGCCGACTTCGGCGGCGAGGTCGAGCGCGGCCTGTCGATGGTCGACGGTGTCGTCCTGCTGGTCGACGCGTCCGAGGGCCCGCTGCCGCAGACGCGCTTCGTCCTGCGCAAGGCGCTCGAGGCCAAGCTCCCGGTGATCCTCGTGGTCAACAAGGTGGACCGGCCCGACGCGCGCATCGAGGAGGTCGTGGCCGAGGCGACGGACCTGCTGCTGGGCCTCGCGTCGGACCTGCACGAGGAAGTCCCGGACCTGGACCTCGACGCGATCCTCGACGTGCCCGTCGTCTACGCGGCCGCCAAGGTCGGCAAGGCCTCGCGCACGCGGCCGGCCGACGGTGACATGCCGGACAGCCCGGACCTCGAGCCGCTGTTCGCGACGATCCTCGAGCAGATCCCCGCGCCGACGTACGACCCGACCGCGCCGCTGCAGGCGCACGTCACCAACCTCGACGCCTCCCCGTTCCTCGGCCGCCTCGCGCTCCTGCGCATGTACAACGGCACGCTGCGCAAGGGGCAGACGGTCGCGTGGGCACGCCACGACGGCACGCTGCAGAACGTCCGCATCACCGAGCTGCTCGAGACCAAGGCGCTCGACCGCGTGCCGACCGACGAGGCCCGGCCCGGTGACATCGTCGCCGTCGCCGGCATCGAGGACATCACGATCGGCGAGACGCTGACGGACCCCGACGACCCGCGGCCGCTGCCGCTCATCACGGTCGACGACCCCGCGATCTCGATGACCATCGGGATCAACACCTCGCCGCTGGCCGGCAAGGGCGGCAAGGGCCACAAGGTCACCGCCCGTCAGGTCAAGGACCGCCTGGACCGCGAGCTCATCGGCAACGTGTCGCTGCGCGTGCTGCCCACCGAGCGTCCCGACGCGTGGGAGGTGCAGGGCCGCGGCGAGCTGGCCCTGGCGATCCTCGTCGAGCAGATGCGCCGCGAGGGCTTCGAGCTGACGGTCGGCAAGCCGCAGGTCGTCACCAAGATGATCGACGGCAAGGTCCACGAGCCGACCGAGCGCATGACGATCGACGTGCCCGAGGAGTACCTCGGCTCGGTCACGCAGCTGCTCGCGCAGCGCAAGGGCCGCATGCAGACCATGAGCAACCACGGCACCGGGTGGGTGCGCATGGAGTTCATCGTCCCGGCGCGCGGGCTCATCGGGTTCCGCACGCGCTTCCTCACCGACACGCGCGGCACGGGCATCGCGTCGTCCATCGCCGAGGGCTTCGAGCCGTGGGCGGGCCCGATCGAGACGCGCGTCAACGGCTCGCTCGTCGCGGACCGCTCGGGCGTCGCGACGCCGTTCGCGATGCTCAACCTGCAGGACCGCGGCACGTTCTTCGTCGAGGCGACCTCCGAGGTGTACGAGGGCATGGTCGTCGGCGAGAACGCGCGCAACGAGGACATGGACGTCAACATCACCAAGGAGAAGAAGCTCAACAACATCCGGTCGTCGACGTCGGAGTCGTTCGAGAACGTGGTGCCGCCGCGCAAGCTGACGCTCGAGGAGTCGCTCGAGTTCGCGCGCGAGGACGAGTGCGTCGAGGTCACCCCGGAGGTCGTCCGCATCCGCAAGGTCGTGCTCGACCAGACGGAGCGGGCACGGCAGACGGCGCGCAACAAGCGCGCCTGACCTGCGGATGCGCACGTGGCACGACCGCCACGTGCGCACGCCGCCACCGACGTACCGACCGGAGGACGAGGGATGACCGAGGGTCTGCTGGCGGTGCACGCCCACCCGGACGACGAGACGCTCGCGACCGGCGCCCTCCTCGCGACGTGGGCGGCGTCCGGTCGGCCCGTCACGGTGGTGACCGCGACGCGCGGTGAGCGCGGCGAGGTCATCGGCCGCCGGTGGGCCCACCTCGAGGGTGACGGCCCCGCGCTGGCGGAGCACCGGGAGGACGAGCTCGGCGGCGCGTTGCGCGCGCTCGGCGTGCACGACAGCGGCTTCCTCGACGAGGCCGTCACGGCGGACGTGCGGTACGAGGACTCCGGCATGGCCTGGCTCGCGCCCGGCCTTGCCGGTGCCGCCGCCGACGCCCCGCCGGACGCCTTCGCCCTCACGCCTCCCGAGGAGGCCGCCGACGCGCTGGCGGGTCTGCTGCGGCTGCGCCGCCCGCAGGTGGTGGTCACCTATGAGCCGGGCGGCGGCTACGGGCACCCCGACCACGTGCGCGCGCACGAGGTCACCATGCTGGCGCTGGAGCTCGCCGCGCGTCAGGACGACGCGCACGCACCGGCGCACGCCGTGCCGGTCGTGCTGTGGTCGGTCGCCGGGGTCCAGGCCCTGCGTCGTGCGCAGCGCGCGCTCGCAGGCCGTGCGGTGCGTGCGGCGCTGGGGCGCGCGGCCGCAGGGCTGACGCTGCCGGACCCGACCGCCGAGCCGCCGAGCGTCGCCGTGCCCGACGACGAGGTCGACGTGGTGGTCGACGTCGCGCCCGTCCGTGACCGGGTGCTGGCGGCCCTGCGGGCGCACGCGACCCAGGTCCAGGCCGTGCGGCCCGTCGACGGCGAGGACGCGCTGCTCGGCTGCTACGCGCTCAGCAACGCGGTCCTCGCGCCGCTCCTGCCCGTCGAGGCCTACCGCTACGCCCCGGGCACCCCGAGCGCCGAGGACGCGGGCGTCACGTGGCCCGCCGGTGTGCGACCGGTAGCGTGAGCGCCGTGCAGCCACCCACCGCCGCGACCCTCTGGCGCGCCCTCGCCGCACTCGGCATGGGGCTCGTCGCCGGCACGCTCGGCACCGTGATGCACCGCGCCGTCCGGCCCTGGGGTCTGCTGGTGTGCGTCGCGCTGGTCCTCGTGATCGTGCTGACGGCGCGGGCGTGGGTCGGGTGGTTCGGCTACGTCGCGAGCGTCGGCGGGACGTTCGTGGCCGTCCAGGTCCTCGCCAGCGGCGGGCCGGGTGGCGACGTGCTCGTCCCGGCGGACGACGCGTGGGGCTGGGCCTGGGTGCTCGGTGCGCTCGCGGCGGTGGCGGCGGTCGCCTTCGTGCCCCGGCGGTGGGTCGAGGACGAGAGCCCTCCGACGCCGTGAGCGTGGAGGGCGTGACGCCCGACGCCTTCCGGGCGGTGGCCTCCCGGCTGGCGGGTGGCGTGGTCGTGGTGACGGCCGTGCGCCGCGGGGTCGCCCACGCGGCGACGGTCAGCTCCGTCGTGTCCGTGTCGCTCGAGCCGCCCCTGCTGCTGTTCTGCGTGCATGCCGACGCTCGTCTGCGGGACGTGCTCGACGACGTCGACATGTGGGCGGTGTCGGTGCTGCGCGACGAGCAGGTCGACGTCGCCGAGTGGCTCGCGTCGCCAGGGCGGCCCGCGGTCGGTCAGCTGGAGCGCGTCCCGCACCGCGCGGCCCCGGTGTCGGGTGCCCCGTGGGTCGACGGTGCCGCCGCCTGGTTCGACTGCCGCACCGAGGCCGTGCACGCGGCCGGGGACCACGACGTGGTCGTCGGACGGGTGCTGGTGGCGTCCGAAGGGGCACCGGACGGCGGCGCCCTGGTTCACCTGCGTGGACGCCTGCGGGGCGTGCGGTAGCGCGCGAGGCGTCCGTCGGTCGCGCGCGAGGCGTCCGGCGGCAGCCTGGCGCGGCTCGACCGGGTGAGGATCGACCCCGAGACCGTGAACTGCCCGTCGCTGACAGGCGGCCACCGTAGAATGCGGGACGCACGACGCGCGGGTGTCGTGCGCTCGCAGGACCATCACGGGGGATCGATGACGCACGGGACCGACCGCGACACGCCGACAGGTGGCGCCGCCGACCGCGACGCCGCCGACGTGCCCGACGGTACGGAGGCCGGGGTCGTCCGCGACGGCGTCCCCCAGCAGCACGACGCGCGTGACGACCTCCCGGACGTCGAGCCCGTCCCGGCCGACGGCTCGACCACGGAGACGACGTCCGCCCTGCAGGCCCAGGGCGTGGGCGCGCGTGCGGACGGTGCACCCGAGGACGGTGCACCCGAGGACGGTGCGCCGGACGCGGCGCTGCCCGAGCCTCCCGTGTTCCCGACGACCGCGTCCGACGACGACGAGCCTGTGGGTGTCGAGCCCGGGTCCGCGCAGAGCGAGGACGTGGCCGGCGTGGTCGAGCCCGCACCTGACGAGGGTGACGACGCTCCTGCCGCCCACGTCACGGCGTCTGGCGACGAGGCCGACGAGAGGCCGCCCGTGCCGGTGTCGACCGACGAGGCCGCAGGGTCGGACGCGGTGACCCCGGCAGCTCCCGAGCCTGCCGCGGTCGCACCGCCCGTCGCCGCGCGCCGTCCGCTCGCCCCCGTGGCCGAGGAACCGCTCGCAGCCTGGCCCTCGTGGGACGACGTCGCCGTGGCGGCGCCGACGGCGCCTGACGCCGGGGACACCACCGGCGACAGTGCCGGACCCGACGCGTCGGCCGAACCCGACGCACCCGCGCCCGACGCACCGGCGCCCGACGCACCGGCGCCCGACGGTGCCCTCGACTCCCCGGCGTCCGACGCCCGCCCGGACGCACCCGCGTCGCACGGCCCGTCCGGCGACCACGAGGCCACGCCGACTCCGCTGCCGCCGCTGAGGCTGGGTGATCTGTCCGCGCTCGCGTTCACCGCGCTCAACGCCGCCTCCGTCGGCGTCCCGGCGCACGCGCTGCCGCAGAGCCCGTTGCCCGACCCCGGCGCCGCGCAGGACGACCGGTCCGCCGGTGCCGGCGGTGACGCGTCGCGCGAGACGGACGGCGCCGCGCAGGCGCCGGTCATCGAGGAGCCCGCCACCCCGGGGCCCGCCACCCAGGAGTCCGCCACCCAGGAGTCCGCCGAGGCGGACGAGTCCGCACCGGCTGCTGCGACGGCTCGGGGGGCGACCCCGGCCGTCTCCCGCGTCGACGAGACCGCGGTGGTGCCGGCGGCGACGTCGGACGTGGCAGCGACGTCGGACGCGGCAGCGGCCCCGGATGATGCGACCCGGGCGATTCCTCTGGTGCCGGCGTCCCAGGGCGCGTGGCCGCGGAGCGCCGGCGCCGAGGACACCCGCGCGGTGCCGGGCGGCCCGGCCGCGAGTGACCCCGACTCCCCGGACGCGTCGCTGCTCGACGGGTTCGAGCCCGAGCGCGAGCCCCGCCGCTGGTCGCGGAAGATCGCGGTCGTGGGTGGTGCCGTGGCGCTCGTCGCGGCGCTGTACGTCGGGTCGTCCTACGCGCTGGCCGACCGTGTGCCCCACGGCGCGACGGTGGCCGGTGTCGAGATCGGCTCGATGTCCTCCAGCGAGGCCGAGCAGCACCTCACCGACGAGCTGGCGGACCGGGCGACGTCCCCGGTGCCGGTCGTCGCGCAGGAGGTGCAGTCCGAGCTGGACCCGGTGGCGGCAGGGCTCGAGCTCGACGCGGCTGCCACGGTGGAGCGCCTGACGGGCGTCGACCTGACGCAGCCCGTCCGCCTGTGGCGCCACCTCGTGGGTGTCGGCGAGCAGCCGCCGGTGACGGTGGTCGACGAGGACGCGCTCGACGCGGAGCTCACGCAGCTCTCGGGCTCCCTGATGCTCGCACCCGTCGACGGGACGGTCGTGTTCGCCGACGGTGCCGCGCACGCGACCGAGGCCGTCGACGGCTGGGAGCTGGACGGCCGGGAAGCCGCGAGTGTGCTCGAGGACGGTTGGCTCACCGCCGCACGTCCCGTCACGCTCCCGACGCGCGTCGTCCCGCCGGCCGTGTCGCAGGCGGAGACGGACCGCGCGCTCGCGCAGCTCGCCCGGCCGTTGACCGCCGCGCCCGTGACGGTGCAGGTTGCCGACCGGCAGGCCGTGCTGGACGTCGCGACGCTCACGGCGCACGCGGCTGTCGTGCCGCAGGACGGCATCCTCCAGCTGCAGCTCGACGGCGCAGCGCTGTCCGAGGCGGTCCTCGGGCAGCTGCCCGACCTGCTGACGACCGCCGCCGACGCGCGGTTCGAGTTCCAGGACGGCGCGCCGGTCATCATCCCCGGGACGCCCGGGACGACCCTCGACCCGGCGGCGCTCGCGACGTCCGTCGTGCAGGCGGCCACGACGGGCACCGGGCGCGTCGCACCCGTCGACCTCGTCCAGTCCGACCCCGCCCAGACGCAGGAGGCGCTCGCGGCGCTCGGCGTCAAGGAGGTCGTCTCGGAGTTCTCGACGCCGCTGACCAGCGAGCCGAGGCGCACGCGGAACATCGCGAACGGCCTGGAGAACATCACGGGCACCCTCGTGCGGCCTGGTGAGACGTTCAGCCTCACGGAGGCGCTGGGCCCGGTCGACGCTGCCCACGGTTACGTCGAGGCGGGTGCCATCGTCAACGGCGAGCACAAGGACGCGTGGGGTGGTGGCCTGTCGCAGGTGTCGACGACCACGTACAACGCGGCGTACTTCGCCGGCTTCGAGGACGTCGAGCACACGCCCCACAGCGAGTGGTTCCAGCGGTACCCCGAGGGTCGTGAGGCCACGATCTTCACCGGGGTGATCGACCTGAAGTGGAAGAACAACACGCCGTACGGCGCTCTCGTGCAGGGCTTCGTCGCCGATGGGCGGGCGCACGTGCGGATCTGGAGCACCAAGCACTTCACGGTCGAGACGTCCAAGAGCGGGCGCTCCGGCGTGGTCAGCCCGACGACGGTCTACTCGCAGTCGCCGACGTGCGAACCGCAGAGCGCGGGCAACCCGGGCTTCACGGTGACGAACACGCGCCGGGTGCTCCTCGACGGGCAGGAGGTCGACAGCGAGTCGCAGACCTGGCGGTACAAGCCGCAGAACAAGGTGATCTGCGGCACCGCGCCGGTCCCGGGAGCTACGCCGGCGCCCTGACCTCAGCTCGGTCCGTCGCCCCGGCGGTGACGCCTGGCAGGGGGCGGCGGCACGACCTTGGCGCGCACGACGTCCTGCGCCGGCACGTGGACGTCGCCGCGGCGGGTGCGCACGGTCAGCCCGTCGTCGTCCACCGCCACGACGTCACCGAGCACGTCGGTGAACGGGGGCTCCCCACCGCGCAGCGTGCCCGTCACGGCACCGGGCGGCAGGTCGTCGCGCCGGCGCCGGACCACGACCCGCGTCCCCGCCGGCCACGTCCGCCACGTGTCCGGGCTCACGCCGGCGCTCGCGTGTCGGTGCGTGGACTGCGGGGCGTGGCGGGCTGCACGTGGGGGATACTAGGCCGACCGCTGCACCCGTGGAGGACACCCGTGACGTATGTGATCGCCGAGCCCTGCGTGGACGTCAAGGACAAGGCGTGCATCGAGGAGTGTCCGGTCGACTGCATCTACGAGGGCAAGCGCTCCTTGTACATCCACCCGGACGAGTGCGTGGACTGCGGTGCCTGCGAGCCCGTGTGCCCCGTGGAGGCCATCTACTACGAGGACGACGTCCCGGAGCAGTGGTCCCAGTACTACGAGGCCAACGTGCACTTCTTCGACGAGATCGGCTCGCCCGGTGGCGCCGCGAAGATGGGCGAGATCGCGCACGACCACCCGATCATCGCCACGCTCCCGCTGCGCGTCCACGGCGAGTGACCGCGGTGCACGTCGACGCGGGGGACACGTGGGCCTGCTGACCGGCAGCCTGCCGGACTTCCCCTGGGACTCCCTCGGGCCGGTCGCGCAGCTCGCGCGTGAGCACCCGGGCGGCCTGGTGGACCTGTCGGTGGGCACGCCCGTCGACCCGACCCCGCAGGTCGTGCGTGACGCGCTCGCCGCCGCGGCGGACGCGCCGGGCTACCCGACGACGCACGGGACGCCCGTGCTGCGCGAGGCAGTGGCGGCGTGGTTCGCGCGGCGCCGCGGCGTGCCGGACCTCGACCCCGACGCCGTGCTCCCGACGCTCGGCTCCAAGGAGCTGGTCGCGCTCCTCCCGTCGCTCCTGGGCCTCGGCGCGGGTGACGTCGTGCTGCACCCCGCCATCGCGTACCCGACCTACGACGTGGGCGCGAGGCTGGCGGGCGCGACCCCGGTGCCCACCGACGCCCCTGCGGAGCTGCTCGCGCGGCGTGACGACGTGCGCCTGGTGTGGTTGAACTCCCCGGGCAACCCGGACGGGTCGGTCCTGGGCGTCGAGCAGCTGCGGGACGTCGTCGCGGCCGCGCGCGCGGCGGCGGCACGCACGGGGCGCCGGGTCGTCGTCGCGTCCGACGAGTGCTACGCGGAGCTGGCCTGGGACGAGCCGTGGGCGTCGGACGGGGTGCCGAGCGTGCTGGACCCGCGTGTGACGGGAGGCGACCGCACCGACCTGCTCGCCGTGTACTCCCTGTCCAAGCAGTCGAACCTGGCGGGATACCGTGCGGCGTTCGTCGCGGGCGACGGTGCGCTCGTCGCCGGCCTGCTGGAGACGCGCAAGCACGCCGGCATGATCGTGCCCGCGCCGGTGCAGGCGGCGATGACCGTCGCGCTGGGGGACGACGCGCACGTGGCCGAGCAGCGTGAGCGCTACCGGCGGCGGCGGATCGCGCTGCGCGCGGGTCTCGAGTCCGCGGGCTACGTGGTGGACCGCTCGCATGCCGGGCTCTACCTCTGGGCGCGGCCCGACGGGCCACCCCAGGACGCGTGGACGACCCTGCGCGACCTGGCCGGTCTCGGCCTGCTCGTGGCCCCCGGGTCGTTCTACGGCGCGAGGGCGGCCGGGCACGTCAGGGTTGCGCTGACTGCGACGGACGAGCACGTCGCGGAGGCGGCTGCGCGGTTGTCCGGGGCCTGAGGCAACGTTCGGGACGGCATGGCCCGTCGACGGCCGCCGACGTACATTGGCGTTGAGCGTGTGAGGAACCTCACATCTACGCCAAGGGTCTCTCCGACGTTGGTCAAGACGCCGTCGTCGCAGGTACCGTCACGTGGGCCGACGGGGGTCATCACCGCTCGTCGGCCACCCCATCGGCCCGCGCGGCAACCCGCCCGGGCTGGCTGGACCAGCTCGTCGGCGCAGGAAGGAACACCCATGTCGGACGTCGTCACCGCACCGGTGCAGGCCCCCGTCCAGCTCGTGGTCGACGGGCAGGTTCGTGACCTGCCCGTGGTGCCCGCCGCCGAGGGGAACGACGGCATCGTCGTGTCGTCGCTCCTGCGCGACACGGGCATGGTGACGGTCGACCCGGGGTTCATGAACACCGCGTCGTGCGAGTCGCAGATCACCTACATCGACGGCGACGCGGGGATCCTGCGGTACCGCGGTTACCCGATCGACCAGCTCGCGGAGCACTCGACGTTCCTCGAGGTCGCGTACCTGCTCATCCACGGCGAGCTGCCGACGCCGCAGGCGCTCGCGGCGTTCGAGGAGCGGGTCAACCGCCACACGCTGGTCCACGAGGACTTCCGCACGTTCATGGGGACGTTCCCGCGCAACGCGCACCCGATGGCGGTCATGGCGTCCGCGCTCAACGCGCTGTCCACGTTCTACCCCGAGTCCCTCGACCCGTTCGACGTCGAGACGGTCGAGCTCGCGACGGTGCTGATCCTCGCGAAGACGCGGACGATCACGTCGTACGTCCACCGGGCCTCCAAGGGTGAGCCCCTGCTGTACCCGGACTACTCGCGTGGCTACGTCGAGGACTTCCTGCGCATGACGTTCGCGGTGCCCTACCAGCAGTGGGACCCGGACCCCGTCGTCGTCAACGCGCTCGACAAGCTGCTGATCCTGCACGCCGACCACGAGCAGAACTGCTCGACGTCGACCGTGCGGGTCGTCGGCTCGAGCCACGCCAACATCTACGCGTCGGTCGCGGCGGGCATCAACGCGCTGTCCGGGCCGCTGCACGGCGGCGCCAACGAGGCCGTGCTGAAGATGCTCGACCAGATCAAGGCCAACGGCGGGGACGCCACCGACTTCATGCGTCGCGTGAAGAACAAGGAGGACGGCGTCCGGCTGATGGGCTTCGGCCACCGGGTCTACAAGAACTACGACCCGCGCGCCGCGATCGTCAAGCAGAGCGCGCACGAGGTGCTGCAGGCGCTGGGCAGCACGGACGAGCTGCTCGACATCGCGATGAGCCTCGAGGAGATCGCGCTCTCCGACGAGTACTTCATCTCCCGCAAGCTGTACCCGAACGTCGACTTCTACACGGGTCTGATCTACAAGGCGATGGGCTTCTCGGATCAGATGTTCACGCCGCTGTTCGCGCTCGGGCGGATGCCCGGCTGGATCGCGCAGTGGCGCGAGATGATGCACGACCCGCAGACCAAGATCGGCCGCCCGCGCCAGGTGTACACGGGTGCGACCGAGCGGCCGTACGTCGCGGTCGAGCGCCGCTGACGCTCAGCCGGCGACCGTCAGGCGGACCTGCCCGGGCGGCAGGGGCGCCTGGCCGGTGACCTGCCACGTGGGCTCGGCGCGCGACCACGTCGTGTCGCCGACGGTCACGGCGTCCACGTCGATCTCCCACGCGACCGCGACGGACCACTGCGCGACGGACCACCCGGCGCGCGTGGGATCGTCGATGGGCAGCGCCGTCGCGACGAGGTCGACCGTGGAGGGCGTCCCCGCGCCGTCGGCGAGGGTCACCGTCACCGGCAGGTCCCCCAGGTCCCGCGTGACGCGCGCGAGGACTGGCCCGGTCCCGCCTGGCTGCTCGACCGGCCGGAGCGCGCAGCTCAGCGCCGCCGGGGAGTGCCCGGTGAGCGCCGACGCCCACGCGCGCGCCCGCACCTCGTGCTGGGCGTACGCGTCGGGGAACCCGCTGCGCTGGACGGCCTGCGCGGCCTCGGTGACGGCCATGTCCTGGTAGCCCGGGACCTTTTCCAGCCCCTCGAAGAACTTGTTGGTCGAGTAGACCGGGTCCATGATCTGCTCGACCGTGCCCCAGCCCTGCGAGGGGCGCTGCTGGTACAGGCCGACGGAGTCGCGGTCGCCGTAGTCGATGTTGACGAGCCGCGACTCCTGCAGCGCGGTGGCGATGCCGATCGTCACGGCCCGGGCCGGCATGCCGCGGCGGGTGGCGACGGCAGCCGCCAGCGCGGCGTTCTGCGCCTGGTCGGGGGTCAGGCTCCAGTCCGTGCCGTCCAGGTGGGCGACGCAGCGTTCGGCCACGGGGGTGTCCGGGCGCGCGTTGCGCAGCAGGGCGACGACCGCGCCGACGGCGACGGCGAGCAGCACGACGGCCAGACCCGCGGTCACCAGGGCCGGCAGGCAACCGCCCCGTCGTCGCGCACGCGCCACGGCGTCAGTTGGCGTGCAGCGCGGAGTTCAGCTGCACACCGGCCCCCGAGCGTGCGACGGCCTCGACCTCGCCCGTGCGTGAGTTGCGCCGGAACAGCACACCGTCCGCACCGGCGAGCACGCGGGCCTTGACGACGCGCGCACCGTCGTCGTCCACCGCGCCCTCGACGTCGAAGCCGACGAGCCGCACCTTGGTCCCCGCCGTGACGTACAGGCCCGCCTCGACCACGCAGTCGTCACCCAGGGGGATGCCCAGCCCTGAGTTCGCGCCCAGCAGCGAGCGCTGCCCGACGGACACGACCTCGCGGCCGCCGCCGGACAGCGTGCCCATGATCGACGCGCCCCCGCCCACGTCGGAGCCGTCGCCCACGACGACCCCGGCCGAGATGCGGCCCTCGACCATCGACGTCCCGAGCGTGCCGGCGTTGAAGTTGACGAAGCCCTCGTGCATGACGGTCGTGCCCGGTGCGAGGTGCGCGCCGAGGCGCACGCGGTCGGCGTCGGCGACCCGCACGCCCGACGGCAGCACGTAGTCGACCATGCGCGGGAACTTGTCGACCCCGTACACCGTCACCGGGGTGCCCGTCGCCGCGCGCAGCCGCAGGCGGGTGCCCTCGAAGTCCTCGACCGCGCACGGTCCGCGGTCGGTCCACACGACGTTCGGGAGGACCGCGAAGACGCCGTCGAGGTTCTGCCCGTGGGGCCGGATGAGCCGGTGCGACAGCAGGTGCAGGCGCAGGTAGGCGTCGGCAGTGGAGGCGGGCGGGGCGTCGAGGTCGACGACGGTCGCGACGAGGGCCACACGGACCCCGCGCGCGGCGTCCGTGCGCTCGCACGCGGCGAGGTCCACGGGCGCGTGCAGCCGGACGGAGTCGTCGTCGCCGACGTCGAGCGTGGTGGGCGGGGCCCCGAGGACGGGCGTCGGGTACCAGACGTCCAGGGTGGTGCCCGCGTCGGTGACGGTGGCCAGGCCGAGGCCCCAGGCCGTGCGGTCGGTCATGGCGTCCAAGCCTACGGTGCGGACGGCACGGACCGGCACGCGTGGTCGCGCGTAGGGTCGTGGTCGTGGCTGCCGACGACCTGATCGACCTGTCCGCCGACGTGGTGACGCTGACGCGTCAGCTGTGCGACGTCCCGTCCGTCAGCGGCGACGAGACGCGGCTGGCCGACGCGGTCGAGGCGGCGCTGCGGGAGCACCCGCACCTCGAGGTCCTCCGCGACGGTGACGCGGTCGTCGCGCGGACGCACCTGGGGCGTGCACGGCGCGTCGTGGTCGCGGGGCACCTCGACACCGTGCCGGTCGCCGGCAACCTGCCCACCCGCCTCGAGGACGACGTGCTGTGGGGCCGCGGCACCGTCGACATGAAGGGTGGCGTCGCCGTCGCCCTGCACCTCGCCGCCGCGCTCACCGAGCCCGTGCACGACGTGACGTGGGTGTTCTACGACCACGAGGAGGTGGCCGCCGACCTCAACGGGCTGGGTCGCGTCGCCGCGCACCACCCGGACTGGCTCGAGGGCGACTTCGCGGTGCTCGGCGAGCCGAGCGACGGCGGGCTCGAGGGCGGCTGCAACGGCACGCTGCGCGCCGAGGTGCGGCTGACGGGCGTCGCGGCGCACTCGGCCCGCGCGTGGGTGGGCGTCAACGCGGTGCACGCCGCCGGTGAGGTGCTGCGCCGGCTCGAGGCCTACGAGCCGGCCACGGTCGAGGTCGAGGGCCTGGCGTACCGCGAAGGGCTCAACGCCGTGCTCGTCTCGGGCGGGGTGGCGACCAACGTCATCCCCGACTCGTGCGTCGTCACCGTCAACTACCGGTTCGCGCCGTCGCGGGACGTCGCCGAGGCCGTGGCGCACGTGCGTGAGGTCTTCGACGGGTACGACGTGGTCGTCACCGACTCCGCGCCCGGTGCCCGCCCCGGTCTGGACGCGCCCGCCGCGCAGGAGTTCGCCGCCGCTGTGCTCGCCGTCACGGGCGGTCGCCCCGCGCCGAAGTACGGCTGGACGGACGTCGCCCGGTTCAGTGCCCTGGGCGTGCCCGCGGTCAACTTCGGCCCCGGCGACCCGCTGCTGGCGCACAAGGACGACGAGCGTGTACCCGTCGCGCAGATCGAGCTGTGCCACCGCGCGCTGCGGGCGTGGCTGACGGGCACGCAGCCCGAGGACCTGCCCCTGGGCATCGCCTGACGTCCGTCGTCCGCGCGACGCGGACGCCCACGACGCGCGCATAGGCTCGGGGGATGACTCCTGACGACTCGTCGGCACCGGCGCCGGAGTACCGCCGCGGTCCCGTGCTGCTGCGCCGCGACCAGATCCCCGCCACGACCTCCGACCAGCGCCTGCTGGCCCGCGCCGAGGGCGCCGGCTGGCTGCACTCCGACCCCTGGCGGGTCATGCGGATCCAGAGCGAGTTCGTCGAGGGGTTCGGCGCCCTCTCCGAGGTCGGGCCGGCGGTCAGCGTCTTCGGCTCGGCGCGCATCAAGCCCGGCGACCCGTACTACGAGATGGGGCAGGACGTCGCGCGCGGCCTCGTGGAGGCCGGGTACGCCGTGATCACCGGCGGGGGCCCCGGCATCATGGAGGCGGCCAACAAGGGCGCCACCGAGGCGGACGGGCTGTCGGTCGGCCTGGGCATCGAGCTGCCGTTCGAGCAGGGCATGAACGAGTGGGTCGACCTGGGCGTCAACTTCCGCTACTTCTTCGCGCGCAAGACCATGTTCGTCAAGTACTCCGAGGGCTTCGTCGTCCTGCCCGGAGGCTTCGGCACCTTCGACGAGCTCTTCGAGGCGCTGACCCTGGTGCAGACGCACAAGGTGACCGGGTTCCCGATCGTGCTGCTCGGCGCCGACTACTGGTCCGGGCTGCTCGCGTGGCTGCGGGACACGGTGCACCCGCAGGGCATGATCGCCGCAGCCGACATCGACCTGCTGCAGGTCGCGGCGGACCCGCAGGAGGCCGTCGAGATGATCGTGCGGCGCGGTGCCGAGCTGCGGGCCGAGGAGGAGGCGGCGGTCCGTGCGGCGGCGCGGGACCAGCGGGCCGCAGCCGCCGCTGGTGAGGCGCGGGCGCGCAACGGCCGCCGGACCCGTGACGCAGGTGCCTCGGGTGAGGGCGGCTCGCTCACGGACGGCGGGTGGTGACGGGCGGACCGCTGCCCGGCGTCCCCGTCGGTGCCGCGCCGCTGCGACTGCGCGGACGCACGTTCGGCGACGACGCCCCCGTCGTCATGGCGGTCGTCAACCGCACCCCCGACTCGTTCTACGCGGCGGCGCGGCACGACGAGTCGACGGTCGACGCGGCGGTCGACCGGGCCGTCGAGGAGGGTGCCGACGTGCTGGACGTCGGCGGTGTGCGCGCGGGCCGCGGCCCCGTCGTCTCCGAGGCCGAGGAGATCGCCCGCGTCCTGCCCGTCGTCCGACGCGTGCGGACACGCCACCCGGACCTGCTGGTCAGCGTCGACACGTGGCGTTCGGGCGTCGCACGTGCCGTGGCGGACGCCGGTGCGGACCTGCTCAACGACACGTGGGCCGGGCACGACCCCGCGCTCGTCGAGGTGGCGGCCGAGCGCGGGCTGGGTGTCGTGTGCTCGCACACCGGGGGTGCCACCCCCCGCAGCGACCCGTTCCGCGTCGCCTACCCGGCACCCGAGGGTGTCGACCCGATCGACGGCGTGCTCGTCGACGTCGTGACGACGCTGAGCGCCGCGGCAGCCAGAGCGGTCGCGCTGGGCGTCGACCCGGCGTCGGTGCTCGTCGACGCGACCCTGGACTTCGGCAAGACCACCTGGCACTCGTTGCACCTGGTGAGAAACACCCCGAAGATCGTGCAGATCGGGCACCCTGTGCTCATGGCGATCTCGCGCAAGGACCTCGTCGGGGAGACCTTGGACCTGCCGGCGGAGGAGCGGCTGGAGGGCACGTTGGCGGCCACGGCCGTCGCGGCCTGGCTGGGCGCTCGCGTCTTCCGCGTCCATGACGTCGCGGCGACGCGACGCACGGTGGACATGGTGGCGGCGCTCCGCGCGGAGCGGGCACCGGTGCGCACCGTGCGGGGCATGCTGTGAGCGGCGACGCACCCCGGTCCGACGCCGACGTCGCGACCGACCCCGTCGCCACCGGACCGACGGGGCCGACGGCGGCGACGGGGCCGACGGCGGCGACGGCGGCCGGGCCCGGCTGGTGGGACCGGGTCCGTGGGTGGCCGTGGTGGGTGCACGTCCTGCTCGTGTGGGCCGCCTCGCGGCTGTTCGTCGCCGGCGCGTTCGTCTGGACGTCGACCGTGCAGGCGGAGAACCTCTGGACCGGGGCCAACCCGCCCTACCAGGAGTTCGTGGGGTTGTTCTACGACGCCGGCTGGTACCGGCAGGTCGCCGAGAGCGGGTACCCGTCCGAGCTGCCGCGTGACGAGCAGGGCCTGGTCCAGCAGAACCCGTGGGCGTTCTTCCCCCTGTACCCGATGCTCGTGCGGGCGCTCATGACGCTCACCGGTGGGACGTGGGTCGTTCTCGCCCCGACCGTCGCGCTGCTGCTCGGTGGCGCGGCGATGCTCGTCGTGCACGAGGTCGTGCGCCACGGCGCACCCCGGGCCGTCGCCGCCCGGCCCGGCCTGCCGCTGGCGACGGTCGCGCTGGTCTGCGCGTTCCCCACGGCCGCGGTCCTGCAGGTCGCGTACACCGAGTCCGCCGCGCTCCTGCTCGTGGCGTCGTCCCTGCTGCTGCTCGTGCGCCGGCGCTACGCGTGGGCGGCCCTCGTGGTCGTCGCGCTCGGCTTCACGCGCGCGGTCGCGCTGCCGATGGCGGCGGTCGTCGTCGTCCACGCGGCGGTGCGGTGGTGGCGCGCCCGGCGGGGTGAGGACACGTTCGGCGGGCGCGACGCCGTGGGCCTCGTCGGCCTGGCCGCTGCGGCGGGGATCTCCGGCGTCGCGTGGCCGGCGATCTGCGGCTGGGTGACCGGCGTCCCGGACGGCTACCTCCAGACGCAGGAGGCCTGGCGGGGTGTGCGGGAGGTGGTGCCGTTCTCGGGGTGGACGTACGTGCCGCAGTTCTGGTTCGGCGAGTGGGGGACGCCCGTGATGGTGGCGGGCTTCGCGCTGACCGCCGCCGTGCTGCTCGTGCCCGCCGCCTGGCGGCTCGGGCCGGAGCTGCACACCTGGTCGGCGGCGTACGTCGTCTACATCCTCGCCGTGATCGAGCCGGGGTCCAGCCTCGCGCGGTTCCTGCTCCTGGCGTTCCCGCTCGGTGCCGTGACGGCGGGGGTGGTGCCGCGCCCGGCGTGGGCGCGGCGGCTGTGGTTCGGGGCCGTTCTGGTCCTCATGCTCGGGCTGCAGGTGCTCTGGGTGCGCCAGATGTGGGAGTTCAACCCCCACGGCGACTGGCCGCCGTGACCCGTTCGTGCCCCGCGCGGCTGGGCGGGGGTCGCGCCCGGTGAACTAGGATGGTCGCTGGACAACCGGCTGACCTGGAGGTTGTCGGGGCTGCCCGACGACTGTCGGCCGGCAACGTACGAGCGAAGGAGAGGCCCGGATGGCCGCGATGAAGCCGAGGACCGGCGACGGACCGCTCGAGGTGACGAAGGAAGGGCGCGGCATCGTCATGCGCGTCCCGCTCGAGGGTGGCGGACGGCTGGTGGTGGAGCTCAACGCGACCGAGGCGTCCGAGCTGGGCGAGGCTCTGACGTCCGTCGTCGGCTGACGACCTGCGGATGAGCCCCCGCACCTCCGGCGCGGCCGCTGCGACCGCGCCCCGCACGCCACCCGCGGTCTCGGCGCACGGCGCGAGCGTCGTCGACTCCCCGCTCCTGACGGACGGGTCGGTCGACGCGGTCGCGGTGCAGGTCGCGCCGCCGCGCGTCGGGGACGACGCGCTGCAGCCGCGCTCGGGTACGCCGCAGGCGGCCGCCCGTTACGGCATCGACCTGTCCGAGCTCGCGGAGCGCGCCGGCCTGACGGGCGCCGCGGGCGAGGCGTTCACCGTCCACCTGCCGCTGCCGGTCGGTTCGGCGGTCGAGCTGCCGTGGGCGGGGCTGCCGCCGCGCATCGTCCTCGTGGGGGTCGGCGACGAGAGCCCGACCGCGCTGCGCCGCGCGGGCGCGGCGCTCGCCCGCGCCACACGAGGGCTGCGCCGCGTCGCCGCCACCGTCGGCGCGCAGACGCACCACGACGACGTAGCCGCGGCGCAGGCGGCCCGCGCCGTCACCGAGGGCTACCTGCTCGCCGCGTACACGCCGCCGCGCGTGACGGCGAAGCCGGAGGGGAAGGCGCCGGCCGAGCTGGTGCTGCTCGGCCGCGACGGTGCGACGGTCCTCGCCGCCGTGGCCGCGGCTCGCGCGGGCGCGGCCGCCACGTGGCTGGTCCGCGACCTGGCCAACACCCCGTCCAACGTGAAGAACCCCCAGTGGCTGGCGGACCAGGCACGACGGCTCGGGACGAAGGCGGGACTCGATGTCGAGGTCCTGGGCCCACGTGAGCTGGCCGCGGGCGGGTTCGGCGGCCTGCTGGCCGTCGGTGCCGGCTCGGCCTCCACGCCGCGCCTGGTGCGCCTCACGTACACCCCGGCGCAGGGCGACGGACGCCACGTCGTGGTCGTCGGCAAGGGCATCACGTACGACACGGGCGGGCTGTCCATCAAGCCCCGTGAGGCCATGGTGCCGATGAAGACCGACATGGCGGGCGCCGCGGTGGCACTGGCCACGGTGCTGGGTGCGGCCCAGGCGGAGGTGCGCCACAAGGTCACGGCCGTCCTGCCCCTGGCGGAGAACCACTTCGGAGCGTCGTCGTACCGTCCCGGGGACGTCGTCACGATCCACGGCGGCACCACGGTCGAGATCGCGAACACCGACGCCGAGGGCCGACTCGTCCTGGCCGACGCCCTCGCCTGGGCCGACGCGACCCTCGAACCCGACGTGCTCGTCGACGTCGCCACGCTCACCGGCGCGGCGAGCCTCGGCCTCGGTCGGCAGCACGCCGCGCTCTACGGCACGGACGACGCCCTGGTCGCGGCGCTGTCGGCAGCGGGGGACCGCACGGGCGAGCTGGTGTGGCCCATGCCCCTCGTGGAGGACTACGAGGAGGCCGTGCGCTCGTCGGTCGCCGACCTGCGTCACGTCCCCGAGGACCGCCGCATCGGCGGCGGGTCCATCACGGCCGCCCTGTTCCTGCGCCGGTTCGTCGGGCAGCGGGCGTGGGCGCACCTCGACATCGCCGGTCCCGCGCGCTCGACGTCGGACAAGCACGAGGTCACCGAGGGCGCCACCGGCTACGGGGCTCGTCTGCTCCTGGAGTACCTGACGGCGCTGGACTGACGGCGAGGGGTCTCGACGCAGCCTTGCCGGTCGCGGTGAGGCGGCGCGGTGGGGCGGTCAGCGACAGGCGGTCAGCGACGCACGGCGACGAGCAGGCCCTCGCCCACGGGCAGCAGCGCCGGGACGAGCCGGTCGTCGGTGCGCACGTGGCGGCCCACGTCGCGGACGGTCGTCGTCGCCTCGTCGCGCCGCGCCGGGTCCGCGACCCGGTCGTGCCAGAGCGCGTCGTCGACCGCCAGCACGCCGCCCGGCCGCAGGAGCCGGACCGCCTGCTCGACGTACCCGGGGTAGTTCTCCACGTCCGCGTCGATGACGACCATGTCGTACCCGCCGTCGGTGAGGCGCGGCAGGACGTCGAGCGCGCGACCGGAGATCGCGCGGGTCCGGGTGCTGCGCACACCCTCCTCGGCGAACGCGTCCTTGGCGGCGCGCTGGTGCTCGAGCTCCAGGTCGATGGTCGTCAGCACGCCGTCCGCCGGCATGCCGCGCAGCAGGTACAGAGAGCCGACGCCGGCACCTGTACCGACCTCGACCACCGCGCGCGCCTGCGCCGCCGCGGCGAGCACGCGCAGCGCCGCTCCCGTGCCGGGCAGGACCGGGGTGCACCCCAGGTGCGACGCGCGCTCGCGGGCCCGCAGCAGCACGTCGTCCTCGTCGAGGAACTCCTCGCAGTAGACCCAGCTCTGCGCCTTGTCGGTGGAGATGACGGCCTCCTCGTCGCTCGCCCCGGGCGGGCGTGCCTGCTCGTCAGCGTAGTCCCGCGCCGTGGGCGTCCGACGGACGTGCGCCCCGGGCTCCGCGCGTCGCGACGCAGCACCGCTCGCGGGCCGGCGTTTCCGCTCACGACGAACAGGGGTCGAGCCTGCGAGCTCGACCTGGGAGACTGACGTACCGAGAGAACATCGAGGAGAACCCCGCAGATGAGCGTCCAGCCCGCCGAGTGGCAGGCCCCGTCGTGGGAGGAGATCGTCCGGGAGCACTCCGGACGGGTCTACCGCCTGGCCTACCGGCTGACCGGTAACCGCCACGACGCCGAGGACCTCACCCAGGAGACGTTCGTCCGCGTCTTCCGCTCGCTGCACACGTACAGCCCCGGCACCTTCGAGGGCTGGCTGCACCGGATCACGACGAACCTCTTCCTCGACATGGCGCGCCGCAAGCAGCGCGTCCGGATCGAGCCGATCGGTGACGACACCGACCGGTGGTCCTCGCCGGACCTGCTCGCGACGCCCGAGCGCGCGTTCGAGGCCGCGAACCTCGACCACGACGTCCAGCGCGCCCTCGACGCGCTGCCCCCGGAGTACCGCGCCGCCGTCGTGCTGTGCGACATCGAAGGGCTGTCGTACGAGGAGATCGCGGTGACCCTCGGCATCAAGCTCGGCACGGTGCGTTCGCGGATCCACCGCGCCCGAGCCCGGCTGCGGGTCGCGCTCGAGCACCGCCGTCCGCTCGACGCCTCGGCGGACGGCGTGTCGACCGCCGACCTGCGCGAGTCCGACTCCGCCGAGGTGGCTGGATGATGCACCTCGGCTCCCGGATCAGCGCACTGGTCGACGGACAGCTCGACCCGGCCGCCACCGAGCGCGCGTTCGCGCACGTCGCGACGTGCCCCATGTGCGCGCGTGAGCTCGCCGCAGCGCGTGCCGCCCGGCAGGCGCTCGCCGGGGCGGAGCCCGTGCTCCCCACCGAGGACCTCACCGCCCGGCTGCTGTCGCTGTCGTCGCAGAGCGGCCCGCCGGTGCCGCCGGCGCCCGGGACGCGCGACCCGTTCGCGGTCGGCGCCGGTGCGGCACTGCCGGTCGCCGCGACCCGCGCGCTGCGCGGCGACGTGGTCACGGGCCGCTCGCCCGTGCGGCTCGTGGTCGGGTCCGTGGCAGGCATGAGCGCCATGGCCGCCGGCCTGTTCATGCTCGGTGAGCGGCCCGTGGTGACGCCCTCGAGCCACCCGGCGGCCGCGCTCGGTCTGCTCGCCCACACGTCGGCGCCCGCGGACGCGGGTGACGTGCCGGCCGACGACGCGACGGTCACGTGGCTGCGCGGGAAGGGCTGGACGTTCCCCGCGGACCTTCCCGACGGCTGGCAGGTCAGGTCGATCGGCTGGTCCTCGGACGACCCGGACGTGCTGGAGGTCGACGTCACGGGGCCGGGGGGCTCGTACGTCGTCACCGAGCAGCAGGGCCGCCTGGACACCCAGGCCCTCGCCGGCGCGCCCGTCCGCGAGGTGGGCGGCCGGCGGGTGCACGTGCTGTCCCTCGAGCCCTGCCAGGTCGCCTGGCAGTCGGGATCGACGGTCGTGCAGATCATCGCCGCGCAGGACGAGGACGCGCTCGACGCGCTGGTCGCCGCGTTCCCGTCCGCCGGCTACGACGACACCGTCACCGGGCGCATCGGTCGCGGCTGGCAGACCGTGTCCGCCGTATGGGGACGCCCGTGAGCGACAGCGGTCCCGGCGCCGTGACCGGTCCGGAGCCGCAGGCGGCGCCCACGCCGCCTCCCGTCGCGTCACCGCCCCCCGCCCACGCGCCGACTCCCGCCCACGCGCCGCCTCCCGCCCACGCGCCGCCTCCCGCCGACGCATCGTCGCCTCCCGCCGACGCATCGTCGCTTCCCGCCGACGCATCGTCGCCTCCCGCCGTGCCGCAGGCCGCCCCGGTCCCGTTGTTCGCCGCCCCCTCGTCGTACCGCCGCACCGCGGAGGACCAGGACGTCGCACCCGCCGGCCCGTCCCGTGAGGCGGGCCCCGCGCCGGCCGCGTCGTTCGCCCGCCCGGGGGCGCCGCGCCTGACCGGTGCCCCGACCTCCGGACCGGACGCGCCGGCCGTCGAGGCCGCGTCCGTGGCGCCCGCGCCCGCTCGTCCGACGGGCCGCCGCCGACGGCGCACGCTGTCGGCCGCCTGGGTCGCGCCGCTCGTCGCCCTGTCGGTCGCCGCCGGGTTCCTCGGGGGACTGCTGGGGGACCGGGTGCTGCCGGACGACGGGCGCCGCTCGGACGCGGGCCTGCCGGTCGTCCCTGCCCCGGCCGCACGCGTCGACCGGGAACCCGAGTCCGTGGCGGGCATCGCCGCCGGGGTCCTGCCGAGCGTCGTGTCGCTCGAGGTGACGACCGCCGAGGGCGCCGGCTCGGGCTCCGGCTTCATCCTGCGGCAGGACGGGTACGTGCTCACCAACAACCACGTCGTCGAAGGTGCCACCGGCGGGTCGATCGTCGTGCAGTTCGCCGACGGGACCGAGCTGCCCGGCACGGTCGTCGGTGCGACCGGCGACTACGACCTGGCGGTGGTCAAGGTCGAGGCCACGGGCCTGACGCCCGCGGCGCTGGGTGACTCGGACACGGTCGTCGTCGGCGACCCGGTCGTCGCGATCGGTGCGCCCCTGGGCCTCGTCGGCACCGTGACGAGCGGCATCGTCAGCGCGCTCAACCGACCCGTCGTGGCCGGCGACGGGAGCGACACCGCGTTCATCAACGCGATCCAGACCGACGCGGCGATCAACCCCGGCAACTCGGGCGGCCCGCTGGTCAACGCGCAGGGTCAGGTCGTGGGGGTCAACTCCGCCATCGCCCAGCTGCCCGGGAGGCTCACCGGCGTCGGCAGCATCGGGCTGGGCTTCGCGATCCCGTCGAACCAGGCGCGCCGCACGGCCGAGCAGCTCATCGAGACCGGCACGGCCACGTACCCCGTCATCGGCGTGGCCCTCGAGCCCGGGTACACCGGCGAGGGCGTGCAGGTCGCGGTGGAGAACGGCTCGAGGACGCCGGCGGTCACCCCGGACGGCCCGGCCGACCTGGCGGGGATCCGTCGGGGTGACGTGATCCTGTCCATCGACGGCCGCCCGGTGACGGCGTCGGAGGAGCTGATCGTCACCATCCGTGCGCGCGAGGTCGGCGACACCGTGGTGCTGCGGGTCCGCACGGGTGAGGACGAGCGTGACGTCCGCGTGCAGCTCCAGGCGGCGCCGGACTGACCGGACGGCGCCCACGCCCGTCGCGGTAACCTGAGCAGGTGTTCGGGATCAACGGCGGCGAGCTGCTCATCCTGCTGCTCGTCGCCGCCGTCGTCGTCGGCCCCGAGCGGCTGCCCTCGTACGCCGAGCAGCTCGCCGGATGGGTGCGGCGGCTGCGTGACCTCGCCCGCGACACCAAGGAACGTGTCGACGTCGAGCTCGGTGAGGCGGACGTGGACTGGGCGGCGCTCGACCCCCGCCGGTACGACCCGCGCCGTATCGTGCGCGAGGCGCTGCTCGACGACGCACCACCGCACACCCCGTCGCGCCCGGCGGTGCCGCGTCCCGGGAGGGTCAGGACAGCGGCAGCCGCCGCGCCGGCCGGCGCGTTCGCCGGACCGGTGGCTGCGGCAGCAGACGCACCCGCACCGTTCGACGACGAGGCGACCTGACGCGCAGCCCGACCCGCCGTACCCTCACGCATGACATCCGGCCGACGGCCGATCACCTCAGGAGGCCCGCGCATGACCCAGGTGCTGTCCACGACGCAGCCCGCCACGCCGTCGACCGCGGGCGGGCGCATCTTCTCGGGCATGCAGCCGACGTCGGACTCGCTCCAGCTCGGCAACTACCTGGGCGCGCTGACCCAGTGGGTCGCGCTGCAGGACACCCACGACGCGATCTACTGCGTCGTCGACCTGCACGCCCTCACCGTCGGACCGGATCCCCAGGTGCTGCGTGAGCGGACGCGCCGCACCGCCGCGCAGTACCTCGCCGCGGGGGTCGACCCTCAGCGCTCGATCCTGTTCGTCCAGTCGCACGTGCCGGAGCACGCCGAGCTCGCCTGGATCCTGTCCTGCCACACCGGCTTCGGTGAGGCCGGCCGCATGACGCAGTTCAAGGACAAGTCGGCCAAGCAGGGCTCCGAGGGCACGACCGTCGGCCTGTTCACGTACCCCGTGCTGATGGCAGCCGACATCCTGCTGTACGACACGGCGCTCGTCCCCGTCGGGGAGGACCAGCGGCAGCACCTGGAGCTGACGCGTGACCTCGCGCAGCGCATGAACGCGCGTTTCGGCCAGGGCACCGTCGTCGTCCCCGAGCCGTACATCGTCTCCGCGACGGCCAAGATCTACGACCTGCAGGACCCCACCTCCAAGATGAGCAAGTCCGCCGAGAGCCCCAACGGGCTCATCGAGCTGCTCGACGACCCGAAGGTCGTCGCCAAGCGCATCCGGTCGGCCGTCACGGACGCCGAACGGGAGATCCGCTTCGACCCCGCGGCCAAGCCCGGGGTGTCGAACCTGCTGACGATCTTCTCGGCGCTGTCGGGGCGGACCGTCCAGTCGCTCGAGGCCGACTACGAGGGCAAGGGGTACGGGGACCTCAAGAAGGACCTCGCGGACGTCGTGGTGGATTTCCTCACCCCGTTCCAGGAGCGGGTGCGGCACTACCTCGCCGACCCGACGGCGCTCGACGACGTCCTCGCCGACGGTGCGGCACGCGCCCGTGAGCTGGCGACCCCCACGCTCGAGCGGGTCTACGACCGGTCGGGTCTGCTCCCCGCGCGCCGGGTCCGGGCGTGAGGCTCCCGCGGGCGGGTGCGGGGGAGATCGTCGTCGGGGTCGCCATCGCGGTCCCGGAGCCGTTCTGCGGCCAGCTGCACGACGCGCGGGTACGGCTCGGGGATCCCGAGGGCCGCAACGTCGTGCCGCACGTGACCCTCATCGGGCCGACCCCCGTCGCGGAGGACCGGCTCGACGAGCTCGACGCGCACCTCGCGCGCACGGTCGCCGGTCACCGCCCCTTCCGCGTGCAGCTGCGCGGCACGGACACCTTCCGCCCGGTCTCGCCCGTCGTGTTCGTGGCGCTCACCGAGGGTGAGGAGCAGTGCGCCGCGCTGGAGGCGGCGGTGCGCTCCGGCCCTCTGCAGGTCGAGGCGCACTTCCCGTACCACCCGCACGTCACCGTCGCGCACGACGTCGACGACGAGGCGCTCGACACGGCACAGGCCGAGATGGCGTCGTACGAGGCCGGGTTCGACGTCACGCACGTGCACCGGTTCGTCCACGACGGCACGGCGTGGCGTCCGGCGCAGCGGTTCGTGCTCGGCGCCGTCGGGGCCCTCGCGGATGCCGCCGGACAGGACCACCCGTAGGTTCGCTCGCATGGAGCGTCGCACCACCCGGCACGAGAGAACCGTCGTGGCACCGCCGGCGGGTGCGGGCGCAGCGCACGTGCGCGCGACCGAGGGCGCGCCGGACCCGGGGGCCGGACCCCGGTGGAAGCCCGGCTTCCCCGGCCTCGTCCAGCGCGCGCAGGCGCTCGTGGCCTGGTGGCAGCAGACCCGCGTGGCGCGCGCCAACGCGCGGTTCGGGCAGGCGGGCGGCGGCCTGCTCACCGGTGGCCTCGCGTACACCGCGCTGTTCTCGGTCTTCGCGGGCCTCACCATCGGCTACACCGCGTTCATGGCGGTGCTCGGTGGCAACGCCGAGCTGCGCGAGACCGTGCTGCGCACGGTCGGGGAGTCCCTGCCCGGGCTCGTCGACACCGGGGACGGCACCGGCGTGCTCAAGCCGGACGACCTGGTCCTGAGCCCCGGCCTGAGCATCGCGAGCGTCGTGGCGGTGGGCGTCCTGGTCTTCAGTGCGATCTCGGCGAGCGCGGCGCTGCGCACCGCCGTGCGCGCCATGTTCGGTGCGCACGACGCGGTCACGCTCGTCGCCGGCAAGCTGCGCGAGCTCGGTGGGTTCGTCGGCTTCGCGCTCGCGGTGCTCCTGTCGGCCGTGCTCGGCCTCGCGGCGACGACGGCGGCCGACTGGCTGCTGGACGCGGTGGGCTGGTCGGACGGGTCCGGGGTGGTCGTCCGGGTCGTCGGCATCGCCGTCGCGTTCGTCGTCGACGCCGCCGTCTTCGTGATGGTGGTGCGGGTCCTCGCCGGCCAGACGCCCCCGCGCAGGGACCTGCTGGGAGGCGCGGCGATCGCCGCGACAGGGCTGGGTGTCGTCCGGTTGCTGGGGACGTCCGTCGTCGCCGGGACCGTGCAGCGCAACCCGGTGCTCGCGTCCTTCGCGGTGATCGTCGTCCTGCTGCTGTGGACCAACGTCATCGCGCGGATCGTCCTGCTCGCCGCGGCCTGGACCGCCGACCCGCCGGCGCCCGAGGCGGTGCAGGAGACCCCTGGCGACGTGTCCTGAGGGTCAGCCCGTGGGCGTCAGGGCCGCGAGCAGGGCGGGCAGCCGGTCGACGTAGTCGCGCAGCTGTGCACGCGTGCGGTCGGGCTCGCCCACCTTCAGCAGGTTGAGCATGCCCTCGTCGCCGGCCTCCTGGCCCGCGGCGATCCGGTCGGTCGAGGCGGCCATGCGGCTCACGACGTGGTGCGCGACGTCCACCGCGGACGGTGCCGCCGCGCCCGACGCCGCCGCCTCGCGCCCGTAGGCGTCGGCGAGCACGCGCAGGCGGTGCGCGCCGCGCGCGGGGCCGGGGTCGGCGTAGAAGGGGACCCCGCTCCAGGCGAGCATCGCGAGGTCGTCCAGCGGCACGCCCGGCCCGGCGACGTCCCAGTCCACGACTCCGACGATCTGGTCCGCGCCCGGCCGGGCGACCAGCATGTTGTACATCGTGGCGTCGTGGTGGCACACGATCTCCCCGGGGGCCAGGTCGCGCTCCTCGAAGCGCCACCGCACGCGACCGGGACGCAGGTCGGCGACGGCCGCGTGGTACCGGGCGAGCCATGCCGCGCCCGACGCCAGCCGCGCGTCGGTGACCTCGGCGAGGTCGACGACCTCACCGGGCAGGTGCTCGAGCACCTCGCGTCCCAGCGCGTCGATGCCCAACGGCGCCGGCACGCCGTCGAGGCCGCGCGCACGCAGGTGGGCGAGCAGCGCGTGCACGGCCGGCGTCCACGGGCCTACCGGACGGCGCACCGTGCCCCCGGCCCGCACCGCGCCGCCCACGTTGCCGCCGGGCAGCCGCACCTCGGGTGCGGGCGGCTCGGGCTCGACGTAGCGGGGGAGCGTGGCGAGCAGCGAGGTCAGGTCGTCGACGGGCACCGCGCCATGATGGTGCACCGCGCGCGGGGCGTCACCGGGAATCCGGCTCAGAAGGCGCGCGTGATCATCGCGCGCTTGACCTCCTGGATCGCCTTCGTCACCTCGATGCCGCGCGGGCAGGCCTCGGTGCAGTTGAAGGTCGTGCGGCAGCGCCACACGCCCTCCTTGTCGTTGAGGATCTCCAGACGCTGCGTGCCGCCCTCGTCGCGCGAGTCGAAGATGAAGCGGTGCGCGTTGACGATCGCCGCGGGGCCGAAGTACTGGCCGTCGGTCCAGAACACGGGGCACGACGACGTGCACGCGGCGCACAGGATGCACTTCGTGGTGTCGTCGAACCGCTCGCGCTGCGTCGGGGACTGCAGGCGCTCCTTGGTCGGCTCGGTGCCCGTGGTGATGAGGAACGGCATGATCTCGCGGTAGGAGGCGAAGAACGGCTCCATGTCGACGACCAGGTCCTTGACCACCGGCAGGCCCTTGATGGGCTCGACCGTGATCGGCTTGGACGGGTCGAGGTCCTTGAGGAGCGTCTTGCACGCGAGCCGGTTGCGGCCGTTGATCCGCATGGCGTCGGACCCGCAGATGCCGTGGGCGCACGAGCGGCGGAACGTCAGCGAGCCGTCGTGCTCCCACTTGATCTTGTGCAGCGCGTCGAGCACGCGGTCGGTGCCGTGGACCTCGACCGTGAACTCGTCCCAGCGCGGCTCCGCGACGAAGGCCTCGCCGAACGCCGGCATGTCCTCGTCCGCCGGCAGGAACCGCCGGATCTTCAGCGTGACCTGGAAGGACGGCACGGCGCCGACCTCGCTTGCGGGTGCGTCCACGGTGGTGGTCATCAGTACTTGCGCTCCATCGGCTGGTAGCGGGTGACGGTGACGGGCTTGGCTCCGAGGACCACCTGGTAGCCGTCGAACGTCTCGGCCCGGGCGAACGCGCCGGCACCGGAGACGGTGCCGGCAGCACCCGCGGCGACCGGACGGCGATACGCCATCGTGTGCTGCATGAACCGCGAGTCGTCGCGGTCCGGGAAGTCCTCGCGGAAGTGCCCGCCACGGGACTCCTCGCGGTTGAGGGCCCCGACGACCACCGTCTCGGCGATGTCGAGCAGGAAGCCGAGCTCGACCGCCTCGAGCAGGTCGGTGTTGAAGGTGCGGGTCTTGTCCTGCACCGACACCGCCTCGTACCGCTTGCGCAGCCCCTTGATGTCGGCGAGGGCCTGCGTGAGCGACTCGGACGTGCGGAACACCTGCGCGTTCGCGTCCATCGTCTCCTGCAGCGCGCGGCGGATGTCCGCGACGCGCTCGCCGTCGGGCCGCGTGCGGATCGTCTCCAGCTCGGCCTCGACGCGCGTCGCCGGGTTCGGCGGCAGCTCGACGAACGGCGCGGCGGCGGCGTACGCGGCGGCGGCCTTGCCGGCCCGCTTGCCGAACACGTTGATGTCGAGCAGCGAGTTGGTGCCCAGGCGGTTCGACCCGTGCACGGAGACGCAGGCGACCTCGCCGGCGGCGTACAGGCCCTTGATGACGTCGGTGGCGTTGCGCAGCACCTCGCCCTCGATGTTGGTGGGGATGCCCCCCATCGCGTAGTGCGCCGTCGGGTACACGGGCACCGGCTCGGTGTACGGCTCGATGCCGAGGTACGTCCGAGCGAACTCCGTGATGTCGGGCAGCTTGGCGTCGATGTGCGCGGGCTCGAGGTGCGTCAGGTCGAGCAGGACGTAGTCCTTGTTCGGCCCCGCCCCGCGGCCCTCGCGCACCTCGTTGGCCATCGAGCGGGCGACGATGTCGCGCGGCGCGAGGTCCTTGATCGTCGGGGCGTAGCGCTCCATGAAGCGCTCGCCGTCGGAGTTGCGCAGGATGCCGCCCTCGCCGCGGGCGGCCTCCGAGAGCAGGATGCCGAGGCCCGCCAGGCCCGTCGGGTGGAACTGGAAGAACTCCATGTCCTCCAGCGGGATGCCGCGCCGGTACGCCAGCGCCATGCCGTCACCGGTGAGGGTGTGGGCGTTCGACGTCGTCTTGTAGATCTTGCCCGCGCCACCGGTCGCGAAGACGACCGCCTTGGCCTGGAAGACGTGGATCTCACCCGTGGCCAGCTCGTACGCCACGACGCCGGTCGCGTTGACCTCCTCACCGTCGGGCACGTCGCCCGTGGCCAGGTCGTGGTCGACCAGCAGGTCGAGGACGTAGAACTCGTTGAAGAACTCGACGTCGTTCTTCACGCACTGCTGGTACAGCGTCTGCAGGATCATGTGGCCCGTGCGGTCCGCCGCGTAGCAGGAGCGACGCACGGCGGCCTCGCCGTGGTTGCGCGTGTGCCCGCCGAACCGGCGCTGGTCGATGCGGCCCTCGGGCGTGCGGTTGAACGGCAGGCCCATCTTCTCCAGGTCGAGCACCGCGTCGATGGCCTCCTTGGCCATCACCTCGGCGGCGTCCTGGTCGACCAGGTAGTCACCGCCCTTGACGGTGTCGAACGTGTGCCACTCCCAGTTGTCCTCCTCGACGTTGGCCAGCGCGGCGCACATACCGCCCTGCGCCGCGCCGGTGTGGGAGCGGGTGGGGAAGAGCTTGGAGATCACGGCGGTGCGCACGCGCGTCGAGGACTCGAGCGCGGCACGCATCCCGGCGCCGCCCGCGCCGACGATGACGACGTCGTACTGGTGGGTCTGCATCGGCTGTGAGGCCTTCCTTGCTGGGCGTCCGGTGGGTCAGGCCGTGCAGAACGACGGCAGGAGGCTCGTCGGGCTGTTCGGGGGGCACGGGTCGAACGTGAAGATCACCAGCGTGCCCAGCACGATGACCACGACGGTCGCGACGTACAGGGCGAGCTTGAGCACCAGACGCGTGGCGTCCTTCTCGGCGTAGTCGTTGATGATCGTGCGCACGCCGTTGGTGCCGTGCAGCATGGCGAGCCACAGCATGAGCAGGTCCCAGACCTGCCAGAACGGCGAGGCCCACTTGCCCGCGACGAAGCCGAAGTCGATGGCGCTGATGCCCTCGCCCTGGATCAGGTTGACGAACAGGTGACCGAAGACCAGCACGATCAGGACGACACCCGACGCGCGCATGAACACCCAGCCGTACAGCTCGAAGTTGCCGCGCGTGGTGCGCCGCGACGGGCCGGGGCGCGAGGCGCGCGGGGCCTTGGGATCGGCGATGGTGCTCATCAGTGGCCCCCGAAGACGTTCATGAGGTGACGCGGCAGGAAGCCCGCCATCGTCACGGCGACCAGGGCGACGACGACCCACAGCATCTGGCGCTGGTACTTCGGGCCCTTGGCCCAGAAGTCGACCAGGATCAGCCGGATGCCGTTGAAGGCGTGGAACACGATCGCCAGGACGAGGCCGGCCTCACCGAGGCCCATGATCGGGTTCTTGTACGTCCCGATGACGTCGTTGTAGGCCTCGGGCGACACGCGCACGAGCGCGGTGTCCAGGACGTGCACGAGCAGGAAGAAGAAGATCGCGAAACCGGTGATGCGGTGCGCGACCCAGGACCACATGCCTTCACGCCCGCGGTAGAGCGTTCCGGCCGGCCGCGATGGCGCGGTGGGCGCTGAGGACACGGTGGGGGCCTCCTGAGGCGAGTTCGCGTTTGGACGGCGATGTCCTGGACGTCCCCTCACTGTAATGACCAGGTCCCCCCGGCCGCCGCACGCATGGGCAGCAAGGCCACCGGAAGGCCAGTTTGTGACCAACCCCACAGGCCAGCAGGGGGGTCTGGGACCTCGGTCCGTGGTCCCGCGGGGCCCTCGTCCGCAGGTCGGGGGCGGTGCGGGACGTCCCGTGCCGGCGGGTACCGTGGGCGCATGCCGGACGCGCCGATCGCCGATTTCCATGCCGTCGTCCCCGCAGGCGGTGCCGGGACCCGACTGTGGCCGCTGTCGCGGTCCGGGTACCCCAAGTTCCTCCTCGACCTCACGGGCGCGGGGCGGACCCTGCTGCAGGGCACGGTCGACCGGCTGCTGCCGCTGACCGGGCCCGGGAACGTGCTCGTGGTGACAGGGGCGCGGCACGCGGACGCGGTCGTGCAGCAGCTGCCCGACCTCGGCGCCGCGAACGTGCTGGCCGAGCCGAGCCCGCGGGACTCGATGGCCGCGATCGGCCTGGCGGCGGCCGTGCTCGTCGAGCGGCACGGCCCGGACGTCATCCTCGGCTCGTTCGCCGCCGACCACGTCATCACCGACCTCGACGCGTTCGGGGCGACGATCCGCGAGGCGGTCGCCGCAGCGCGCACGGGCGCGGTCGTCACCGTCGGCATCCGCGCGACCGAGCCGTCGACCGCGTTCGGCTACGTGCGTGGCGGTGCCCCGCTCGGGGCGCCCGGCGCACCGCACGCGCTGCGCGCCGTCGGCTTCACGGAGAAGCCCGACGCCCCGACTGCCGCGCAGTACCTGGCCACGGGGGAGTACAGCTGGAACGCGGGCATGTTCGTCGTGCGGGCTGTCGTGCTCCTCGAGCACCTGGCGGCACAGCTGCCCGCGCTGCACGACGGCCTGCGGCGCATCGCGGCGGCGTGGGACACGCCGGACCGGGACGCGCGCCTGGCGGACACGTGGCCCGGGCTGACCAAGATCGCGATCGACCACGCGATCGCCGAGCCCGTCGCCGCCGCGGGCGGCGTCGCGGTCGTGCCCGGGACGTTCGGCTGGGACGACATCGGTGACTTCGCGTCGCTCGGCACGCTGCTCGGCGACGAGGAGGGCGGTGCCGCGACGCTGGGGGAGGCGGACCTCGTCCTGCGCATCGACTCCGACGGCGCCCTCGTGACGACCGGGGGTCGCACCGTCAGCGTCGTCGGCGTGCCCGACGCGGTCGTGGTCGACACGCCCGACGCGCTGCTCGTCACGACACGCGCGCACGCGCAGCAGGTCAAGGAGGCGGTCGACGCCTGGCGCGAGCGCGGGCGCGACGACCTGCTGTGACGCGCCCGGACCCGCCCGGGGTCCTCGTGGACGTCACCGCCATGCCTGTCGCCCACGGCGATACCCTCGGGGGATGCCTGCCCCCGCCGCCGACCAGCAGTCCGTGCCCGTGAGCGCGCAGGACGTGCTGCCGCTGCGCACGCTCGCGCCGGAGCCCGCCAACCCGGTGGCACGAAAGCTCGCCGCGACGCTCGACGAGCTCCGCGCGGAGCTGGTGACGTTCCGCCGCGACCTGCACGCGCACCCCGAGCTGGCGCGCACGGAGGAGCGCACGACGCGGGTCGTCGCGGAGCGCCTGCGCGCGGCGGGCCTGACGCCGCACCTGCTGACCGGCTCCGGGCTGTGGTGCGACATCGGCCCGACGGTCGCCTCGTCGGGCGTGCGTCGTATCGCGCTGCGGGCCGACCTCGACGGGCTGCCACTGCCGGACACGTGCGGGCTGCCGTGGGCGTCGACGCACCGTGGCGTCGTGCACGCCTGCGGCCACGACGTGCACACGACCGTCGTGCTCGGCGCGGGTCTCGCGCTGGCCAGGCTGGCGGCCGAGGGCCTGCTGGAGGTCGGGGTGCGGCTGGTGTTCCAGCCGGCGGAGGAGGTGCAGCCGGGCGGCTCCATCGACGTGATCAACGAGGGCGGCCTGGACGGTGTCGGCGAGATCTTCTCGGTGCACTGCGACCCGAAGCTCGACGTCGGCCTGGTCGGCACCCGCATCGGGCCCATCACGTCGGCCTCGGACGAGGTGACGGTGACCCTCACGGGTGGTGGCGGCCACACGTCGCGACCGCACCTGACGGGTGACGTGGTGTTCGCGCTCGGCCAGGTGATCACGCAGGTCCCGGCGGTCCTGGGACGTCGGCTGGACCCCCGGTCCGGCGTGAACCTGACGTGGGGCGCCGTGCATGCGGGCAGCGTCCACAACGCGATCCCGGCGACGGGTGCGGTGATGGGCACGCTGCGGTGCCTGGACGTGCGGGCGTGGGAGCGCGCGTCGGCGGTCTTCGAGCAGGCCGTCACCGACGTCGTGCACCCGCTGGGCGTCGAGGTCGAGGTGAAGCACCAGCGGGGTGTGCCCCCCGTGGAGAACCGGGCAGAGAGCACGGCCGTCCTGGAGGACGCGGCCCGCGACGTGCTGGGTCCGGACGCGGTGCGGCTCACCGAGCAGTCGCTCGGCGGGGAGGACTTCGCGTGGTACCTGACCAAGGTGCCGGGCGCTCTGGCGCGGCTGGGGACGCGCACCCCCGGGGGCCACACGTACGACATCCACCAGGGCGATCTGCGCGTCGACGAGCGCGCGATCGAGGCCGGCGCCCTGCTGCTCGCCCGGTCCGCGTACCTGGCAGGGCGACGGTCGCGGCCCTGACTGCGCGAGTCGCGTAGCAGCCAGCGCGACGAGAGGCGGCGGCAGGTTGCAGATTCATCACGGAACCTGCCTGGATACCCATCGGTAACACCGCCGTCACCGGCGGTTGCCTAGTGTCCATGATGTTCAAGCCGAACGGTGCCGTGGACGTCCGGAGTGCGAGGAAGCACTGCGAGACGGGCGGACATCCGGAGTGCGCGACGACGAGACGCAGGAGACTGTCGTGAAGAAGACCATCCGAGTGGCCGCGCTGGGCGGGGCGCTCGCGCTCACGCTCGCGGCATGTGGTAGTGCCCCCGACGAGACGCCGGACGCCTCCGGGTCCGCGGCCCCCGCGGCCTCCGACTTCCGTGCGTGCATGGTGTCCGACCAGGGCGGTTGGGACGACAAGTCCTTCAACCAGTCCGGGTTCGAGGGCCTCGAGCGTGCCGGTGACGAGCTGGGCGTCGACGTGAACGCCGTGGAGTCGACGGCAGACGCCGACTACGCCCCCAACATCGACTCGCTCGTGCAGGACGGCTGCAACTACATCATCGGCGTCGGCTTCCTGCTCGAGCCGGCGATCCAGGCGGCCGCCGAGGCCAACCCGGACATCGAGTTCGGCCTCATCGACTCGTCGTTCTCGGACGACGACTTCAACACGATCGTGCTGGACAACGCCAAGCCGCTGCTGTTCAACACGGCAGAGGCCGCGTTCCTCGCGGGGTACGTCGCCGGTGCGACGACCGAGACCGGCACCGTCGCCACGTTCGGCGGCCTGCCGATCCCGTCGGTCCAGATCTTCATGGACGGCTTCGCGGACGGCATCGCGCAGTGGAACGAGGACTCGGGCGAGTCCGTCCAGCTGCTCGGCTGGGACAAGGCGACGCAGGAGGGCCAGTTCTCCGGCGACTTCGAGACCCAGGCCAACGGCCAGAGCATCACGCAGGGCTTCCTCGACCAGGGCGCGGACATCATCATGCCCGTCGCCGGTCCGGTCGGCCTGGGTGCCGCCGCAGCGATCGAGGCCGCCGGTGGCACGGCCAAGCTCATCTGGGTCGACTCGGACGGCTACGAGTCCACCGAGTACGGCTCGATCATCCTCACGTCCGTCATGAAGGAGATCGGCCAGGCCGTCTACGACTCGATCAGCCAGGCCGCTGACGGCGAGTTCACCAACGAGCCGTACGTCGGCACGCTGGAGAACGAGGGCGTCGGCATCGCGCCGTTCCACGACTTCGAGGACGCGGTCCCCGCGGACGTCCAGACCCGCATCGACGAGCTGCGCGAGCAGATCATCTCGGGCGAGCTGGTCGTCGAGTCCCCGAACGCCCCCTGACGGCGACCAGGACCGACAGCATCTGAACGATGACGGCCCGGGTGGGTCCTCCCACCCGGGCCGTCGCCGGTCCACGTCGCGTGTACGGTCGCGACGAAGGCACCGGCCGCAGTCGCCCGGCGTTCCACGGCACCGGGCGGACCACGACGAACGGGGAGCGGGTCGCATGAGGCTCGAGCTGCGGGGCATCACCAAGAGGTTCGGGTCGTTCACCGCGAACGACGCGATCGACCTCGTGGTGGAACCCGGCCAGATCCACGCACTGCTGGGCGAGAACGGCGCCGGCAAGAGCACGCTGATGAACGTGCTCTACGGCCTGTACCGCCCCGACGAGGGACAGATCCTGCTCGACGGCGAGCCGGTGACCTTCGCAGGACCGGCCGACGCCATGGCCGCCGGCATCGGGATGGTCCACCAGCACTTCATGCTGGTCCCGGTCTTCACGGTCGCGGAGAACGTCGCGCTCGGTCACGAGCCGACGGCCCGAGCCGGCCTCATCGACCCCGCGCGCGCTCGCGACCAGGTGAGGGAGGTGGCCGCGCGGTTCGGCTTCCACGTCGACCCCGACGCGATGGTCGAGGACCTGCCCGTCGGCGTCCAGCAGCGGGTCGAGATCATCAAGGCGCTCTCGCGCGACGCCCGCATCCTCATCCTCGACGAGCCCACCGCTGTGCTCACCCCGCAGGAGACCGACGAGCTCATCGAGATCATGCGGCAGCTGCGGGCGGCCGGCACCTCGATCCTCTTCATCACCCACAAGCTCCGTGAGGTCCGCGCCGTCGCCGACCGCATCACGGTCATCCGTCGCGGACGCGTGGTCGGCAGCGCCGACCCGTCCGCCCCGGAGTCCGAGCTCGCGTCGCTCATGGTCGGGCGCGCCGTGTCCCTCGGTGTCGAGAAGGCACCCGCCACGCCGGGCGACGTCGTCCTGCGCGTCGACGGGCTCACCGTTCTGAACCCTGCCGGCACCCCCGTGGTCGACCGCGTCCACCTCGAGGTGGCGGCCGGCGAGATCGTCGCGGTGGCCGGCGTGCAGGGCAACGGGCAGACCGAGCTCGCGCACGCCGTGCTGGGGCTCGTCGAGCCCACGGCCGGCTCGGTGCTCCTCGACGGTACGGACCTCACCGGCACGTCGGTGCGCGACCGGCTGCGCGCCGGGCTGGGGTTCGTCCCCGAGGACCGCAGCACCGACGGCGTCATCGCGGACTTCTCGATCCAGGAGAACCTCGTCCTCGACGTGGTCGACCAGGCCCCGTACTCGCGGGCCGGTGCGATCGACCGGCAGGCCCTGCGCTCGAACGCCGAGAAGCGGGTCGCCGAGTTCGACGTCCGCACCGGCTCCGTCGATGCGACGGCGGGCACCCTGTCCGGCGGCAACCAGCAGAAGGTCGTGCTGGCGCGGGAGATGTCCCGCCCGCTGCGCCTGCTGGTGGCCTCGCAGCCGACCCGCGGGCTCGACGTCGGCTCGATCGAGTTCGTCCACCAGCGGATCGTGGCCGAGCGTGACCGCGGCACGGCCGTCGTGATCGTCTCGACCGAGCTCGACGAGGTGGCGGCGCTCGCCGACCGCGTCGCGGTGATGTACCGCGGCCGCGTGGTCGGCGTGGTCCCCGGTGACACCGACCGCGACGTGCTCGGCCTGATGATGGCCGGCGTTCCGCTCGAGGAGGCGACCCAGCAGGCGTCGCAGCACCACACGCTGCTCGGCGCCGCGGACCTCGACGCTCCCGCCGCGTACGCACCGGTCGACGCACCGGTCGACGCACCGGTCGACGCACCGGTCGACGCACCGGTCGACGCACCGGTCGACGACGCCACCACCTCCGAGGAGGAGACCCGATGAGTGAGACCGGGACGCCCCCCGCGGCCGTACCCGCGCCGGAGGAGACCCGCCGTCCGGCGGGCACCGACCTCCTGCGGGACGTGCTGTCCGGGTCGTGGCTCATGACCGTGTGCGCGATCGTCCTGGCGCTCGTGATCGGCGGCGTGCTCATCGCCGGCGCGGATCCCGACGTCCAGCGTGCCGCGGGCTACCTGTTCGCGCGCCCGTCGGACTTCTTCGTCGCCGTGTGGCAGAGCGTGTCCTCCGCCTACGTCGCCCTGTTCCAGGGGGCGGTGTTCGACTGGACGGCGGCCACGCCGCAGCGCGCGCTCCGCCCGATCACCGAGACGCTGACCATCTCCGTGCCGCTGATCCTCGCCGGTCTCGGGGTGGGCATCGGCTTCCGCTCCGGGCTCTTCAACATCGGTGCGCAGGGCCAGATCACGCTGGGTGCCGTCTTCGCGTCCTGGATCGGGTTCACGCTCGACCTGCCGGTCGGTGCGCACCTCGTGGTCGCACTCGTCGGCGGGATCGTCGGCGGTGCCCTGTGGGCCGCGATCGCGGGTGTGCTGAAGGCGCGCACCGGCGCGCACGAGGTGATCGTCACGATCATGCTCAACAACATCGCCATCTTCGGGGTCCTGTACCTCCTGACGACGGCGACGTTCCGCTCGGCGACGCCGCAGGTCGCGCGCGCCGTCGCGGACACCGCGATGCTCCCGCAGCTGCTGGGAGCGCCGTTCCGGCTGCACCTCGGCTTCCCGCTGGCGCTGCTGGCGGCGGTCGGCGTGTGGTGGCTCATGGAGCGCTCGACGCTCGGGTTCCGGTTCCGGGCCGTGGGCTCCAACCCGCACGCCGCACGGACTGCCGGCATGTCGGTGCCGTGGGTCACCGTGTGGGTGATGGTCGTCGCGGGTGCCCTCGCAGGGCTCGCGGGCAGCATGCAGCTGCTCGGCACGGAGCGCACGCTCACGGCGGCCATCGCGGGCAGCATCGGGTTCGACGCCATCACCGTGGCGCTGCTCGGCCGTTCCAAGCCCCTGGGCACCGTCCTGGCCGGCATCCTGTTCGGCGCGTTCGCCGCCGGCGGACGCCTCATGCAGACCCGCACCGGGACCCCCATCGACATCGTCCTGGTGCTGCAGTCCCTCATCGTCCTGTTCATCGCGGCGCCACCGCTCGTGCGCGCCGTGTTCCGGCTCCCCGCCCCGGGGAGCCGCCGGTCGACCTCGGAGGCCGTCGCATGAGCCTGGCAGCTCCCGTCTCCAGCCCGCCGGCACCCGCGCCGGACGCCGCCGTCGCGGCCCGCCCGCGGTACCGCGCGTCGATCGCGTACGGGGTCGTCGCCCTGATCGCGCTCGTGTGGATGCCCCTGCGCACACCGGACGGCGTCACCCGCTTCCGGCTGTCCACGAGCACCGACTTCTTCGCGATCCCGACGTTCGACGTGCCGGCCGCCGCGGCGGTCTGGGTGCTCGTGCTCGTCGCCGTGGGGCTCGCCGCGTACTCCGTGTGGGCGACCCGCGCAGGGCGCCGCACGGGCATGTGGTTGCCCGTCGTGTTCGGTGTCGCCCTGCTGCTCGCGTTCCTCACGTTCGCGGGTGCCGGCCGGGCGACGGTCATCCCGCTCACGTCGATCGCCACCGGCACCCTCTTCCTGGCCACGCCGCTGATCTTCGGCGCGCTCTCGGGCGTCGTGTGCGAGCGCGTCGGCATCGTCAACATCGCGATCGAGGGGCAGCTGCTCGCCGGCGCGTTCCTCGCCGCGGTCGTCGGCTCGCTCACGGCCAGCGCCTACATGGGCCTGATCGCGGCGCCGATCGCCGGTGCGCTCGTCGGTACCCTCCTGGTGTTCTTCGCGGTGCGTTACCAGGTCAACCAGATCATCGTCGGCGTCGTGCTCAACGTGCTCGTCGTGGGTCTGACCAGCTTCCTGTTCTCGACCGTGCTGTCCGAGGACCCGTCGACGTGGAACGCCCGGCAGTCGCTGCCGGTGCTGCCGATCCCGGTGCTGTCGCAGATCCCGGTGATCGGCCCGATCCTGTTCCGCCAGACGCTGCTGGTGTACCTCATGTACGTCATCGTCGCCGCGCTCCAGGTGTACCTGTTCCGCAGCCGCTGGGGCCTGCGCGTGCGTGCGGTGGGGGAGCACCCGAAGGCGGCCGACACGGTCGGTATCGACGTCAACCGCACGCGCGTGCGCAACGCGATCCTCGGCTCGGCGGTCGCCGGTCTCGGTGGCGCGTTCTTCACCGTGGCGTCGGGCCTGGCGTTCGGCAAGGAGATGACCGGTGGTCGCGGCTTCATCGCGCTGGCCGCGATGATCCTGGGACGGTGGAGCCCGAAGGGCGCGGTCGCCGCCGCGCTGCTGTTCGGGTTCGCCGACAACCTGCGGACCGTGCTCGGCACGATCGGCAGCTCGGTCCCACCGCAGCTCCTGCTCATGACCCCGTACATCGTCACGATCCTCGCCGTCGCCGGGTTCGCCGGTCGCGTGCGCGCGCCCGCCGCCGAGGGCGTCCCCTACGTGAAGTGAGGCACGCGTGAGCAGCACGACCACCATCCCGCCGATCGACTGGGACGCCCTGCGCGACGCAGCGCGCACCGTCATGACCCGTGCGTACGCGCCGTACTCGTCGTTCCCCGTGGGTGCGGCGGCGCTCGTCGACGACGGTCGTGTCGTCGTCGGGTGCAACGTGGAGAACGCGTCCTACGGCGTGGGCCTGTGCGCGGAGTGCGCGCTCGTCTCGATGCTGCACGTGACGGGCGGCGGACGGCTCGTGGCGTTCACGTGCGTCGACGGGCGCGGCGACGTCCTGATGCCGTGCGGGCGCTGCCGGCAGCTGCTGTACGAGCACGGCGGGCCGGACCTGCTGGTCGAGACCGTCAGCGGGATCCGTCCCATGACGCAGGTGCTGCCCGACGCGTTCGGGCCGCACGACCTCACGGAGCGTGCGGTCGCACAGGCTGAGGAGCAGGCATGAGCGAGCAGTTCGACGCGGTCGACGTCATCGTCGCGAAGCGTGACGGGCGGCGTCTGACGGACGCGCAGATCGACTGGGTGCTGGACGCGTACACGCGCGGCGTCGTCGCCGACGAGCAGATGTCCGCGCTCGCGATGGCGATCCTGCTCAACGGCATGGACCGGGCCGAGATCGCCCGCTGGACGGGCGCCATGATCGCCAGCGGCGAGCGCCTGGACTTCTCGGGGCTCTCGCACCCGACGGCCGACAAGCACTCGACGGGCGGCGTGGGGGACAAGATCACGCTGCCGCTGGCCCCGCTGGTCGCGGTCTTCGGCGTCGCGGTGCCGCAGCTGTCCGGCCGCGGGCTGGGCCACACCGGTGGCACGCTCGACAAGCTCGAGTCGATCCCCGGCTGGCGCGCGGCCCTGAGCAACGACGAGATGATGCGCCAGCTCGAGGACGTGGGCGCCGTCATCTGCGCGGCGGGCTCCGGCCTGGCGCCCGCCGACCGCAAGCTGTACGCGCTGCGTGACGTGACGGGCACGGTCGAGGCGATCCCGCTCATCGCGAGCTCCATCATGAGCAAGAAGATCGCGGAGGGCACCGGCTCCCTCGTGCTCGACGTCAAGGTCGGGTCGGGCGCGTTCATGAAGGACGTCGAGCGCGCGGGCGAGCTGGCCCGCACGATGGTCGAGCTCGGGACCGACGCGGGGGTGCGGACGGTCGCGCTGCTCACCGACATGTCGGTACCGCTGGGCCTGACGGCCGGCAACGCGCTCGAGGTCCGGGAGTCGGTCGAGGTCCTGGCCGGCGGTGGGCCGCAGGACGTCGTCGAGCTGACCGTCGCGCTCGCGCGCGAGATGCTCGACGCCGCGGGACGCCCCGACGCCGACCCGGCGGCGGCGTTGGCCGACGGACGCGCGATGGACGTGTGGCGCCGCATGATCGCCGCGCAGGGCGGTGACCCGGACGCGGAGCTGCCCGTCGCGCGCGAGCAGGAGCAGGTCCTCGCCGAGCACGACGGGGTCCTGACGGCCCTCGACGCGTACGCCGTCGGCGTCGCGGCCTGGCGCCTGGGCGCCGGGCGTGCGCGCAAGGAGGACCCCGTGCAGGCGGGTGCGGGCGTCGAGATCCACGCCCGTCCCGGTGACCGGGTGCGCGCCGGGCAGCCGCTGCTGACGCTCCACACGGACACTCCTGAGCGGTTCGCGCGTGCGCGCGAGGCACTCGAGGGCGGTGTCGTCGTCGACGCCCACGGTGCGGCGGGAGAGCGCCGTCCCCTGGTGCTCGACCGCGTCGCCGCCCACTGACGCCGCAGCGGCGGGGTCGCGGGGTCCGCGTGCCCGGGCCACGATGAGGAACGCACTGCCGACGACCGACCACCCTCAGGAGGAGCCATGAGCACCGTTCCCGGACACGAGTCCTGGCGTGACGCCGGGCTGGCGCCCACCGACGTCGAGGTGCCCCTGCGCCTGACGGACGTCGACGAGACCGACGTCCCGGACTCCGGCGAGGCCGAGGAGTACACGCCGCACTTCCCGCGCGCCGACCGCGAGGGTCGTGCCACGGAGGCCGACGTCGTCGAGCAGGCCGTCGAGGTCCCGATCGAGGACGGGGACACCGACGCGTGACACCTGCGGACCTTCCTGACGGCCTGGACGAGGCGCTGCGTGCGCTGCCGAAGGTCCTGCTGCACGACCACCTCGACGGCGGACTGCGTCCCGCGACGGTCGTCGAGCTGGCTGCCGCGACCGGTCACGACCTGCCGACGACCGACCCGCAGGAGCTGGGCCGGTGGTTCGTCGACGCCGCCGGGTCGGGCTCCCTGCCGCGGTACCTCGAGACCTTCGTGCACACGCTCGCCGTCATGCAGACGGCGGACGGGCTGCGCCGGGTCGCCCGCGAGGCCGTGCTCGACCTGGCCGCCGACGGCGTCGTGTACGCCGAGGAGCGCTACGCGCCCGAGCAGCACCAGCAGGCCGGCCTGACGCTGCAGCAGGTCGTCGACGCGGTGCGCGAGGGCCTCGCCGAGGGCATGCAGCTCGCGGCGGCCGACGGGCACGAGATCCGCGTCGTCCAGGTGCTGTCCGCGATGCGGCAGGCCGACCGGTCGGGCGAGATCGCGGCGCTCGCGCTGGCGAACCGGGACGCCGGCGTCGTGGGGTTCGACATCGCGGGCCCCGAGGAGGGCTTCCCGCCGTCGCTGCACGCCGCGGCCTTCCGCCTCCTGCGTGACGCGAGCTTCCCTGCCACCGTCCACGCGGGGGAGGCCGACGGCCTGGACTCGATCGCGCAGGCCCTGCACGTGGCCGGCGCCGTGCGCCTCGGGCACGGCGTGCGCGTCGCGGACGACGTGCAGGAGGGGCCGGACGGCACGTGGCGTCTGGGCGTCCTCGCGCACTGGGTCCGCGACCGCCGCGTCCCGCTCGAGGTGTGCCCGTCGTCGAACGTGCAGACCGGGGCTGCGGCGTCCGTCGCCGAGCACCCCGTCACGCTGCTGCGCCGGGCGGGCTTCGAGGTCACCATCAGCACGGACAACCGCCTGCAGTCCGGGACGTCGCTGTCGCGCGAGCTCGGTCTGCTCGTCCGCGAGGCCGGGTGGACGATCGACGACGTCGTCGACGTCACGCTGACCGCGGCGCAGCACACGTTCCTCAACTACGACGAGCGCCGTGCGCTCGTCGACCGCATCGCCCGCCCGGAGGTCGCTCCGGGCACCGAAAGCCCTGGGAGGCACCGCGCATGACCACCGACGACACACCCACGACGCCCGGTCCGATCGACGCGGTCGGGCTCGCGCGGCTCGTCGACCACACGCTGCTCAAGCCCGAGGCGACCCGCGCGGACGTCGAGGCGCTCGTCGCCGAGGGCGTGCGGCTGGGCGTGTACTCCGTGTGCGTCTCGCCGTCGTTCCTGCCGCTGGAGATCCCCGTCGGGCTCGACGGCGCTCCTGACCTGCTCGTCGCGACGGTCTGCGGGTTCCCGTCGGGCAAGCACCACAGCGAGGTCAAGGCGGCCGAGGCCGCGCGCGCGGTGCGTGACGGCGCCGACGAGGTCGACATGGTGATCGACGTCGGAGCGGCCAAGGAAGGGCGGTTCGCGGACGTCCAGCAGGACATCACGGCCGTGCGTGCCGCCGCGCCGGCGCCGACCGTGCTCAAGGTCATCATCGAGTCGGCGGCGCTCACCGACGACGAGATCGTGCGCGTGTGCCAGGCCGCGGAGGCCGCGGGTGCGGACTTCGTCAAGACCTCGACGGGTTTCCACCCCGCCGGCGGGGCGAGCGTCCACGCGGTCGAGCTCATGGCGCGCACCGTGGGCGGTCGGCTCGGCGTCAAGGCGTCGGGCGGCGTCCGCACGGCCGCCGACGCCCTGGCGATGGTCCAGGCGGGTGCGACGCGGCTCGGTCTGTCGGGGACCGCGGCGGTGCTCGCGGGCGTCACGGCGGACGGCGACTACTGACCCCGGCGCCATGAACGACCCTCGGTGATGAGAGGCACGTGAGAATTCGGCGTCGGGACGGGTGAATGCGCGTCGACCCGGACGAAGCGGGCATTGACTGGACGCCCGAGGGCGCACGATGGTGGACGGTCGTCCGGGTTCGACTCGCTCGTGGCCGACGACCACGACCACGAGCTGGTGCCACCGACGACCTGACGGCGAGCGCACCTGCGGGGAGGAGACGCACGCGCACATGAGCCGGATCAGGCGCGGCACGCTCGTCGTGGCGCTCGTCGTCGCGTTCCTCCTGGGCGCCGCCCTCGCGAGCGCGTTCGGCGGCAGCAGGGCGGGGGCCAAGGCCCTCGTCGTGCCCGAGGGCTGGCGCAGCACGTGGGTCGACGCGCACGTGCTCGAGGGGGACGACGTCGCCCTCGCGTGGGGTGACCGCACCGGCTCCGACCCCACGCGGGCACCGCAGGGCCTGCGGTTCGACCCCGCGGTCGTCGTCGCACAGCTGCAGGCCCTGTACGCCCTCGACGCGGACGTGCTGGGCCTGGGGTCGTCCGACGGACCGCTCGCGACGCGCAAGGTCGTCGTCGTCGTCGACGGGACCTGGTCGATCGGGCCCGGTGCGTCGGGCGCCCCTGGCCCCGGCGCGGACGGCGCGACGCCGCTCACCCGCGGCGGCGTCGTGGACGGTGTCGCGCTGCTGCAGGTCCGCCCCGAGGTGATCGCGTCGTCCGTGACGACCGGCGCGACGGGCGCGGGCGCACGCACGGCCACGCCGGTGCCGGCGGACGACGCGACCACGCCCCCGGCGGCGGTGAGCTCACCGGCCGTGACCGGCCCCGCGGTCACCGGCCCCGCGGTCACCGCCCCGCCCGACGCGACGCAGGACGCCCGTGCCCGCGTTCCCGCGGGAACCCCGTGGGAGCTCGCGCGCGGCGTCGCCGAGACGCTGCAGCGCGTGACGGAAGCCACCCACCCCGGTCACGGGCTGACCCCCGAGGCGGCGGACACCCTGCGGCCGGCCGCGTCGGCGTACCTCGCGACGCTGGCCGTGCCCACGGAGCACGCCGACGTCTCGGACCACCTCCGGTCGTCCCAGCTCGCGTGGGGCAGTGCTCGTCACGGAGCCGCCGGGTGGCTGCTGCTGCAGCACCTGGCCGACCGCTCCTCGCCCATGCTCGTCCGCGACCTGTGGACCGGGTCCCTGGACACCGAGCACGTCCTGGGCGCCTACACGCGTCTCACGCAGTCGAACGCGTCCACGCTGAACCGCCGTGTCGCGCAGTACGCGATGCGGGCCGCGGTCGGCGACGTCACCGGCACCGGCCGGCCCGGGGACCTCGTCGCGGGACTCGACCCCGTGCTCCTCGCGCACCGCACGACGCCCGTCGAGCCCGCGCCGGACGACCCCGGGCACCACCGCGTCACCGGTGCCCTGGCTCCTGCCGCCTACGGCTACACGGTGGTGCGGCTCGTGCCCGACGGCTCGGGCGCCGACGTGCGGGTGCGGGTCCGCGGCCACGCGCAGGAGCTCGCCGACGTCCACCCCGGGTGGAGCTTCGGTCTCGTCGCCGTCGGCCCGACAGGGCCGCGGTACAGCCCCGTCACCGAGGGGATCGACGGTGAGCTGCGCCTCGCGCTGCGCCCCGGTGAGGCGGAGATCTACCTGGTCGTGGCGGCCACGCCCAGCGAGGTCGTCGCGACGGGCGCGGAGAGCTTCGCCCAGGTGACGCGCTACCCGTACGAGTTCCGTGTCGCGGGTGCGTCGGTCGACCCCGGCGAGCCCGCGGTCGAGGGCGGTCACCGGCACCCGAACGGCGGCGGCTGGGTGGACGACGCCGCGAGCGTCGACCCGGCGGCCCACGTCGCCGCGGGAGCGGTCGTGCGCGGCGACGCCACGGTCGGACCGGGCGTGCGCATCGAGGGCCGCGCGTGGGTGGAGCCGGGTGCGCGGCTGACCGGTGACGTGGTCGTGCGGGACGCCGCGCTCGTGCGCGGCTCGGCGCGGCTCTCCGGCACGGTGCTCGTCGGCGGCGACGCGGTCGTCGGGTTCACGTGCGACGCGGGCGCCTACACGTCGTACCGGGCGGGTGCCGTGTGCGACCCCACGGCCGTCGACACGGACGTCAACCCCGTCGTCACCCCGTTCGCGCCGGGAGAGACGACGCTGAGCGACAGCGGGGACCAGGTCGCCCCGACGACCGAGCCGGTGCCGGGCGAGACCCCCGGGGCCGAGGCCGGCTCCACGACGCCGGCAGGGCCGGGCTCCGTACCGACCCCCTCGGCGGCCGCACCGCCGCCGCCCTCAGCGGGGGTGGCCGCGCCTCCCGCCGCAGTGCCGGCGGGCGCCTGCACGGCCACGTACGAGATCGTCACCTCGTGGCCCGGCGGGGCGCAGGTCCAGCTCACCGTCACGGCGACGACGCCGGACGTGCACGGCTGGTTGCTGACGTGGACCCAGCCCGCCGGACTCGAGATGGTGGACTGGTGGGGCGCCGAGTTCGCACGCAGCGGCAGCAGCGTCACCGCCGAGAACCTGTCGTGGAACGGCTCGATCGCCAACGGGGGCAGCGCCACGATCGGGTTCAACGCGACCGCCGAGAGCGACGCCGCCCTGGCCGCCCCGCAGGTGCGGTGCGAGCGCCGGGGCTGACGCGTCAGGACCCGTCGAGGCCCAGCGCCGTGCGCACGTCGCGTGCGAGGTCGTCCAGGCGGTGGCGCGCGGTCCGGTGGGCGGCGTCCAGCTCCGCGCGCTCGGCGTCCGCGGCAACGGGGACGACGACCTCGAGGTAGGCCTTCACCTTCGGTTCCGTCCCCGACGGGCGGACGACGACGCGTGTGCCGTCGGCCGTCAGCAGCCGGAGGCCGTCGGTGGGCGGCAGGCCCCCGCGGTCGTCGTCGGTGCCCGCGGCCAGGTCGACGACCTCGACCACGGGCGACCCGGCGAGGGTCGCCGGCGGCGCCTCGCGCAGCGCCGTCATGGTGGCGCCGATCCGGCTGAGGTCGGCGAACCGGGCGCTGACCTGCCCGGTCGCGTGCAGCCCGTGCGCGCGCGCCAGGTCGTCGAGAGCGTCGACGAGGGTGCGGCCCTGCGCCGCGAGCCGCGCCGCGAGGTCGCACACGCGCACGGCCGCGGTCATGCCGTCCTTGTCGCGCACGTGCGCGGGGTCGACGCAGTAGCCGAGGGCCTCCTCGTAGCCGAACACCAGGCCGTCGACGCGGGAGATCCACTTGAACCCGGTCAGCGTCGACGCGAAGCGCAGGCCAGCGGCGGCGGCGACGGCCGCGAGCAGGCGGGACGACACGATGGAGCACGCGAGCGTGGGCGTGGAGCCCGCCGGGGACCCGGCGGTGCGCAGCCGGTCCGCCGCGTCCGCGCCCAGCAGCGCACCGACCTCGTCGCCGGTGAGCATGCGCCAGCCGTCGGCCTGCGGCGTCTCGGGCCCGCGGGCCGGGATGTGAGCGCGCGGGTCGAGCACGGCGACCGCGCACCGGTCCGCGTCGGGGTCGACCGCCACGACCAGGTCCGCCCGCATCGCCGACGCGAGGGCGAGCGCGAGGTCGGTGGCACCCGGCTCCTCCGGGTTCGGGAACGCGACGGTGGGGAAGTCCGGGTCCGGTTCGGCCTGCTCGGCGACGAGCGTGACGTCCCCGAAGCCCGCGCGGGCGAGCACGTCCTTGGTCAGTGCCCCACCGACGCCGTGCAGCGGTGTGAGGACCACCTTGAGGCGCGCACGGGCGTCGGCGTCGCCGTCCGGCGCCACGGCCGCCGCCGTGCGTGCGTACTCGTCGACGACGTCCTCGCCGAGCACCGTCCAGCCGGTCGACGCGCGGGGCACCGACGCGACCGACGGCACCCGCGCGATCGCGGCGGCGATCGCCGTGTCCGCGGGCGGCACGATCTGCGCACCCTGGCCCGCGTCCGTCACGACGCGCCCACCCAGGTACACCTTGTAGCCGTTGTCCTGCGGCGGGTTGTGGGACGCGGTGACCATGACGCCCGCGTCCGCGTCGAAGCGGCGCACGGCCCGCGCGAGCACGGGCGTGGGGAGCGCGCGCGGCAGCAGCAGCACCTCGATGCCGACGGCGGTCATGACCGCGGCGGTGTCCAGGGCGAACCGGTGCGAGTTGTGGCGGGCGTCGTACCCGACGACGACGCGCGGCGCGGGCGTGGCGCCCTCGAGCTCGCCGAGCAGGAAGTCCGCGAGCCCCGCCGCGGCGCGGATGACGACCGCGCGGTTCATGCGGTGCGGTCCCCCGCCGAGGGCCCCGCGCAGGCCCGCCGTGCCGAACTGGAGGAGCCCGGAGAACCGGTCCTCCAGCTCGGCACGTGCCGTTGCGGCGTCACGGTGGACCAGATGCGCGACGGGCTCGCTCGCGCCCGGCTCGGGCGTCTCGCGCGCCACCCGCAGCAGGGCCGTCAGCTCGTCCGCGGTGACGGGGTCGGGGTCGTCCGCGACCCAGGCGTCGACCTGCGTGACGAGGCGTGCCCACCCGTCGCCGTCAGTGCCCGTGCGCTCGTCGGTCAGGGGTGCCGGCGGAGCGTCCCCGCGGAGCACGTCGTCGTGGTCGCTGGTCACGCCCCCCAACCTAGCGGCGGGTCACCCGGGTGGCGCGGTCATGAGTGTGCCCCTCACAACCGCCGGACGACATCGGCGAGCAGCGCGCTGATGCGCGGTCCCGCGGCACGTCCGGCCTCGAGGACCTCCTCGTGGTCGAGCGGCTCGGGGCTGATGCCTGCCGCCATGTTGGTGACCAGCGAGATGCCGAGCACCTCCAGACCGGCGTGCCGTGCGGCGATCGCCTCGAGCGTCGTCGACATGCCGACCAGGTCACCGCCGAGCCGCCCCGCCATGGCGACCTCCGCGGGAGTCTCGTAGTGCGGCCCGTGGAACTGCACGTACACGCCCTCGTCGAGCGACGGGTCGACCTCGCGCGCCACGGCGCGCAGGCGCGAGGAGTAGAGGTCGGTCAGGTCGACGAACGTCGCTCCCTCGAGGGGCGACGTCGCCGTCAGGTTGATGTGGTCACGGATGAGGACGGGGGTGCCCGGGGCCCAGCCGAGGTTCAGGCCTCCGCAGCCGTTGGTCAGCACGACCGTGGAGACACCCGTGGCCGCCGCCGTGCGCACACCGTGGACGACGCGCCGGACGCCGCGCCCCTCGTACAGGTGGGTACGTGAGCCCAGGACCAGCGCGTACCGGTCCGGGCGGTCGTCGTCCCCCGCGATGCGCACGGAGCGCAGCGTGCCGACGTGCCCCGCGACGGCCGCTCGTGAGAAGCCCGGCACCTCGTGGCTCGGCAGCTCGGCGACCGTCTCGCCCAGCAGGTCCGCCGCGCCGCCCCACCCGGACCCGAGCACGAGCGCGACGTCGTGCTTCTCGACACCGGTGCGGCGCGCGATCACCTCAGCGGCGATCCTGGCGACGTCGAACGGGTCGGTCGTGGGGTGGTCGAGGCTGGGGACTGCGCCGCCGGTCAGGTCACGCGCGGGGGAGATCTCGCTCATGGGAACAGGCTAACCACGCGGGTGCCGTGCAGGATGTCCCCGTGAGCAGCCAGCAGACCGTCGCGGCCCCCGACCAGTCCCACGTGGCGGCACCCGCCGCCGCCTCCACCGTCCGTGACGCGCCCGACGACCCCACCGTGACCCGGGTCGTGGTCGTCGGCGGCGGCCCCGGTGGTTACGAGGCCGCACTCGTCGCCCGGCGCCTCGGTGCGCGCGTCACGGTGGTCGAGCGATCCGGCCTGGGAGGCGCCGCGGTCCTCACCGACGTCGTGCCGTCCAAGACGCTCATCGCGACAGCGGAGTGGATGACCATCGCCGACCGCGCCCCCGAGCTCGGCATCCGGCTCGACGGGCTCGCGGACGGCGACGAGGCCGACGCCGGGCGGACGCCCGCCGCGGCGGTGCTGCGCCACCGCATCGACGTGCCCGCGGTGAACGCGCGCGTCAAGGCGCTCGCGGCCGCGCAGTCCGCCGACATCCGCGGGCGGCTGGACCGCGAGGGCGTCGACGTCATCACGGGCACCGGTCGCCTCGTCGACGCCGAGCACGTGGCCGTGACGGAGGCCGACGGGCGCGAGCACGTGCTGGACGCCGACGTCGTCCTGTGCGCGACGGGCGCGACACCCCGCGTGCTGCCCGACGCGCTCCCGGACGGCGAGCGCATCCTCACGTGGACCCAGATGTACAACCTCACGGAGCTGCCGCAGCGGCTGGTGGTCGTCGGGTCGGGTGTCACCGGTGCGGAGTTCGCGGGCGCGTACACGTCGCTCGGCGCCGACGTCGTGCTGGTGTCCAGCCGGGACCGCGTGCTGCCCGGCGAGGACGCCGACGCGGCCGAGCTCATCGAGGGCGTCTTCCGGCAGCGCGGCATGACGGTCATGTCGCGCTCGCGGGCCTCGTCGGCGCGCCGCACGGCGGACGGGGTCGTCGTGACCCTCGAGGACGGCCGCACGGTCGAGGGGTCGCACGTGCTGTTCGCCGTGGGGTCGGTGCCGACGACGCGCGACCTCGGGCTGGAGAACGCGGGGGTACGGCTGACGGCGTCCGGGCACATCGAGGTCGACAAGGTCTCGCGCACCAACGTGCGCGGGGTCTACGCGGCGGGAGACTGCACGGGCGTGCTCCCGCTCGCGTCGGTCGCTGCCACGCAGGGCCGCATCGCCATGTCGCACGCCCTGGGGGACGCTGTGCGCCCGTTGTCCCTGCGGAGCATCTCGGCGAACATCTTCACGGCGCCCGAGATCGCGACCGTCGGCCTCTCCGAGACGCGGCTGCAGGAGATGGGCACGCACTACCGCACGAGCACGCTGCCGCTGGCGCGGAACCCGCGCGCCAAGATGCTCGGTGTGCGCGACGGGTTCGTCAAGGTCTTCGCGCACGCGGGCACGGGGACCGTGCTGGGGGCCGTCGTCGTGGGCCCGCGGGCGAGCGAGTCGATCTTCCCGCTCACGCTGGCCGTCACGCACCGGCTCACGACCGACCAGGTCGCCGAGGCGTCGACGGTGTACCCGTCGATGTCCGGCACGATCGGCGAGGTCGCCCGCATGCTCCACCAGCGCAGCGAGGACTGACCCCCACCGCAACTGGATCGACCTCTCACCACCAGGGTGGGGTGAGAGCTCAATCCAGTCACCCCAGGGGGGTGAGAGCTCAATCCAGTCACCCCCTGGGGGGTGAGAGGTCAATCCAGTCACCCCCTTGGGGGTGAGGGGTCGATCCAGCGGCCTCAGGGGTCGAGGCGTGCGCGCAGCTCTGGCCACGCGTCCGCGAAGGCGCGGAGCAGGGGACGGGCGACGACGTCGTCGACCGCGACCCAGGTGACCTCGATGCTCTCCGTGTCGGTCGCGGTGGGTGTGAACGGCGCGACCGCGTCCGCGACCACCGTCGTGTACGACCAGTCGGGGTGCGTCAGGACGTACTCGTCGCGCACCGCGACCGCCGAGGCCTCGACGCCGGCCTCCTCGTGCGCCTCGCGCAGCGCCGCCTGGACGGCGGTCTCGTCCGGCTCGCGCGCGCCCCCGGGCAGCGCCCACGTGCCGCCCTGGTCGCTCCACTGCGCTCGGTGCTGCAGCACGACGTGCGTCGCGCGACCGTCCGCCCCCCGCCGCGCGAGCAGCAGCCCGGCCGCCCCGTGCAGGCCCCAGTGCCGGGCGCCGCACCCGCACATGACCCACCCGTCGCCCGGACGCCCCTGCCCGCGGCTGGTCACGTCCGCATCAGCCGACGATGTCGCAGATCGCCCCGCCCGCGCTGACGTTCGCCCCGACGGCCGCCGTCAGGGACTGCACGGTGCCCGCGCGGTGCGCGACGAGCGGCTGCTCCATCTTCATGGCCTCGAGCACCACCACGAGGTCGCCCTCGGCCACCAGCGCACCCTCGGCGACCGCGACCTTGACGATCGTGCCCTGCATGGGGGACGAGAGCACCGTGCCGTTGGACCCACCGGTCCGTGCGGCCCGGGCACGCGCCGTGCGCCGGGGCGCGGCGCCCTGACGCCCTCCACCGAGACGCCCGGCTCCCGAACCCGACCCGCGCCCCAGTCCGAGTGCCGCGGGCAGCACGACCTCGAGCCGCTTGCCGCCCACCTCGACGACCACGCGCTCCAGCTGCCCGGCGGGCAGCTGCTCCTCGTCCTGGGCCGGTGCGGCCGCACCTCCGAGGCCAGCGACGGTCTCGGCGAACTCCGTCTCGATCCACCGGGTGTGCACCGTGAACGGCTGCGCGTCGTCGGCGGGGACGAACGCCTCGGCGTCGAGCACCGCCCGGTGGAACGGCGTGACCGTCGGGATGCCGACGACCTCGAGCTCGGCGAGCGCGCGGCGCGCGCGCTCGACGGCCTGGCGGCGCGTGGCACCCGTGACGATCACCTTGGCGATCATCGAGTCGAACATGCCGGACACGGTGTCGCCCTCGACGACGCCCGAGTCGACGCGCACGCCCGGCCCGGACGGGAACCGCAGACGGCTGATGCGTCCCGGTGCGGGCAGGAACCCTGCGGCGGGGTCCTCGCCGTTGATGCGGAACTCGATGGAGTGCCCGCGCGTGGTGACCTCGGTGTAGCCCAGCGGCTCGCCTGCGGCGATCCGCAGCTGCTCGCGCACGAGGTCGATGCCGCTGATCTCCTCGCTGACGGGGTGCTCCACCTGCAGGCGGGTGTTGACCTCGAGGAACGAGACCGTCCCGTCGCGGCCCACGAGGAACTCGCAGGTGCCGGCGCCCACGTACCCGGCCTCGCGCAGGATGGCCTGCGACGCGGTGACCAGGGCCCGGTTCTGCTCGTCGCTCAGGTACGGCGCGGGCGCCTCCTCGACCAGCTTCTGGTGGCGTCGCTGCAGCGAGCAGTCCCGCGTCGAGACGACGACGACGGTGCCGTACGCGTCGGCGAGGCACTGCGTCTCCACGTGACGCGGACGGTCGAGGTAGCGCTCGACGAAGCACTCGCCGCGCCCGAACGCCGCGACGGCCTCGCGGACCGCCGACTCGAACATCTCGTCGATCTCGTCGGCCTCGCGGGCGACCTTCAGGCCGCGTCCGCCACCGCCGAACGCCGCCTTGATCGCGATGGGCAGCCCGTGCTCGGCGGCGAACGCGTGGATCTCGGACACGTCCTGGACCGGCTCGGGGGTGCCCGCCACCAGGGGCGCGCCGGCACGCTGCGCGATGTGCCGCGCGCTCACCTTGTCGCCGAGCGACTCGATCGCCGACGGCGGCGGGCCGATCCACACCAGACCCGCGTCGATCACCGCCTGCGCGAACTGCGCGTTCTCCGCGAGGAACCCGTAGCCGGGGTGCACCGCGTCGGCACCCGACCGGCGGGCGACGTCGAGCAGCTTGGCGATGTCCAGGTACGTCTCCGCCGCGCGGGCGCCGTCGAGCGCGTACGCCTCGTCCGCGACGTGCACGTGCAGGGCGTCCCGGTCGGTGTCCGAGTACACGGCGACGGACGCGACACCGGCGTCACGGCAGGCACGGGCGATGCGGACGGCGATCTCACCGCGGTTCGCGACAAGGACCTTGGTCATGAGGGGCACGGCTCACCGTAGCGCGCGTGACCGGCGCGTCCGTGCCGCCTGCGTGTCGTCGGCGCAAGATTGCCGCAACCCTTCAACGGGTCCCGGGCGGGTCTTGTAGGAACCCACCACGCGTGCGCCGGGACGCGGTGTCGCGGGTCAGGGGCGCCAGAGGGCCGTGACCGTCAGGTCGATGTCTGCGAGCAGGTGACGCAGCAGGGGCAGGCTCACGCCCACCACGTTGTGGTGGTCGCCTTCGATGCGCTCGACGAAGGGCCCGCCCAGGCCGTCGAGCGTGAACGCGCCCGCGACCGCGAGGGGCTCACGCGTCGCGACGTACGCGGCGACCTCGTCGTCGGACAGGTCGGCGAAGTGCACGACCGTGGACGCGGTGGCGCCGAGCGTCGCCCGCGTGCCGCCGTCCGCCGGGTCGCGCTCGTCGACCAGCCAGTGGCCGGTGTGCAGGACCCCCGAGCGTCCGCGCATCGCGCGCCAGCGGGCGACCGCGTCGTCGGCGTCGGCGGGCTTGCCGAGGACCTCGCCGTCCAGCTCGAGCATCGAGTCGCAGCCCAGGACCACGACGTCCTCGTCGTCGTCCCAGCCGTCGACGTCGACGTCGTCGAGACGTCGTGCGACGTCCTCCGCCTTCGCCTGCGCGAGGACGAGCACCGCGTCGGCGGGCTCGAGGTCGCCGAAGCGCTCGCGGGCGGAGGCGAGGACCGCGTCCTCGTCGACGGTCGAGACGACGACCAGCGGCGCGAGGCCCGCCGCGGCGAGCGTGGTGCGGCGGGCGGGGGAGGCGGAGGCGAGCAGGAGCCGGGTCACGGGCCGACCCTAACCGCAGCACGCGTCGGCGACGTGACCGCGGGGGTGGCGGCAGGGGAGAGGGACGTCGTACCGCCCCGTCTCACAGGTCGGCAGGGCACAATGGTGCGCCGGACCTGCAGGCGCGAGGAGGCCACGGTGAAGGACACCACCCAGGACGTGCGCGGCGGCGGGGTCGCCGGCGGCATCGACGAGCACGACGACGCGCTCGACGACCTGTCCGCCGAGCTGCTCGACGACGACCCGGACCTGCTGCAGCCTGCCCCGCTGGCCTGGCGGCGGCGCACGGCGATCGAGATGATCGTCTCGGGTCTCATCGGGCTGTACACGTCGTTCGTGCTGTCGATCGAGGCGATCCCGATCGCCGTGGCCAAGGCGACCAACTCGACCGCCTCGCTGAGCTGCGACCTGAACGAGGTCATCTCGTGCAGCACGGTCGGTGGGACCTGGCAGGCGGAGCTGTTCGGCTTCCCCAACGCGTTCCTCGGGATCGCGGCCGAGGCGATCGTCATCACGGTGGCGGTCGCGATGCTCGGCGGCGTGCTGTTCCCGCGGTGGTTCATGCTCAGCGCGCAGGCGATCTACACCGCAGGCCTGGTCTTCGCCTGGTGGCTGTTCCAGCAGTCGTTCTTCGTCATCAAGGCGCTGTGCCCCTGGTGCCTGCTGATCACCGTGACCACGACCCTGGTGTGGGTCGGCATCACGCGGATCAACGTGCGCGACGGGCACCTCAACCTGCCCGGGCGCTGGGGTCCGTGGGGTCGCCGCTTCGTCGCCTCCGGCAACGACTGGTTCGTCACCGTGGCGCTCCTGGTGCTGTTCGCGGCCGTCGTCTTCGCCAAGTACGGCTGGACGCTGTTCGTCTGAGCCGCCGCGCCCCGGCGGGACGCGCGGTCAGTCCGCGAGGGCCCCGGGGAGCACCGCGAGCGGGACCGACCCGAGCGCGAGCGCGCGGGCGTGGAAGTCGCGCTGGTCGAACACCTGGCCGCGGGCTGCCGCGGACTGCCGTGCGGTGTCGCGCGCCTGCTCCCAGAGGCGCTGGCCGACCTTGTAGGACGGCGCCTGCCCCGGCCAGCCGAGGTAGCGCGTGTACTCGAAGCGCAGCATCGACTCCGGCATGTTCACGTTGGCCCGCAGGAACTCCCAGCCGGACTGCGGGGTCCACGCGTCGCCGACCTCGGCAGGTGCCGGCAGGCCGAGGTGCATCCCCAGGTCGAAGACGACGCGCGCTGCCCGCAGCCTCTGCCCGTCGAGCATGCCGAGCCGGTCGCCCGGGTCGTCGAGGAACCCCAGCTCGGCCATGAGCCGCTCGGCGTACAGGGCCCAGCCCTCGCCGTGACCCGAGGTCCACGCGGCGAGCCGGCGCCACGAGTTGAGCGTCGCGCGCTCGAACACCGCCTGCGCGATCTGCAGGTGGTGCCCGGGAACACCCTCGTGGTAGACCGTCGTGCGCTCCCGCCACGTCGAGAACGACGTGACGTCGTGCGGGACCGACCACCACATGCGACCCGGCCTGCTGAAGTCGTCGCTGGGGCCGGTGTAGTAGATGACGCCGGTGTGCGACGGTGCGATGCGGCACTCGAGCGTCCGCACGGGCGCAGGGATGTCGAAGTGCGAGCCGTCGAGCGCCTCGATCGCCGCGTCCGACGTGGCCTGCATCCACGCCTGCAGGGCTGCGGTGTCGTGCAGCTGCCGTGCGGGGTCGGCGTCGAGGAGCGCGGCCGCGTCCGCGACGCTCGCGCCCGGTCCGGCGATCTGCTCCGCGAGCGCCGCCTGCTCGGCCTGCACGCGCGCGAGCTCCTCGAGGCCCCAGGCGTACGTCTCGTCGAGGTCGAGGGCGGCGCCCACGTGGTGCCGCGACCACAGCGTGTACCGGTCCCGACCGACGCCGTCCTCCTGCGGGGCGAGCGGCGCCAGCTCGTCGGCGAGCACGCGCGCGAGGTCCGCGTACGCGCCGCGGGCGGCGTCCGCGGCACGCTCCAGGTCGGACCGCAGGGGGTGGTCGTCCCCCAGGACCCGCTGGGCGTCCGCGCCGCGCACGAGGCGCGTGAACGCGGACCGCTGCGGGTCGGCGACCTCCTGGGCCTGCACGATGACCGCCTCGACCTGCCGGACCGCGGCCACGTCGCCGCGCGCCGCGGCCGAGCGCAGCGACGCGACGTACGACGCGACGGAGGCCGGCACGGCGGCGAGGCGCGCCGCGACGTCGTCCCACGCCTGCTCGGAGTCGGTGGCCATGAGGTCGAAGACCTCGACGACCTGCTGCGGCGGCGACGCGATGTTGTTGAGCAGGCGCGTGCGCTCGCCCGCGTCGTGGAGCTCGACGTCGAGGCCCAGCGCGTACCGCATCGCCGCGCCCGTCACGTCGTCGACGGCGTCGGCCGACGCTAGTCCCTCGAGCGCGAGCAGGGTCGACCGCGCGGCGGCAGCGCGCTCCGCCGCGGCGTCGGGGGAGAAGTCCGTGAGCTCCCGCTCGTGCCCCGGCACCCCCAGGGAGGTCGCCTCCACGGGGTTCAGTCGCGCCGACGTGGTCACGTAGGCGTCGGCGACGGCGTCGACGGGGCTGACGGGACGGGGGGCGGCAGGAGGCGTCACGGCGCCACCCTATGCGTCGAGGCGCAGGCTCCACCGCCAGGCGTCCGGCCCGCGCGACGCCGGGGCCGTCCCCCGCAGACGTCCCGGCGCGACCCACCGTGCCCGCGCCGCGCGGGCGGGTGCGTCCGTGTCCTCGTCCTGCGGTGCGCGCCCGGCGGCCGCGACGAGGCCCGCGACGAGCGCGGCGAGCTCGTCGTCGTCGGGCGCGCCGCGGACCACGTGCACGTGCGGGTCGGAGCGCGTCGCGTCCGGCTCCCACGTGCTCACAGGTCGTCCTCGTCGTCATCGTCGTCGTCGAGCAGCACCGGCGCACCACGGCCGGCGCCCCACTCCCCGACGACGTACCCGCGCTCGGCAAGGGTGTGGGCGATCTGCGCCCCGCCGTCGTCGACGAGGTCGATGACCGCGTCGAGCGTCAGGTCGCTGACCGTCGGCGGGAGCTCGACGACGAACCCGAGGTGGAACGTGTCGTGGTCACCCGGCTCGACGGGCGTGTCCGCGTCACCGTCGCCGTCGTCCCACGTCATGCCCGTGAGGTCCGCGTGCAGGCCCAGGCGTGCGTGGAGCAGGTCGTACAGCCGTGCGTTCAGCGCGCCCACGCGTCCCTCGAGCGCGAGCACGCGCGGGTCCTCGTCGGCCTCCCGGGCGCCGAACTCCGCGCGCACCCCCACCGCCGTCTCGACGTACGCGTGCAGCGCAGCGGCCAGCTCCTCGACGGTCCCGTGCAGCTCGCCCGCGTCCACGCCGGTGAGCGGCTCGCGACCGTGGGACGCCGGGTCGTGCTCGTCCGGGTGGCTGTGCTCGTCGTGCCTGCCGTCGCTCATGCCTGGCTCCTCACAGCGGGATGTTCCCGTGCTTCCTGGGTGGCAGGCTCGCACGCTTGCTGCGCAGCAGGCGCAGCGACCGGACGATCTGCGCGCGGGTCTCGGACGGCTCGATCACGTCGTCGACGTAGCCCCGCTCCGCCGCGTCCCACGGGTTGACGATCGCGTCCTCGTACTCCGCCGTCAGGCGGCGCCGCTCGGCCTCGACGTCCCCCCCGGCCTCGGCCACCGTCTTCAGCGCGCCGCGCTGCAGGATGTTGACCGCCCCGCCGGCGCCCATGACGGCGATCTGCGCGGTCGGCCACGCGAGGTTGACGTCGGCCCCCAGCTGCTTGGAGCCCATGACGATGTACGCGCCGCCGTAGGCCTTGCGCGTGATGACCGTGACCAGCGGGACCGTCGCCTCGGCGTACGCGTAGATGAGCTTGGCGCCGCGCCGGATGATGCCGTTCCACTCCTGGTCGGTGCCCGGCAGGAAGCCCGGCACGTCGACGAACGTCAGCACCGGGATGCCGAACGCGTCGCACGTGCGCACGAACCGCGCTGCCTTCTCCGCGGCGTTGATGTCGAGCGTGCCCGCCATCTGCATCGGCTGGTTCGCCACGACGCCGACGGGGTGCCCCTCGACGTGCCCGAAGCCCACGACGACGTTCTGCGCGTACAGGGCCTGCACCTCGAGGAAGCTGCCGTCGTCCAGCACCGTCTCCAGCACCGTGTGCATGTCGTACGGCTGGTTGTCGGAGTCCGGCACGAGCGTGTCGAGCACCCGGTCGTCGTCCGTCGGCTCGAGGTCCGCCTCGTGCGCGTACGACGGCGGCTCCGCGAGGTTGTTGGTCGGCAGGTAGGCCAGGAGGGTGCGGACCCAGTCGATCGCGTCGTCCTCGTCGGACGCCATGTAGTGCGCGACGCCGGAGCGCGTGCTGTGCGTCGTCGCCCCGCCCAGCTCCTCGAAGCCCACGTCCTCGCCCGTGACGGCGCGGATCACGTCGGGGCCGGTGATGAACATGTTGGACGTGCCGTCGGCCATGACGATGAAGTCGGTGAGCGCGGGCGAGTACACCGCACCGCCCGCCGACGGCCCGAGGATGAGGCTGATCTGCGGGATCACCCCCGACGCGGCGACGTTGCGACGGAAGATCTCCGCGAACTGCGTCAGACCCGCGACACCCTCCTGGATGCGCGCGCCGCCGCCGTCGCTGATGCCGACCAGCGGCACGCCGGTGCGCAGCGCGAGGTCCATGACCTTCGTGATCTTCTGGCCGTGCACCTCGCCCAGGGAGCCGCCGAAGACCGTGAAGTCCTGCGAGTACACGCACACGGCACGGCCGTCGACCGTGCCGTGGCCGACGACCACGCCGTCGCCGTCGACGCGCCTCTTCTCGAGCCCGAACTTGGTCGAGCGGTGCCGCACGAAGGCGTCGAGCTCGACGAACGAACCCGGGTCGAGCAGGGCCTCGATGCGCTCGCGGGCCGTCTTCTTGCCGCGCGCGTGCTGCTTGGCGACCGCGTTCTCCTCGGCGTCGTCGACGGCCGCTGCGCGCCGGGCACGCAGGTCGTCGAGGAGGCCGGCGGTCGTGCGGGCCGGCTGCGCCGGTGCGGGATCCGCGGGCGTCGGGGTCGGGTCCGTGGCGACGCTGCGCGCGAAGAGGTCGTCCTGGGTCACCTGACGAGGCTAGTTGGGTGCGCAGGTCGGGCGCGTGCATCCGACCGACCGTGTTGCCGGGGGGCGGCTGTGGAGACCCGACAAGAACGACAGCGGCCGTTCGTGCGGCGACCGCGGCGCGGGCTGAGCGATGATGGCCGGATGACCGTGCGCGAGCCCCTCGACGTCGACACGTTGCGTGAGCTGCTGCTCGCGCCCGCGGGGCCGCTCGCGCGGCTCGACGTCGTCGAGGAGACGGCGTCGACCAACGACGACGTCGTCGCCGGGCTGCGTGCCGACCCCGACGCGTGGCCGCACGGCAGCCTGCTGGTCGCCGAGCACCAGACGGCCGGGCACGGGCGCGCCGGTCGCCCGTGGACGATGCCGGCGCGGTCCTCCCTGGCGTGCACGTTCGTCGCGTGGCCGCGGTCCGGTCCGGCGACGTACGGGTGGCTGCCGCTGCTCGCCGGCCTGGGCACGGTGCGCGCGCTGCGCGCGACCGCCGGTGTGCCTGCGGTCCTCAAGTGGCCCAACGACGTGCTGGTCGACCTCGGGGACGGGGTCGAGCACGTACCCGGGTGGGGCACGGCGCGCAAGCTCGCGGGCGTCCTGGCGCAGGCCGTGCCGGGCGAGCCGGCCGTCGCGGTGGGCATCGGCGTCAACGTCGACCAGCGCGTCGACGAGCTGCCCGTGCCGTGGGCCACGTCCCTCGCGCTGGCCGGTTCGCGCTCGGCGGACCGGGCGAGCGTCCTGGTCGCGCTCGTGAGCGCCCTGGACCAGGTCGCGCAGCGCTGGACGGACCACGGCGGCGACGCGGTCGCGGCGGGCCTCGTCGACGAGGTCGCGTCGGTGTGCTCGACGGTCGGGCAGCACGTGCGCGTCGAGCTGCCGGGTGGTGCCCAGGTCGTGGGCACGGCGACGGGCCTGTCCGCGGACGGGGCGCTCGTGGTGAGCGGCGCGGACGGCGCGACGCACCGCGTGCTCGCCGGTGACGTCACGCACGTCCGCGTGACCGACGCCACAGGGCCGTGAACTAGGCTGAGGGACGTGCCGGGAGGTCAGGGACAGGACAGCGGGCCGACGAGCGCCGACCCGCTGACGCCGTCCCCGGCGGACCCGGCCGGGACGCCTCCGCCGGGGACGGCGCGGGGCACGACCGGCGAGCTCGACGAGCTCCTGCTCGGAGGTCCCCGCACCCTCAGCGCGCGCGAACTGGCACGGCTCACGGGTACCGACCTCGAGACCATCCGGATGTACTGGCGGACCCTGGGGCTGCCGAGCCACGACGACGACGACGTCATGTTCACCGAGCGCGACGCCCAGGCGCTCGTACGGGCGCAGGCGCTCGTGGTGGACCACGGCCTGGACGTCCGCACGGTCGTCACGCTGGTCCGCGCCCTGGGCCACACGTCGGACCGGCTCGCGCTGTGGCAGGTCGAGGCGCTCGTGGAGGACCTGGCGACCCGGTACGCCCTGGACGACACGTCCGCGCGGCTGCTGGTGCTCGACCGCCTGGCGGACCTCGCGCCGCTCCTGGAGCAGCAGCTCCTGCACTCCTACCGTCGGCACCTCGCGGCGGTCGCCGACCGTTACGCGGCCGAGTTCGGGAACCTGCGTGACGTCACCGTCGACGGGAGCCTGCTGCCGCTGGCGCGCGCCGTCGGGTTCGCCGACATGGTGTCGTTCACGCGGCGCACCGCCGGTCTGGGCTCGACCGACCTGTCGCTGTTCGTGCACCGGTTCGAGACGGCTGCCCGCGACGTCGTCGCCGGCGCGGGCGGGCGGGTCGTGAAGACCATCGGCGACGCCGTGCTGTTCATCGCCGACACGCCGGGCGCCGGGGCGCAGGTCGCGATCGGTCTGGCGGACGCCTTCGGGGCGTCGCTCGACGTCGAGGCGGCACGCGGTACCGGCGGTCTCGCGGAGGGTGCGCGGGGCGTCACGCCCGTGCGTGTCGGGATGGTGTGGGGACGCGTGCTGTCGCGGTTCGGTGACGTCTTCGGGCCGAGCGTGAACCTCGCCGCCCGGCTCACCGACGTCGCCGACCCGAGCACCGTGCTCGTGGACGCCTCGACCGCGCAGGTCCTGGGCGGGGACCCGCGCTTCCGGCTGACGGAGCAGCCGGTGCGGGACCTGGCCGGCGTCGGCGAGGTCGTCCCGTTCCGCCTGGAGTCCGCGCCCGGCTGACGCACCGCGGCCGGTCAGGCGTGCAGGTCCTCGCCTGTCGGCTCGACGAGGTCGGGGGAGTTGTTGGCAACCGTGTTGACCCGGGTCGAGACCGGCGTCGCGGTCAGCGGAGGGGGTGGGACGTCGAGCAGCCCGCGGGCGTCGTCGGCGCCGAGCGCGGGGTCGAGCCACGCGGACCACGTGTCGGCGGGGAGGATCAGCGGCTGGCGGTCGTGGATCGAGGCCATGGCCCCTGTCGCCGCGCGCGTCACCACGGCCACCGAGACGAGCCACCGGTCCGGGTCGTCGTCGGCCTTCGTCGGGTCGCGCCAGAACTCGTACAGCCCGGCCAGTGCGGCGACGTCACCGTCCGTGGGGTGGATCCAGAAGGGCTGCTTGGGCGTGCGACGGCCGCGCGGCGAGCCGGCGGGGGGCTCCGGTGCGGCCTGCCACTCGTAGTACCCGTCGGCCGGCAGCAGGGCGCGGCGCGACGCGAAGGGCCGGGCGAACGCGGGCTTGTCGGCGACCGTCTCGACCCGCGCGTTGATCATGCGGTTGCCGACCGACGGGTCCTTGGCCCACGACGGCACGAGGCCCCAGCGGGCGAGCCGCAGCTGACGGGTGATCTCGCCCGTCGCGCGGTCCGCGCGCTCGACGACCATCCGCACACCGTCCGTCGGGGCGACGTTCCACGAGGGCGGCAGCAGCCGCACGTCGTCGGCGACGGTCGCCACGGCGAACTCGTCGGCGATCGCCTGGTCCTCCCGGAAGGACGCGTACCTGCCGCACATGCCCGTCAGCCTCCCACCGGGCGCCGACAGGTGCATCGCAACCGTGCGTCGAATCGATTCGTCACCGGACGGGTCGGGTGCGACGATGGGAGACGATGTCCCGCACTGACGCCACTACCGCCACGCCCGCGTACCGCCCCGACGCCAAGCACGTGCTGCTGCTCGGCACCATGTGCGCGCTGCCCGCGATCTCCACCGACATCTACCTGCCGTCCCTGCCGGACGTCGCCCGCGACCTCGGCACGTCCGCTGCAGGCGCGCAGCTGACCATGACGGGCATGCTGATCGGCGGCGCGGTCGGGCAGCTCGTCATCGGGCCGCTCTCCGACCGGCTCGGTCGGCGCCTGCCCGTGCTCGTGGGGGTCGCGCTGCACGTCGTGGTCTCGCTGCTGTGCGCGATCCAGACGGCGATCGTGCCGCTGATCGCGCTGCGCGTCGCGCAGGGGTTCTTCAACGCGTCGGCCACGGTCGTCGCGATGGCCCTGATCCGCGACCGGTTCGTCGGATCCGACGCGTCGCGGCTGCTGTCGCGACTCATGCTCGTCATCGGGGTCGCACCGTTGTTCGCGCCGTCGCTCGGCGGTGTCATCGCCGGCCAGTGGGGCTGGCGCGCCGTGTTCGTGGCGTTGGCGCTCTTCGGCGTCGCGCTGTGGGTGGTCGTCCTGCTGAAGATGCCCGAGACGCACCCGGTCGAGCGGCGCCGCACGGGGGGCGTGCGGACGGCCCTGTCGGGCTACGCCCGCCTGCTGCGCGACCGGCACTTCGTCGCGCTCGCGATGCTGCCGGGCCTCGCGATGGCCGTGCTCATGACGTACGTCGTGGCCTCGCCGTTCGTGCTGCAGGAGGGGTACGGGCTGACGAGCCAGCAGTTCGCGCTGCTGTTCGCCGTCAACGGGATCGGCCTGGTGCTGGGGGCGCAGGTCAACGCCTACCTCGTGCGCCGCGTCGCGCCGATCCGCATCCTGCGCGTGGCGATCGTCCTGAGCGTGCTGCTCACGGGGGCGCTGCTCGTCGTCGCCCTGACGGGGGCCGGTGGCCTGTGGGGGATCGTCGTCGTGCTGTGGCTGGTGCTGGCGCTGGTGAACCTCGCGCCCCCGAACGCGTCGGCCATCGCCCTGGGGAGGCACGGCGCGATCGCCGGGACGGCGGCGGCGTTCATCGGGGGCCTGCAGGCGGGGACGGGCGGCCTGGTGGCGAACCTGTCCGGGGTGTTCGGCGGGGACGCCGTCGCCATGGCGGCCGTGATGCTGGGCGCCTCGCTCATGGCCCTGGTGGTGCTGGCCGTGGCGACGCCGGCGTTCCGACGCGGTGGGGCCTGGCAGCTCCAGTGAGGGTCGCCGCGCGGGCCGGCGGGCGTCACCGGTACGACGTGCTCGCCGTGACCGGTGCGCGGCTCGCGGGCCTCCCGGGCCTGGCGCTCGTGTCAGGCGAACGCGCGCCGCAGCCGCGTGACGGCGTCCTCGAGGACGTCCTGGCGCTTGACGAACGTGAAGCGCACCCAGGTGCGCAGCGCGTCGTGCGTGGGGGATCCCTCGCGGGTGAACGCGCTCACCGGGACCCCGACGACGCCCGCCCGTGCCGGCAGCTCGCGGCAGAGCTCCACGCCGTCGTGCGCACCCAGCGGTGCCGCGTCGGCCAGGACGAAGTACGTGCCGTCGGTGCGGGCGACCTCGAAGCCGGCGTCGCGCAGGCCCGCTGACAGCAGGTCGCGCCGCTCGGTGAGCGACACCACCAGGCCGTCGACCCAGGCCGCGACCCCGGGGTCCGTCAGCGCGTGCGCCACGGCCGGCTGGAACGGTGCCCCCGACACGTACGTGAGGAACTGCTTCACCGTCCGCACGGCCGCGACCAGCTCCTGCGGGCCGGTGACCCACCCGATCTTCCAGCCCGTGAAGGAGAACGTCTTGCCGCTCGACGAGATCGTCAGCGTGCGCCCCGCCATGCCCGGCAGCGTCGCGACGGGCACGTGCTCGACGCCGAACACCAGGTGCTCGTAGACCTCGTCGGTGACCACGAGCAGGTCGTGCGCGCGAGCCACGCGCGCGACCGCCTCGAGCTCGTCCCGGCGCAGCACCGCGCCGGTCGGGTTGTGCGGCGAGTTCAGCAGCAGCATGCGGGTGCGTGGCGTCACCGCGGCCTCGAGCGCGGCGACGTCCAGCCGGAAGCCGTCCGCGGTCGGTCGCAGGGGGGCGGTGGTGTGCGTCGCGCCCGCCATCGCGACGACGGCGGCGTACGAGTCGTAGTACGGCTCGAGCGTGAGGACCTCGTCGCCCGGGCCCGTGAGCGCGAGCACCGCCGCGGCGAGCGCCTCCGTCGCACCGGTCGTCACGAGGACCTGGGTGTCGGGGTCCACGTCGAGCCCGTAGCGCGTGCGCTGGTGAGCGGCGATCGCGGCCCGCAGCGGTGCGGTACCGGGCCCAGGCGGGTACTGGTTGGCGCCCGCGAGGATCGCGTCGACGGCCGCGCGCGCCACCGACGCCGGGCCGTCGACGTCGGGGAAGCCCTGTCCCAGGTTGAGGGCGCCCGTGCGGGTCGCCAGCGCCGACATCTCGGCGAAGATCGTGGGGCGCGCCGTCCCGTCGGCGTCCAGGAGTCCCGCCGCTGCTGCCACGTGCTGCCACCTGCTGCTCACGTGGCGAGCATAGGGCCGGGCGGCGCGGCCGCCGGGCGTCAGAGCAGGCCGGCTGCGGCGAGCAGGCCGCTGACCACCAGGAGGACGAGCGAGGACCACGCCGCCACGACCCACCACTCGACGCGGTGGCGGCGCACCTCGCGGGTATGCGTGCGGACTGTCATGTCCTCAAGATCGGCAGGTACGGGTCCCCGGACAACGTTCTGCGGCCGGAGTCGCGGATTTCACCCACGAGATGGTCCGCGACGCCTGCCGTGGCGCCCGGACGGGACGCCACGGCGCCCCGGCGTCACTTCGTCGCGGCCTCGAGGTCCTGGCCCAGCGTGGCGAGCTGCGTCCCGAGGTTCTGCAACGCGCCCCCGGCCTCGGCACCGGCCCCGGCAGCGGCGGCGTCGAGCTCGGCCCGCGCGGCGTCGACGTTCGCCCGCGCGTCGGCCAGCGCCTTCGCCGAGGCCTCGGTCCCGTCGGCCTTCGCCTGTGCCACCGCCTGCTCCGCCTCGTCCACGGCGGCCTGCGCGGAGCTCACGGCGGTCTCGGCGTCACCGCGCGCCTGGTCACCGAGCCCGGCGACCTCGGCGCGCGCCGCGTCGACACCCGCGCGGGCCTCGTCGGCGTGCGTCTGCGCGTCGGCGAGCGCCTGCTGGATCTTGTCGCCGGCCGCGGTCAGCTCGTCGGCCGCCCCCTGCGCGGCGCTCGACAGGCCGTCGGCGGCTTCCTGCACGTCGCCGTCGGTGCACGCGGTCAGACCCAGCGCGAGCGCACCCGCCGCGAGCGCGTGGACCGCACGGTGCCCGCGACGGGACGTCACGGCGCCGGACGGCATGGTGCGGGACAGGGGACGACGGGTGGGGGAGCCGAGCGCGGCCACGGGGACCCTCCTTCGGTTCGGGTACCCGGCCGGGGGTGGCCGGGGGCGCCCAGTTTGCCCCGGCATGGTCCCGTGCGCGCGTCGGGGAGCCGTCCTCGCGACGCGCGCACGGGACCCCCGCACACAGCGACGCCCCCGCCCGGCAGAGCCGGGGCGGGGGCGTCGAAGCGCTCGCGGGGGTGCCGCCCGCGTGGGGCGAGGCGGCGGACCGTCGGGGAGGCGGTCAGGCCCCCGCTCGCTCGCGGCGGTTACGGACGTCCTCCAGCGACGTGCCGTAGTAGGCCGCAGTCATGATGTCCTTCATGTCGCCGATCATCGGCATGCGCGGGTTCGCCGGTGCGCACTGGTCCTCGTAGGCGCCCATCGCGACCTCGTCGAGGCGGCTGATGAACTCGTGCTCGTCGACGCCCTGCGCCGCGAAGGACTGCGGGATGCCGACCTTCGCACGCAGCGCCTCGACGGCCAGCGCGTAGGACTCGACGCCCTCCTCGGGGGTCGACGCCGGCAGGCCGAGCATGGCGGCGATCTGCTGGAACCGCTCCGGGGCCACGTAGGACTCGTACTTCGGCCAGCTGGTGAGCTTGGTCGGGACGGTGCCGTTGTAGCGGATGACGTGCGGCAGCAGCGTGGCGTTCGTGCGCCCGTGCACCAGGTGGTACGTCGAGCCGATCACGTGCGCCATGGCGTGCACGATCCCGAGGAACGCGTTGCCGAACGCCATGCCGGCGATCGTGCCCGCGTTGTGCATCTTCTCCCGTGCGTCCTGCGTGACCGGGTCGGCCGGGTCGCCGTTCACCGACTGCGCGAGGTTGTCGAAGATGAGGCGGATCGCCTGCAGCGCCATGCCGTCGGTGAAGTCGTTCGCGTAGACCGCGACGAACGCCTCGGTCGCGTGCGTCAGGGCGTCGAACCCGGAGTCCGCCGCCAGCGAGCGCGGCATCTTGTGCGTCAGCACCGGGTCGATGATCGCGACGGTGGGCGTCAGCGCGTAGTCGGCCAGCGGGTACTTCTTGCCCGACTCGGGGTCGGAGATGACCGCGAACGGGGTGACCTCCGCGCCGGTGCCCGACGTGGTCGGGATGCAGACGAGCTTGGCCAGGTCGCCCAGCACGGGGAACTTGAACGCGCGCTTGCGGACGTCGAAGAACTTCTGCTTGAGGTCCGAGAACACGATCTCGGGGTGCTCGTAGAGCAGCCACATGACCTTCGCGGCGTCCATGGGCGAGCCGCCACCCAGGGCGATGATCGTGTCGGGGCGGAAGTGCCGCATGTTCGCGGCGCCCTTCTGCACCGTGCGCACGGACGGCTCCGGCTCGACCTCGTCGATGATCTGCACGGCGACGTTGTTGGAGCGCCGGCGCAGGACGTCGAGGACCTTGTCGACGAACCCGAGGTTCGTCATGGTCGTGTCGGTGACGATCGTGACGCGCTCGATGTCCGCCATGTCCGCGAGGTAGCGGATCGCGTTGGGCTCGAAGTACGTCTTGGCGGGGACCTTGAACCACTGCAAGTTGTTGTTCCTCCGGCCCACGCGCTTGACGTTGATCAGGTTGACCGCCGACACGTTGTTCGACACCGAGTTGTGGCCGTAGGAGCCGCAGCCGAGCGTCAGCGACGGGATGAAGGCGTTGTAGATGTCACCGATGCCGCCGAGCGACGACGGTGCGTTGCAGATGACGCGGATCGCCTTGACGCGCTTGCCGAACTCGACCGTGAGGGCGTCGTCCTGCGTGTGGATCGCGGCGGAGTGACCCAGGCCGTCGAACTCGACCATCTGCTCGGCGAGCGCGATGCCCTCCTCGGTGGAGGACGCGCGCAGCACCGCCAGGACGGGGCACAGCTTCTCGCGGGTCAGGGGCTCGGCGGGGCCGACCTCGGAGACCTCGGCCAGGATGATCGAGGTGTCGCCCGGGACCGTGAAGCCGGCCTGCTCGGCGATCCACACCGGGGACTTGCCGACGACGGCGGGGTTGAGCTTCGCGCCGCCGCAGTTCTCGCCGCCGGCCTCGACGCCGAAGATGAACTGCTCGAGCTTGGCCTTCTCCGCCGGGGTGACGCGGTAGGCGTGCAGGCGGGAGAACTCGGCCATCGCGGCGTCGTAGATCTCCTCGTCGAGGATCGCGGCCTGCTCCGAGGCGCAGATGACGCCGTTGTCGAAGGCCTTGCTCAGGACGATGTCGTTGATCGCCCGGGCGAGCTTCGCGCTCTTCTCCACGTACGCCGGGACGTTGCCGGCGCCGACGCCGAGGGCGGGCTTGCCGCACGAGTACGCGGCCTTCACCATCGCGTTGCCGCCGGTGGCGAGGATCGTCGCGACACCCGGGTGGTTCATGAGGGCGCCGGTCGCGGCGAGCGACGGGACCTCGACCCACTGGATGCAGTGCTCGGGGGCACCCGCGGCCACGGCCGCGTCGCGCACGATCCGGGCGGCGGCCACCGAGGAGCGCTGGGCGTTCGGGTGGAACGCGAAGATGATCGGGTTGCGGGTCTTCAGCGAGATCAGCGACTTGAAGATGGCGGTCGAGGTCGGGTTGGTCACCGGGGTGATGCCGGCGATGACCCCGACGGGCTCGGCGATCTCCGTGATCCCGTTGAGCTCGTCGACGTTGATGACGCCGACCGTCTTGAGGTTCGCCATCGAGTTGGTGACGTGCTCGCACGCGAAGATGTTCTTCACGGCCTTGTCCTCGAAGACGCCGCGCCCGGTCTCCTCGACCGCGAGCTTGGCGAGCTGGCCGTGCTGGTCGAGCGCGGCGACGGCGCCCTTCTTGACGAAGCGGTCGACGTCCTCCTGGGTCATCGACTCGAACTCGGCGAGCGCCTTGGTGGCCTTCGCGACGAGCTCGTCGATGGCCTGCGCGACCACGTCGACCTCGGTGACGCCGAGGGCCGCGCCTGCGGGCTGCGCTGGGGCGGTGACCGAGGGTGCCTCGGCCGGCGCGTCGGCGAGGACCTTCGCGCGAGTGCTCTTCTTGGTGGTCTCGGACACCTTCGACTCCCCGGATAGTGGTGAGAGGGGGACGGACGCTGGAGGTCCGTCGCTGGTATCGACGGTAGGTTGGGGGGGTCCCAGAAAGATGGGATGAAAGTCCCCGCGGTGTGAGCAGGGTCTCGCTGCGAGGCTCGGTGGACGGGTGCGACGGGACCTGGGTCCCGCCGGGTGCACCCGGTCGCGACCGGCGGGGGCCTAGGCCAGGCCCGTCCCGGCGGCCGCGTCGCGCCGGGCGAGGATCTGCACCCACGCCTCGGCGGACGCGTGCATCGGCCCGCCTCCCGCCGCGATCTGCTCGAGGCGGTGGCGCCCTGCTTCCGCGCCCAGGACCGCGAGCGCGTAGGCCGCGAGGAACTCGGTCAGGGGCTCGCCGTCGAGGTGCGGCTGGAGCACGTCGACGTGCCCGGCGTCGCCGTGGAGCGCGAGCACCTGGATCGCGGCGTTCACCTCGTCCCGTGTCGCGATCGGTGCGCCGGGACGCAGCCGCTCGACCGCGAGCGACGTGCCGCGCGGGTCGCCCAGCGCCGCGAGCTGCGTGACGCAGCCCCAGTCCGCCAGCGCGTCCCGCGCGCGGTCGCTGCCCGCGAGCAGGAGGGCCTGCGGGGCTCCCTGCGGCCGTACCCGGACGAGCGCGTCGACGGCCTCGTCGGTCCCGATGCGACCGAGCGCGTGCACGGCGTGGGCGGCCCAGCCGGCCCGGTCGGCGAGCAGCCCGGCCAGGACGTCCACGGCGTCGGGGGCCGTCACGCGCGCGAGCCGTCGCACCGCCCGGTGCTCACCCCGCTTCGCGCGCTCGATCACCGCGAGCGTCTCGGCGACGGTCGTGACCGGCTCGCGGATCTCCACCTCGTGCGCGAGGAACGAGCGGAACGACACGAAGACCTGCGACGTCTCCTTGGCGATGTGCCAGACCTGCCACTCCTGCTCGCCGTCGACCGGCACGAGGCACGTCGTGCCGGGCCGGTGGTCGACGGCGATGACCAGACCCGACGCGAACGGGGTCCACGGCCACGCGTCCTGGCCGTCGACGACCACGGGGTCCGGCTCGTCGTCGTCCTGCGCGCACAGCGACGCCATGAACGGGTCGACGTCCCGCAGCCACCTCAGGTCGGCGACGGGCAGGAGCACGACACCGACCACGTCGGACTCGGCGGGCGGCTGCTCGGGCCCGCCGTGCGGGTAGACCAGGTGGACACCGTTCAGGTCGGCGTACGCGCCGTCGCTGAGCAGCAGGAACTCGCGGTACGACGGCGGCAGTCGCCGCCCGATCCTGCGCTCGGTGGCCGCGACCTGGTCCTCGGTCGCGGGCGGACGCAGCACCGAGCCGGTGTCGCGCACCGCACGCGTCGGCCTGTCGCCGGGTCCGACGTCGGCCAGCAGGAGCTCGTTCCAGCGGGCGGCGAGATCGCGCACCGTCGAGATCGTCACCGGTGCATGGTCCCGTCGCCGCCGAGCCGTCGGCGACCGCTGACCGGGCGAACCGTGCGTTGTGGGGATGCCGCCTCTGCCGTTCGGTGCGGTCGATCGAGGTACCGCGTCGACGCGTCGAGCACCGGCGTCTCCGCGTGGGTGGCGGTACGGGGATGGGCCGCGCGATCGCGCGACGGTTCCTCGCGCACGGGGCGAACTGGCGCGGCGGGAAGGGTCGAACCTCGTCCCGTTCGCACGATCGGGTGATAAAGCCGCGTAACGGAAACGTGGGCACGAAACACCCACGGGAGTCCTCCGCGTGTCGCTACGTTCCCCCCAGCCGTCGTTGACGACGGCCCCGGGCAAGCGGCTCACCGGCCGCCCCGGCGAGACGGGCGCGCGGTCGCGTCCGTGCAAGGGGGCGTCGTGAACGTGCTCGTCCGTGGTGTCCGCTGCGCGCGCGCAGCACTCGTCGCATCGGCTGTCGCGGTCAGCCTCGTCGTCGTCGGCACCGTGCCCGCGCACGCCGAGCAGTCCCGCGCAGGGGCGTCGACGGCTCCGCGCACCGCGGAGCCCGTTGAGCTCCCCCCGCTGGACTCGGCGGCGCCCGAGGTGGTGTCCGCCCCGGTCGAGGTGGGGGAGCAGGTCCCGCCGGTGCCGGCGCCGCGGGCGTCCCGCCTCGACGAGGGCGAGGTCGACGTCGAGGGGTTCGACCAGGACGCGTCGATCGTTGTCGAGGAGACCGAGGACCGAACCGTCTACGCGAACCCCGACGGGACCTTCACGACCGAGCTGACCCCGGAGCCGTCGAAGGTCGAGCGGGCGGACGGCGCCTGGGTCGAGGTCGACACCACGGTCACCGCCGACGGTGCCGGCGGGCGTGCGCGGAACCACCCGCTCTCGCCCCGGTTCGCCGCGAAGGGCGGCTCCGACGAGCTGCTGCAGCTATCGCGCGGCGACGTCGACGTGAGCATCACCCTGCTCGGCGCGCGCAACAAGCCCCTCAAGCGCAAGGGCGCCACGGCACGGTACGAGGACGTGCTGCCGGGCGCCGACCTCGAGTACGAGGTGACTCCCGGCTCCGTCAAGGAGTCCGTCGTGCTGCACGAGCCGCCCACCTCGGAGCCCGTCTACCGCTGGCGGATCAGCGGTGACGGATTCGACCTCCGGGAGGGGCGGTCCGGCTCGTTCGAGCTGGTCGACGATGCCGGTGATGTCGCGATGTCCATCCCGCCCGCGCTGGTCGTCGACTCCTCTGGTCGGGAGGGCCGCTCGGAGGACGCGATGGTCAACGCGCCGATGACGGTGGCGAAGGACCGCAAGGGCTGGGTGCTCACCGTCCGGCCCGACCTCGAGTGGCTCACCGACCCCGACCGCGTGTACCCGGTGTCCGTCGACCCGACCGTCGGCCTCGGTCAGGTCAACGTGTGGTCCTACCGCTCGGACGGCGTGGTCACGACGGACGGCAAGCTGCGGGTCGGCAACTCCCGTGCTGACAACCGCGCGACGCACTGGCGCACCGTCTTCCACTACGACTACGAGCAGTTCTTCGGCAAGCAGGTCCTTGACGCGTACATGCACGTCGTCGTCGAGAGCGGCACCGCCAACGGCCACATCGCCCAGACGGGGTGGGCGAACTGCTTCGGGTACCACTGCCAGGGCAACGCGCACGCCCAGACGATCATCGGCGGCGACGGCATCTACGACAGCGACGCGCTCTCGTCGGCCTACGCGGGCTGGGTGAACGGGGGGACCGCGGGAGCGTACGTCTACGTCTCCGGTGACGAGCAGCCCAGCGTCTACACGTACAAGAACATGCGCAGCGCGCTCTACATCACCACGGTCGACTTCCCCTCCGCGACGCAGTCCGCGCCGGCCAACGGCGCACGCGTCTCCGCGACGCCCACGCTCTCGGCCTCGTTCGCCGATCCCGCCGGATCGGGCGGGATCGCGCGCTACTTCCGCATCGGGACGACGTCGAACCCGGACGCGAGCCCCGTCTACAACAGCGGCTGGATCTCCCAGGACTCCGTCGTCGTGCCGGCGGGTGTCCTCGAGGAGGGCAGGACCTACTACTGGAAGGCGTTCGTCTACAACGCCTACAACGGTCTGTTCGGGGTCTCGAGCCAGCGGGCGTCTGGCGTGAGGTCGTTCACGACGAACACCGTGCCGAAGGTCGACCGGACCGCCGTGACCTTCGACGGCGCGCGACCACCTGCCTCCGGGACGCAGACGATCGTCACGACGTCACCGACGATCTCCTGGCCTGCCGTCGCGCCGGACGCGGACGGCGCGATCCAGTACCAGGTGCGGATCGCGTCGGGCTCCGACGCTCGCACCGGGACGGTCCTTACGTCGGGGTGGCAGTCGGGGACCACGTACCAGGTCCCCGAAGGGAGCCTGCGTGACGGCGGCGTCTACGGGTGGACCGTCGAGACCCGGGACCCGATCGGGTCGGGTCGTGACGTGTGGACCGCGTCGTTCAAGGTCGACCGTCGGCTGGCCGAGTCCGGGCCGGCGCCCGTCGAGCAGGTCGGGCCGGTGACGGTCAACCTTGCCAACGGCAACGTCGGTCTGAGGTTCTCCTCGCCGACGGTCGAGACCGTCGGCGGGCCGATGGGCCTGACCTTCTCGTACAACTCGCAGGCGGCGCGTACCAAGGGTCTGCTCGGGCGCTACTACGCGACGACGACGGCCGCGAAGGCCTTCGCGTTCACCGGCGAACCTGTGATGACACGCACCGACCCGCAGGTGAGCTTCGCATGGGAGCTCGGGTCTCCTGCGCCTGCCGTTCCGGTCGACAGGTTCGCCGCGCGGTGGACCGGCTTCTTCACCCCGCCCACGGCGGGGAGCTGGACGTTCGGCGTCGTGCAGGACGACGGGGCGAGGGTCGCTGTCGGCGGCACGACCGTGCTCGACCGTTGGTCCGACCAGGCAGGCGGGGTCAACTGGGGGACCGCGGCGACGGTCAATGGCCCGACCTCGATCCGCGTCGACTACTACGAGGAGTCGGGCGGCGCGACGTTCCAGCTCTGGGCCAAGGGGCCTGGCTACCCCAACGGGATCATCGTCCCCGCTGCGTGGCTGTCGCCGACCTTCGAGACCCTCCCGGCGGGGTGGGTCGCGTCCGCGGCGCTCGCGGGCGACGACCCGCAGTACGTCAGCGCCGTCGTCGAGACGAACGCGGTCGTCCTCACCGACGTCACGGGCACCGCGCACACGTACACGAGGAAGTCGGCCGGCGGGTACGAGGCGCCCGCCGGTGAGTACGGCGTCATGGGACTGTCCGCGACCGGGCAGGTGAACCTCACGGACGAGGACGGCACCGTCTACGTCTTCGGAGCCAACGGGCGCCTGGAGGCGGCCACGCCGCCGCAGGACGCGAAGACACCGGCCGCACCGCAGGTGACCTGGCGGGGCGGCACGGGGCAGCTCGACGCCGTGACCGACCGGGCGTCGGGCAAGAAGGTGCGCTTCTTCTACGGTGGCGACACGGCCCCCGAGGGCAGCGGGAAGGCCTGCCCGATCGAGTCCGGTTTCGCCGCCCCCGCGGCCGGCATGGTGTGCCGCATCGTCTACCCGCCGGCGTCCGGCGCCGGCGTGGGGGAGTCGACCCGCCTGCACTACGACACTGCCGGCCGGCTCGTGCGCATCGTCGACCCGGGCGACGAGGTGACGGACTTTGGGTACGCCTCGTCCGGCGAGCTTGTCGGGCTGCGCACGCCCGCGCTCAACGACTGGATCGCCGTCGACCCGACAGCGCGCCGGACCGACGCGGCCCTCGTCAGCATCGCGTACGACGTCACCGGGCCGTCGACGAGGGCGCCGAAGGCGACGGACGTGACCCTGCCCGCAGCCGACGGTGACGCTGCCACGACACGTCTGAGCACGTCGTTCGTCTACGCGGACGCCACGACCACGAAGGTCCGGCGGACCGGTGTGCCGGGCGACGCCCGCACGGTCACGTTCGACGCGGCGTGGCGGCAGGTGTCAGACACCTCGGCCCTGGGGCTGCGGGCCACGCAGGCCTGGCACGAGTCGAAGGACCTCGTGCTGTCCCAGACCGACACGGCGGGCCGGACATCGACGACGCTCTACGACGCGCGGGACCGCGCGACCGACGCGTACGGCCCCGCGCCGACGTCCTGCTTCGGCGCGGACCGGCGCCCGACCGCGGCGTGCGCCTCGACGGTGCCGCACACGTCGACCGCGTTCGACGAGGCGATGTCGGGGCTCAACGTCGCGTACTACTCGGGCGCGAACCTCGCCGGGTCACCCAAGGCGTTCGCGCTGGGGCTCGGGACCGGTGGCCTCCAGAAGGACTGGGGCACCGCGATGCCGGACCCGGCGATCACCGCCGCGCCTTGGGGTGCGCGGATGACCGGCGTCCTCACGTTCCCGCAGGCAGGGACCTACACGCTCACCGCGGTCGCGGACGACAACGTCAAGGTGTGGATCGACGACATGGTGGCGGTCTCGCCGCCGGACCTCGCGACCGTGAGCGCATCCGTCGTCCGCGCGGCTGCCGGCCCGGCGCGCATTCGGGTGGACTACCGGAACAGCGGCGGTGGTCGCGGCGCGCTCACGTTGTCCTGGTCCGGGCCGGGGGTCACGGCCGGCCGCATCCCGGACTCGGCGCTCGCGCCGGACTACGGGCTGGTGACGAGCTCGACGGTGGACGACGCGGTGCCGCCCGCGGTCCCCCCGGGTACTCCGGGCGTGACGGCCGACCAGGTGCCGCGGCAGGTGACGCGGACCGGATACGGGTCGAGCCCGTGGCTCGGGCGGCCGCTCACCACGACGGAGGACCCGGGCGGCCTGGCCCTGACGACGACCACGGCGTACGAGTCGGGCGGGTTCGGGCGGCGGACGGGGCGCTGGCTGCCCGCCGCGAGCGCCGCGGGCACGCTGACCGCGGAGCGAGGGACGACGTACGCCTACTACGGCGCCTCGGACACCCAGCCCGACGTGTGTGCAGCCCCGGCCGGTGCGAAGCCAGCAGGGCTGCTGCGCACGACGACGGAACCCGCGCCCGCGTCCGGTGACGCGGTCGTGACGACCACCGTCTACGACCACCTCGGACGCAGCATCGGCACGAAGGTCTCCGGCTCCTCGGGGTGGACCTGCACGACGTACGACGGCCGCGGGCGTCCCGCGAAGGTGGCGTACCCAGCGGAAGGCGCGACGGCTGCGCGCACGGTGACGACCTCGTACGCGGTCGGGGGCGACCCGCTGGTGTCGTCGACGACCGACTCTGCCGCACCCGGGTCGGGCACGACGACGACGAAGGTCGACCTCCTCGGGCGGGTCGTGCAGTACACGGACGTGTGGGGCGTGGTGACGACGACGTCGTACGACGCCGCCGGGCGGCCGGCCGCGTCGCGCACGACCGTCGGCTCGACCGCGTACGACAGCAGCGTCGAGTACGACGCGGACGGGCGCGCCGTGCGGCTGCTCGACGGCGGCAAGGTCGTCGCGGTCCCGGAGTACGGGGCCGGTGGGGACCTGGTGGGTGTGACGTACCCCGCGGGCGAGGGGACGGCGGGGAACGGGACGAGCGTGCGGGTCGGGCGTGACCATGCCGGTGCGCTGGCCGAGCTCGTGTGGTCGTTCGTCGGGTCGCCCGCCGTGTCGGACCGGGTCGTGCGCTCGCAGTCGGGTCGGGTGCTCACCGCGACGGTGAGCGACGGGGCGAACGCTGGGTCGTCGTCGTACTGGTACGACGGCGCCGGGCGCCTGGTGCGCGCGGTCATCCCACGGCATGAGCTGACGTACTCGTTCGCCGACACCGGTGGGTGCGGCGCGAACACGAGAGCGGGGGCGAACGGGAACCGGGTGTCGTCGAGGGACGTGCTCGACGGGGCCGCGGTGACGACGACCACCTCGTGCTTCGACCACGCGGACCGGTTGACGTCGACGACCGTGACGGACCCGCCGACCGGTGCCTCACCGGTGTCGCGGACCGTCGGGGGCGCCTCGATCAACTACGACGCCGGGGGAAACACCACCGCGCTGGCGGGGCAGACGTTCGGCTACGACCAGGCCGACCGTCACGTGTCGAGCGTGGACGGCTCGGGGGCGAAGGTGACGTACGGGCGCGACGCATCGGACCGGATCGTGCAGCGCACCCAGGTGGTCGGCGGTGAGACGTCCGTCGTCCGCTACGGGTTCTCCGGTTCCGGGGACACCCCGGATCTCGTGATGGACGGTGCCGGTGCGGTGGTGGCGCGGGTGCTGGCGCTGCCCGGGGGTGTGACGGTCAACCTGCCGGTGTCGGGTGCGGCGGTGTGGTCGTACCCGAACATCCACGGCGACGTCATCGCGACCGCCGACAGCGCGGGCGCCCGGACCGGTGCGCTGGTCTGGTACGACCCGTTCGGTCAACCGATCGACCCGGCCACCGGATTGATCGGGACAGGTGTGGCCGACGACGCGGTGCCCGACAACCTGCCGGGGGACGCGGACAACGCCTGGGTGGGGCAGCACCAAAAGCTGTACGAGCACGCGGGTGACCTCGCGGCGATCGAGATGGGTGCGCGGGTGTACCTGCCGGCGCTCGGGAGGTTCCTGTCTATCGACCCGGTCGAGGGTGGGGTCGACAACGCATACGTCTACCCGACGGATCCGATCAACGCCTTCGACCTCGACGGCACGTTCCAGCTACGCAAATGGCTGAAGGTCGGGGTCGCTGCGCTGGGCGTCGTGGCAATGGGCGCCTGCATCGTCGCGAGTGCGGGCCTCTGCGGGGCAGTGGCGTTGGCTGCGTCTGTCGCCAGCATCGGATCCAACGCGTACGCCTGGAAGAGAGAGGGCATGAGCACCCGCGCCTTCGTCGCAAACACGGCGTTCGACGTTCTCGGTGGCTTCGTGCCAGGTGTCCGGGCGGTGAAGAAGATTCCGGGCGCTCACACCGGGCTCGGAATGGCGGTGCGGCGAGCGACTGGGCGGCACACGAACCTGGCTCGATACAACGTGAGGTTGCGTCACGTATACCGGTACCGTCCGGTACGCAGTACCTTCAGGACCGCTTTCAACGTCTACAGCGGGTACCACTCCGCAACCGGGCGGTGGCGATGAGCGTGTGGCAGCTGGTGGGTTGGGTCCTCGCGACGCCGGGGTTCGTGCTCGTCGCCGGCGTGGCGTTCTTCTACGGTAAGGGCGCGACGGGGTACCAGTGGGGCGCGTGGCGTCTTCCGATCGCCGCTGGTTCGGCGGTGATCGGGTTCACGGGCCTCGTGGCGCTCATCGTGCTGATCCTGTCCGGGCGCGATTTGACGGACGGGTGGATCACCCATCCGCTGACCCTTGCTCTTCTCGGCGTCATCGCGCTGGTGATTGGTGGCGGTGTGATCCGGTTCGGACATTCGTACGGCAACTGGGTGGTCGAGCGAGTATCCGCGCGCGCTCTTCACCACATCGGGCCCTTCCCGTCGGTGCTCTCGAGGGCAGTGTTCCCGGCCGCACTTGTAGTTTCCGGCGTCGTCATGCTGGAGACGGCTCTGGTCCTGTGAAGTTGCCGTTCCCGCGGCCCGTTCGTCGGGAGAGCACATGTCTTCGATTACGGGTTGAAGGCTCTTCGGCAGGGACCTGTCGATCAGGTTCCAGCGGTCTCGCACGAAACCCGTGCGGAGGCGCTGCGGAGGTGGACCGCGGACACGCCCCGCCGGGGTGGGTGAGCGGCGCGCGGTGCTGGCCGGGACGCTGGAGGCCGGGGCGCGGGACGTCGTCGACCGCGGCGGGCGGTTGACGATCGGCTGGGAGCAGGCGACACCCACGTGGCGCACCGCCCGGCTCAGCCTGCGCAAGGGCGACGCGGAGGTCGTGGTCTTCGAGGACGCCGGCGAGCTGGTCTGCATCCCGCATCCCGCCGCACGACTCGCACCCGCGCCCACTGGGGTACGTCGACGCCCGCCGGACGGCGGCCGTCCTCCACCGGGTGCTGGGGCACCGGCCGTGATCCACGGTGGCCGGCTCAGGGTGGTAGCCATCGTCTCGGCCGAGTCCGCTCGGAGGGCTTAGCCGTGCGCAGTCCTCGCAGGTGCCGAGGAGGTCGAGGGAGTGCTCGAGGTCGGTGAACCGGTGCTCGGTGGCGAGGGCGGCGACGAGCTGCTCGGGCTCGGGGGTGGCGACCTCGACGGTGCGTCCGCAGGAGCGGCACACGAGGTGGTGGTGGTGGTGCTCGCTGCGGGGCTCGCAGCGCACATAGGTGTGCTCGCCGGTGGGCTGGAGCTGGACCTCGAGGTCGCCCTGCTCGGCCATCGCATCGAGAGGACCCACGGACGACGAAACGCCCGGACCCACGTGTCGTGGGTCCGGGCGTTCTCGATGCCCTGAGGCATCCACGTGCGCCCGAAAGGATTCGAACCTTCGACCTTCTGCTCCGGAGGCAGACGCTCTATCCGCTGAGCTACGGGCGCGCGGCGATCCCCGAGACTACCAGCCCTCCCGGGCCCTCTCCGCCCGGTTTCCGGGAGCGCGGCTCACGCGTCCTCGAGCAGGCCCGACAGGTAGTCGCTCGTCTCGGACGCGGCGCGGTCCGGGTCGCCCGCGACGATGGCCTCGACGAGCGAGTCGTGCGAGTCGTGCGCGTGCGCGTCGGTGACGAAGTTGAAGCGGATGTTGTCCCCGATGGCCTCGATGAGGTTGTCGTACAGGGACCGGAGCACGGGGTTCGCCGAGGTGCGGACGATCGTCCGGTGCAGCTCGAGGTCCGTCGCGACCATCTCGTCGAGGTTGCCGCCCGCGTAGGCGCGGGCGCGTGCGTCACGCTTGGCGAGCAGGTCGGAGGCGTCGGTCGCGGTGCGACGGCGCGCTGCCAGCCGGGCCGCCTCCATCTCCAGGGCCCGGCGCACGGACACGACGTCGCGCTGCCGTGCGTCGGCGATCTGCCGGCTCATGGTGACGGCGAGCTCGGAGGACGACAGCACGTACGTGCCCGACCCCTGGCGGCGCACCAGGAGCCCCGCGTGGACCAACGACTGGACGGCCTCGCGCACGGTGTTGCGTCCGACGCCCAGCAGCTCGACCAGGGCAGGCTCGGGCGGGATGCGTGACCCGACGGGCCACTCCCCGGAGCTGATGCGCGACCGCAGCGACTCGACGGCGCTGTCGATCAGTCCGGTGCGTCGCGCCATGGGCGGTGGCCTCCTCGTCGTCGTCGGGTGGGCGGGCCGACGACGGACGGCCGCGGTTCCCCGGCCCGAGTCAACACGTCCGACGACCGGACGACCAGTCCTCGTCCGCTCCCGCTCCGGCGTGTCGCCCGGGTGGGTGCGCCAGCGTGACTGCTGTGACCACCAGGCCGCGGCCGGTCGTCCAGCGGCCGTGCAGCGTGTCGACGCCCAGTCCGAGCACCTGAAGGTGCGCGGTGAAGGTGCCGTCCCCGAGGCGCACGCGCACGTCCTCGAACCCGAGCCACGTCCGGACGGCGGGGTACCAGACCTTGTAGACCGACTCCTTGGCGGAGAACAGGACGCGCTCGGGGAAGAGTGCGGGATCGACGTCGGCGAGGTCCGCGCGCTCGTCGTCGGACATCACGAGGTGCGCGACCCCGTCGGGCAGCGGGGCGAGCGGCTCGGCGTCGATGCCCACACCCGTCCAGTCGCGGGCGTGGGCCACGGCGGCCGCGCGGTACCCGTCGCAGTGCGTGAGGGCGCCGACGACCCCGGCGGGCCACACGGGCGAACGGTCGGGCGCGCTGGGCACCGCCGGCCGGCCGGCGCCCAGCTGCTCGAGGGCGTCGCGCGCGCACGCCCGGACCGCGGCGTACTCGGCGCGCCGCGTCGGCACGGCACGTGCGACGGCGGCCGCCTCGTCGCCGATCAGCGGCGCCGGCGCGCAGGGCCCGAAGGACTCGACGGCCACGACACCGGGCGGCAGCAGGTCGGCGAGCACGCCCCCAGTGTGTCGGCTCGGCGGGCACGCGGACGCACGCGGCGTCGGCCGGCGAGGCGCCGACCGCCGGCCGCGGAACGTCCCTTGCGGGCTAGCGGCCGGCCCGCCACTGTGTTCCCCGAAGCGCAGGGTGCAGCGGATCCGCAGGGGGCTCCGACGTCCTGCGGGATGGGACCCGTGGTGTCGACGCCAGATGCTGTTCCTGTGCCGAGAAGCGAGTCGGCAGGTGACCCCGCCATCGACGCGGTCGGACTCCGGAAGTCGTTCGGACGAACCCGCGCGCTCGACGGGTTCGACCTCTGCGTCGCGCAGGGAGAGGTGCACGGGTTCCTCGGCCCCAACGGTGCCGGGAAGTCCACGACGATCCGTGCGCTGCTCGGGCAGCTCCGTCTGGGCGGAGGCCGGGCGAGGATCTTCGGCCGCGACTGCTGGACCGATGCCGTCGAGGTGCACCGCCGGCTGGCCTACGTCCCCGGCGACGTCGCGCTGTGGAACGGGCTGTCGGGCGGCGAGTGCATCGACATCCTCGTGCGCCTGCAGGGTGGTGGCAGCCCTCGCAGGCGCCGCGAGCTCGTCGACCGGTTCGACCTCGACCCGACGAAGCGCACGCGCACGTACTCCAAGGGCAACCGGCAGAAGGTGGCGCTCGTCGCCGCGTTCTCCAAGGAGGCCGAGCTCCTCCTGCTGGACGAGCCCACCTCCGGTCTCGACCCGCTGATGGAGGAGGTCTTCCAGTCCTGCGTGCAGGAGGTGCGGGCGCAGGGCTGCACCGTCCTGCTCTCGAGCCACATCCTCAGCGAGGTCGAGGCGCTCTGCGACCGCGTGACGATCATCCGGGCGGGGCGTGCGGTGACCACCGGCACTCTCGACAGCCTGCGGGGCAGCACCCGGACGACCGTGCTCGTGCTCACCGCCCGGCCGCTCGGGTCCCTCGACGCCGTGGACTCCGTGACGGACCTGCACGCCGAGCAGCAGGCCGAAGGCGTCCGGACGAGGCTGCGGGTCGGCCCGCAGGACCTGCCTGCGGCCATGGAGGTCGTCATGGCGGCAGGGCTCCTGCGCCTCACGGTGGAGCCTCCCAACCTCAACGAGCTGTTCCTCACGGCTTACCACTCCGCGGGCGCCGGGACACCGGTCGCCGCGACGCCGGGGCTCCCCGCGTGACCGGTGTCGTGGGCTGCCTGCGGCTGCTCCTGCGCACGACGTGGGTGACCGTCCTCGGCTGGCCCGTGGTGATGACGGCGCTGCTGTGGTCGGCCGCCGCGTCGATCCTCGACCTCTACCCGGATGCCGCTCACCGGGAGCTCTACGCCCAGGCGGTGACCGGCTCGGTCGCCACCAGCGTGTTCCAGGGGCGCGGGTACGACCTGACGACGGTCGGGGGGATCCTCGCCCAGGAGATGGGCATCCTCACCCTGACGCTGTTCCCGCTGGTCGGCGCACACATCGCCGTGCACCTGACCCGTTCCCTCGAGGACCGCGGTCACCTCGACATCGTGCTCGCCGGTCCCGTCGGTCGCTTCGCCCCCGTCGTGGCCGGGATGCTCGCCGCGACCGCGAGCGCCGTCCTCGTCGGCGTCCTCGGGTACCTCGTCCTGCTCGGTGCCGACTACCCCGCGGCGGGGTCCGCGCGGTACGCGGCAGCGCTCACCCTGCTCATGGTGGGGGCGGCGTCGCTCGGCCTGCTCGCCGGTCAGCTCGCGCGGACGTCACGCGACGCGCATCAGCTCGCGTTCGGGATCGTCCTGCTCTGCTACCTGGTGCGGGGCTTCGTCGATGTCGAGCGGCTCGACGCGACGTGGTCGACCCCCATGTCCTGGTTGGCGGAGGCCCGCCCGTTCGCCGACTCCCCGCCCGTGTGGCCCGCCGTCGCGTTCGCCGTCCTCGCTGTCGTGCTGACCGCGGCCGCGCTGTGGGTCACGGCGCACCGTGATCTCGGCGGCGGCGTGATGCAGCCCCGGCCGGGAAGGCCGGAGGCCTCCTCGGCGCTCCGCGGGCCGGCCGCGCTCGTCGCGCGACTGACCCGCGCACCGTCGCTCGCGTTCCTCGTCGGTGGTGGTGTGGTCGCGTTCGTCTTCGGCCTGTTCGCCCGGGACATGGCCAGCGACGGGCTCGAGGCCCGCCTCGTCCTCCTCGTCCAGGTCAACGCGCTCCTCGCGGCCGCCGTGGCCGTCCGGTGCGCGCTCGTGGCTGCGCAGGAGGAGCGGGCCGGTCGCACGGGGCGCGTCCTCGCCGCACCGCTGAGCCGCGGGCGCTGGCTGGGGTCGACGGCGCTGGTCGGCGCAGGGTGGTCGCTGCTGATGCTCGCGTGGGCAGGGCTGCTCAGCGGGCTGGGGCTCGCGATCGCACTCGAGGACGACGCGAGGGTGGCCGACGGTCTTCGCGACGCGATGGCGTTCGCTGCGCCCGTGCTGCTCGTGGGGGCACTGACGGTCGTCCTCGGGGCGATCAGCCCGAGGCTCGCGTCGCTCGCGTGGGTCGTCGTGGTGTGGGCCGCGGTCGTCGCGCTCCGCGCGGACCTCCTCCAGCTGAGCCAGACCGCGCGACACCTGTCCCCGCTGGAGTGGATGGGTCAGGTGCCGCTCGAGACCTGGGACCGCGGCGCCGCGGTGGGCATGGTGGTCCTCGCCGGCGCCCTGCTCGGCGCGGCGCTCCTCCTGCAGCGGCGGCGCGACCTCGTCGCCGGCTGAGCAGGTCCGGGCGCGGAGGCCGGGCGCAGGTCCCCTACGCTTGACCCGTGACTCCCGACCAGCTCGCCGACGCACTGCGCGGCGCTCTCGTGCACGCCGTCGACGACGGCACGTTCGCCCTCGACCCGGCCGCGATCCCGGCCAGTGTGCACATCGAGCGACCCCGCCAGCGCGAGCACGGCGACTGGTCGACCAACGTCGCGCTGCAGCTCGCCAAGAAGGCGGGGATGAACCCCCGCGCGTTCGCCGAGGAGCTCGCGCGCCGACTCGGTGACGTCCCCGGGATCGCCGCGGTCGAGATCGCCGGGCCCGGCTTCCTCAACATCCGCCTCGACGCGGCCGCCGCCGGCGAGCTCGCGCGCGGCATCGTCGAGCAGGGCGCGGCGTACGGCCGCAACGACACGTTCGCGGGCCTCAAGGTCAACCTCGAGTTCGTGTCCGCCAACCCCACGGGCCCGCTGCACATCGGTGGCGTGCGCTGGGCGGCCGTCGGCGACGCGCTGGCACGCGTCCTCGCGGCGTCGGGTGCCGACGTCACGCGGGAGTACTACTTCAACGACCACGGCGCGCAGATCGACCGGTTCGCGCGCTCGCTCGTCGCTCGCGCGCGGGGCGAGGAGGCCCCCGAGGACGGGTACGGCGGGCAGTACATCACCGAGATCGCCGACCAGGTCGTCGCCGACGCGCTCGCGGCCGGTGAGCCTGACCCGCGCACGCTGCCCGACGACGAGGCGCGCGAGGCCTTCCGTGCCCGTGGCGTCGAGCTGATGTTCGCCGAGATCCGGCAGTCGCTGCACGACTTCGGCGTCGACTTCGACGTGTACTTCCACGAGGACTCGCTGCACGAGTCCGGCGCCGTGGACCGCGCCGTCGCACGCCTGCGCGAGTCCGGCCACATGTACGAGGCCGACGGCGCGCTGTGGCTGCGGACCACCGAGTTCGGCGACGACAAGGACCGCGTCGTCATCAAGTCCGACGGTGAGGCGGCGTACATCGCGGGCGACATCGCGTACTACCTGGACAAGCGCGAGCGCGGCTTCGACCGCGTCGTCATCATGCTGGGCTCGGACCACCACGGGTACGTCGGCCGGATGATGGCCGTGTGCGCGGCGTTCGGGGACACCCCGCACGTGAACCTCGAGCTGCTCATCGGACAGCTGGTCAACCTCGTCAAGGACGGCGAGCCCGTCCGGATGTCCAAGCGCGCGGGCACGATCATCACGATCGACGACCTCGTCGAGGCCGTCGGCGTCGACGCCGCGCGGTACGCGCTGTCGCGATCGTCGTCCGACCAGCAGATCGACCTCGACCTCGACCTGCTCGCCAAGGCCACCAACGAGAACCCCGTCTACTACGTGCAGTACGCGCACGCGCGCACTGCCGCGGTCGGCCGCAACGCCGCCGAGGCCGGCGTGCGCCGGGAGGACGGCTTCGACGCCTCCCTGCTTGACCACGAGTCCGAGGCCAAGCTCCTCGGCCTGCTGGCCGACTTCCCGCGGGTCGTCGCCCAGGCCGGGGACCTGCGCGAGCCGCACCGCGTCGCGCGCTACGCCGAGGAGGTCGCCGGTGCGTACCACAAGTGGTACGACCAGAAGCGCCGCGTCGTGCCGTGGGGCGACGAGGAGATCACCGACGCGCACCGCACGCGCCTGTGGCTCAACGACGCGACCCGCCAGGTGCTCGCGAACGCGCTCGGCCTGCTCGGGGTGAGCGCGCCGGAGCGGATGTGACCGCCGAGCCCCTCGGCGTGCCGTGGTCGTCCGGCGTCGTGCGCGGCGCCGACGGTGCCGTGCGGGTCGCCGGCGTCGACGTCCGGGACCTCGCGGCCACGCACGGTACGCCCGCGTACGTCGTCGACGAGGCGGACGTGCGCGCCCGTGCGCGTGCCTACCGCACGGCCTTCGAGACCGCGTGCGCGCAGGTCGGCACGGGTGTGGACGTCTACTACGCGGGCAAGGCCCTGCTGACCCGCGCGGTCGCGCGGTGGGTGCACGACGAGGGGCTCCGGGTCGACACGGCGAGCGGCGGGGAGCTGGCCGTCGCGCTGGCGGCGGGCGTCCCGGGTGCGCACCTCGGCCTGCACGGCAACAACAAGTCCGACGACGAGCTGCGTGCGGCTCTCGACGCGGGCGTCGGGCGCATCATCGTCGACTCGCTCGTCGAGGTGGACCGTCTCGCCGCACTCGTCCGCGAGCACCGCGGGCCCGCCGGGGCGCCGGCGCCCGTGATGGTCCGCGTCACGACGGGCGTGCACGCCGGCGGGCACGAGTTCATCTCCACGGCCCACGAGGACCAGAAGTTCGGGCTGTCGCTCGCCGCGGGCCCCGACGGCGGAGACAGCCCTGCGCTCGCGGCCCTGCTGCGCGTCCTGGACCACCCCGAGCTGCACCTGCTCGGCATCCACTCGCACATCGGCTCGCAGATCCTCGACCCGTCGGGGTTCGCGGTCGCGGCGCACCGCGTGCTCGCGCTGCGCGCGGCGCTGCGGGAGCGGACGGGCGTGCTGGTCGACGAGGTGGACCTCGGCGGCGGCTACGGCATCGCGTACCTGCCGCACGAGGTCCCGCTCGACCCCGACCGCATCGCCAAGGAGGTCGCGCAGGCCGTGGCCGACGCGGCGCGCGAGCTCGGGACGCCGCTGCCGCGGCTGTCGATCGAGCCGGGGCGTGCGATCGTCGGGCCCCCGGGCCTGACGCTGTACACGGTCGGGACGGTCAAGCCGGTGCGCCTCGACGACGGCCGCGTGCGCACCTACGTGTCGGTCGACGGCGGCATGAGCGACAACATCCGTCCCGCGCTGTACGGCGCGCAGTACCACGCCGCGATCGTGTCGCGCGTGTCGGACGTCGCGCCGGTGCTGGCCCGGGTCGTCGGCAAGCACTGCGAGAGCGGCGACATCGTGGTCCACGAGGTGCAGCTGCCGGGCGACGTGCGCGCCGGCGACCTGCTCGCCGTGGCCGCCACGGGTGCCTACGGGCGCTCGATGGCGTCGAACTACAACCTCCTGACGCGTCCGCCGGTCGTCGCCGTCACGGCGGGGGAGTCGCGCGTGCTCGTGCGGCGCGAGACGGTCGAGGACCTGCTCGCGCTGGACGTCGCCGCCACCTGAGCCGCCCGTCGCGCGCGACAACCGCCTCGCGCTGCGGGTCCACGCGCGCGTCGCCGGCGAGCTCGTCCCGGGCGTGCGCGTCGACGACGTGCGGCTCGATTACCGCGGCACGGCGAACCCGTTCGGCGCGGGCCGCGCCGTGGTCACGTACACGCTCACCAACGCGGGGAACGCGCGTCTGCTGCCGAGCGAGTCCGTCACCGTCGCGGGGCCGGGCGGCGTCGGTACCCGCACGGTCGTCGTGACCGGCGCGCAGGAGGTCCTCGCGGGCTCGACCGTGCGGCGCACGGTCGGGGTCGACGGGGTGCTGCCCGCGTTCCGTCTGGAGGCGGCCGTGGCCGTCACAGGCGAGGCGGTCGGCATCGGTGGCGGCGACCTCGCCGCGGACCGCGCGACGGCCGCCGGGGCGGCCGTGCCGTGGGCGGCGCTGGCCCTGGTGCTCGTGGTCGTCGGGGGCGCGGTCCTCGTCGGGCTGCGCGACGGGCGTGGACGCGGGGTGACGACGTCCGCCACGCCGGCCCCCACCACGCCGGCCCCCGACGCGCCGGCCCCGGACGCCGACGGCCCCGACCCGCGCTGAGCGCGTCGGGGCCGACCGGGACGTCGAGGTCAGACGACGTGCACCGCCGCGAGGTCGACGAACACCGCCCGGTTGAGCCGGAACGCGACGCGCGCCTCCTCGACCACCTCGTCGCGCTGCGCGGGTGTGAGGTCGAGCGCGTCGAGGCGCTCGCGGTAGACGTCCTTGAACGGCTTGAGCTTGTGGATCTGCGGGAAGTCGTAGAACGACACGCCCGCGCCGCTCAGCCCGTGGTGGCGCTCGATCATGCGCTTGAGGATCTGCCCGCCCGACAGGTCCCCGAGGTACCGCGTGTACGCGTGGGCGGCGTAGCGGGGCAGGTCGTCGCCGACCGCCTCGAGCCGTGCGACGTAGTCCGCGGTCGCGGGAAGCACGCGCACCTGCGTGCGCCAGTCCCCGCCGAGCAGGTGGGCGAGGTCCGCCTCGATCGCGGGGACGCGCACGAGCTCGGGGAACACCAGGCCGCCGTCGGCACCCGCCGCGACGAGGCGGTCGCCGGCGGCCTCGAGGGCGGTGTACACCGCGTGCTGCTGCGCGGCGAGGTCGACGTAGCCGGCGAGCGGCAGCGTGCCGCCGACGAGGTGCTCGACGAAGTCGGACCGCTCGGCCGCCTCGTGGTCCGCCCGCGTGCCGTCGCGCAGCGCGGCCGACAGCGGGGGAGCCGGGTCGAGGACCTGGTCGGGGGTCGTTGCGGTCATGACGTGGGCTCCCGGGGTGCTGCGCGTGACGGCGGCGAGTGTTGCTGACGATGTGTCAGGACCCACGGTAGATCACGTGAGGCTGTCCTAACAAGGCCGGGCGTCCGGGACGTCCGCGCCCGTAGCCCGGACGGCCGCCACGGCGCGCTGTCACCCCCTCTATCCTGGGCGCGACCGAGGCGCGGCCCTGTGCGGCGTCCCGGACCGACGACCCACCCGGCGGCCCCGTCGACCGCCCCGCTCGGAAGGCACCTGCGTGGCCCTCAGCCCCGGCACCCACCCGCCCCTGCGCGTCGCCGTCCTCGGCTGCGGCGTCGTCGGGACGGAGGTCGTGCGCCGCCTGGTGACGGAGAGCGACGAGCTCGCCGCGCGCGTCGGTGCCCGGCTCGAGCTGGTCGGGGTGGCCGTCCGCTCGCTGGACGCCGAGCGTGACCCCGTCGTGGACCGCGCGCTGCTCACGACGGACGCCGAGTCGCTCGTCGCCCGCGCGGACGCGGTCGTCGAGCTCATGGGGGGCATCGAGCCGGCCCGCACACTGGTGCTGCGGGCGATCGAGCACGGTGCGTCGGTCGTCACGGCGAACAAGGCGCTGCTGGCCCAGGACGGCCCGGCGCTGTACGACGCGGCCGACGCGGCCGGTGTCGACCTCTACTTCGAGGCCGCCGTCGCCGGTGCGATCCCCATCGTGCGTCCGGTCCGGGAGTCGCTCGCGGGTGACACCGTGCAGCGCGTGCTCGGCATCGTCAACGGCACGACCAACTACGTGCTGGACTCGATGACCACCGAGGGCCTCGGGCTCGCCCAGGCCGTCAAGGAGGCCCAGGTCCTGGGCTACGCCGAGGCGGACCCCACGGCCGACGTCGAGGGCTACGACGCCGCGGCGAAGGCCGCGATCCTCGCGTCGCTCGCGTTCCACACGCGCGTCGCCCTGGACGACGTCGACCGGGTCGGCATCACGGCGCTCACCGCAGACGACGTCACCTGGGCCGAGCGCACGGGGCACGTGCTCAAGCTCCTCGCGGTCGCGGAGCGCGCCCGCGCGGCGGACGGCAGCGAGGGCGTGCTCGTGCGCGTCCAGCCCACGCTGGTGCCGTCCGACCACCCGCTCGCGGGGGTGCGTGGCGCCTTCAACGCGGTGTTCGTCGAGGCGGAGGCCGCCGGCGAGCTCATGTTCTACGGGCGCGGCGCGGGCGGGGCGCCGACGGCGTCGGCCGTCCTCGGCGACCTGGTCTCGGTGGCGCGTCACCGCGTGCTGGGCGGCAGGGGTCCCGTCGAGTCGTCCCACGCGGACCTGCCCGTCCTCGACGGCGGCGAGGCACGCTCGCGCTACCAGGTGCGCCTCGAGGTCGACGACCGTCCGGGCGTCCTGGCACGCGTGGCGGCCGAGCTGGCCGCGCAGGGCGTGTCGATCGAGTCCGTGCGCCAGACCCTGCAGGGCACGGGCGACGACGTGTCGGCCACCCTCGTCATCACCACCCACACCGCTCCCGAGCGTGCCGTGCGTGCGACGGTGGACGCGGTCGCCGCGCTCGACGTCGTGCGCGGCGTCGTGTCCGTGCTGCCGGTGCTCTGAACCCCAACCCCACCCACGCGAGGAACCCCACCCCCATGGCTCACCAGTGGCGCGGCGTCATCGCCGAGTATGCCGACCGTCTGCCCGCCCACGTCACCGAGCGCGTCGTCACGCTGGGGGAGGGCGGCACGCCGCTCGTGCACGCCCCCGTGCTGTCGCAGCGCACGGGCGCCGACGTGCACGTCAAGGTCGAGGGGATGAACCCGACCGCGTCCTTCAAGGACCGCGGGATGACGACGGCGATCTCCGCGGCCGCCGCGCGCGGCGCGAAGGCCGTGGTGTGCGCGTCGACGGGCAACACGTCCGCCTCGGCCGCCGCCTACGCCACCCGCGCCGGCATGGTCTGCGCGGTGCTCGTGCCGGACGGCAAGATCGCGATGGGCAAGCTCAGCCAGGCGATCGCGCACGGCGCGCGCCTGCTGCAGGTCGACGGCAACTTCGACGACTGCCTGATCGCGGCACGCAAGCTCGCCGAGGCGTACCCCGTCGAGCTGGTGAACTCGGTCAACCCCGACCGGATCGAGGGCCAGAAGACCGCGGCGTTCGAGATCGTCGACGCGCTCGGTGACGCTCCCGACATCCACTGCCTGCCCGTCGGCAACGCGGGCAACATCACGGCGTACTGGAAGGGCTACCGCGAGTACGCGGGCCTCGACGCAGGCGAGGGCGTGCCCGCCCTGGCCACGCACACGCCGGTGATGTGGGGCTTCCAGGCCGCAGGCGCCGCGCCCATCGTGCTCGGCTACCCGGTGGACGCCCCCGAGACCATCGCGACCGCCATCCGCATCGGCAACCCCGCCTCCTGGCAGCAGGCGGAGGAGGCGCGGGACGTCTCCGGCGGCGTCATCGAGTCGGTGACCGACGAGCAGATCCTCGCCGCGCACCGCGTGCTGTCCGCCGAGGTCGGGGTCTTCGTCGAGCCCGCGTCGGCGGCGGGTGTCGCCGGCCTGCTGTCGCGGGCCGAGCGCGGCCTGGTGCCCGCGGGCGCGCGGATCGTCGTGACGGTGACGGGTCACGGCCTGAAGGACCCGCAGTGGGCGCTGCGCACGGCGGACGGCAGCGAGGTGCAGCCGCAGCGCCTGTCGACCGACGTGGTGTCCATCGCTCACGCGCTCGGCCTGGGCTGAGACGTGCGTCTGCACGCCGCGCACGTCCGGGTCCGCGTCCCGGCGACGTCCGCCAACCTCGGCCCCGGCTTCGACGCTCTCGGCCTGGCCCTGGGCCTGCACGACGAGCTCGAGGTGCGTGCGCTCGGCACCGCCGACGTGCGCGTCGAGGTGCAGGGCGAGGGTGCCGGGGCCGTCCCCGACGACGAGACGCACCTGGTGGTGCGTGCGCTGCGCGTCGCGCTCGACCACGTCGGTGCGCCGCAGACCGGGCTGCACCTGGTGTGTCACAACCGGGTGCCGCACGGACGGGGCCTGGGGTCGTCGGCCGCTGCGGTCGTCGCCGGGATCCTGGCCGCACGGGGCCTGGTGGCCGAGCCCGAGGCGCTCGACGACGACGTGGCGCTCGCGCTCGCGACGCAGCTCGAGGGGCACCCGGACAACGCCGCCCCGGCACTGCTCGGCGGGTTGACCGTCGCGTGGACCGAGGACCCGGGCGCCGCGCCCGCGGCCCCGGCGGGGGCACACGGCCCCGGCCCGGTGCGCGCCGTGAGGCTCGCCGTGCACGGCGACCTCCAGCCCGTCGCCATCGTCCCGCCGGGTCACCTCTCGACGCGCGCCGCCCGGGGCGTGCTGCCCGACCAGGTGCCGCACGCCGACGCAGCGTGGCAGGCGGGCCGCGCCGCTCTGCTCGTCGAGGCGCTCGGTCGTCGACCCGACCTGCTCCTGGCCGCGACGGGCGACCGGCTGCACCAGGGGTACCGCCGCGAGGTCATGCCGGCCTCGCTCGCGCTCGTCGAGGCCCTGCGCGCCCGTGGCGTCGCGGCCGTCGTGTCGGGCGCCGGCCCGACCGTGCTCGTGCTGGCGCGCCGGCTTCCCGGTGGTGGCAGCGACGCGGACGAGGCGATCGCCGAGGCGTTCGGGGGCGTCATGGCCGGGTGGCGGGTGCTGCCGCTGCCGGTGGACACCGCGGGCGGGTCGGTCACGGCGATGCTCGACTGAGCCGTCCCCGTCGGGTGACGGGTGCCGGCGGGTGAACCCCCGCAAGGCACCATGAGGGCGGATGCCGCAATGCTAGGCTGGGCCGCGTTCCCCGGACCTCGTCCTCCGGCCCCCTGCGGATCCGACTGTGATCCGCCGGTGGACCCCATCACGGTCCCCGGCTCCCCGACCACCTCCTGGATCCTGCCGGACGGTCACCCGAGTCGACGACGAGGGGAACACCCCGCCAGCGCTTGCAGACGTCGTCGTACGCGACGCGCGTGGCACCACTCCGCCTGGTCATGCCGAGCGGCCGCAGGCCCCCGCCCGGGCGGACCGGGTGGGCCCCGACGAGGGGGAAGGATCCTTCGTGACAGACACCATCGACGCCGCCACGGCAACCACGGGCGGCTCGGGCTCGGGCAGCATCTCCGCGATGCGACTCCCCGAGCTGCAGGCGCTCGCCTCGCAGCTCGGCGTCAAGGGCACGAGCAAGATGCGCAAGGGCGACCTGGTGCAGGCGATCTCCGACGCGCGCTCCGGTGAGCGCCCGCAGGCGCTCGAGGCGCGCGCGACCACGCGTCGTGCGCAGGCCGTCGTGGAGGAGCACCCCGCGACGACCGCGCCCGTCGAGGACGCCCCCACGGAGCGTCCGGCGCGCAGCCGGCAGCGTACGGGCGGCCGCGAGGCGCTCGCGGGTCTCGAGGCCGCGCTGGACGCGCGCCTCGCACCCCCCGAGCAGCGCGACGACCGCGCCGCGCGTGCCGCGGAGGCCGTCGGCACCGTCACGGGGGAGCGTCGCTCCCGCCGTGCAGGCCGTGGTGCCGGCGCGCCCGCGGCGCCCGAGGTCGCGCAGCCGGTCGACGAGCCCGGCGAGCGGCAGGACGACGACCGTCAGCGGGGCGCACGCCAGGGCGACCGCCAGCAGGGCGACCGCCAGCAGGGCGACCGCCAGCAGGGCGACCGCCAGCAGGGCGACCGCCAGCAGGCGGAGCGCCAGGGCGGCGAGCGCCCGCAGGGCGAGAACCGGCCGGCCGGCCAGGCGGGTCCTGCGGCGCAGGGCGCCAACGACCGGCTGGACGACGACGAGCGGGGCGGCCGTCGCCGCCGCTCGCGCGACCGCTTCCGCGACCGGGACCGTGACCGCAAGCGCGGGCGCACCCGCACCGGGCAGGGCGACCTCGCGGGCCTCGACGAGGTCGAGGTGACCGAGGACGACATCCTGCTCCCCGTCGCCGGCATCCTCGACGTGCTCGACTCGTACGCCTTCGTGCGGACCACGGGGTACCTGCCGGGACCGAACGACGTCTACGTGTCGCTCAACCAGGTCAAGAAGAACGGCCTGCGTCGCGGTGACGCGATCACCGGCGCCGTCCGCCAGCCCCGTGAGGGCGAGCAGACGCCCGCCGCGGGCAACCGCCCCAACAAGTTCAACGCGCTGGTCCGGCTCGACACCGTCAACGGGTTGCCGCCGGACGAGGCGCGCGAGCGTCCCGACTTCGCCAAGCTGACGCCGCTGTACCCGCAGGACCGGTTGCGCCTCGAGACCGAGCCCGGTCGCCTCACGCCGCGCGTGATCGACATCGTCGCGCCCATCGGCAAGGGCCAGCGCGGCCTCATCGTCGCGCCGCCCAAGGCGGGCAAGACGATCATCATGCAGCAGATCGCCAACGCGATCACGACGAACAACCCTGAGGTCCACCTCATGGTCGTGCTCGTCGACGAGCGGCCCGAAGAGGTCACGGACATGGAGCGGACCGTGAAGGGCGAGGTCATCGCCTCGACCTTCGACCGCCCCGCGTCCGACCACACGATCGTCGCGGAGCTCGCGATCGAGCGGGCCAAGCGCCTGGTCGAGCTCGGTCAGGACGTCGTCGTGCTGCTCGACTCGCTCACCCGGCTGTCGCGGGCCTACAACCTCGCGGCGCCGGCCTCGGGCCGGATCCTGTCCGGTGGTGTGGACGCCTCGGCGCTCTACCCGCCCAAGCGCTTCTTCGGCGCCGCGCGCAACATCGAGAACGGCGGCTCCCTGACGATCCTCGCCTCGGCCCTGGTCGAGACGGGATCGAAGATGGACGAGGTCATCTTCGAGGAGTTCAAGGGCACCGGGAACATGGAGCTGCGCCTGTCGCGCTCGCTCGCGGACAAGCGCATCTTCCCGGCGGTGGACGTCAACGCGTCCGGCACCCGCCGCGAGGAGGTCCTCATGAGCAACGACGAGCTGAAGATCGTCTACAAGCTGCGTCGCGTGCTCGGCGGCCTCGACCAGCAGCAGGCCATCGAGCTGCTGCTGGGCAAGCTGCGCGAGACCAAGTCGAACGTGGAGTTCCTGCTGCAGGTGCAGAAGACGACGCCGGGGCACAACGCTCCCGGCCTCGAGGACGGCGTCGGCAAGGTCGTCTGACCCGACCGGACGCCTCGACGGCCCCGTACCCGTCTGGCGGGGACGGGGCCGTCGGCGTTCGGTGCTGTCGGCGCGTCAGCGGGCCCACCGGCACCTGATGCCCTCGTCGAGGGCGTCCGGGCTCCTTGCCCGGGGGTCGTCGGCCTCCCTACGATCGCAGGCACCCCCACGCCCGTCCGCGGCGCCACCCCCGACGGTCGCCGCTCCGGCCCGCCGGCGACCGTCGGCACGGCGAGAGGACTGCCATGACGACGACGGCGACACCTGGTCACGACGCGGCGGGGGAGCGGGACTCCGCTGCACCCGTCCGCACGCGCGCGGCGGTCCTGACGAGCCCTCGCGGGGCGTTCGAGGTCCGGGAGGTCGACCTCGCCGCGCCGCGCGACGACGAGGTCCTCGTGCGCGTCGTCGCCACGGGGGTCTGCCACACCGACGTCGGGGTGTGGGCCGGCGGCGTCCCGTTCCCGCTCCCCGGGGTGCTCGGGCACGAGGGGGCGGGCGTCGTGGAGAGGGTGGGGAGCCGCGTGACCGACGTGCGGCCGGGCGACCAGGTCCTCGTCAGCTTCTCGTCGTGCGGGGACTGCGCCGCGTGCCTGGACGACCACCCGGCCTACTGCGCGACGTGGCTCACGCGCAACCTGCTGGGGGGCGCGCGTCCCGACGGGACGAGCCCGCTGCGCGCCGACGGGGCGCCGCTCGGTGCCCACTTCTTCGGGCAGTCGTCGTTCGCGGGGCACGTCGTCGTGGCGGCGCGGCAGGTCGTGGTCGTCGGCCCGGGCGTGGACCTGACGCTGCTGGCTCCGCTCGGCTGCGGCGTGATGACCGGCTTCGGGTCGGTGTGGAACGTGCTCGACCCGCAGCCGGGCGCGCGGCTGGCGGTCCTGGGCACCGGTGCGGTCGGGCTGTCGGCCGTCGTCGCGGCGGCGGTGCGGGAGCCGGAGGTGCTCGTCGCGGTCGACCTGGTGCCCGCCCGCCTCGAGCTGGCCCTCGAGCTCGGGGCGACGCATGCGCTGCCCGGCGGCGTGGACGACCTCCGTGAGCGGCTCGCCGAGATCACCGGGGGGCGCGGCCTGACCGGGGCGTTCGACACCACGGGTGACCCGAAGGTCGCGCGGACGGCGCTCGACGCGCTGGCGCTGCGCGGCGAGCTGGTGGTGTGCGGCGCTCCGCCGCCCGGCACGGAGATCCCCGTCGACATCCAGCCCCTGCTGGGGGGCAAGGTGCTCCGGGGCGTGACCATGGGCGACGCCGACCCCCGCCGCCTGCTGCCGCAGATCGTCGCGCTCGTCGAGGACGGCACGCTGCCCCTCGACCGGCTCGTGCGTCGCTACGCGCTGACGGACCTCGACCGGGCGTTCGACGACATGCTCCACGGTCGCACCGTCAAGCCGGTCGTCCTGCCCTGACCGGTCGTCCTGCGCCCGCAGGAGGAGGACGGACCCTGCCCGCCGTCGCCCCGAGCCTCTATGCTCCGACCGGACATCTCGGGCGAAGGGGACGCACGGCCATGTGCTCAGCACGGCATCACCGCCCTCCGGAGGCGACGACATGAGCGCGACCGAGGTCGACCGCGCCTTTCAGGTGGACCTGCGCGGCGTCGTCGACCTGCTGGCCCGGCACCTCTACTCCGGCCCGCACCTCTACCTGCGCGAGCTGCTGCAGAACGCCGTCGACGCGATCACCGCGCGGCGTGCCGTGGACCCGGGAGCGCCCGCCACGGTGCGTGTGCGCCCGCTCGAGGACGGCGGGCTCGAGGTCGTCGACACCGGCATCGGGCTCACCGTGGACGAGGCGTGCGACCTGCTGGCGACGATCGGGCGCTCGTCGAAGCGCGACGAGCACCTCGGCTCCGGCCGCCCGGAGTTCCTCGGCCAGTTCGGCATCGGTCTGCTGGCGGCCTTCATGGTGGCCGAGGAGATCGACGTCGTCTCCCGGTCGGCGGTCGACCCGCAGGCACCGGCGGTCCGCTGGCGCGGCTTCGACGACGGGCGGTTCTCCGTCGCGCCGTGCCACGACGACGTCGCACCGGGGACGACCGTGCGGCTGCGCCCCCGCGCGGACGCGGACCACTGGTTCACGGAGGGCTCGGTGGTGGCGCTCGCCGAGGAGTACGGGGGTCTGCTGCCCGTCGACGTCGCCGTCGAGGTGGTGCTCGAGCCGCCGGGGCCGCGACCGCCCGACGGCACGGCCGCCGCCCGCCCGACGGCATGGCGGCGCACGAGCGCGCGGCACCTGCCGTGGCGCACGTCCGGCGACGAGGCGTCCCGCACCCGGGCGCTCGCCGACTACTGCGAACGCGTCTTCGGGCTGCGTCCCCTCGCGCACATCGACCTGCAGGTACCGCTCGCCGGGGTCGAGGGCGTCGCCTTCGTCATGCCGGTGCCGGTCGCGCAGGGCACCTCCGTCCGGCACCGCGTCTACCTCAAGCGGATGCTGCTGGGGTCGCGCGTCGACGGGCTGCTGCCCGACTGGGCGGTCTTCGTGCGGTGCGTCGTCGACGCCCGCGCGCTGCGGCCCACGGCCTCGCGTGAGGCGCTCTACGAGAACGAGGTCCTCATGGCCACCCGCGAGGCGCTCGGTGCGGCGGTCCGGGAGTGGACGCTGCAGACCCTGCGGTCCTGGTCGCCGCTGACCGACGCCTTCGTCGCCGCCCACGACCTCGCGCTGCGCGCCCTGGCCACCAGCGACCAGGAGATGCTCGAGCTGGTCGCGCACGTGCTGCCGTACGAGACGACGGACGGCACGAGCACGCTCGAGGAGGTGCGTGCCACGCACGGCCGCGTGCTGTACGCGCCCACGCTCCAGGAGTACCGCCGGGTCGCCGCAGTGGCGCGTGCGGAGGGGCTCGCCGTCGTCAACGCGGGGTACGTCTACGACGCGGACGTCCTGGCGCGGCTGGCGGCGCGACCGGGGTGGGACGTGCAGGTGCTCGGTCGTGACGACGTGCAGGGTGTGCTGTCGCCGCCGCCGCCCGAGCTGCTGGTGTGGTGGTCGGGCGTCGAGCAGGACGCCGAACGCGTGCTCGCGCCCCTGGAGTGCGCGCCGCTGCTGCGGACGTTCGGGCCCACCTCCCTGCCGGCGCTGCTCCTCGACGGCGCCGATGCGCGGTTCGAGCGGTTGCGACGCCGGCTCGTGGAGGAGCGACAGGACGTCTGGGCCGAGGTCCTCGAGAGTCTCGACGACGTGGCGCCGCCCGCCGAGCGGATGCTGGTCCTCAACGGTGACAACGCCGTCGTGCTGGCGCTCGCCGACGTGCCACGGGGACCGGTGCGGGACGCCGGGCTGCGTGCCCTCTACGTGCAGGCGACGCTCCAGGCGGGGGAGCCGCTGCGTGCGCGGGACGCGGAGGTCATGACGGCGTCGCTCGAGGTGCTGCTCCGCGCGGGTCTCGCACCAGGGTCCCGGCCGCAGGACGGCCTGCCGTGACGGACCGGGTGGCGCAGGCACTGGCCGAGATCGCGGCGCTGCGCCGACAGCGGCACGGCGTCGCGCAGACCGCCGCGCTCGAGGAGGTCGTCGCCCGGCTCGAGGCGGAGGGCCCGGCCGAGGCTCTCGCGTCCGCGTACGCCGGCGTGGTCGAGTCGTTCGCCCTGCGCGATCCGTTCGAGCTTGCGTTCGTGCAGTTCACGCGGGCTGTGCGGTGGGCGGACGCCCACCCGGAGCACCTGCGTGACGAGGACCGGCGCGAGCTGCTCTGGATGCACAAGTGGATGGCCGCCGACCTGATCGACCTGCCGTCCTCGCCACGTGAGCAGATCGAGCAGGTGCTGCGTGACATGGAGCGCCGGTGCGCCGAGTCGGGCCGACCTGCGACGTCGGTGCGGCTGATCGAGTACCTGTGGGACTGGCACGCGGGTCGTCCGGGTGCCGAGGAGGCGTACCAGCGGTGGCGCGCCAGCCCTCGCGACGACCTGGCCGACTGCGGGTGCTACGAGGCGGGGCGGCGTGCTCGGCACCTGTGGGAGACGGGTCGGCCGGTCGAGGCGATCGCCGTGGCGGAGCCTGTCGTCGGGTACCGGCTCACCTGCCGCGGTCAGCCGGACGACCTCCTGGCGACGCTGCAGCTGGCCTACCTCGACGTGGGCAGGTACGACGACGCGGCTCGGGCGCACCACCGTGCGCGCGCGGCGGCGCGGGCGGCGGGCACCGAGCTGCGCTCGCCCCGGCACCTGCTCTTCTACACGCGCGCGGGCCACCTCGACGACGGGCTGGCGCTGCTGGGGCGGACCCAGGAGCGGCTCGTGTCGGCGCGGCCCAGCGTCCGGCTCGCCCACCTGCACTATGCGGCGGCGCTCACGGCGAACCTGCGTCTGCGCGACCCGGCGACTCCGGTGCGGCTCGCGGTCGCGCCGGTCACCGACGTCGCAGAGCTCGACGACTGGGTCGTCGGCGCCGCGCGCGAGCTCGGTGCCCGGTTCGACGCGCGGGACGGCGTCGACGGGCGGCACCGGTTCCTCGCGCGGTGTCTCGCGATGCGGCCGGTGCCCGGCAGGGTGGACCTGTCGGAACCGGTCTGGGCCGTGCCGGCGCCCGAGCCCTCGCCCGCCGCGGCCGCCGACACCGCTGCCGAGGCCGAGCACGTGCTCGCGATGCGGCGAGGTGACGCGGCCGTGGCCGCGGGCGACCTCGACGCTGCCGCCGCGGAGTACCACTCGGCGGCGGACCTCGCCCGGGACGACGGTCTGCTGGTCGACGCGGGCGTCGCGCTCGCCCGTGCTGCCCGTTGCCTGCACCTCGGGCCCGACCAGGACGAGGCGGAAGAGGTCTACGACGAGGCGGTCGCGCTGCTGCGTGCGGGCGGTGCGGGGTTCATGACGCTGCTCGAGGTCGTCCTCGCGTGGGTACCGACGGCGCTCGCGGCCGGTCGTGACCCGGCGGTGGAGGACGAGCTGGACCGTCTGGAGGGCGAGGTCCCGGGGCTCGCGGACCGGGTCCGTCCGAGCGCCACGCTCGAGGAGCGGGTGGCGGCGCTGCGGGCCGTCGCGTCGGACGGCCGTTGAGCGCGGGGAAGGTTTTTCGGCCCGCCACGGTTCTGGCACAATGGTCCGTCGGTCTGCGGTTCACCGGCGCGGTACGCGCGTCCGGACCCGGGGACGAAACCCAAGGAGAACTCCCGTGAAGTCTGGCATCCACCCGGAGTACGTGGTCACCGAGGTCACGTGCACCTGCGGCAGCACGTTCGTCACGCGCTCGACCGTGACGAGCGGCAAGATCCACGCCGACGTCTGCAGCGCCTGCCACCCGTTCTACACCGGCAAGCAGAAGATCCTCGACACCGGCGGCCGCGTGGCCCGGTTCGAGGCCCGCTACGGCAAGAAGGCAGCGGCCCCGGCCCCGGCCGCCGACTAGCTCCTCCGCAGCGCCGGTGCGCCCGGCGGACGACGGCCCTCCATGGTCGTGTCCGCCCGCGCACCGGCGCTGTCGCTGTGTGCGGCCGTCGGTCGCACGGGTCGGTGACCAGTGGGAGGACAGCACGTGGAGCAGCTCGACGCGGTTGAGGCCATGCTCGTGGAGCATGCGGAGATCGAGCGCGACCTCTCCGACCCCGCCGTCCACGCGGACCCCGCGCGGGCACGTCGGCTGGGGAGGCGCTACGCCGAGCTCGGGCGCGTCGTGCAGGCCTACCGCCAGTGGCGTGCGGCCGCGGAGGACGCGCAGGCCGCCACGGAGCTGGCGGCCGAGGACGAGGCCTTCGCCGTCGAGGTGCCCGCGCTCCAGGAGGCCGCCGCCACCGCTGCCGAACGGCTGCACCGCGTGCTGGTCCCGCGCGACCCGGACGACGCCCGCGACGTGATCCTCGAGATCAAGGCAGGGGAGGGCGGCGAGGAGTCCGCACTGTTCGCGGGCGACCTCCTGCGCATGTACACGCGGTACGCCGAGCGGCAGGGGTGGAGCGTGCAGGTCCTCGACGCGACGCCCTCCGACCTCGGCGGCGTCAAGGACGCGCAGGTCGCCGTCAAGGCCCGCACCGCCGGCCCGCCCGAGGACGGGGTCTGGGCGCACCTGAAGTACGAGGGCGGCGTGCACCGCGTGCAGCGCGTGCCCGTCACCGAGTCGCAGGGCCGGATCCACACGTCGGCGGCCGGGGTCATGGTGTTCCCCGAGGCCGACGACGACGGCGACGTCGAGATCGACCAGAACGACCTGCGCATCGACGTCTACCGCTCGTCCGGGCCGGGCGGACAGTCCGTCAACACGACCGACTCGGCGGTGCGGATCACGCACGTGCCGACCGGCATCGTGGTGTCGATGCAGAACGAGAAGTCGCAGTTGCAGAACCGCGAGCAGGCGATGCGCGTGCTGCGGGCCCGGTTGCTCGCCGCCCGCCAGGAGGAGGCCGCCGCCGCCGCGAGCGAGGCACGCCGCTCGCAGGTGCGCACGGTGGACCGTTCCGAGCGGATCCGGACGTACAACTTCCCGGAGAACCGCATCGCCGACCACCGCACCGGCTACAAGGCGTACAACCTCGACCAGGTGCTCGACGGGGACCTCGGCCCGGTCATCGCGTCGGCCGTCGAGGCCGACGACGCGGCGCGGCTGGCCGCGGCCGGCGGTGGCCCCGCGTGACCGGCCCCGCCACCGCCCGCGAGACCGGACCGGGCCTGCGCGCGTACGTCGAGGGGGCCGCGACGGTGCTGGCCGAGGCGGGGGTCCCGTCCCCGCGGCACGACGCGGTCGCGCTCGCCGCGCACGCGCTGGGGCTCGCCCGCGTCGAGCTGGTCCTGCCGCCGCCGCTGCCCGAGGGATTCGCGGCAGCGTACGCGGGGCTGGTCGAGCGGCGCCGACGACGCGAGCCGCTCCAGCACATCGTCGGGCACACGGTCTTCCGGTTCCTCACCCTGCGCGTGGAGCCCGGCGTGTTCGTGCCGCGTCCCGAGACCGAGACGGTCGCGCAGCTGGCGATCGACGAGGCCGCGGCCCTCGCCGCCTCCGGTCGGCGGCCGCTCGTCGTCGACCTGTGCACCGGCACGGGCGCGATCGCCGCGTCGGTGGACACCGAGGTGCCCGCGAGCCGCGTCGTGGCCGTCGACCTGTCCGACGCGGCGGTCGGGCTGGCCCGCGCCAACGCGGCGGCCGTCGCCGGGCCCGACCTGCGGGTGGTGCAGGGCGACGTCCGCGACCCCGCGCTCCTCGCGGAGCTCGACGGCACCGTCGACGTCGTGGTGTCGAACCCGCCGTACATCCCGCCGGACGCGGTGCCCCTCGACCCCGAGGTCCGTGACCACGACCCGGACGTCGCGCTGTACGGCGGCGGGGCCGACGGTCTCGACGTGCCGCGCGCGGTCATCGCCGCGGCCGCGCGCCTGCTCGTGCCCGGCGGCCTGCTGGTGATGGAGCACGCAGAGGTGCAGGACGCCACCGCGCGCGCCGCAGCCGCCGCGACCGGCGCGTTCGTCGACGTGCGCACCGTGACCGACCTGACGGGCCGCCCCCGCACCCTCGTGGCACGGCGGGTCGCACCGGGGGTCGTGGGAGACTCGCCCGCGTGAGCCTCATCCGGATCAAGGACGCGACCGACCCCGCGACCTGGGGCCCCGCGATCGACGAGGCGGTCAATGCCGTCGGTCGTGGCGAGCTGGTCGTGCTGCCCACCGACACGGTCTACGGGATCGGTGCCGACGCCTTCGACCCACGCGCCGTGCAGCGACTCCTCGACGCGAAGGGGCGTGGGCGACAGATGCCACCCCCCGTCCTCATCCCCGACGTCCGCACGCTCGACGGGCTCGCCACCGACGTGCCGGACACCGTGCGCGCGCTGGCCGAGGCGTTCTGGCCCGGCGGGCTCACGGTGATCCTGCGGGCTCAGCCGTCGCTCGCGTGGGACCTGGGGGAGACCCACGGCACCGTCGCGCTGCGCATGCCGGACCACCCCGCCGCCCTCGCGCTGCTGCGGCGCACCGGCCCCCTCGCGGTGTCGAGCGCCAACCTCACCGGCCGGCCTGCCGCGACGACGGCGACCGAGGCGTACGACCAGCTCGGCGACCGTGTCGCGGTGCTCCTCGACGCGGGTGCCGCACCCGGGGGCGTCGCCTCGACCATCGTCGACGCCACGGGGCCGGCGCTGCGCGTCGTGCGCCTGGGTGCGGTCGACCTCGCGGCGCTCGCGGCCGTGGCACCGGTCATGGCGCCACCCGCGCCTTCGCCCGCGCCGGCTCCCGACGAGAGCCGTCCGGAGGCCCCTGCGCCGTGAGGACCTACCTTCTCGTCGCCGTCATCGCAGCGGTCGTCACCTACCTGACGACGCCGCTGGCGCGGTGGTGCGCGCTGCGGTGGGGCGCCATCACGGCGGTGCGCGAGCGCGACGTCCACGCCGTCCCGACGCCGCGCCTCGGCGGCATGGCGATGTTCGCCGGCCTGCTCGTGGCGCTCCTGATGGCATCCCAGCTGCCGTTCCTCGCACCGGTCTACGCCAACCCGCGGCCCATCTTCGGCATCGTCGGGGGTGCGGCGCTGGTGTGCGCGCTCGGCGTCGCCGACGACATCTGGGACCTCGACTGGCTCACCAAGCTCATGGGGCAGGTGCTCGCGGCGGGGTTCCTCGCGTGGCAGGGCGTGCTGCTGTACCAGCTGCCCATCGGCGGTGTGCTCGGCGGCTCGTCGCGCACGGCCGTCTTCGTCACGGTGGTGTCCGTCGTGGTGGCGATGAACGCGGTGAACTTCGTCGACGGGCTCGACGGGCTGGCCGCCGGCGTCCTCGCGATCGGGGGGGCCGCCTTCTTCCTGTACGCGTACCTGCTCACCGTCGACACGAGCGCCAACGACTACTCCAACCTGGCCACCCTGGTCGTCGGGGTGATGGTGGGGACGTGCGTGGGGTTCCTGCCGCACAACCTCTATCCGGCGCGCATCTTCATGGGCGACTCGGGCTCGATGCTCCTGGGGTTCGTCATGGCGGCGGCGGCGATCGTCGTGACCGGGCAGATCGACTACCAGGCCGTCGTCGAGCGCGTGCGCTTCCCGGCGTACGTGCCGATCCTGCTTCCCGTCGCCGTCCTGGTGCTCCCGCTGCTGGACATGGGCATGGCGATCGTGCGGCGGCTGCTGACGGGCAAGAGCCCTTTCCACGCGGACCGCCTGCACCTGCACCACCGGCTGCTGGCGCTCGGTCACAGCCACCGCCGTGCCGTGGTCATCATGTACGTGTGGACGGCGGTCCTGGCGTTCGGCGTCGCGGCGCTCGCCGTCCTGTCGACCACGACGGTCCTCGTCGCCACCGGCGTCGGCCTGCTCGTCGCGACCGCACTGACCCTCGGCCCGCTTCGCGGGCGCACCCCCAAACCCGTGGAGGCCACCCCATGACGACGGACCCCGCCCCCGATCCGGCTGCCGGCGCCGCAGCGCCCGACGCGACCGCGGCGGTGTTCCGTCGCGCACTGCGCGACACCGCCGTCCTGCTCGGGGCCCTGGCGGTGCTCGGGATCGGCATCGGAGCCCTCGTCGCCGGGCTGCCGGGCGTCTGGGGAGCCCTCATCGGCGTGGGCCTCGCGCTGGTGTTCTCCGGGACGACCGTGGTCGCGATGCTGCGCACGTTGCACTCGCCTCCGCACACGATGGCGGCCGTCGTGATGGGCACCTGGCTCGCGAAGGTCCTGGTCGTGGTGATCGTCCTCGCGCTGCTGCGTGACCTCGACTTCTACTCCCGGGGGGTCCTCGCCGCGGTGCTCGCGCTGGGGGTCGTGGGGTCGGCCGTGCTGGACTTCCGGGCGGTGAACAACGGCCGGGTGCCGTACGTCGAGCCCGGCGCCACCGGACGGTGATCCGCGTCACCACATCGCGAGCCCCGTCGGGCCGGACCTAGGTCACCCATGGGTTAGGCTTGCCCCCATCCACGACGGCTAGGTGCTGCCGGTGTGCCCGCGACGAGGCGGCACCGGACATCACGACCACAGGAGACCGCACTGTCCAGCATCGCGACGATCCTGCCGCTCGCCGCGGACGACAGCGGCTTCCACACCCCCACGATCGCCGACTTCTTCCCGGCACCGTTCCTCTTCGAGGACACCCCTTTCGAGTTCAACCGGATGCAGCTCGTCCGGGTGATCGCGACGGTCGCTCTCGTGGTCGTCATGGTGATCGCCGCCCGCAAGGCGAAGCTGGTCCCGAGCCGCGGTCAGAACGTCGTCGAGCTGCTGCTCGACTTCGTGCGCGTCAACGTCGCCGAGGACATCATCGGCAAGGAGAAGGCGCACAAGTACGTCGCGCTGCTCACGACGATCTTCTTCGCGATCCTCGCGTTCAACATCACGGGCATCATCCCCGGCCTCAACATCGCCGGCTCCTCGCTCATCGGCCTGCCGGTGATGCTCGCACTGTGGGTCTACGTCATGTACCTCGGCGCCGGCGTGCGCGCGCACGGGCTGGGGGGCTTCCTCAAGGCGAGCCTGTTCCCGCCGGGAGTGCCGCCGTTCCTCTACGTGCTGCTGACGCCGGTCGAGTTCCTCACCGTCTTCATCCTGCGCCCCGTGACGCTGGCCGTGCGACTCATGGCGAACATGGTCGCCGGGCACCTGATGCTCGTGCTCTGCTTCGCCGCGACGGACTTCTTCGTCCGCTCGATGTCGGGCATGAGCGTCTTCGCGGTGCCGAGCCTGCTCGGCGGGTTCGCGATCACGCTGTTCGAGGTCTTCGTCGCAGCGCTGCAGGCCTACATCTTCGTCGTCCTCGCGGCCGTCTACATCAGCCAGTCGATCTCCGACGAGCACTGACCACACACCCCGCGGGACTTCGGCCCCGCACCTGAGCACGAGACCCCGGCCGACCGGCCGGGGACCCAACGGAAGGAACGAGCCACCGTGGCAGACACCAGCATGATCCTCGCCGCCGCTGACGCCGTCTCCGGGAACATCGCGACCGTCGGCTACGGCCTCGCGGTGCTCGGCCCGGGTATCGGTCTGGGCATCCTCATCGGCAAGACCGTCGAGGGCATCGCACGCCAGCCCGAGGTCGCCGGCCAGCTCCGCACCACCATGTTCATCGGTATCGGGTTCGTCGAGGTCCTGGGCCTCCTCGGCCTCATCACCGGGTTCCTCTTCCAGTGAGCGGCGCCGCGGTCTCCGCGGCCGTCGTGACGGCCGCGGGCGAAGAGGTCGAGGGCATCCAGCTGCTCCTCCCGGCCGAATACGACCTGCTCTGGTCGACGATCGTGCTCGTGGTCATCGCGGTGGCGTTCTACAAGTACGTGCTGCCGAAGTTCCAGGCGGTGCTGGACGAGCGCACGCAGAAGATCGAGGGTGGTCTCGCCCTGGCGGAGACGGCCCAGGCCGAGGCGGCCGCGCAGCTGGCGGAGTACCAGCAGCTGCTGGCCGACGCCCGTGCCGAGGCGGCGCGCATCCGTGAGGACGCGCGTGCCGAGGGCGGGCAGATCCTCGCCGAGTCGCGGGCACGTGCGCAGGAGGAGGCTGCTCGCATCGCGGAGACGGCCCAGCGCCAGATCGACGCGGAGCGCCAGCAGGCGGCCGTGTCCCTGCGCGCCGACGTGGGCACGCTCGCGACGCAGCTCGCATCGAAGATCGTGGGCGAGTCGCTCGAGGACGAGGCGCGACGCTCGCGCGTCGTCGACCGCTTCCTCGACGACCTCGAGGCCAGCACCACCACGAGCGCAGGCAAGGGGAACTGATGCGCGGGACGAGTCGCGCCTCGCTGCAGGCGGCGGAGAACCGGTTCGCACCGGTCCTCCGCGCTGCCGGCGGCACGGCACGCACGATCGGCGACGAGCTGTTCGCGCTCGTCGACGCGCTCGACGGGTCGGGGTCGCTGAGCCGCACGCTGGCCGACCCGTCGCTCTCGCCCGAGGCGAAGAGCGGCCTGGTCACGCGTCTGCTCGACGGCGCTGACCCGCGCACCGTCGAGATCGCCCAGATGCTCGTGGGGTCGCGCTGGTCGGCGGACGCCGACCTCGCGCACGCGGCAGAGCGGCTCGGGTTCCTGGGGCTGCTGTCGTCCGCGCAGAGCGCCGGGACGCTCGAGCGGGTGGAGGCCGAGCTGTTCTCCATCACCCGTGCGCTGGCCGGCCAGCGCGAGGTGCGTCGCTACCTCCTGGACGACGCGTACCCCGCGCAGGCGCGTGGCGAGCTCGTCGAGCGTCTGCTCGGTCAGCAGAGTGACCCGATCACCCTGGCGGTGGCGCGCCGCGCAGCGGTCGCCCCCCGTGGGCGTCGCTACGTCACGACCCTGAACCACGTCGGTGACGTGATCGCCGAGCTGCGCAGCATGGAGGTCGCCACCGTCGTGGCGGCCTCGCCGCTCACCCCGACGCAGACGGCTCGTCTGGCGGACCTGCTCGGACGCGCCCTCGGGCGAGCCGTCCAGGTCAACGTCGTGGTGGACCCCGACGTCGTGGGAGGCCTGCGCGTGCAGTCCGGTCCCGACGTCATCGACTCGACCGTCCTCTCCCGACTCGCCGACGCACGCCGGCAGCTGGCCGGCTGACATCGCCGGAGCACCGGCCCACGACACAACGCACGCGCACGGCGCGTGCGTCAGATGAGGAGAACGCCATGGCTGAGCTGACGATCCGGCCGGAGGACATCCGCTCCGCGCTGGACAGCTTCGTGAAGTCCTACGAGCCCAAGGGCCCGGCGACCGAGGAGGTCGGACGGGTCGCGGTGGCAGGCGACGGCATCGCGCAGGTCGAGGGCCTGCCCGGCGCGATGGCCAACGAGCTGCTGAAGTTCGAGGACGGCACGCTGGGCCTGGCGCTCAACCTCGACGTGCGCGAGATCGGCGTGGTCGTCCTGGGCGAGTTCACCGGGATCGAGGAGGGCCAGGAGGTCCGCCGGACCGGCGAGGTGCTCTCGGTCCCCGTGGGTGACGGGTACCTCGGTCGCGTCGTCGACCCGCTGGGCCAGCCGATCGACGGCCTCGGCGAGGTCGTGACGGACGGCCGTCGCGCCCTCGAGCTCCAGGCGCCCGGCGTCATGGCCCGCAAGTCGGTCCACGAGCCGCTGCAGACCGGCCTCAAGGCCATCGACTCGATGATCCCGATCGGCCGCGGCCAGCGGCAGCTCATCATCGGCGACCGCCAGACCGGCAAGACGGCCATCGCGATCGACACGATCATCAACCAGAAGGCCAACTGGGAGACGGGCGACCCGAACAAGCAGGTCCGCTGCATCTACGTCGCCATCGGTCAGAAGGGCTCGACGATCGCGGCCGTGCGCAGCGCGCTCGAGGAGTCCGGCGCGCTCGAGTACACGACGATCGTCGCGTCGCCCGCGTCCGACCCGGCCGGCTTCAAGTACCTCGCGCCGTACACCGGTTCGGCCATCGGCCAGCACTGGATGTACCAGGGCAAGCACGTCCTCATCGTGTTCGACGACCTGTCGAAGCAGGCCGAGGCGTACCGCGCCGTCTCGCTGCTGCTGCGCCGCCCGCCGGGCCGTGAGGCCTACCCGGGTGACGTCTTCTACCTGCACTCCCGGCTGCTCGAGCGTTGCGCCAAGCTCTCCGACGAGCTGGGCGCGGGCTCGATGACGGGTCTGCCGATGATCGAGACGAAGGCCAACGACGTCTCGGCGTACATCCCGACCAACGTCATCTCGATCACCGACGGCCAGATCTTCCTGCAGTCGGACCTGTTCAACGCCGACCAGCGCCCCGCTGTCGACGTCGGCATCTCGGTCTCCCGTGTCGGCGGCGCCGCGCAGGTCAAGGCGATGAAGCAGGTCTCCGGCACGCTCAAGATCGACCTGGCGCAGTACCGCTCGCTCGAGGCGTTCGCGATGTTCGCGTCCGACCTCGACGCGGCGTCGCGCGCCCAGCTGACGCGTGGTGCACGCCTGATGGAGCTGCTCAAGCAGGGCCAGTACTCGCCGTTCCCGGTCGAGGACCAGGTCGCCTCCATCTGGGCCGGCACCAAGGGCAAGCTCGACGACGTCCCGATCCAGGACGTCCGTCGGTTCGAGGCCGAGCTGCTGGACGACCTGCGTCGCAACACCGACGTCCTGTCGACCATCGCGGAGACGGGCAAGCTCGAGGAAGCGACGGAGAAGGCCCTGGGCGACGCGATCGACGAGTTCCGGCTGGGCTTCCTGAAGTTCGACGGCACGCCGCTCGTGGGCGGCGGCGCCGAGGACGAGGGTGTCGAGGTCGAGCAGGAGCAGATCGTCCGCCAGAAGCGGGCCTGAGCATGGCGGGTCAGCAGCGCGTCTACAAGGCGCGGATCAAGAGCACTCAAGCGCTCAAGAAGATGTTCCGCGCACAGGAGCTCATCGCGGCGTCACGCATCGGCAGGGCGCGTGACCGCGTCGCGATGGCGACCCCGTACTCGCGGGCGATCACGCGTGCCGTCTCGGCGGTCGCGACCCACTCCGACACGTCCCACCCGTTCCTGGTGGAGCGCGAGGACACGCAGCGGGTCGCGGTCCTGCTCATCGCCTCGGACCGCGGTATGGCGGGCGCCTACTCGGCGAGCGTCATCCGCGAGACCGAGCGTCTCGTGCATCGGCTCGAGGGTGAGGGCAAGCAGGTCGCCCTGTACGTCGCGGGCCGTCGTGCGGTCGCCTACTACACGTTCCGTCAGCGCGAGCTGGCGGGGCGGTGGACCGGGTTCTCGGACGCCCCCACACCGGAGATCGCGGACGAGATCGCCGACGCACTGCTGGACGCGTTCCGCGCTCCGGCGCAGGACGGCGGCGTCGCCGAGGTGCACGTCGTGTTCACGCAGTTCGTGAACATGGTGACCCAGCGGCCGCGCGTCATCCGCATGGTGCCGCTGGAGGTCGTCGAGGGCGTCGCACCGGTGGAGGAGAACGACGCACTGCCCCTCTACGAGTTCGAGCCGAGCCCGGAGGAGGTGCTGGACGCGCTGCTGCCGCGCTACGTGCGCACGCGCATCTACGCCAACCTGCTCCAGGCTGCGGCCTCCGAGCTCGCGGCACGGCAGCGGGCCATGCACACCGCCACCGAGAACGCCGAGGACCTCATCCGCACCTACACGCGTCTGGCCAACCAGGCGCGTCAGGGCGAGATCACGCAGGAGATCAGCGAGATCGTGTCGGGCGCAGACGCGCTCGCGTCCTCCTGACCACGAACGCAGCACGACACAGACCCCAGCCGGGTGCCTGAGCGGCCCGGACGAGCGAAGCGAGGCAGACATGACCGCCACCACCGTCGACGCGACGGCCGCGAACGCCGGCACGCCCGGCGTCGGCCGGGTCGCGCGGGTCATCGGGCCCGTCGTGGACATCGAGTTCCCGCCGGACCAGATCCCCGAGATCTACAACGCGCTCGAGGTCGACATCGACCTCTCGACGCAGGGCGAGGGTGAGGCCGCCGGCGGCTTCACCATGACGCTCGAGGTCGAGCAGCACCTGGGTGACTCCCTGGTGCGCGCGATCGCGCTCAAGCCGACCGACGGCCTCGTCCGCGGCGCGCAGGTGCGCGACACGGGCCTGCCGATCTCGGTGCCAGTCGGCGACGTGACCAAGGGCCACGTCTTCAACGTCACCGGCGAGGTGCTCAACCTCGCCGAGGGTGAGACCCTCGAGATCACGGAGCGGTGGCCGATCCACCGCAAGCCCCCGGCCTTCGACCAGCTCGAGTCGAAGACGACGATGTTCGAGACCGGCATCAAGGTCATCGACCTGCTGACCCCGTACGTCCAGGGCGGGAAGATCGGCCTGTTCGGCGGCGCCGGTGTCGGCAAGACCGTCCTCATCCAGGAGATGATCCAGCGCGTCGCCCAGGACCACGGCGGTGTGTCGGTGTTCGCCGGTGTCGGTGAGCGCACGCGTGAGGGCAACGACCTCATCGTCGAGATGGAGGAGGCGGGCGTCTTCGACAAGACGGCCCTCGTCTTCGGCCAGATGGACGAGCCCCCGGGCACGCGTCTGCGCGTCGCCCTGTCCGCCCTGACGATGGCGGAGTACTTCCGCGACGTGCAGAAGCAGGACGTGCTGCTCTTCATCGACAACATCTTCCGCTTCACGCAGGCGGGGTCCGAGGTCTCGACCCTGCTCGGTCGCATGCCGTCCGCGGTCGGCTACCAGCCGAACCTCGCGGACGAGATGGGCCAGCTCCAGGAGCGCATCACCTCGACGCGCGGTCACTCGATCACGTCGCTGCAGGCCATCTACGTGCCCGCCGACGACTACACCGACCCCGCGCCGGCCACGACGTTCGCTCACCTCGACGCGACCACCGAGCTCAGCCGTGAGATCGCGTCGCGCGGCCTGTACCCGGCCGTCGACCCGCTGGCCTCGACCAGCCGGATCCTCGACCCGCGGTACGTGGGCCAGGAGCACTACGACGTGGCGACGCGCGTGAAGTCGATCCTGCAGCGCAACAAGGAGCTCCAGGACATCATCGCGATCCTCGGCGTGGACGAGCTCTCCGAGGAGGACAAGACGATCGTCGCGCGTGCGCGGCGCATCCAGCAGTTCCTCTCGCAGAACACCTACATGGCCGAGAAGTTCACCGGCGTCGTCGGCTCGACGGTCCCGGTGACCGAGACCGTCGAGGCGTTCAAGAAGATCGCGGACGGCGAGTTCGACCACATCTCCGAGCAGGCGTTCTTCAACATCGGTGGCCTCGAGGACCTCGAGCGCAACTGGGCTCGCATCCAGAAGGAGTACGGCGTCTGAGTCCTCGGACCCAGACGACGTACCGTTAGGACTGAGGAGGCAGCACGGTGGCACAGCTCGAGGTCGACGTCGTCGCAGCGGACGGCAAGGTGTGGTCCGGCGCCGCGCGTCAGGTGTCGGCGCCGGCCGCCGAAGGTGATATCGGCATCCTCGTCGGGCACACGCCGATCCTGTCCGTGCTGCGGCCGGGCGCGGTCCGCGTGCTCCCGGCGGGTGGTGGCGCGCCGCTCTCCTGGGACGTCGACGGTGGGTTCCTGTCCGTCGACTCGGATCAGGTGACGATCGTGGTCGACTCGGTCTCGAGGGCGGCGGACACCGCCCGGACCGGGCGCTGACGCGACCGGCGCCGGCGTGGAGGTCACGGCATGAGCGGTGCGGCGTGGGTCGCCGTGGTCGTGGCATCGCTGCTGGTCTGTGCGTGCGTCGTCGCAGCGCTGTGGCTCTCGCGGACCCGCACGCTCGCCCGCCGGGTGGGGGCCTTCTCGTGCGTCCTGCGCGAGGTCGACCGGCGTGGCAAGACGTCGTGGGCGCGCGGCGTGGGGCAGTACGGTGCCGTGACCCTCTACTGGTGGCGGCGGCTGTCGATCATGCCGCGGCCCGCTCGGCGGTGGTCGCGCGGCAGCATCGTGGTGCTCGAGCGCACGCCTGCGCCGCCGGTGCAGGGCCGTCCGCCGGCCGTCGTGGCGCGCTGCCGCGTCGTCCCGTCCTCCGGAGGCGCACCCCGGGAGGTCCGGCTGCGGATGTCCGTCGACGCGTACGCGGGCTTCACGTCATGGCTCGAGGCGACGCCCTCCCGGGTCGGCAAGGTCATCTGAGTTCGGAAGCAACCGGAGGAGAGCGCGCATGCGCCTGGTCGTCGCGGAGTGTGCCGCGCGGTACACGGGCAGGCTCGCGGCGCACCTGCCACGCGCCCGTCGGCTCGTCGTCGTCAAGGCGGACGGGTCCGTGCTCCTGCACTCGGACGGCGGTTCCTACAAGCCGCTGAACTGGATGAGTCCTCCCTGCTCGCTCGTGGTGGGTGAGCCCGACGCGGACCAGCGCGCGGCGGGCGTGACGCAGGTGTGGACGGTGCAGCACGCCAAGTCCGACGACCGTCTCGTGATCGACCTGTACGACGTGCACCACGACAGCGCCCATGAGCTCGGTGTCGACCCGGGCCTGGTGAAGGACGGTGTCGAGGCGCACCTGCAGGAGCTGCTCGCCGCGCAGATCGTGCTGCTCGGGACGGGCCACACACTGGTGCGCCGGGAGTACCCGACCGCCATCGGACCGGTCGACATCCTCGCCAAGTCCCCGGACGGGGGCACGGTGGCGGTCGAGATCAAGCGCCGGGGCGACATCGACGGCGTCGAGCAGCTCACGCGCTACCTGGAGCTGCTCAACCGGGACCCCCTGCTGAGCCCGGTGCGCGGAGTCTTCGCGGCCCAGGAGATCAAGCCGCAGGCGCGCGTCCTCGCGGTGGACCGTGGCATCTCCTGCCTCGTCCTCGACTACGACGCGATGCGTGGTGTCGACGATGTCGACTCGCGGCTGTTCTGAGCACACCCCGCGTCGCTCGCGCCTTGGACCTGGCCCCGTGAGCGTGTTCAATCGGCCGGTGAGCACCCAGCCGGCCGTCGCGACGGCCACCGGCCCAGGCCGCCACGTGGCAGCGGTGCGCGCGTGACCCGGCACTGGACCTTCCCCGCCGTGGCGGGGGTGGCGGCCGCCGCTGTGACGGTGTGGCTCGTGCGGGCGGTCGCCGTCCTGGTGGCGGACGGCCCGAGCGCCTCGGCCGTCACGGTGCCCGCCCTGTGGCTGCTGTACGCGGCCGGTCCTGCCGTGCTGTGCGCCGTGCCGCTGGTGCTGCTCGCGCGCGGACTCCTGGCGCGCCTCGGCCGGTCGGTCGGTGTCTACACGTTGATCGGCCTGCTGGGCGGCGCCGTCGTGGGCGTCGTGCAGACTGGCGTGCTGCTCTCGTCGTGGCCGTGGGAGCTGGCCGGCGGGCTGCTGTGGGACATGGTCGGGCTGCCGACGGTCGGTGGCGTCGTCGGTGGTCTGGTCGCCGGTCTCGTCGCCCGGCGCCGGAACCCGCAGGGAGCTCCCGGAGCGGCACGCGGGCGCTGACGGCGCGCCCCGCACGGGGACGTCCCCGGCGGCGGTGGGACCTGGCGGGAGGATGGGGCATGGCAGTCGGACCCTCGGAAGCTCCCGGCGCGCTCACGGTGCGCGGTGACGTGGTGACGCCGAGCGGCGTGCTGCCCGATGGGCTCGTCGTGGCTCGTGACGGACGGGTCGTGTGGGTGGGGCCTGCGGACGACGCACCCCTGGGGGACCTGCCGCCCGCGCCGCCCGCGGGGACGCGTGTGCTGCCCGGGCTGGTCGACCTGCACTGCCACGGCGGCGGGGGAGCGAGCTTCCCCGACGCGACGGGGCCCGACGACGTCCGCCGCGTCGCGGACGAGCACCTGCGCCACGGGACGACGACGCTCGTCGCGTCCCTCGTGACCGCTCCGCGGGCCGTGCTGCTCGCCCGTACCGCGCTGCTCGCGGCGGCCGCGCGAGAGGGTGTGGTGGCCGGGATCCACCTGGAGGGGCCGTTCCTCTCCCGCGCGCGCGCCGGGGCGCAGCACCCGGACGACATGGTCGACGGTGACGCGGACCTGGTCCGCGAGCTGGCTGTCGCGGCGCAGGGGCACCTGGTCTCGATGACGCTCGCGCCGGAGGTCCCGGGGGTGGCGGACGGGGGTGACGACGTCCTGGCCGCGCTCGTGGCGGCCGGTGCGCTGCCGTCGGTGGGGCACACGGATGCGTCCGCCGAGCGCGTCGACGCCGCCGTCGCTCGCGCGTTCGACCTGTTGGCGACGTCGGCCCGGGCACGCGGCGCACGCCCGACGGCGACGCACCTGTTCAACGGCATGCCCCCGCTGCACCACCGTGATCCGGGACCGGTGGCTGCGTGCCTCGGCGCCGCAGCCCGCGGCGAGCTCGTCGTCGAGCTGGTCGCCGACGGCACCCACCTCGCGCCGGCGACCGTGCGGGCCGTCATGGAGCTCGTGGGGCCGGACGGCGCCGTGCTGGTCACGGACGCCATCGCGGCCGCGGGGATGGCCGACGGCGACTACCGCCTGGGACCGCAGGGCGTGCGGGTCGAGGGCGGTGTGGCCCGGGTCCTCGTGGACCTGCCGGGGGGTAGGCCCGGAACCGGCGCGATCGCCGGCGGCCTCGCGCACCTGCTCGACGTCGTGCGCGCGACCGTCGCGGCCGGGGTTCCCCTCCTCGACGCGGTCCGGGCGGCGTCGGCGACGCCGGCGCAGGTCCTGGGGCGCCACGACGTGGGTGCGCTGGTCGCGGGCCGGCGGGCCGACCTCGTGGTCACGACGGCGGACCTGCGTCCCGTCCGCGTCGCGCGTGACGGGTCCTGGGTGGCCTGAGGTCCGTGCCTCCGAGCGCTGCGGATCCCGGTCAGGCAGGGCGGGCCACGGTGCTCCCGCGCTCGACGAGCCGAGGTGCGAGCAGCCGCGTCTCGGCGGGCTCGTCGCGCACGACCCGTGCCATGGCCATCTCGACGGCGACCTCACCGATGGCCTGCGCCGGGATGTCGATGCTCGTCAGGGGCAGCAGCTGACCCAGCGCGACGTCGGACGGGCAGAGTGCGACGACGGAGACGTCGTCCGGCACGTGACGACCCCGTTCCCGGAGCGTGGCCAGCACCCAGGGCAGCGCGACCTCGTTGTGGACGACGAGCGCGGTGACGTCGGGCAAGCGCGCCAGGACCCGGTCGACGGCGTCGGACGCGCCGGCGGTCGACGCCTCGCAGGCCTCGACGACGCCCTCGAGGCTGCTCTCGGTCACGCCGCGGGTGAAGCCCTCGATCATGCGCTCGGCGTACGAGGTGTGACGTTCCATCACGGCACGCGGCGACCCGATGAGAGCGATCCGGCGGTGGCCGAGGCGCGCGAGGTGCTGCGCCGCGAGGCGACCGGCGGCGGCGAAGTCCAGGTCCACGCACGACAGGCCCTCGGGGTCGCGCGGCAGGCCGATGAGGACGGCGGGCTGGCTCAGGCCGGTGAGGACCGGCACGCGCGGGTCGTCGGCCTCGACGTCCATCATCACCAGCGCGTCGACCATGGAGCCGGAGGCGACCCGCTCCATGTCGGCGATCTCGTCCGACGTGAGCAGGAGCACGTCGTGGCCGTAGGTGCGGGCCGCGGACACGACGCCGGTGACGAACTGCATGATCACGGAGAAGTTGACGTCGACGCGCAGCGGAGCCATGAGGCCGAGCACGTCGGTCCGGCTGGAAGCGAGGGCCCGGGCCCCGGCGTGCGGCCGGTAGCCGAGGTCACGGATGGCACGTTCGACCCGCTGCCGCGTGGGCTCCGAGATGGGTCGCTTGCCGGACAGCACGTAGGAGACGGTCGAGGTCGAGACCCCCGCCGCCCGTGCCACGTCGTCGATGGTGGTGGCCACGTCGCTCCCGTTCGTCACGTGCCGCTGGCGCCGCGGCACGTCTACCCCCTGGTTCGGCTCACCCTAGCGCGCGACGGTGGGCCGTCCCGGGGCGCGGCCCCTACGGTGGGGGTGGTTCCTGCACCTGTCTCGCGCCGCGAGTCGTCCCAGGGGTGCGGGAGCGATCCCAGGCTGTGTATCGTATCGATTCGATCCGCGCGGCACCGATGCCGTGCGTGAGCGTCAGAGACCTTCCAGGTCCGCCGAACCCTCGACCCGCCCACCTCTCGGAGGCCATGCCATGACCCGCACGACGAGGCCGTCCGGCCGCCAGTTCCCCGGCGACTTCCTCTGGGGTTCGGCGACCGCGTCGTACCAGATCGAGGGGGCGGTCGACGAGGACGGCCGCGCCCCGTCGATCTGGGACACCTTCTCCCACACGCCTGGCAAGGTGCTGGACGGTGACACCGGTGACGTGGCGGTCGACCACTACCACCGGGTTCCCGAGGACGTGGCCATCATGCAGGACCTCGGTCTGCAGGCCTACCGGTTCTCCGTCGCCTGGCCGCGCATCGTCCCCGCGGGCACCGGTGAGGTGAACCAGGCCGGCCTGGACTTCTACTCCGACCTCGTGGACCGGCTCGTCGCCGCGGGCATCGAGCCCGTGGTGACGCTGTACCACTGGGACCTGCCGCAGGCGCTCGAGGACGAGGGCGGGTGGACCAACCGCGCCACGGCCTACGCGTTCGCGGAGTATGCCCGCATCGTCGCCCGTGCGCTGGGCGACCGCATCCACCTGTGGACCACGCTCAACGAGCCGTGGTGCTCGTCGTTCCTCGGCTACGGCTCAGGGGTGCACGCCCCCGGTGTCACGGACCCGGCGGCGGCCCTCGCTGCCGTCCACCACCTCAACCTCGCCCACGGTCTCGCGGCCACCGCGATCCGCGAGGAGCTGGGCGCGGACACCCCGGTCTCCATCACGCTCAACCTGCACGTCACGCGCGCGGCGTCCTACGACCCGGCCGACATCGAGGCCAAGCGCCGGATCGACACGATCGCGAACGAGGTCTTCCTCGGGCCGCTCCTCGAGGGCGCCTACCCCGAGCGCGTGTTCGCGGACACGGCGTCCGTCAGCGACTGGTCGTTCATCCAGGACGGCGACCTCGAGCTCATCCAGGTCCCGATCGACCTGCTGGGCGTCAACTACTACTCGACCGGGCGCGTGCAGCACGGCACCCCGCCCGTCGGTGACGGCACGCCGGGTCCCGACGGTCATCGCTCGTCCGAGGTGAGCGCCTGGGTCGGGGCCGACCAGGTCGAGTGGCTCAAGCAGCCCGGCCCGTACACGGCCATGGGGTGGAACATCGAGCCCCAGGGCCTCGTGGACCTGCTCCTCGAGCTGCACGAGCGCTACCCGGCTCTGCCCCTCGCCGTGACCGAGAACGGCGCCGCGTTCTACGACACCGTCACCGAGGACGGCCGCGTCCACGACGCGGAGCGCGTCGCCTACCTCCACGACCACCTCGACGCCATCGGCGAGGCGATGGACAAGGGCGTCGACGTGCGCGGCTACTTCGTGTGGTCGCTCTTCGACAACTTCGAGTGGGCGTACGGGTACGACCGCCGCTTCGGGGTCGTCCACGTCGACTACGACACCCAGGTGCGCACCCTCAAGGACTCCGCCCGCTGGTACCGGGAGCTCGTCCGCACGGGCGAGATCCCCACGCCGGAGTCCGCCGCCACCCTGTGACGCCCCGCCGCCCTGGGCTCGTTCGTCTCCTGGCACACCGAGGGGGTGGGGCGGGTCCCGGGCGGCGGCGTTGGTGCACGCGCAGCCCTGCGGGTGAGGATGGGGCCGTGCCCCGCTCCCGTCGTTCCGACCGCCGACCGTACGGCGCCCCGTACGTGCCGCTCGACGTGGAGCGCGCGACGGGCGGCCGCCGTGCCGAGGCCGGGCCCGACGGCGAGTGGGTCGTGCAGCAGGTCCGGGGCTCGGACCGCGAGTACCGCTGCCCCGGGTGCGACCAGGTGGTCCCGGCGGGGGCCGGGCACGTCGTGGCCTGGCGCACCGACTCGTGGCGGGGCGACGGCGTCGACGAGCGGCGGCACTGGCACTCCTCGTGCTGGCAGGCGCGCACCCGGCGCGGGCCGACGCGCCGATGAGCGTCGCCGGCCGGAACGGCCACCGCCCCGACGCAGCCGGGCACGACGTGCGGCTCGTCGCCAGCGACCTCGACGGCACGCTCCTCGGCCCGGACGGCACGGTGTCGCTCCGGACCGCGGCCGCACTCGCGGACGCCGAGGCCGCGGGGCTGGACGTCGTGTTCGTCACCGCGCGGCCGCACCGCTGGCTCGCCGAGCTCGCCGCCCACGTCGCCGGTCACGGCGTGGCGATCTGCGCCAACGGGGCGTCCGTCGTGGACGTCGCGGGGCTTCGGGTGCTCGAGGAGCACGGCATGGACCGGCATCGCGTCACCGCTGTCGCGCAGCGCCTCCGTGCGGCGTGGGGAGCCGACGGCGTGCACCTGGCGGTGGAGAGCGCCGACGGCTTCGCGTCGGAGCACGGCTTCGTCTCCGAGCACGTCGTCCCGCACGCGAGCCCGATCGCGGCGCGGATCGAGGACGTCCTGCCCGTCACGACCCTCAAGCTCCTGCTGCAGGCACCGGGTCGCGCGCAGGACGCCGACGCGTTCGTCGCCGACGCGCAGGCGGTGCTCGGCGACCTCGCGCACGTCACGTCGTCCGCCGCCGGCGCGCTCGGCGAGATCGCGGCTCCGGGGGTGACGAAGGCGGCGACGCTCGCGACGTGGGCGGCAGCACGCGGGATCGCGCCGGCACAGGTCTGGGCGGTCGGTGACGCGCCCAACGACCTGCCGATGCTGGGCTGGGCCGGCCGGGCGTTCGCCGTCGGGAACGCTCACCCCGCGGTGCGAGCGGCGGCGCACGACACCCTGCCGTCGAACGCCGACGACGGGGTCGCCGTGCTGCTCGAGCGGGCTGCCGCGGTCGCGCGCGCCCGGGCCGCGGACGGCGGTCGTCGCTAGGCTCGAGATCGAGCCCCCTGCGGGAGGACGGCACCGGGCGGGCCCCGACCGTCACCCAGGAGCCGACATCGACCGCACCCTGGAGGACGCATGACCACGACCCCGATCGTCCTGCTGCACGCCTTCCCGCTCGACCACCGGATGTGGGGCGACGTCGCGGCGGACCTCGGGACGACGCACCGGGTCCTCGCCCCGGACCTGCCGGTCGCAGCGGACGAGCCGCTGCCGGACCCGGCCCTGGAGCACGCGGCCGACCACGTGGCGGCCGTGATCCGCAGCGCGGGGTACGGGCCTGCCGTGGTCGCCGGGCTCTCGATGGGTGGCTACGTGGCCCTCGCCCTCCTCGAGCGCCATCCCGAGCTCGTGGCCGGGCTCGCTCTCGTCGACACCAAGTCGACCGCCGACACGCCCGAGGCGGCGGCGAAGCGCCGTGCCGTCGCGGACGACGTCCAGGCCGCCGGTACCGTCGACCCCGTCCGCGGCATGCCCGAGGTGCTGCTGGGGGAGACGACGCGCAGCGCGCGCCCGGACGTGGTCGAGCGCGTGACCGCGTGGATCGGCGAGCAGGACCCCGCGCGGGTCGCCTGGGCGCAGCGGGCGATGGCCGCACGCCCCGACCGCACGGACGTGCTGGCGGAGTTCCGCGGTCCGGTCGTGGTGGTCGTCGGGGACGAGGACCAGGTCACGGGCGTCGACTCCGCCGAGCACATGACGGCCGCGGTGGACCAGGCACTGCTCGTCGTGGTGCCGCGGGTGGGGCACCTGTCGGCCGTCGAGGACCCCGCTGCGGTGCGTACCGCGCTGGCCGAGCTGCTGCAGCGGGTCCACGAGCCCTCGAGCTGAGCCCCGGACGGGTCGACGTCGGGTGTCGCGTCAGACCTCGCCGGCCAGCACGCGTGCGAGCGCGTCGGGCATGTCGATGGACTCGCCGTCCTTGCCGCCCGCCCCGATGACGAGCGGCGGGTCCTGCGGCGTCGGCCGCACCCCCCGGAAGTGCGCGACGAGGCTCCGAGGGGTCGTCAGCACGTAGAACTCCCCGGCCGTGTCGATGCCCACGGTCTCGTCCCGGCGCAGGTACCAGCCCTCGAGGGGAGTGCGGTACCGCGCGCGACCGTCGTACGAGCGCACGTGCAGGGGCGCGGGTGCGACACCGCGCGCCCGCGCCTCGGCGAGGAACTCCCCGATCATCGCGCGGGCCCGCGCGGACTCCGCCCGCTGACGCGCGGCGAGCGCCTCGGCATGGGCCGTGGCAGCCTCCCGACGCTGCGCGCGCCACCGGGCGGCCTCGTCCTCGCTCACGCCGGAGTCGGAGGCGCCGCCGTCGGGCCGAGGTGCCGGACCGTCGGTCGCGCCGCCCGGTACCGGTGGTTGGGGAGTCATCGCGTGCTCACGTGCCCGCGCTCAGCGTGAGCCCGGGGAGGCGTCCTGCGCAGGATCCGCCTGCTCGTCCTGCACCGCGGGGGAGGGCACCACCGGGATGGCGGCGGAGACGGGGGCCGGCCGGGACTTCGACGTGCGTGCGGGTCGGACCGGGCGCACCGGGCGGGCTGTCTGGTCACTGCCCGCGCCTGCCGGACGGTCTTCCGCGGTCGCGGCGTCTGCGGTGGGGGCGTCGGCCTGGGGCGCGTCACCCTGTGCCGGCTGATCCTGTGCGGGCGTGCCCTGCGCCCGCTCGACCGGCGCCGGCTCCTGCGGTGCGACGTCTGCGGGCCTGCCACCGTCCGCAGCGGTGTCGCTGTCCTGCCGCGGGCTCGCGGCCTGCGCCTGTGCGAACTGCGCCTCGATCTTGCCCGCCTTCTCGAGCGCGGCCGGGTCCGGGTTCGTGCCCAGCAGGTGCCGCAGCTCGTCGAGGTAGGACGTGATCGACTCCCGCTGCCGGTGCAGGTCCTCGACCTGGCGAGTCGCCGTGCTGCGCTCGCGCTCCGCCTCGTTCAGCGCGTCCGAGATCTGCTTCTCCGCGTGCTCGCGTGCCTCGGCGACCGCTCGGTCGGCGTTGCGCCGCGCGTTGGCCAGCAGCTCGGCCGCCTGCTTCTCCGACTCGACCCGCACCTTCTCGGCGTGCGCGAGTGCCTTCGCCACGCGCTCCTCCGCCTCCGACGCGTGCGCCTCGGCGTCGGCGACCAGCCGCTCGGTCTCCGCCCGGGCCGACTCGTGCCGCTCGGCGTCGTGCCGCTCGGCGGCCTCGTGCTGGGCGGCGATCGCGAGCTCGGCGTCGGCGAGCTGCTGCTCGGCGCGACGGACGAGCTCGTCGGCCCGCGTGCGGGCCTGCGTCGTCGCCTCGGAGATCGCGCGGCGTGCCTCCGTCTGCAGGCGCTCGACCTCCAGACGGGTGCGCTCGCGCAGCTCCGTCGTCTCGCGCTCGGCGTCGGCGCGCGCCTCGGCGGTCTCCCGATCGGTCGTGGCCCGCAGCTCGTCGGTCTCACGCCGCGCGGTCTCGCGCAGGTGCGCGACCTCGTAACCCGTCCGCTCGCGCAGCTCGGTCGTCTCGCGGTCGGCCAGCGCCCGGAGCTCCGCCGCGTACTGCTCGGACTCCGTCCGCAGCGTCGCGACGGCGTCCTCGGCCTCGGCACGTGCCCGACCGATCTCGTCGCTCGTCGCGGCCCGCAGCTCGCCTGCCTCGCGCTCCGCGGTCGCGCGGACGTAGCCCGCGTACTGCTCCGCCTCGCTGCGCAGGGCGGCCACCTCGGCGGCCACCCGCTGCTGCAGCGCCGCCGCGTCACGGTCTGCCGTCCCGCGCGTCGCGTCCGCGTACTCGGCAGCCGCCGCGCGCATCGCCGTGGTCTCCTCGGCAGCCGTCTGCCGCCATGCCGCGACCTCGGCGTTCACGTCCGAGCGCAGGCGCGCGGCGTAGCGCTCGGCGTCGGCGCGCAGCGCCGCGACGTCGGCCTCGACGCGCTGGCGCAGCTCGGTGGTGTCCTGGTCGGCGCTCTGGCGCAGGTCCTGCGCGTAGCGCTCCGACTCCTCGCGCAGCTGGGCCGTCTCGGACTCGGTGCGCGTCCGCAGCTCGGTCGCGGTCCGCTCGGTCGCGATCCGCAGCTGGGTCGCCTCGTGCTCGACCCGCGCGCGCAGAGTGCCCAGCTCGCGCTCGAGGGACGTGCGACGGTCGCTCTCCTCCGTGGCGATCGCGCTCTGGATCCGCGCGGCCTCCCGCTCGGCCGAGCCGACGAGCTCCTCCGCGCGACGCTGTGCCGCGACGAGCGCGCTCTCGGTCTCCGCCGCCGCGGTCGCACGGACCTCCTCGGCCTCCCGGCGGGCGGTCGCGAGCAGCTCGGCGACCTCGTTCTCGGCGCGGGCGCGCAGCTGGCCCGCCGCGAGCTTCGCGCGCGCCAACGCGTCGGCAGCCTGGGCGTTGGCCTGCGACATGACGTCGGAGGACTGCTCCTCGGCCGACCGCAGCAGCTGCTCGATCCGTGACCCCAGGCCCGCGTACGTGGGCCGCTCCGCCTCGCGCAGCTGCCGGTGTGCCTCGGAGAGCTCGCCGGCGACCTTCAGCTTCTCGGAGTCGAGAGCCTCGACCTGCGCGCGCGCGTCGGCCAGGGCCTGCTCGAGAGACGTGAGCGCCTCGTCGACCGCGTCACGGTCGTAACCGCGGAAGTTGACGACGGGAAACGGGTTCCGAGCTTCGGGCACGGGTGATCCTCCTGGGAGAGGGGCCCGGCGGGCGGCTGCGGCCGAGGTCCTCCTCGACGGGCCGGTGCCCCTGGCCCAGGATACGCGGCGGACCGGCCGTGACCAGGGCCGTTCGCGTCGTGGGCGGCACCGGACGACACCTGGACGGGCGTGCGGGAGACCCCGTCAGGGGCGTTCGCGAGGTGCGCGCCCGGTTCGTCCCGTAACGTCCTCCCGGCGGTTCGACGCCCGTGAGCGAGGCGTGGAGGTGCCGTGACGATCGAGGCTCCCGCTCGCCCCGGTTTCCTCCTGCCGGGCCCCGTCTGCCTATCCTGGGTCGTTCGTCAGCGGAAGGACTAGTGCGTGCTCAAGCGACTTGTCGTCGCGATCGTCGGGCTCGTGGGCGTCGTGGTCATCGCCCTCGGGGTCGCCTCGGCGACCCTCTGGCGTGCCGATGACGTGCTCGTAGCGCAGTTGCAGGCCGACGAGCCCCTGGTCGTCACCGACCCCGGCGTGCTCGAGCTGGCCGCGTCCGAGGTGACCGTCCGCGCGGAGGCCGACGGGCCCGTGGTCCTGGCGATCGGTCGGGACACCGACGTCGTCGGATGGGTGGGGGAGGACCCGCACCAGCGCGTCACCGGCCTGTCCGGCTGGCACGAGCTCGCGGCGGAGGACGTCGCGGCCCCTACCCCGACGTCCGACGCGTCGGCGACCCCGGCCGAGGAGGCCCCCGTCGACGACGAGGCTCCCGCCGAGGACGCGGCGGCGGGCGACGAGGCCCCTGCCGAGGACGCGGCGGCGGAGCAGGACGAGGCACCTGCCGTCCCCGACCCGGCCGGCTCGGACATGTGGACCGCCGAGGCGACCGGCGACGGCGAGGCCGAGATCACCTGGACCGCGCAGCCGGGCCGCTGGAGCGTGCTGGCGGCGAGCACCGACGGCAGCCCGCTGCGGCTCTCACTCGCGTGGCCGCAGGTCGTCACCACGCCGTGGCTCTGGCCGTGCGTCGTGGTGGGTGCACTGCTCGTGCTCGTGTCCGCAGCCCTCCTTCTCCGTGACGTCCGACGTGGTCGCCGCGGGGCCGACGCGGCGTGGACGCCCGTGCTCACCGGCCCGCTCCCCGTCGTCGACGGGAACGGTGGACCTGTCCAGCTCACCCGACGTCAGCTCCGCGAGCTCGCCGAGCACGGTGCCGTCACCGGCACCGGCGTCCGCGCCTCGCGTGACGACGCGCCCCGTGGGGACGCACCGTCCGCCGGCGTCCCCGCACCGACGTCGACGACCGCCGGCACGACCGGGGCGGCCGCGTCGGCGCCCCACGACGGCGACGCCGCAGCGAGTCCTGCCGATCCCGCGCGCGGGACCGGCGCGCTCGGGGGGATGGCGCCGGCGACACGTCGCGCGCTGCGCGCCGTCACGTCGCGCGGCGCGGCCGCACGCGAGCAGGCGGCGCCGACGACGCCCGAACCCGCGGCACCGTCCGCCCCGGCTGCGGCGCGGACGGGCGCACCCGACGGCACCGACCGCCCTCTCTGGCGGCCGACGGCACCCCAGGACGCACCGCAGGCCCCGCCGCGAGCGGACGCACAGCCGGCAACCCGGTCCGGCGCCGGTGCGCCCTCGCAGGAGCGGCCCGATGGACCGACGCCCGCCCCCGGGGCAGCCCCGGGTGGGGCCTGGCCGGTGGGCGCCCCGCGATGGTCAGGGGGCGGCGGTTCACCGTCCCCCTGGTCCGCGACGGGTCCGGCGGCACCGGCCGGCGCTGACGCCCGGGCCGGGCAGGACCGGCCCCACGGCCGTCCTGCCTGGCTCGGCTCCGCCGGCTCGTCCCCGGAGCCCGCACGGACCGCGGACGGGCGGCTGCCGGCTCCCGGTGCCCCGGGATCACCGGATGCGCCCCGCGGCGCCGCCGCGTCCCCGAGCCGCCACGGCACCGCGGGCGCTCCCGTGGCGCCCAGCGGGCCGGCGCCCGCCCGCTCCGCACGTCCCGGCCCCGGCACGGCTGGGTGGGGTGCCGTCCCGCCTGCCCCCGGGCCGGTCGCGGGTCGTGTGTCCGGCCCGGACGCGCCCGCGCGGTCCGTCCCCAGCAACGCGGTGACACCTGACGCACCGACGGCCCGCCCTGGTGCGGGGTCGCCCCCTGCCGACGCCCGCCCCGCGTGGCTGCGCGACACGCCGGTGCCGACCGGTCCCCGGGCCGGCTCGACGCCCGAGGCCCCGGGCGGCTCACGCGCTGACGCGTGGCGGCGTGCGTGGGGGCTCGCCTCGACCGAAGACGACCCGACCTCGGAGGAGGAACGATGAAGAGCTCGCGCTCGACGCGCGTCGTGACCCTGCCGGTCGGTGGCGGCCCCGGTGGGCGGCCCGGGCGGCGACGTCACCGAGGTGCCGCCGTGACCGCTGCTGCGCTCCTGCCGCTGCTCGTCCTCACCGGGTGCAGCACGGCGCTGCCCACGCCGGACCCGGAGCCGGTGCCCGCCGTGGCACCGCCCGTGGTCTCGGTGGCGCAGGCCCAGCGCGTCCTGGACTCCGTGGCCGAGGTCGTGGCCGCCGGTGACGCGGGCAACGACGCGGCGGTGCTCGGCTCACGCCTCGAGGGGCCGGCGCTCGCGATCCGGAAGGCCGAGTACGTGCGCAACGTCGCGACCGCCGGGACGCGGCCGCCGACCGTCCTGCCGTTCGACGAGCAGGCGCTGCTCGTCCCCGAGACGGCCACGTGGCCGCGGACGCAGCTGGTCGTGACCGAGCAGCCCGCCGACCTGCAGGCGCCGCGCGTGCTCGTCCTGCGGCAGGAGTCGCCCCGCGCGCAGTACAAGCTGTGGGGCTGGGCCCGGCTCCTGCCGTCCGTGCAGACGCCCGCGACGGCGGCGCCCGAGGAGGGCAGCCCCACGCTGCCGCCGGACGCGGAGGGACTGCTCGTGACACCGCTCGACGCCGTCGCGCAGTACACGGACGTGCTCGCGAACGGCGACGCCTCGCCCCACGTCGGGGGCTTCGCCCCCGACGCGTTCCGCACCGCGATCGAGACCGAACGGGCCGGCGTCGTCACGCAGCTCGGCGACGCGGCGACCCTGACACAGACGTACGCACCGGTCGGCGAGCCGGTCGTCACGCTGGGCACGGTGGACGGCGGTGCCATCGTCGTGAGCGAGATCGCGACGACGTCGACGGTGACCTTGCCCGCGACGGGCGGCAGTATCACGGTCGAGCCCTTCTACTCCGCGCTGGCGGGTGGAGCGACGACGGCGGGGACGAGCCTGACGCGCACCTTCTCGGGGGTCGTCGTCATGTACCTCCCCCCGGCCGGAAGCGACGCACAGATCCAGGTCCTCGCGGGCGAGCAGTCGGTCACCGGGGCGTCGGCCCAGTGACGTGCGCGGGGGAGCCGACGGAGCCCGTCACGGGAGCACCCGCGGCCGGGGCAGAATCGTCACAGGCGTCCCCGCGCGGGTGCAGGCGCGGCGCGCAATGACGTCAGGAACCGAACCGAGCACGACGAACCCGAGGAACTCGTGATGTCGCAGCCGTCGCAGCAGCCCCGACCGCCCCTCGACGCGCGCGGCGCGGTCGACCTGTCGACGCTCGTGCGTCCGGCGACCCCGCCCCCCGGCAGCCCCGGCGGGTTGGAGGCCGCGGCCGCCTACGTGCGCGACGTCGACCAGACGACCTTCGCCGACGTGGTGCAGTCCTCGACCCAGCACCCGGTGGTCGTGGTGCTGTGGGCGCCTTGGAGCGAGGTCAGCCAGCAGGTGGCCGCCGACCTCGCCGCCCTGGCGGAGGAGGACGCGGGCCGGTGGCTCCTCGCGCGCATCGACGCGGAGGGCAACCCCCAGGTGGCCGCGGCCTTCCAGGCGCAGTCCGTCCCGACGGTCATCGCGCTGCTCGCGGGGCAGCCCGTCCCGCTGTTCCAGGGTGCGTACCCGCGTGACCAGGTGCGGGCGGTCCTCGACCAGCTGCTCGCGGCGGCTGAGGCGAACGGTGTGACCGGCCGGGTGAGCGGTGGTCCGGCTCCGACGCCGGAGCCGGAGCCGGCTCTGCCGCCCCTGCACCAGGCGGCCTATGACGCGATCGAGCGTGACGACCTCCCCGCAGCCCGCGCCGCCTACGAGCAGGCGCTGCGGGAGAACCCCCGGGACGCCATGGCGCGCGCGGGGCTGGCACAGGTCGGTCTGATGGAGCGGACGGCGCAGGCCGACACCCGCGCCGTCCGTGAGGCCGCGGCCGCCCATCCCGACGACCTCGACGCACAGCTCGCGGTGGCCGACCTCGACGTCTTCGGTGGTGCGGTCGAGGACGCTTTCGCGCGGCTCGTCGAGCTGGTCCGGCGGACCACCGGTGAGGACCGCGAGCGTGTCCGGCTGCGGCTCGTGGACCTGTTCGAGGTTCTCGGCGCCGCCGATCCTCGCGTCGTCGCGGCCCGCCGAGCGCTCGCTGCTGCCCTCTACTGAGGGCGGTCGCGCCAGGCGAGAGGCCGACTTGCGCCGTCGCCGATGGCTGCGTAACGTACTCCCGGCCGCCCGGCAGGGAGGAACGGACACCGAGCACGACTCGGTGGTCGGTCCCCCGGGACGGCAACCCCCTGGCAGTTCCCGAACGGCGCTGAGCGCCGTCGCGTGGAGTGCCGCGGGGAGATCGATCGGGTCGGAAGATCGGGTACGGTCCTCCAGTCGCTGAAGCCCTTCGGGGTGAGGTGATGGGGAGGTCGGATCGGGTCGGAAGATCGGGTACGGTCCTCCAGTCGCTGAAGCCCTTCGGGGTGAGGTGATGGGGAGGTCGGGCCGGGTCGGAAGATCGGGTACGGTCCTCCAGTCGCTGAAGCCCTTCGGGGTGAGGTGATGGGGAGGTCGGACCGGGTCGGAAGATCGGGTACGGTCTTCCAGCCGGCTGGCTCCCAGGAGCTGAACGGCACGGTCTGACCAGGTCGAACGGTCAGGTATGGTCATCCAGCCGGGCTGCCCCACGGGGCAGGAGCCGCAGGGTGAGCGACCAGATCGCGACCCCGGTGGCCGGGACACGGAGCCGAAAGGCGAAGTTGACCGGGGGCCGCAGATCGGCTAAGTTTGAACGGTTGCCTCCAGACGGGCCCGAGAGGGTCCAGCGGATGCGCGTCTGTTCCTTGAGAACTCAACAGTGTGCCAAGTAGTCGATGCCATATTTTTGGCGTCGAGCCTGGATCAGGTCCACCCCGTGGGTCTGGTTTGGGATGATGCCAGTTGATGCCCCTCTTCGGGGGGGTTCTTTGTGTGTCTGTTGCTCGCTGGCCTTCGGGTTGGTGGGTGGCTGTTTGACATTCACGGAGAGTTTGATTCTGGCTCAGGACGAACGCTGGCGGCGTGCTTAACACATGCAAGTCGAACGGTGAACCCCAGCTTGCTGGGGGGATCAGTGGCGAACGGGTGAGTAACACGTGAGCAACCTACCCTTCACTCTGGGATAAGCCTTGGAAACGAGGTCTAATACCGGATACGAGACGCACGGGCATCTGTAGCGTCTGGAAAGATTTATCGGTGGGGGATGGGCTCGCGGCCTATCAGCTTGTTGGTGGGGTAATGGCCTACCAAGGCGACGACGGGTAGCCGGCCTGAGAGGGCGACCGGCCACACTGGGACTGAGACACGGCCCAGACTCCTACGGGAGGCAGCAGTGGGGAATATTGCACAATGGGCGAAAGCCTGATGCAGCGACGCCGCGTGCGGGATGACGGCCTTCGGGTTGTAAACCGCTTTCAGCAGGGAAGAAGCGAGAGTGACGGTACCTGCAGAAGAAGCGCCGGCTAACTACGTGCCAGCAGCCGCGGTAATACGTAGGGCGCAAGCGTTGTCCGGAATTATTGGGCGTAAAGAGCTCGTAGGCGGTTTGTCGCGTCTGCTGTGAAAACCTCAGGCTCAACCTGGGGCTTGCAGTGGGTACGGGCAGACTAGAGTGCGGTAGGGGTGACTGGAATTCCTGGTGTAGCGGTGGAATGCGCAGATATCAGGAGGAACACCGATGGCGAAGGCAGGTCACTGGGCCGCAACTGACGCTGAGGAGCGAAAGCATGGGGAGCGAACAGGATTAGATACCCTGGTAGTCCATGCCGTAAACGTTGGGCACTAGGTGTGGGGTCCATTCCACGGATTCCGTGCCGCAGCAAACGCATTAAGTGCCCCGCCTGGGGAGTACGGCCGCAAGGCTAAAACTCAAAGAAATTGACGGGGGCCCGCACAAGCGGCGGAGCATGCGGATTAATTCGATGCAACGCGAAGAACCTTACCAAGGCTTGACATACACCGGAAACGTGCAGAGATGTGCGCCCCGCAAGGTCGGTGTACAGGTGGTGCATGGTTGTCGTCAGCTCGTGTCGTGAGATGTTGGGTTAAGTCCCGCAACGAGCGCAACCCTCGTCCCATGTTGCCAGCGGGTTATGCCGGGGACTCATGGGAGACTGCCGGGGTCAACTCGGAGGAAGGTGGGGATGACGTCAAATCATCATGCCCCTTATGTCTTGGGCTTCACGCATGCTACAATGGCCGGTACAAAGGGCTGCGATACCGCGAGGTGGAGCGAATCCCAAAAAGCCGGTCTCAGTTCGGATTGGGGTCTGCAACTCGACCCCATGAAGTCGGAGTCGCTAGTAATCGCAGATCAGCAACGCTGCGGTGAATACGTTCCCGGGCCTTGTACACACCGCCCGTCAAGTCATGAAAGTCGGTAACACCCGAAGCCGATGGCCCAACCTTTTGGGGGGAGTCGTCGAAGGTGGGACTGGCGATTAGGACTAAGTCGTAACAAGGTAGCCGTACCGGAAGGTGCGGCTGGATCACCTCCTTTCTAAGGAGCATCTGGCAGCAGGTCGCCTCGTCATGGGGTGGTGCTGGTGTCCAGGCCCATGCCCTCGCCGATCGTGCGGGGGGTGGTGCTCACGGGTGGAACATCGACTACTGGCCGGCTCGTTGGGTCGGTGGCTTCCAAGTACGCCTGCAGCTTGCTGTGGGGAGGGAACGGAGAGTCGCTGGTTCGTCACGGGTCGGCTTGGCACGCTGTTGGGTCCTGAGGGAACAGCCCGTTGGGGTGTTGCCTTGGTCGGGGCCGTCTGGTCCGGTCGAACCGCTTGTCGCTGGTGTCCTCTTCGGGGGGTGGTGGTGGCAGGTAGGCGCTGGGATGCCGGGTGGTGACCGTTGGTTGCTTGAGAACTGCACAGTGGACGCGAGCATCTTTGAATGATCTTTTGTGGTCAAGTTTTTAAGTGCACAGGGTGGATGCCTTGGCACCAGGAGCCGAAGAAGGACGTAGTAGCCTGCGATAAGCCTCGGGGAGTTGGCAAACGAACCGTGATCCGAGGATTTCCGAATGGGGAAACCCCGCACGAGTCATGTCGTGTGACCCGCACCTGAATATATAGGGTGTGTGGAGGGAACGCCGGGAAGTGAAACATCTCAGTACCGGCAGGAAGAGATATTCCGTGAGTAGTGGCGAGCGAAAGCGGATCAGGCCAAACCGAGCGCGTGTGATAGCCGGCAGGCGTTGCGCGTTCGGGGTTGTGGGACCTTTCAGTGAGGGCTGCCGCCTTCGCAGGGAGTCATAAAGCCGCGTTATAGTCGAAGGGTCTTGAAAGGCCCGGCACAGAGGGTGTTACCCCCGTAGACGAAATGACGCGGCCTCCCGAAGGGGATCCCAAGTAGCTCCGGGCCCGAGAAACCCGGAGTGAATCTGCACAGACCACTGTGTAAGCCTAAATACTACCTGGTGACCGATAGCGGACAAGTACCGTGAGGGAAAGGTGAAAAGTACCCCGGGAGGGGAGTGAAATAGTACCTGAAACCGTGTGCATACAATCCGTCGGAGCCTCCCTAGCAGGGGTGACGGCGTGCCTTTTGAAGAATGAGCCTGCGAGTTAGTGGTACGTGGCGAGGTTAACCCGTGTGGGGAAGCCGTAGCGAAAGCGAGTCCGAATAGGGCGACCGTAGTCGCGTGCTCTAGACCCGAAGCGAAGTGATCTAGCCATGGGCAGGGTGAAGCGCGGGTAAGACCGCGTGGAGGCCCGAACCCACCAGGGTTGAAAACCTGGGGGATGACCTGTGGTTAGGGGTGAAAGGCCAATCAAACTTCGTGATAGCTGGTTCTCCCCGAAATGCATTTAGGTGCAGCGTCACGCGTTTCTTGCCGGAGGTAGAGCTACTGGATAGCCGATGGGCCCCAACAGGTTACTGACGTTAGCCAAACTCCGAATGCCGGTAAGCCAGAGCGTGGCAGTGAGACTGCGGGGGATAAGCTCCGTAGTCGAGAGGGAAACAGCCCAGACCACCAGCTAAGGCCCCAAAGCGTGTGCTAAGTGGGAAAGGATGTGGAGTTGCACAGACAACCAGGAGGTTGGCTTAGAAGCAGCCACCCTTGAAAGAGTGCGTAATAGCTCACTGGTCAAGTGATTCCGCGCCGACAATGTAGCGGGGCTCAAGCACACCGCCGAAGCTGTGGCATTCACACAAGTGACAAGCCTTCGTGGTTCAGTCGTGTGGATGGGTAGGGGAGCGTCGTGCCGGCAGTGAAGCCGCGGGGTGACCCAGCGGTGGAGCCGGCACGAGTGAGAATGCAGGCATGAGTAGCGAATGACGGGTGAGAAACCCGTCCGCCGAATGACCAAGGGTTCCAGGGCCAGGCTAATCCGCCCTGGGTAAGTCGGGACCTAAGGCGAGGCCGACAGGCGTAGTCGATGGACAACGGGTTGATATTCCCGTACCGGCGAAGAACCGCCCATACCGAGCCTGGTGATGCTAACCGTCCGAGCCTGTCTCATCGTCCTTCGGGACACCGAGGCGGGGAGCACGGGACCCGAACCGGTAGTAGGTAAGCGTATTAACAGGGGTGACGCAGGAAGGTAGCCCAGCGTGGCGATGGTAGTCCACGTCCAAGGTCGTAGGGTGAGGTGTAGGTAAATCCGCACCTCGTGAAGCCTGAGAGCCGACGGGTACCGCGTATGCGGGAAATGGGTGATCCTATGCTGCCAAGAAAAGCCTCGACGCGAGGTTCTAGCCGCCCGTACCCCAAACCGACTCAGGTGGTCAGGTAGAGAATACCAAGGCGATCGAGAGAATCGTGGTTAAGGAACTCGGCAAAATGCCCCCGTAACTTCGGGAGAAGGGGGGCCTCAAGCGTGAACCGGCATGCCCGGGGAAGCGTGGAGGGCCGCAGAGACCAGGGAGAAGCGACTGTTTACTAAAAACACAGGTCCGTGCGAAGTCGCAAGACGATGTATACGGACTGACGCCTGCCCGGTGCTGGAAGGTTAAGAGGACGGGTCAGCACGCAAGTGCGAAGCTCAGAATTTAAGCCCCAGTAAACGGCGGTGGTAACTATAACCATCCTAAGGTAGCGAAATTCCTTGTCGGGTAAGTTCCGACCTGCACGAATGGCGTAACGACTTCTCCGCTGTCTCAACCGCGAACTCGGCGAAATTGCACTACGAGTAAAGATGCTCGTTACGCGCAGCAGGACGGAAAGACCCCGGGACCTTTACTATAGCTTGGTATTGGTGTTCGGTGCGGCTTGTGTAGGATAGGTGGGAGACTGTGAAGCCGGCACGCCAGTGTCGGTGGAGTCAACGTTGAAATACCACTCTGGTCGCTCTGGATATCTAACCTCGGTCCGTAATCCGGATCAGGGACAGTGCCTGGTGGGTAGTTTAACTGGGGCGGTTGCCTCCTAAAATGTAACGGAGGCGCTCAAAGGTTCCCTCAGCCTGGTTGGCAATCAGGTGGCGAGTGCAAGTGCACAAGGGAGCTTGACTGTGAGACTGACAGGTCGAGCAGGGACGAAAGTCGGAACTAGTGATCCGGCGGTGGCTTGTGGAAGCGCCGTCGCTCAACGGATAAAAGGTACCCCGGGGATAACAGGCTGATCTTGCCCAAGAGTCCATATCGACGGCATGGTTTGGCACCTCGATGTCGGCTCGTCGCATCCTGGGGCTGGAGTAGGTCCCAAGGGTTGGGCTGTTCGCCCATTAAAGCGGTACGCGAGCTGGGTTTAGAACGTCGTGAGACAGTTCGGTCCCTATCCGCTGCGCGCGCAGGAAACTTGAGAAGGGCTGTCCCTAGTACGAGAGGACCGGGACGGACGAACCTCTGGTGTGCCAGTTGTTCCGCCAGGAGCACGGCTGGTTGGCTACGTTCGGAAGGGATAACCGCTGAAAGCATCTAAGCGGGAAGCCTGCTTCAAGATGAGGTTTCCACGCCCTTCGGGGTGAGAGGCTCCCAGCTAGACCACTGGGTAGATAGGCCGGACGTGGAAGGCAGGACTAACGACTGCCGCAGCTGACCGGTACTAATAAGCCGACAACTTGACTAACTTCATTCATTGCTACGCGTCCACTGTGCGGTTCCCGAGAAACCAGCGGGAGTATTCCGTTGACAACTCGACAGTGTTACGGCGGTCATAGCGAAGGGGAAACGCCCGGTCCCATTCCGAACCCGGAAGCTAAGCCCTTCAGCGCCGATGGTACTGCACCCGCCAGGGTGTGGGAGAGTAGGACGCCGCCGGACAATCATTCACGAAAGGCCCACCCCTCACGGGGTGGGCCTTTCGTCGTCTCCAGGCACGTTATGCGCTCACGAAAGAGGCCGGGGGGACAGCCCCCGGCCTGTTCCGTGCGGCTGCTCAGCCGGCGTGCGCCGTGCCGAGCTCGTGTCCGGGGCCGGCTTCGTCGGCGACGAAGATGACGGCACCCAGCGGGGGGACGCGGATCGAGGCGGACCAGTCACGCCCGTAGTGCGCGACTGCCTCGGCGACGACCGCGCCGAGGTTGCCCACACCCGACCCGCCGTACACCTCGGAGTCGGAGTTGTACACCTCGCGCCACGTCCCGCCATGGGGAAGAGGCAGGCGCCAGCCCTCGTGCGGGACGCCGGCGAAGTTCACGACGACGACCGCGGTCGGAGCGTCAGGCGCGTACCTCGCGTAGGCCAGGAGATTCAGCCCGGCCTCGTCGGACGCCAGCCACTGGAAGCCGTCCGGCGTGTGGTCCAGCTTCCACAGCGCCGGGGTCTGCAGGTACACGGAGTTCAGGTCGCGCAGTGCCTGCATCACACCGCGATGCCAGGGGTCGTCGAGCAGGTGCCAGTCGAGGGAGCGGCCCTCCGCCCACTCGCCCTGCTGGGCGAACTCCTGCCCCATGAACAGCAGCTGCTTGCCGGGGTGCGTCCACTGGTAGGCGTACAGGCCACGGATACCGGCGAGCTTCTGCCAGTGGTCACCAGGCATGCGCTCGTACAACGCCCCCTTGCCGTGGACGACCTCGTCGTGGCTGATCGGCAGGACGAAGTGCTCGGAGTACGCGTACACCATCGAGAAGGTGATCTCGTGGTGGTGGTAGCGACGGTTGATCGGCTCCTCGCTCAGGTAGCGCAGGGTGTCGTTCATCCAGCCCATGTTCCACTTCAGCCCGAACCCGAGCCCGCCCGCGGAGGTGGGCGCGGTGACGCCCGGCCAGGCCGTGGACTCCTCGGCGACCATCATGATCCCGGGCGTGCGGCGGTAGGCGGTCGCGTTGGTCTCCTGGAGGAAGGAGATCGCATCGAGGTTCTCGCGTCCGCCGTACTGGTTGGGTCGCCACTGACCCGGCTGCCGGGAGTAGTCGAGGTACAGCATCGAGGCCACCGCGTCCACGCGCAGCCCGTCGATGTGGAACTCCTCGAGCCAGTACGTCGCGTTCGCGACGAGGAAGTTGCGGACCTCCGGTCGCCCGAAGTTGAAGACGTACGTGCCCCAGTCCGGGTGCTCGCCCAGGAGCGGGTCCGGGTGCTCGTACAGGGCTGTCCCGTCGAACTGCGCGAGCGCCCACTCGTCCTTGGGGAAGTGCGCGGGCACCCAGTCGACGATGACACCGATGCCGGCGCGATGCAGGCAGTCGACGAGATAGCGGAAGTCGTCAGGGTGGCCGAACCTCGACGTCGGCGCGTAGTACGACGACACCTGATAGCCCCACGAACCGCCGAAGGGATGCTCGGCGACCGGCATCATCTCGACGTGCGTGAACCCGAGCTCGAGGACGTGCTCCGTGAGCTGGTGCGCGAGGTCCCGGTACGACAGGCCGCGCCGCCATGAGCCGAGGTGGACCTCGTAGACGCTCATCGGACCGGTGTGGGGGTCGCGCTGCGAACGTGCCGCGAGCCACGCCTCGTCCGACCACTCGTACCGGGACTCCACGACCACCGAGGCCGTCGCGGGGGGCACCTCGGTGCCCTTGGCCAGGGGGTCGGCCTTCTGCCGCCAGGAGCCGTCCCTCCCGAGGATCTCGAACTTGTACCGCGCGCCGGCCTCGATGCCCGGCGCGAACAGCTCCCAGATGCCGCTGTCGCCCAGCGAGCGCATCGCGTGCATCGCGCCCTGCCAGTGGTTGAAGTCCCCGACGACGCGCACAGCGCGCGCGTTGGGTGCCCACACCGCGAACGACGTGCCGCGGACCTCGCCCATCAGGCCGCTGTACGACCGCACGTTGGCACCGAGGACCTGCCAGAGCTGCTCGTGCCTGCCTTCGCGGACGAGGTGTCGGTCGAGCTCCTGCACGGTCGGCAGGTAGCGGTACGGGTCGTCCACGATCGTCGTCGTGGTGCCGTACGTGACCTCGATGCGGTAGTCCGGGACCGTGGCACCGGGAACGAGCGCACACCAGATGCCGTCGACCTCGTGCCACGCCGCGACGCGCGCGTCGGGTGTGACGACGACGACGCTGTCGGCGAGGGGGCGCAGGGTCCGGATCGTCACCGCCCCGTCACCGACGTGCGGCCCGAGGACGGCATGGGGGTCGTAGTAGGCGCCCGCGGCGACAGTGCGCAGCGTGTCGAGGTCGACGGGCACGGGGGACGGTGTGGCCGCAGTCATGTGCCTAGCCAATCACCCCGCGGGCGCTGCTGCAGGTGATCACGGCCGTACGCGCCGGGACGTCAACGCGGCCGCCGCGCGGTGCTGCCGCGGGCGACGAGCCGGGGGAGCGGCGCGGTGGAGGTCGTCGGGCGCCCGGAGGCGAGGAGGTTGAGCACGGCGTCCGCGACCTGGACCCCCATGGCGTGCACGTCGAGGCTCATGGCCGACAGCGCGGGGTGCGCCAGACGGCACAGCGGCGAGTCGTCCCACGCCAGCAGCGAGACGTCGTGCGGGACCGTCAGGCCGAGCTCGTTGGCCACGCCGAGCCCGGCGACGGCCATGACGTCGTTGTCGAAGACGAGCGCCGACGGTGGGTCGTTGCGCCCGAGCAGGGTGCGCGCGGCACGCCTGCCGGACTCCTCGCCGTAGTCGCCCTCGACGACCACGCCGTGCACCCCCTGGGTCGCGCACTCCGTGAGGAAGGCCTCGGTGCGCGAGCGCGTGTGTGCGAGCGCGGCCGGCCCCGAGACGCGGCCGACGGTCGTGTGCCCGAGGTCGACGAGGTACCCCACGGCGTCACGCATCGCCTGCGCGTTGTCGATCCACACGTGGGCGACGTCCGCAAGCGCCCGCTCGGGGCCGCCGACGACGACCGTGGGCAGGCCCAGCTCGGCGAGGACCGCGGGACGCAGGTCGTCGACGACGAGGTTCACGAGAACGACGGCGTCGACGAGCCGGCCGTGCCCCCAGCGGCGGTACGCGGCGATCTCGGCGTCGTGGTCAGGGACGACGTGGAGCAGCAGGGAGCGGTCGTCGCACGACAGCGTCTCCTCGATGCCTCCGATGAGCTCCATGAAGAAGGGCTCGATACCGAGCATCCGCGCCGGTCGAGCCAGCACCAGTCCGATCGCGTCCGCGCCCACGGCGGTCAGCGTACCGACCCGGTCCTCGGGCCGGCCGGAAGCGTCGGGCGCGCGCGGACGGCTCACGCCCCCGACGGTTGGGTGGTCGCGACGAGGTCGTTCGCGCTGCGCATCACGGGTGCGGCGACGAGATCCGCGGGGTCGAGGACCGCGGAGGTGCGGACCCGGAACGTCGTGGAGGCTCCCGCGGGCAGGGTCACGAGCGCCTCGTCGACGCTCGCGTCCGGGTCGAGCCTGTCGACCAGGAGGGTGAGGTCCCGCACGAGGGAGGCGGCGGTGACCTGGACCTCGTACCCGTCCGGCACCGGGTGGACACGGGTGCGGACCGGCGCCGGGGCGAGCGCGAGGTCGACGTCCTCGACCCACGTGTGCACCGCGCGGCTCCGGTCGAGGGTGACCAGCAGGACCTCGTGCGTCGGGTCGTCGGGGGTGCGCAGCGCGGCGGCGATCGCGAAGGTGCCGGCCGACCACGCGCCGACCGTGAGGGGCAGCTCGGTGCGGGCCAGGACCTGACCCTCGAGGGTCTGCCGTTCCAGGACCGCCGTGGCCTTCCACAGCACGGGCGTGTCGTTGACCACGACGAGCGACTCGCGGCCGTCGCGGGGCTGGACCGTGACGAGGCGGTCCGCGAAGGCGGCGCGCATCGCCCACCACAGCGGCTTGGGACGGCCGTCGCCGTCGACGGCGGCCCACGAGGTCACGGGCCAGCAGTCGTTGAGCTGCCAGACGATCGCCCCGGCGGTCGTCGGCCACCACGACCGGTAGTGCTCGATCGCGAACCGCACGGCCCGCGCCTGGTTCAGCTGTCCGGCCCAGTGCCAGTCGGTGAAGTCGGCCGGGACGCCCAGGTGCGGCGCCATGCCGCGGTCGAGCTTGGCGTTGCCGTCGGCCGCCTTCTGGTGCAGCAGGAAGGTCGGGTGCTCCTTGCCGGCGACCGACCCGTCCTCCGCCCGCACCGCGCGGCGCAGGGTCGCCCACGTCGGTGGACCCTGGAAGCCGAACTCGGAGCAGAACCGCGGGACCTCGTCGCGGTACGTGCTGTAGTCGACGCGGTTCCACACGTCCCACTGGTGGTGCGAGCCGTGGTCGAGGTCGTTGGGGTGCACGTCGTGGAGGTCGTGACCGGGCGACGCGGGGCTGTTGGCGACGTAGGGGCGTGTCGGGTCCAGCTCGGCGACGACGGCCGGGAGGATCTGCGTCGCGTACGCGTGGCCCCACGTGCGGCCCTCGAGCTCCTCCTGCCATCCCCAGTCGAGGAACCCCCAGAGGTTCTCGTTACCGCCGTTCCACAGCACGAGCGAGGGGTGCGGCGTGAGGCGGGCCACGTGCTCGCGTGCCTCCGCCTCGATCTCCGAGCGCAGCGGCTCCTCCTCGGGGTAGGCGGCGCACGCGAGGAGGAAGTCCTGCCAGACCAGGAGCCCGCGCTCGTCGCACAGGTCGTAGAAGTCCTCGGACTCGTAGATGCCGCCACCCCACACGCGCAGGAGGTTGAGGTGCGCACCGAGTGCCTGGTCGAGGCGGGCGGCGAGGCGCTCGCGCGTGATGCGTGTCAGCAGGTGGTCGTCGGGGATCCAGTTGGCGCCGCGCACGAACACCGAACGTCCGTTGACCCGCAGGGTGAACGCCGCACCGTGGTCGTCGGGCGCCGTGTCGAGCTCGACCGTCCGGAAGCCGATGCGGCGTGCCCACGAGCCGAGCACGGGCCCGGTGCCGCGCGGTCCCGCGGGTGCGGCGGGGTCGGCGGCGCGCAGCTCCACCACGAGCTCGTGCAGCGGTTGAGCGCCGTGGCCGACAGGCCACCACAGGGGCGCGTGTGCCACCTCCAGCCGTGCCGTGGCCGACGTCGCTCCGGCGTGCACCTCGGCGACGGTGTCGACGCCCGCGACGCGGGCCGTCACGACGAGCGGCACGTCGCCGCCCGCGAGGCCGGACCGCTCGACGTCGACGACGACCTGCACCACGCCGGTCCCGTCGGGCAGCACCGACACGAGCGGGCGGACCGACGCGAGACGGGCCACGGACCACCGCTCGACGACGACGGGCCGCCACAGGCCGGCGGTCTGCAGGTCGGGTCCCCAGTCCCAGCCGAAGGAGCACGCCATCTTGCGGACCATGTTGAACGGCTGCGGGTACGCCAGCGGGCGTGGCCCGAGGCGGGCGGCCTCCGCCTCGGCGTGCGTGAGTGCGGACGCGAGCTCGACGCGGAGGACCTGCTGACCCGGGCGGAGGTCGCCGCGCAGGTCGACGCGGTGGGTCCGGTGCTGGTTGGCGGTGCGGGCGAGGACGGTGCCGTCGAGGCGCACGGTGGCCACCGTGTCGACACCCTGCAGGACGAGGTCCACGCGCTCACCGGGTGCCGCGGGCGGGATGGCGAGCGGGCGCTCGTACGCCCAGTCGACGCGCTTCATCCAGCCGAGGAGCTCCTCGTTGCCGTCCAGGTAGGGGTCGGGGATCAGGCCGGCCGCGAGCAGGTCCGTGTGCGTCGTGCCGGGAACGTGGGCGGGCACGCCGGTGCGCAGGTGCGCCACGAGGGCGGCCGGCAGGTGGGGCGGGAGGGTCTGGGGGCGGCCGTCAGCGTCCAGCGGTCGTCGAGGACGTCGTGGTTCATGTGCATAGAGCTCCCGGGTCTGCGGCTCCCACGTCGCGTCGTCGCGCGAGGGTCCCCGGTGACCTGGGGAGCAGGCACATTGTTAAGCGACTGAATGAAGTAAGTCAACGCTTAGGCTGTGCGCCACCATCACATGGAGGTGACCGGTGCCCCAGCGTCCCGACGACGAGACGACGCCCGTGACGAGCGACCTGCTGCACCTGCGTGCCGCGGGGGTCAGCCTCGTCCTCGACCTCACCGGCCTGCCCCGCGTGCTGCACTGGGGCTCCGACCTCGGTGCGCTGGACGACGCCGCGCTCGCGGACCTGCTGCTGGCCGGGCGCCCCGCGCACATGGGCTTCCCCGTCGACGGCGAGGTCGTGCCGTCCGTCCTTCCCGCGCAGGCGGACGGCTGGCTCGGCACGCCGGGCCTGACCGGGTCCCGTGGCGGGCGTGCCTGGTCGGCGGCCCTCGTCCCCGGCACGCCGGTGCTCACGCGGTCCGAGGACGGCGGTGCCGTCCTCGTCGTGCCGGCCACCGACGCCGCCGCGGGGCTCGCGCTCGAGCTCGTCCTGGAGCTGACGACGCAGGGCCTCGTGCGTCAGCGCGCCACGCTCACGAACACCGGGGACGACGGCTACGAGCTCGCCGGGCTGCTCCTCACGCTGCCCGTGCCCGCGCGCGCCGCGACCCTCCTCGACCTCGGAGGGCACTGGGCGCGCGAGCGCAGCCCCCTGCGGACCGCGTTCACGCACGGGACCCGCCTGCGCGAGAACCGCCGCGGCCGCACCGGCTACGACACGCCGTACGTCCTCGTCGCGGGGACCGAGGACCTCGCGCACCGTCGCGGCGAGGCGTGGGGCTTTCACGTCGCCTGGTCCGGAAACCACCGCAGCCTCGCCGAGCGCAACCACTACCACCCGGGCCTGCTCGGTGGCGGTGAGCTGCTCGAACCCGGGGAGGTGCGGCTCGGCACGGGGGAGTCGTACACGAGCCCGTGGGTCTACGGCTCCTACGGCGCGCGGGGCCTGGACGCGCTCGCGGACCGCTTCCACGCCTGGATGCGCGCGCGTCCGCAGCACCCCCGCACGCCGCGCCCCGTGACCCTGAACACCTGGGAGGCCGTCTACTTCCAGCACGAGCTGGGGCGGCTCGTGGAGCTCGCGGACGCCGCCGCCGAGGTCGGGGCCGAGCGCTTCGTCCTCGACGACGGCTGGTTCGGGTCGCGCCGGGACGACTCGAGCGGGCTGGGGGACTGGGTCGTGTCCGAGGAGGTGTGGCCCGATGGTCTGCACCCCCTGATCGAGCACGTGACCGGCCTCGGGATGCAGTTCGGGCTGTGGGTCGAGCCCGAGATGGTCAACCCAGACTCGGACCTCGCCCGCGCCCACCCCGACTGGATGCTGCGGCTGCCCGACCGGCTCCCGCGACCGGCGCGGCAGCAGCAGGTGCTCGACCTCGCCCGCCCCGAGGCGTACGCCCACATCCTCGGGCAGCTCGACGCGCTGCTCACCGAGCACGACATCGCCTACCTCAAGTGGGACCACAACCGTGACCTCGTCGACGCCGGGCACGGCCCGCACGGCGTCCCCGGCGTGCACGGCCAGACGCTCGCCGTCTACCGCCTGCTCGACGAGCTGCGCGCCCGGCACCCCCGCGTCGAGATCGAGTCGTGCTCCTCGGGCGGGTCGCGGGTCGACCTGGAGATCCTGCAGCGGACGGATCGCGTCTGGGCGTCGGACTGCATCGACGCGCTCGAGCGGCGGTCCATCCAGCCGTGGACCAACCTGCTCATCCCGCTCGAGCTCATCGGCGCGCACATCGGCTCGGGGACCGCGCACAGCACCGGGCGCTCCGCGAGCCTGGGCTTCCGGGCCGGCACGGCACTGTTCGGTCACCTCGGGATCGAGTGGGACCTGCGCGAGGCGGACGACGCCCAGCGTGCTGAGCTCGCGGCCTGGGTCGCGCTGTACAAGGACGTGCGCGGCCTGCTGCACACCGGCGTGAGCGTGCACGCGGACGTGGCCGACCCGGCGTACGAGGTGCATGGCGTCGTCGCGCAGGACCGCAGCGACGCGCTGTTCGCCATCGCCGCCGTCGCGTCGTCGGCGCAGCTGCCTGCGGACGTCGTCCCGCTGCCGGGGCTGGACCCGGACGCGACGTACCACGTGCGACCGCAGGCACCGGGCGACGTCGTCACGCACGGGCGGGCCGCGCCGTGGTGGGGACCGGGCGGCGTGCGGGCCACCGGCCGCGTGCTCGAGCAGATCGGCGTGCGGGCGCCGCAGCTGTCGCCCGAGCGGCTCGTCCTGCTGCGCGTGACGCGGGTGGAGTGACACGTCGCTCGATGCCCGTCGGGGCGCAGACCTGGGCGTGCCGGCTGCGGGTGTCAGCGGTCCGTCGTTAGGCTCGCGAGGCGAGCGCGTCGAGGCCAGAGGCGTCGAGGGGAGTACGGGTGGACGCAAGGACGCACGGGCCCCGCGCGGGGCACACGAGCAGCCGCAGCGCGATCCTCGACGTCATCCGCGCCGCCGGCACCATCAGCCGCGTCGAGCTCACGCACGCCACCGGGCTGACTGCCGCCACCATCTCGACCGTCGTGCGACGGCTCATCGACGAGGGCCTCGTCGTCGAGGCGGGCCGGGCCGAGTCCACCGGCGGCAAGCCCCGGATGCTGCTGCAGCTCGACCCCGCGGCGCGGTACGCGGTCGGCGTGCACCTCGACCACGCGGGCATCACCTACGTGATCGCCAACCTCGGCGGGCACGTCGTCGCACGCTGGCGGCGCCCCGGGACCGGTGCCGACGACCCGCGGGACGTCGTCGCGCGGATCGCCGACGAGATCGCCGCGACCGTCGCACGCGTCGGGATCGACCCCGCACGGCTCCTCGGTGTCGGGGTCGTCTCGCCCGGCCCGCTGTCGACGGCCACCGGCATGACGCTCGCGCCGCCCGTCATGCAGCACTGGGCCGACTTCCCGCTCGCCGTGGCCATCGAGGACGCCGTCGGGCTCCCCGTGCTGCTCGACAACGACGCGACCGCCGCCGCGCTCGGCGAGTACTGGTCGGGCGGCGTGCCCACCGGAGCCGTCTGCGCGGCGCTGTACATGGGCACCGGGATCGGCGCCGGGATCCTCGTCGACGGCACCGTCTACCGCGGCAGGTCGTCCAACGCGGGCGAGATCGGGCACGTCTGCGTCGACGTCGACGGGCCGGCCTGCTGGTGCGGCAGCCGTGGGTGCATCGAGGCGGTCGCCGGCCCCGGCGCCGTCGTCGCGCGCGCGACGGAGGCCGGTGTCACGCTGCCCGGCCGCGGCGTGTCCGAGGACTTCGCCGCGCTCGCCCGGGCCGCGGCGCGCGGTGAGCCGGAGCCGGTGCGGCTGCTCGCGGACTCCGCGCGGTACGTCGCAGCCGCAGCCCAGGTCCTGGCCAACGTCCTCGACCTCGACCTCGTGGTGCTCACAGGGGCGTCGTTCGCGCACGCCGGGTCGCTCTACCTCCCGGTCGTCCAGGAGCGGCTGGACGGAGGGTTCTTCGCGCGCGGGACCCACGACGTCCGGGTCATGATCTCGTCGCACGCGTCCGAGGCCGCGGCCGTCGGGGGCGCCGCGCTCGTCCTGCAGACCGAGCTCGCGCCGCGCCAGGCCGGGCTCCGGATGGTCGTCGACACGCTGACCGAGCTGCCGGCAGGCTCAGGCGTCGCCTGACGTCCGCACCGGCCCCAGGAGCCGCTCCAGGCCCGCCTGGGGGATCGCGGTCCACGCGGGCCGGTTCCGCGCCTCGTACACCGCCTCGTACAGCGTCTTGTCGAGCTCCAGGGCGCGCAGCAGCAGCGAGCTCGTGGGGTCGTCCACGACGCCGTACCCGGCGAGCAGGCCCGCACGCGCGTCGGCGGTCCAGGCCGCGGCGGCGTCGCCCGTGAGTCCACCGACCGCCGCCGCGTAGTCGAACGAGCGCAGGAGCCCGGCGACGTCCCGGAGCGCGAGGTCCGGGCGGACCCGCGCCGCCAGCGGCGCCAACGGCTCACCCTCGAAGTCGATGACGAACCAGCGGCCCTCCGAGCGCAGCACCTGACCGAGGTGGAGGTCGCCGTGGACACGCTGCCGCGGCGGCGTCGTCGCGAGCCGGGCGACGTCGTCGGCGACCGCGCGCACGGCGTCGGCGACCCCGGCGAGGGGCGGTACGGCCGTGGTCGCCCACGCCAGCCGGTCGCGCAGGGCACTGGCCAGCGCAGCGGCTCCGTCCATCGACGACCCCACCCCGAACGACCGCACCAGCGCGTCGTGCATGCCGGCGACGGTGACGCCCAGCTCCGTCGCCGGCTCCCGGAACGCGCGTCCCGCGCCGGCCCACTCGCAGGCCAGCTCGAAGCCGTCCTGCGCCCCGGGGACGAAGGCGCTGAGAACTCCGAGGTAGCCGACCTCCGCGTCTCCCTGGGGCGACGTCCAGCCGGCCTGCGTCCACGCCAGGGGCGCAGGGACACCGTCCCAGCCCACCTCGACCAGACGGCGGGGCACGTCGATGTCGGGGTTCTCGCCACCGGCGAGCGTCCGCAGCACCTTGAGGATGCCTGTCGGGACTCCGTCCGGGCCCGGCAGGATCACCGACGTGTTGGACTGCTCGCCTGTCACGACACGGGCCGCCGTCACGTCGACGCTGGCCCCCGGCCCGTCCGCGGCCGCGAGCCACGCTGCCAGGAAGCGCGCGTCACCGGCGGCGTCCAGCACGGTGCGGTCCCCGGCAGTGCCGACGACGAGCCCGGGATCCGTACCCTCGGGGGGCGCGCCGACGACCAGCGCCACGGGCACCTGCAGCACGACGTCCACGTCACCGGCCCGTGCGCGCACCAGCAGCACGCGCACGTCGTCCGCGAGGTGCAGCGTCCCGACGGGCGTCAGCTCGGCATCCGTCCCCTTGGCCGGGTACCAGCGCCGCTGCGGCAGCCACGTGCCCAGCAACGCCACCACCTCGTGGTCGAGGCCGTCCGGTGTCACCGCCTCGAGGGTCACGGGCCTGTCAGCTCCAACCAGTAGAACTCGCGCGAACCGAGGGTGAACGTCATGGTCCCGTCCTGTCGGACGTCGGGGAAGTGCGCGCCGCCGAACACGTCGTGCGTCGCCCAGCCCGCACGCCCGGACAGTGTGATCGTCGCCGCACGCGCCGTCGCCGCGAGGTTCGCGACGACCAGGATCGTCTCGTCCGCGGTGCGACGCAGGAACGTCAGGACCGACTCGTTGTCGCACGGCACGACCTCGAACTCGCCCAGACCCAGCGCGGGGTGCTGACGGCGGACCGCGAGCATGCCGTGGACCCAGTGCAGCAGCGACGTCGGCTGAGCCAGCTGGGACTCCACGTTGACGTTGCCGTAGTGGTACACCAGCGACTGCACGAGCGGCAGGTACAGCTTGCCGGGGTCGGCGGTCGAGAACCCCGCGTTACGGTCGGGCGTCCACTGCATCGGCGTGCGCACCGCGTCGCGGTCGGAGAGCCAGATGTTGTCGCCCATGCCGATCTCGTCGCCGTAGTACAGGCAGGGGCTGCCCGGCAGCGACAGGAGCAGCGCGTGCGCGAGCTCGATCTCCTTGCGCGAGTTGTCGAGCAGCGGGGCGAGCCGCCGACGGATGCCGACGTTGGCGCGCATCCGGGAGTCGGGTGCGTACCAGCCGTACATCGACGCGCGCTCCTCCGTCGACACCATCTCGAGGGTCAGCTCGTCGTGGTTGCGCAGGAACGTGCTCCACTGCCCGCTCGCCGGGATGGGCGGCGTGTCCGCGAGGATGTCGACGATCTGCGTCGCGCGCTGGTCCCGCAGCGCGTAGTAGATGCGCGGCATCACCGGGAAGTGGAAGCACATGTGGCACTCGGGCTCGTCGTCCGTGCCGAAGTAGTGCACGACGTCCTCGGGCCACTGGTTCGCCTCGGCCAGCATGATCCGACCCGGGAACTCGTCGTCGATCACCCGCCGCACCTTGCGCAGGAACTCGTGGGTCTCCGGCAGGTTCTCGCAGTTGGTGCCCTCGGCCTCGAACAGGTAGGGCACGGCATCCAGCCGGAACCCGTCGACGCCGAGATGCAGCCAGAACCGGGCGACGTCGAGCATCGCGTCGACGACGCGTGGGTTCTCGAAGTTCAGGTCCGGCTGGTGGCTGAAGAACCGGTGCCAGAAGTACTGGCGCCGCACGGGGTCGAACGTCCAGTTCGACGTCTCGGTGTCGACGAAGATGATGCGCGCGTCCTGGTAGCGCGTGTTGTCGTCGCTCCACACGTAGAAGTCGCCGTACGGGCCGTCGGGGTCCGAGCGTGACGCCTGGAACCACGGGTGCTGGTCGCTCGTGTGGTTCATCACGAGGTCCACGACGATGCGCATGCCCCGGCGGTGGCACTCGGTGACCAGCGTGCGGAAGTCGTCGAGCGTGCCGTACTGCGGCGCGACGGCCGTGTAGTCGGACACGTCATACCCGCCGTCGCGCAGCGGCGAGGGGTAGAACGGTGGCAGCCACAGGCAGTCCACGCCCAGCCACTGGAGGTAGTCGAGCCGCTGGATGAGACCCGGGAGGTCGCCGCTGCCGTTGCCGCTGGAGTCCGCGAACGTCCGGAGCATCACCTCGTAGAACACGGCCGTGCGGTACCACTCGGGGTTGGCGTCCCGGCCGCCCGACACCGGCGGGGACGGCACGTCGGGCTGACGACGCCCGGGCAGGCCGTGCAGCGAGATCGACGCGGTCGTCGGCGGCGGCTCGCGGTGCGTGCCCGTGACCGGCACCGCCGACGCGCCGACCCGCGCGGGCGCGACAGCGGGCGCCCCCGGTACCGCGTCCGGCGATGGCAACGAGCCCGGCGGTGGGGTCCCCGGAAGCGGCTCGGCCGCCGGCGTGCCCAGCGCGGGCGTGCGCGGCGCGCGGACGTCGTCCGCCGCGGAGGAGTCGTCCCCCGCAGGCGGGAAGGGCCGCCTCATCGTGCCCCGGGCGTGTGCTCGAGGTAGACGACGTGCGCGACGTGGACCATCGGGTCGAGGCGCACGTAGACCTCGTCGGACCACGTGTAGGACTCGCCCGACAGCACGTCGTGCGCGACGACCGCACGATCCACCGGCAGGCCGAACGTCGACAGGTCGAGGTGCACGCTGCCCTCGCGCACCCCGTGGGGGTCGATGTTGACGACGACCACGACCGTGTCCGGTCGACCGGTCGGGGAGTGCGCCGCGTCCAGGTGGCGCGAGAAGCAGACGAGCGCGTCGTCCGTGGTCGGGTGGACCCGGACGTTCTGCAGCTGCTGCAGCGCAGGGTGCGCCCGCCGGATCTCGTTGAGCCGACCGATGAGCAGGGCGATGCCGAGGTCGTCCGCCCGGGACCAGTCCCGCGGCCGGAACTCGTACTTCTCGTTGTCGATCTGCTCCTCGACGCCCGGACGCGGCACGCTCTCCGCCAGCTCGTACCCGGAGTACACGCCCCAGGTCGGCGAGCCGGTCGCCGCGAGCACCGCGCGGACGGCGAACCCGGCGACACCACCGTGCTGCAGGTAGGGCGGCAGGATGTCGTGGGTCGTCGGCCAGAAGCTCGGGCGCAGCCACGGCGCCTCGTCGCCGCCGACCCGCGCGAGGTACTCCTCGAGCTCCGCCTTCGTGTTGCGCCACGTGAAGTACGTGTACGACTGGTGGAACCCGATCTTGGCGAGCGTGAGCATCATCGCCGGACGCGTGAACGCCTCGGACAGGAAGATGATCTCGGGGTGCGCCGCGTGCACGTCGGCCAGCAGTCGCTGCCAGAACGACAGCGGCTTCGTGTGCGGGTTGTCGACGCGGAACGCCGTGACGCCGTGGTCGATCCACACCTGCAGGACACGGCGGATCTCCGCGTAGATGCCCTCGGGGTCGTTGTCGAAGTTCAGCGGGTAGATGTCCTGGTACTTCTTGGGCGGGTTCTCCGCGTAGGCGATGGACCCGTCGGCTCGCGTCGTGAACCACTCCGGGTGCTCCTTGACCCAGGGGTGGTCGGGCGAGGCCTGCAGGGCGACGTCCAGCGCGACCTCCATCCCCAGCGAGCGGGCACGCGCGACGAACGCGTCGAAGTCGTCGAACGTGCCGAGCGACGGCTCGATCGAGTCGTGCCCGCCGTCCGGCGAGCCGATCGCGTACGGCGAGCCGGGGTCCCCGGGCAGCGCCGTCAGCGCGTTGTTGCGGCCCTTGCGGTACGTCGTGCCGATGGGGTGGATCGGCGTCAGGTAGACCACGTCGAAGCCCATCGCCGCGATGCGGGGGAGCTGGTTCGCGGCCGTCCGCAGGGTCCCGGACGTCCACCGCTGGGTGGCCTCGTCGAACGTCGCGCCGTGCGACCGCGGGAACATCTCGTACCAGGAGCCGGACAGCGCCAGCTTCCGGTGCACCACCAGCGGGTACGTGCGGGACGCCGTGACCATGTCGCGCAGCGGCCACCGCGCCAGCACCTGGCGGACCTGCCAGGACAGCGCCGCGGCCAGCCGTGCCAGGGGCGGGCGCGAGGTGTCGCGCAGCGCGGCGACCGCGTCGACCAGGACGCGGGCGTCCCGCTCGGGCATCGCGTCGTCGCCCGTGCGCCGCACCGCGCGCTCCAGCACCAGCGTGCCCTCGGTGAGCATGAGCTCGACGTCGATCCCCGCCTCGACCTTGATCGCCGCGTCATGGGCCCACGTGCCGTAGGGGTCGGACCAGCCCTCGACGCGGAACGACCACTCGCCCTCGGTGTCCGGGACGAGCCGCGCCTCGTACCGGTCGAGACCAGGAGCGATGTCGATCATGCGCGCCGACGAGTGCATCGACCCGTCCGGTCGCAGCAGGACCGCGGTGGCGCCGAGGGCGTCGTGACCCTCCCGGATCACCGTCGCCCGGATCGGCACGGACTCCCCGACGACAGCCTTGGCGGGGAACCGCCCCTCCTCGGCGACCGGGAAGACGTCGAGCACGGGGATGCGTCCGACCGGGAGGACGTCGGCGTCGGCGCCCCGCCCTCGCACGGTGGCGGGTGCGTCCGGTGCGTCGTCGGCCGCGCGCGCGGCCGCGGCAGCCGCGCGCGCGGCGGCGGCAGCCGGGGGCGCTGTCGCGGCGACAGGGGGTGCCGGGGGTGCCGCAGGGCTGCCGGGGGCGGCGTCCGGCTGCTCCGGTGCGGGCACGGGGACGTCCGCACGTGGGCGACCCGGGGGGGTGGCCGGTGACGTGCGACGAGAGCGGCGAGAAGTCGTCACGGTCCCGAACCTATCCGGCCCGCAGGGGTGGTGGCATCCGCTGGCCGCGCGTCGGTCGGCGCGCCGCGGGCCGCCGTGGCCCGTCCTGCCGCAGATCAGGACGATTGTCCGGATCGCGGGGGCGTGGTGGCTGTGAGATGCGTCCGATCTGCGTAGTCTGCGCCCGTGAGAGCGATCCGCCGGTTCACCGTCCGCACCGTGCTCCCCGCACCTCTCGTCGGCCTCGAGGAGCTGGCGCACAACCTGCGCTGGGCGTGGCACCCCGGCACCCGCGCCGTCTTCGCGGACCTCGACCCCGCCGTGTGGGAGCAGGTCGACGGCGACCCGGTGGCGTTCCTCGGCGCGCTGGAACGCGAGCGTCTCGACGAGCTCGCGGCGGACCCCGACCAGGTCGCGCGCGTGCGCGCCGCCGCCGCGGACCTCCGGGCCTACTGCGAGCAGCCGCGCTGGTACCAGCAGCAGACCGCGACGACGTTGCCCGCCTCGGTCGCGTACTTCTCGCCCGAGTACGGTGTCGCCGCGGCCCTCCCGCAGTACTCGGGCGGTCTGGGCGTGCTCGCCGGTGACCACCTGAAGGCGGCCTCCGACCTGGGCGTGCCCGTCGTCGGCGTCGGTCTGCTGTACCGCGCCGGGTACTTCCGCCAGGTGCTCGACCGCTCGGGGCGTCAGACCGAGACGTACCCCGTGCTCGACCCCGACGCCCTGCCGCTGTCGTTGCTGCGGGAGGCCGACGGGTCACCTGCGCGGGTCGAGCTCGCGCTGCCCGCCGGCCGCGTGCTCTCCGCGCAGGTCTGGGTGGCGCAGGTCGGGCGGGTCCCGCTGCTGCTCCTCGACTCGGACGTGCCCGCCAACGACGACGCCGGGCGGGCCGTCACGGACCGCCTCTACGGCGGCGCCGGCACGCACAGGCTGGAGCAGGAGCTGCTGCTGGGCGTCGGCGGCGTGCGGGCGCTGCGTACGTACGCGCGGCTCACCGGTGGTGCCGCACCCGAGGTCTTCCACACCAACGAGGGGCACGCGGGCTTCCTCGGCGTCGAGCGGGTCCGCGAGCTCGTCGCCGACGGCGCGTCCTACGCCACCGCGCTCGAGATCGTCCGCGCGACCACGATCTTCACGACGCACACGCCCGTCCCCGCCGGCATCGACCGGTTCGAGAGGCGGGTCGTCGAGCAGTACGTCGGGGCGTTCGACGAGGAGGCCACCCTCCCCGTCGCCGATGTCGTCGCCCTGGGGGTCGAGGACCACGCGGGCGGGGACCCCCGGCTCTTCAACATGGCGGTCATGGGGCTGCGCCTCGCCGGGCGCGCCAACGGCGTGTCCCGCCTGCACGGACGGGTCTCGCGCGAGATGTTCGCGGGCCTGTGGCCCGGGTTCGACGCCCAGGAGGTGCCGATCGGGTCCATCACGAACGGCGTGCACGCGCCGACGTGGGTCGCGCCCGAGGTGACGGCCCTGGCGGCGCGGCGCATGACCGCGCAGGATCTGGCGACCGGCGCCGGCTGGGAGACCGGCGGCACCGTCGGCGACGCCGAGCTGTGGGAGCTGCGCCGGCGTCTGCGCACCCGCCTCGTGGAGGACGTGCGCAGGCGGGTGCGCGCGTCGTGGCTGCGGCGCGGCGCACCGGCCGCCGACCTGCGGTGGGTCGACGACGCGTTGTCGCCCGACGTGCTGACCATCGGCTTCGCGCGCCGTGTGCCGACGTACAAGCGGCTGACCCTCATGCTCGCGGACCCGGAGCGGTTCGCAGCGCTCCTGCTCGACCCGCTGCGGCCCGTCCAGGTCGTCGTCGCGGGCAAGGCCCACCCCGCCGACGAGCCGGGCAAGGGGCTCGTCGCCGAGCTGGTCGAGTTCGCCGACCGGCACGACGTCCGCCACCGCATCGTCTTCCTGCCGGACCACGACATGCGCATGGCCGCGACGCTGTATCCGGGGTGCGACGTCTGGCTCAACAACCCGCTGCGACCGCTCGAGGCCTGCGGTACGTCGGGCATGAAGGTCGCGCTCAACGGTGGGCTGAACCTGTCCGTCCTGGACGGCTGGTGGCACGAGTGGCACGACGACGACAACGGCTGGGTCATCCCGACCGCCGACGGTGTGGACGATCCCGACGCCCGCGACGACGCCGAGGCCGGGGCGCTGTACGACGTGCTGGAGCAGCAGATCGTGCCGACGTTCTACGACCGGGACGACCACGACGTCCCCCGCCGGTGGCTGGAGATGGTGCGTCACACCCTCGCGACGCTGGGCCCGAAGGTCCAGGCCACGCGCATGGTCGCCGACTACGTCGCGCACCTCTACGTGCCGGCCGCCGCCGCCGGGGCAGCGCTCGCGGCCGACGACCGGGCGCGGGCGGTCGCGCTCGCGGACTGGCGCGCTCGCGTGCGTGACGCGTGGCCCAAGGTCGTCGTCGACCACGTCGACGCATCGGGCGTGGGCACGTCGCCGCAGGTCGGCGACCGGCTCCACGTGCAGGCGTGGGTGGACCTGGGCGACCTCGAACCCGCGGACGTCGAGGTGCAGGTGGTTCACGGACCCGTCGGGCCCGACGACGAGATCCAGGAGTTCACGGTCACGGCGCTGGCGCTGGACGACACGCTCGAGGCCGACCGCTACCGGTACTCGGGGGACGTCGACCTGACCGCGACCGGCACCTTCGGCTACACGGTCCGCGTCGTCCCGCGGCACGAGGCACTGACGTCCGTGGCGTCGGCGGGCCTGGTGACGACGGCTTCCTGACGACGGCTTCCTGACCGCCCCGCCACCCCACCCCACCCCCTTCCCTTCCGACGAACTCGTCCTTTGGCGGCTTCTGACGGTCCAGAAGCCGCCAAAGGGGCAGGTCGCGGCCAGCGATCACGGCGTAGCGGACGAGGAGCCGCCGTGGGGGATGGGTGGGGTCGGGGTGGGTGGGGGTGGTGAGCCGTCCACAGGGGCCGGAGGCGGCGGGCGATCCACCGGTTGGTCGGCGTGGCGCCGGGGTGACCCGCCCGTGCTGTGGAGTCGGCGGATGCGCCGACCGACGCCCGTGCCCGACCCCTTGCTCGACACAGCCGCACGTCAGGAGGGACTGCTGTCCACCGCGCAGTGCGAGCGTGCGGGCCTGACGCGCGACCGCCGTGCGGCACTGGGACGGGCCGGGGAGCTCGTCCCCGTCGTGCGCGGCGTGCATGACGCGGCGCCGGCGGTCGTCCGCAGGCACGGTCCCCACGTGTTCGCCGCGCCCGCGCCGGGTGGTCGGCCCGGAGCGGACCGCGGGGGCGCTCCCACCGCACCACGCGACCTCGACCACCTGCGCCGACGCGCAGCGTGGACAGCGCTGCTCGCGCTCGGCCCTTCGCGTGCGGTCGCGGTCGGGTGCTGCGCCCTCGCGCTGCATGGTGTCCAAGGGCTGCCGGCGACGATCCGACCCGAGGCGGCGCTGCCCTCAGCCGACGGCCGGCGTCCACGCGGTGGTGAACCCGTCACCGGGTCCGTGACCCGGTGCTTCGGCACCGGGGACGTCGTGGTCGTCGGGGGAGCGCGCGCCGTGGTGCCCGAGCTCGCGCTCGCGCAGGCCGTCTGCGAGCTCGGCCGCGACCACGCCGTCGCGGTCCTGGACTCGGCGCTGCAGCGCGGGCTCGTCCTGGCCGGGGACCTCGGGGGCGTCCGTGCGCGGGCGCGCGGCAGACGTGGGGCGGCTCGGCTCGCGGAGTGGTGGCACCTCGTCGACGGGCGCGCGCAGTCCCCCCTCGAGACGTGGGCCCGCCTGCAGTGCGTCGACGCCGGGATCCCGCCGCACGACGTCCAGGTCCCCGTGCGCGACCGTGCCGGGCGGGTCGTCGCCCGCGGTGACCTCGGCTGGATCCAGCGCGACGGGCGGCTGCTCGTCGCCGAGGTGGACGGCGCGGGTCCGCACTCCACCCCGGCGGCGTTGTACGAGGACCGGCGCCGCCAGAACGCCATCGCCGCCGCCGACGCCGTCCTCGTGCGGTTCACGGCCGAGGACATCAGGGCCAGGCACGTCGTCCCGAGCACCATCCGCCGCCACCTGCGGTGACACGGTCCGAACCCCTGGCGACGGGCCGTCCGGAAGCCCTCGTCTCGTGGGCGACCCCGTCGCGAAGCCGTCCGTATCCCGGGATTTCACGCCGACGACCTCGCCCTTTGGCGGCTTCTGGCGGGTCGGAAGCCGCCAAACGTGGAGTTCGGCGGGTGGGGGTTGGGGGGTTAGTGGGGGGTGGGGAGGGATCGGGCTGTGGTTCGGGCGGTGTGGAGGCAGCCTGCCAGGAAGGTGCCCTCCAGGGCGCGGTGGCCGTGGACGCCGCCGCCGCCGAACCCGGAGGCCTCGCCGACGGCCCACAGCCCGGGCAGCACCTCACCGTCGGGGCGCAGGACGCGGCCCTCGAGGTCGGTGGCCAGGCCTCCGAGCGTCTTGCGCGTGAGGACGGACAGGCGCACGGCGTACAGCGGGCCGTGGGCGGGGTCGAGCAGGCGGTGCGGCGGGGCGACGCGGATCGCACGGTCCACGACGTACCGACGCGCCATGGCGGTCGCCGTGACCTGCAGGTCCTTGCCGAGTCCCGTCGCCACCTGCGCGTCGCGCGCCGCGATCGTGCGGGCGAGGGCGTCGGGGTCGATGCGCGACGTGCCGGTGAGCGCGTTCATGCCGGCAGCCAGCTCGGCGGGCGTGGCCGCGGCCACGAACTCCGGCGAGCGCTGCGCGAACATCTCGACGGGCCCGACCGCCCCACGTCGCACGCGCTGCAGCAGCAGGGCGACGTCCCGGCCCGTGAGGTCGGGGTTCTGCTCCGACCCGGACAGCGCGAGCTCCTTGCCGAGGATCGTGCGGTCGAGCACGAACCACGAGTGGTCGTCGCCGCGGGACGTGACGTGCTGGAGCGCGCCCAGCGAGTCGAAGCCCGGGAACAGCGGCGCGGGCAGCCGCTGCCCGTCGGCGTCGAGCCACAGCGCGCTGGGGCCCGGGAGGATCCGGATGCCGTGCGACGACCACACCGGCGAGTGGTTCGCGATCCCCTCGGGGTAGTGCCACATGCGCCCGACGTGCGCGACGTGCGCGCCGGCCGCCCGCGCGGCCTCGATCCCCGAGCCGTCGACGTGGTCGGGGACACCGGACAGCATCCGGGCCGGCAGGCGCCCCGCGGACGTGGGCCACGTCGCGCGCACCAGCTCGTGGTTCGCGCCGATGCCTCCCGTGGCGACGACGACCACCGGGGCGTCGACCTCGAACGCGCCCACCACCGCGCGCGACGACGGCGCACCGCGCTCGACGCCGTCGCTGGCGAGCACGTCCCCGCGGACCCCCGTCACGCGACCGTCGGTCGTCGTCAGGGCGGTGGCCCGGTGCCGGAACCGCACCTCGACGCGCCCGTCGCGGTGACCGGCGAGCAACGCGCGCACGAAGGGCTCGAGGAGACCGGGGCCGGTACCCCACGTGACGTGGAACCGCGGCACCGAGTTGCCGTGCCCGTCCGCCAGGTAGCCACCGCGCTCGGCCCACTGCACGAGGGGGAACCAGCGCACACCCTGACGGTGCAGCCACTGCCTCAGGTCACCCGCGGCGAACTCGACGAAGCTCTCTGCCCAGGCGCGACCCCACCGGTCGGACCCGTCGTCGGCGAACGCTGCCGACCCGAGCCAGTCGGCCAGGGCGAGCTCCGCGCTGTCCCGCACCCCGAGCCGGCGCTGCTCCGGCGAGTCGACGAGGAACAGCCCTCCGAACGACCACCACGCCTGCCCGCCCAGACTCGCGGGGGGCTCGGCGTCCAGGAGCAGGACCCTGCGGCCGGCCGCGAGCAGCTCGGCTGTGGTGGCCAGGCCCGCGAGCCCGGCACCGACCACCACGACGTCGTGGGTGTGCGTCATGCGCGCACGCTACCCGCCCGGAGGTCCTGCGTCAGGGGCGGACGTACACCCGCATGCTCAGCGGCTCCACCGTCGTCACCGACCCGGCGGACTGGTGCAGACCCCCTGAGATCGCGGCCGTGGACACCTCCGCCGGGTGTTCCCAGACCGAGTCCCACGCGAGCGTCCACGGCGTCGTGTCGCCGTCCGCGAGCCGCACGGCGACGGCGTCGAGCGCGCCGTTGACGACCAGCAGGACCTGGTCGTCAGCGGGTACCGGAGCGACGCGGACCATCTGAAAGGTGCGGATCGAGGCGTCGTGCCAGCGGCCGTGGTCGAACGGCACGCCGTCGGCGCCGTACCAGCCGAGGTCCGGCGGTCCCCCGGGAACGCGCGGGGCACCGGAGTAGAACGTCTCGGCCCGCAGGGCGGGGTGCTCGCGCCGCAGGGCGAGGAGGTGCCGTGCGGTCGCGAGGAGGTCCTCGCGCCACCGTGACAGGTCCCAGCGCACCCAGGAGATCTCGTTGTCCTGGCAGTACGCGTTGTTGTTGCCGCCCTGCGATCGCCCTGTCTCGTCGCCCGCGGTGAGCATCGGGGTCCCCGCTGCCAGGACGAGCGTCGCGAACAGGTTGCGCACCGAACGGCGGCGCAGAGGAGCGATGGCGGCGGCCGGCGACTCCCGCTGTACCGGTCCCTCGACACCGTGGTTCCACGACCGGTTGTCGTCGGAGCCGTCACGGTTCTGCTCGCCGTTGGCGGCGTTGTGCTTGTGCTCGTAGGCGACGAGGTCGGCCAGCGTGAAGCCGTCGTGCGCCGTGACGTAGTTGATCGACGCGCGAGGGCCGCGGGTGAGCGGCGGGGTGCCGCTGCCGAACAGGTCGGCGGACCCCGCCAGGCGCGTGGCCAGGTCCCGCACGCGGTCACCGGGCAGACCGTGCGCTGCACGGCCCGGGTCCGAGAGCCAGAAGGAGCGGACCGCGTTGCGGAACCGGTCGTTCCACTCCCCGAACGGTGCGGGGAACTGCCCTGTGCGCCACCCGCCGGGTCCCACGTCCCACGGCTCGGCGACGAGCTTGAGCCCCGTGAGCGACGGGTCCGTCGCTGCACCGATGAGCGTCGCGTGGTCCGGGCGGAACCCGTCGGTGCTGCGGCCGAGCGTGACCGCGAGGTCGAAGCGGAAACCGTCGACCCCCACCACGTCCGCCCAGTAGCGCAGCGAGTCCAGCGTCATGGCCACGACACCCGTGCGGCGGAAGTCGAGGGAGTTGCCCGTGCCCGTCACGTCGACCAGCGTCGCCGGCACGGAGCCGTCGTGCATGTAGTAGTACGCGCTGTCGAGGCCGCGCCACGACACGTGCTGCCCTGCCAGCCCGCCCTCGCAGGTGTGGTTGTAGACCACGTCGAGCAGGACCTCCAGGCCCGCCTCGTGCAGCGCGTGCACGGTCGCGCGCAGCTCGGCGAGCACCGCCGCCGGTCCCGCTGCCCGCGCGGCGGCGGTGGCGTACGCGGCGTGCGGTGCGAAGAACCCGAGCGTCGAGTAGCCCCAGTAGTTGGTGAGGCCCTTGGCGACGAGGTGCGGCTCGGAGGCGAACGCGTGGATCGGCAGCAGCTCGAGGGCCGTGACGCCCAGGCTCAGCAGGTGGTCGACGACGGCAGGGTGCGCCAGTCCGGCGTAGGTGCCCCGCAGCTCGGGCGGGAGCGCGGGGTGCAGGTGGGTCAGGCCCTTGGTGTGCGCCTCGTAGACGACGGTGTCGGCCCACGGCGTCCAGGGACGGTTGGCCGCGGGGTCCGGACCGGGCAGCGCGCGGGTGTCGACGACCACGCCGTGGGGGACGTGGCCCGCGGAGTCGCGGTCGTCCCGCGGCCCGTACGGGTTGCCCACGAGGTCGTCGGCGACGACGTGGCCGTAGGTCGGCGGGCTGTAGGCCAGCTCCCCGACCAGGCCCCGGGCGTACGGGTCCACCAGGAGCTTGGCGGGGTTGTAGCGCATCCCCTGCCCGGGCTCCCAGGGGCCGTCCGCCCGCAGGCCGTAGCGCTGCCCGGGACGCACCCCGGGGACGGACGCTGACCAGATGCCGAGCTGCGGACCGGACAGCGGGACCCGTCGCTCGGTGGGCGCGTCCACCGGCCCGTCGAGCAGGCACAGCTCGACCGCTGTCGCGTGGGGGGCGAGCACCGCGACGTCGACGCCCGAGTCGGTGACGTGCACGCCGAGGCGTCGCGGGCCCCGTTCAGGGCCGGTCCTCGTGGTGTCGGTCACCCGCCCATCGTGCCAGGGCCTGGGCCCGTGACGTGACCCGGGTGTTTCCACCAGGCGAACACGGGAGGCGGCGGCCGGGGGTGCGGGCGGTAACGTTCGGCGGGTGAGGATCGTCGTCTGTGTGAAGTTCGTGCCCGACATCCAGTCCGACCGGCAGCTCGGTCCCGACGGGCGCGTCGTGCGCGACGGCGGTGACGGCACCCTGAACGAGCTCGACGAGAACGCCGTCGAGGCCGCGCTGGCGCTCGCGGAGGAGCACGACGGGCAGGTGGTCGTGCTGACCGTCGGGCCCGACGACGCCGTCGACGCGGTTCGCAAGGGCCTGCAGATGGGCGCCGACGAGGCCGTCCACGTGCTCGACGACGACATCGCCGGTGCCGACGCGATCGGCACGGCGACCGTCCTGGCGGCGGCCGTCCGCCGCCTGTCCGAGGACGCGCCGGTCGACCTGGTCGTCACGGGGATGGCAGGCCTCGACGGACTGACGTCGCTGCTGCCGACCGCGATCGCGGAGCTGCTCGACCTGCCCGCGCTGCCGCTCGCGTCGAGCCTCACCGTCGACCCGGTCGCCGGGACCGCGACGGTCACGCGCCGGCTCGACCACGCGACGGAGACGCTGACCGCGGACCTGCCGGTCCTGGTGTCCGTCACCGACGGGATCAACGAGCCGCGCTACCCCAACTTCAAGGGCATCATGGCCGCCCGCAAGAAGCCGGTCACCACCTGGACGCTCGCGGACCTCGGTGTCGACCCCGCGACGGTCGGCGCCGCGGGGGCACGCACGCGCGTGCTCGAGGCCGCTCCGCGCCCGCCGCGCGAGGACCGTGTGCTGGTCACCGACACCGGTGACGCCGGCGCCCGGCTGGCCGCCTGGCTCGTCGAGCGCAAGCTCGTCTGACGCCGGCCCCCACCCGCCCCCGACTGCTCGCACCACCCCGGAGGACCCGTCGTGACCGTCACCCCCGTGCTCGTCCTGCTCGACCACGCACCGGACGGCTCGCTGCGTCCGCCCGTCCGTGAGCTCCTGACCCTCGCGCGCGGCGTCGCGGGTGAGGCGGGCGTCCACGGCGTGTGGGCGGGCGACGAGGACCTCGACGCGGCGCTGCCGGTGCTCGCGGCCCAGGGCGTGTCGACGGTCCACCGCCTCGTGACCGCCGCCGACGTCCACCTGTCGGCCGTGCTCGCCGACGGGCTGGAGGCCGCGCTGGGGGCCTCGGGTGCGTCGTTGCTGCTGCTCGTGTCCTCCTTCGACAACAAGGAGGCGGCGGCGCGGCTCGCGGTGCGCACCGGGGCCGGTGTCGTGACGGACGCCGACGGCCTGACGGTCGAGGACGGCGCCGTCGTCGCGCACAAGACCGTGCTGGCCGGCACCTGGACGACGCGCTGTGCCGTGAGCGCCCCGAGCGCGATCGTCACGGTGAAGGCCAACGCGGTGCCCGCGCAGGACGCCGCCTCGCCGTCGTCGCCGCAGGTCGTCGACCTGCCCGTCGAGGTCCGCGCCGGCTCGACCCGGGTGCGGCTGGTGGAGCGGACGGAGCACGCGGCGTCCGGGCGCCCGGACCTGGGTTCCGCGAACGTCGTCGTCGTCGGCGGGCGCGGTACCGAGGGCGACTTCACGGCCGTCGAGGAGCTCGCGGACGTGCTCGGTGGTGCGGTCGGTGCGACGCGCGTCGCGACGGACGAGGGCTGGATCGGTCACGACGCACAGATCGGCCAGACCGGCGTGACCGTGTCGCCGCGGCTCTACGTGGGCGCAGGCGTGTCGGGAGCCGTCCACCACCGCGGCGGCATGCAGGCCTCGGGCACGATCGTGGCGGTCAACTCCGACCCGGACGCGCCGATCTTCGAGATCGCGGACTTCGGGATCGTCGGGGACCTCTTCACGGTGCTGCCGCAGGCGGCCGCCGAGCTGCGCAGGCTGCAGGGCTGAGACCGGCGGCGCCGCCGGCGTCGGGAAGGACCGGGTCAGCTCAGGTCGCGGAGCCAGCGCAGCGTCGCGCCGGCCTGGGCGGCCTGGAACGCCCGCAGGTTGGGGATCCCGGGCGGGGCGGGCTGGCCGGACGACCACGCGAAGTACCCCGCGAGGCCCGCGAGCGCCGCCCGCAGGTCGTCCCGGCTCACGCCCTGCGACGCCTCGCTGCGGGAGAACAGCCACGCGGGGTCGCCCGCACCGCCCTGCAGGGCGACGCTCGGCAGCATGAACGCGAGGTCGGTCCAGGGTGCGCCCACGCTCGCGTGCGGCCAGTCGATCAGCCACACACGGTCGTGACCGTCCTCGACCATGACGTTGTCGGCACGCAGGTCGCCGTGGACGAGGGCGTCGCCCGCGACGACGCGCAGCGCGTCCTGCTCCCACCGGGCCAGGTCGTCGAGGTGCTCCGCCGCCCACCGACCGGGCTCGTCGACGAGCCCGGCGACCAGCTCGCGCTGCGCAGGCGCGGCCTGCTGCATCTTGCGCCAGCCGGTGAAGTCGTCGCGCAGGAGGTCCTCGGTGCGCGGCAGGTCGTGCCCGGGAACCGGCGTGCACCGGGCCAGGTCGTCGAGCGCCGCGAGCACGAGCGCGAGGTCGTCCGCGCGCCACGGGAGCTCGGGCGAGCGGCCGTGGACGGCGTCGAACCCGAGCAGCACCCAGTTCCCGTCGTCGTCCCACCACCGCAGGGACGGCGCGGGGACCTGCGGCGGCAGCGCACGGGACGCCCGGATCTCGGCGCGCGCGAGCTCCGGTGAGTGGGGGTTCTGGTCGGAGGACACGGCCTTGACGAACACCGCGCGCCCGTCGGTCAGCTCCAGGACGGCGCAGAACCCGGGGGAGAAGCCGCTGGTCGCCGACATCTCGGCCGTCACGCGGGCGCCAGCCAGCGTCTCGATGCGCTCGCGCACCGCCCGCGGTAGGTCACGCCAGTCGAGCCGCTGTCCGCCGAAGGCGAGCGGCAGCGCCATGACGTCGTCGGCACTCACACGTCCATCCTGCCAGCAACCGGCGTGGTGGGTCGCAGTTTTCCCGGCCGCGGTGCCCTGGAGACGTGGCGGGAGACGGTGCGAGGTGTGCGGCGTCGCGGGGTGGACGCGTTCGTAGACTGGGGGAGTGAGTGCTCCCCGCCCCCGTGCGGTCTACCTCGACCATGCAGCGACCACGCCGATGCGTGCCGCGGCGCTGTCCGCGCTGACGGCGGCGCTCGCGCACACCGGCAACCCGTCGTCCCTGCACACCGCGGGTCGCGCGGCGCGGCGCACGGTCGAGGAGGCGCGCGAGCGGCTCGCCGCCGCGGTGGGTGCGCGACCCAGCGAGGTCGTGTGGACCGCAGGGGGCACCGAGGCCGACAACCTCGCGGTCAAGGGCCTGTTCTGGGCGCGTCGGACGGGTGACACGGCTCGTCGACGCGTGGTCGTGTCCGCGGTCGAGCACCACGCCGTGCTCGACCCGGCCTTCTGGCTGGCGGAGCACGCGGGCGCGGAGCTGGTGCTGCTCCCGGTCGACGGTGACGGCGTCGTCGAGGTGGACGCGCTGCGTGCCGAGCTCGAGGCGCATGCCGACACCGTCGCGCTCGTGTCCGTGATGTGGGCGAACAACGAGGTGGGTGCGCTGCAGCCGCTGCACGACGTGGTCGCGCTCGCCCACCGGTACGGCGTGCCGGTGCACGCCGACGCGGTGCAGGCGGTCGGGCAGGTGCCGGTGGACCTCGGCGCGTCCGGTCTGGACGCGCTGACGCTCAGCGGCCACAAGGTCGGGGGCCCCGGCTCGACGGGCGCGCTGCTGGTCCGCCGTGGCCTGGAGCTGACGCCCGTGCTGCACGGCGGCGGTCAGGAGCGTGGCGTGCGGTCCGGGACGCTGGACCCGGCGCTGCTGGCCGCGTTCGCCGCAGCGGTGGACGAGGCCGTCGGCGAGCGCGAGGACCACGCCGCGCGGGTCGGTGCGCTGCGCGACGACCTCGTGCGGCGGGTCCTGGCGGAGGTGCCGGGTGCGACGCTGCGCGGTCCCGCCGACCCGGCCCGTCGCCTGCCCGGCAACGCGCACCTGACGTTCGCGGGCTGCGAGGGCGACTCGCTGCTCTACCTGCTGGACGCCGCGGGCGTCGAGGCCTCGACGGGCTCGGCGTGCCAGGCGGGCGTGCCCCGCCCGTCCCACGTGCTGCTCGCCATGGGGGTGGGGGAGGACGACGCCCGCGGGGCGCTGCGGTTCTCGTTCGGTCCCACGTCCACCGCGGACGACGTCGACGCGGCGCTCGCCGCGCTGCCCGGTGCCGTCGAGCGTGCCCGTGCGGCCGGCCTGACGTCGCTGGTGGGTGCCTGATGCGCGTGCTCGCGGCGATGTCCGGCGGCGTCGACTCGGCGGTCGCGGCCGCGCGCGCCGTGGACGCGGGGCACGACGTCGTCGGCGTGCACATGGCGCTGTCGCGCACCCCGGCGCAGGAGCGCACCGGCTCGCGCGGCTGCTGCTCGATCGAGGACGCGTCCGACGCCCGGCGCGCAGCGGACGTGCTGGGCATCCCGTACTACGTGTGGGACATGTCGGAGCGGTTCGAGAAGACGGTCGTCGCGGACTTCCTCGCGGAGTACGCGGCGGGCCGCACCCCCAACCCCTGCGTGCGGTGCAACGAGCACGTGAAGTTCGCGGCCCTGCTCGACAAGGCGCTCGCGCTGGGGTTCGACGCGGTGTGCACCGGTCACTACGCCCGGGTCGTCGACGGCCCTGGTGGCGTGCGGGAGCTGCACCGGGCGGCCGACGCCGCCAAGGACCAGTCGTACGTGCTCGCCGTCATGGGGCCGGAGCGCCTGGCGCGCGCCGTGTTCCCGCTGGGTGACGTGGCCTCCAAGGCCGAGGTCCGCGCCGAGGCCGTCGCCCGCGGGCTGTCGGTCGCTGCCAAGCCGGACTCGTACGACATCTGCTTCGTGGCCGACGGCGACACCCAGGGCTTCCTGCGTCGGGCGCTCGGCGAGCAGCCCGGCGAGATCGTCGACGAGCACGGCGAGGTCCTCGGGACGCACTACGGGGCCTACGCGTACACGGTCGGGCAGCGGCGCGGGCTCGCGCTGGGCCGCCCGGCCGCGGACGGTCGGCCGCGGTACGTGCTGTCGATCGAGCCCGTGCAGCGGCGGGTCGTCGTCGGGCCGGTGGAGGCGTTGGACGTCGCGCAGGTGCGGGGCGACTCCGCCGTGTGGTTCGGTGACGTGCCGGCGGTCGGGTCGACGTGCACGGTGCAGGTGCGCGCGCACGGCACCGACGTCCCCGCTCGCGTGCTCGACGCCGACCCGGCGGGCGTCGCGGTCGACGTCGCAGGCGCCGGGCTGCGGGGCGTGGCCGCCGGGCAGTCGCTGGTGCTCTACGACGGCACGCGGGTCGTGGGCCAGGCCACCGTCGCGGCGACCCGCACCGCCGCGGACCTCGTGGCCGCAGCGCAGGCCGGCGCATGACCGCCGTCAGCGGTGTCGGTCCCTGGCCGGGGACCGACGCGCTCGAGGCCGCGACCACGGTCGTCGGCGACCTGGTCGACACCCCGGACGAGGTGGAAGGGCTGCCGTTCGCCGTGCTGCTGCCCGCACGCGGGCCGTGGGGCGACGCGACCGGGGCCGCGGTCGCGCTGCTCGCCGACCTGTCCTCCGAGCTCGGCCCGCACGGATGGAAGCTCGCCGACCGCCCGGGGCGCGACCTCGAGCGGGCCCGCGCCTTCGCTCGCGAGGACCTCGACGCCCTCGCGGTGGCCGCCCACGGCTACGCCGGCGGCTTCGTGCTGCCGGTCCTGGGGCCGTTCACGCTCGCGGCCGAGGTGTACCTGGCCCGGGGCGACAAGATCCTCTCCGACCCCGGTGCGCTGCGGGACGTGGTCGCGTCGAGCAGCGAGGGGATCGCCGCGCGGGTCGCCGACGTGCGGCGCGTCGTGCCCGGTGCCGACGTGCGCGTTCTCCTGCGCGAGCCGCTGCTCGCGCCCGTGCTCGCAGGCGCCGTCCCGGGGTTCTCGGGCCGCGCACGCCTGCGGCGCGTCCCGGGACCGGTCGTCGCCGAGGCTCTCAGCGCGCTCGCGGACACCGTGCGCACCGCCGGGGCGTCCGCGGTGGGCATGCACGGCGGCAGCTCGTGGTCCGCGCTCGCGGCCGTGCGCGCGTCGTCGGTGGACGCCGCTGCGCTCGCCGTCGGCGGCATCGGCGAGCGCGGCTGGGAGGAGGTCGCGGGCCTCGTCGAGGCCGGCAAGTCGCTGTGGGCGGAGCTGCCGTCGCAGGCGTCGTCGCAGTGCGCCGGCCCGGACGTCGCCGGCCAGGCCGACGTCCTGCTGCGACCGTGGCGCACGGTGGGTCTGCCCGCCGCCCGGCTGCGGGACGTGGTGCTGCTCGCCGGGGCGCCGCCCGAGGGCGCTGCACCCGACGCTGCACGGGGTGCGCTCGCCGGGCTCGTGCGGGCCGCGAGCATCGTCGCCGAACGGGCCGAGGGATGAGCGCCCGGCTGCCCCGTCGCCGCGTCACGTCCCGGCGTCGTGCGCTCGCGCTGCTCGTCGCGTCGGGGCTCGCGCTGGTCGGGCTGGTCGTGCTCGCGGTGGGGTGGCTCGGGATCGGCATGACGACCCTGCGGGCGTCCGCCGCCGGCACCGAGCCGTGCGTCGCCGCGTACGAGGGTGGTGCGGGCGTGCAGATCCGGTACGAGCTGCTGCCGGCCCGTTCCGTGTGCGTGTGGGACGTCGACGGGATGCGGCAGGAGGTCGTCATCGCGTCCGTGCCCCCGGCCGTCACGGGCGGTGCGCTCGTCCTCGCGCTCGGCGGCATCGCCGGGACGGCCGCGGTGCTCGTGCGCTCGCGGCGGCCGCGGGCCGCGGTGTCACCCGCCCCGGGAGGCACGACCGGCCCCACGCCGGCCGGTCCCACGCCATGATGACGGCCGTGAGTGCCGCACCGACCGACCCCGCCACCCCGACGGGCCTGTCCGGCTGGCTGCGCGACCTGGGGTCCGTCGTGGGCGTCGGGGTGCGCCTGTGGCTGCGGACGTGGCCCGTGCTGCTGGTGATCGCACTGCTCGCGGTCGCCGGACGGCACGCCGCCGGGTGGGCCGCCGTCAACGTGGCGACCGTCGACAACACCCTGGGCTGGGCCGTGCTCGTCCTGGCGCCGCTGAGCATGGTCGCGGGCATCGTCGCGATGCTGCACGTGCTGCGCCGCGACCTGCCGACGCTCGCGGCGATCGGGCGCAGCCGGGGGCCCGACGACGCGACGTCCGGGCACGAGCGCGGGCTGGTCGACGTGCTGGCGTCCGTGTTCGTGCCGTTCCTCGCGCTGTACGCGTCGTACGGGCTGCTGGCGCAGGACCAGTCGCGGTTCCTCAACACGGCCGCGCACCGCGAGTTCCGCGAGCACCTCCGGTTCTCCGGGGACCCCTACGACGGGTCCTTCGCGTCCGTCGCCACAGGGTGGGCGCTCGTCGCGCTCGTCGTGGTCGCTGTCGTGCTGCGCTGGTTGCTCGGACGCTGGGAGGGGCACCGCCGTCTCCGCCCGGTCGCGTTCGCGGGGGCCTACGTCGAGGCCTTCTGGCTGCTGGCCCTCGCGAGCGCCGCGACCGACCTGCTGGACCACGGGTGGGCGTGGGTCGAGAGCCGGCGCGCGGTCGCGATCGTCCTCGAGTGGTGGCTCGCCTTGCTCGACGCCCTCGGGCCCGTCGCGGGACCCGTCGACACGGTCGTCGACGCCGTCGCCGGCGTGCTGGGCAACCTCGACGACCTCGTCGTCATCCCGCTCGCCTGGCTGACGGTGGGCGCCGTCGTCTACGGGCACAAGCTCGCCCCGCTCCCGACGCGCAAGGGCCCCGCCGCGTGGCAGCGGGTGCCGGCTCCGGTGCGCCGCTGGACCCTCGAGGCGGCCGCGCCCGTCATCGGGGACGTGCGGAGCCGCTTCACCGCCCTCACCGACGGGCTGCGCCGGCTCGCGGTCGCGGGCCTGGGACCCATGCTCGTGTTCGCGCTCGCGTTCCTCGCAGCCACGCGGATCGAGGAGGGGATCCTGCTGGTCGCCCGGATCGTCGGTGGGCCGCAGGCTGTCGACACGTGGGTCGCGTTCGCGCCCATGGTCTCGGCCGTGGCGACGTCCGTCGGCCTGACGGTGACGATGGCGCTGCTCGCGGCCGGGGTGGACCGGGTCCTCGCGGGCCAGGAGGCCGCCGTGCCGCCCGTGCCGGGGCCCGAGCCCGTGGACGCGGTGCGCTGACTAGCTCGCGACGTCGAGCCGCACGTACCGGGGCAGCTGCCACCACAGCACGACATCCGCGATCTCCACGTCCCGCGGGACCACCACCACCGGCGACACGGACCAGGTCGCCGGACGGGGCGGCTGGCCCGCGTCGGGTGAGGGGAGCGACCCGTCGCCCACGGACGGCCAGGGCCCCGTCGCACCCTCGGGGGTGCAGGGCACGGTGGGCTGGGCGGCTCCCCAGGCCGACGGGACGTGGTCGTAGCGCGTGCCCTCGGCGTCGCGCACGGCGAGCCGGCAGCCGACGAGCACGGTGCCGGGGTCGGCGCTCAGGGTGAGGTCGACCCGCACCGCACGGGCTCCCGATGGCAGCTGCATGTGCCGCGGGAGCTCGGTCGCGTCCTCGACGCCGTCGAGGCGGACCTGCACGTCCACGGGGTAGGTCCCGTCGACGCCGTCCAGGACGTCGTCGTGGTACGCGACGGTCTTTCCGGGGGCCGCGCCGACGGGGCGGCGCAGGTCGTGGTCCCACCACAGCGTGCGGACGCGGTCCCCCGACGCGCCGAGCGCCAGCGCGAGGGCGACGGGCAGCGCGACGAGCCCCCAGCGGTTGCGACGCCACCAGCCGGTGTCCGCGGTGTCCGTCGGGGTCGTGGTCGAGGACGACGTGCCGGGCGTCCCGTTCACGAGCCCTGCCACGGCTCGTCGGACGACAGGACGGCCACGACGGGGGTGTCGTCCGCCGCCCACGCCTCGGCGTCGGCCCGCGTCAGTCCCAGGTCGATGTCGGCGACGTCGTCGAGGCGCTGGTCCTCCAGGTCCAGCCCGACGCGCAGGTGCGCCCCGGGCACCGCCTCGACGGGGACCTCCACGCTGACCGTCGCGTACCGCGGGATGCCCGGCTGCGCCGTGCCGGGCAGGAACGACGAGCGCCCGCTCGTGAAGACGGTGTAGGTGCGACCGTCCCCGCCGAGCAGCTCGGCGAACGCGAGGGCGCGCGGCTGCCCGACCGCCTCGATCGTCAGGGGGACCGTGAGCCACACGCCCGACGTCACGAGCAGCGTGCCGCCGCCCGGGCCGAGGCGCTGGTCGAGGACGGTGGACCCTGCGGGCTCGGCGGCCGTGAGCCGGGCGTACCGCAGGTCGACGGGCTGACCGACGGTGGTGCTGCGGACGAAGGGCGCCTCGACGCGGTCGTCGACCGGGAACGCCGTGACCACGACGTGGCCGACGGCCAGGGCGGCGAGCACGGCGGCGGCGGCGCCGAGCGTGCGCGGCCGGGGGCGTCGCAGGTGGGGGACCGGTCCGGCGGCGTCGGGTGGCGTCGTTCCGGGCGAGGTCTCGTGCAGCACGGCGTCGGGCGCGCTCATGCGTCGCCCTCCTCGGCCTCGGCCTCGCCCGCGACGGCCTCGCGCACGTCGACCTCGCCCCGCACTGCCGTCACGGCGTCCCGCCAGGTGGGCGTCGGGTCCAGGGTCCCGACGCCCCAGGTCTGCCGCTGCAGCGACACCGTCGCGCGGGTGGGCGGCACCACGGAGCCGTCGTGCTCGTAGAGGAACGCGACCTCGTACGTCAGCCCGGGCTGCACGGGGTGCAGCGACGAGCCGTCCTCGAGCACCGCGACCGTCGCCGTCGGCTCGAGGGTGCCGGGCGTCGTCACGAGGCCCTCGACGTCGGTGAGGGTCAGCGCGTCCTGCAGGGTGGTCCCCAGCACGCCCGCGTCGCTCGTGCTGCGCACCGTGGCGACGACGCCGATCCAGCGGTTGCCCTGGTCGCTGAGGTGCTGGCCCGGCAGGTCCGTGGTCCACACGACGCGGTGCACGGTGAGCTCGAACGGCGCGACCTCGACGGGGGTGCCGAGCGCCAGGACCTCCGGACCGTCCTGCGTCTGCTCCTCGAGTCCTCCGAACGCGGCCGTGGCCGCGAGGAGCAGGATCGCGCCGACGACGCCGATCCGTCGCAACGGCTGGTCGAGGACGCGCCGGGCGACCTTGCTCCCGCTCTCCCGAGCGCGGACGCGCAGCTCGGGCGGGGCGGCGGGTCCGGGCACGCGGCCGAGTGTAGGGGGGTCGGGGTGCGAGCGGCGTGGCGGCCCGTGTCGGTGGCGCACGCCATGATGTGCAGGTGAACGACGTGACCCCTGTGACCGACGGGCAGGACGTGCCGGCCGAGGCCCGGCACCGCTGGACGCAGCTGGCCGAGCAGATCCGCGCGGACCAGTTCGCCTACTACGTCCGTGACGCCCCGAGCACGTCCGACGCCGCCTACGACGAGCGGATGCGCGAGCTCGAGCGACTGGAGGACGAGCACCCGGGCCTGCGGACGCCGGACTCGCCCACGCAGCGCGTCGCAGGGACGTTCTCCACCGAGTTCACGGCCGTCGACCACGTGCAGCGCATGCTGTCGCTCGACAACGCGTTCTCGCGCGAGGACCTGGTGGCGTGGGCGGAGCGGGTCCACCGTGACCTCGACGGCGCGGGCCCCGTCGAGTACCTCTGCGAGCTGAAGATCGACGGGCTCGCGATCGCGCTGCTGTACGAGAAGGGACGCCTGGTCCGCGCGGCGACGCGGGGCGACGGCCGCACGGGTGAGGACGTGACGCTCAACGTCCGCACGATCTCGACGATCCCGGACGTGCTCGCGGGCGACCCGGCGACCCACCCCGACCTCATCGAGATCCGCGGTGAGGTCTTCCTGCCGGTCGAGGCGTTCGGAGAGCTGAACGAGGCGCAGGTCGCCGCCGGGAAGGCGCCGTTCGCCAATCCCCGCAACGCGGCCGCTGGCTCGCTGCGTCAGAAGGACCCGCGCGTCACGGCGTCACGCCCGCTGCGGATGTACGCGCACGGCATCGGCGCCCTGACATGGGGCGAGGGGCGCGGCACGGGGATCGAGCGGCAGTCGCAGGTGTACGAGCTGCTGGCGGGCTGGGGCGTCCCGACGTCCTCCCACTCTCGGGTGGTCACCGGCCTCGACGACGTCTGGCAGCGCATCGTCCACTTCGGCGAGCACCGGCACGACGTCGAGCACGAGATCGACGGCGTCGTCGTCAAGGTCGACGACATCGCGCTGCAGCGCCGGCTGGGCGCGACCAGCAGGGCGCCGCGGTGGGCGATCGCCTACAAGTACCCGCCGGAGGAGGTGAACACGCGCCTGCTGGCCATCGAGCTCGGCATCGGCCGGACCGGCCGCGCGACGCCGTTCGCCGTGATGGAGCCCGTGCTCGTGGCGGGCAGCACCGTGCGGCAGGCGACGTTGCACAACCAGGACGTGGTCCGGGTCAAGGGCGTGCGTATCGGCGACATGGTGGTGCTGCGCAAGGCCGGTGACGTGATCCCGGAGATCGTGGGGCCCGCGCCCCAGGCCCCGGACGACGACGTGCCGCGCGTCGAGTGGCACATGCCCGCCAACTGCCCCGAGTGCGGGACGCCCCTGCGGCCGATGCGCGAGGGCGACGTCGACCTGCGGTGCCCCAACGCGCAGGGGTGCCCGGCGCAGGTCCGCGGGAGGCTCGAGCACATCGGGTCCCGCGGTGCCTTCGACATCGAGGTGCTGGGCGAGGTCACGGCGGCCGCCCTGACGCAGCCGGAGGTTCCCGAGACGCCGCCGGTGCCCAACGAGGCGTACCTCTTCGACCTCGTGGGCTACGCCCCGGACGCGCCCGCGGACGAGGTGGACCGGGTGCGGTCCGCGAGCCTCGCGCGGCTCGCGGAGGTCGAGGTCGTGGTCCGGGACGCCGAGACGGGGCTGCCCAAGGAGGACGCGGACGGCACCGTGCGCCGGCGTACGCCGTTCCGACGCACGCTCAAGCACACCAAGGCGCAGCGGGCGGCCGCGGAGGCGGACGGCCGGTCCCTGCCCGAGTGGGAGCCCTCGGAGGCGGCGCGCACCCTCCTGGACCAGCTGGACCTCGCGAAGACCAAGGACCTGTGGCGGGCGATCGTGTCGCTGAGCATCCGCAACGTCGGGCCGACGGCCGCCCGGGCGCTGGCGCAGGAGTTCGGGTCGATGGCCGCGCTGCGGGCGGTGGTGGACCCGACGGCCCAGGGGGAGGGCGCCGAGCTCGACCCGGTGGCCGCGGTGGCGCGGCTCGCCGGGGTCGAGGGGGTGGGGCCGACGATCGCCCAGTCCCTGCTCGACTGGTTCGCCGAGCCGTGGCACCGCGAGATCGTCGACCGCTGGGCGGCGGCGGGGGTGGTCATGGCGGACGCCGTCGACGAGTCGACCCCGCGCACGCTGGAGGGCGTGACGGTGGTCGTCACCGGGAGCCTCGAGCGCTTCAGCCGCGACGGCGCCAAGGAGGCGATCCTCGTGCGGGGCGGCAAGGCCTCCGGCTCGGTGTCGAAGAAGACCGACTTCGTGGTCGTCGGCGAGAACGCCGGGTCCAAGGAGGCCAAGGCGCGTGAGCTGGGGCTGACCATCCTCGACGAGGAGGGGTTCGAGGCGCTGCTCGCCGGGGGCCCGGGGGCGGTCGCGACGCCTGCGGGCGAGGACGCCGACGAGCGCGCACCCGAGCCCGGCACGACGGACGAGGTGGCGACCGGCACCGCGGACGACCGGTGAGCGCCGCCGCCCCCGCCGGCCCGACCACGGTGCGGCGCGCGACCGACGCCGACCTCGCGCAGGTCGGCCAGGTGACCGCCCACGCCTACGTCGCCGACGGGCTGGTCGAGGCGGACCACTGGTACGTCGACGAGCTGCGGGACACCGCTGCCCGGGCGGCGGCCGCCACGGTGCTCGTCGCCGTGGCACCGGCCGTCGACGGTGCGCCGGCCGAGCGTGTGGTCGGGACGATCACGCTGGCGGCACCGGGGTCGCCCTACGCCGAGATCGCGCGCGACGGCGAGGTCGAGCTGCGCATGCTCGCGGTCGACCCCGCGGCGCGCCGGTCGGGCGTCGCCGAGCAGCTCGTCGTGGCGGCGCTGCGCGAGGCCGTCGGTCGCGGAGACCGCCGCGTGGTGCTCTCGACGCTCGAGACGATGCACGCCGCGCACCGGCTGTACGCGCGGCTCGGCTTCGTCGCCGCGCCCGAGCGCGACTGGACCGACGAGCTCACGATGCGCGTCCACGCCTGGCACGCGCCTGCGGCCCCGTCCGCACGCACCGAGTCCGCGACGTGGCCGCCGCTGCGCGTCGTCGAGGTCGACGGCTGGCGCGTCGGTCTGTCGGGCGGGGTGACCCGGCGTGCCAGCTCGACGCTCGCGCTGCGTGACGTCGAGGACGTGGCGGACACGGTCGGCCGGGTCGAGCGCCTGTACCGCGACGACGGCGCGCCCGCCGTCTTCCGGGTCGGCGACCCCGGCAACCCGGCGGGACTCGCCGCCGTGCTGGACGCCCGCGGGTACGCGGTCGCCGCTGTCACCGACGTCCTGGTGCGGGACCTGGACGCCACCGTGCGGCCTGCGGACGGCGACCCGGGAACGCTCGGTGGTGGCCTGTGCGTCCGCGGTACCGACGTCCCTGACGACGGCTGGCTCGACCTGTGGCTCGGCGGCAAGGGAGGCGCCCGCGAGCCGTCCCGCGCGATCGTCACCGGTGCCCCCGCCCGGTACCTGACCGCGACCGGCGCGGACGGCACGGCCGTCGCCGTCATCCGGGCCGCGGTCGTCGACGACTGGGTCGCGCTGTCGTGCCTGCAGGTGGTGCCGTCGGCCAGGCGCCGGGGGATCGGACGTGCGCTCACGCTGCACGCGCTCGCCGCGGCCTGGGAGCACGGCGCGCGCCGCGCCTTCCTCCAGGTCGAGGCCGACAACGACGTCGCCTGCCGCCTGTACGGCGCGCTGGGTTTCCGGCCCGCGCACCGCTACGCCTACCGCGTGCAACCGGGGCACGACGTGCGGACGGGCTGCTGACCGGCCGCGCCCACGTTGCACGCCCGGGCAGCCGATCGGGCGCGGACCCTCGATACTGGGCGCATGCTCTCGACGGACAACGCCGTGGCCCTCGAGGCCGCCGGGCTGCAGTGGCACCCACGGGCCGGGGACCGGTTCGTGATCCGCAGCGCCGACATGGCGGGCGAGGTCTTCACGATCTCCGAGATGGTCGTCGAGGCGCACGAGTACTCGACGGGCACCGTCCTGGGGTTCAACGGCACGACCGAGTGGGCGCTGGACTCCGTGCGTCAGGAGGACGCGCTCTGGCTGCCGCGCGAGGACCAGATGCGTGAGCTGCTCGGTGGCACCTTCCGCAGCCTCGCCCGGTCCACCGACGGGCGGTACCAGGTGCTCGTGGACGTCGCCGGAGGCCCGGAGCAGGTGTTCACCGCCGACGACGCCGCGGACGCCTACGCCGAGGCGCTCCTCGCCCTCGTCAGCGCGGCGACGTCGCAGGTCGGCTGACCGCCGGCAGGTCCAGCGTCGCGATCTTCTGCCAGATCTTCGTCGACATGCCGCCCGTGACGTTCTCGACCGTGCTGACCGTGTCGAGCACGACCGCGTCCGTCGACTCCTCGGCGCACAGCGCGGCCGCCTTGGCGACCAGGCTCAGCAGCTCGGTGCAGTAGTCCAGGTACGCGGCGAGGCCGTCGGCGTCGAGACCGACGTCCACTGACTGCGACGTGGCGCGGAACCCCGGGCGCAGCCGCTCGGGGTCCTTGGTGAGCTGGTGCATGTCGATGACGTGCGCGAGCGAGCGCAGCCGGTGCAGCCGGCGCAACGTCGCCGCGCGCTGCAGCCGCGCGGGCACCGCGAGCAGGAACCACACCGCGATCCCGGCGAACACGGTGTCGTTGATGGCGCTCTCGACCACGGGCAGCCACTCGAACGCCCGCAGCGACGTGGCGGCGGCGACGGCGTCCCGCACGGCCATCACCAGGGCGAACACGGTCGCGCCGACGACGAGCACGACCGCGACCAGCGACGCGACGCGGGCCACGTGCTCGTGCCGTCGCGTCCGGGCCTCCTGCTCGCCCACGTCGCTCACGAGCCCCGCGAGCTCGGCTGCGACGTGGCGCAGGTTGCGGTCGGGGAAGCGGGTGGCGATGCGTGCGTGCAGGCGGTCGACCGTGGTGCGCACCGCCGCGGGGTCGAGCCGCTCGTAGCGTCCGGTCACGGGCGTCACGGTAGCGGCGCGGTGCCGCGGCGGCGGTGCCGCGGCGTACGGCGGACAGGGGTCACCCACCCACGACTAGACTCATGGACCATGTCCACCCTCTCCCGCGACGAGGTCGCGCGTGTCGCCGCGCTCGCCCGGATCGACCTGACGCCCGCCGAGCTCGACCGGCTGGCGGGGGAGCTCGACGTCATCGTCGAGTCCGTCGCCCGCGTGTCCGAGGTCGCCACCCCGGACGTCCCCGCGACGAGCCACCCGCTGCCGCTGACCAACGTGTTCCGTGCCGACGAGCCGGTCACGCCGCTCGACCGCGACGAGGTGCTCGCGCAGGCCCCCGCGGCCCGTGACGGCAAGTTCCTCGTCCCGCAGATCCTCGGGGAGGAGTGACGTGACCGACCTGACCCGGCTGACCGCAGCCGAGCTCGCCGACCGCCTGGCCGCGCGCGAGGTGACCAGCGTCGAGGCGACGCAGGCGCACCTCGACCGCATCGCCGCCGTCGAGCCCGCCGTCCACGCGTACCTGCACGTCGCGACCGACGAGGCGCTGGCCACGGCGGCCGACGTCGACGCCCGGCGGGCCGCGGGCGAGGACCTGCACGCGCTCGCGGGCGTCCCGATCGCCGTCAAGGACGTCGTCGTGACGCGCGGACTGCCCACCACGGCCGGCTCGCGCATCCTCGAGGGCTGGGTGCCGCCGTACGACGCGACCCTCGTCGCGCGGATCAAGGCCGCGGGCCTGCCGATCCTCGGCAAGACGAACATGGACGAGTTCGCCATGGGCTCCTCGACGGAGCACTCGGGCTACGGCAACACGCACAACCCGTGGGACCTCGACCGGATCCCCGGTGGCTCCGGCGGCGGGTCCGCCGCAGCAGTCGCCGCCTACGAGGCGCCGCTCGCGATCGGCACCGACACCGGCGGCTCGATCCGTCAGCCGGCGGCCGTCACCGGCACCGTGGGCGTCAAGCCGACCTACGGCTCGGTGTCCCGCTACGGGCTCATCGCCCTCGCGTCGAGCCTCGACCAGGCGGGCCCCTGCACGCGCACGGTCCTCGACTCGGCGCTCCTGCACGAGCTGATCGGCGGGCACGACCCGCTCGACTCGACGTCGCTGACGGACCCCGCGACGGGCTACGTCGCGGCGGCGCGTGCCGGCGCGGGCGGCGACCTGCGCGGCGTCAAGGTGGGCGTCATCCGTGAGCTGCAGGGCGAGGGCTACCAGGCGGGCGTACTGGCACGCTTCGAGGAGTCCCTCGAGGCGCTGCGCGGTGCGGGTGCCGAGGTCGTCGAGGTGTCCTGCCCCTCGTTCGCGTACGCGCTGGCCGCGTACTACCTGATCCTGCCGGCGGAGGCGTCGAGCAACCTCGCGAAGTTCGACGGGATGCGCTTCGGCCTGCGCGTCGAGCCGAGCGAGGGGCCGGTCACCGCCGAGCGTGTCATGGCCGCCACGCGCGGCCAGGGCTTCGGCGACGAGGTCAAGCGCCGCATCATCCTCGGCACGTACGCGCTGAGCGCGGGTTACTACGACGCCTACTACGGGTCGGCGCAGAAGGTCCGCACGCTCATCCAGCGGGACTTCGCCGCCGCGTTCGAGCAGGCCGACGTGCTCGTCTCCCCGACGGCGCCGACGACGGCGTTCAAGCTCGGCGAGAAGCTCGACGACCCGCTGGCGATGTACCTCAACGACGTCGCGACGATCCCGGCGAACCTCGCCGGCGTCCCGGGCATGTCGCTGCCGAACGGGCTGTCGGACGACGGCCTGCCCGTCGGGTTCCAGATCCTCGCGCCGGCGCGCGAGGACGCGCGGCTGTACCGCGTGGGAGCGGCGCTCGAGGCGCTGCTCGAGACGAGCTGGGAGGGCCCGCTGCTGGGCCGCGCCCCCGAGCTGGCCGGAGGGGCAGCCTGATGAGCACGACGACTGACGTCGACCTGGTCGACTACGACGACGCGGTGGCCCGGTTCGACCCGGTCATCGGCATCGAGGTGCATGTCGAGCTGGGCACCCGGACCAAGATGTTCGACGGTGCCGAGCAGTTCTTCGGCGAGGAGCCGAACACGCAGATCACGCCGACGAGCCTGGGCCTGCCCGGTGCGCTGCCGGCCGTCAACGGCACGGCCGTGGAGTACGCGATCCGCATCGGCCTGGCGCTGAACTGCTCGATCGCGGAGTCCTGCCGGTTCGCGCGGAAGAACTACTTCTACCCGGACGTGCCGAAGAACTTCCAGACGTCGCAGTACGACGAGCCCATCGCGTACGACGGCTTCGTCGACGTCGAGCTCGAGGACGGGACGGTGTTCCGTGTCGAGGTCGAGCGCGCGCACATGGAGGAGGACGCCGGCAAGAACACGCACGTCGGCGGCGCCACCGGGCGCATCCACGGCGCGGAGTACTCGCTGGTGGACTACAACCGTGCCGGCGTGCCGCTCGTGGAGATCGTCACCAGGCCCATCACGGGTGCTGGGGAGCGGGCGCCCGAGGTGGCGCGCGCGTACGTGCAGACCCTGCGTGACATCTTCCGTGCGCTGGGCGTCTCCGAGGCCCGCATGGAGCGCGGCAACGTGCGTGCCGACGTCAACGTGTCGCTGCGTCCGACGCCCGCCTCCCCGCTCGGCACCCGCACCGAGACCAAGAACGTCAACTCGTTCCGGTCGGTCGAGCGCTCCGTGCGCTACGAGGTCAGCCGCCAGGCGGCCATCCTCGACGCGGGCGGCACGGTCGTGCAGGAGACGCGGCACTGGCACGAGGACACCGGCTTCACCACGGCCGGACGCGTGAAGTCCGACGCCGAGGACTACCGCTACTTCCCCGAGCCGGACCTCGTCCCGATCGTGCCGGACCGTGCGTGGATCGAGGAGATCCGCGCGGCGCTGCCCGAGCTCCCCGCGGCGCGTCGTCGTCGCCTGCAGGGCGAGTGGGGCTACGCCGACGCCGAGATGCGCGATGTCGTCAACGCCGGCGCGATCGAGCTCATCGAGGCGACGGTCGAGGCGGGCGCGAGCCCGGCCGCGGCTCGCAAGTGGTGGATGGGTGAGCTCGCCCGGACCGCCAAGCAGCAGGAGGTCGAGCTCGCGGACCTGCCGATCACGCCCACGCAGATCGGCGCGCTGCAGCAGCTGGTCGACGCCGGGCGCATCAACGACAAGCTTGCGCGGCAGGTCCTCGAGGGCGTGCTCGCGGGCGAGGGCGACCCGGAGCAGGTCGTCGTGGCGCGTGGCCTGGAGGTCGTGTCCGACGACGGCCCGCTGCTCGAGGCCATCGACTCCGCGCTCGCGGCCCAGCCCGACATCGCGGAGAAGATCCGCAGCGGCAACCTGGGCCCGGTCGGCGCGATCATCGGCTCCGTCATGAAGGCGACCCGGGGCCAGGCTGACGCGGGGCGGGTGCGCGAGCTCGTCCTGGAGCGCGTCAACGCCTGACGGTGGCAGGACCCGGCCGCCATCTGGCGTGCGTCGTGTCGCAACGTCCCGGTCACACGGGTTTCGTACGATGCGTCGCACGCCGGAGGGCAGTCGGTGGTGGTGCCCCGTGCGGGGGTGCCAGGGCCGAGCACGACGGAGGTAGCGATGCAGAAGCCCACCCTGCAGGGGGAGATGATCGTCCTGCGACCGATCCGGGCGGACGACGCCGAGGCGATGTGGGACATGCTCACCGACCCTGAGGGACGGCGCCTGACGGGCACGACGCACGTGTTCACGCCCGAGGAGGTCGACGCGTGGTGCGCGAGTCGTGAGGAGGCCGCTGGCCGCTACGACTTCGCGGTCACGACCAACGGCGACGACGACTACCACGGCGAGATCGTCCTCAGCGACGTCGCCGAGGACGTGCGGTGCGCGGCGCTGCGGCTGTCGATGCGCCCGGCCTACCGCGGGCGCGGCTACGGGACCGAGGCGATCGAGCTGGTCCTGGGGTTCGCGTTCGACGGCCTGGGGCTGCACCGCGTCGAGCTCGAGGCGCTCTCGATCAACACGCGCGTGGTCGCGCTGTACGAGAACATCGGGTTCTGCCTGGAGGGCCGTCGCCGCGACGCGTACCGTCACGGCACCGGGTGGTGCGACGCGATCGTGATGTCGATGCTCGAGGACGAGTACCGCGCCGGGCGCGTGGTCGGCTGACGACGACCGTGCTCACGGCGACCGTCCCCGACGACGACCTGCTGCACCGCCTGGACGACCTCGCGGCCGCGCACGCCGACGACCTGCGGCTGGTCCGCTGGGACCTGAGCGGGCCGCTCGACGCCGCCACGGCGCGTGAGGTCGAGCTCGTCGTCGTCCCGCACTACTTCGTGCGGCCGGGAGGGTTCGACGTGCTGCGCAGCCTGCCGCGCCTGCGCTACGTCCAGCTGCCGAGCGCGGGCTACGAGCACGCGCGCCCGCACCTGCCACCGGGCGTGGTGCTGTGCAACGGCCGGGGCGTGCACGACGCGGGGACGGCCGAGCTGGCCGTCGGGCTGACGCTCGCGCTGCAGCGGGACCTGCCCCGCGCGGTGCGCGCCATGGGGGAGGGGCGCTGGGACAACCCGGTCGGTCCGTCACTCGCGGACCGGCGTGTGCTGGTCGTCGGGCAGGGGTCCGTGGGGCGGGCGATCGTGGCGCGGTTCCGGCCGTTCGAGGTCGAGCTCGTCCGTGTCGCCCGCACGGCCCGCGACGACGCCGACGGCCGCGTCCACGGTGTCGACGAGCTGCCGGACCTGCTGCCGGACGCCGACGTGGTGGTGCTGGCGATCCCGCTCGACCGCACGTCCTACCACCTGATCGACGCTCCTGCGCTGGCCCGGATGAAGGACGGTGCCCTGCTGGTCAACGTCGCGCGCGGCAAGGTGGTGGACGGTGACGCGCTGCTGGCCGAGCTGACGGCGGGGCGGCTGCGTGCCGCGCTGGACGTCACCGACCCGGAGCCGCTGCCGGCCGACCACCCGCTGTGGCACGCGCCGAACGTGCTGGTCACCGCCCACCAGGGCGGCAACACGGACGCGATGTTCCCGCGGGTGGCCGCGCTCGTGCGTCGTCAGCTGACCGCGCTGCTCGCGGGCGAGCCGCTCGCCAACGAGGTCGCGCGGACCTGAGGCGGATGGCTCAGGTGGGACGGCGCGCGTGGTCGGCGAGCGCCACCTCGCGCTCACGGGCGTGGTCCACGACGCGCTCGGGGTAGCCCGCGGGCAGGCCACCGGGCAGCTTCCACGGCTCGTGGACGGCGCCGCCGGGTACGTCGCGCAGCTCGGGGACCCAGCGCCGCACGTACCCGCCGTCGGGGTCGAACGTGCGACCCTGCGTGACGGGGTTGAAGACGCGGAAGTAGGGCGCGGCATCCCGTCCCGTCCCCGCGACCCACTGCCAGTTGAGCTGGTTCTGCGGCACGTCGCCGTCGACGAGCTGGTCCATGAAGTGCGCGGCCCCGCGCTGCCAGGCGATGTGCAGGTCCTTGACCAGGAACGACGCCACGACCATGCGCACCCGGTTGTGCACCCACGCCTGCGCGCGCAGCTGGCGCATCCCGGCGTCCACCAGCGGGTACCCCGTGCGGCCCTCGGCCCACGCCTCGAACAGCCGGTCGGCGTCGGGCCCGGTCGTCCACGCGTCCTCGGGGACGACGGGCCGCAGGGACCGCCGCGCCGCGTCGGGCCGGTGCCACAGCACGTCCGCGTGGAACTCGCGCCACGCGAGCTCCGAGCGGTACGTCGCCACCGACGTCGCGAGGGCGCCGTCCCTGTCGCTCGCGGCCGCGGCCGCCGCCGCGAGGTCGGCGAGCATGGTCCGCGGGTGGATCTCGCCGTGCTTGAGGTGCACGGACATCCAGGACGTGACGTCGAGGTCGGGGCGGTTGCGGTCGACGTCGTACCCGGGGAGGTCCGCGTGCAGGAACGCGTGCCACCGCTCGCGCGCTGCCTGCTCGCCCGCGCTGGGCAGCGCGGCAGCGGTCGGGGGCGCGTCCGGCACGCCGTCGGACGCGAGCGTCGCCCACGGCACCGCGCGGGGCCGCGGTGCGGGGTCGTGCCAGCCGTGGTCGAGCCAGGCCGTGCGGAACGGCGTGAACACCTGGTACGGGGTGCCCTGCCCGGTGCGCAGCCTCCCGGGCGCGACGGCGTAGGGGCAGCCGGTGCGGACCAGCGGGACGGCGCCCAGCGCGGCCTCGACGGCGTCGTCCCGGCGCCGGCCGTACGGCTCGGTCGCGGCGCTGACGTGCACGGACGCCGCTCCCACGGCGTGCGCCACGGCGGGCACGACGTCCTCGGCGCGTCCGTGGCGCACGACCAGCCGCCCGCCCGTCGCCTCGTCGAGCGCGCGCAGCGACGCGGTCAGGTACGCGAGCCGCGGTGCGCCCGACGACCGCCACAGCGCGGGGTCGACGACGAACAGCGCGACCACCTCGTCGCCCTGCGCGCGGGCCTGCGTGGTCGCGGCGACCAGCGCGGGGTGGTCGGCCAGGCGCAGGTCACGCCGGAACCAGCAGATCGTCACCACGCGACACGCTAACCCGCCGTCGCCGGCGGGGCGCGGCGGACCGCGTGCGTGAGTGACCCGCTGAGCGGATGGCCGAGCGGACGCGGGCGTGCACGGGGCCGTCACCCGGGGTGCGTGACGGTCGGGGCGACGCCACGATGGTTCGATGAGCGAAGCGGCGGACATCCAGGCGGGCGACGACGCTCCCGGCCTCGCAGCCCGCCCGGCCAGGGAGTTCTTCGGCCACCCGTTCGGGCTGTTCACGCTCTTCACGACCGAGCTGTGGGAGCGCTTCAGCTACTACGGCATGCGCGCGATCCTCTTCTACTTCCTCACCGACACGTTCGCGAACGACGGGCTCGCGCTCGACGACGCGACGGGTGCGGCGCTCGTCGCCGTGTACGGCTCCGCCGTCTACCTCGTGACCGTCATCGGCGGCTGGTTCGCGGACCGTGTCGTCGGTGCCCGCCGTGCGGTGCTCGCCGGTGGTGTCGTGATCGCCGCGGGGCACGTGAGCCTGGCGATCCCGGCGCACTGGACCGCGTACGCCGGGATCATCCTGGTCGCGCTCGGCACCGGCCTGCTCAAGCCCAACGTGTCGAGCATGGTCGGCGAGCTGTACCGGCGGGACGACCCACGGCGCGACTCGGGGTTCTCCATCTTCTACATGGGCATCAACATCGGCTCGTTCTCGGCGCCGTTCCTCGTGCAGCTCGCCCGTGGGATCGGCGGTTACCACGCGGGCTTCGCGGTCGCGGCCGTGGGCATGGCGATCGCGCTGGTGGCCTTCGTCCTCGGTCGCAAGGCGCTGCACGGGGCCGGTGACACCGTGCCCAACCCGCTGACGCGTGCCGACCGGCCGGGCGTCGTGCGCATGGGCGGGCTGATCGTCCTGGCCGTCGTCGCCGCGACGGGTCTGGCGTGGCTGGTCATGCGGTCGGGTGGCGAGACCGGGGGCGTCCTCGACGTCGTCATCGACGCCTTGTCCTACCTCGCGTTCGCCGCGCCGATCGTGATGTTCGTCGTGATGTTCCGTTCACCTCGCGTGAACGCGGCGGAGCGGTCGCGCCTCCGCGCCTACATTCCGCTGTTCGTCGCGGCGATGCTCTTCTGGATGATCTTCGAGCAGGCCTCGAACACGCTCTCGCAGTACGCCCGTGACGACACGGACACGACCGTCCTCGGCGCGACCTTCTCACCCGTGCTCTACCAGTCGGTGAACCCCGCGGCGATCATCCTGCTCGCACCCGTGTTCGCGTGGCTCTGGGTGCGGCTGGGGGACCGGCCCTCCACCGCCGTGAAGTTCGCGATCGGGCTGACGCTCGCCGCGCTGAGCTTCCTGTTCCTCGCCGGGGCCTCCGCTGTCGCCGGTGACGGGCGTTCGCCCTGGTGGGTGCTGGTGGTCGTGTACGTCGTGCAGACGCTCGGCGAGCTGTGCCTGTCACCCGTCGGGCTCGCCGCGACGACGCTGCTCGCTCCGCTCGCCTTCCGCGGCCAGGCGATGGCGCTGTGGTTCCTGGCACCGGCTGCCGGACAGGCGATCACCGCCCAGCTGATCACCGTGACCGACGGGGTCAGCCGCACCGCGTTCTTCGGCGGGATCGGGGCCGTGACGCTCGTGGTCGCCGGTGCGATGTTCGCGCTGTCGCCCTGGGTCACCCGGCGTATCCGCGAGGGCGCGGAGACGGACGAGGAGGTCGCCGCGCGCCGGTGAGCTCGTGCAGGCGCCGGTGAGCTCGTGCAGGGCGTGCCGACGCGGTGGCTTTCCACCCGGTCGTCGGCGTGTCGTCCCTCGGTGCTACGCCCTGGGGGGCGGTGCGGTCGAGCCGCGCGGGACGAGCTCCGTGGGCAGCCGCCGGTGCGTCGGGACGTCGGCGCCGGCGATCAGGTCGACGAGCAGGACGAGTGCGGCGGCGCCCATCGCCTGCAGCGGCTGCGCGACGGTCGTCAGCGGCGGGGAGCTGAGCGCCGACTCGGGGACGTTGTCGAAGCCGATGACCGACAGGTCACCGGGCACCTCGAGCCCCAGGTCGCGGGCGACGTCGAGCACGGCCAGCGCGGACAGGTCGTTGGCGGCGAAGACGGCGGTGGGGCGGTCCGGCCGGTCGAGCAGCGCGCGCGCGGGCTCCTGCGACGTCCCCCTGCGGTAGTCGCCCATCGCGACGAGAGTCTCGTCGACCGGGACGCCGGCATCCGCCATGGCGCTGCGAAAGCCCTGGTCACGAAGCCGCGCAGACGCGAGGTCGGGGCGGCCGCCGAGGTAGGCGATCCGGCGGTGGCCCAGCTCGAGGAGGTGCCGGGTCGCGAGGACCGCACCTGCGAGGTTGTCGGAGTCGACCGTCGGCATGCCGGTCGGCCCGGCGTGCGGGTCGACCGCGACCACGGGCACGCCGGGGCGTGCCTCGACGACCGTCGGGGTCACGATGATGGCGCCGTCGATGAGCGTCCCGGACAGGCGCGAGAGGTAGCGCCGCTCCCAGCCGACCTCGGCGGAGCCCCCGCCTCCCGAGTACGCGAGCAGCTCGTAGCCGGTCGCCGTGACCGCGTTGCCCGCCCCCTTGAGGAGCTCGGCGGAGAAGGGCTCGAACTCCGCCACGAGGATCCCGAGCACGTTGGTCCGGTAGGACCGCAGCGAGCGCGCGCCGAGGCTCGCCTCGTAGCCCAGGTCCGCGATCACCTCCTGCACTCGCTCAAGTGTGCGCTGCGAGACGCCGTAGCGTCCGTTGACGACCTTGGAGACAGTGGCGACGGAGACCCCGGCGGTTCGGGCGACATCGGCCATCTTGACGCGGGGGGGGCGAGTCCACGCGGTGATCATAGGACATCGTGTCGATAACGTTATCGACATCGATTGACACCACTCCTGGACCACTGTCAACCTAGGCGCCGTCCGACCTCTCAGCGACGACGAGGAGATTCAAAGATGAAGAGGACTGCGGCACTGCGCGCGGTCGCGCTCGGCGCAGCGGTAGCGATGATCGCCACCGCCTGCAGCTCCGGGAGCGCCGGCGACGACGCCACGGATGGTTCCGGCGACGAGAATGTCACCCTCACGTGGTGGCACAACTCGAACACCGGCGCTGGCAAGGACTACTACGACGAGCTGGCCGACAAGTTCGAGTCGGACCACCCTGGCGTCACGATCGAGGTCAGCGCCCTCCAGCACGAGGACATGCTGACCAAGCTCGACGCCGCGTTCCAGACGAACTCCGCGCCCGACATCTACATGGAGCGTGGCGGCGGCGAGCTCAAGTCGCACGTCGAGGCAGGTCTGACGAAGGACATCACCGAGTCGGCCGCTGACACGATCTCGGCGATCGGTGGCTCGGTCGACGGCTGGACCGTCGACGGCCGCGTGTACTCGCTGCCCTTCTCGATCGGCGTCGTCGGCTTCTGGTACAACAAGGCGATGTTCGCGCAGGCGGGCATCACCGAGAACCCGAAGACGATGGACGAGCTGTACGCCGCTGTCGACAAGCTCAAGGCCGTGGGCATCGAGCCCATCTCGGTCGGTGCGGGCGACGGCTGGCCGGCGGCGCACTACTGGTACTACTTCGGTCTGCGCCAGTGCTCCAAGGACGCGCTCGAGGCGGCCACGCAGAAGTTCGAGTTCACGGACGACTGCTGGGTGCGTGCGGGCGAGAGCCTCGAGGAGCTGATCTCGAAGCAGCCGTTCAACACGGGCTTCGAGGCCACCGAGGCACAGGGCACGCCCGAGTCGGCCTCCGGCCTCCTCGCGAACCGGAAGGTCGCGATGGAGCTCGCCGGCCACTGGGAGCCCGGCGTCATGCAGGGCCTGACGGAGGACGAGCAGGGCCTCGGCGAGGACACCGGCTGGTTCCCCTTCCCCGAGGTCTCGGGTGGCGAGGGTGACCCCGCCGCGCAGCTCGGTGGCGGTGACGCGTGGGCGTGCTCGGAGAAGTCGCCCGACGTCTGCGTCGACTTCATCGAGTTCCTCCTGGCAAGCGACCAGCAGAAGCGGTTCGCGGAGCTCGACATGGGTCTGCCGACCCTCCCGTCGGCCACGGCCTTCGTCGCAGCGCCTGAGCTTGCTCAGCTGCTGAGCTTCCGGAACGAGGCGCCGTACGTCCAGCTGTACTTCGACACGGCCTTCGGCGAGAACATCGGTGGTGCCATGAACGACGCCATCGTGTCGGTGTTCAACTCGAACGGGACGTCGCAGGGCATCGTCGACGCGATCACGTCCGCAGCTGCACTCGAGCAGTGACCGACGTGGCAGGAGACCTGACCCCCCGAAGGGGGCACGCAACCAGGGCTGCTGCCGCCACCGCAGTGAACCCGGGTGCCACCGGCCAGGCCACGGCCTGGTCGGTGGCCCCCGGGCCGCGGGGGCGCGGAGCGTCGTCCAACGCATGGCGCAAGCGCCTCGAGATCTTCTTCTTCGTCGCGCCCGCGCTCCTGCTGTTCGCCACGTTCGTCCTGCTGCCCGTGGTCCAGGCCGCGCGCTACTCGGTGTTCCGGTGGAACGGCCTCGGACCGATGGACAACTTCATCGGCTTCCAGAACTACGTCATGGCGCTGGGCGACACCGTCTTCCAGCGGTCCGTGACCAACAACCTGACGATCGCGGTCCTGTCGATCGCGATCCAGCTGCCGATCGGCGTCCTGATCGCGCTGCTGCTGAACCGCAAGTTCCCGGGACAGACCGCGATGCGCGTCATCGTGTTCGTCCCCTACGTCCTGGCCGAGGTCGTGGCCGGTGTCATCTGGAAGCTGCTGCTGCAGCCGTCCGGCGGTGTCAACGCGTTCCTCGAGGCCATCGGCCTCGGCGGCGTGACGCAGTCGTGGCTCGCCAACTCCAGCGTGGCGCTGTGGACCGTCATGGGCGTCCTCACCTGGAAGTACTGCGGTCTCGCGATCGTCCTGCTCCTCGCCGGCCTCCAGGGTGTTCCCGAGGAGCTCCACGAGGCCGCGTCGATCGACGGCGCGAGCTGGTGGCAGACGCAGCGCAAGATCACCATCCCGCTGCTCGGCCCGACCATCCGCACGTGGATGTTCCTGTCGATGATCGGTTCGCTGCAGCTGTTCGACATGGTGTGGATCCTCACCAAGGGCGGTCCCGACAACGCGACCTCCACCATGGCGACCTACCTGATCCGCCAGGGCACCGAGCGCAGCCAGTACGGCTACTCGTCCGCGGTCGCGATCATCCTCTTCGTCATCTCGTTCGTCATCGCCGGTCTCTTCCAGAAGCTCGTGATGAACCGCGACTCGGGAGACGACAAGCCGAAGCAGCGCCGGAAGAAGGTGTCCCGATGACCTCCGTCGTCGCCCCGCCGTCACGCGGCTCGCGGGGGGCCGCCCGGTCCGGTTCGCAGCGCCGTCGTTCGGTCAGCCCGTGGGTCTACGTCGCCTCCGTCCTGGTCGCCGGCATCACGCTGGCTCCGGTCGTGTACGCCGTCCTGAGCGGCTTCCGCTCGAACGGTCAGCTCGGAGCCAACCCGGTCGGGCTGCCGAACCCGTGGATCTTCACGAACTACACCGGCGTCCTGACGTCCGGGAGCTTCTGGCAGTACGCGCTCAACTCGGTCATCATCGCCGGCGTCACGACGGCGATCGTCGTGGTCGCCGGTGTCATGGCGGCCTACCCGCTGGCGCGCTACCGCTTCAAGGGGCGCCAGGCGCTGTTCAACGTGTTCGTCATCGGCCTGATGTTCCCGCTCACAGTCGCGATCATCCCGCTGTTCCTCATGGTCCGTGACCTGCAGCTCACCAACACCTACTGGGGTGTGGCGCTGCCGCAGGCGGCGTTCGCGCTGCCGATGACGATCGTCATCCTGCGGCCGTTCCTCATGGCGCTGCCGAACGAGCTGGAGGAGGCGGCGATGCTCGACGGCGCGTCGCGCATCGGCTTCTTCTGGCGGATCCTGATCCCGCTGTCGGGGCCCGGCATGGTGACCACCGGTGTGCTCGCGTTCGTGGGTTCCTGGAACGGCTACCTGCTCCCGCTGCTCCTGCTCAACGATCCCAAGCTCAAGACGCTGCCGCTCGGCGTCGCGGACTTCTCCACCCAGTACTCGGCCGACACGGCCGGAGTCCTGGCGTTCACCTCGCTCGCGGTCATCCCGGCGCTGGTGTTCTTCCTGACGATGCAGAAGCGGATCGTCAGCGGTCTGCAGGGGGCTGTGAAGGGCTGAGCCCTTCCCCCTGGCAATCCCCACCCTGGTCTGTCCGGGGGCTCCGTGCGCCGTGCGCACGGAGCCCCGGACGGCCCGTGCCCGCACCGTGGCGGACGCGCACCCGAAGGAGACAGTCCAGTGACTCAGCTCGAGCTGCCCGTCGGCACCCACGTCTCGGAGCGGGTGCGTGACCTCTTGGCCCGCATGACGCTCGAGGAGAAGCTGGCGCAGATCGTCGGCTTCTGGGAGAAGAGCGAGGGCGAGGCTGTCGCACCCCTCCAGGGCGAGTTCGAGGCCCCCCGCGGCCTCGACGACTCGATCCAGGACGGACTCGGCCACCTCACGCGCGTCTACGGCACCCGCCCGGTGGACGCTGCCGAGCGCGCCGCCTGGCTGTGGGACAAGCAGCGGTGGTTCGTCAACGAGACGCGCCTCGGCATCCCGGCGCTCGTGCACGAGGAGTGCCTCACCGGGTTGTCCGCCTGGGGTGCCGCGACGTTCCCGACGCCGTTGGCCTGGGGTGCGTCGTTCGACACCGACCTGGTGACCCGCATGGGCGAGCTCATCGGGGAGTCGATGCGCTCGCTGGGCATCCACCAGGGTCTGGCCCCCGTGCTCGACGTCATCCGCGACCCCCGCTGGGGTCGCGTCGACGAGTGCATCTCCGAGGATCCCTACCTGGTCGGCACGCTGGGCACGTCGTACGTCCGCGGGCTGCAGTCGACGGGCGTGCACGCCACGCTCAAGCACTTCGTCGGGTACTCGGCGTCCCAGTCCGGCCGCAACTTCGGCCCCGTCCACATCGGCCGCCGCGAGCTGGCGGACGTGCTGCTCGTGCCGTTCGAGATGGGCGTGCTGGACGGCGGCGTGCGCTCCGTGATGTCCGCCTACAACGAGATCGACGGCGTGCCCGTGGCCGGCAACGACGAGATCCTGACGACCCTGCTGCGTGACCGCTGGGGCTTCGACGGCACCGTGGTCGCCGACTACTTCGGAGTCGCGTTCCTGCAGCTGCTGCACCACACCGCGGCGGACCTGGGCCAGGCTGCGGGCCAGGCCCTGGCGGCCGGGGTCGACATCGAGCTGCCGACCGGCGACGCCTACCTCCAGCCGCTGGCCGCCGCGGTGCGGGCCGGAGCCGTCGACGAGGCGCTGGTCGACCGGGCGGTGCTGCGTGCGCTCGCGCAGAAGGAGGACCTCGGCCTGCTCGACGCGACGTTCGAGGACGAGCCCCCCACCGAGGTGGACCTCGACTCCCCGGCGCACCGCGAGGTCGCGGCCCTGCTCGCCGAGCGCTCGCTCGTGCTGCTCACCAACGACGGCACGCTGCCGCTCGCGCCGGACGCCCGCGTGGCCGTGATCGGCCCCAACGCCGACCGCGCTGCCGCGCTGTTCGGCTGCTACTCGTTCCTCAACCACGTGCTCGCGCACCACCCGGACGCCGCCGTGGGCATCGAGACGCCGACCGTCCTCGAGGCGCTGCGGCGCGAGCACAGCGACGGCGAGATCACGTACACCCCGGGCTGCGCGGTCGACGACGACGACCGTTCGGGCCTCGACGCGGCTGTCGCTGCGGCGAGCGCCGCGGACGTCGCCGTCCTCGTCGTCGGGGACCACGCCGCCCTCTTCGGCCGCGGCACGGTCGGCGAGGGCTGCGACCGGGACGACCTCGAGCTCCCCGGTGTCCAGCGCGAGCTCGTCGAGGCGGTGCTCGCGACGGGCACACCCGTCGTGCTCGTCATGCTCACCGGGCGTCCCTACGCGGTCGACTGGGCACTCCACCGGTGCGCCGCAGCGGTCCAGGCGTTCTTCCCGGGCGAGGAGGGCGGCAACGCCCTGGCGGGTGTCCTCACGGGCCGCGTCAACCCCTCGGGGCGGCTGCCCGTCAGCCTGCCGCGCTCCGCGGGTGCGCAGCCGTACACCTACCTGCACCCCGCGCTGGGCGGCGACGGCGACGTCACCAACCTCAGCACCGTGCCGACCCTGCCCTTCGGGCACGGCCTGTCGTACACGACGTTCACCCGCACCGACCTGCGCGTCGCGCCCGGGGCCTCGACGAGCGGCGGCCTGACGGTGACCGTCACGGTGACCAACACGGGTGACCGTGCGGGAGCCGACGTCGTGCAGGTGTACGGCAAGGACGTCGTCGCGAGCGTGACGCGGCCCGTCGCGCAGCTCCTCGGCTACCACCGCGTCGAGCTCGAGCCGGGCGAGAGCGTCGACGTGCTGCTCGCGGTCCCCGCAGCGCGACTGGCATTCACCGACCGCTCGGGCCGACGTGTCGTCGAGCCGGGCGAGCTCGAGCTGTGGGTCGGGTCGTCCTGCGCGCAGCGCGACGTCGAGGCGAGCGTCGTGCTCGCCGGCGACGTCTACCCCGTGACGCTCGACGACCCGCGCTGGACCGGCGTCACGGTCCTCTGAGACGTCCGCCGGCGGTCCGAGCAGGGGTCGCCGGCGGATCACAGGTCGGACGCGCGACACGCCGTGCGACGTGCCGAAGTAGCGTGTCGGGGCGTCACCGCGAGGTGGCGTCGTCACCCGTGCGAAGGAGACCCCCGCGATGAGCCGTCCACTGCGCTCTCGTACCTCGACCCACGGTCGCAACATGGCCGGCGCGCGTGCGCTCTGGCGCGCGACCGGCATGAGCACGGAGGACTTCGGCAAGCCGATCATCGCGATCGCGAACTCGTACACGCAGTTCGTCCCCGGGCACGTGCACCTCAAGGACATGGGCGACCTCGTCGCCGGTGCGATCCGCGAGGCCGGGGGCGTCGCGAAGGAGTTCAACACGATCGCCGTCGACGACGGCATCGCGATGGGGCACGGCGGCATGCTCTACTCCCTGCCGAGCCGGGACCTGATCGCCGACTCGGTCGAGTACATGGTCAACGCGCACTGTGCCGACGCGATCGTGTGCATCTCCAACTGCGACAAGATCACCCCCGGCATGCTGAACGCGGCGCTGCGGCTGAACATCCCGGTGATCTTCGTGTCCGGCGGGCCCATGGAGGCCGGCAAGGCCGTGGTCGCCGACGGCATCGCGAAGACGCCCCTGAACCTCGTCAACGCGATCAACTACTCGGCCGACGACGGCGTCTCCGACGAGGCCCTGGGCCGCGTCGAGGAGAACGCGTGCCCCACGTGCGGCTCGTGCTCCGGCATGTTCACGGCGAACTCGATGAACTGCCTCACCGAGGCGCTCGGGCTGTCGCTGCCCGGCAACGGCTCGACTCTCGCCACGCACACCGCGCGCCGCGAGCTGTTCCTCGAGGCAGGTCGGACGATCGTCGACCTCGCGCGTCGGTACTACGACGAGGAGGACGACACCGCGGCGCCGCGCTCGATCGCGACCAAGGCGGCGTTCACGAACGCGATGACGCTCGACGTCGCCATGGGCGGCTCGACCAACACGGTGCTGCACATCCTCGCCGCCGCGCAGGAGGCCGAGGTCGAGTTCACGCTGGACGAGATCGACGCGATCAGCCGGCGCGTGCCGTGCCTGTCGAAGGTCGCGCCCAACCACCCGGACTTCCACATGGAGGACGTCCACCGTGCGGGCGGGATCCCGGCGCTGCTGGGCGAGCTCGACCGGGGCGGGCTGCTCGACCACGACGTGACGAGCGTGCACACCCCGACGCTGCGGGCGTGGCTCGACGACTGGGACGTCCGGGGCGGCAAGGCGACGCAGCGCGCGCTCGACCTGTTCCTCGCGGCGCCGGGCGGCGTGCGCACGACCCAGGCCTTCTCGACGTCGAACGTCTGGGAGTCCCTCGACACCGATGCCGCGAACGGGTGCATCCGCGACGTCGCGCACGCGTACACGGTCGAGGGCGGCCTGGCGGTCCTGCGGGGCAACCTCGCCGAGGACGGCGCGATCATCAAGACCGCCGGGATCGACCCGGACGTCTTCCACTTCGTCGGGCGCGCGCTGGTGTGCGAGTCGCAGGACGAGGCGGTCGACAAGATCCTGCGTAAGCAGGTCGAGCCCGGGCACGTCGTCGTGGTGCGGTACGAGGGCCCCGCGGGCGGCCCCGGCATGCAGGAGATGCTGTACCCGACGTCGTTCATCAAGGGTCGCGGCCTGGGCAAGGTGTGCGCGCTCATCACCGACGGCCGGTTCTCCGGCGGGTCGTCGGGTATCTCCGTGGGGCACATCAGCCCCGAGGCGGCCGCGGGCGGCACGATCGGCCTCATCGAGGACGGCGACGAGATCGAGATCGACGTCGAGACGCGGCTCATCCGCCTCAACGTGCCGGACGCCGTGCTCGCCGAGCGTCGCGCCAAGATGGAGGCGCGCGAGAACCCGTGGCAGCCGGTCGACCGCGACCGCTACGTGTCGCCCGCGCTGCAGGCCTACGCGGCGATGGCGACGAGCGCCGACCGGGGTGCCGTGCGCGACGTGAGCCGGCTGCGGCGCCCCTGAGCGGGCGTCAGCAGGTCTCGTCGGAGCGCTCGTCCAGGACCCAGTGGCCGTCGCCCGGCTGCAGGACCACCAGGCCGCAGCTGCCGGCCGAGTACGTGACGTGCAGCACGGCCCTGTCGGCGGTCTCCTCGCGCAGCTCGACCACCGTCTCGGACGACTGGCCGGCGGCGGCGTAGAACGCCGCCGTCGCCTCGATCATGGACGGGCAGTCGGTGACGCCGGGGAACACGGCGCCGATCTCGTCGACCATGCGCTGCGCGAGCGCGGGAGTCATGTAGGCGCACGCGGTGGCCGCGTCGGGTGCGCGGCTCGCGGCGAGCCACGTGCGGAAGCTGGCCTCCGGTCCGCCGTCGTCGGCGGGGGCCGCTGGTCCGGCCTCGGCCGGGGGCGCCTGCGGGGTGGTGCTCGGTGCGGCGGTCGGCGTCGGGGTCGGGCTCGCGGCGTCGGCGGGACCGTCCTGCGAGCACCCGGACAGGAGCACGGCGCACAGGAGCGGTGCGATCATCCACGGGCGACGGGCGGTGAGGGGCATGGTCACGTCCCTATCCTGACACCGTCGCCGCCCCGTCCGGCGCCGTGCGTGCGCCGTGGCTAGGGTCGGCGCATGACGTCATCGCACGCGCAGCCGGCACCGGGCATCGACATCAAGCCGCGGTCGAGGCAGGTCACCGACGGGCTCGAGGCGACCGCCGCGCGCGGCATGCTGCGCGCCGTCGGGCTCGGGGACGAGGACTTCGCGAAGCCGCAGATCGGCGTCGCGAGCTCGTGGAACGAGATCACACCGTGCAACCTGTCGCTGGACCGGCTCGCCAAGGCCGTGAAGAACGGCGTGCACGCCGCGGGCGGGTACCCGCTGGAGTTCGGCACGATCTCGGTGTCCGACGGCATCTCGATGGGCCACGAGGGCATGCACTACTCGCTGGTCAGCCGCGACATCATCGCGGACAGCGTGGAGACCGTGATGATGGCCGAGCGCCTGGACGGCTCGGTGCTGCTGGCCGGCTGCGACAAGTCCCTGCCGGGCATGCTCATGGCTGCGGCGCGCCTGGACCTGGCGTCGGTGTTCCTCTACGCCGGCTCGATCATGCCGGGCTGGGTGAAGCTGTCGGACGGCACCGAGAAGGACGTGACGATCATCGACGCGTTCGAGGCCGTCGGGGCCTGCGCGCGCGGCCTGATGTCGCGCGAGGACGTCGACCGCATCGAGCGGGCGATCTGCCCGGGCGAGGGCGCGTGCGGCGGCATGTACACCGCGAACACGATGGCGTCGGTCGCCGAGGCGATCGGCATGTCGATCCCGGGGTCGGCCGCGCCGCCCTCGGCGGACCGGCGCCGCGACCAGTTCGCGCACCGGTCGGGCGAGGCCGTGGTCGAGATGCTTCGCCGCGGCATCACGGCGCGTCAGATCATGACGAAGGAGGCGTTCGAGAACGCGATCGCCGTCGTCATGGCGTTCGGCGGCTCGACCAACGCGGTGCTGCACCTGCTGGCGATCGCCCACGAGGCCGAGGTCGAGCTGACGCTCGACGACTTCAGCCGGGTCGCTGCCCGCGTGCCGCACCTCGGTGACCTCAAGCCGTTCGGCCGGTACGTCATGAACGACGTCGACCGCGTCGGCGGCGTGCCCGTCGTCATGAAGGCGCTCCTCGACGCGGGCCTGCTGCACGGCGACTGCCTGACGGTCACCGGGCGCACGGTGGCGGAGAACCTCGCCGACATCGCCCCGCCGGACCCCGACGGCAAGATCCTGCGGGCGCTCGACAACCCGATCCACCGCACGGGCGGCATCACGATCCTGTCCGGGTCGCTCGCCCCCGAGGGCGCGGTCGTGAAGTCCGCCGGCTTCGACTCCGACGTGTTCGAGGGGACCGCGCGCGTCTTCGAGCGCGAGCGTGCCGCGCTCGACGCGCTCGAGGACGGCACGATCCAGGCCGGTGACGTCGTGGTGATCCGGTACGAGGGCCCCAAGGGCGGCCCGGGGATGCGCGAGATGCTGGCCATCACCGGTGCCATCAAGGGCGCGGGTCTCGGCAAGGACGTCCTGCTCGTCACCGACGGCCGCTTCTCGGGCGGCACGACGGGCCTGTGCGTGGGGCACATCGCGCCGGAGGCCGTCGACGCCGGTCCGATCGCGTTCGTCCGTGACGGCGACCGCATCCGCCTCGACGTCGCCCACGCGACGCTCGACCTGGTGGTCGACGAGGCGGAGCTCGCCGCGCGGCGCGAGGGCTGGACGCCGCTGCCCCCGCGCTACACCCGGGGCGTGCTCGGCAAGTACCAGAAGCTCGTGCAGTCGGCGTCGAAGGGCGCCGTGCTGGGCTGAGCGGCGCCCCGAGCGCCGTTCGCCCGGGCGTGCGTGCACTTTCGCCGCGAAGCCTGAACGTTTCGCAGTCCAGACGGGACGGCTGTGAACCGCTTCCCTGGGTCCCGTGTGCGGGCAGCACACGGGACGAAGGAGCAACGATGCGACGAGGAACCACGGCCGCAGCGGTCGCCGGGCTGATCGTGACGAGCCTGGTCGGGACCGCCCCCGCAGCGGGTGCGGCGGAGCCGGCGGTGGAGGAGGCGCTCGGGGCCAACCTGCCGGTGCACGACACCGCGCACGTGCTGGACTGGGACGCGGGCAGCGAGACGACGATCGAGCTGACGGGCGCGTCGGCGGTCGTCACAGGTGAGGGCGCGAGCGCGGACGGCGGCACGGTGACCATCGCCGCGCCGGGCACGTACCGCGTCAGCGGCACGCTCGCCGACGGCGCGCTCGTCGTGGCGTCGGCGGGCGACGGCCTCGTGCGCGTGGTGCTCGACGGCGCCTCGATCACGTCCGGCACGACCTCGCCGCTGCAGGTCCAGGACGCCGGCGAGGTGGCCGTGGTCCTCGCCGACGGCTCGACGAACACCCTGACCGACCCCGCCACGTACACCTACCCCGAGGGCGTGGACGAGCCGAACGCCGCGCTGTTCTCCTCGGCGGACCTCACGATCGCCGGGAGCGGCGCCCTGACCGTGGTGGGCAACGCGAACGACGGCATCGCGTCCAAGGACGGCCTGGTGGTCGCGGGCGGGAGGATCACGGTGCGCGCCGCCGACGACGGCGTCCGCGGCAAGGACTACCTCCAGGTGACCGGGGGTAGCCTCGACGTCACGGCGGCGGGCGACGGCCTGAAGTCCGACGACGACGCGCCCGAGGCCGGGTTCGTGCACGTCGCCGGCGGCGGGACGACGGTGACGTCCGGGGACGACGGCGTCACGGCCGCGTCCGACGTGGTCGTCTCCGGCGGGGACCTCCAGGTGACCGCGGGCGGCGGTGCCGCGGGGACGGGGGAGGGTGCGAAGGGCCTCGTCGGCGACGTGTCCGTCGTGCTGGGCGGCGGCGCGCTCGTGGTGGACGCGATCGACGACGCCGTCCACTCCGACGGGACGATTGCCGTCGCGTCCGGCAACGCGACGCTCGCGACGGGCGAGGACGGCATCGACGCCGGCGAACGGCTCGCGATCTCGGGCGGTGCGCTGGTCGTCAGGACGTCCGTCGAGGGGCTGGAGTCGAAGGTCGTCGAGATCTCCGGCGGCCTGATCGAGGTCACCGCGACGGACGACGCGATCAACGCGGCCGACCCGGCGGCGCCCGACTCGATGGACGTCCTGCCCGGGGTCCACGTCGCGGTCAGCGGCGGCCGGCTCGTGCTGCACTCGGCCGTCGGTGACGGCCTGGACTCGAACGGGACGGGCGCGATCTCGGGCGGCACGGTGTACGTCGACGGCTCGACCGAGTGGGTCAACTCCGCCCTGGACGTCACCGGGGACTTCCAGGTCACCGGGGGGACCATCGTCGGGACGAGCCACGGCGGGCACGTGGCCACACCGGCGACCACGTCGCCCCAGACCTGGGTCTCGCTCAGCTCGCAGCAGCCCGCCGGCACGCTGATGCACGTGCTCGCGGCGGACGGCACCGTCGTCGTCTCGTTCCGGACCATGAAGGCCCAGGGCAACGTCCTGGTGTCCAGCAGCGCCCTCGTCGCGGGCGCGCAGTACCGGCTCGCCGTCGGCGGCACCGCCGCGGGACCCGTGCTGGGCGGGTACTACGAGACGCCCGGCGACGCGTCCACGGCCACGGTCGTCGCTACCGCCACCGCGGGCACCGCGCCTGCGCCCGGTGGCTGGGGAGGGTGGCCGCCGCGCTGACGAGGACGCCCGCCCGCGTGAGACGAGGGGCCAGCAACCACGACCCGGCGACGGAGCGGTTCGCGCGCCTCGACGTCTCGGCGTACCGGCACTCGTCGACGAGGCGGGGTTCCGGTTCCGCTGGTGGGACCTGACGACCTACCGGCCGAGGCGAAGGGCCCTGACCTCGCCGCGACGAGGCGGAGCGCGTGCGCGGGCGCGGCGGTCGTGCGACGGTCGAGGCACCCCCGAGAGAAGGAGCGCCTCTGCCATGACCTTCACCGCCGACGACGCCCCCTGGTGGACCGGCGCGGTCGTCTACCAGATCTACCCGCGGTCCTTCCAGGACTCCGACGGCGACGGCGTGGGTGACCTGCGCGGCGTCCTGCAGCGCATCGACCACCTGGTCGAGCTCGGCGTCGACGTCGTGTGGTTCTCGCCGATCTACCGCAGCCCGCAGGACGACAACGGGTACGACATCAGCGACTACCAGGACGTCGACCAGCTGTTCGGCACCCTGGAGGACCTCGACGAGGTGGTCGCCGCGCTGCACGCCCGGGGCATCAAGGTGGTGATGGACCTCGTCGTCAACCACACGAGCGACGAGCACCCGTGGTTCGTGGAGTCCCGGTCGTCCGTCGACTCCCCGAAGCGCGACTGGTACTGGTGGCGCCCCGCCCGGCCCGGCATGGCGCCGGGCACGCCCGGTGCCGAGCCGACCAACTGGGGATCGTTCTTCTCCGGCCCGACGTGGGAGTACGACCAGGCGACCGGCGAGTACTACCTGCACCTGTTCAGCCGCAAGCAGCCGGACCTCAACTGGGAGAACCCGCAGGTCCGGCAGGCCGTCTACGCGATGATGCGCTGGTGGCTGGACCGCGGGATCGACGGGTTCCGGATGGACGTCATCAACCTGATCTCGAAGGCCGTGCGCGAGGACGGGTCGCTCGCCGACGGGCCCGCGACCACGGGTGCGCTGGGCGACGGGTCGGCGCAGTACACGCACGGGCCCCGCCTGCACGAGTTCCTCCAGGAGATGCACCACGAGGTCTTCGACGGCCGCCGCGACGGGCTGCTGCTCGTGGGGGAGACCCCCGGCGCGACCGTCGAGGACGGCAGGCTCTTCACCGACCCGGCCCGTCGCGAGCTCGACATGGTCTTCACCTTCGAGCACGTCGGCCTCGACCACGGCCCCGGCGGCAAGTACGACCCGCGCCCGCTGGACCTGCGGGACCTCAAGGCCGTGCTGGGCCGCTGGCAGGCCGGCCTCGCCGACGTGGGCTGGAACTCGCTCTACTGGGACAACCACGACCAGCCGCGCATCGTGTCGCGCTTCGGTGACGACGGGGAGTACCGCCGCGAGTCGGCGACCATGCTCGCCACCGTGCTGCACCTGCACCGCGGGACGCCGTACGTCTACCAGGGCGAGGAGCTCGGGATGACGAACGCGCACCTCAGGTCGCTCGACGACTACCGCGACATCGAGGCCCTGCGGTACGTCGCGCAGACGCGCGCCCAGGGGCACGTCAGCGACGACGCCGTCCTGGCGGGCCTCATGGCGATGAGCCGCGACAACGCGCGCACACCCGTCCAGTGGGACGCCTCGCGGCACGCCGGGTTCACGACCGGCGAGCCGTGGTTGCCCGTCAACCCCAACCACCGGTCCGTCAACGCCGAGGCGGAGCGCGCCGACCCGTCGTCGGTGTTCCACCACTACCGTCGTCTGATCGCGCTGCGGCACGACGACCCGGTCGTGCGGCTCGGTGACTTCACGATGCTGCTGCCCGAGCACCCGCACGTGTACGCGTTCACGCGGGCCCTCGACGGTGTGCGCCTGCTCGTGCTCGGCAGCTTCAGCGGCGACGAGCAGGCGGTCGAGGTCGGGCCCGGCTGGGACGACGCCGAGGTCGTCCTGGGGAACCACGCCGAGCCGGCCCGGGTGGCCGGGGGTGCGGCGGCGTTGCGGCCCTGGGAGGCCGTCGTGCTGCGCACCGCTGCGCCGACCGGGTGAGGCGTGGGCGGTAGCCCCCGAGCACCCTGATAACCTCGCGAACCGGTCGAAACAGGACGAGGGGTGGTTGGCGCGTGCGCAGGTGGAGGAAGGTCGTCGCAGGTGCTGTGGCGGTGGTGGGGGTGCTCGCCGGGTGCACCGGCGGCGAGACGCCGACGCCGGACGTGGTCTCGACCCCGGCGAGCGGGGCCCAGGTCCTGACCGCCGGCGACGGCAGCGGGATCGTGGAGTTCACGGCGCGCGGCACCAACGGGTACACCGGTGACGTGCGCGTCGCGGTGCAGTCGTTGACGGTGGAGGGCGCCACGATGGAGCTGCGCGTGGCGCTGACCCCGCTGGACGGCGACCCGGAGGACGGGGTCTCGATCTACCGCATGGTCGACACCATGCCCGTCCTGAGCGACGTGGAGCACCTCAAGCAGTACAGGACGCTGGGCCTGCCCTCGTCGGCGTGGGAGACCGACACGGTGGCGTCGGAGACCGCCGTCGGGGAGCCCGTCCTGTACCAGGTCTGGTTCGCCGCCCCGGAGGACGACGTGGCGACGCTCGACCTGGTCATCTCGCCCGAGTGGCCCACGGTGCTCGACGTGCCGGTGACGTGGTCGTGACGTCACGGCTCCGCGTGCTGCTCGGTGTTCCCCTCGCGGCCGTGCTCGCGGCCGGGGCCGCCTCGTCGCCGTCGCCGGTCCTGACGCCGGGTGACTTCCCCGAGGCGACGGCCCGCGACCTCGAGTACTCGGTCCGGGCGCTGGACCCCGACGGCATCGGGTACAACACGGTGGCGTTCGCGGAGTACGCGCGCGTCCGGCCGCTGGCGACCCAGGAGACGACGGCCGAGGAGACGGTCGTGAGCCTCGCGACGGACATCCTGTTCCAGGTCGACGACGCGGCTCTGTCACCCGCCGCAGGTGCCGAGGTCGGGCGGCTGCTCGCGGACGTCCCGTCGGGTGCGGCCGTCGTCGTCGAGGGACACACCGACACGGTCGCGTCCGACGACCACAACCAGCAGCTGTCCGAGCGCCGCGCGGCCACGGTCGCGGAAGCGGTCCGGGCGTCACGCGCCGATCTGTCCGTCACGGCCCAGGGGTTCGGGGAGACACGCCCCAAGGTCGAGGAGAGCGGGGACGACGTCGCGGAGGACCGCGCGCAGAACCGGCGCGTCGAGCTGCGGTTCACCGCCGACGGCACCCCGGATCCCGCGGCCGTCGCCACCCCCACGCCGTCCCTGGACGTTCCTCCGCGCACGGACGTGGAGCCCCGGGTGCGCGTGCCGGCCGAGCAGGCGGACTCCGTCGCGCAGACGCGCGTCCCGTCGCCCGCGTACCCAGGGGTCGACATCGTGGTCGACGTCGAGGGTGTCGAGGTCCGGGGTGCGGTCACCGAGCTGTCGCTGCTGCTCAGCCTCGACGGCGACGTCCCGCAGGACGCGCCGCACCTGTACGACGCGCTCGACGGCCGGTCGTGGGACATGACCCTCGTCGACCGTGCGGCCCTGCTGCAGTACCCGGAGCTGAAGCGGCACGGCCAGATCGACTGGCTGGGGGAGGGTCGGGTGGTCGGCACGCGGCTGACGTCCGTCCACCGGTTCGTCCTCACGTTCCCCCGGTTGCTGTCCGACGAGGGGCCCGTGGACGTCGTCCTCGACGCCGCGCTGCCACCGGTCGCGGACGTGCCCGTCACACGCGAATGAGCGCTGGCATGATGCGCTGATGGCCAAGGTGCACGAGTCCATCGGTGACCGCATGCGCGCGTGGCTCCTCGCGCAGCACGTCTTCTTCGTGGCGACGGCGCCCAGCGGGCCGGACGGGCACGTCAACGTCTCGCCCAAGGGCGTCGGCGGGACGTTCGCGGTGCTGGACGAGCGCACGGTCGCGTACGTGGACCTCACCGCCTCGGGGTCGGAGACCATCGCGCACCTGCGACAGAACGGCCGCATCACGCTGATGTTCTGTGCGTTCGAGGGCCCCCCGGACATCGTGCGGCTGCACGGCCGCGGCCGGTTCGTCACGCTGTACGACGACGGGTTCGACGACCTGCTCGCACGCTTCGACGGGGACCTCGACGAGGCCCGGGGAGCGCGCGCGGTCGTCGTCGTGGACGTCGAGCGCGTCTCCGACTCCTGCGGGTACGGCGTCCCCCTCATGGACTACCGCGGCGAGCGCGACCTGCTGCCCCAGTACATGGCCCGCAAGGGCGTCGAAGGGCGCGCCGCGTACCGTCGGCTGAAGAACCGCACGAGCATCGACGGCCTGCCCGCGTTCGACATGGACCCCGCAGACGGGTGAACCCTCCCGCGTCACCTCGTGCCCGGCGTCCCGCGCGCCGTAGCCCGGGGGGATGACTGCTGAGAGGACGGCCGGAGGCGAGCCCGCCGTGAGCGTCCTCGGGCTGCGCAAGACCTACCGCACCTTCACGCTCCGGCAGGTCGTCGCGGTCGACCACCTCGACCTGACGGTCCCGGCCGGTGGCGTCCACGCGTTCCTCGGGCCCAACGGGTCCGGAAAGACCACGACCATCCGCATGCTCCTGGGCCTCGTGCGTCCGGACGCCGGGACCGTGCACCTGTTCGGCACGCCCGTGCCGTCCCGCCTCCCCGAGGTGATCGGGCGTGTGGGGGCGATCGTCGAGAACCCGAAGTTCGTGCCCGGATTCTCCGGCCGACGCAACCTGCGGCTGCTCGCCACCGCGGTCGGCGTGCCGCACACGCGGGTGGAGGCCGTGCTCGAGAGGGTCGACCTGCGTGAGCGCGGGCAGGACCAGTTCCAGCGCTACTCCCTCGGCATGAAGCAGCGGCTCGCCATCGCCGCCACGCTGCTCAAGGACCCGGACCTGCTGATCTTCGACGAGCCGACCAACGGCCTGGACCCGGCCGGGATCCGCGACGTGCGTGCCACGATGCGCGGTCTCGCCGACGAGGGGCGGACCGTCCTCGTCTCGAGCCACATCCTGGCCGAGGTCGAGCACGTCGCCGACACCGTGTCGGTGGTGGCGCGCGGCCGGCTCGTCGCGCAGGGCACGGTGGCGGACCTGCTGGGCGCGGGCGGCCCGGCCGACGTACGGGTCGGTGTCGCCGACCACGACCGCGCGGAGACGCTGCTGCGGGCCCACGGGTGGCAGGTCCGACGGGTCGGGACGGCGCTGCTCGTGTCGGGGTCGCCCGGCGGGGCGCAGGTCAACGAGGTGCTCGCGCGCGGCGGGCTGTACGCGCACGAGGTGGAGGTGGTCCGTCGTGACCTGGAGGCTGCCTTCCTCGAGCTGACCGGCGCGGCCCGTGCGCCCGGGCCCCCCGCGACGACCGACGCACCCGCGGGAGGTGCGCGGTGACCGCGCTCCTGCGGGCCGAGCTCGCGCGGGCACGCGCCAGGCCGTACGTCTGGGGCGTGGTCGCCGTCCTCACGCTTGGTGCGGTCGGGCACCTGATCATCGGCTGGTGGGACACGCGCCCCCCGACGTCCGCGCAGGTCGCCGCGGCGAGTGTCGCGCTCGCCGCGGCCGAGGACCGGTGGCAGGAGGAGGGTGCGGCACTCGTCGCGCAGTGCGTCGAGCGGCAGGAGGCGGGGGTCGGGGACGGCGTCGACCTCGGGTGCGCGGACATGTCGCCGGTGCTCGAGCAGTTCCTCCCGTCCCGGCCCGGGCTGGCCCACCTGCTCGAGCAGCGCGTCACGACCGTCGGGCTGATGGTGGTCATCGGCATGCTCATGACGGGTGTCGGGCTCGTCACCGCCGAGTTCGCGACCGGGTCCATGAGCACGTGGCTCACGTTCACGCCGCGGCGGGGACGCGTCTTCGTCAGCAAGCTCGTCGCGGCGTGCGCGACCTCTGTCGTGGTGGGGCTGCTCCCCGTCGTGGTGGTGGTCGTGGGACTCGCGGCCGTGAGCGCGTGGCACGGCACCGACACCGCGGTCGACGGTGCGACCGCAGCGGCGCTCGCGGGGCGTGCGGCGCGCTGGTTCGCGGTCGGTCTCGGAGCAACGGTGCTGGGGGTCGGCCTGGGGTTCGCCGTGCGGCACGCCGCCGCGGTGACCGGCATCGTCGTGTGGTGGGTCGCAGCGGTCGAGAGCACGCTGCCGCTCGTCCTCCCGTCGGCACGCTGGCTGCCGCTGTCGACCAACGTCCGGGCGTGGACCGCGGGGCACGCGACCTACAACGTCCCGTCGTGCGTGGCCGACGCGAACGCGCCGGGAGGGGAGGTGTGCGAGCTCGTCGCCCGCACCGTGGGGGCGGGGCAGGGTGCGCTCGTCGCGCTCACGCTCGTCGCTCTCGCGGTGGTGGCCGGGTGGTTGTCCTTCCGGCTGCGCGACGTGACCTGACGCCGGCAGGCCGGACCTAGTCGTCCTGGACGTCGACGACCACGCGCACGGGGTCGGCGAGCACCAGCACGCGGTACGGCCGTGGTCCGTCGTCGACGCCGATGAACGACTGGGTCATCGCCTCGAACGTGAGTGGCCGCACGACGTGGGCGATGTCACCGCCGGTCGGGCGCAGGTCCTGCGAGAACTCCTGGGGGCCGCCTTCGGAGGGGTAGGTCGTCCCGATGATCCAGACCTGGAGGATCGCGTCGCCGTCGACCTGGCGCACCTCGTCGCTCGGGTCCTCGACGGCCCGGTCGACGTACCCCACGCGGTAGCCCGGCGTGCCCTCGCCGCCCGCCAGCTCGTACACGACGCGGTCGTACCCGTCGTGCTCGCCGGTCCGCACCTGGGTCACGACGTACCCCGAGGCGTCGCCCTCGGTGGTGGCCTCGGTGCCGGGCGGTGTGAAAGCCCCGAGCCCGGCGGTCGGTTCGGTCCCCTCGCTCGCGGAGGCGGCCGGCGACGGGCTGTCCGAGGTCGTCGCGCTCGGCGCCGGCTCGGCGGACGACGGCGCCGCCGTCGGTGTCGCGGTCTCCCCGGGAGCTCCCGAGCCGCCCGCGCAGGCGCTCAGGAGGAGGGTGAGCGCCACGCCGGTCGTCGTGCCGACCCGGCCTGCTGTCGTGCGCATGCTCCACCGTCCTCGTCGTCGTCGCGTCGGCCCACCGTACGGGGTCGGCACCGCGCCGACCTCGACGTGCGCGTCACGCGGCGAGTCGCTCGACCACGGCCGCGAACAGGGCGGGGGACCGGCGCGCGACCGGCAGGAGCGTCGGGCGCAGCGGGGACGTCGCCCAGGCGACCAGGGCGGACGTCAGGAGCCGGTAGTCGCGCGTCGCAGACCGCCACGCCCGCTCGTAGGCCGCCGGGTCGTCGAGCGTCGCCACGGCCGCCCGTGCCTGCGCGAACCCGACCCGCAGCCCCTCGCCGGTCAGCGCGTCGACGTACCCGGAGGCGTCCCCGACGAGCCGGACGGGACCGGCGGCTCGCCGGGTGCTGCGCTGCCGCAGCGGCCCGGCCCCGCGCACCGGCCCGCAGTGCGCCCCGTCCAGGCGGGCGGCGAGCTCGGGGAGCGCCTCCAGGGCCGCCTCCAGGGTCGCCCCCCGGGGCCCGAGGAGGGCGACGCCGACGAGGTCCGGGCCGACGGGCGTCACGTACACCTCGGCGGCCGGGGACCAGTGCACCTCGATGAGGTCCGTCCACGGGCGGAGCCGGTAGTGCCGCCGCAGGCCGTAGCGCCGACCGTCCGGGTGTCCGTCGCGACGGTGTCGGGCAGCGGGCTCCAGCCCCACGAGACGCCTGACTGTCGAGTGCAGGCCGTCGCACGCGAGCAGGTGGCGTGCGGAGACGCCGCCCGCCACGACGCCTGTGGGCGTCACCCGCACGTCGTCCGCCCGCCCGCCGACCGTCACGGCGCCGAGTGCCGCGGCGCGTCCCCGCAGGGCGTCGTGCAGGACGGTGCGCCGGACGCCCCGGCCCGGCGGGCCGCGGAAGCGGTGGTCGACGTGCCCGCCGGGGGACCGGTAGCTGATGCCGACGAGCGGATGACCGGGCGGGTCGACGTCCCACCCCTGCAGCAACCGCAGCGCACCGGGCATGAGGCCCTCGCCGCAGGCCTTGTCCACGGTGCCGGCCCGCGGCTCCAGGACGACGACGTCCAGACCGCGCCGGCGGGCCTCGATCGCGGCCGCCAGCCCGACGGGACCGCCTCCGACGACGAGGACGTCCGTGTCCGGCACGGTGCCCTACGCCGGCACCGTCTGGAGCGCGCGCTCCTCGGCAGGGATGCGGAACCGCAGCAGCAGCACCGCGTTGAGCAGCGTGAACACCAGTGCGGTCACCCACGCGGTGTGCACGAGCGGCAGTGCGATGCCCTCGACGACGACGGCCACGTAGTTGGGGTGCCGGAAGAACCGGTACGGCCCGTGGGAGACCAGCGGCAGGTCCCGCACGACGATGACCCGCGTGTTCCAGCGCGGGCCCAGCGTGGCGATGCACCACCAGCGCAGCGCCTGGCTCGCGACGACCAGCGCGAGCGCGGGCCAGCCCAGCCACGGCAGGAACGGGCGGTCCGCGACCAGCACCTCCACGACGCACGCGACGAGCAGGGCGGTGTGCAGGAGCACCATGGCCGGGAAGTGGCCGCGGCCGCTCTCCACGCCGCCCCGGTCGAACGACCACCGCGCGTTGCGGCCGGACACGACGAGCTCGAGGAGACGCTCCACGGCGGTGAGGCCGACGACCACGAAGTAGAGGGTGAGCACGTTCAGCCTTCCGTCGGGGACCACTGCAGCAGGAGCATCTCGACGCTGACCCCCGGGCCGAACGCGAGGACGACACCGGGTGAGTCGCCGGGTGGGCCGCCGCGCAGCGTCCGGTCGAGGACGTCGAGCACGGAGGCCGACGACAGGTTGCCCACGGCGGCCAGCGACGCCCGGCTCGCGTCGAGGGCGTCAGGCGCGAGCGCAAGAGCGTCCTGGACGGCGTCGAGGATGCGGGGACCGCCCGCGTGGACGACCCAGCGGGTGACGTCACCCGGCTTCAGGTCGTGGACGGACAGGAGGCCCTCGACGTCGTCGGCGACCTGCGCGCGCACGACGTCCGGGAGGTCGGCCGACAGCACGATGCGGAAGCCCGACGCGCCCACCCGCCACCCGAGGGCGTCCTGCGTGCCCGGGTACAGGCGGCTGCGCGTGGCGACGACGCGCGGACCCGTGGCGGTCGCCGCAGCAGGGTGCTGGTCGCCCACCAGGACGGCTGCAGCCGCACCGTCACCGAACAGGCCGCTCGCGACCAGCGCGGCGGCGTCGGCGTCGTCGTGCTGCAGCGTCAGGGAGCACAGCTCGAGGCAGACGACCAGCGCGGTGTCGTGGGGGTGTCCGGCCAGGTAGTCGTGCACCCGCGCGAGGCCCGCAGCACCACCGCTGCAGCCCAGCCCGAACGAGGGCAGCCGCTTGACGTCGCCGCGCATCCCGAGTCGCCCCACGAGGGACGCGTCGACCGACGGCGCGCCGATGCCCGTCACGGAGGTGAAGAGGAGGAAGTCGACCTCGGCGGGGTCGACGGCCGCGCGCTCGAGGGCCTCGCGCACCGCGCGCTCGGCCAGGTCCGTCCCGACGGCCAGGTAGAGGTCGTTCGCGTGGCCGAAGTCGCGGATGCCGGCGTACGCGTCCGGCGCGAGCGCGAGGTGGCGTGTGCGCACGCCGCTGTTGGCGTGCAGGCGGCGCAGCAGCCGGCCCGCGCGCCCGTCGTCCCCGGTGACGATCGGGGCGACGATCTCGCTGATCGCGTGCTGGTCGCGCGGCGGCCCCGGGAGGGCCGTGGCGACGGCGAGCAGACGCGACATTCCGGAATCGTGCCACGGGCGCCGTCGGACGGCGCGGGATACGGTCGCACCGTGCCGGACACCTCGACGGACCCAGTGCGCGTGGCCGGCCCGCCGGTGGGTCGGGCCGTCGTCGCGCTGGCGCGCGCGAGCCATCTCGGCCCGACGGTGGTCGTGACGACGCTGTGCACCGCCCTCGCGGTCGCCGTCGGTACCCCGGCCGGCACGGTGGCGCTCGTGCTCGGGGTCGTCCTGGCCGGGCAGCTCTCGATCGGCTGGTCCAACGACTGGCTCGACGCGGCCCGCGACCACGCGGTGGGCCGTGCCGACAAGCCGGTGGTCGCCGGCGCCGTGACACCGGTGACGCTGCGTCGCGCGGCGTTCACCGCGCTGGTCGTCAGCGTGCTGCTGTCCCTCGCGTGCGGGCTGCCGGCGGCCGTCGTGCACGCCGTCGTCGTCGCGATGGGCTGGGCGTACAACCTCGGTCTGAAGTCGACGGCCTGGTCGTGGGTGCCGTACGCGGTCGCGTTCGGCGCGTTGCCCGCCTTCGTCGTGCTCGCCGGGCCGGGGGACGGGCTGCCCGCTGGGTGGCTGGTCGCCGTGGGCGCGCTGCTCGGCATCGGTGCCCACCTGGCGAACGTGCTGCCGGACCTCGAGGACGACGCGGCGACGGGCGTCCGCGGTCTGCCCCACCGGCTGGGACTGCGGCTGACCGCGGTGCTGGCGCCGGCGGTGCTCGCGTGCGCGGTCGTCGTCGCGGTCCTCGGTCCGCCCGGTGCGCCGCGCGGTATCGCTGCGGTGGTGGGTGTCATGGCGGTCGTGGTGGCCGTCACCGCGGGTGCGGCCGGGCTGCTGCGGTCGGGCAGCAGGCTGCCCTTCACCCTGGCGATGGCCGTGGCGGCGATGTGCGTCGTCGCGCTCGTGGCGGGCGGGGCCCGGGGCGTGGTGGTCTGACAGGGGTGGACGCCACGCGCGACGATCGGACCCTCGTCAGCGTGCTGGCCAGCACGCTCCGGTCCGAAACATGGACGCGTGAACCAGCATGTGAGACCACCAGAGAGGGAAGTGACATTCACGCAGGTGCGGGCGTAGGGTACGGGCGTGCAGATGATCCTCGTAGTACTTCCTGAGCGCGCCGGCTGACGCCACCCGCACAGGTCGCTCGTCGCGCGCGCTCGCCCCTCGTCCAACCCGGTGCCTCGGGTCGAGGGGCTTTTTCGTGCCCGGCGTCCGGCCGGCGCGGCCCCCTCGCACCGGACGACCACACCCGCACTCGACCCGCAGGAGACGACGATGGTCCAGGGTCCCCATCCCGCACCCCCCCGCAGCCCCGTGCGCCCCGCGCGCCCGGTCGCGGACGGGCTGCCCCGCCCCTCCGAGTCGCCGGCCGACGCGCCGCGGCGCGTCGGGCCCGAGAAGGTCACGGGCGCGCAGTCGATCGTCCGCTCCCTGGAGGAGGCGGGCGTCGAGGTCGTGTTCGGGATCCCGGGCGGCGCGATCCTGCCGACCTACGACCCGCTCATGGACTCGACCCAGGTGCGGCACATCCTCGTGCGGCACGAGCAGGGCGGCGGGCACGCGGCGGCGGGCTACGCCTACGCGTCCGGCAAGGTCGGCGTCACCATGGCGACGTCGGGCCCGGGCGCGACGAACCTCGTGACCGCCATCGCCGACGCCAACATGGACTCGGTGCCGATGGTCGCGATCACCGGCCAGGTCGGCGCCTCCATGATCGGCACGGACGCGTTCCAGGAGGCCGACATCGTCGGCATCACGCTGCCGGTCACCAAGCACAACTACCTCGTGACCGACGCCGACGACATCCCGCGGACCATCGCCGAGGCGTTCCACATCGCCTCGACGGGCCGCCCCGGACCCGTCCTCGTCGACATCGCGAAGTCGGCGATGCAGGCGCAGACGACGTTCTCGTGGCCGCAGGACATCGCGCTGCCGGGCTACCACCCCGTGACCAAGCCCCACGCCAAGCAGATCCGCGAGGCGGCGCGTCTCCTCGCGACGGCGCGCCGGCCCGTGCTGTACGTGGGTGGCGGTGTGGTCCGCTCGGGCGCCTCCGACCTGCTGCGTCGTCTGACGGACGCGTCCGGTGCGCCCGTCGTGACCACGCTCATGGCGCGCGGCGCGTTGCCCGACTCGCACCCGCAGCACCTCGGCATGCCCGGCATGCACGGGACCGTGGCCGCGGTCGCGGCCCTGCAGAAGGCCGACCTCGTCGTGGCGCTCGGCGCACGGTTCGACGACCGGGTGACCGGCCTGCTGTCGTCGTTCGCCCCGCTCGCGACCGTGGTGCACGCGGACATCGACCCGGCGGAGATCGGCAAGAACAAGCGTGTCGACGTGCCGATCGTCGGTGACCTGCGCGAGGTCATCGGGGACCTGCTCCCGGAGCTCGAGCGTGAGCACGGCCAGCACGGCAAGCCCGACCTCGAGGCGTGGTGGCGGCAGCTCGACGCCTGGCGCGAGACGTTCCCCCTGGGTTTCGACGAGCCGTCGGACGGTCACCTGGCGCCGCAGCACGTCATCTCCCGCATCGGGGAGATCTCCGGGCCGGAGTCGATCTACGTGGCCGGCGTCGGGCAGCACCAGATGTGGGCGGCGCAGTTCATCAAGTACGAGCGGCCCGGCGCCTGGATCAACTCCGGCGGGCTGGGGACGATGGGCTTCTCGGTGCCCGCGGCGATGGGTGCGAAGGTCGGCGACCCGAGCCGCACGGTGTGGTCCATCGACGGTGACGGCTGCTTCCAGATGACCAACCAGGAGCTCGCCACCTGCACGATCAACGAGATCCCGATCAAGGTCGCGGTCATCAACAACAGCTCGCTCGGCATGGTCCGCCAGTGGCAGACCCTGTTCTACGAGTCGCGCTACTCCAACACCGACCTGAACACCGGGCACGGCACGGCGCGCGTCCCCGACTTCGTGAAGCTGGCGGACGCGTACGGCGCCGTGGGTCTGCGGTGCGAGACGAAGGCGGACGTCGACGCGACGATCAAGCGGGCCATGGAGATCGACGACCAGCCCGTCGTGGTCGACTTCACGGTCTCGCGCGACGCCATGGTCTGGCCGATGGTCGCCGCCGGGGTCAGCAACGACGCCATCCAGTACGCGCGTGGCATCAGCCCCGCGTGGGACCGCGAGGACTGAGGAAGGTAGCCGAGCCATGACCCGCCACACCCTGTCCGTCCTCGTCGAGAACAAGCCCGGCGTGCTCACGCGCGTCGCGGGGCTGTTCGCCCGGCGGTCGTTCAACATCCACTCGCTCGCGGTCGGCCCGACCGAGCACGAGGAGATCAGCCGCATCACCGTCGTCGTGGACGTCGACGCGCTCCCGCTGGAGCAGGTGACCAAGCAGCTCAACAAGCTGGTCAACGTCATCAAGATCGTCGAGCTCGAGGACGCCGCCTCCGTCCAGCGCGAGCTGCTGCTCGTCAAGGTCAAGGCGGACGTCACGCAGCGCACGCACGTGCTCGAGGTCGTCCAGCTGTTCCGCGCGCACGTCGTCGACGTCGTGCCGGACACCGTCGTCATCGAGGCGACGGGCGGCCCCGGCAAGCTCGACGCGCTGCTCGCGGCCCTGGAGCCGTTCGGCATCCGTGAGATCGTGCAGTCCGGCACCGTCGCCATCGGCCGCGGCTCGCGGTCGATCACCGACCGCGCGCTCGAGCGCGTGAGCCGGTCCGCGTGACGTCCAGTCCCAACCGTTCCCCCCGCACCACCTCCGTACGCACGACCGAAGACACAACCGAGGAGATCCACCGTGGCTGAGCTGTTCTACGACGACGACGCCGACCTGTCCGTCATCCAGTCCAAGAAGGTCGCCGTCATCGGCTACGGCAGCCAGGGGCACGCGCACGCGCTCAACCTGCGCGACTCCGGTGTCGACGTCACCGTCGGTCTGCGCGAGGGCTCGTCCTCGCAGGCCAAGGCCGAGAACGAGGGCCTGAAGGTCGCCTCGGTCGCCGACGCGGTCGCCGGTGCGGACGTCGTCGTCATCCTCGCGCCCGACCAGGTCCAGCGGATCGTCTACCGCGAGGAGATCGAGCCGAACCTCAAGGACGGCGCGGCGCTCGTCTTCGGCCACGGCTTCAACATCCGCTACGGCTACATCAAGCCGGCCGCGGACCACGACGTCCTCATGGTCGCCCCCAAGGGCCCGGGTCACCTCGTGCGCCGCGAGTACGTCGACGGGCGTGGCGTGCCGGTCATCGTCGCGGTCGAGCAGGACGCGTCGGGCAAGGCGTGGGAGCTCGCGCTCTCGTACGCCAAGGCCATCGGCGGCCTGCGCGCCGCGGGCATCAAGACGACGTTCACGGAGGAGACCGAGACCGACCTCTTCGGTGAGCAGGCCGTCCTGTGCGGTGGTGTCTCGCAGCTCATCCAGTACGGCTTCGAGACCCTGACCGAGGCCGGCTACCAGCCCGAGGTCGCGTACTTCGAGGTGCTGCACGAGCTCAAGCTCATCGTCGACCTCATCTGGGAGGGCGGCATCACCAAGCAGCGCTGGTCGGTGTCCGACACCGCCGAGTACGGCGACTACGTCTCGGGCCCGCGGGTCATCACGCCCGAGGTCAAGGCGAACATGCAGGCCGTGCTCGCGGACATCCAGAACGGGAAGTTCGCCGAGCGCTTCATCGCGGACCAGGACGCCGACGCGCCGGAGTTCAAGGAGCTGCGCGCCAAGGGCCAGAACCACCCGATCGAGCCGGTCGGCCGTGAGCTGCGCAAGCTCTTCGCGTGGGTCAAGCCGTCGGACACCGACTACCAGGAGGGTTCGGCCGCGCGCTGACCCACCCCCGCTGAAGCGCGAGAGAGCAATTCGGTTGCGACCGGATTGCTCTCTCGCGTCCGGGGATGAGGTGCGGCGGGGCAGGTCGTGGGGGAGGATCACGGCGCGGCCTCGCCCGGCGGGGTCGGTAGGTTCGCGGACGACGACGAGGGGTGACCATGACCGACCAGCCGACGGCGGGTGCCGAGACCGGCACGCAGGACACGCGCATCAGCGACTTCTGGGACGCGGCGCGCGGGCACCTGGGCTGGGGCAAGCTCGACACCGTGCTGGGCGAGTCGGTCGACGGTGCCGTGCCGCCGCCCGCCTGGTCGTTCGGGGACGACGCGCGGCTCGCCGACGAGCTCCTGGGCCTGGTCCTCGACGGGCGCAAGACCGCGACGTCCACGGCACTGGTGGAGTTCACGTCGGGCGACGAGCCGCTGCCGCGCGTGGGTGACGTGTCGATCGTGCTGGACTCCGCAGGCGACCCGCGGGCGCTGCTGCGCACGACCGACGTCGAGGTCGTGCCGTTCGACCGGGTGGGTGCGGAGCACGCCGCCGCGGAGGGCGAAGGCGACCGCTCCCTGGCGTCGTGGCAGCGTGAGCACGAGGTGTACTGGCGCCGCGTGCTGGGCGACGAGGGCTTCGCGCCGACCATGGACGTCGTGACGGAGCGGTTCGAGCTCGTCTACCCGAAGGACGGTCCAGCGCCCGCGGTCGACTGACCGAACCGTGAGACGGCGAGTCCGAGGCGTGGACAGCAGGTTACGCTGGACCCATGGCTGACACGACCCCGCCCTCCTCTTTGAACCTGGCTGTCGTCGCGGGCGACGGCATCGGCACGGAGGTCGTCGAGCAGGGGCTCCTCGTGCTCGACCAGGCCCTGCACGGCACGGGGACGACGGTCCGCACCACGGACTTCGACCTCGGGGCGCGCCGCTGGCACGCCACCGGTCAGACCCTCACGGACGAGGACCTGGCCGCGATCCGCACGCACGACGCGATCCTCCTCGGGGCGATCGGCGACCCGGGTGTTCCCTCGGGGGTGCTCGAGCGCGGGCTGCTGCTCAAGCTGCGCTTCGCCCTCGACCACTACGTGAACCTGCGCCCGAGCAGGCTCTTCCCCGGGGTGAGGAGCCCGCTGGCCGCCCCCGGCGACGTCGACTTCGTCGTCGTGCGCGAGGGCACCGAGGGGCCGTACGTCGGCAACGGTGGCGCCATCCGCGTCGGCACGCCGCACGAGGTGGCCAACGAGGTCAGCGTGAACACCGCGTTCGGCGTCGAGCGCGTGGTGCGGGACGCCTTCGCGCGTGCCGCGGCCCGTCCGCGCAAGAAGCTCACGCTCGTGCACAAGCACAACGTGCTCGTCCACGCGGGGCACCTGTGGCGCCGGACGGTCGAGGCCGTCAACGCCGAGTTCCCGGACGTCACCGTGGACTACCTGCACGTGGACGCCGCGACGATCTTCCTGGTGACCAACCCGTCGCGCTTCGACGTCATCGTCACGGACAACCTCTTCGGCGACATCCTCACCGACCTGGCGGCGGCGATCACCGGGGGCATCGGTCTGGCGGCCTCGGCCAACATCAACCCCGACCGCACGGCCCCGAGCATGTTCGAGCCCGTGCACGGCTCCGCGCCCGACATCGCGGGTCAGGGCAAGGCCGACCCCACCGCGACGGTGCTGTCCGTCGCCATGCTGCTCGACCACGTCGGGCTGCCGGACTCCGCCCGCGCGGTGGAGGCGGCGGTCGCCGCCGACCTCGCCGAGCGCGGCGCGGCCGAGCGAGTACGGTCGACGGCCGAGGTGGGCAAGGACCTCGCCGCTCGCGTCGCCGGCTGACCCTCGGGGTCGAGCCGCACGCGGCGGGCGCGGCGCGTCCGTCGGTCCGCAGGCTCCCGCCTGCACCTGTCCACCCGGCCGTCCGCACCGGTACCGTCGACGTCGACCCTGGTGAAAGGCCCCCTGATGAGCACGATGACGACTCCTTCGTCCGACACGTTCCAGATCAACCGCAGTGACGCGCCCGCGACCGTCGCCGAGCGCGAGGCCGCGCTCGCCGCGCCGCAGTTCGGCGTCGTCTTCACCGACCACATGGCCCGTGTGTCCTGGACGCACGCCGCCGGCTGGACGGACCGCCGGGTCGAGAAGTACGGCCCGCTGATGCTCGACCCCGCCACCGCGGTGCTGCACTACGGGCAGGAGATCTTCGAGGGGCTCAAGGCCTACCGGTACCCCGACGGCTCCGTGTGGTCGTTCCGGCCGGAGGCGAACGCCGCGCGCTTCGCCCGGTCAGCACGCCGCCTCGCGCTGCCCGAGCTCTCCGCGGCGGACTTCCTCGGTGCGATCACCGCGCTGGTCGACGTGGACCGCGACTGGGTCCCGTCGGGCGAGGAGACGAGCCTGTACCTGCGCCCGTTCATGTACGCCTCGGAGCCGTTCCTCGGCGTGCGGGCCTCGTTGGAGGCGGAGTTCCTCGTCATCGCCTCGCCCGTCGGCCCGTACTTCGCCGGCGGGGTGAAGCCGGTGTCGATCTGGGTGTCGCGGGAGTACCACCGGGCCGGGGCGGGCGGGACGGGTGCCGCCAAGTGCGGAGGCAACTACGCCGCGAGCCTGCTGCCGCAGCAGGAGGCCTACGCCAAGGGCTTCGAGCAGGTGTGCTTCCTCGACGACCGCACGGGCACGCAGCTCGAGGAGCTCGGCGGCATGAACGTCGTCGTCGTGAACGCCGACGGGTCCGTGGTGACGCCTCCGGTGTCGGGCACGATCCTCGAGGGCGTCACGCGCTCGTCCATCCTCACGCTGCTCACCGAGGCGGGCCACGAGGTCTCCGAGCGTCCCGTGCTCCTGGAGGACCTGCGTGCGGGCCTCGCGGACGGCAGCGTCACCGAGGTGTTCGCGTGCGGCACCGCAGCCGTCATGACGCCGATCGGCCGGCTCGCGAGCGACGACTTCGACCTCGTCGTGGGTGACGGGGCCGCGGGCCCGGTGACGACGCGCATCCGCGCGCAGCTCACGGACATCCAGTACGGGCGCGCGTCCGACCCGCACGGGTGGATGCACCGACTCCTCTGAGGGGGCCGCCCGGGCGGGTCGTCGTCAGACGGCCACCCGGCGGACCGTCCAGCCCAGGACGCCCGTCAGCAGGGACCAGACGGCGATGCCGATGAACAGGTTGACGATGCCTGAGGCGATCGCCGACCCGATGGCGTCGGTCCACGTGAGGGGCAGCAGCGTCGCCACGACGGTCGCCAGGCCGAGGATCCAGCCGAAGAAGGCCCGCGGACGCGGGGTCGTCAGCACCAGGAGCTGCAGCAGGGCACCGGCGGCCACCGCGACGAGGATCCCACCGAGGACGTACGCGCCCATGGGTGACCCGACGCCGAACGGGTCGCGGAACACCAGGTCGATGCGCAGGATCTGGTCGAGCACGATGACCCCGACGACGCCCACGAGCGCCGCGACGAGGGCGGTGGCCGCGACGCCGGCCCAGAACCGGCCCGTCTCCACGGTGAGACGGGACTCGGTGCGGGCACCCGCAGGCGCGGCGGGCCCGGCCGCAGGCGCGGCCGGAGACACCGCCGGCGGCCCCGATGCCGGTGCTGCCGAGGTCGGTCGCGGGGCTGCGGCGGCCGGGGGGACCGCCTCGTACCTGCGGGTCGGCTCGTCCTGCGGCCGGCCGGAGGTGGGGATCGACATCGTCGGCTCCTGTCTCGCACGGGACGTCGGGACGCGCGGACGCGTGACGTCGCAGCACACGCTAGCGATTGGACGCCCGTTCGGCACCGGTTGCTCCCGGTTCGCCGGGCCGCCCCGCACTCGAACCACTCGTCCGCATGATGGACGGGCTGCCACGGCGGCGTCCGGTGTGCCACCATCGCCCTGTGACCCGCTTCACTCTCATCATCGTGTAGCGCGTCGGCCGACCAGCCGACGCGCAGACCTCCCGCACCCCCGGGGGGTCTTTTTGTTGGTCCAGACACCGTGGGCACCACCCCCGCCCGCGGCCACGTCGACGAGGCACCGGCACCACCCCCGCCGGACGCGCACCCGCTGCCACGCCCGCCGACGCACGCCCACACCGCCCCGAGGAGCCCTGCGTGACCCAGTCCACGGCACCCACGTCGACCGGCCCGACCCTGCCGTCGACGTTCCACGTCTACGACACGACCCTGCGGGACGGCGCCCAGCAGGAGGGCATCAACCTGTCGGTGGCCGACAAGCTGACGATCGCGCCGATGCTCGACGAGCTCGGTGTGGGCTTCATCGAAGGTGGCTGGCCGGGTGCCGTGCCGAAGGACACGGAGTTCTTCAAGCGGGCGGCGAAGGAGCTGGACCTGCGCAACGCCGAGCTGGCCGCGTTCGGGGCGACGCGCAAGGTCGGGGTGCGTGCGGCCGAGGACCCGCAGGTCCGTGCGCTCCTCGACTCCGAGGCCCCGGTCGTCACGCTCGTCGCCAAGTTCGACGTCCGGCACGTCGAGCGCGCGCTGCGCACGGTCCCGGACGAGGGCCTGGCGATGATCGCCGACACGGTGACGTTCCTCCTGCGGGAGGGGCGCCGGGTGTTCGTCGACGCCGAGCACTTCTTCGACGGCTACCGGTACGACGCCGACTACGCGCGTCGCGCCGTGGTCACCGCGTTCGAGGCGGGTGCCGAGGTCGTGGCGCTGTGCGACACGAACGGGGGCATGCTCCCCGACTGGGTGCGGCAGATCGTGCAGGACGTGCGGCAGGTTGCCGGGCCTGACGCCCTGCTGGGGATGCACGCGCACAACGACTCCGGCTGCGCCGTCGCCAACACCCTGGCCGCCGTCGACGCGGGCTGCGCCCACGTGCAGGGCACGGTCAACGGGTACGGCGAGCGCACCGGCAACGCCGACCTGCTGTCGGTCGTCGCGAACCTCGAGCTGAAGCTGGGTCGGCAGGTGCTCACGCGTGATCCCGAGGCGCCAGGCGGGCTGACCGAGCTGACGCGCATCGCGCACGCGATCAGCGAGATCACCAACATCTCGCCGTTCGCGCGCCAGCCGTACGTGGGGGCGAGCGCCTTCGCGCACAAGGCCGGCCTGCACGCGTCGGCCATCAAGGTCGACCCCGACCTGTACCAGCATGCCGATCCCGAGCTCGTCGGCAACGACATGCGCATGCTCGTGTCCGACATGGCGGGCCGGGCGTCCATCGAGCTCAAGGGCCGTCAGCTCGGCATCGACCTCGCCGAGCACCCGGACGTCCTGTCGCGCGTCATGCACCGCGTCAAGGACGCCGAGGCCTGCGGCTACACCTACGAGGCCGCGGACGCCTCGTTCGAACTGGTCCTGGTCGAGGAGCTCGACGGAGCGCGGCCCGTGTACTTCAAGGTCGAGTCGTGGCGCACGATCGTCGAGCGCAACGGCGCACGCGGGACGGCTGCGACGGCGGAGGCGACCGTCAAGCTGCACGCGGGTGGCGAGCGCATCGTCAGCACCGGCGAGGGCAACGGGCCCGTCAACGCGCTCGACCACGCGCTGCGGCTGGCGCTCGGGCGCGTGTACCCGGAGCTCGCGGCGTTCGAGCTCATCGACTTCAAGGTCCGCATCCTCGACCAGATGCAGGGGACCGACGCGGTGACGCGCGTGCTGATCGAGAGCACGGACGGTCAGACGTCGTGGAGCACCGTCGGTGTCGGCCCCAACCTGATCGAGGCGTCGTGGGAGGCGCTCACCGACTCGGCGATCTGGGGACTGCGCCACCACGGGGTCCTGCCGCGCTGATCGGACGCACGTCCAGCGGGTCGTCGCGCCGGGGGCGTGCGCACGGCCTAGCCTCGGGGATGGCACCGAGGCCCGAGCAAATGGAAGGAGCCCCTGCGTGTCCGGCACCGCCCCCGAGCCGTCCGACGACCCGAGGACGCGCCCGGACGCGCCGGTGGAGGCCGGCACCCCGGAGGATCCAGCGCGCAGGCGCGCCCGCGGGTGGAGGTGGCTCGTCGCCGTCCTGGTCGTCGCGCTCGTCGCCGTCCTCGTGTGGCGGCCGTGGGACGTGCAGGATCCGGCACCCGTGCCGACCACCGACACCGTGACCACGCTCGAGACCACGCCCGTGCCCACCCCTGCGCCGAGCCCGACGGCGAGCCCCGTGCCGCGACCGGGCGCGGATGCGGTCTTCGGCCCCACCACCGCCGCCACCCTGTTCTCCACGAGCGCGGACCTGGAGGCAGGTGTGCCCGCGGCGGCAACGGGTGTCTCGCGGGGCCTGGAGCCGGGGAGCCAGCCGTGGGGTCTGCGCGACGGCGCCCAGGTCGACCCCGCGTCCTGCACCGCGGCCGTCACGGTCGTGTCGGTGCCGCCGTCGCACCACGACGCGACGTCGTGGGGCAACGCGGAGTTCACGTTCGAGGAGGACGTGGTGCTGCTGCTCGACCCGGCGGCAGCCCGGGCCGCGTTCCGCGCGCTCGTCACGACCGTGGACGAGTGCCCGCGCTACGCGCTCGTCGAGCCCGGCACCGACGGCACCCGGTGGACGGCCGAGCCGGCGCTGGAGGGGCAGGGGGTCTTCCCCGCGATCGTGCACGACGTAGTGGCGGAGGTCGACGGCGACACCTTCCAGCAGACGACCGGTCACGTCCTGGTCGGCAACGCGATCCTCACGTGGACCGCGACCGCGCTCGAGGCGGAGGACCGCGAGCAGGCCAGGGCGGTCCTGGGCGTACCGGCCGAGCTCAGCGAGATGGTGGAGCGGCGTGCGCTCGCCGCGGTCCGCGGGATCACCTGACACGGGCGCACCGCCGACGCACCTAGGGTGGTCGTGTGCACGGTGAGTACAAGGTCCCCGGTGGCAAGCTCGTGGTCGTCGACCTGGAGGTCGGTGACGGTCTGCTGCGGGACGTCAGCGTCTCCGGCGACTTCTTCCTCGAGCCCGACGACGCGTTGGGAGTGCTCTCGGACGCGCTGGACGGTGTGCCCGCGGACGCGGGTGTCTCCCAGCTCGCCCGTGTGCTCGACGACGCGCTGGCCCTCGCCGTCGACCAGGGCCGGATCGCCGGACCGGTCGCGATGGTCGGGTTCGACGTCCGCGCGGTGGCGCTCGCCGTCCGGCGCGCACTCGGGTTGTCGACTGCGTGGGGGGACCACGAGATCGCGCTGCTGCACCCCGGCGCCATGCCGCCGGCGATGCACGTCGCTCTCGACCAGGTGCTCACCGAGGAGCTCGACGCGGGACGGCGCGGTCCCACCCTGCGCTTCTGGGAGTGGGACGAGCCGGCGGTCGTCATCGGCTCGTTCCAGTCCCTGCGCAACGAGGTGGACCTCGAGGCGGCGGCTCGCCTGGGCGTCACCGTGGTGCGGCGGATCTCCGGCGGCGGTGCCATGTTCATGGAGGCCGGCAACTGCATCACGTTCTCGCTGGTCGTGCCCGGGTCCTTGGTCGACGGGATGTCTTTCGAGGACTCGTACGCGTTCCTCAACGACTGGGTGCTGGGGGCACTGGCCGACGTGGGCGTCACCGCGACGACGACCGGCCTGAACGACATCTCGTCGTCGGCGGGCAAGCTCGCCGGGTCCGCGCAGAAGCGGCTCGCAGGCGGCGCCGTGCTGCACCACGTGACCATGGCGTACGACATCGACGCCGACAAGATGCTCCAGGTGCTGCGGATCGGTCGCGAGAAGCTGTCCGACAAGGGGACGCGGTCGGCCAACAAGCGCGTCGACCCCGTGCGCTCGCAGACCCACCTCCCGCGCGAGCAGGTCATCGACGCCTTCGTCGCGCACTTCCGGTCCCGGCACCGGACGGTCGACGACGACCTGCGCCCCGCCGAGCTCGAGCGGGCACGCGAGCTGATGTCGACCCGGTTCACCGACCCGGGGTGGACCGCCCGGGTGCCCTGAGGTCGTCCGCGGAGCGCCGTCGGCGGCCGGATCAGCCGGGCCGGATCAGCCGGGCCGGATCAGCCGGGCCGGGTCAGCCGGGCCGGGTCAGCACGACGACGAGGGCCGCGCCGCCGAGGAGCACGAGCGCCGCGGCGCACGCCGTGACCAGACGACCCCCCGGGTCGCGGCCGACGTGAGGTGCCGCCCCGGGCGTCTGCCGGCCGTGCAGGTCGTGCCTGCGGCGCCGCGCGGCGCGCAGCACGACGGCCGCCAGGACCGTCCCCGCGAGCGTCACCGACCAGGCGGCGACCCCCCAGATCTCCACCAGCAGGCGACCGGCCGCCACCGACCCCGCGACAAGCCCCAGCGCGGTACGCCGCCACGCGAGCGCCGTGCGCTCGGCGGCCAGCGACGGGTGTGCAGGCGCGGTCATGCCCGCAGCAGGCCGACCAGGACGAGCACGCCCGCCACGCCGACGCCGACGACCAGGAGGCCGAACCCGACGGGTGCGGGCAGCGGGTCGCTACGGCGCATCGCCCGCTCGACTCGGGACCACCCCCACCAGGCCACGGCCGGTGCGAGGGCGCCCAGGGCGATGAGCAGGACGGCTGCAGAGAGCCGCAGCCCGCGCTCGACGGGCAGGTCGAGAGCCTCGAGGGCGACGCCGCCGGCCAGCAGCGCGAGGCCGGTGCGCGCCCACGCGAGGAAGGTGCGCTCGTTGGCGAGCGAGAACCGGGCGTCGGGCTCGGATCCGACGCCGTACACCGATTGCGGGAAACGCCGGCCGGGTGTTTGCTGCTCGGGCTCCATGCGCCCATCCTCCCGGCTGGTCGGGCCCGGTGCCCGCGCGCTCACCCGTGCGCCTCGGCCGCAGGGCGGGAGCCGAACACCGCGGTCCCGACCCGGACGACCGTGGCGCCCTCCGCGACCGCGATCTCCAGGTCGCCGCTCATCCCCATCGACAGGCCGTGCGCACCGGCCGTGCCCGGCGCGCCCGACCCGACGACCTCGTCGCGCACCGCCCGCAGCCGCGCGAACCCGGCCCGCACCACCCGCTCGTCGTCGCTGCGCGCACCCACGGTCATGAACCCGGCGAGCCGGAGCCCGGGCAGCGCGGCGACGCGCGCCGCCAGGTCCGGCGCGGCGTCGGGGTGGGCACCGTGCTTGCTCGCCTCGCCCGACACGTTCACCTGGATCCAGACGTCCAGCGGCACGTCGCGCTCCCGCACGCGCGCGGACAGGCGCTGCGCGAGCGCGTCGTCCGCGACGGACTCGACCGCCGCCGCCCACCGCAGCGCGGCGTTGACCTTGTTCGACTGCAGCGGTCCGATCACGTGCCACGTCGGCGCGAGGTCCTGAAGCGCCGGGGCCTTCGCGACGAGCTCCTGGACGCGGTTCTCGCCCAGCAGCACCGGCGCGGTCCCCGAGCCCGCCGCCCTGGCGGCGGCGTCGGCCAGCAGCGCGGCCCGCACGGTCGCCACGTCCATCGTCTTGGACGCGAGCAGCACCCTCGCGTCGGTCGTCCCGCGCCCGGCCGCGGCGCACGCCGCTGCGACCCGCTCATGCACCTGCGCCAGGCGGTGCGCCACGTCCTCGCTGCTCACGCCCCGACCGTACCGGTCGGGCCGCACCCGCCGGTCGCGCGCCGACGTGCACGGCCACCGGGGACCGGCACGAGACGTGCGGGCGAAACCGCGGCGCCGCCCGGCGCCCGTGTGGCAGCGGGGGTGCGCCGGTCGCATGCTGGCGGCATGGGGGGGTGCACGGGGCGGCTGCTCGTCGCGACACCGGGGCTGCGGGACCGCAGCTTCCGGCGCGCTGTCGTGCTCGTCCTCGAGCACACCGAGTCGGGCGCGCTCGGGGTCGTCCTCGACCGGCCGCTCGACCTCGACGCGAGATCGGTGCTGCCCCAGTGGCAGGACCACCTCAGCGCACCGGGCCGCCTGTTCCAGGGCGGGCCCGTGGCGCGCGACACGGCACTCGCGCTCGCCGACCTCCCCGACGCCGACGCGCCGCCCGGTGTGCAGCCGCTGAACGACCGGCTCGGGGTGGTCGACCTGGAGGCGCCTCCCGCGCTGGTCGTCGACGGCGTCCGGGCGCTGCGGGTCTTCGTCGGGTACTCCGGGTGGTCCGCCGGGCAGCTCGACCGCGAGATCGAGCTGGGAGGGTGGTTCGTCGTCGACGTGGAGCCGGGTGACGTCTTCAGCGCCGACCCCGAGGGCCTGTGGCGTCGCGTGCTGCGTCGCCAGCCGGGGAACCTGGCGCTGCTGTCGACCGCACCGGACGACCCGTCGATGAACTGAAGGCCGACCGCGCCGGAGCACCGCCCGGGCACACGGGTGCTAGCGTCCTCGCGGTGCTCCGGACCACCTTCGCGGCGACCGACGTCGACGCCGCCTCGCCGGTCGCAGGGGTGTGCGATGTCTGACGGTCCGGCCGGCGGCGGTGCCGCACGGGTGACCATCTGGTCGCGCGGCTTCGTCCACGTCCTGGTGATCAACCTGGGTGTCAGCGTGGCCCAGCTCATGGTGAACACGCTCGTGCCCAAGCTCGCGGTCGTGCTCGGTGCGTCGGCTGTGGTCGTGGGCGTCGTGTCGGGGATGTTCGCGGTCACGGCGCTCGGCGTGCGTCCCCTGGTCGGGCCTGCAACGGCCCGCATCCGCTTGAACCACCTGCTCGCCGGCACCACCGGGGTGATGCTCCTCGCGTTCGTCACCTACGCCGTCGCCGACAGCATCCCGGTGATGATGGCCGGCCGGCTCCTGCAGGGAGCCGGGATGGGCTTCCTCGCGCCGGTCATGCTGGCGCTCGCGAGCGAGAACCTGCCGGAGCGGCGGATGGCGTCCGGGATCGGCGTGTTCTCGCTCGGGCAGGCCGCGGCCACCGCGATCGGTCCGGCGATCGGTCTGGCCCTGCAGCCCGTGATCGGCTACCGGGGCACGTTCCTCGTCGGCGCGGCCGTGCTCGGGGTCGCCCTGCTCATGGCCCTGCGCGTGCCCACCCACGCGCCCGTGGGTCCGGCCGGCCGCGGCTTCTCCTGGCGGTCCTTCGTCGCGGTGGAGGCGGTCGTCCCTGCCGTCGTCCTCTTCTTCCTCGCGGGTGCCTACTCCGGCGTCAACGCGTTCGTCGTCCTCTACGGCGAGGCGCTCGGCGTCACCGACATCGGGCTGTTCTTCACGGCGTACGCGGTCTTCGTGCTCGTCTCCCGTCCTGTCGCGGGCAGGATCGCCGACCGGTACGGGCTGGGCACGGTGATCGTGCCCGGCATGCTCGTCTTCGCGGCCTCCTTCGTGCTCCTGGCACGGGCGCGCACGCTCACCGACTTCCTCGTGGCCGGGGCGGTCTCCGCGTTCGGCTACGGCGTGTGCCAGCCGTCCGTCCAGACCATGGCGCTGATGTCGGTCGACAGGACGCGTCGGGCGGTGGCCGGCAACACGAGCTACATCGGGGTCGACCTCGGCTACCTCGTCATGCCCGTGGCCGCCGGCTCGGTCGTGTCGGCCGTCGGGGCGCGGGGGGCGGACCTGGCGACGAGCTACTCGGTCATGTACCTCGCGCTGGTCGTCCCCGTCGTGCTGGGCATGCTCGTGTACGTCGTCCACGGTCGACGGGCGGCACGCGCGCGCGGCGCGGACCCGGACGGCTGAGACGCCGACCTCCACTCAGGGGTCGGGGCGGACGCCCCGGGTCGGGATCGGGGAGGTCCCGGATGCCGCGCGAGCGCGAGCGGTGGGACAGTCGTGGGGTGAAGACCCTGCTGAACGTCATCTGGCTCGTGTTCGCCGGCGCGTGGCTCGCTCTGGGCTACGTGGCTGCCGGCATCGTCTGCTGCGTGCTGATCGTCACGATCCCGTTCGGCATCGCGTCGTTCCGCATCGCGAGCTACGTGCTGTGGCCCTTCGGGCGCACGATCGTGGAGAAGCCGAACGCGGGGGCGTTGTCGACGATCGGCAACGTCATCTGGCTGCTCGTCGCGGGGATCTGGCTCGCGATCGGTCACGTCGCGACCGCGATCCCGCTGTTCGTGTCGATCATCGGCATCCCCATGGGCATCGCGAACCTCAAGCTCATCCCGGTGTCCCTCGTGCCGCTCGGCAAGCAGATCGTCCCGACGGACAGCCCGTTCGCGGCGTACGGGCACTGACCGGCCCTGCGGCGCGGGTCAGTCGCGCGCGACGTCCGCCACGACCGCGTCGGTGAGCCGCACGAGGTCGTCGGGCGTGAGCTCGACGTCCAGCCCGCGACGCCCGCCGGAGACGAGCACGGTGTCGAAGAGCCACACGGTCTCGTCGACGACCGTCCGCAGCGGGGTGCGCTGGCCCAGTGGCGAGATGCCGCCGACGACGTAGCCGGTCGCGCGCTCGGCGGCGTGCGGGTCGGCCATCGCGGCGCGCTTGCCGCCCACGGCGGCGGCGAGCGCCTTGAGGTCGAGCCTGCCCGTGACCGGTACGACCGCGACCGTCAAGGTGCCGTCGACCTCGGCGACCAGCGTCTTGAAGACCTGCTCCGGCGGGACGCCCAGCACGTGCGCGGCCTCCAGGCCGTAGCCGAGGTCGCTCGCGGGGTCGTGCTCGTAGGTGTGCGCGGTGTGCGGCACACCGGCCGCCACGAGTGCCACCAGGGCGGGCGTCCCGGTGCTCGCGCGTGCGTCCTTCCTGGCCACCCGCCCAGGGTAGGGCGTCAGAGGGCGACGCCCACGAGGGCGCCGATCCCGTAGGTCACGGCCATCGCGAGGGAGCCACCCAGCACGTTGCGCAGCACCGAGCGGCTCTGCGGTGCACCGGTGAAGCGCGAGGACGCCCAGCCTGTGAGGACCAGCGCGACCAGCACGGCCGCGAACGTCACCGGCACGCGGGCCGCGGTGGTCCACGGGGCCAGCACCACGAGCAGCGGGATCAGTGCACCGAGCGTGAACGCGGTCATCGACGCCAGCGCCGCGTGCCACGGGTTCGTGAAGTCGTCGTCCACGTCGTTGATGGGCCGGCCCGCCGCGGCGGCGACCCGCTCGGCGTCGCGCTGGCTGCTCACCGACACGTACTCGCCCGACGCCATCGACAGCGCGCCGGCGACCAGCGCGGCACCCCCGGCCAGCGCGATCGTCGACGTCGACGCCGCAGCGCCGGCGACACCCACGACCGTCGCGGCGACCGACACGATGCCGTCGTTGGCACCCAGCACGCCGGCGCGCAACCAGTTCAGCCCGGCGTTCGACGCCGCCGGGGCCGGGCCCGACGGCCGCCGGCCGTGCAGCAGGGCGCCGAGGCCCGAGGGGGGTTGCGTGGCCGTGGTCATACGCCACCGTAGGCACGTCCGGGCGCGTCTGTCACCGCAGGAAAGGCTGCCCTGACCTGCGCGTATGCAGGATTGCCTACCCTTCGTGCGCGTCTCCGTGCCCGCGCCCCACGCCCGCGAGGGTGACTGGATCGCTCTCTCGCGGGGAGGGGGCCCCGTCCTGTCGTGACAGTGCGATCCAGTTGCGCCGTGGGTTGTGGACGGTGACTGGATTGCTCTCTCGCGGGGAGGAGGGGCTGCCCGTCCTGTCGTGAGAGTGCGATCCAGTTGCGCGGTGGGTTGTGGAGGGGGACTGGATTGCTCTCTCGCGGGGGAGGGTGGGTGGGTGGGGTCAGAGGGGGCCGACGGCCAGGATGCGCAGGCGGACCTCGCCGGCCTCGTCGGACGCCGCGAGGTCGACGAGAGCGTCGATGCGCCAGTCGTGGTCGCCCGCCGGGTCGTCGAGGATCTGCCGCACGTGCCACGTGCCGGCCGCGGGACCGTGCGCGTCGGCCGCCGTGCCCGCCGTCACCTGGAACAGCGCGGGGCCCCGTGCGGCCGCGCCCGTGCCGATCTCGTCGTGCGCGTCGAAGTACGGCTCGACGGCGTCGGCCCAGCGGTCGGCGGTCCACGGCTCATCCTCGGCGTCGACGTCGCCCAGCGCCGCGAGCGCGCCCCAGCGCTCGCGGGCGACGAGCTCGACGCGACGGAACATGGCTCCCCGCACGAGCGCGCGGAACGCGCGCGGGTCGGCGGTGACGGGCGGCGGGGGAGCGTCGCCCTCCTCGGCGTCGGCGACGTCCGCGACCGCGGCGTCCGGGTCGGACAGCCGCTCCCACTCGTCGAGCAGGCTCGAGTCCGTGCGTCGCACGAGGTCGCCGAGCCAGGCGACGATCTCCTCGAGCTCCTCGGTGCGGCGGTCCTCCGGGACGGTCCGACGCAGGGCGCGGTACGCGTCGGCGAGATAGCGCAGCAGGACGCCCTCGGTGCGGTCCAGCGAGTAGAGCTGCACGTACTCCGCGAACGTCGCGGCGCGCTCGTGCATCTCGCGGACGACCGACTTGGGCGACAGCGTGAGGTCCGCGACCCACGGGTTGGTGCGCCGGTAGGTCGCGAACGTCGCCTCGAGCAGCTCGCTCAGCGGACGCGGGTACGTGACGCCCTCGAGCAGTGCCATGCGCTCGTCGTACTCCAGGCCCTCGGCCTTCATCGCGGCGACCGCCTCGCCACGCGCCTTGTTCTCCTGCGCGGCGAGGACCTGGCGCGGGTCGTCCAGCGTGGCCTCGATGACGGAGACCACGTCGTGCGCGTACCCCGGGTCCTGCGGGTCGAGCAGGTCCAGAGCCGCGTACGCGAACGGCGAGAGCGCCTGGTCGAGCGCGAAGTTGAACGGCAGGTCCGCGACGAGCTGCACGGTCCGGCGCCGGCCGCCTCGCGCCGCCGGGTCGTCGACCCACGGGCGTTCGACGACGCCGCCCGCGCGCAACGAGCGGTACACGTCGACCGCCCGGCGGACGTGCCGCGCCCGGGCGCCGGCCGGCTCGTGGTTGTCGGTGAGCAGCCGCGTCATGACGGCCACGGGGTCGCCGCGCCCGTCACGGCCGCGCTGCAGCACGTGCAGGACCATCGCGTGCGACACCTGGAAGCTCGACGTGAGCGGCTCGGGAGGGGCATCCCGCAGGCGCTCGAACGTCTTGTCGGTCCAGTTGACGTGGCCCGACGGCGCCTGCTTGCGGACGATCTTCTTCTGCTTGCGCGGGTCGTCGCCGGCCTTGGCCAGTGCCTTGCGGTTCTCGATCACGTGGTCGGGCGCCTGCACGACGACCTCCCCGACCGTGTCGTAGCCCGCACGCCCCGCGCGTCCCGCGATCTGGTGGAACTCCCGCGCACTGAGGTGCCGCATGCGCACGCCGTCGTACTTCACGAGGCTGGTGAGCACGACCGTGCGGATGGGGACGTTGATGCCGACGCCCAGGGTGTCCGTCCCGCAGACGACCGGGAGCAGGCCGCGCTGCGTCAGTCGCTCGACGACGCGGCGGTACTTGGGCAGCATCCCCGCGTGGTGCACGCCGACGCCGTGCCGAAGCAGCCGCGACAGGGTCTTGCCGAACCCGGGACCGAACCGGAAGCCGCCGAGCTCGGCGGCGATCGCGTCGCGCTGCGCGCGGCTCGCGAGGGGGGTCGAGAGCAGCGACTGCGCGCGCTCCACGGCCTCCTTCTGCGTGAAGTGCACGACGTACACGGGTGCGCGGCGGGTCGACACGAGCTCGTCGAGCAGCTCGTGCAGCGGCTCGACCGAGTACGCGAACGTCAACGGCACGGGTCGCTCCGTGTTGGCGACCACCGCCACGTCCCGGCCCGTGCGGCGTTCCAGGTCCTCGACGAAGAACGAGACGTCACCCAGGGTGGCCGACATGAGCAGGAACTGCGTGCGCGTGAGCTCGAGCAGCGGGACCTGCCACGCCCACCCACGCTGCGGGTCGGCGTAGTAGTGGAACTCGTCCATGACGACCAGGCCGACGTCGGTGTCGGGGCCGTCGCGCAGCGCCTGGTTGGCGAGGATCTCGGCCGTGCAGCACACGATGGGCGCATCGGAGTTGATCGCGGAGTCGCCCGTCACCATCCCGACGTTGGCCGACCCGAACACGTCGACGAGGGCGAAGAACTTCTCGCTGACCAGCGCCTTGATCGGTGCGGTGTAGTAGGAGCGGCGGCCCTGCGCCAGCGCCACCGCGTGCGCGGCGACGCCCGCGAGCGACTTCCCGGAGCCGGTCGGCGTCGACAGGATCACGTGCGCCCCGGTGAGGAGCTCGAGGAGCGCTTCCTCCTGGTGCGGGTAGAGCGTCAGGCCCTGGTCCGCGGCCCAGGACGTGAACACCTCGTACAGCGCGTCGGGGTCGTGCGCGGCGTCCCCGGAAGGCAGGCGGTCGGTCAGGTTCGCAGCGTCGGGCACGGTGCGATCCTCGCACGTGGCGCCCCGCCGCCCGTGGCCCGGCCGGTGCGGGCCGGACCACGCGGCGCCCGGCGCCCGGCCTCGGCCCCGGTCGTCCCGTCACGCGTCAGGTCGCGTCCCACAGCAGGCGGTAGTACGCGATGCGCTCGTCGTCGGGCTCGACGCCGTAGGCCTCGTACACGGTGGTCTCGTACCCGGGGCCGTAGTTCCACGCGGTGCTCCACGCGGCGATCGCCAGGTCGGCCCAGCGGTCGGCGACGCCCAGTCGCCCCAGGTCGACGTGCGCGGCCCAGCGGCCGTCGTCGCCGATCAGCGTGTTGGGCGCGCAGGCGTCGCCCTGGCACACGACGAGCAGGTCGACCGGCGGGACGTCGACCAGCCGTGCACGCGCCTCCTGCACCGTCAGACCCCGGTGCTCGGGCGACCAGTCGGCCGGGGTGTCGCCGGCGTCGAGGTGCTCCAGGGCGGTCGTGAGGCGGGCATGCACGGACCAGTCGAAGGGGCACTCACCCGCGGGCAGGGTGTCGTGCAGGGACCGGAGCCCGGCGCCGATCGCGGACGCCGCCTCCGCCGGTCGCCCGGACCACGGCGGCACGACGGCACTGCGAGCGTCGAGGGCTGCGGTGACCAGCCAGGTCCCGTCGTCGTCGGCACCGAGGTCGAGGACGTGGGGCACGGGCGTGAACCGGACGGCCCAGGTCAGGCGCTGCGCCTCGGCGAGCAGGTCGATCTCGGTGACCTCGGCGGGTGCCCACTTGACGTACCGGTCGCGCCCGACGCGGAACGTCACGCCGCCGCTCCCGTTGACCCACACGGCCTCGACGGGGGAGCCGGCGGCGATCCGCTCCACTGCCGCAGGCACGGGTACGTCCTCACCGGGCAGTCCGCTGGGGATCTGGGGAGGGACGATCGGTCCGGTGGCGGTGTCGGGCACGCGGCGATCATCGCACCGCCGTCGCCGTCGGCTCCCGAGCACCGCGTCGGCGGCGGTCGGTGGACGATCAGGTGCGGGTCGACGCCCGCCCGCGCGGCCCGCAGAGGGGCGGGCGTGGCGACGTGATTCTCGTCGTCCCGGGACGTACGGGCCGGTAACCTACGGTCACGTAGGTTACGCTGGCGTAGTGACGCTCCCAGCACACCCCGCCGACCTGCCCGCTGCCTGGCCGCAGGGAGTTCCGCGCGACATCGAGATCCCCGACGAGCCCCTCACCGCCACGCTCGACCGCGCGGTGCAGGACCACCCGGACCGGGTCGCCATCGACTTCCTGGGTCAGGCCACCACGTACCGCGACCTCGGCGCCCAGGTCGACCGCGGGACCCGCGTGCTGCACGACCTCGGTGTACGCGCGGGCGACCGGGTCGCCCTCGTCATGCCCAACTGCACGTCGCACATCGTCGCCTTCTGGTCGGTCCTGCGCCTCGGCGCCATCGTCGTGGAGCACAACCCCACGTACACGTCGGACGAGCTGGCGCACCAGCTGGCCGACTCCGGCGCCACCGTGGCGATCGTCTGGGAGCAGGCCGTGCCGCGGGTCCTCGAGGCCCAGGACCGGACGGAGCTGCGTCACGTCGTGGCCGTCGACCTCTCGGCCGACCTGCCGCGCACCGCGCGCTGGGCGCTGAAGCTGCCCGTCGCCAAGGCCCGGACGACGCGTGCCGCCATGCGCGGACCCGTGCCTGCCGGCGTCCCGCACTGGCACCGCCTGGTGGCGGCCGCGGCGCCGCTGCGGCCGTCCGACGCACCCGTGGCCTCGGACACCGCGCTGCTGCAGTACACCGGCGGCACCACCGGCACCCCCAAGGCCGCCGTCCTGAGCCACCGCAACCTCGTCGCCAACGCGCTGCAGGGCCAGACGTGGACGCAGCACGAGCCGGGCACCGAGGTCGTCTACGGCGTCCTGCCGTTCTTCCACGCGTTCGGCCTGACGCTGTGCCTCACGTACGCCGTGCGGATCGCTGCGACGCTCGTCGTGCTGCCCTCGTTCGACCCGGCCCGCGTGCTGGCGGCCCAGCGCCGCCGCCCGGGCACGTTCATCCCCGCCGTGCCCCCGATGCTCGACCGGCTGGCCGTGGCGGCCGAGGAGGCCGGCGCCGACCTGACGTCGTTCCGGTACTCGATCAGCGGCGCCATGGCGCTGCCGCGCGCGACCGCCGAGCGCTGGGAGCGCGTCACGGGCGGCCTCGTGTCCGAGGGCTACGGCATGACCGAGACCTCGCCCGTCGCGCTCGGCAACCCGCTGAGCCCTGACCGACGTCCGGGGGCCCTCGGCCTGCCGTTCCCCTCCACGTACATTCGCGTCGTCGACCAGGAGGACCCCACACGCGACGTCGCGACGGGCGAGCAGGGCGAGCTGCTCATCTCCGGTCCGCAGGTCTTCCAGGGCTACTGGAAGCGACCCGAGGAGACGGCGCACCAGCTGCTCGAGGGCGGCTGGCTGCGCACCGGTGACGTGGTCCGCGTCGACGACGACGGCATGGTCGTCCTCGTCGACCGGATGAAGGAGATGATCGTCACCGGCGGCTTCAAGGTGTACCCCTCGCAGGTCGAGGACCACCTGCGCGGCATGCCGGGCGTCTTCGACGTCGCGGTGGTGGGCGAGCCCGCCGGCGACATGGGCGAGCACGTCGTGGCCGCCGTCGTGCTGCACGACGACGGGTCCGGCGCAGGCGTCGACCTCGCCGCGGTGCGCGAGTGGTGCGAGACGCGCCTCGCGCGGTACGCGCTGCCCCGGCGCCTGGTCGTGCTCAGCGACCTGCCGCGCTCACAGGTCGGCAAGGTGCTGCGCCGGGTCGTCCGCGAGCAGGTGCTCGACAAGACCCCGAAGAATTCCTGACACCCCCGCGTGAGCGTCGCCCCCGCCGCTCCGCACGTGCCGGGCCGGTGACGGACCGAAGTACCGTGTGCGCGTGAGCGAGACGGACGACGCAGCCGTGGTGGAGATGTGGACCGACGGCGCCTGCAAGGGCAACCCCGGCGTGGGTGGCTGGGGGGCCTGGATGCGCTTCGGCGACCAGGAGAAGGAGCTGTGGGGTGGCGAGGCCGCCACCACCAACAACCGCATGGAGCTCACGGCGGTCATCGAAGGGCTGCGGGCGCTGCGCCGCCCCTGCCGGGTGACGCTGCACGTCGACTCGACGTACGTCATGAACGGGCTCACCAAGTGGCTGCCCAACTGGAAGCGCAACGGCTGGGTCACGGGGGAGAAGAAGCCCGTGAAGAACAAGGAGCTCTGGCAGGCGCTCGAGATCGAGGTCGAGCGTCATCACGTGACGTGGGTCTGGGTGAAGGGCCACGCGGGCGACCCGGGCAACGAGCGGGCCGACGGGCTGGCCAACCGCGGCGTCGACGACGTGCGGGCCGGCGTGCGCTGACGCGGCCGTCGCCCGCGCGCGTCCGCCCGGGCCGACGACTCAGCGCACCGCGCGGAGCCACCGACGCCGGCCGGTCGGCGCAGCAGGTGGTGGGTCCAGCGGGAGACCGGCGTGGAAGCAGACGGCCCGGGCCTGGCCCGGCGACAGCCCGGCCGAGGGCAGCAGCGCGACCAGGCGTGACCGCTGTTCGGCCCCCGGGGTGCCCCACGTCGTGGCTGCGGAGTGCTGGAGCCAGCTCGCCACGCCCGTGCGCCCGAGCTCGGCGAGGTGCGGGTCGGGGTCGGTCGCCGCGCGCACGTCGGCCTCGACGCGGTGCCACCCGCCGTGCGCGCGCGTCAGACGCCACGCGGTGCGACGGTGAGCGGGGTCGTCGGAGGCCCACGGCGGTGCCGCATGACGCAACGGCAGGCCTCGACGTGCGAGCAGGGCGCCGACGGCGGTGCTGACCGCGGGGCTCGGGTCGAGCAGCAGGGGCGTCAGCAGATCGGCGACCTCTGAACCCGGCGCCAGGCCGAGCGTCGCGCGGGCCGCGGCCGCGCGCACGCGTGCGCTGGGATCGCCGAGCGCGGCCACGGCGGGCGCCAGGTCGCGCTCGTCGCCCGCCTCTGCCAGCTCGAGGAGGCTCACGGCGCGTCGCCACGCGGGGCCGCCCGCACCGTCACGGACGGTGCGGTACACCTCGGTCGGGTCGATCCCGCGCCGTCGTGCGCGTGGCCGTGCGAGCTCCCGGACGCGCGGCGCACGGTCGAGCAGCAGCGCGGCGAGGGTCTCGACGGCAAGCGCGTCGGCCGGCAACGCGTCGAGTGCCGTGACACGCACCTCGACGGACCGCGCGGTCAGCAGCGCGGTCAGCGAGGCGACGTCCCCCGCGTCGGCGAGCCGCTGCGCGCACCACGCGCGCGACCACTGGTCGGGGTCGTGCAGCGCCACCGCGACCAGCTCGCCCGGCGTGAGCGGCTCGCGCTCGGGCGCGTCCACGAGGGCCCACCGTCGCACGGCCCGGCGCCCGCTGGCACGCAGGGTCGTGGCACCGGCGACCCGCAGGGCGCGGTCCCGGACCCGGTCGACGGGGTCCGGCGAGGTCGTGCGGTCGCAGCCGGCGAGCAGGACGTCGAGTGCCGCCTCGATCGTCGCGGTGTCCACGAGGACCGCGTCGAGCGACGCCCACGCCGCGTCCCGCACGGACGCGACGTGGTCGAACGTCCGTACGGCGAGCGCGGCCGCCGCCAGCGGACCCGCCGACGCCCCGAGGGCGTGGGTGGCGCGCTGCCGGACCCGGCCGTCGACGTGCAGGCTGGTGACAGCCGCCACGAGGCCTGACGGTTCGAGGAGGGTCGGACCCAGCCAGCCCTGCGTGCCCTCCACGCGGTGCGTCGAGCCCGCGGGATCCCAGGAACGGGCCGACCGGTCGACCCGGAGCCAGCCGCGGCCGTCGAGGCCGTGCAACAGAGCGCCCGCCGCGTGCCACGCGCCCGGGTCGTCGCGCACGGCTGCCGGCACGACGCTGCGCAGCAGCTCGCGGGGAGATGACGTCACGGGCCCACTGTGCCGTGGGCGCAGGCTGCCCGCCCGTCTTTTGGCGGACGTCGGTGTGCGCGGTGACGACCGGCGGGGCGGCTGTCGTCACCGCCCCCTGCCTCCCGAGCCGTCAGGCCCCGACGGGCGTCCACCGCGCGTCGTCGGCCGCGGACCGCTCGACCGCGTCCAGCACCCGCTGCACCTGCAGGCCGTCCGCGAACGTCGGCGCCGGGTGGGTACCCGCCGCGACCGCCTCGACGAGGTCGACGACCTGGTGCGTGAACGCGTGCTCGTAGCCCAGGCCGTGGCCGGTGGGCCACCAGCTGCCCGTGTACGGGTGCTCGGGCTCGGTGACGTACACGCGCCGGAAGCCCTGCAGGCCGGCCGGGTCGTGCGCGTCGTACACGTGCAGGACGTTCATGTCCTCGAAGTCGAACGCGATCGACCCCTCGGTGCCGTTGATCTCGACGCGGATGGCGTTGCGCCGCCCGAGCGCGAAGCGCGTCGCCTCGAACAGCGCGAGCCCGCCGCCCGAGAGGCGCGACGTGAACACCGCGGCGTCGTCGACCGTGACCGGCCCCGTCGCGCCGCTCGTGTCCCCGACGCCCGACAGGCCGCCGAACTCCGCTGCGACCGGCCGCTCGGTGACGAACGTCGCGAGCTGCGCCGACACGCCTGTCAGGGTCTCGCCCGTGATGAACTGCACGAGGTCGATGACGTGGGCGCCGATGTCGCCCAGCGACCCCGACCCGGCCGTGGCCTTGTCGAGCCGCCACGACAACGGCGTCGCGGAGTCGGACAGCCAGTCCTGCAGGTACAGCCCGCGGGCGTGCCGCACGGTGCCGATGCGTCCCTCGGCGACCAGCCGGCGCGCCAGGGCGATCGCCGGGACGCGGCGGTAGGAGTACCCGACCATGGCGACCTGGTCGGGGGCGGCCTGCGCGGCCGCGACCATCGCCTCGGCCTCGGCCACCGAGTTGGCGAGCGGCTTCTCGCACAGCACGTGCTTGCCCGCCTCGAGTGCGGCGATCGCGATCTCCGCGTGCGTGTCACCCGGCGTGCAGATGTCGACCAGGTCGACGTCGTCGCGCTCGAGCAGCTCGCGCCAGTCGGTCGTCGACGAGCGCCAGCCCAGGCGGGCCGCAGCGGCGGCCGTGCGCTGCGCGTCGCGCCCGGCGACGACCGCCAGGTCGGGGCGCAGCGGCAGGTCGAAGAACCGGGGCGCCGTCTGCCACGCGTGCGAGTGGGCCAGGCCCATGAACGCGTGGCCGACCATGCCGACGCCCAGCCGTGGCGCGGTCACGAGGCGGCCCGGGGGAGCGGGGTGGACGGGGTGCGGGCCATGTCGGGCCTCCCGGGGGTCGTGAGGTCGGCGAGCGGGACGAGCGGCGGGACGTCGCACGTGCTGGTGACGGCCAGCCGGGCGCCCGCGTCCGCCGCGCGCAGCACCGTCTCCATGGTGTCGAGCACGTGCAGCGCCACGTCGGCCGACGCGCGCGTCGTGCGGCGGTCGGCGCTGCGGGCGGCGTCGACGAGTCCCGCCCCCCGCCCGGCGTTCGCGTACCCGGCGGACGGCGGCAGCGTCTGCCACTCGCCGCCGCGCGCGTGGACGAGCACGTCACCCTCGAACCGGTTGGGGTCGGGGACCAGCAGCGAGCCTTCCTCACCGTGCACCTCGATGGGGCGCGCCATCGAGGCGGGCGCGTCGAAGCTCATGACGAGCGTCGTCACGGCCCCGGACGCGTGCTCGACCAGCGCCGTGACGTGCGTCGCGACGCCGACGGGCACGAGCTCCCCGGCGCGCGGCCCCTGGCCGATCGTGCGGTGCGTGCGCGGCTGGGTGGCCACACCCTGGACTGCCGTGACCGGTCCGAGCAGGTGCACGAGCGTCGTCAGGTAGTACGGGCCCATGTCGAGCAGCGGACCGCCGCCCGGGGCGTAGTAGAAGTCCGGCTGTGGGTGCCAGGCCTCGTGCCCACCACAGGCCATGGTGGCGGTCGCGGCCACGGGACGGCCGATCGCGCCGGACTCGACCGCCGCCCGTGCGGTCTGTACCCCGGTGCCGAGCACGGTGTCCGGCGCGCCACCGAGCGCGACGCCGGCCGTGGCGGCGGCGTCCAGCACGCGTCGGGCCGAGGTGACCGTCGCGCAGAACGGCTTCTCGTTGTAGACGGACCGGCCGTGCGCGACCGCCGCCAGCGCGACCTCCTCGTGCGCGGCGGGCGTCGTCAGGTCCAGGACCCACTCGACGTCGTCGTGCGCCAGCAGGTCCGGCAGGTCGAGCGCGCGGACGCCGTGGCGCCCCGCGACCGTGTCCGCGCGGCCACGGTCCAGGTCGGCGACCGCGACGATCTCGAGCTCGGGCGTGGTCGCGGCGGTCGTCAGGTAGGCGTTCGAGATGACGCCGCAACCGACGACGCCGACCCTCAGCGGCTCGCCCACACCATGCTCCTCTCGATCATCGAGCGGACGCTGGGGTGCTCGAGCACGTCGAGGCTGTGGCCGGGCGTGACGACGCAGATCCGCCCTTCGCCCCACTGGCGCGTCCAGACGGCCGGGCACGTGATGGTGCGGTGCCAGGGGTGCCATGGCGGTGCGGGGTGCGTGGTCGTGGCGAGCACGTCGTTGAGGTCGTCCGTGAGCACCCAGTACTGCTCGGTCGTGAGCTCGAATGACTCGAGCCCGGCGGTGACGGGGTGGTCGGCCGCGGCGGGCAGCATGTCGACCGTGTAGGGCAGGTAGTTGTCGGACTGGTCGCCGTGGCACTCGTCGGGGTGCTTGGACGGGTGGGTGGCGAACTGGCCGCCGATCAGCTGCAGGTAGTCGGAGCTGTTGCGGAACGAGTCGGCGATGCCGCCGTGCCAGCCGACCAGCCCGGTGCCCGCCGCGACGGCCCTGCGCAGCCCGGCGACGGCCGCGCCGGACGCCTCACCCATCGTGTAGCACTGCACGATCAGGTCGACGTCCGACATCGCGTCCTCGGCGTAGACCTCGGGGGTGTCCACGACCCGGACCGTGTGGCCCGTCGCCTCGAGGTGGGGGAGGAACATGTCCGTCGCGGCGACGGGCGCGTGCCCGTCCCAGCCGCCCCGGACCACCAGAGCCTGCTTCACGTGGAGCCTTCCGTGGGGACCTCGCGTCGGTGAGAGATCGATCTCTCGCACGGTAGCGGGTGACCCGGGCGGAGGCCAGGAGGTCAGACGGACTCGCGTGCCGTGAGCGTCGTGGGCAGCAGGACGTGCTGTGGCTCGACGTGCGGGTCGGCCAGCACCTCGAGCACGAGCTCGGCCGCACGCGCCCCCAGCTCGCGCAGCGGCTGGCGCACGGACGTCAGCGGCGGGTCGCACGTCTCGGCGACGACGGTGTCGTCGAACCCGACGACCGACACGTCGTCCGGCACGCGCCGCCCGCCGGCCTCCAGCACGCGCAGGGCGCCGAGCGCCATGAGGTCCGAACCGGCGAACAGCCCGTCGACCGTGGGGTCCCGGCGCAGCACCGACGCGGCCGCCGACGCCCCCGACGACATCGAGAACGACCCGTGGACGACGGGTCCGGGGGGCAGACCCCACGCCGCGAGCTCATCCCGGAAGCCGCGTGTGCGCTCGTCCGCCGGTGCATAGCCCGCAGGCCCGGCGATCGTCGCCACCCGGCGCCGGCCCGCCTCCAGCAGCGTCCGCGCGGCGAGGCGACCACCGCCGTAGTTGTCGCTGTCCACCGAGGTCAGGGCCTTGTCCATGCTGGCTCGAGGGCGCCCGACGAACACGACGGGCAGCGGGAGCCCGCCGAGCTCGGCGAAGAGCGGCTCGGACTCGCGCTGCAGCACGACGACCGCGGCGTCGACATGCCCGGAGGTCAGGTAGCGCAGCAGCGGCGCGCGGTCGCGGCCGTCGTCGAGCAGGAGCACGGGCTGCACCGACCGCGCGAACAGCACGGCCGTCGCACCCCGCAGCGGGGCACCGACGAACGGCCCGCCCTGGCCCTCGAGCTCGCTGCTCGGTGCGACCAGCGCGACCGAGCCCGTCGCGCCGCTGCGCAGCGCGCGTGCCGCAGTGTTGGTGCGGTAGTCGAGGTCGGCGGCCGCGGCGCGCACGCGACGCGCGAGCTCGGCGTCGACGCTGGGCAGCCCGGCCAGCGCCCGTGAGGCGGTCGCGCGGGACACGCCCGCCGCGCGCGCGACGTCGAGCAGCGTGGGGCGCGCCGACCGGCTCATGGACGCATGGTGCCACGGTGAAGGTCCGCCGGGGCGCTCGGAGATCGATCTCTGAGCCGAGATGACGAACACGCCGTCGGCTGCCAGGCTGACGCCCGTGAGCACCGTCGCCACCCCGTCCTCGTCCGTCGTCACGCTGTTCGACCTGTCGGCCGTGCGGCTGCTCGACGGTCCGCCGGCGGCCGCGCAGCGCACCGCGCGGGAGTACCTGCTGGGGCTGCGGCCCGAGCGGCTCCTGGCGCCGTTCCGGCGCGAGGCAGGCCTGGCGCCCCGAGCCGAGCCGTACGGCAGCTGGGAGTCGATCGGCCTGGACGGCCACATCGGCGGCCACGCGCTGTCGGCTGCGTCGCTGCAGTGGGCCGCGACCGGGGACGAACGCGCGGCCGCGATGGCGCGGGTGCTGGTCGACGGACTCGTCGAGTGCCAGGACGCGTTGGGCACCGGGTACGTCGGGGGCGTGCCGGGCGGGGTCGCGCTGTGGGAGTCGGTCGCGTCGGGCGGTGCCGAGGCCGGCACGTTCGACCTCGGTGGCGCGTGGGTGCCCTGGTACAACGTGCACAAGACGTACGCCGGGCTCATCGACGCCGCGCGCTACGCGCCCGCCGACGTCGCGGCCCGGGCGCTGGACGCCGCCGTGCGGCTGGGGGACTGGGGTGTCGCGCTGTCGGACCGGCTCGACGACGAGGCGTTCGCTCGCATGCTGCGCACCGAGTTCGGCGGCATGTGCGAGGCGTACGGCGACCTCGCCGAGCTGACGGGCGACGCGCGCTACGCCGCGCTGGCCCGGCGGTTCGCCGACGAGTCGCTGCTCGCGCCGCTACGCGAGGGGCGTGACGCGCTCGACGGCCTGCACGCCAACACGCAGGTCGCGAAGGTCGTCGGCTGGCCGGGGATCGGGGAGGTCGACGCGGCCGCGACGTTCGTCCGTCACGTGCTGGACCGGCGCACCCTGGCGTTCGGAGGCAACTCGGTGTCCGAGCACTTCACGCCCGATGCGCAGGCCCACGTCCTGCACCGTGAGGGCCCCGAGTCGTGCAACACCGCCAACATGCTCGAGGTGGAGCGCCGGCTGTACGCCCTGACCGGCGACACCGCGCTGCTCGACGCGGCGGAGCGGCAGCTCGTCGACCACGTGCTCTCCGCGCAGCACCCCGACGGCGGGTTCGTGTACTTCACGCCCGCCCGGCCGGGGCACTACCGCGTCTACTCCGCGCGCGACGAGTGCATGTGGTGCTGCGTCGGCACGGCGCTCGAGACGTACGCGCGGCTCGGTGAGCTCGCGTACGCGCACGTCGGCGGCGACCTGCTGGTGAACCTGCCCGTGCCGTCGACACTCGACTGGGCGGAGCGCGGCGTGCGGGTGCGGCTCGCCTCGACGTACCCGGCGGCGCTGGCGGCCACCGAGGTCGCGCTGACGGTCGACGTCGCCGCGCCCGTCGAGCTCGCGGTACACGTCCGACGCCCGGCGTGGGCACGCGAGGACGTCGTGCTGTCCGTCGACGGGGCGGCCGTGACGCCCGCGTCCGAGCGGGACGGCTACGCGACCGTGCGCCGCACGTGGCGCGGGGGCGAGACGGTCACCTGGAGCCTCGTCGCGGGCCCCGCGGCCGAGCGACTGCCCGGCGACGACGGCTGGGTCGCGCTGCGCTGGGGCCCGGCGACGCTCGCCGCGCGTGGCGACGACGACGACCTCGTGGGCCTGCATGCCGACGACGCCCGCATGGGGCACGTCGCGCACGGACCGCTGCGCCCGTTGGCCGACGCGCCGATCCTCGTCGGGTCGGACGACGACCTCGTGAGGGCGCTGCGACCGGCCGGCGACGGCGCGTTCGTCCTCGACCGTGGCACCGACGCGCCCTTGGTGCTCGAACCCCTGCGCACGCTGCACGACGCCCGGTACACCCTCTACTTCCCGGCGGTCCGCGACGCCGCCGACCTCGGACGACGACGCGCCGACCTCGCGGCCCTGGACGACGAGCAGCTCGGCCTCGCGGCCCGCACCGTCGACGCGGTCGCGTGCGGCGAGCAGCAGCCGGAGACCGACCACCACTACGCCGGCTCCGACACGTGGACGGGTGCCGTCGACGGTCGGCACTGGCGCGCGTCGCGTGACCGGTTCTCCTACCGGCTGGCCGACCCCGAGGGTCGCGGCGCGGTGCTGAGGGTCACGTACCTGGCCGAGCCGGGGCGTGCGCGCGTCGTCGTGGACGGCACGGTCGTCGGCGTCGTGGAGGTCACCGACCCGGCACCGGGCACCCGCACCCTGGACCTCCCGGTCGCCGCCGGCCCCCACGAGGTCACCGTCGTGGCCGACCCGTCACCCCCGAGCCGATCCCCGGCCCCGACCAGATCCGCGACCCCGACACCGACCCCGAGAATCGTCGCCCTCCACCTCCTGACCCACCCCCACTGACCCACCCCACTGACCCACCCCCACCCGCCGAACTCGTCCTTTGGCGGCTTCTGAACGGTCAGAAGCCGCCAAAGGACGAGGTCGCCGTCAGGGCTGGGGGTCGACGGGGTCGGAAGCCGCCAAAGGACGAGTTCGCCGTCAGGGCTCGGCGTTGACGTGGGTCAGCAGTCGGTGGCGGAGGGTCGTCGAGCGGTCCGCGTAGTCGCGTTGCCGACGGACGTACTCGGCCTTGCCGTCGGGGGTCTCGATCGCGACCGGCTCCAGCCCGTAGGACGTCACGTCGTACGGGCTGGCCTGCATGTCGGTCGTCCGGATCTCCCGCGCGAGCTCGAAGCAGTCGAGCAGCAGCCCCCCGGGAACAAGAGGCCCGAGCTTCAGCGCCCACTTGTAGCAGTCCATCGCCGCGTGCAGGCACCCCGGCTGCTCCATCGCGGTCTGCGTCTCGCGCGTCGGGGACAGCGTGTTGCGCCCGACCGCCTCCGGCGTGAAGAACCGGAACGCGTCGAAGTGCGTGCAGCGGATGCGGTGCGCCTCGACGACCGCGTCGGTCCCGGCGCCGCCGAGCCGCAGCGGCAGGGGGTGGCGGTGCGCGTCGTCGCCCTCGCGATAGACCATCGCCCACTCGTGCAGCCCGAAGCACCCGGTCGCCGCGGGCCGGGACGCGGTCGCGGCGAGCAGCCCGGCGACGAACCGCACGGTGTCCCCGCGGGCGTCGAGGAACGCCGCGACGTCGAGCGTCACCGTGCCGTCGTCGTCGGTGCGGTACCAGCGCCACGCCGCGTGCGGGGCGGGACCGTCCGGCCCGGCGGCCAGCGCGACCCCGGCGCCCGGGTGCCACCGGCGCAGCTGGGCAGGCGTCGCCGGGTAGTACTCGAACAGGAAGTCCTCGATCGCGTGCTTCTCGTGCCGGGAGCGGCGCGCACGGTGCCCGGCGGTGAGCGCGTCGGCGCGCTCGGCGTGCGCGGCGGCGCGCGCCGACCACGTGGCCGCGTCGAGCACGGTCAGGGAAGGGGCGGCGGACGGGACCACGGGCACAGGTCCAGGGTAGGTCGCCCGGCAGGTCCGCCGGTGAGGAGCACGTCGCCGCGGCTCAGCCGCCGGGGCAGTCGCCCGAGCCGCTGTAGCACGTCATGTCCACGTCCTCGACGGGCAGGGGCACGTCGTCCGAGCCCTCGGGCAGGCCGGTCACGATGCGCGCCTCGACCCCCTCCCGCACGGGCACGAGCCCGTCGGGGCAGTCCACCTCCTCGGTGGTGACGTGTCCCCGTTCGCCGACAGCGCCGTCGGCGGAGCCGGTGGTGGCGGTGGTCCTCATGCAGGCCCCGACCATCCCCTCGCCGTACCCACCCGCGTCGTCGAGGGCCCGCATCGCGATCGCGACGACGAGCTCGACGCGGCCGTCGTCACCGGTCGAGGCGCGCACGTCCTCGATCAGCGTCTCCTCGACGAACGCGTCGACGACCGACTGCCCCGTGGCCTCGGGGTCGCGTGAACGGACGGCCAGCATGCCGCGGTGGACGCTGTGGGCCACCAGAACGAGCTGGCCCGACTCCGTGCCGAGCTCGGCGGGGGCGGCCGACCCGCTGCAACCACCCGTCACCGCGGCGAGCGCGAGCGACGCGACCACCAGCGGGTGGGCGGTCCGCCGTCGGGGCCGTGCGGGATGAACGGGAGCCGCGTGCATGACGCTCCGATCGGTCGCGGGAGGGTTCGTGACCGTAGCAGGTCGGGCACGGGGGAGACCGGGACGAAGGGGACGGGTCGGATCTCCTCGCGCGGTGTCCGCCGGTTGCCCCGGGTGCCGCCCGCGGGCAGGGTGACGCTCGTGCGCGAGCTGCTGCGGTCCCTGCCTGCCCTGTCCGGCGACGCGCCCGCCTTCGACCCCGACGCGGCCCCGGACGACCCGCTCGAGCTGTTCGCGACGTGGTTCGCCACCGCCGTCGAACGCGGCGTCCCCGAGCCGCACGCCGCGACCCTCGCGACCGCGGACGCCGACGGCCGTCCCTCGGCCCGCGTGCTCGTCCTCAAGGACCTCGATGCCGACGGCCTCGCGTTCGCGACCGACGCCCGCAGCGCGAAGGCGGGGGACCTGGCGGTGAACCCGCAGGCGGCGGTCAGCTTCTGGTGGCAGCCGGTGGTGCGGCAGGTGCGGGTCGCCGGTGCCGCGCGGTACCTCGGGGACGGGGTCTCCGCGGACGACTACCTCGCGCGGTCGCCCGCGTCGCGTGCCGCTGCCGCGGGCGTGCGCCCGGAGGAGCCCCTGCCGTCGGTCGCGCACCTGCGGCACGCCATGACGCAGGCGCGCGAGCGGATCGACGCCGAGCCGGGCTTCGTCCTGCCGACCTGGCAGGCCTGGCTCGTGGTCCCCGAGGTCGTGGAGTTCTGGCAGGGCAGCGCGGACCGCGCGCATGTCCGCCTGGTGTACCGGCGCGACGTCGCGGGCTGGTCGCACGGCCTCGTCTGGCCGTGACGAGGGCCACGCCGAGTCCGCCCGGGGTCGGTGTAGGGTCTGCCGCATGACCACGACCCCGCGTGCCACCTGCGCCGCCACGTGTCGTCGTCATTCCTGTCGCTGCTGTCGCTGACACGCCTCGACCCCGCCGGACCGCTCCGGCCCCCCCACCCGCGCGACGCGAACCGTCCGCTCCGGTGGCACCCACCCCCGTCCCGTGGTGCTCTCGTCTCTCCTGACCCTTCCCGGGCCTCGTGCCCGCTCGCGAGAGACCGCTGCCCCCGCGCCCCGAAAGGCCCAGCCATGCTCCGCACGTCGCACCGACTGCTCGTCCTGCCCGTCGTCCTCGCCGTCGGTGCGCTGGCCGCCTGCTCGTCCGGCGACGAGGCGCCCCAGGGGGCCGCGGGCTCCGAGGCCGGCGTGCTGCGCGTCGGCACGGAGGGCACGTACTCGCCGTTCAGCTTCCACGACGCCGACGGCGAGCTGACCGGCTACGACGTGGAGGTCGTCACGGCCGTCGCGGACGAGCTGGGCCTCGACGTCGAGTTCTCGGAGACCACCTGGGACTCGATCTTCGCGGGGCTCGAGGCGGAGCGGTACGACGTCATCGCCAACCAGGTCACGGTCAACGACGAGCGGGCCGGGAAGTACGACCTCAGCGAGCCGTACACCGTGTCGACGGGCGTCGCGCTGGTGGCCGCGGACAACGACGCCGTGACGTCGCTCGCCGACGTCTCGGGCCTGACCGCCGCGCAGTCCGCGACGTCGAACTGGTCGCAGGTCGCCACCGACGCGGGTGCGACGGTGGAGTCGGTCGAGGGCCTCACGCAGGCGGTCGCGCTGCTCAAGCAGGGGCGCATCGACGTGACGTTCAACGACGACCTCGCGGTGCTCGACTACCTCAAGCAGTCCGGCGACACGTCGGTGAAGATCGCCTTCGAGACCGGCGACACCGTCGAGCAGGCGTTCGCGCTGCGCAAGGGGTCGGACCTCACGGTCCGCATCGACGAGGCCCTGGCGTCGTTGCGCGCCGACGGCACGCTCACGCAGATCTCGGAGAAGTGGTTCGGTGACGACGTCACCCAGTGAGCCGGACGGGACGCGAGGGCGTGCGATGAGCCGGGGTGACGCATGACGGGGGACACCTGGGACCTCGTCGTCTCGTCGATCGGCCCGCTGCTGTCGGGCGCGATCCGCGGCACGATCCCGCTGACGCTGATCTCGTTCGCCATCGGGCTCGTCCTCGCGCTCGTCGTCGCCCTCGCGCGGCTGTCGCGGAACCGCCTCGTGTCCGGTGCGGCGCGCGTCTACATCTCGTTGATCCGCGGCACGCCGCTGCTCGTGCAGCTGTTCATCATCTTCTACGCCCTGCCGTCGCTGGGGCTGGTCATCGACCCGTTCCCGTCGGCGGTCGTCGCGTTCTCGCTGAACGTCGGCGGGTACGCGGCCGAGACGATCCGCGCCGCGATCCTGTCGGTGCCCCGCGGGCAGTGGGAGGCCGCCGCGACGATCGGCCTGGACCACCGCCTGACGCTGCAGCGCGTCGTGCTGCCGCAGGCCCTGCGCGTCGCGGTGCCGCCGCTGTCCAACACCTTCATCTCGCTGGTCAAGGACACGTCGCTCGCCTCGACGATCATGGTCACCGAGCTGCTGCGCAAGGCGCAGGAGATCGCGGCGCCGACGTACGAGTTCATGACCCTGTACTCGCTGGCGGCGGTCATCTACTGGCTCATCTGCCTGGTGCTGTCGACCGGGCAGTCGCGCCTCGAGCGCCGCCTCGACCGGTTCGTGGCGCACTGACGTGGGAGACGACATGACGAGCGACGCGACCACGCCTGCCGATGCCCGGCCGCTGGTGGAGGTCCGGGGCCTGGAGAAGTCCTTCGGGGAGCTGCACGTGCTGCGCGGCATCGACCTGACCGTCGACCGCGGCAGCGTCACCGTGCTCATCGGCCCGTCCGGCTCCGGCAAGACGACCCTCCTGCGCTGCCTCAACTCCTTGGAGATCCCCGACGCGGGCACGGTGCGGGTGGACGACGTCGAGCTCGACCTGACGCGTCGCCCCACGCGTGCCGAGCTGCGGCGTCTGCGCGCGACCTCCGGCATGGTGTTCCAGTCCCATCAGCTCTTCCCGCACCGCACGGCGCTGCAGAACGTCACGGAGGGGCCGCTGTTCGCCCAGCGGCGCCCAGCCGGTGAGGTGGTGCTCGAGGCGACGGCGCTGCTCGCGAAGGTCGGGCTCGCCGACAAGGCCGACGCGTACCCGCACGAGCTGTCGGGCGGTCAGCAGCAGCGTGTGGGGATCGCCCGTGCCCTGGCGCTGCGCCCGCGGCTCCTGCTGTTCGACGAGCCGACGTCCGCGCTGGACCCCGAGACCGTGGGGGAGGTGCTCGCCGTCATGCGTGACCTGGCGGCGGAGGGCTGGACGATGGTCGTCGTGACGCACGAGATCAGGTTCGCGCGCCAGGTGGCCGACCACGTCGTCTTCATGGACGGCGGTGTCGTCGTCGAGGAGGGGCAGCCTGACGACGTGCTGGCCGACCCGCGCCACGAGCGCACGCGGCGGTTCCTGCAGCGGATCCTCGACCCGCTCTGAGCCCTACGTCGCCCGGTCAGCGCGCCGGGTCGTCGACGGGGTCGGTGCGCGGGTCGTCGTGCGCACGTGCCGGGGCCGGTCCGTCCCCCGGCTCGGGGCGCGGGGGCAGCGTGTCAGGTGCGACGTCCGCGGCGCGCACGGACACGGCGTGCAGCAGGGTCTCCAGCGGGCCGCGTCCCACGGTGGCGTGCCACAGCCAGCAGAACCCGACGGTGACCAGCAGGAACGCCAGCCAGCTCGTGGCGGTCGGCTGCCAGACCACGTCGTCGCCCAGCACGGCGATGGCCAGGAGCTGCCCGGTGTACGCCGTCAGGGCGAGCGCGCCCGTCGCCGACACGGGCGCCAGCGCGCGCGGCCACCGCACGCCGACGGCCAGGCAGACGGCGAGCACCAGCAGGCACGTGCCGGTGTTGCCGGTGACCTCGAAGAACGTCGACGAGTGGGGCTCCGCCGTCGTCAGCTCGGTGACCCGCCCGAGCAGGAGCCGCGCCGCCCACGCACCGCCGTGACCCAGCACGACGAGCCCCGCACCCCAGGCGGCCAGCGCCGCGTGCGTGCGTCCGGCGCGCAGGTCGCTGCGGCCCACCGCGAGCCCGACCAGCACGTACGCGATCCACACGATGGCCGGGTAGTACTCGCCGAGCAGCACCGTCAGCAGGTCCAGCGGTCGGGCGTCGTCGACCTCGACGTGCCCGGCGAGCTGCTGGCGCAGCACGGGCCCGAGCAGCGCGACGACGGTGGCCGCGACGACCAGCGCCCAGCGCGGCCACCGCAGCACCGCCGTGCCGGCCGCGAAGAGCGCGGCGTAGACGACGAGGATCACGACGACGGGCGTCTCGAGGAGAACCAGGCCCGTCCCGAGGACCACGAGCAGCACGGCACGCACGAGGATCCGCAGCCGCGCCTGGACCAGGCGCGTGCCCAGGACCGGGGCTTCCCCGCCGGACAGCAGCGCGAGGCCCACGCCTGCCAGCAGGACGAACAGCGCGGACGGCCGGCCGTCCGCGAGCTGCGCCCAGCCGCCGGGCGGGAAGGTGCGCTCGGGGTCGGCCAGGCCGACGTGCGCGGTCACCATGCCGAGCACGGCGAGTCCACGGGCGGTGTCCACCCCGACGATGCGTCGCACCCTGGGCATGCTAGACGCGCACGTCGAGGTCCGCCCCGGGTGGCGCACGCGGTGCAGTGCGCACCGGTTCTCAGCATGTGACCTCATCCGTCCCGGACCTTGGTCCAGTGGCCGGGCGCGCGCCTACAGTGCTCTGTGACCACGCGGACCCACGACGTCTACACGCACGGCCACCACGAGAGCGTGCTGCGCTCGCACAGGTGGCGCACGGCGGAGAACTCTGCCGGCTACCTGCTGCCGGTTCTGGTGCCAGGCCAGCGACTGCTCGACGTGGGGTGCGGTCCGGGCACCGTCACGGTGGACCTCGCGTCCCGCGTCGCCCCGGGCGAGGTCGTGGGTGTCGACCGGTCCGCCGCCGTGCTGGCCGTCGCCACCGAGCACGCGGCCGAGAAGGGCGCGGCGAACGTGCGCTTCGAGGTCGGCGACGCGTACGCGCTGGAGTTCGAGGACGACACCTTCGACGTCGTGCACGCGCACCAGGTGCTGCAGCACCTCACGGACCCCGTGGCGGCGCTGCGCGAGATGCGCCGCGTGACGCGTCCCGGCGGTGTCGTCGCCGTGCGCGACGCGGACTACGCGGGCATGACGTGGTACCCCGCGCACCCCGGCCTCGACGAGTGGCAGGCGCTGTACCACGAGGTCACGCAGGCCAACGGCGCGGAGGCGGACGCCGGCCGGCGCCTGCTCTCGTGGGTGCGGCAGGCCGGTTTCGACCCGGCGGGCGTCGCGCCCGGGGCGGGTGTGTGGTGCTACGCGACCCCCGAGGACCGGACGTGGTGGGCGAGCCTGTGGGCCGACCGGTGCGTCGCGTCGAACTTCGCCGTGCAGGCGATGGGCCACCACCTCGCCGACGAGGTCGCGCTCGAGCTGCTGGCCGACGCGTGGCGCGAGTGGGGGACCTCGCCGGACGGCTGGTTCATGGTCCCGCACGGCGAGGTGCTCGCCCGCGCCTGAGGCGTCCGGGTCGGACTTAGGCTGGGCCCGTGCGCATCGCCAGGTTCACCAACGGTTCCGACCCCCGCTACGCGCTCGTCGAGGGCGAGCCCGGCCACGAGGAGCTCGTCGTCATCACGGGCGACCCCATCTACACGCCGGTGCAGCCCACGGGCGAGCGCGTCCGCCTCGACGACGACGGCGTGCGCCTGCTCGCGCCCGTCATCCCGCGGTCCAAGATCATCGGGGTCGGGCGCAACTACGCCGCCCACGCGGCCGAGCACGGCAACGACGTCCCCACGTCGCCGCTGCTGTTCCTCAAGCCCAACACCTCCGTGATCGGCCCCGACGACCCGATCGTGCTGCCGGACTGGACCGAGCACGTCGAGCACGAGGCCGAGCTGGCCGTCGTCATCGGCAAGGTCACCAAGGACGTGCCGCCGGAGCGTGCGCTCCACCACGTGTTCGGGTACACCGTCGCCAACGACGTCACGGCACGCGACATCCAGCGCTCCGACGAGCAGTGGACGCGCGCCAAGGGTTTCGACACCTCCTGCCCGCTGGGCCCGTGGATCGTGCCCGGTCTGGACGTCGACGACCTCGCGGTGACCGCCCGCGTCAACGGCGAGAGCCGGCAGGACGGCCGCACGTCGCAGATGGTGTTCGACGTGGCGTACCTGGTCTCGTACGTCTCGGAGGTCTTCACGCTGCTCCCGGGCGACGTCATCCTCACCGGCACGCCGGCGGGCGTCGGCCGCCTGGAGCACCGCGACGTCGTCGAGGTCGAGGTCGAGGAGATCGGCGTGCTGCGGAACCCGGTGCTGCGCCGGACCCCGTAGCCCTGGCCGCCCGGGGGCGCCCCGTCCAGCGTGGCTGACCAAGCGCTGTACTCGTACTGGCTGGTCGACGTCCACGCCGTCCCCGCCCGCTGAGAGGGCCGCGGAGCGTCCGGTCAGAGCGGTGCCGTCTCGGCGTCGCGCGGCGTGCCGGGTCCACCGTCTCCACCCAGGTCTCGCACCTCGTCGCGCAGCCGCCCCATGCGCGCGTCGAGCTCGGCTGCGGTGTGCGCCGCGTCCAGCAGCTCGGTCTGGAGGTGGCCCGGCACGTCACCGCGGTACTTGTAGAACAGCTTGTGCTCGACGCTCGCCCAGAAGTCCATCGCGATGGTGCGGATCTGCACCTCGACGAACACGTGCTCGGTCCGGTCGGACAGGAACACCGGGATGCGCACGATGAGGTGCAGCGAGCGGTACCCGTTGGCCTTGGGGGCGGCGATGTAGTCCTTGCGCTGCACGACCTCGACGTCCGGCTGCCGCGACAGCATGTCCGCGACCCAGTAGGCGTCCGACTCGAAGCTGCACGTGATGCGGATGCCCGCGATGTCCCGGATGCGCTCGCGGATCGTCGGCAGGTCGGTGGCGCAGCCGTAGCGCACGGCCTTGTCGAGGATGGAGTCCATCGACTTCAGGCGCGACGTGACGTGCTCGATCGGGTTGTGGTCGTGCGTCTGGCGGAACTCCGCGCGCAGGATGCGGATCTTCGTCAGCATCTCGTCGATGCCGAACTCGTAGCTCATCCGGAAGCGCGCCATCTCACGCTGCGCGTCACGCAGCTGCACGGCGACGCTGCCGGCGTCCATGTCGGCCGTGACCAGCTCGGCGGCCCGCCGTCGTACGACGTCCGTCACGCCCAGCGCGGTGCCGACCGGCGCGCCACCGTCCGGCGGGACCGCCGCTGCGGGCCGAGAGGTCGGGTCGGTCAGCGGTCCTGCGGTGGTGCCGTGCATGCCCCTCCCAACGAACCGCGGCACGCCGGGGTTCCGGCCGCTCGGTAGGCTGCAGGGGATCCCGCTCCTGCCATCACCGAGGTGTTCCGTGTCCGCCAGCAGTCCCGTGCGCGTCCGTTTCTGCCCGTCCCCGACGGGCACGCCCCACGTCGGCCTCATCCGCACCGCGCTGTTCAACTGGGCCTACGCGCGCCACGTCGGCGGCACCTTCGTCTTCCGCATCGAGGACACGGACCCCGCGCGCGACTCGCAGGAGTCGTACCTGCAGCTGCTCGACGCGCTGCGCTGGCTCGGCCTGGACTGGGACGAGGGCGTCGAGGTCGGCGGCCCCCACGAGCCGTACCGGCAGTCGCAGCGCATGGACCTGTACCGCGACGTCGTCGCGCGTCTCGTCGAGGGCGGCTACGCCTACGAGTCCTTCTCGACCGCCGAGGAGGTCGAGGCCCGGCACCGCGCCGCGGGCCGCGACCCGAAGCTCGGCTACGACGGCTACGACCGCGACCTGAGCGACGAGCAGAAGGCGGCCTACCGGGCCGAGGGACGCGAGGCCGTCATCCGCATGCGGATGCCCGACGAGGACGTGACGTTCACCGACCTCGTGCGCGGCGAGATCACGTTCAAGGCCGGCTCCGTGCCGGACTACGTCATCGTGCGCGGCAACGGACACCCGCTGTACACGCTGGTCAACCCGGTGGACGACGCGCTCATGGGCATCACGCACATCCTGCGTGGTGAGGACCTCCTGTCGTCCACGCCCCGCCAGGTCGTGCTCTACCGCGCGCTCCTGGACCTGGGCGTCGGGACCGTCGTGCCGCAGTTCGGCCACATGCCGTACGTCATGGGCGAGGGCAACAAGAAGCTCTCCAAGCGCGACCCCGAGTCCAACCTGTTCCTGCACCGCGACCGCGGGTTCACCCCCGAGGGCCTGCTCAACTACCTCGCGCTGCTCGGCTGGTCCATCGCGCCCGACCGCGACGTGTTCACGCTCGAGGAGATGATCGGCGCGTTCGACATCGCGGACGTCAACCCGAACCCGGCGCGCTTCGACCTGAAGAAGGCCGAGGCCATCAACGGCGCCCACGTGCGCATGCTGGCGCCCGAGGACTTCCGGAACCGCCTGGTGCCGTACCTGCACGCCGCGGGCCTCGTCCCGGCGGACTCCTACGCGGACCTGTCCGCCGAGCACCGGGCGCTCCTGGACGCCGGCGCCCCGCTGGTCCAGGAGCGCATGACGCTGCTCGCCGAGGCCGTGGGCATGCTCGGCTTCCTGTTCGTCGCCGACGACGCGCTCGAGGTCGCCGAGGACGCCCGGGGTGCGCTGCGCGCGGAGTCGGCCGACGTGCTCGACCGTGCCGCGCAGGTGCTGGCCGAGATCCCGGCGGACGCCTTCACGACCGACGCCGTGCAGACCGCGCTCGCCGCCGCGCTCGTGGCGCCGGCCGAGGAGGGCGGCCTGGGCATCAAGCCGCGGTTCGCGTACACGCCGCTGCGCGTCGCGCTGACGGGCCGTCGGGTGTCGCCGCCGCTGTTCGAGTCGATGGAGATCCTCGGCAAGGACGCGACGCTCGCGCGCGTCGCCGCGCTCCGCGCCGGCCTGTGAGGGCCGTCGACGGCGTCCTGCTCGACATCGACGACACGGTCGTCGACACGCGCGCGGCGTTCCGTGTCGCGCTCGCAAGCGTGCTCGAGCGGTATGCGCCGGGTGCGGACGTCGACGCCGCGCTGGCGCTGTGGCGCGCCGACCCCGGCGGCCACTACCGCGCATACACGCGCGGCGAGCTGACGTTCCACGAGCAGCGCATGACGCGCGCCAACGATCTGCACGCCGCGATCGGCGGCGAGGTCCTGGACGAGGCGGGCTACCGCGGGTGGTCCGAGGTCTTCGACGAGGCGTTCGCGTCCGGCTGGACCGCGCACCCCGACGCGGCACCGGTGCTGGAGCGGCTGCTGGAGGCGGGTGTGCGCGTCGGCGCGCTGAGCAACGCACGCACCGACCTGCAGACCACCAAGCTCGTGCGTGCCGGGCTCGGTGACCGTCTCGAGGTGCTCGTCGGCGTCGACACCTTGGGCTTCGGCAAGCCCGATCCGCGCGTGTTCCTCGAGGCGTGCCGGCGGCTGGGCACCGCGCCCGGACGCACCGCGTACGTCGGCGACGAGCTCGACGTCGACGCGGTCGCAGCGCGTGGGGCCGGGCTGCTCGGTGTGTGGCTCGACCGCCCGGGCCCACGCCGTGTCGTCGTGACCGACGCCGACATCGCCGCAGCGGACGTCACCGTGATCCACTCCCTGGACGAGCTGCCCGGGGTGCTGGACCTGCCCTGAGCGCTGGACCTGCCCTGAGCGCCCTGACCGTCAGCGGCGACGTGCCGTGTACACGCGCGTGACGTAGGGGACCGGGACCCGATCGAGACCGGCGAGGTCCGGGTGCGTCGTGACGAGCGTCCGCACCCGTTCCAGCAGCGCCTCGCGCTCGTCGGGCGGCAGGACCAGCGCGTACGAGCGGGTGCCGGCCAGGCGCACGAGGTCCTCGGGGGCCAGGACGTGCTCCCACCGCACGTCGGTGCGCAGGACGTCGGTGAACGCGTTGCCGAGCGTGGGGTACGTCCCGCGTGCGAGCTGCGGTCCAGCGGCCTCGTGCAGCAGCGCGTCGTAGGCGCTGACCCACGGCACGTCCTCGTCACGGTCGTTCCAGACGATCCCGAGGGTGCCACCCGGCCGCAGGACGCGCGCGATCTCCGCCGCGGCCGCCGGCTCGTCGAACCAGTGCCACGCCTGGGCGACGGTGACCGCGTCGACGGACGCGTCGGGCAGCGGGATCCGCTCCGCGGTGCCCGCATGCACCTCCACCTGCGGGAGACGTGCCGTGAGCTGCTCGCGCATGCCGTCGGCGGGCTCGACGGCGACCACGTGCAGCCCGCGTGCCACGAGCGGCTCGGTGAGCTTGCCCGTGCCGGCGGCCAGGTCCAGCACGTCGTGGGCGTCCGACGGGACCAGCAGGTCGACCGCGGCGGGCGGGTAGCCCGGGCGGACGGCGGCGTACTCGTCGGCGTTGTGCGTGAAGGATGCCGCGTGTGCTTGGTGGGGGCGCACCGGGCGGTCCCGGTCCGACGCGCTCATCGGCGGTCGAGGGTGGCCAGCACCTCGTCGTGCAGCAGGCCGTTGGTGACCACCGCGCTGCCGCCGTGCGGCCCGTCGACGCCCTTCAGCGACGTGAACCGTCCGCCGGCCTCGGTGACGACGGGGACCAGCGCGGCCATGTCGTACAGCTCGAGCTCCGGCTCGGCGGCGATGTCGACGGCGCCCTCGGCGACGAGCACGTAGGACCAGAAGTCGCCGTAGGCGCGGGTTCGCCACACCTTGCGGCTGAGGTCGAGGAAGGGGTCGAGGCGCCCGTGCTCCTCCCACTCGCCGAGGTCGGAGTACGACAGCGACGCGTCCTCGAGGCGCTCCACTCCTGACACGCGCAGCCGCGTCGCGGCGGCGAGCGACTTGCCGGTGAACGCGCCCGTGCCCTTCGCCGCCCACCAGCGCCGGCCCAGCGCCGGGGCGCTGACGACGCCGAGCACGACCTCGTCGCCGTCCATGAGCGCCAGCAGCGTCGCCCACACCGGGACCCCGCGGACGAAGTTCTTCGTGCCGTCGATGGGGTCGACCACCCACCGGCGCGGGCCGTGCCCTGTGTCCGAGCGCTCCTCGCCGTGCACCGCGTCACGCGGGCGGGCGCGACCCAGCTGCGAGCGCACCAGGTCCTCGGCGGCGCGGTCCGCGTCGGTGACGGGCGTCAGGTCCGGCTTGGTCTCGACCTGCAGGTCCTGCGCCTTGAAGCGCGACATCGTCAGCGAGTCGACCGTGTCGGCGACGACGTGCGCCAGCCGGAGGTCGTCGTCGTACGCCATGAGGCTCCTCTACTACGGGTGCGGTACCCGTCCGCCGTCGTCGGCGGGCGGTCCGCGGCGTCAACCTACCGAAACGCGGGGCAGATCACCGGCCGCGCGCGCCGTCCCCGTCGCTCTCGTCCTCGACGCCCAGTCGGCTGACCAGCAGCCGACGGAACGAGTCGAGCCGCGCGGCGCGTGCCGCGCGGACGACGTCGTCCGGCGCGTCGGCCACCCACTCGTCGAGCGTGCAGTCGGGGGAGTCGGCCAGGTGCGTGCACCCGCGCGGGCACTCGCGCGCCACCGCGTCGAGGTCGGGGAACGCCCCCAGCAGGTGGCTCGGGTCGACGTGGGCGAGCCCGAACGAGCGCACGCCCGGGGTGTCGATGACCCACGTCGGGGCGTCCGTGCCGTGGACCTCGAGCGCGATCGCCGAGGACGACGTGTGGCGCCCGCGGCCCGTCACGTCGTTGACCACGCCCACGGCGCGCCGCGCGTCCGGCACGAGGGCGTTGACCAGCGTGGACTTGCCGACGCCCGAGTGCCCGACCAGCACGGACACGTCGCCCGTCAGCACGTCGCGCAGCTCGTCGAGCCCGACGATCGTGCGCTCACCCGTCACGGGGTCGACGCCGCGGCTCGTCACGACGACGTCGACGCCGATCGGTGCGTACATCGCGATCAGCTCGGCCGGGTCCGCCAGGTCGCCCTTGGTCAGGGCGAGCAGGACCTCCATGCCCGCGTCGTACGCCGCGGCCACGCACCGGTCGATCATCCGCGTGCGCGGCTCGGGGTCGGCCAACGCGGTGACGACGACGAGCCGGTCGGCGTTGGCGACGATGATGCGCTCGACGGGGTCGGTGTCGTCGGCCGTCCGGCGCAGCACGGTGCGGCGCTCACCGATCCGCACGATGCGCGCGAGCGAGCCCTCGGCACCTGAGGTGTCGCCCACGACGTCGACGCGGTCGCCCGGCACCACGCGGTCGCGGCCCAGCTCGCGGGCCTTCATGGCGAGGATCCGGGTCTCGTCGGGGCCCCCCGGGTCGAGCAGGACGGTGTACCGGCCGCGGTCGACGGCGACGACCATCGCCGTGCGCGCGTCGGCGTGCTCGGGCCGTCGCTTGGTGCGGGGGCGCGAACCGCGACCGGGACGGATCCGCACGTCCCGCTCGTCGTAGCGCCGCTCGGCCATCAGGCGGTCGGTCCCGCGGTCAGCCCGTCACGCACGACGTGGCCGTCGGACGCCGCGAGCATGCCGGTCCACAGGTCCACGAAGCCCGGCAGGGTCTTGGCGGTGGTGGCGACGTCCTCGACCTCGACGCCGGGGACCCGCAGCCCCACGAGGGCTCCGGCCGTGGCCATCCGGTGGTCGGCGTACGTGCGCCACACACCGCCGTGCAGCGGTCGCGGCGTGATGACCAGGCCGTCGGACGTCTGCTCCGCCTGCCCGCCGAGGCGGGTGATCTCCGCGGCGAGGGCCGCCAACCGGTCCGTCTCGTGCCCGCGCAGGTGCGCGATGCCACGCAGGCGGGTGGGGGAGTCGGCGAGCGCGGCGAGCGCCGCGATCGTCGGGGCGAGCTCGCCCGCGGCCTTCAGGTCCAGGTCGACCCCGCGCACCTCGCCGGTGCCGGTGACGGTCAGCACCTCCCCGTCGAGCGCGACCGACGCACCCATGCGCGTGAGGATGCCCGGCAGCAGCCCGCCGGGCTGCGTGGTGCGTGACGGCCAGCCGGGGACGCGCACGGACCCGCCGGCAACCATCGCGGCGCACAGGAACGGCGCGGCGTTCGACAGGTCCGGCTCCACCTGCACGTCGCGCCCGGCGACGGGGCCCGGCTCGACGCGCCAGATCTCGGGGCGCGAGTCGTCGACGACGACGCCCGCGGCCCGCAGCACGGCGACGGTCATCTCGATGTGCGGCAGGCTCGGCAGGGTGCGACCGGTGTGACGCACCGTGAGTCCACGCTCGAAGCGCGCTCCCGCGAGCAGCAGCCCGGAGACGAACTGGCTGGACCCCGACGCGTCGATGTCGACCTGCCCGCCCCCCACCGACCCCCGGCCGTGGACCGTGAAGGGCAGGTGCCCGGGCTCACCCTCCTCGTCGACCCGCACGCCCAGCGTCCGCAGTGCCCGCAGCAGCGGGCCCATGGGCCGGACGAGCGCCTCGACGTCCCCCTTGAAGTGGACCGGCCCGTCCGCGAGCGCCGCGATGGCCGGCAGGAACCGCATGACGGTGCCGGCCAGGCCGCAGTCGATCGTCACGTGCCCACGCAGCCGGGCGGGAGTCACGCGGACGGCGTCACCGCTCAGGTCGACGTCCACGCCGAGGGTCTCGAGGGCCGCCGCCATGAGCTGGGTGTCGCGCGAGACGAGCAGCGAGCGCAGCGTGCTCGGGCCGTCGGCGAGCGCGGCGAGGGCGAGGTAGCGGTTGCTCAGCGACTTCGAGCCGGGCACGGCGACCGTGGCGTCCAGGGGAGCGCTGACGACTGGTGCGGACCACAGGTCGGCGTACGTGCTCGTCATACGGTCAGGCTAGCGGCGTCCGCGCGTGGCGGACGTCAGCCGTCCACGTGCTTGGCGGCCTCGGTGGCGCGTGCGGCGCGCAGCGCGGCGCGGTCCGTGCGGGCGTGCTGCACGCGCCACGTCACCCCGGGCCGGCCCTCGAGGTCGACGCCCACGAGGATCGCGCCGCCGGCAAAGGACACCGCGCGCACGAGGCGCTCCTTGCGGGCCTTCTTCTCCGCGGCCGTCAGGACCCCGCGCCCGCCGATCGGCAGGTTCACGAGCACCAGCGGCACGGTCAGACCCGCGAGTGCGAGGGAAGCCGTGCGGGGGGCGCGGCCGACGGCCAGCATGGTGCCGGCGACCAGCATGGCGGCGCCGTGCGCCTGCGCCACGGTGGCGAGCTGCCGGTCGCTCAGACGGCCGTCGAGGGCCTTGGCCAGCGGTGCCGGCGCCGACGACCGTGCCGCGGCGGGCACGCGGGAGCGCACGGAGTCCAGCCCGTCGCGCACGACCTGCGCGTGGGCGCCGGGATGCCGCAGCGCGTCAAGCCCCTGGCTGACGAACCACGACGCGAACATGGGGCGGGCGATGCGGCGCAGCAGCACGGGTTCCTCCTGAAGGGATCGACCGCGGTTCGGCGGTGCACCCACGCTAGTGTCGTCCGACCCCTGGCGCGCACCCACGGGAATGCGCACGTGGTGGCGCGGTGTTGGGCCGGTCATGAGTTGTGCCCTCCAGAACCGCCCTGCGCCCGGCCTCCTGCCGGCCGTCTCGCCGTGGGGTGTGCCCGCCGCCCCGTCGGGTCGCACCGGTCCGGGAGCACTAGGCTCGTGGACGATGACTGAGCTACCCGAGGGCGTCGCCGACGACGAGGGCACGACGCGTGCCCCAGCCGGCGAGGACGACGCTGCCCGCTCCGACCGGTTCGAGGCGGAGGCGCTGGTCTACCTCGACCAGCTGTACGGCGCTGCGCTGCGGATGACACGCAACCCGGCCGATGCGGAGGACCTGGTCCAGGAGGCCTTCACCAAGGCGTTCGCGGCATTCCACCAGTACCGCCCGGGCACCAACCTCAAGGCGTGGCTCTACCGGATCCTCACCAACACGTACATCAACACGTACCGCAAGAAGCAGCGTGAGCCGCAGCAGTCCCGGTCGGAGGAGATCGAGGACTGGCAGCTCGCACGTGCGGAGTCCCACACGTCGCGGGGGCTGCGCTCCGCCGAGGCGGAGGCGCTCGACCACCTTCCGGACTCCGACGTGAAGGACGCCCTGCAGCAGATCCCCGAGGACTTCCGCATCGCGGTGTACCTCGCGGACGTCGAGGGCTTCGCGTACAAGGAGATCGCCGAGATCATGGGCACGCCGATCGGGACGGTGATGTCCCGCCTGCACCGCGGTCGCGCCCAGCTGCGCGAGCTGCTGTCCGACTACGCGCGTGACCGAGGGCTTGCCGGCGCCGCCCCGACCGCCAAGGACGGTGCGCGATGAGCGCGCCCGAGGACGCCGCGAGCGAGGCGTCCGCCGCGCGTCGCCCGGTGGACGAGGCACCGTGCGGGTGCGACGAGGCGGTCGAGCGTCTCTGGGAGTACGTCGACTCCGAGCTCGGTGAGCTCGACCAGCAGCGTGTCGAGGCGCACCTCGAGGCGTGCGCGCCGTGCCTCGAGGAGGAGCACATCGAGGTGGTCCTCAAGCAGCTCGTCCGGCGCTGCTGCAAGGAGGAGGCGCCTGCCGCGCTGCGTCTGCGGATCCACGAGCAGCTCACGGTGCTGCGTCTGCGCGCCGGGACGCCGCCGGAGGCCTGAGACGCGGCTTCGACGAGACCTGGTGGGACGGCGACGGGCCCGGAGCGATGCTCCGGGCCCGTCGGCACGTCACGGCGTCGAACGCTCAGGCGTTGGGACGCTTGCCGTGGTTGGCGGCGTTCCCCTTGCGGGAGCGGCGCTTGCGGCCACGCTTGCTCATCGTGGTTCTCCTCGGTTCGCGGCGCGCGCAGTAGCCGCACGCGCCGGGGATATCGCTCCATCGTCCCACACCACGCGGGCCGCGCGCGCACTGCGGCGTGGCTCAAGTGCGGGCGTCCGGATCCCGATACCCCACACGTGAGTCAGCAGCCCCAGTCCGTGATCCCGTTCCTGCACGCCCTGGCCAGCACCGGCGGCTCCGACCTGCACTGCAAGGTCGGGTCGGCCCCACGGGTGCGCGTCGACGGGCGCCTGCGCAAGCTGCAGGCCCCGGAGCTGCGCCCCTTGGACACCGAGCGGATGCTCGAGGAGGTCCTCCCCGACGACCTCGTGGAGAAGTTCGGGGAGACCAAGGAGGCTGACTTCGCGTACTCGCTGTCCGGTGTCGGGCGGTTCCGCGTCAACGCGTACCAGGCGCGGGGGACGTACGGCATGGTCTTCCGCCGCGTCGCGGTGGGTGCGCAGTCGCTGGGGGAGCTGGGTCTGCCCGAGGTCGTCGGCGAGCTCGCGCTCGAGCCGCGTGGGCTGGTCCTGGTCACCGGGCCGACGGGCTCCGGCAAGACGACGACGCTCGCCTCGATGGTCGATCTCATCAACTCGTACCGTGAGGTCAACATCGTCACGATCGAGGACCCGATCGAGATCCTCCACTCGGACAAGAAGGCGATGGTGTCCCAGCGCGAGGTGCGGCAGGACACCGCGGACTTCACGGTCGCGCTGCGCGCGGCCATGCGGCAGGACCCGGACGTCATCCTGGTCGGCGAGATGCGTGACGTCGAGACGGTCCGTGCCGCGCTGTCCGCCGCGGAGACCGGTCACCTCGTGCTCTCGACGCTCCACACGATCGACGCCGCCGAGACCATCAACCGCATCGTCGACTTCTTCCCGCCCCACGAGCAGAAGCAGGTGCGCATCGCGCTCGCGCAGTCGCTGCGCGGGATCGTCTCGCAGCGGCTGGTGCGCAAGGCCGACGGCAACGGACGGCAGCCTGCGATCGAGGTGATGATCAACACCGGTCGGACGGCGGAGGCGATCATCGAGCCGCAGGACAACCCGCCGCTGCTGGACCTGATCAAGGACGGCGACTTCTACAAGATGCAGACGTTCGACCAGCACCTCTACATCCTGGTGCGCGACGGGATCGTGACGTACGAGGAGGCGCTGGCGGTCGCGTCGAACCCGCACGACCTGACGGTCGAGCTGCGTGGCGCCGGCGTCGTGTCCTGACGCACCCGAGCACGGCCGGCGGCCGGTGACCCCGACGGGGGTCACCGGCCGCTTTCGTGTCCAACCTCTTGCGCCCCTCCAGAGACGCGATATAGCGTGACGTCATCACACGACATATCGCGTTGGAGGTACGGATGTCCACGGAATCCTGGGTCGTCGCCGGCCCGCAGGTCATCGAGGTCGACGACGTCCGCGCGCTGCGCGTCGGACTGGTCGGCGGACGGGTGGACGTCGTCGCGCACGACGACCCCGACGCACGCGGAGCCCGGCTGGAGGTGCACCGCGTCGACGGGCGCCCGCTCGAGGTCACGCTCAGCGACGGTGAGCTGCGCGTGGGCTACAGCTTCACGCTGGGGGGCTGGGAAGGCTTCGTCGAGAAGTTCCGCAACTTCCAGGACAAGGACCGCGCCGACGTGCACATCGCCGTGCCGCGCGGCGTCCTCGCCAAGGTCGCGACCGTCAGCGCCGACGGCCTGGTCGCCGGTCTGCGGCAGGACGTGTCGGTCTCGACCGTCTCGGGCTCGGCCGTCGTCGACGACGTGCGCGGCAGGCTGTCGACCAACTCCGTGTCCGGGGAGATGGTCGTGCGCCGCCACGACGGTGACCTGCGCTTCAACACCGTCTCGGGTGAGCTCGCCGCGTCGGGGGACCTGACGCTCGTGCAGGGGAACTCCGTGTCCGGGGCCGTCTCGCTCGACGTGGGTGCCGGCACCTCCTCGCTGACCGTCACGACCGTCTCGGGCGACCTGACCGTGCGGATCCCGGACGGCGCGGGCCTGCAGGTGCGCGCGCAGTCCGTGTCCGGACGGCTGGTCATCGACGGCCGGGAGCACAAGGGCGCCGGGCCCGGTCACCGCTCGGTCGACCTCGACGCCGGCGAGGGTGGGGCCTTCCTCTCGGCGACCACCGTCACCGGGCACGTCACCGTGCTGCGGGCCCCCGTCGCCGACGCGGTGCCGGACGACGCGGTGCCGGACGACGCGGTGCCGGGCGACGCGGTGCCGAGTGGTGCCACCGGCGACGACGCGGTGCGCTTCGGCGCGCCGGCGGACGACGTCGCCGACGCCCCCGTCGACGGGTCCCGCTGATGGCCCAGGTCTTCGCGCACGGCCAGCTGCGGCTCTACCTCCTGGCGCTGCTGGAGGACGGTCCCCGGCACGGCTACGAGCTCATCACCGCGCTCAGCGACCGCTTCGGTGGCACCTATCGGCCCAGCGCCGGCACGGTCTACCCGCGCCTGGCGCGCCTCGAGGAGGAGGGCCTGGTGCGCCGGTCCGACGACGGTCGCAAGGCGACGTACACGTTGACGGACGTCGGCCGCGCCGAGCTCGACGCGCGCCGCGGCGACCTGGCCCACCTCGAGGCCTCGATCGCCGAGACGGTGCGAGCACAGGCGTCCCAGGTGCGTCAGGACGTGCAGGCCGCCATGCGCGGCCTGAGAGCGGACCTGACGTCCGCGGCGCAGCGCGCACGCGACGGTGCCCACCCGGTGGCGGGGGAGCCCGACCCCCAGCGCACGGCGTCGCACCGGCGCCGGGTCGAGGCGGACGCGATCGTCCGGCGGTTCAGCGACGAGGTGCGCGCCGACCTGCGCCGGGCGGACGTCGCGGCAGGTGTCGACGAGCTCACGGTCGAGACGCTGCGCACCGTGCTCGACACCGCGCTGCGGACGATGCGCGCGACGCTGCGCTAGGACGTCGTGCGCCGGGGCGACCGCGTCAGGTCGCCGCGAGGTGCGTCGCCTGGCGGACCGCACGGCGGCGGCGCGCGCGACCCGTCCACGCGCGCGCGCCGCCCGCGGACACCGCTCCGACGGCGGCCCACACGGCCATCCCGGTACCGGGGAAGCCCGCCACGAGCAGCACCGCGGCACCCAGGACTGCCCCCGTCGCCGCGAACGCGGCGACGTGCCGCCACTCGGACGGGTGCCGGCGCATGAGGCGGGCCGTCAGCATCCCGCCGGGCCAGCCGAGCGCGAGCAGCGCGGCCAGGTGCATGCCGTACATGAGGGCGACGATCACCGCGAAGCTCTCGGCGTCGACGAGGTCGTCGCTCGTCGGCTGCTCGAGTGCGAGGTAGCCGCCGTACAGGACGACCGCGCCGGCCAGCAGGATCACCGCAGCGCGCGCGCAGACCTCGAGCACGGCCCCGGGTCCCAGCACCGTGGTGGTGGGCCAGGGCGCGGTCGCGACGTCGACGGGTGGTGTGCCGGGTGAGGGCTCAGGCGTCATCGGGCAGGCCGAGCCACGTCCGCCAGCCGGTGTGCAGCACGAGCCACGCCATGAGGCCGTAACCGGCCTGGCCCGGGAGGTGCTGCGGCGACGTGGCCATGTCGGCGAGCCACTGGTCGTGCGCGGCGAGGGGCGAGTACATGTCCACGAAGGGCACGCGTCGCCGCGCGGCGACGTCACCGAGCGCGGCGGACAGCTCGGCCAGCCGGTCGCCGTCGTGGGGCGCGCCCGGGGGAGGCCCCACGACGAAGGCGGGGATGCGGCGCTGGTCGGCGACGTCCAGCACGTTGGCCAGGTTTAGGCGGCTGCGCGCGAGCGACAGGCCTGCTGCGATGTCCGCGCGGCCGAGTGCCACCACGAGCCGGTTGTCCGCGTGCGGCGTCAGGCGGCGGGACACCTCGGCGTCCCACCTGCCTCCCAGGTCGGTGCTCGTCTCGCCGGGGACGGCGAGCGTGAGGACCGTCAGCGGCTCCGGGGTCGGCGTGCGTGCGGCGACGCGTCCGACCCACCCGAGGCCCTTGGGGTCGCCGGCGCCGGCCACCAGCTCGTCCCCCACGACCGCGAGGCGCAGCGGCAGCTCGCCCACGCACATCACCCCTGCCCATGCCCGCAGCGCCGGGCCGTCCGGTGCCTGCTGGGCCACAGTCTCTCAGGCGGGAGGAGCGTAATCGCGCCGTTCCGGCCCCGGATGGCGGCCGTGTCGTGGCCCGGTCGCGGGCGCGCGAGGGATCAACGGGAGAAGACGTGCATGACGGGCGTGCTGTCGCCGTCCTGCGGGTGGGAGCGCGGCGGCTCCCGGTGACCGAGGCCGTCGTCCCGGACGGCGCGGGTCAGGCCTCCGAGGGCGGCGGCGACGGCCAGGAGCGTGAGGATGAGCCAGAGGATGTCCATGGCAGAAATGCTTCATGCGTACAGATCGCGCCACGAGTGGCAGAAGTGACGGTGATCGTTGAAATCCCGCCACGCGCGTGCGACCGTGGACCATGCTCCGGAGCGTCGCCGTCCTCGTCCTGCCGCACGCCGCCGCCTTCGAGCTGGGCACCGCCTGCGAGGTCTTCGGCATCGACCGTTCCGACACCGGTGGCCCCACCTTCGACTTCCGCGTCTGCGCTCCGACGCCCGGTGCCGTCATGCCGACGAAGGGCGGCTTCTCCATCGTCGTCGAGCACGGTCTGGAGGCGACACGCGACGCCGATCTCGTCGTCGTGCCCGCGTACGGGATGCCTGCGGCAGCCGTTCCGCCGCAGGTCCTGCAGGCCCTGCGGGACGCGCACGCGCGCGGCGCCTGGATCCTGTCGATCTGCAGCGGCGCGTTCGCGCTGGGGGAGGCCGGCCTGCTGGACGGCCGGCGCTGCACGACGCACTGGATGCACGCGGCGGCGCTCGCCGCCCGGTTCCCGGCGGCGACGGTCGACCCCGACGTGCTGTTCGTCGAGGACGACCGCGTCATCACGGGGGCCGGGACGGCCGCCGGCATCGACGCGTGCCTGCACCTCGTCCGCCGCGAGCTCGGCGCCGCGGCCGCCACCAGCGTCGCCCGGCGGATGGTCGTCCCGCCCCAGCGGGACGGTGGCCAGGCCCAGTACGTGGACACGCCGCTGCCCCCGGTGGCCGACACCCTCGCGCCGCTGCTCACGTGGATGCTGGAGCACCTCGACGAGGAACTCGGGGTCCCGAGCCTCGCGGCGCGAGCCCTGATGTCCCAGCGCACGTTCGCGCGCAGGTTCCGGGCCGAGACGGGCGTCACCCCGGCCGCGTGGGTCGCACGTCAGCGCGTCGCCCGGGCCCAGGAGCTGCTCGAACGCACCGACGTCCCTGTCGAGGAGGTGGCCAGGCGCTGCGGGTTCGGCACGGCCGCGCTCCTGCGCCACCACTTCGCCCGCACGCTCGGGACGACGCCGCTGGCCTACCGCCGCCGGTTCGCCTGCGCGCCCCGCGGGGAGGAGGCTGACGTCCCCGGCGAGCGGGCGTCCTGACCGCCCGGAGCGAGGTGCGCGGGCCGCTCCTCGGCACGGACGGCGACGGGGCCGGACCGCCTCCGTCGTGGAGGTACGGTCCGGCCCCGTGGCTCAGCGGTGGCCGTGGCTCAGCGCGCGAACGCCGCCTCGATCAGCGCGCTCTGCTCGGCAGCGTGCTTCTTGGCCGACCCGGCCGCCGGCGAGGCCGACTCGGGGCGGGAGGCGACCTGGACGTCGCGCCCGACGATCTGCGGCAGGTGCGTGGACATGAACGTCCACGGGCCCTGGTTGCGCGGCTCGTCCTGCACCCACACCACCTCGGCGTCGCCGTAGGGCGCGAGCGCCTCGCTGATGGCCTCGGGCTCGAGGGGGTAGAGCTGCTCGAACCGCACGATCGCGGTCCGCTGGTCCCCGGTGGACACCCGGTGCGCGAGCAGGTCCCAGTAGACCTTGCCCGAGCACAGCAGCACCCGGGTCACCTGGTCCGCCTTGGCGGCGGCGAGGTCGTCGCCCACCACCGTGCGGAACGTGCCGGACGTGAAGTCCTGCACGTCGGACGTCGCGGCCTTGAGGCGCAGCATCGACTTCGGGGTGAAGACGACGAGCGGACGGCGGGGGCGCTGGTAGGCCTGACGACGCAGCAGGTGGAAGTGCGACGCGGGCGTCGACGGCTGGGCGATCGTCATGTTGTCCTCGGCCGCCAGCTGCAGGAACCGCTCGATCCGGGCCGACGAGTGGTCCGGCCCCTGGCCCTCGTAGCCGTGCGGCAGCAGCAGCACCACCGACGAGCGCTGCGCCCACTTCTGCTGCGCGGAGGAGATGAACTCGTCGATGACGGTCTGCGCGCCGTTGACGAAGTCCCCGAACTGCGCCTCCCACAGCACCAGCGCGTCGGGGCGCTCCACGGAGTAGCCGTACTCGAAGCCGAGGGCGGCGTACTCCGACAGCGAGGAGTCGTAAGCCCAGAACTTCGCCTGGTCACCCGAGAGGTAGAGCAGCGGGGTCCACTCGGCCCCCGTCTCGCGGTCGTGCAGCACGGCGTGGCGCTGGACGAACGTGCCGCGGCGGGAGTCCTGCCCCGCGAGCCGCACGGGCGTGCCCTCGATGAGCAGGGAGCCGAACGCGAGGATCTCGCCGTAGCCCCAGTCGATGCCGCCCTCGCGGCTCATGCGCTCGCGCTTCTCCAGGAGCTGGGCGAGCTTCGGGTGGACCGTGAAGCCCTCGGGCGGGCTCACGTGGGCCTGGCCGATGCGGTGCAGGACCGACGCCGGCACGGCGGTCTGCCAGCCGACCATGACGCCGGCGTCCTCCTGCTGCGACTCCGGGCGCTCCAGGCCCGCGACCGTCTCGACGTCCGCCGGCGGGAGTGTCCAGCCGTCCTCGCGCGTCTCGCTGAACACGCGCTCGAGCTGCGACTGGTAGTCGCGCAGAGCCTGCTCTGCCTCCTCGATCGTGATGTCGCCGCGCGCCACGAGGGTCTCGGTGTAGATCTTGCGCACCGAGCGCTTGGCCTCGATGAGGTTGTACATCAGCGGCTGCGTCATCGAGGGGTCGTCGCCCTCGTTGTGGCCGCGGCGGCGGTAGCAGACCATGTCGATGATGACGTCGCGGTCGAACTGCTCGCGGTACTCGAACGCCAGCTCGGCGACCCGCACGACGGCCTCGGGGTCGTCGCCGTTGACGTGGAAGATCGGGACCTGCAGGCCCTTGGCCACGTCCGTCGCGTACTGCGACGAGCGCGACGACGACGGGCCGGTCGTGAACCCGACCTGGTTGTTGACGATCACGTGGATCGTGCCGCCCGTGCGGTAGCCCCGCAGCTGTGACAGGTTCAGCGTCTCGAACACGACGCCCTGGCCCGCGAACGCCGCATCGCCGTGGATGAGGATCGGCAGCACGGAGAACCCGTCGCCGCCCAGGTCGATGAGGTCCTGCTTGGCACGGACGATGCCCTCGAGGACCGGGTCCACGGCCTCGAGGTGCGACGGGTTCGCCGCGAGGTACACGTCGGTCGTCGCACCGGACTCGGCCGTGAAGACGCCTTCCGTGCCGAGGTGGTACTTCACGTCGCCCGAGCCCTGGACCGACTTCGGGTCCTGGTTGCCCTCGAACTCGCTGAAGATCTGCCCGTACGACTTGCCGGCGATGTTCGCCAGCACGTTGAGGCGTCCGCGGTGCGCCATGCCGATGCCGACCTCGTCGAGACCGCCGTTGGCGGCCTTCGACAGGATCGCGTCGAGCAGCGGGATGAGGGACTCGCCGCCCTCGAGCGAGAACCGCTTCTGGCCGACGAACTTGGTCTGCAGGAAGGTCTCGAACGCCTCGGCGGCGTTGAGCCGACGCAGGATCCGCAGCTGGTCCTCACGCGGGGTGCGGGCGTAGCCGGACTCCAGGCGCTCCTGCAGCCAGCGGCGCTGGCGGGGGTCCTGCAGGTGCATGTACTCGGCACCCACCGTGCGGCAGTACGAGTCGCGCAGCAGGCCGAGGACGTCGCGCAGGGTCGCGCGCGTCTTGCCGGTGAAGCCTCCGGTCGGGAACGTGCGGTCCAGGTCCCACAGCGTCAGGCCGTGGTTCTGCACGTCGAGGTCCGGGTGCTTGCGCTGGCGGTACGCCAGCGGGTCCGTCTCCGCCATGAGGTGCCCGCGTGAGCGGTACGCGTGGATGAGCTCGGCGATGCGCGCGGGCTTGACCGCCTCGGCGTCCGGGTCGTGGTTCGCGTCACGGACCCAGCGCACGGGCTCGTACGGGACGCGCAGCGAGGCGAAGACGCGGTCGTAGAAGCCGTCCTCGCCCATGAGCTTGCGCGCCAGGATGCGCAGGAAGTCGCCCGACTGCGCGCCCTGGATGATCCGGTGGTCGTACGTCGAGGTGATCGTCAGGACCTTCGAGACGCCCATGCGGTTGAGCTGCTCGTCCGACGTCCCCGCGAACTCGGCGGGGTAGTCCATCGCTCCGACGCCGACGATCGTGCCCTGGCCCTGCATGAGGCGCGGCACCGAGTGGACCGTGCCGATCGTGCCCGGGTTGGTCAGCGAGATCGTCGTCCCGGCGAAGTCCTCGACCGTCAGCTTGTTGTTGCGGGCGCGGCGCACGACGTCCTCGTACGCGGTCCAGAACTGCGCGAAGTCGAGCGTGTCCGCCTTCTTGATCGACGGCACGAGGAGCTGGCGGGTGCCGTCGGGCTTGGCCAGGTCGATCGCGAGGCCGAGGTTGACGTGCGCGGGCGCGAGGACGCCCGGCTTGCCGTCGACGAGCGTGTACGAGGCGTTCATCGCGGGCATCTCGCGCACGGCCTCGACCAGCGCGAACCCGATGAGGTGCGTGAACGACACCTTGCCGCCACGACCGCGGGCCAGGTGGTTGTTCACGACGATGCGGTTGTCGACCATGAGCTTGGCCGGGATGGCACGCACCGACGTGGCGGTCGGCACCTCGAGCGACGACTCCATGTTCGTCACGACGCGAGCGGCGGGACCGCGCAGCTTCTGCACGTCGTCGACCGGGCGGACGACGTCCGGTGCGTCGGTGCGGCGCGTCGCGACCTCCGCGTACGGCGCGGTGGCGGGCTGGGCGGTCGCGACCGGCGAGGGCGTCACCTCCACGGCCGGTGCCGCGGCCGTGTCGACCCGGGGCGCACCGGCCGTCGGCGCGGCGGCGGGCGTCGCGGCGGCGGGCGGTGCGCTGCTCGACGGCGCAGGTGCCGTGGGCGCGGCAGCAGGAGCCGCCTGCCCCGGCGGTGCGGACCTGGTGACGTCACCGTTGGTCGCAGCACCCGTCGTCTCGGGCTTGTAGCCCTCGAAGAAGTCCCACCAGGCGGGGTCCACCGCGTTGCGGTCCTTCTGGTACTGCTCGTACAGCTCGTCGACCAGCCACTCGTTCGCACCGAAGTCGGCACGGGTGGAGTCTGACTGCGCGTTCTGCGTCACGCTGGGATCGCCCACTTCCGGTGCGCGGCTCGCAAACCGCGCCATCGCCAGTTCTGTTGATGACAACACTACGTGCTGCACGGGGTACGAGGCCCCTTGCGGGGGCGTGGTGGTCGTGATCTGTGCAGCCTCTTCACCCCGTTGACGCACCGGGGTCAACAGCCGCTAAAGCGGGCCTGGCGCGCGGCTCAAGGGCCGGTCGGCGGGAGCCCTGCGGCGTGGGACGCCGACGCGCGTGAGGCCGTCACACCGGCCGCCGCACGGCGGGCAGCCGCACCCGCATCGTGCAGCCCGACGCGGAGTCCGCGACGACGACCGACCCGCCGTGCAGCTCCACCGCCCACCGGACGATCGCCAGCCCCAGACCCGTGCCGCCCGTGGACCCCTGCCCGGTCAGCGCCGGGGTGTTGCCGCGCACGAAGCGCTCGAACACGTGCGCGCGCTGGTCCTGCGCGATGCCCGGGCCGTGGTCCACGACGTCGATCCGCACGTCGGCGCCGTCGCGGCGCGCCACGACGCGCACCTCGTCGTCCGCCGGTGAGTGCCGGGCGGCGTTCTGCAGGAGGTTCGCGATCACCTGGTGCAGCCGCTCCGGGTCCGCCGGGACCGTGAGGTCGACGGGCTCGACGTCGACCGTGAACCGCAGGCGCTTGTCCGCGCCGACCAGCGTCGCCTCGTCGGTCGCCTGCCGCAGCAGCTCGCCGACGTGCACCTCCTCGATCCGCAGCGCCATCGCACCCGCCTCGACGCGCGACAGGTCGAGCAGCGACGACACCAGGCGCGAGAGCCGCTCGGTCTGCGCCAGCGCGACCGCGAGCGTCGCGGGATCGGGCTCGCTGACCCCGTCGACCATGTTCTCCAGCTGGGCCTGCAGCGCGGTCACGGGCGTGCGCAGCTCGTGCGAGACGTTCGCGACGAGCTCGCGGCGGAACGTGTCGAGGTGCTCGAGGTCGTCGGCCATCGTGTTGAACGCCTCGGCGAGCTGCCCGACCTCGTCGCGGCTGGTGGAGCGCACCCGGCGGCTGTAGTCGCCCCCGGCCATCGCGCGCGCCGCCTCGGTCATCTCGCGCAGCGGCGACGTCATGCCGCGCGCGAGGATCTGGGTGACGATCAGGGACAGCACGATGGCGAGCGGCAGCGTGCGGCTCGGCCCCAGCGCCCGGCCGTAGCCCACCCAGATCACGAACGCGGCGAGGGTCACCGTCGCGGCCACCAGGACGCCCAGCTTCATCTTGATGCTGCGCAGCGGGTCGAGCGGCCGCACGTCCGGCAGCCGCCAGCGGTCGGCGTCGCCGCGCGCGTGCCTGGCGTGCGGCTCCGGAGGGGACGTCACGGGCTCTCGTCCGCCTCGTCGGCGCCGTCCCCGGCCGGCTCGTACGCGTAGCCGACCCCGTGGACCGTGCGGATCAGGTCCGGCCCGAGCTTGCGGCGCAGCGCCTTGATGTGCGAGTCGACCGTGCGGGTGCCGCTCGCGTCCACCCAGTCCCACACGTCGGCGAGCAGCCGCTCGCGGGTCAGGACGGTGCGCGGTGACGACGCGAGCGTCAGCAGGAGGTCGAACTCCGTCGGGGTCAGGTGCACCTCGGTGCCCGCCCGCTGGACACGTCGCTGCGCGCTGTCGATGGTGACGTCCCCCACGACCAGCGGCGGTTCCGGCTGCTGGACGGTGGCCAGCTCGGCGGCGCGTGCGGCGCGCTCGGTGCGGCGCAGCAGCACCTTGGTGCGGGCCACGAGCTCGCGCATCGAGAACGGCTTCGTCATGTAGTCGTCGGCGCCGACACCGAGGCCGACGAGCATGTCGGTCTCGTCGTCCCGGGCGGTCAGCATGAGGACGGGGACGGGGCGCTCGGCCTGGATCTGCCGGCAGACCTCGAGCCCGTCGATCCCGGGCAGCATGACGTCGAGCACCACGACGTCGGGCTGCAGGCGGCGCGCGGCGGCGACGCCCGCGTGACCGTCGCCGACGGCCTCGACGGTCCAGCCCTCGGCGGTGAGCCGGTGCACGATGGCCTGGGCGATGGCGGGCTCGTCCTCCACGACGAGGACGGTGGTGACGCCCGGGCGCGACACGGTGGTGACCATGGGGCCAGCGTGGCACATGGACCTGCGGCCAGTCCCGGTGAGGACTCGCACGTCGCTGGACTGTCCGTAGGATGTGCCCACCATGAGCAGCTCAAGTCGCTGCCGGCATCGTGTCCCGTCCCGCTCCCGCCGCACCCCGTGTGCGAGCCTGCGAGCAGGGTCGGTCGTCCCGGGACGCGAGACCGCCGGCCCACCCCCGTCGTCCTCCGCACCGCCGGAGGCGCACCGCGCCGCCCGGTTCCCCCTCGGGGTGTCCCCGTGCTGACCGACTGGCTGCTCGTCGGTCTGGGCGTGCTCCTCACGGCCGGTACGGCGGTGTTCGTCGCCGCCGAGTTCGCGCTCGTCACGCTCGACCCCGGCCTCGTCGAGCGGCAGACCGCCCCGGACGACGCCCGGGGCGGCTCGGTGCTGCGTGCGCTGCGGCGCCTGTCCACGCAGCTCTCCGGTGCGCAGGTCGGGATCACGGTCACCACCGTGCTGCTCGGCTACACGACCCAGCCCGCCGTCGTCCGCCTGCTGGGGGTGCCGCTCGACGCGTCCGGCGTCAACCGCGCCCTGGCGGGGGCGATCGCGGCGGTGCTCGCGCTGCTGCTGGTCAACGGCTTCTCGATGCTGTTCGGTGAGCTCGTCCCGAAGAACTTCGCGATCGCCCGGCCGCTGGGCACCGCGCGGGTCGTCGCCCCGCTGCAGCTCGGCTTCACCACGGCGCTGCGGCCCGTGATCTCGGTGACCAACGGCACCGCCAACGCGCTGCTGCGGCGGGTGGGCGTCGAGCCGCGCGAGGAGCTCTCGGGTGCGCGCTCCCCGGCCGAGCTGGCGTCGCTCGTGCGTCGCTCCGCCGCGCAGGGCACGCTCGACCAGGCCACCGCGACGCTGCTGACCAACTCGATCGACTTCTCCACCCTCACGGCCGTCGACGTGATGACCGACCGCACTCGCCTCGTCGTCGTGCGTCGGGACGACTCCGCCGCCGACGTCATGGCGCTCGCGCGCCAGACGGGTCACTCCCGGTTCCCCGTGATCGGCGACTCCGTGGACGACGTCGTGGGGTTCGTCCACCTGCGCAAGGCCATGGCCGTGCCCTACGAGCGGCGCGCCGACGTCCCCGCCGCCGCCCTCATGGTGGACGCCCCGCGCGTCCCTGAGACGGTCGGGCTCGGCCCGCTGCTCGTCGACCTGCGGGCGCAGGGCCTGCAGATGGCCGTCGTCGTCGACGAGTACGGCGGGACCTCGGGTGCCGTCACGCTGGAGGACGTCGTCGAGGAGCTCGTGGGGGAGGTGGCCGACGAGCACGACCGCTCGCGCGGGCAGCTCGCCCGGCAGGCGGACGGCTCGTGGGTGCTGCCCGGGGTGACCCGCCCCGACGAGCTGCACGAGGCGACCGCGCTGCGTGTCCCCGAGGACGGCCCGTGGGAGACCCTCGGTGGGCTGCTGATGGCACGGCTCGGTCGCGTGCCGGTCGAGGGCGACGAGGTCGTCGAGGGCCGTGTCGTCCTGCGCGTCGAACGCATGGACGGTCGTCGCGTCGAGCGGGTGCGCGTGAGCGAGCTGCAGGCCGACGGGGGTGAGGCGTGATGGACAGCACCGTCGCCCTCGTCCTGGCCGTCGTCCTGCTCGCCGCCAACGCGTTCTTCGTCGGCGCGGAGTTCGCGCTCATGTCCGCCCGCCGGTCGTCGGTCGAGCCGCTGGCCGAGGCGGGTGACCGTCGTGCCGTCACCGTGCTGTGGGCCATGGAGCACGTGTCGCTCATGCTCGCGGCCGCCCAGCTCGGCATCACGGTCTGCTCGACCAGCCTGGGGCTGGTCGCCGAGCCCGCGATCGCCCACCTCATCGAGACGCCGCTGCACGCGCTGGGGGTCCCCGACGCGTTCACGCACCCGATCGCCTTCGTCATCGCGCTGCTGGTCGTCGTCTACCTGCACGTCGTGCTGGGCGAGATGGTGCCCAAGAACCTCGCCGTGGCGGGGCCCGACCGTGCCGTGCTGCTGTTCGGGCCGCCCCTGGTGTGGGTCGCGCGGGTGATGCGGCCGGTCATCGTCGCGCTGAACTGGCTCGCGAACCACGTCCTGCGCGCGTTCCGCGTCGAGCCCCAGGACGAGGTCGCGTCGGCGTTCACGGTCGAGGAGGTGCAGTCGATCGTGGAGCGCTCGCAGGCGGAGGGTCTGCTGGCCGACGAGCAGGGCCTGCTCGCGGGTGCCATCGAGTTCTCGGACCGCACGGCGGCGGAGGTCATGGTCCCGGTCGCCGACCTGGTGACCGTCGACGGTGCGAGCACGCCGGACGACATCGAGCACCTGGTCGCGCGTACCGGCTTCAGCCGGTTCGTGGTCATCGACGGCGACGGCCGGCCGACGGGCTACCTGCACATCAAGGACGTGCTCTACGCCGACGACGCGTCGCGGGTCCTTCCGGTGCCGTCGTGGCGCGTGCGCACGCTCGCGGTGGTCCGGCCGCAGGACGAGGTCGAGACCGCGCTCGAGGCGATGCAGCGGTCGGGCTCGCACCTGGCGCGCGTCGACGAGGATGGCCGGACCACCGGGGTGGTCTTCCTCGAGGACATCCTCGAGGAGCTCGTGGGTGAGGTGCGGGACGCGATGCAGCGGGGCCAGCTGCGCTGACCGAGGGGGTGCAGGGCGCACCCCGAACGGTTGCGGGCGGTGCGGCGTTGTGCTCCGCCACGTGGAGGATGTGTGCGCGCACGGCGTGTTGCACGGCGTGTCGCGGGTCACGCAGGTCCCACCCCCTCTCTGTGACCTCTTCGGGTCTTGGAGTCCGCCGCCCCAGGCCGTTATGGTTCCGTGACCGCATCGGGGGGCCGATGTCACGCGGGACGAGCTGAGAGGCGGAGGTGTCGTGGGATCCCACCGAGCGGAGCCGACGACACGCACGCGCCGAGACCGGCGCTCGGGCCCTGGCACCGACGCCATCCCCGTTCCGGTCGCCGGCACGCCCGTGACGGAGGGCATGCGCCCGCCGGTCGCGGTCGACGCGCCGCGGCGGCGCTCCACCCGGGTGCTCGGGCGTTGTGGTGTCCTGGCCGCGCTCGTGGCGGTGACGGTGGTCGTCCCGATCTCCCAGGGTCTGGCCGACGGCGAGATCGTGGCCGGGCCCCAGGAGCCCGACCCGCGGCTGCCCTCGACGGTCACCGCGCTCACGGCGATCCCGCTCTCCGACCTGCCGCCGACCCCGCTGGTCTCCGCCGACGGCACCTCGCGACTGCGCGCGCTGGCGGAGGTCTCCCGCGACGCCGAGCGCTCGGCGCTGCCCGGGTGCGACGGGTCGGTGCGCGCCGCGGGTGAGAACGGCCTGCTGGCGACCAAGGACCTGTGCACGCTGTGGGACGGGCGCACGCAGATGCGCGCCGACGCAGCCGTCGCCCTCGCCGAGCTCAACGAGGCGCACGTCGCGCGCTTCGGCACCGACCTCTGCGTGGTCTCGGGGTACCGGACGCTCGCGCAGCAGCGGTCCGTGAAGGCGCAGAAGGGCGGCATGGCCGCCACGCCGGGCAAGAGCAACCACGGCTGGGGCCTCGCGATGGACTTCTGCTCCATCGAGACGTCGGGCGCCCGGTGGACGTGGCTCAACGACAACGGCCCGACCTTCGGCTGGGAGCAGCCGAACTGGGCGGTCCGGGGCGGGTCGGGGCCCTACGAGCCCTGGCACTGGGAGTACACCAAGGGCGTCAAGGCCGACGGCGAGTTCTACGGCTGACGGACCGGCGGACCCGCGCAGCGGACCCGCCGGTCGGCGCCTCTCAGCGCAGGCTCATGCCCCAGCGCACCCGGTGGGACGCACCCGGCTCGATCTCGACGAGGCGGTCGCCCGTGCGGAACGCGTCCGCGACGCACGTCATGGGCTCGACGGCCACGCCGCGGCGTTCGATGCCCGGGAGCCCGTCGCCCGTGCACACCTGCCAGGCCGGCAGCGTCGCGTCCGCCCACACGGCGACCGTGCGGTCGTCCGCTCCCGTGAGGCGCGCCCACGTCAGACCGTCCTCGTCGGGCGTCACGTCGACCCACGCGTCGTCCAGGCTCACGCCCGCGAGCGGGCGTCCGCCGCGCAGGTCGAAGCTGCCGGAGACGGCCTGCGTGCCCGTGGGCAGCAGCCGCTCGTCCACGGTGACGCGTCGCGCGGCGTCGAGCTCGAGGGTGCACGCGTCGACGGGGCCGGGGCCGGGGGAGAGCCACGGGTGGAACCCGACGCCGTACGGGGCCACGTCCGACCCGAGGTTGGTCGCCTCGACGGTGACGGTCAGCCCGTCGTCCGCCAGCGCGTACGTGACGTCGAGGCGCAGGGGCCACGGGTACCCGGGGACGGGCACGAGGTCGTGGCGCAGCGTGACGGCGTCGTCCGCGACGTCGACCGCCGCGAACCGCTCGTACGACACCAGGCCGTGCAGCGCCGTGAGGCGCTCGTGCTCCGTCAGGGGCACCTCGTAGGTGACGCCGCGGAAGCGGTAGGTGGCGTCGCGCAGCCGGTTGGGCCAGGGGGCCAGCACCGCACCGGAGAACGCGGGCGCGATCGAGTCGACCGCGAAGGGCAGGACGACGTCGCGGTCACCCACGCGGTACTCGCGCAGGCTCGCGGCGACGGACGTGACGACGGCGACCTGGTCGGCGTGCCGCAGCACGTGCTGGTCACCTGTGGGGGGAGGTGTGTTCACGCTCCCAACCTAGTCGCGCAGCGGGCACGGGCCGCGGGACCCGCCGCACGGCCGGGTCGGGTCCGCCGGGTGTCGGTGCGGGCTCGTGCGGTCGGCGAGCCGTCCCGCGGCGACGCGCGGGGACGAAGGGCCCTCGTCGTCGGACCTGCGTCGGCGATGATCCGGGGATGGAGCACCGTCGCCCCGCCAGCCCTGACCTGCCGCGTCGCACGCCCGAGGAGGTCGGCGTCCCGTCGGCCGCGCTGCTCGCCCTCGTCGACGCCCTCGACGCCCACGACGAGACGCACTCCGTCATGGTCGTGCGCAGGGGTGCCGTCGTCGCCGAGGGGTGGTGGGACCCGTACCGCCCGGACCTCCCGCACGACCTGTACTCGCTGTCGAAGACGTTCACCGCGATCGCCCTGGGCCTCGCCCGGCAGGAGGGCCTGCTGACCTTCGACGACCCGGTGCTGTCGTTCTTCCCCGACGAGGCGCCCGCCGAGCCGTCCGCGCACCTCGCCGCCATGCGGGTGCGCGACCTGCTCACGATGCGCACCGGGCACCACGAGGACACGAGCGCGAGGACCTTCGAGCACGAGGACTTCGCGCGCGCGTTCCTCGCGCTGCCGGTCGAGCACGAGCCGGGCACGTGGTTCGTCTACAACACGGCCGCGACCTACATGCTGTCCGCCATCCTCACGCGGCTCACCGGGCAGCGTCTGGTCGACTACCTGGAGCCGCGCCTGTTCGCCCCGCTGGGGATCACGGGCGCGACGTGGGAGCAGTGCCCGCGCGGCGTGGACACGGGCGGGTTCGGGCTCGCGGTCCGCACGCGTGACATCGCGGCGCTGGGCGTGCTGCTCGCGCAGGACGGCGTCTGGGACGGCGTCCGTCTGCTGCCCGAGGGGTGGGTCGCCGAGGCGACGGCCGACGGTGCGCCGGTGGTGCCGGACCCGGGTGCCGACGCAGCCGCGGCGCCCGAGCCGGGTGGCGACGGGCCGCCGGAGTGGCACCAGGGGTACGGCTACCAGATCTGGCGATGCCGCCACGGCGCCTTCCGCGGCGACGGCGCGTTCGGCCAGTTCTGCGTGGTCGTCCCTGAGCACGACCTGGTCGTCGCGATCACCTCCGGGGACATGGACATGCAGGGGGTCCTCGACCGGGTGTGGGACGTGCTGCCGCAGCTGTCCCACGATGCGCTGGCACCGGATCCCGGTGCGCACGAGGCGCTCACGCGTCGGCTCGCGGGCCTGGCGCACGCTGCGCCCGCGCAGGACGTGGGTGACGGCGTGCCGTCGCTCGTGGGACGTGAGCTCGTCCTGGAGCGGTCGCTGGGGCCGGTGCGGGGACTGCGCATCGACGTGGGGGCCGACGAGGACACCGTGCTGGTGCGCACCTCCGGCGACGACGTCGTTCTCCGCGTGGGGCACGGCACGTGGGTCGAGCAGACGACCACGCCGCCCAGCGAGCACGGGGGACCGCCGCGCGAGCTGCTCACGCTGGCGTCGGCCGACCGCCCCGGGCCCGGGGAGTACCGGGTCACCGTGCGCGCCGTCACGACCCCGTTCCGGTGGACCGCGACGGTACGGGTCGGTCCCGACGGCGCTGCGACGCTGACCGCCGAGCAGAACGTGGGCTACGACCGCACGTCGTCGGGGGAGATCCCGCTGCGCGTCGACGCCTGAGCCGCGCCCTGGCGGGTCGGACGGACGGGTGTCACCCGTCCGCTGCGCGGTACGCCCCCACAGGACGCGCGCCCGGGTAGCTGCTGCCGCCGCCCTCGCCTGTCGTCAGTTCACGACGTAGCGGCGTGGCACGTCTCGGGTCACACCTACCGGCCCCGAGACTGTGTGTACTCAGGATCTGCGCATGTCGAAGGAGCGGCCTCTTGGAAGCAACGGGATCGCGCTTCTCCCTCCAGTCGCTGCATGTCGCCGCGATGCAGGGAGAGGAAAAGCTGTCGCACGCGACCGCGTTCGCTGTCGAGTTCGAGGGCCGTCACTATTTGGTGACCAATCTGCACGTCGTCACCGGCCTGAACCAGGAGACGGGGACGTGGCTCTCGGGCTGCTCCCGCAATCGGCGACCCACGAGGTTGCTCATCAGTTGGCCGAGCTTCAACCGCACCCACCCTGACACCTCCGTCATGGACCTGTACGACGACGACCTCAAGCGGCTGTACTTCGGTGGGAACGGGATGATGGAAGGGGTGTACCCGTCGCGGGATGTCGCCCTCATCCCCGTCCCGGACACGCTGATGTACCAGGTGCAGGAAAGGGCATTCCGCCTCAAGCCCAATGACCACGTACCGCTCAGCGTGACGGACGCCGTCTACATCCTCGGATTCCCGGACAATGCGGCGTTGCTCCCTGGCGTGCCCGCGGTGTGGACGCGCGGCTCCGTGGCGTCCGAGCCCGATCTCGGGCGAGACCCTCTGCTCGTGGACGCGCGGACCCGCCCGGGACAGTCGGGTTCTCCTGTCATCGTCTACCGGCGCCAGTTTAGCCACGTCTCCGAAGGTGGCTACGGAGAGTCCTTCCCCGAGGCTGCCCGTCTCGTCGGGGTGTACAGCGGACGGACGAGCAACGACAGCGACCTGGGAAGGGTGTGGAGTACCGAGACGATCATTGAGGCGATCACCCACGGCTCCCACTGGAATCACTGACGGTTGTAGTTGGTGCCTGAAGGCTCAACTGAACCGCCCTGGCTTCAGTGGAGGCTCTGGTCTGCCCCGGGATCCCGGACGCCGGGCGGTTTGCCATCGGGGGGCAGGCGAAGTTGGCGACCATCTCCGGTGCGGCCTACCTCGTCCGGCCGCGCACGGCGCTCGGTCGTGGGCTCATCGGCGAGGTCGACGTCTATGTCGCCAAGGACCGTCATGGGTATGTCCGCAGCCGGGCGGGGGAATTCACGAAGGACCGGCTCCAGCTCGTCGCGACGGCGATCGTGGACGGACGGGACGGGCTCCGGGTCGAGCTGCTAGCGCCCGCGACCGGCCCGACCGAGGACAACCGGCTCGCCCAGCAGATGGAGCGGGTCAGCCAGTTCCTGGAGGCGCTGCCGGGCGACCACCCGGGCGCCGGGCTGAACCTGATCAGCAGTGAGGTCCGTGGAAACGACGACCTCATCGGCCAGGCACTCCGGCGGCTCGTGGAGGTCGGCGCGCGTGCACGACGTGCTCACGCAGGCCGAGGTCACGGGCGTCACGCCGGGTGGTCTGGTGGCCGTGAGCGGGCTTGTCGGGCTCGTCGTGGCGGCGGTGGCGTTCCTCGTCGTCCCCGTGCCGGCCGTCAGCCTGTGCTTCGGGGTGTTCGCCGCCATGGCGCCGTGGACGCTCGTCCGGGGGCGCGCGCGGCGCCGGCTCGCCGCCACCCGGGAGCTCTGGCCCGACGTGGTCGACCACCTCGCGTCCGGCGTGCGCGCCGGTCTCTCCCTGCCTGAGGCCGTCGCCCAGCTCAGCCTCCTCTGCGACGGACGACGGGGGCACGTCGTTTCTCGCGGCGCAGCCACGCGCGAGGCTGAGTCGGGCGGGATGCCAGGCGGGTGTCACCCGTCCGTTCTGTCCTGTGGACGAAGCTCCACGCGCGCCGCGCCGATGCCCTACCGTCACTCCCGAAACGGACGAACCCGACATCGGTCGGCCGGGGCGCGGGAGCGGAGGTGGGCATGGACGGCGTGGCGATCCTCGAGAGCGAGGTCCGCGAGCTCATCCGGCGGCGGGGCGTCGACCCCGTGCGCGACCGCGCCGGTGTGGTCGCCCTGGTGCACGCCGCCATGGCGGACTACGACGAGCGCTCCCTGATCGGTTCGGTGCCGCAGCTGGCGGACACCGCCGCCGCGCACAAGGCCGTGGTCGACGCGGTCGCCGGGTTGGGTCCGCTGCAGCGCTACCTCGACGACGACGAGGTCGAGGAGATCTGGATCAACTCCCCGTCGCAGGTGTTCGTGGCCCGCCGCGGTGAGCCGGAGCTGACCACGACGATCCTCACCGACGCGCAGGTGCGCGACCTCGTCGAGCAGATGCTCAAGGTCTCCGGGCGTCGGCTGGACCTGTCCAGCCCGTTCGTCGACGCCTCCCTGCCCGGTGGTGAGCGCCTGCACGCCGTGATCCCGGACGTCACGCGCCGGCACTGGTCGGTGAACATCCGCAAGTACGTCGTGCGGGCGACGAGCATGCAGGACATGGTCGGCCTCGGGTCGCTGACCCCGCAGGCGGCGGCGTTCCTGCAGGCGGCCGTGCGCGTCGGGCTCAACGTGCTGGTCTCGGGGGCGACCCAGGCGGGCAAGACGACGATGCTCAACGCGCTGGTCGGCGCGGTGCCCCCGCGCGAGCGGGTGATCAGCTGCGAGGAGGTCTTCGAGCTGCGGCCCGCGGTGCGCGACTGGGTCGCGATGCAGACGCGCCAGGCGAACCTCGAGGGCACCGGCGAGATCACGCTGCGGCGCCTGGTCAAGGAGGCGCTGCGCATGCGGCCCGACCGGCTGCTGGTCGGCGAGGTCCGTGAGGCGGAGGCGCTCGACCTCCTCATCGCGTTGAACAGCGGCGTGCCGGCCATGTGCACGATCCACGCGAGCTCGGCGCGCGAGGCGCTGGTCAAGCTCTGCACGCTGCCGCTGCTCGCAGGCGAGAACATCTCCGACCGGTTCGTCGTGCCCACGGTCGCCTCGTCCGTGGACCTCGTCGTGCACCTGGAGCTCGACGCACGCGGTCGGCGCCGCACGCGCGAGATCGTCGCCGTGCCCGGACGCGTGGAGGCCGGGATCGTCGAGACCGCCGACCTGTTCACGACGCGCGGCGGTGTGCTCGTGCGAGGCGACGGCTTCCCGCCGCACCCGGAGCGCTTCGCCCGGGCCGGTGTCGACGTCGTCGCCATGCTGCGGCAGGGCTGAGGCGTGGGCGTCGTCGCAGGGCTCCTGCTCGGGGCAGGGCTCGCATGCCTGTGGTGGTCGTGGTGGCCGGTGCCGCCGGCCGCCGACGGCCGGCGCGACGGCTGGTCGGCACGCGTGCACGACGTGCTCACGCAGGCCGAGGTCACGGGCGTCACGCCGGGCGGTCTGGTGGCCGTGAGCGGGCTCGTCGGGGTCGTCGTGGCGGCGGTGGCGTTCCTCGTCGTCCCCGTGCCCGCCGTCAGCCTGTGCTTCGGGGTGTTCGCTGCCATGGCGCCGTGGACGCTCGTCCGGGGACGCGCGCGGCGCCGGCTGGCCGCCACCCGGGAGCTCTGGCCCGACGTGGTCGACCACCTCGCGTCCGGCGTGCGCGCCGGTCTCTCCCTGCCTGAGGCCGTCGCCCAGCTCGGCGACCGTGGGCCGACCGAGCTCCGGCCACCGTTCCGGGCGTTCGCCGAGGACTACCGCGCGACCGGTCGGTTCACCGAGAGCCTCGACGTCCTGAAGGACCGGCTCGCCGACCCCGTCGCCGACCGCATCATCGAGGCGCTGCGGCTCACGCGCGACGTCGGCGGCACCGACCTCGGGCGGCTGCTGCGGACGCTGTCCTCGTTCCTGCGGGACGACCTGCGGACCCGTGGCGAGATCGAGGCCCGCCAGGGCTGGACCGTGTACGCCGCGCGCCTGGCTGTCGCGGCACCCTGGGTCGTGCTGGCGATGCTGTCGACACGCCCCGAGGCGATCCGTGCGTACGACTCGACGGCCGGTGCGCTCGTCCTCGTCGCCGGAGCCGTGAGCACGGTCGTCGCCTACCGCCTCATGCTGCGCGTCGCGCGGCTGCCCGACGACCCGCGGGTCCTGCGGTGAGCCCGGGCCTGCTCGGGGCCCTCGTCGGGCTGCTCGGAGGGTGCGGGCTGGCGCTCGTCCTGCTGCGGCTGCGCGCGCGCCGCATCACGCTGGAGCAGCGCGTGGGGCCGTACCTGCGGATGCGCGGTACGTCGTCGTTGCTGCGCGTCGAGACGGTCAGTGGCCCCTGGGGCACGGTCGAGCGGCTCGTCACGCCGTTCCTCGCCGACGGCGTGCGGCTCGTCGCGCGCATCGGCTCACCCGCAGCCGAGCTGCGTCAGCGGCTCGCGCGGGCCGCCCGCACCGAGACCGTCGAGCAGTTCCGTGCGCAGCAGGTGGTGTGCGGCGTGGTCGGGCTCGCGCTCGGCCTGCTCGTCGCCGTCCTGCTGGCCGCGACCCGCGGCGGTGCGCTCGTGCCGCTCGTCGCTCTGGTGGTCGTCGGCGGGTTCGTCGGTGCGCTCGCCCCTGACTGGTGGTTGGGACAGCAGGTCTCGCGGCGCGAGGCGCGCCTGCTCGCCCAGATGCCCACGGTCACCGAGCTGCTGGCGCTCGCGGTGAGCGCCGGCGAGGGCGCCACGGGTGCTCTCGAGCGCGTCGTGCGCCAGACCCAGGGCGAGCTCGCCGACGAGCTCGCTCGCACGCTCGCCGACGCACGGGCCGGCGCACCGCTGACCGACGCGCTGCACGGCCTCGCGGACCGGACGGGTCTGCCCGCGCTGGCGCGGTTCGCCGAGGGCGTCGCCGTCGCCGTCGAGCGCGGGTCGCCGCTCGCGGACGTGCTCCGAGCCCAGGCACAGGACGTGCGGGAGGAGGGGCGCCGCGCCCTCATGCAGACGGGTGGGCGCAAGGAGGTGCTCATGATGGTCCCGGTGGTGTTCCTCATCCTCCCGGTGACCGTCCTGTTCGCCGTCTTCCCCAGCGCGGTGGTCCTGCGGGTGGGGCTGTGACCCCGGCCGTGACACATGCGGAGGCGCCGCCCGGCGCGCTCCGGACGACGACGGAGGTCGACGATGAGGTTCTTGGCTCGGACGTGGTGCGCGGTCCTGCAGCGGACGGCAGCAGCGACGCAGGACGACCCGGAACGCGGGGACGTCCCCGGCTGGGTGCTCGTCACGCTGATGACCGCCGGCCTGGTCTCGGTGCTCTGGTTCGTGGCCGGCGACGCGTTGCAGAAGCTGTTCGTCGACGCGATCTCGGACGTCAGTCCCCGCTCCGGCACCTGACCGGGCCCGCGCGGGCGTGCACCGGCGACCGCGGGTCCGCGATCGTGGACTTCACGCTCGTCGGTGGGCTCGTGGTCGTGCTGTTCGCGTCGGTGCTGCAGCTCGCGATCGTCCAGCACGTCCGCAACACGTGCGTCGACGCAGCGGCCGAGGGGGCGCGCTACGCCGCCCAGGTGGGGCGCACGCCGGCCGACGGCGCCCAGCGCACGGCCGACCTGCTGCGCATGTCGCTCGCGGAGCGGTACTCCCAGGACGTGACGGCACGGCGGGTGGACGCCGCGGGGCTCGCGATCGTCGAGGTGACCGTGCGGGTGCCGCTGCCCGTGGTTGGTCTGCTCGGTCCCGGCGGCGTGATGGAGCTCGACGGGCACGCACCGGCGGAGTGGCCGTGAGCAGGGTGGTGCGCCGTGCGGTTCGCAGGTGGACGGCCGTGCGGGTACGTGGTGACGGTGATGCGGGCAGCGCACTGGTCGAGTTCCTCGGCATCTCGCTCGTGCTGCTCGTCCCGATCGTCTACCTCGTGCTCGTGCTGGGGCGGATCCAGGCCGCGACCTTCGCCGCCGAGGGAGCGGCGCGCGAGGCGGCGCGCGTGTACGTCGCCGCCGACGACGCGGAGCAGGGCACGCTGCGGGCGGTGACGGCGGTGGGCATCGCGCTCGTGGACCAGGGGTTCGTCGACGACCCGGCTGACGCGCTCGTGGTGCGCTGCTCAGCCGACCCGTGCCTGACACCCGGGGCCGAGGTGGCCGCGACCGTGCAGGTGCGGGTCCCGCTGCCGTTCGTGCCGACGTTCGTCGGCGACGTCGTCCCGCTCGAGGTGCCGGTGACCGCGGAGCGCGTCGCGCCGGTCGACACCTTCCGGGTCGCACGGTGAGCGGCGTGGCGTGGCGTCGCCGTGCGGTCGCCCGGCGCGTGCCTGAAGAGGACGGTCGCGACGACGGCCAGGTGATGATCCTGTCCCTCGGCTTCGGTGTGGTCGCCATCCTGCTGGTGCTCGTCATCACGGCTGCGACGGCCGTGCACCTGGACCGCAAGCGGCTGCTCGCCCTGGCCGACCTCGCGGCGCTGTCGGCCGCGGACCAGGTGAGCAGCACGTACTTCGGTCCGGACGGCGCGCGCGCCTCGGGTGGTGTGCCGCTCACGGACGCGACGGTCCGTGCGGCTGTCGAGGAGTACGTGCGCGACCACCCCGAGCCGGCAGCGCGCTGGGACGGTGTCCGCGTGCTCGAGGCCGCGACGCCGGACGGGCGCTCTGCCGTCGTCCGGCTCGGGGCGGTGACGCGCCCGCCGCTGGTCACCTGGGTGCTGGCGCCGTGGAGCGAGGGGATCGAGCTCGTCGTCGACGCCAGCGCCCGCGCGTCCTGACGTCGTCCGCCTTCCGTGCGCTCAGCACGAGCCGAACGTCGTCGTCAGCCCGTCGCGGTCCACGGCGCTGCCCGACCGGAGGGTGGCCGTCACGTAGGTGGTGTCGTTGCCCTGCGTGAACGACCGGGGGTGGGAGTAGGTGTACGTCCCGCCGCCGGTGTGCGTGAGCGGCTCAACCCTCTCGAACGGCGGGTCGGTGCGCTCCGGCGGGTCGTGGGGGAACGCGAACACGTGCCGGTACTGGATGACGACGGTGGCCGTGACCGTCAGGCCGGCCGGCTCGGCGTCGTCGAGGTCGACGGCGATCAACCCCGGGGTGCAGCGCGGCACGCCCACGACGCGTGGTCCGCGCGGGGCGACGACGTCCCAGGCCGGCCCAGGAGCCCCGTCGAGCATCGTTCTGACGACACCGGCGTTGAGGCCGTCCGTGGGGGGCTCGCCGAGCAGCTCCACCGTCATGCTCGCGGTCTGGTGCCCCGGTGCCGACGGGATGATGACAGTGGTGGGCACGCGCAGCCACGCGGGCGCGCCCGTCACGATGACGACACCCAAGGTGCAGCCCGGCGCCTCGACCTCGACGACCACGGTCCTGACGGCCGTCGTGAACGCCAGGGGACCGGACAGGGTGGGCGGCCGGCAGTCCTCCGCCACCGGGACCGTCACGTCCCTGAGGGTCTCGCCGCCGCCGCCGCGGACGGTGAGCGTGAACGTGTAGCTGCCCTGCGGCCACACCGCGTACGTGAAGGGCTGGCCCGGGGCCCCCTGCTCACCCGTGAGCAAGGGCTCGCCGTCGACCACCACGGACCAGCTCCACGTCGCGTCGTCCGGGGTGTCCACGACGGTGGCGGTCAGCGTCACGACGTCGCCGGGCACGTAGCCCGGCCGGTCGGTGACGAGCGACGTGATCGTCGGCAGCGGCGGGGTCGGTGTGGCCGACGCGGACGCAGCAGGCGGCGCGGCGGTCGCCGGTGGGGCCTCACCGGCGCCGGACGGCCCTCCGGAGCCACCGGGCGCGCCGGGGCCAGGGGGAGGTGCCCCGCCGCCGTCCGTCCCCCGTGGGGCCTGCAACCCGGGTTGCCCGCTCGCGTCGGGTGCCGGGCCGACGGAGGCCCGGGGCGTCGGGGCCGGCGCCCCGTCCGGTCCGGACCCGGGCCCCGGCGCCGTGCCCGGGTCGTCGTCCGGCATGACGCCCGCGACGGGATCGCCGCTCTCGGGGTGGTACTTCATCAGTGACTCGCCCTGGACCCACGCGCCGCCGCGCAGCGAGAGCACGCCGACGTCCTCGCCGTCGAGGTCGTTCCAGAAGACGCGCCCGTCCTTGGCCACCAGCTCGAGCCGGTGGCCGGGCGGGGCGAGCGCGAAGGTGTCCAGCGCCGTGCGGGTGCGGGTGTCCACGACGGTGGTCGTGCCCGCCGCGTGGTCCGGGACGAAGAGGTACGGCCCGCTCTGCGCGAGCGCGCCGAAGTCCGCCGTGCCGGGCTCGCCCACGTGGACCACGCTGCGGCAGTCATCGTGCCCCACGGCGGCCGTCACCACGGTCCCGCTCGCCTCGACGGCCGCGTACACCTCGTCGGTCGTGGACGAGCCGAGGACCTCGACGACGTCATCGCCACGCACGTCGAGGCAGGCGGGCCGCCCGGGACCGTCGGGGCCGAGCGCGGCCACGGCGCCGCCCGCGACGTCGACCACCACGGGCTCGCCGCGCACGAGGACCAGGCGCGCGTCGGGTGCCGTCCGTCCGGCTTCCCCGGTGCGACCCGCCCCGAACCACGCCAGCTCGCCGGACGCCGGGTCGAGCACCCACAGGCGACCGGTGGCGTCGACGACCGCCTGCTCGGCCCCGGGCGTGGCCGCCAGCGAGACCTCGTGCCGAGGGGCGAGCGTCACGGGGTCGGCCTCGGTGGCGACACGACGCCGCGGGTCGAGCACGTGGACGGCATCGGCGTCGCCGCGCAGCACGCGCACCTGCCCGGGGCTGCCGAGCGGGGCCGGGCCCGACGACCGGTACGTGGCACCGTCCACCCGACGCACCGTCCCCGCGTCGACGTCCGCGACGTAGGCGGAGCTGCCCGCCTGCGCGACCTGGACCTCGCTGCCCAGCGCCGGCACCCGGACGCTCACGACGACCTGCTCGGAGGCGCCGTCGACCAGCGTCAGCAGACCGCGCGACGGCGTCACGACCCACGCCGTGCCGCTGGTCTGGTCCAACCTGACGTGCGCGTTGCCGACGCCGAGCACCGCGAGCAGGCCGAGCGACAGCGGCACGGCGAGCACGGCGCCCCCCACCCGGCGGGTCCGCACTGCCCGGGACCAGGCGCGCAGTCCCTGCTGAGGCCACCCGTGCCCGGCGGCCCGTCTCACGCGCTCGCGCAGCTGCGTCACGTCAGGAGGAGACCGCAGGGGCCCGCGTCGTACATCGAGACGTGACCACACCCCCGGTTGTCCTTCCCGACGCACAGGGAGACGATCGGGGCGTCGCCGAGCGTCGAGGAGGACGCAATGGATGGGCACGTGGTCGTGGGGTACGACGGGTCGCCGGAGTCGGTGGCGGCCGTGCGGTGGGCGGCAGGGTCGGCAGGACGCCTCGGTGCCCCGCTGGAGGTGGTCCACGTCTGGGGGATCGCGGGCCACCTGGACACCCCGCCGGTGAGCGCGGCGTCCGCGTACGTGCGCGCCGGCGCGCAGGAGGTGGCGGACGAAGGCGCCGAGGTGGCCCGCTCGACCGCACCGCAGCTCCAGGTCACGGCTGTGCTCGACGACGGGCCGCCGGCGCGGGCGCTCGTCCGGCGGGCAGCCGGGGCGCGCCTCGTCGTCCTGGGTCGGCACGGCTCGGCGCGTCTGTCCGGTGTGCTCCTGGGGTCCGTGGCGCTGGGCACGGTGCAGCACGCCCCGTGCCCCGTCGTCGTCGTGCCCCGGACGCAGGTCGACCGGGCGTCGACCGGCCTCGTGGTGGTCGGGGTCGACGGCTCGCGGCACTCGCTCGGCGCGGTGGACGCCGCCGGTCTGTACGCCACGGGCGCGGGGGCGCGGTTGCGCGCCGTGGCCTGCTGGCAGGCGCCGGCGAACAGCCGGTCCCTGGCCGCATGGCTCCGCGAGAACCCCGCCCGCTCGGCGTCGGACCTCGCGGCGCAACACGCCGAGGAGGCGCTGGAGGCCGCGGTGGCACGGCTGCGCGAGCGGTACCCGCAGGTCGAGGTCGAGCCGCAGGTGGAGGAGGGGCCGGCCGCGCACGTCCTGGCGCGGCACGCCGAGAAGGCGGACCTGCTCGTGGTCGGCACGCGCGGACGCGGCGGGCTCGCGGGCCTGGTCATGGGCTCGGTGAGCCAGTGGCTGGTGGCGCGTGCGGCCTGCCCGGTGCTGGTGTCGCGCGCCGTGCCCGACTGACGGGGAGGTGGGGGTGCGGACCGGGTAGCCTGGTCGGTCGTGGCCACCACCGACTTTCCCGCCGAGCTCCGCCAGCTGCGCACCACGCTGGAGTCGATCGAGACGGTGAGCGACCCGACCGCCCTCGAGGCGAAGATCGAGCTGCTCTCCGACCAGGCCTCGGTGCCGAACCTCTGGGACGACCCGGACGAGGGTCAGCGGGTGACGAGCGCGCTGTCCGCCGCGCAGTCCGAGCTGGACCGCGTCAACCGGCTCCGCTCGCGCATCAACGACCTCGAGACGCTCGTCGAGATGGCCGCCGAGGAGAACGACGAGGACACGCTGGCCGAGGCGGAGGCCGAGCTCGTCGGCATCCGCAAGGACCTGCGTGAGCTCGAGATCCGCACCCTGCTGGCAGGCCCGTACGACCAGCGCGACGCCGTCGTGACGATCCGCGCCGGCGCCGGTGGCGTCGACGCCGCGGACTTCGCCGAGATGCTCCTGCGCATGTACCTGCGCTGGGCCGAGCGGCACGGGTACCCCACGACGGTGCTCGACACGTCGTACGCCGAGGAGGCGGGCCTCAAGAGCGCGACCTTCGAGGTGAAGACGCCCTACGCGTTCGGCCACCTCTCGGTCGAGGCCGGGACGCACCGGCTGGTGCGCATCTCGCCGTTCGACAACCAGGGCCGGCGCCAGACCTCCTTCGCGGCGGTCGAGGTCATCCCGCTGATCGAGCAGACCGACTCGGTCGACATCCCCGAGTCCGAGATCAAGGTCGACGTGTTCCGCTCGTCCGGTCCCGGCGGGCAGTCGGTCAACACGACCGACTCCGCGGTCCGCATGACGCACATCCCCACCGGCATCGTCGTGTCGATGCAGAACGAGAAGTCGCAGATCCAGAACCGTGCGGCCGCGCTGCGCGTCCTGCAGTCCCGGCTGCTCCTGCAGCGCCAGGAGCAGGAGCGGGCCGCGAAGAAGGAGATGGCCGGCGACGTGAAGGCGAGCTGGGGCGACCAGATGCGCTCCTACGTCCTGCAGCCGTACCAGATGGTCAAGGACCTGCGCACCGAGCACGAGGTGGGCAACCCGTCGGCCGTGTTCGACGGTGAGATCGACGACTTCATCGAGGCAGGCGTGCGCTGGCGCCGCGCCCAGCAGGGCATCGACGACTGACGTCGCACGGCCTGCCGGCACCACCGCCGGACGGGGCGGCGGGACGGACCGGGACGACCCGGACACCGCGCCGCGGGTCCGTCGATTCACAGGGGGCGCGGCGGCGTGTCCTGCCCTCCAGCGGGTGAGGACGTTCCTACCCTCGATGAGTCCCGCGGCCAGCGGGCGACCACGGGGACGCCCCGGGGCACGACGAGGCGAGGTCGGCTGTGATCCGGTTCGAGAACGTGACGAAGGTCTACGCGCGAGGCGCCAGGCCCGCGCTGGACCGGGTGTCGCTCGACGTCGAACGCGGCGAGTTCGTCTTCCTCGTCGGGGCCTCCGGGTCCGGCAAGTCGACCTTCCTGCGGCTCGTGATGCGTGAGGAGCGCGCGTCGGCAGGCCGGGTGTACGTCGCGGGCAAGGAGCTCGGCACGCTGTCGAGCTGGAAGGTCCCGCACCTGCGCCGGCAGATCGGTGCGGTGTTCCAGGACTTCCGGCTGCTGCCCACCAAGTCGGTGTTCGAGAACGTCGCGTTCGCCCTGCAGGTGATCGGCAAGCCGCGCCACCACATCCTGACGACCGTGCCCGACGTCCTCGAGATGGTCGGCCTGGCGGGCAAGGAGAAGCGCCGTCCGCACGAGCTGTCCGGTGGTGAGCAGCAGCGCGTCGCGATCGCCCGCGCCTTCGTCAACCGGCCGTCGATCCTGCTGGCCGACGAGCCCACCGGCAACCTCGACCCGACGACGTCCCTGGGGATCATGCGCCTGCTCGACCGCATCAACCGCACCGGCACCACCGTCGTCATGGCGACCCACGACGACGAGATCGTCGACCAGATGCGCAAGCGCGTCATCGAGCTGAGCACGGGCGAGATGGTGCGCGACCAGTCGCGCGGCGTCTACGGCTCGGACCGCTGAGGGGGCCGGCAGATGCGCGCCCAGTTCATCCTCTCCGAGATCGGCATCGGCCTGCGCCGCAACCTGTCGATGACGATCTCGGTCGTCCTCGTCACGTTCGTCTGCCTGACGTTCCTGGGCGCCGCGGCGCTGCTGCAGGCGCAGATCGACAAGATGAAGGACGACTGGTACGACAAGGTCGAGGTCTCGGTCTTCCTCTGCCCGTCGAACTCCGCGGCACCGACGTGCGCGGCCGGGGAGGTGACGCAGGAGCAGCGTGACGACATCCTCGCGGCCCTCGAGACGCCGCAGGTCGCCGAGTTCGTCCAGGAGATCTACCCCGAGTCCAAGGAGCAGGCCTTCGAGGCGTTCCAGCGGCAGTTCGGCGACCAGTTCTGGGCGTCCGCAGCCACCGCGGACGACATGAACGCGTCCCTGCGCATCAAGCTCACCGACCCGGAGCAGTACCAGGTCGTCGCCGACGTGGTCTCGGGGCGTCCGGGGGTCGAGTCGGTGGAGGACCAGCGCCGGCTGTTCGACAACCTGTTCCTGGTGCTCGACCGCGCGACCTGGGCCGCCGCCGGGCTGGCCGGGATCATGCTGCTCGCAGCGGTCCTGCTCATCACGACGACGATCCGGCTGTCGGCGCTGAGCCGCAAGCGCGAGACCGGCATCATGCGGCTCGTCGGCGCCTCCACGCTGTTCATCCAGCTGCCCTTCATGCTGGAGGGCGCCATCGCCGCGACGCTGGGGGCCGCGATGGCGATCGGCGGCCTGTGGCTGGGGGTCGAGTACCTGGTGGCGGACTGGCTGGGGCAGTCCGTGACCTGGATCCCGTACGTGAGCACGTCCGACGTGCTGGCGATCGCCCCGTTGCTCGTGATCGTGGCCTTCGTCCTGGCGGCCATCTCCTCCCTGGTCACTCTCAGCCGCTACACGAAGGTATGACCATGCGCCGAGCCGACCGCACGCCACCCACCGCCGCGCCGCGGCGACCGCTGCAGGCGCTCGTCGCGGTGCTGTCCGCGATCTGCGTGGCGGTGCCGGCGCTCCTGGCCGCCTCGACGCCCGCGGTGGCCGACGACCTGTCGAACCGTCGCGCGGCGACGGAGCAGCGCGCCGCGGCCGCCGACCAGCGGGCGGCCGACCTGGCGGAGGCGATCGAGGAGCTCAGCGGCGAGCTCGCGGCCGCGCTGACGAGGCTCGCCGAGGTCGAGGCGCAGCTCCCCGTCGCGCAGGCGCGGCTCGACGCGGCGGTCGCGGCCGCGCAGGCTGCGCAGCGTGAGGCCGAGATCCTTGCGGCCAGGCTCCAGGCCGCGCGCGACGAGGAGGCGGCGATCACGGAGCAGATCGTGGTCGACGACGAGCGTGAGAAGGAGATCCGCTCGGCCATCGGGCAGATGGCCCGCGAGGCGTACAAGGGCGGGCGCGACGTCTCCGGCATGAGCGTGATCCTCGACGCCGAGAGCTCGCAGGACTTCGTCGAGAAGTACGGCCTGGTGTCGACCGCGCTGCGCACCCAGACGCAGGTGCTCGACGAGCTGACGGCTCTGGCGGCCAAGAACAAGAACGCTCAGGCGCGTCAGGCTGCGGTCCGGGCGAAGGTCGACGAGCTCAAGCTCGCGGCCGACCAGAAGCTCGAGGAGGCCCGCCAGGCGCAGGCGGAGGCCGAGACGGCCAAGGCCGAGGTGGAGCGGCTCGTCGTCGAGCAGGAGCAGCGCAAGGCCGACATCGAGTCGCGCAAGTCGGAGGCGCAGGCGCAGGTCGCGGCGAACGACGCGGAGCGTGCGCAGGTCGGGCGCGAGCTCGCGGCGATCATCGAGGCGCAGCGCGTCCAGCGGGAGAAGGAGGAGGAGGCGCGGCGTGCCGCCGCGAACGCCGGCGGTGGCGGCGGGGGAGGCGGTGGCGGAGGTGGCGGGAGCGCGCAGCCCGGCGGCGTGCGCCCCGGTGCGTTGTTCGCCAACCCGACCGCCCACAACCCGATGGTCGTGACCTCGGAGTACGGCAACCGGCTGCACCCCGTGCTGGGCTACTGGCGGCTGCACGCGGGCATCGACCTGCGGGACCGCTGCGGCGAGCCCGTGTACGCCGGCCGTGAGGGCACCGTGCAGTGGGCACGTCACCGCAGCGGGTACGGCGGTCAGGTGATGGTCGACCACGGCTGGGTCAACGGGTCGTCGCTGATGTCCAGCTACAACCACATGTCGTCGTTCGCGGTGGGCAGTGGCGCGCGCGTGCGTGCCGGTCAGCTGCTCGGGTACGCCGGCAACACCGGGACGTCGGCGGCGTGCCACCTGCACTTCGAGGTGTACGTCAACGGCGGCACCGTGAACCCGCGCTCGTACCTCGGGCTCTGACGCCGGACCCGACCGTGCGGCGCAATGCCGTGGGGCTCGTGGTGCCGCGCCGGTAGGCTCGTTCTCGGTCCGACGTTCGTCGGCCCGCGCCCCTGACGGGCGATCGTCCCGGCGGCCTGCAGGCTCGCCGGTCCAGCACCAGGAACGGAGGGCCGTGTCGTGGCGAAGGCGAAGGCCGACGGCCGCACGATGGTCGCCGCCAACCGCAAGGCCCGGCACGACTACCTGATCCAGGACGTCCTCGAGGCCGGGCTCGTGCTCACGGGCACCGAGGTCAAGGCGTTGCGCGCGGGTCGCGCGTCCCTCGTCGACGGCTGGGGCGAGATCGACGGCGGCGAGGCGTGGCTGCACGGCGTGCACATCCCCGAGTACTCGCAGGGCACGTGGACCAACCACGCGCCGCGCCGCAAGCGCAAGATGCTCCTGCACCGCGAGGAGATCGAGCGGCTCGAGGCGAAGACGCGCGAGAAGGGGCACACGATCGTGCCCCTCGCGCTGTACTTCCTCGACGGGCGCGCGAAGGTCGAGATCGCGCTGGCCGTCGGCAAGCGGGAGTGGGACAAGCGCCAGGCCCTGCGCGAGCGCCAGGACAACCTGGAGTCGCAGCGCGCGATGCGGGAGCGCCGCGACCGGTGAACCCCGCGCACTCCACCTCGGACCGACCCGCGCCGGCAGACCCCGCGCTGTCGCGCGCGGTGCGTCGCCTCGCGGTCCTGACGCTCGTCCTGCTGCTCGCGCTCGGCGCGATCCTGCTCGCCCCGCCGGTGGCCTTCGCCGGCTCGGACCGCGCGGACCTGACCAGCGGCCGGGAGATCACGCGCTACGACGTGACGGCTGACGCGGCGCCCGACGGCACGGTGGACGTCGTCATCGACTTCGACTTCGACTTCGGTGACGACCCCGGTCACGGCCCCTACCTGACGTTCCCCACGCGCGTGTCGTACGACGACGAGAAGGACCGGTTCTTCGACTTCGGCGACGTGCGGGTCACGAGCTCCACAGGCGCCCCGGCGGACCTGCATCGCGAGGACGAGACCTCCGCGGTGGTCCTGCGGATCGGTGACGAGGACGTCGACGACGTGTCGGGCGTGCAGACGTACCGCGTCGAGATGACCGTGGACGGCTGGATCAACCCCGCCAACGCCCAGCACTCCGGTGACGAGCTGTACTGGAACGTGATCGGCCCCGGCTGGGAGGTCCCGTTGTCGGACCTGTCGGTGACGGTCACGGGCCCCGCGCCGGTGCAGGGTGCCGCGTGCTTCGTCGGGCCCGAGAGGTCGACGACGCCGTGCGACGACGCGACGACGACCGGCACGTCCGCGACCTTCACGCAGGGCGTCGTCACGGTCGGGCACCAGTTCACGACCGTCACCGGCTGGCCCGGGGGGACCTTCCCCGGCGTGCAGCCGATCCTGCGCGACAAGCCGGACCCGGTCCTGCCGCTGCGTCCCCTGACCGTCGGTGGCGGCGTGGCGGCCGCTGTCGTCCTGCTCGGTGGAGGCCTCGCGATCGGCCGCGTGCGGCGGACCGGTCGCGACCGCGCGTACCTCGGCCTCACGCCCGGCCTGCGGCCGGCCGACGGGTTCCAGCCCGCGACCGGGTACCGGGACCACCGCGCACCCGTGGCCGTGCAGTTCCAGCCGCCGGAGGGTGCTCGCCCGGGGGAGATCGGCACGCTCGTCGACGAGAAGGCCGACCCCGTCGACGTGACCGCGACGATCATCGACCTCGCGGTCCGGGGGTGGCTCCGCATCGAGGAGGTGCCCCGCACGAACCCGCGCAAGAAGTCGAAGGACTGGACGCTGGTGCGCCTGCGGCCCGGCACCGAGGGGCTGCTGCCGTTCGAGGCGTGGCTGCTCAGCGACCTCTTCGAGAAGAGTGACGAGGTCAGGCTCTCGGAGCTCAAGGCGACGTTCGCCTCCTCGCTCGCCAAGGTCCAGAGCATGCTCTACGACCACGTCACGAGCGTCGGCTGGTTCCGGGCCAACCCGAAGAGCGTGCGGACGACGTGGATCGTCGTCGGCATCCTGCTCGCCTCGGCGGGGTTGTTCGGGGCCCTCGTCGCGACGGCGATCCAGGTGGTTCCTGGGCTCGCGCTCGTGGGGATCGCCCTGTTGCTCGTGGGTGTGCTGGTCCTCGTCCTCAGCGGGTCCGCCCCGGCCCGCACACCGGACGGCACCGCCGTGCTCGCGCAGGCGCTCGGGTTCCGCCGCTACCTGGCCACGGCGGAGGCCGACCAGATCCGGTTCGAGGAGGGGCAGGACGTCTTCAGCCGGTACCTGCCGTACGCGATCGTCTTCGGCCTCGCCGACCGGTGGTCGCGCGTGTTCGCGGAGCTCGCGGCACAGGGCGTCGCCGTCGCGGCTCCGATCTGGTACGTCGGCGCGTACCCGCCGGGGGCCGACGGGTTCTGGGGAGCGGGCTTCGTCGGTGCGCTCGACCGGTTCGAGTCGATCACCACGGCGGCCATCTCGGCGCCGACGCCCGGCTCGTCCGGGGACTCGGGGTTCAGCGGTGGGGGCTTCTCGGGCGGTGGCGTCGGCGGCGGCGGTGGCGGCGGCTGGTGAGGTGCCGGCGGCGGGCGGCTGGTCGTCCGTGCCAGGCGGCGAGCAGCGCTCAGGTGCCGTCCGCGCGTGACCCGAGGGCGCTCTCGCCCGTGCGTCGCAGCGTGTTGCGGGCCACGACCTGCTGCCACGTCGAGGCCCGCTCGGACCGGGCACGGCCGACGAACGACACGGCCCAGTGCAGCAGTGTCGTGACCCGGTTCTTGAACCCCACCAGGTACAGCAGGTGGACGCCCAGCCACAGTCCCCACGCCGCGAGGCCGGACGTCCGGACAGAACCGATCTGCGCGACCGCGAAGAACCGCGAGACCGTGGCCATGCTGCCCTTGTCGCGGTAGACGAACTCCTGACCGGTGGGTTCGTCCGCCAGCCGCCGTCGGATCTGGTCGGCGGCGTGCTGCCCGCTCTGGATCGCGACCTGCGCGACGCCGGGGAGCTTGCCGTGGCGCATGAGGTCGCCGATGACGAACACCTCGGGGTGTCCGGGCAGCGTGCAGTCGTCCTCGACCGGGACCTGACCCGAGCGGGTCGTCTCGATGCCCGCGCGCTCGGCGAGCACGCGGCCCACGGGTGCGCCCGCGACACCGGCGGCCCACACCTTGCACACCGACGGGATGACGCGCCGCTGCCCGCCGTCGTCCTCCACGGTGACCGACGCCTCGTCGACGTCGACGACCTTCCACCCCGTCCAGACCTCCACCCCGACGTGCTCGAGCTCGCGCGTCGCCGCGGCGGCCAGCTCGTCCGGGTAGCCGGGCAGCACCTGCGGCACCGGGTCGACGAGCAGGATCCGGGCCTTCGTGGGATCGATCCGCCGGAACTCGCCGGGCAGCACGCGGTGCGCGAGCTCGGCGACCTGCCCGGCCATCTCGACGCCCGTCGGGCCGGCGCCGACGACGACGAACGTCAGGAGCCGGTCGACGACCTCGGGGTCGTCGGTGAGCTCGGCCATCTCGAACGCGCCGAAGATCCGCGCGCGGACCTCCATCGCGTCGTCGAGGCTCTTGAGACCCGGCGCGTGCTCGGCGAACCGGTCGTTGCCGAAGTACGACTGGCCGGCCCCGGCAGCCACCACGAGCGAGTCGTAGCGGGTCCGGCTCACGCCCATCGGCGAGCGGTGCACGACCTCCCGCGCGTCGAGATCGACGTCCTCCACGACACCGAGGACCACGCGCGCGTTGCGCTGGAGACGCAGCACGTCGCGCGTCGCGGGCGCGACCTCACCCGCGGACAGGATGCCCGTGGCCACCTGGTACAGCAGCGGCTGGAAGAGGTGGTGGTTCACGCCGCTGACGACTGTGACGCGCACGCCGGGGACGCGGGCGAGCGCCCGGGTCGTGAAGAGGCCGCCGAAACCGGATCCCACGACCACCACGTCGTGCGGGCGCTGGGTCGATGCCATCAGGTCCTCCCGGGCCTCGGGTCGGCGTCGGACGTGTCGGGCCGACGTTACGGCGCAGGGCCGTGCCTCGCTCGTCGGCGGGAGGCGTTCGACGCGCGCTCGGGGCCCGCAGCGGGTAGACCTCCACCCGGGGATCGACCGTGAGGACGGTGGCGTGACGACGACGACGGACAGCACGACGGGGACGAGGCTCGACGAGGCGGTGCAGCGCGTGCTGGGCGAGGGCTCCGCGCTCCGCCAGGCGCAGCGCGACGCGCTGGCGGGGCTGGCGGTGCACGACACGGTGCTCGTGGCCCGCACAGGCGCGGGCAAGACGGCGGTGTACGCGATCGCGACCCTGCTCGCGGCGCGGCTGACCGTCGTCGTCTCGCCGCTGATCGCCCTGCAGCGGGACCAGGAGCGGGCCCTGGAGGAGGCCGGTCTGCGGGTCGCCTCGGTGAGCTCGGCGCGGACGGCGCGCGAGCAGCGCGACGCCCTGGAAGCAGCCGGGTCCGGTGGCCTCGACGTGCTGCTGCTCGGGCCCGAGCAGCTCCAGCGCAGTGTCGTGCTCGACGCGCTGAGCGGTGCCGACGTCGGTCTGGTCGTCGTCGACGAGGCGCACTGCGTCGCCGAGTGGGGTCACGACTTCCGCCCCGACTACCTCCTGGTCGGGTCCGCGGTCCGACGGCTCGGCGCCCCGCGGCTGCTTGCGCTGACGGCGACCGCGTCGACGCACGTGCGCGACGAGATCATCGCGCGCCTGGGCATGCGCGACCCGCGCGTGCTGGTGCACGACGCGGACCGGCCGAACATCTGGCTGGGTGCGCGGCCCGCGGCGTCCCAGGACGAGCGGGACGCCGTGGTGTGCCGGCTCGCTGCCGAGGAGCCCGGTGCGGTCATCGTGTACGCGCGGACCCGGGCGCACTGCGAGGAGCTCGCGGAACGGCTCGCGTCGGTGCGTCCCGCGTCCGTCTACCACGCAGGGCTGCCGGCCGCGGAGCGCGCGGCCACGCAGGACCGCTTCCTGTCCGGCGAGGACGACCTGGTGGTCGCCACGTCGGCGTTCGGCATGGGCATCGACCGTCCCGACGTGCGGCTCGTCGTGCATGCCGGCCCGCCGGCGACGCTCGACCAGTACTACCAGGAGGTCGGCCGTGCCGGCCGCGACGAGGAGCCCGCGCGCGCGGTCGTGGTGGTCAGGGCGCAGGACCACGCGCTGGCGCGCTACCAGCGCTCCGGGGGCGGTCCGCGGCCCGCCACGCTGCTGCGCGTCCTGCACGCGCTTGCGACCACGCCGGGCGACCAGGCGACGCTCGCCGAGGCCACCGGCCTGGGACGCCGGACGGTCGCCCGTGCGCTGGGCACGCTGCAGCACGTCGGCGCGGTGCGCGACGACGGCGGCACGCTGCGGCTGGCGGACGACGCCGACGCCCGGCAGGTGCTCGCGGACGTGCACGAGGCCCGGGAGCGGCGGGCGCGTCTCGAGGCGTCACGCGTGGACCTCGTGCGCACGTACACCGACACCACGGACTGCCGCCGCCGGCTCCTGCTGGAGCTGCTCGGCGAGGAGCGTCGTGACCCGTGCGGGCTGTGCGACAGCTGCGACGGGGGCACGTCCATGGCGGTCTCCGCGCAGCGCGTGCGACCCGGCCGGCGCGTGCACCACCAGGAGTTCGGGGACGGCTCCGTCACCGTGGTGGAGGCCGAGCGGGTGACCGTGCTGTTCGAGGACCGCGGTTACGTCACGCTCGACACGCAGATCGCCCTCGACGCCAGGCTCCTCACGGTGCGGGGACGCTGAGGAGCACGTCGCGGGGTGCCAGCGGTTGCCGCGACGCGCCGCGACGCGCACGGTGGATCGCACGACCGACAGGAGGTACCTGCATGAGCCAACCGACGAGCCCCGACCCGGACCCGGCGAACACGCCCGGACTCGAGCCCGGCGGCGGCGTGGCGCCGGGCGACACACCGCCCGGGGAGTCGTCGACATCGGGCGCCTCGGACCGCCAGCCACGCACGGGCTCGCGGGGCGCCAACTGGATGGCGTACGTGGTCATCGGCCTCGTCGTGGTGTTCGCGGCCCTGTTCTTCGTCGGGTACGCGATCGGCCTCGCCGACTGACGCGACCGGGACCTTCGGCCCACGTCGCGCGGACCGGTCCCGCCCTAGCCTCACCCGGATGAGCACCCCGTCGGTGTCCGCGACGGCGCCTGCCCGCAGGGCGCGCCGTCGACGTCCTGGACCCGGCTGGGTCCCGCGGCAGCACGGCGCGTGGGCGATGCTGGTCGTGCCCCCCGTCGTCGGGGGAGTGCTCTGCGGGTGGTCGTGGCGCCACGTCCTGCTGCTGGTCGCGTGGCTGGTCGGGTACCTCGCCTACCACGCGGCGGGCCTGTGGCTGCGGTCCGGGCGCAAGGCCCGCTACCGGGCACCGGTGGTCGTGTACGGCGCGACCGGGCTCGTGCTGCTCGGGGCGCTGCTGGCGGTCGCGCCGCGCCTGCTGGTGTGGGCTCCCGTGTTCGCGCCGCTGCTGACGATCTCGCTCGTGGCGTCGTTGCGCCGGGCGGACCGCTCGTGGCTGAACGACACCGTCACGGTCGTGGCGGCAGCCCTGCTCACGCCCGTCGCGGCGGCGCTGGGGACGGGAGACCCGCGGCCGGCGGCCGTCTGGACCGCGACCGGCGTGCTCGGGGCATACTTCCTCGGCACGGTGCCCTACGTGAAGTCGCTGATCCGGGAGCGGGACGACCCCCGGGTGCGGCAGGTGTCGGTGGCGTACCACGTCATGGTCGCGGCGCTGTTCGCGCTCGTGCACCCGCTGCTGGGTGTCGTCGGGGCGCTGCTCGCCGCGCGTGCGGCGATCGTGCCGTGGCGATGGCCGCGGGTGCGCCCGGCGGTCCTCGGGGCCGGGGAGGTCGTCGCGACGCTCGTGGTCACGACGGTGCTGCTCGTCGCCCTCTGACGGCGGTCAGCCGCCGAGCACGTCGGCCAGGTCGTACCCCACGGGCTCGTCGAGCTGCTCGTACGTGCAGGTCCGCGGGTCGCGGTCGGTCCGCCAGCGCCGGAACTGCGCGGTGTGCCGGAAGCGGTCGCCCTCCATGTGGTCGTACGCGACCTCCACGACCAGCTCGGGGCGCAGCGGCACGAACGACAGGTCCTTGGTGGCGTTCCACCGGCTGACCGCACCGGGCATGCGCCGGTCGGCGTGCGCCTGCTGGTCGGCCCACGCGCCCCACGGGTGGTCGTCGAGGTCCACGTCGCGGTAGGGCGTGAGCTCGTCGAGGAGCTCGCGGCGCCGCGCCATGGTGAACGACGCGCTGACCCCGACGTGCTGCAGGTGCCCCTCGTCGTTCCACAGTCCCAGCAGCAGCGAGCCGACCACGTCACCGGACTTGTGCCACCGGAAGCCGGCGACGACGCAGTCGGCCGTGCGCTCGTGCTTGATCTTGAACATCGCCCGCTTGTCCGGCTGGTACGGGGCGTCCAGCGGCTTGGCGACGACACCGTCGAGCCCGGCGCCCTCGAACTGCGTGAACCACTGCTGCGCCTCGGCCATGTCGGACGTCGCGCGCGTGACGTGCACCGGGGGCCGGGCGTCGGCGAGCGCCCGGACGAGCAGGGCGCGGCGCTCGGAGAACGGGCGGGCCGTGAGGTCGTCGTCACCCAGGGCGAGCAGGTCGAACGCCACGAACGACGCGGGCGTCTGCCCCGCGAGGAGGCTCACGCGGCTGGCCGCGGGGTGGATGCGCTGCTGCAGAGCGTCGAAGTCGAGCCGGTCGCCCGTGACCACGACGATCTCCCCGTCGACGACGCACCGCTGCGGCAGGTTCGCCTTCAGCGACTCGACGAGCTCGGGGAAGTACCGGGTCATGGGCTTCTCGTTGCGGCTGCCCAGCTCGACGTCGTCGCCGTCGCGGAACACGATCGTGCGGAACCCGTCCCACTTGGGCTCCACGTGGCCGGTGTCGGGGATCTCCTTGACCGACTTCGCGAGCATCGGCGCGACGGGCGGCATCACGGGCAGGTCCATGAGGCTCATCGTGGAGCACGGCACCGACATGCGCACGGGTGGCAGGCAGCGAAGCCTTCGGCCCCAGCGCGCGGTAGGGCGGTCGGGTCGCTGGGGGCGTCGGACTCACAGGTCCGTCCCAGGCCCACCACAGCGTCGTCCAACGTACGGGGGGTGTGCTTGTCCCCAGCAAGTACCACCGAGGCGTCCGGGAGGAGTACATGGACGACAGCACCAAGGAGACCCAGTCGATGAGCGCCACCCCCGCGCAGGGGTCGGCACCCGCTCCGCAGGGCGCTGCGGCGCCGGCGTCGAGCACCCCCGCCTCGCCGGGCAACCCGTCGCAGGCACCGGGAGGACCCGTGGGCGTCGCGACGAAGCCCGCACGCACGTTCGGCACGGGCGTCACCGCTGCCCTCGCGGGCGGCGCGCTCGTCGTCGGACTCCTCGCCGGCGGCGGTGTCGTCGCGGCCATCCAGCACGACGACGCCCCTCGCTTCGCCGAGAGCTCGCAGGGCTTCCCCGGAGGGGACCGCGGTGACATGCGCGGGTTCCCGGGGGACGGGGACGGCGGGTGGTCGCACGACGGAGACGGCCGGCGCGGCCCGCACCACGAGCACGACGGCGCGCGCCCGGGCGACGAGACCGAGCGCGGCGCTCGGCCGGACGACGACAGCAGCTCCGACGAGGGCCGCTCCGGCTCGGACGAGCAGGACTCGCAGCAGCAGGAGCGCGGTCGCGACGGCGGCGACTCACAGGACCGTGACCGGCGCTCGCGCCCGGACCGCGAGGACAACGGCAGCACCGACGGACCGACCTCGCCGGCGTCCGCGCCCCTGGGGCTCTGACCCACCCCGACGCCTGTCGACGCACATCACCACGGCCGTCGCCCCCACGGGCGGCGGCCGGCGGCGTCCCGCGTCGTGGGCGGGAATCCTCGAGACCGGCGTCGCGTTGTGCCGTACGCTGGTCCCACCTCCGCCCCGCCAGGGCGGACGGTCAGCTTGACAAGTGCATACACCCCTGGGGGTGATCGGTTTCGACGGTGATCGTCGAGCCAGGTGAAGCGGGTCGAGGACGCACGGTTATCTCGTCAACGCTCCGTGCAACTTATAGGTGCCGATTCCAATCGCACCGACTTCGCCCTCGCCGCCTGAGCGAGCCTCGAAGTCCGTCGGCCTAGACATGCTCTCGGTCTAGTTCCCGGCGTCATCTAGAGAGCCACTGCTGTCCGTCCTCGTCGGTGGGGCGGGCGGGACTCTTAGCCGACTGGGCCCGTCCACGTCTTGTCCGCGTGATCGTGGGGGCCGAGAAAATCTACAGCGGACTGCACCCGGAGAAGCCCTGGTTCAATGTCATCGGACGCGGGTTCGATTCCCGCCACCTCCACGTCAGAAGGCCGCCGTCCCGACACGGGACGGCGGCCTTCGTCGTGCTCCGGAACGCGTGGTCGAGCAGGGCTCCTGCGCGCGAGGCCGTCCGCAAGGCCCACCCCGATCGCCTCACGCGGGCGTGATGCGTCCGAAGCGCCACGTTCATGGCTGGCTGGACCTCGATGGGCGACGAGGGAGGAGCTTCCTCCGGCGTGGCGCCACCTGGCTTGGCATGAGGGGTGGCCAGGTCGGGAAGCCGGGTGAGAGGGGAGGGGGAGAGTACGAGTGCAGGGTCCGGCGCGCTAGCCCACCTGCATTCCCACACCTGCGGCGCGCGCTGCCGCCCGTGCCGCCCTACGGTGGGACGCCTCGATCACGGAGGTGGACAGTCATGGGTTACCTGGGAAGAGCGATGAAGAGCGGACTCGCGCTGAAGGCAGCGCAGATCGCCCGGCGCGAGATGGCGAAGCCGGAGAACCAGCGCAGGGCCAAGGAGCTCTTGGCGAGGGTCACGCGTCGAGGCGGCCCGGCTGGACGGCCCGGAGCGCGCTGACCACGTTCCGCGGCACACCGGGACGAGGTGTACACCGGTGCGCAGTCCAGTGCGCCGGCGGAAGGAGCAGCATGGAGGCAACGTGCTCTCCACGTGCCCGAATCGCCACGTTCGCGCTGGTCCTGACGCTAGGGTCGCCGCTGGAGAGGGATCCTGAGCGGTCCGTGCGGTGAGTGGCGAGGATATGGGGTGCTGATGCTGCTCTCGTATCACGGCCGCGCTGCCGTGGTCGCCGATCTGGACGCAGAGCTCGGTGCGCTGCGACTGCTGCCGAGGCCTTCGTCGGTCGGGTTCGGGGACACGGTCGGATGGTTCTGCGTCCTCGACGGCGTCTGCGTCGTCCTGTACGTGGGTGACGACGACCGGTTCCGCCTGCGGATCGGCGACCGGGAGGTCGTCGTCGACGACTCGGTCAGGGTGGGGTGGACGAGGCAGCAGCGGAGATGTGCCCTGGTCGTCGACAGCGCGCACATGCATCTGGAGGTCTCCTACCCACCTCCACCACCGCGCTCGCCCGACGATCTGACACCTTTCGTGGAAGAGTCCGACGACGACTTCGGTCTGTTCGTGTCCGAGGTTCTGGGTGATCCGGAGCGGATGGCTCGCGTGGCTGCTCGAGTGAGGAGCGTGCGTGACGGCGCCCGGTAGGACCTCCGGCGTGCGGGGCGCGCGGGCATCCGGCGACCAGACGATCGAGCTGACAAGGAACTCCAGCGGCAAGGACTCCTCGAGCCGCTGACCACCATGTGGACGAGCGGCCTTCGTCGTGCCCGGGCAGGCATGGTCAGCGGGGGCGGACGGGTGGATCAGGACGGAACGCGCCACCGGTGTCGGTGCGGGGCGCTAGCGTCGCGGTCCGTGGCAGAGAGATGGTCGGCGGAGCAGGTGGTCGCGCTGGCGCCCGACGCGTCGTCCGTCGCCGCGGGGCGCAAGCTCGCCGTGCCGCGGACCTGGTCCGACGCGGGGGCGTCCACGGCTCCCGCCGCGGTGTGGGGCCTGTGCCAGGGCTCGGGGAAGACGCCCTACGCGACGGTCGTCGACCTCGCCGGCCCCGCGTTCCGCTGCAGCTGTCCCAGCCGTAAGTTCCCCTGCAAGCACGCGCTCGCGCTCCTCCTGCTCTGGGCCGGGGGCGACGTGCCCGACGTCGCGGAGCCGGCGGAGCACGCGCGGGAGTGGTTGTCGTCGCGGGCCGAGCGTGCCGCCCGGACGGAGCGCCCGAGCACGGCTGCCCCGGACCCGGACGCGGCTGCCCGGCGCGCCGAGCGGCGCCGGGCCCGCGTGGCCGACGGCGTCGCCGACCTCGAGCGGTGGCTGCACGACCAGGTCGAGCAGGGGCTCACCGGGTCCGACCGGGCGGGGTACGGCCCGTACGAGCAGGTCGCCGCGCGTCTGGTCGACGCGCAGGCGCCCGGCCTGGCCGACGGGGTGCGGAACCTCGCGACGGCGGCGGCGAGCGGTGAGGGCTGGCCGGCGCGGCTGCTCGACGAGCTGGCGCTGCTGCACCTGCTCGTCCGTGGGCACGCGCGGCTCGACACGTTGGAGGAGTCGACGGCTGCCGTCGTGCGGCGGCGCGTCGGGGAGCCCGAGCGTCAGCAGGACGTCCTGGCCGCCCCGGGTCTGCGGGATCGCTGGCAGGTGCTGGCGCAGCACGACACCGTGCGCAACCGGCTCGTGGTCCGCCGCGTCCACGTCCGTGGCGAGGCCACGGGGCGGGACGCGGTCGTCGTGCTGTTCGGGCCGCCCGGTCAGCCGCTGGACGTGCCGCTGCCGGTCGGTACGGTCGTCGACGCCGACCTGCACGTGCACCCGGGGGACCCGACACGCGTGTCCGTGGGGGAGCGCCACGGCGACCCGGCGCCGCTGCGCGAGGTCCGCGGGACGACGCTCGCGCAGGTTGCCGACGCGTGGTCGGGGCTGCTGGCCGTGGACCCGTGGGCGACGGCGATGCCGGTGGTGCTCGGCGACGTGACCCCGGTGCGGCGCCGTGACGGCCGGTCGCGCGCCTGGGTCGTCGTCGACGCGGCGGGCGACACGCTGCCGGTGGTCTTCCGCGACGACCCGTGGCGACTGGTCGCAGTCGCCGGCGGCCGTCCCGTGACCGTGGTCGCGGACAGGACGGTCGCCGGGGTCCGCCCGGTGGCAGCGTGGTGTGACGACGAGCTGGTGCCGCTGTGAGCCGGCAGGACCTGGTCACGGCCGCGCTGCTCGGCCTGCGCCGCGCGGCGCCTGACGCGGACCTCGGGCGGGGGCTGCCCGGGGCGGTGGGCCAGGCGGTGGAACGGGCACCGCGCACCACGGGGCCAGCCGGTCTGCTCGACGCGGCCGCGCTCGACGTGGTCGCACGCCGTGCCGGCACCGTGCAGCCGCGGCACACGGCCGAGCTGCCGACCGTTGCGGAGCCCGAGACGGCGCGCGTGGCCGCTGGGGCGGCGCGCGCACGCCTGGCGGGTCTGGTGACCCGCAGTGACGTCGTCGGGGACCTGCTCACGGTGCACTGGCTGCGGACCGCGGCCGAGCGGGGGTACGTCGTGCCGCCTGCGCTGCTGCCCGAGGTCCTCGGGTGGGCGACCCGACCAGCAGGGCGTGAGCACCGGGCGCTCGTCGCGGCGGTCCTGGGTGCGCGCGGCCGCTGGCTCGTGCAGCAGATTCCCGCGGGAGCCGCGACCGCCGTGCTGGACGCACCGGAGACACCGCCGAACGGCGACGCCGCCCGCGCGTCGGTGGACGAGCCGCAGTGGTCCCGGCGACCGGTCGCCGCGCGCACCGCGGACGTCGCCGCGATTCACGGCGACGTTCGTCCCGACGACGAGGAACGGTTGGCCCGGTGCCTGACCGACCGAGCGGTGACCGTGCGCGAGGCCGCGGCGCAGGCGCTCGTCGACCTGCCAGGCTCCGGGTTCGCGCGCGACTGCGCCGAACGTGCCCTGGCGTGCGTGGCGGTCGAGCGGCAGCGCCTGCGCCGCGTGCTGGTCGTCACGCTCCCCGAGGACGACGCCACGGCGCCGTTCCAGGACATGCGGACGGGGGCCGGTGGCCGGCGCGCCCGGCTGCTGCGCGCGCTGGTCGCGGCCACGCCGCCGTCGGCGTGGACGGCACACCTGGGGCGGGACGCGGCCGACCTCGTGCGGATGGACGTGACCGACCAGCTCGCCGCGCAGCTGCACGCCGGGTGGCGTGACGCGGCCCGGCGCACGCGCGACGCCACGTGGGCGCAGGCGCTGCTCGAGGTGCATCCGGACGCCGTCGAGCTGCTGGCCGTCCTGCCCGACACGGCACGCGCCGCGGCGTTCGCCGCCGCTTTCCCGCACCGCGGGCCGGTGACCCGGGACAGCGCCCGGCGGATGCTCCGGCTCGCCGCCGTGCTCCCGATGCCGTGGCCCGGCACGGTCGTCGACGTCGTCCTGCGGCAGATCGTCCCCGACCCGCCGCTGTCCGACTGGGAGATGCGCAGTGCCGAGCCGGTCCTCGCCGCCGGTCTGCCCCACGACGCGGGCACCGAGCAGCAGGTACGGGCCGTCGCCGACCGCTGCACCGCCCCCGGCACCGCGCAGGTCCTGCACGCGGTCGCCGACACCCTGATGACCCGCCGCGCGATCCTCGAGGAGCTGGCATGACCGACGTCGACACCCTGCTGCGACCCCACGCCGAGCAGGCGTTCGCCCACGAGATCGCGGCGCTCGCGGCGTCGGACGACCGCCCGCGGCCGCCGGCGTGGCAGATGTCGCCCTGGGCGGTGGTGACGTACCTGCTCGGCGGCACGCTGCCGGACGGCACGGTGATCACGCCCAAGTACGTCGGCCCGCGCCGCGTCGTGGAGGTCGCGGTCGCCACCCTCGCGACCGACCGCGCGCTGCTGCTGCTCGGCGTGCCCGGGACCGCGAAGACGTGGGTCAGCGAGCACCTGGCGGCCGCCGTCAGCGGCCGGTCGACGCTCGTCGTGCAGGGGACGTCCGGCACCTCGGAGGACTCGATCCGCTACGGCTGGAACTACGCCCGCCTGCTCACCGAGGGACCCACCGCGGGCGCCCTGGTCGCGTCGCCGGTGATGACGGCCATGCGCGAGGCGGGGATCGCCCGCGTCGAGGAGCTCACCCGCATCCCCTCGGACGTCCAGGACGCGCTCATCACGGTGCTCTCCGAGAAGACGCTGCCGGTGCCCGAGCTCGGCACCGAGGTGCAGGCGGCGCGCGGGTTCAACGTCATCGCGACGGCCAACGACCAGGACCGCGGCGTCAACGAGCTGTCCTCCGCGCTGCGTCGCCGGTTCAACACCGTCGTCCTCCCGCTGCCGGCGACGGCGGACGAGGAGGTCGAGATCGTCACCCGGCGGGTCGCGCAGCTCGGTGCGTCGCTCGAGCTGCCGGACGCGCCCCCGGCCGCCGAGGAGATCCGGCGCGTCGTCACCGTGTTCCGTGAGCTGCGGTCGGGCAGCACGCTCGACGGGCGCCAGGCGCTCAAGAAGCCGTCCGGCACCCTGTCCACGGCCGAGGCGATCTCCGTCGTCGCACACGGGCTCGCGCTCGCCGCGCACTTCGGGGACGGCGTCCTGCGCCCCGCCGACGTCGCCGCGGGGATCCTCGGCGCCGTCGTGAAGGACCCCGTCGCGGACACCGCCGTGTGGGTCGAGTACCTCGAGTCCGTCGCGCGCGAGCGCGACGGCTGGCACGAGTTCTACGGTGCGTGCCGCGAGGTCACCGGATGACGGGCACCGCGGTGACGAGCACCGTGGTGGCACAGGCCGACGCGGGTGGCCCAGCGACGTCGGCAACGGACGACGTGCAGGACCACGCGCACGACGACGCAGCGGACGACGCACCGGACGACGCGACGCAGGCGCGGCCGCACGTCGTGCCGCAGGACGTCGGCGAGCCGCGGGTGCGGGTGCTCGGGGTCCGCCACCACGGCCCCGGATCGGCGCGTGCCGTCCGCGCCGCCCTGGACGCGTGGTCGCCGACGGTCGTGCTCGTCGAGGGTCCCGCCGACGCCGACCCGCTGACCGTGTTCGTCGGCCGGGACGGCATGGAGCCACCGGTCGCCCTCCTTGCGGTGACGGCCGACGAGCCGCGGCGCGCCGCCTGGTGGCCCTTCGCGGTGTTCTCGCCCGAGTGGCAGGCGCTGACGTGGGCGGCGGCGGGGGGCGTCCCGGTGCGCTTCATCGACCTGCCCGCAGCGGTCCAGCTCGCCCACGAGGCTTCGGACGAGGACGGTGACCAGCCGCAGGAGCTGCGCACCGACCCCGTCGCCGCGCTCGCGCACGCCGCCGGGTACGAGGACCCCGAGCGCTGGTGGGAGGACGTCGTGGAGTCCCGCGCGGCCGACGCGGCGCCGTTCGACGTCATCACCGACGCCATGGCCGCGTTGCGGGAGCACGAGCCCGCACTGCCCGACGACGGCTCGTCCGACGCCCCGGCGCACCTCCTGCGTGAGGCGCGGCGCGAGGCGCACATGCGCCAGCAGATCCGCGCCGCACTGCGGGAGGGGCACGAGCGCGTCGCCGTCGTGTGCGGCGCCTGGCACGCCCCCGTGCTGCGCGGCAGGCTGCCCGCCGCGGCCCCCGACGCGCGCCTCCTGCGCGGCCTGCCCCGCCGCAAGGTGAGCCTCACGTGGTCCCCGTGGACGACGTCGCGACTGGCGCTGCACTCCGGCTACGGCGCCGGTGTCGCGTCCCCGGGCTGGTACCAGCACCTGTTCACGTGTACCGACCGGGTCGTCGCACGGTGGCTCGTGGAGGTCGCGGGCGTGCTGAGGCGGCGCGACCTGCCGGTGTCGTCGGCGCACGTCATCGAGGCGACGAGGCTCGCCCAGGTCCTCGCCGCCGTGCGCGGACGGCCGCACCCGGGGCTGGCGGAGGTCACCGAGGCGACGCGGGCGGTCCTGTGCGAGGGTGACGACGCGCTGCTCGCGCACGTCACCGCAGACCTCGTCGTGGGGGAGCGGCTCGGAACCGTCCCCGACGACGTGCCGACCGTGCCCCTCGAGGCGGACCTGCGGGCGACCGCGCGGCGGCTGCGGCTGCCGTTCGAGGCCGCGCCCCGGACGTTGGACCTCGACCTGCGCAAGGACACGGACCTCGCGCGCTCGCGCCTGCTGCACAGGCTCGCGCTGGTCGGTGTCGACTGGGGGACGACCGAGACGTCCCGCACCCGCACCACCGGCACGTTCCGCGAGACGTGGACGCTGCTGTGGCGGCCCGAGCTGACGGTCGCCCTGGTCGAGGCGGCACCGTGGGGTGCGACCGTGCCCGCCGCCGCGTCGGCGCGCGTCGTCGCGGACGCCGCCGGGTCGGACCTGCCAGGCGTGACCGCTCTCGTCGAGCGCGCGCTCGTCGCGGACCTGCCCGACGCGCTCGACGGGCTGCTGCCGGTGCTGGACGCCCGCGCCGCCCAGGACGGGGACGTCGCCCACGTCCTGCGTGCCGTGCCCCCGCTGGTGCGGGCCCACCGGTACAGCGACGTCCGGGGGACGCGCGTCGAGGCGCTGGCACGCGTCGCGGACGCGCTGGTGGTGCGGGCGTGCGCGGCGCTGCCCGGTGCCGTCACCGGGATCGACGACGACGCGGCGCGGGTCCTGCGGGCCGACGTCGACGCCGCGCACGACGCGGTCCGGCTGCGGGACGACCCCGCCGGCAGTGAGCTGTGGTGGCGGACCGTGTCCGCGCTCGCGGACCGCACCGACGTGTCCGGGGTGCTGTCCGGGCGCGCCACGCGGCTCCTGCTCGACGCGGGGCACCTCGATCCCGACGAGGCGGCGAGCAGGTTCTCGCGCGCGCTGTCGCGCGGCACGCCGGCGCGCACCACCGCGGCGTGGGCCGAGGGGTTCCTCGACGGCGGCGGGTTGCTGCTCGCCGGCGACCGTCGGCTCTTGGGCGTGCTCGACGCGTGGGTGGGCGCCCTGCGGGACGACGACTTCACGGACGTCCTGCCGCTGCTGCGGCGGACCTTCGGTGCCCTCCCCGCCGGCGAGCGACGCGCCGTCGGCACGGCCGTCGCCCAGCTCGGGAGAGCCGGGGCGGCCGCCGCCTCCGCCGACGTCGAGCTCGACCCGGAGCTGGTGCGTGCACCGCTCGCGACCGTGCTGCGCCTGCTGGGAGCCGCGACATGAACGGACCGACACCACCGCCGCCGGGGACTCCCGTTCCCGGCTCGCAGACCGACGTGTCGGTCGGGGACGACGTGCGGCTGCGCCGGTGGCGGTTGCTGCTCGGCGAGGCGGGGACCCCGGACGCGTCACTTCGGCTGACCGACGAGCAGCGGGCCATGGACGCCGCACTCGCGGCGCTCTACGACGTGCCTCCCGGCGAGGGTGGGGGCGGCTCCGGCGCCGGGCGCAGTGCCGGGCTCGGCGGGTCCGCGCCCCGGGTGGCGCGCTGGCTGGGCGACATCCGCACCTACTTCCCGTCGAGCGTCGTCGAGGTCATGCAGCGGGACGCGGTCGACCGTCTGGGTCTGCGACGGCTGCTGCTGGAGCCCGAGCTGCTGGCCGCCGTCCAGCCCGACGTCGGGCTCGTCTCGACCCTGGTGTCGTTGCAGCGGCAGATGCCGGAGACGACCCGCGCCACCGCCCGGCACGTCGTCGCCCAGGTGGTCGCCGAGATCGAGCGTCGCATCGCGACGGCGACCCGCTCGGCCGTCACCGGCGCGCTGCGTGGGGAGCGTACGCACCGCCCCCGCCCGCGGGACATCGACTGGCACGCGACGATCCGCGCGAACCTGCGCCACTGGCTGCCGGAGCACCGGACGATCGTGCCGCACCGGCTCGTGGGCAGGTCGCGCTCGACGAGCACGGTCGCGCGGGACGTCGTCCTCGCGGTCGACCAGTCGGGATCGATGGCGGAGTCGGTGGTCTACTCCGCCGTCTTCGGTGCCGTCCTGGCCTCGATGCGTGCGCTGCGCACGTCGCTCGTCGTGTTCGACACCAGCGTCGTGGACCTCACCGACCGGATCTCGGACCCCGTCGACCTGCTGTTCGGCACCCAGCTCGGCGGGGGCACCGACATCAACCGGGCGGTCACCTACTGCCAGGGTCTGGTCACCCGACCGGCCGACACCCTGTTCGTGCTCATCAGCGACCTGTACGAGGGCGGTGCCCGCGAGGGCCTGCTGCGCCGCGTGGCGTCCATGCAGGCGTCGGGCGTGCAGGTCGTCGTGCTGCTCGCGCTCAGCGACTCCGGCGCGCCGGCGTACGACCGCGAGACGGCGGCCGACCTCGCCGCCCTGGGCGTGCCGGCGTTCGCGTGCACGCCGGACGCGTTCCCGGACCTGCTGGCCGTGGCGCTCGCCCGTGGCGACGTCGGTGCGTGGGTCGACCGTCACCGGGCGGTGGTGGCGGTCGGCACGGCGAGGTGATCGACGACCAGGGCGTCCCGTCACCCCGTCCAGACTGGGTACGGCGGCCTGCGTCGTGCGCTCAGTCCGTGCGTCGACCGAACACGTGCAGGTCCAGCTCCGCGCTGAGCACCTCGCACGCGATGCGCCCCCGCACGCTGGTGCCCTGGTCGTCGAGGGGAGGGCTGACGACGGCACCGCCGAGGGCACCGGGTGCCGCCAGCACGATCGCCCCCGACACGCTGGACTTCGCGGGGACGCCGACGCTGCGCATCCACCGGCCGGAGCCGTCGTACACGCCGCAGGTGGCCATGACCGACACGACGTCGCGCGCCACGTGGGCCGGCAGGACGCGCTCGCCGGACACGGGGTTGACCCCGCCGCACGCGAGCGTCGCGCCCATGACGGCCAGGGCCCGCACGTCGACCAGCACCGCGCACGCACGCGCGTAGACCGCGACGGCGTCGTCGGCGCTCACGCTCAGGGTGCCCTCGGCGCGCATCAGGTGGGCGAGGGCGTGGTTCCGGTCTCCCAGCAGGTGCTCGCTGCGTGCGACGTCCTCGTCGACCACGAGGTCCTGGGCGGCGAACGCGGACAGCCCGCGCAGGATGCGCTCGTTGCGGCCGTCGACGTCCCCGCCGTCGACGAGCGCCGCGGTGAGCAGGGCGCCGGCGTTGACCATGGGGTTCGGCGGCCGGCCGGTGCCCGTCTCGAGCTTGATGGCGTCGAACGCCTCGCCTGTCGGCTCGATGCCGATGAGGTCCAGCGCCTCGCCCCGGGTGTCGACCAGCGCCAGCGCGAACAGGAACGGCTTGACGGCCGACTGCACGCTGACGGGCACGTCCGCCTGCTCGCTGGCGCGGACCGTGCCGTCGGGCAGCGCGAGGGCCACGCCGCACAGGTCGGGGTCGGCCTCCGCGAGCTGCGGGATGCTGTCGTCGACCGCCCCACCGGACTCGCCCCGTACCCGGTCCCGCAGGTCGTCGAGGTCGTAGGTGCGGGCGTCGGCGGGGCGCGTCATGGGCTCATGCTGTCAGGGGTGCGTGGCGCGGCCCGACGTGAGGACCGAGCAGTCGATCCTCAGTGTGCGCGATCTCACAAGCGGACGTAGCGTGAAAGAACGTCCCGGCGAAGTCGGGACGCCTGAGACAAGCCGGGGGGCACCATGGTCACGAACACGCGTCGAGCCGCACGCCACGAGGGGGAGCCCGACGTCGTCGAGCTCAACCCGCTCTTCGCCCGGCCCGGTGAGGCCACGTCGTTGCCGAAGTTCCGGCTGCCGGACGACGAGTCGCTGCCGCCGACCGCGTACCAGATCGTCCACGACGAGGCGATGCTCGACGGCAACGCGCGGCTCAACCTCGCGACGTTCGTGGGCACGTGGATGGACGAGTACGCGTCTCGCCTCTACATCGAGGCCGCCGACAAGAACATGATCGACAAGGACGAGTACCCGCAGACGGCCGCCGTCGAGACGCGGTGCTGGACGATGCTCGCCGACCTGTGGCACGCACCCGACCCGGAGCACACCATCGGCACGTCGACCATCGGCTCGTCGGAGGCAGCCATGCTCGGCGGTCTCGCGCTCAAGCGCCGGTGGCAGCACGCCCGCCGAGCTGCGGGAAAGGCCGCGGACCGGCCGAACCTCGTCCTGTCGAGCGCCGTGCAGGTGTGCTGGGAGAAGTTCTGCAACTACTTCGAGGTCGAGGCGCGTTATGTGCCGATCTCGCTGGAGCACAAGGTGCTCGACGGGTACGAGCTCGAGAAGTACGTCGACGAGAACACGATCGGCGTCGTCGCGATCATGGGCGTCACGTACACGGGCATGTACGAGCCGGTGCAGCAGATCGCCGAGGCGCTCGACCGGATCCAGGAGGCGACCGGCAACGACGTGCCGATCCACGTCGACGGCGCGTCGGGCGCCATGATCGCGCCGTTCATCCAGCCGGACCTCGCGTGGGACTTCCGCGTGGCACGCGTCGCGTCGATCAACACGTCAGGTCACAAGTACGGGCTCGTCTACCCGGGGCTCGGCTGGGTCGTGTGGCGGGACCTGGAGTCCCTGCCGGAGGACCTCGTGTTCCGCGTGTCCTACCTGGGTGGCGACATGCCGACGTTCGCGCTGAACTTCTCGCGGCCCGGTGCGCAGGTGCTGCTGCAGTACTACCTGTTCATCCGGCTGGGTCGCGCGGGCTACACGGCCGTGCAGCAGACGTCGCGCGACGTGGCGCTGTACCTCTCGGGCGAGATCGCGAGGATGCCGGCGTTCGAGCTGTGGAACGACGGGTCGGACATCCCGGTGTTCGCGTGGAGCCTGCGCGAGGGGCACACGCAGAACTGGAATCTCTACCACTTGTCGGAGCGGCTGCGGACCAAGGGATGGCTCGTCCCCGCGTACCCGATGCCCGACGACCTCACCGACCTGACGGTGCAGCGCATCGTCGTGCGCAACGGCTTCAGCCATGACCTGGCGTCGGCGTTCCTGGTCGACCTGCGCGAGGAGGTCGCCTACCTCGACGCGCTCACCGGGCCGATGCCCGTCGAGGGTCACCGCTCCGGGTTCCACCACTGACCACCCGGTCCGAACCGTCCCGTAGTTCCGGCAGGGGGAGAGTCATGTCCACACAGAGCAGCACGCCCGGGTCGAGCGGCTCGGGGCCGCACTACCGCGCGGACGGCACGCACGCGCCGTCGGCCGACCACGTCAAGCCGCACCCGTACGGCACCCCGGGGAACCGCAACCCCCCGGAGCACTCCGGACCCGCGATCGGGGCGCCCGCAGCGAGCGCGACCGTCGCCATGTCCGTCGCCCAGCTCGCGATGCTCACGGTCGTCGTCGTCGCGTCGCTGCGCTCGCTGCCCGCGATGTCGCTGTACGGGCTCGGATCGGTGACGCTCTTCATCATCCCGGCCATCGTGTTCCTCGTCCCGACGGCTCTCGTCGCGGCGGAGCTCGCGACCGGCTGGAAGGGCGGGGTGTTCACCTGGGTGCGCGAGGCGTTCGGCGACCGCACCGGGTTCGTCGCGATCTGGTTGCAGTGGATCCAGAACGTCGTCTGGTACCCCACGCAGATCGCCTTCATCGCGGCGAGCCTGTCGTTCGTCATCAATGACCAGGGGCTGTCGAACAACGGGTTCTACACCGCGGTCGTCATCCTGGTCCTGTACTGGGGGTCGACCCTCATCACGCTGGCGGGCGGCAACCTGTTCGCCAAGGTCGGCTCGTGGAGCGGGATCCTCGGCACGCTGTTCCCGGCGGTCCTGCTCATCGTGTTCGGCGCCATCTGGCTGGCCACGGGGGAGAAGTCGGAGACGTCGCTCGAGGCGTCGGCGGTCATCCCGCCCTGGACCGGCATCGCCTCGATCGTGCTGATCGTCTCGAACGTCCTGGCGTACGCGGGCATGGAGGTCAACGCCGTGCACGCCAACGACCTCAAGAACCCTGGCAAGGGGTTCCCGCGGTCGATCGCGATCGCGACCCTGCTGATCCTGCTGGTGTTCATCCTGCCCACCATCGCGATCAGCCTCGCGGTGCCGAAGAGCGAGCTGGGCCTGACCAACGGCATCAACCTGGCGTTCCAGGAGTTCTTCGACCACTGGGGTATCGCGTGGGGGACCCCGGCGATCTCGCTGCTCATCGCGCTGGGCGCGTTCGCCTCTGTGGTGACGTGGATCGCCGGCCCGTCGCGCGGCCTGCTCGCCGCCGCACGCACCGGGCTGCTTCCGCCCGCGTTGCAGCGCCGTAACAAGGCGGGGGTGCAGGTCGGCATCCTGGGCGTGCAGGGTGCGATCGTGACGCTGCTCGCACTGCTCTTCGTGCTCGTGCCGAACGGCAACACCGCGTTCATCGCCCTGGTCGACATGGCCGCGGCGCTGTACCTGGTCATGTACATCCTCATGTTCGCCGCGGCGATCCGGCTGCGGCGTACCAAGCCGGACGTCGTGCGCACCTACCGGACACCGGCCATGAACCTCGTCGCGGGCGTTGGACTGGTCGCGTGCATCGCGGCCTTCGTCCTGGCGTTCGTCCGGCCGTCCGGCTTCACGGGGCTCTCGGAGGCGGCCTACCCGGTCGTCGTGGCCGCGGTCGTCATCGTGCTCGGTGGTCCGCCGCTGCTCTTCTACGCGCTGCGAAAGCCCTCGTGGGACCAGCGCACCGAGGCGGAGAAGTCGAGCGCCGACATCGTGCTCGTCAACCCTCCGCCCGCCTCACCCGCACCGACCACGACGACCGCGCCTCCTGGGAAGACGGGATAGGTCCCAGGGCGGCCCGGGGGCGACGCGACGGGCAGGGTCGGCGGCGAGCGAATCACGCGCCGCCGGCCCTGCCCGAAGTTGCTGGTTGCGTGCACGTCTGCGGGCGGAGGCCGTCGCACGCTCGTTCGGTGTGGTCAGGAGCGCCGAGAGTCAGTCCCCTGCAGCCCGTTCGTCGTCCTGAGAGGAAATGGCTGTCGAGACCAGCGCTGGCGTGACCTCAGGCTGCTCGGTGGCGATCTCCGCGGCCTCTGCCTCTGTGCGGAGGCGGGGAGGGGCAGCTGACCACGCCTTGATCTGCTGTACGACGTCCGCGTAGAAGGTGTCCACGGCCTCCAGCACCGAGTCGATGAAGGAGCCTCTGCCTCGACCGCGCTTCGTGCCCATCGGCCGGGTCAGTGCCACCTGGAACGACTTGATCTCGCGCGTGCCGTCACCCGCGATCGACGCCGGCGACTCCCGCACGGTCCGAAGGAGCTCCGCAGGGCCCGCTCCCCGCTGATGCATCAGTCGCGTCTCGACCCGGAGCTCTTCGGGAGCGTTCTTCAGCTGCCGAACCAACCAGTTGACGCGCGTCGTCGGCCGTCCCTCGCGCGGCGCATCCACTTCGACCCAACAGGTGACGGTGCTCGCACGCAGATCAGCGGTGACGCAGACGTCCCCGACCGTGGAGGGGATGCGGATGCCTCCGGACAGCGTCCCCGACGAGGCGAGGGTCGTCACGAGCGACTGCGTGCGCAGAGCCGGCTCTGCCAGCTCCTTGCGGGAGAGGACCGGCGTCACCTCCGTGCCCAGCTGGCGTCCGAGATTGAGGCTGGCGTAGCGGAGAAGCGCATCGAACCGGTTGGCGACGGCCTCGACACCCTTGTCGCTCGGACGCAGCGTTCCGGCTCTCACCGCCTCTCGTACGGCGACCCAGGTCGCGCCCATGTCGTCGAACTCCATGGCTCCCGAGCGAGGGTGCTCGAGGTATCGGATCAGCTCGCCCAGGATCCACGCCTGGTCCGGATCTGCGACGCCGCGGAACTCCTTCTGGAGCACCGCTTCGGCGAGGACCTGCGTCCACGACAGATGATGCAGGGCCACCTTCTTGGTCTTGCGTCGATCGACCTTCGTGGGGTGCTGGCCGGCGATCGGCGGGATCTCGTTCGAGATGGTGATCAGCGCATCGAACCCGTGCTCTCTGGCGACGTCCAGGTAGTTCTCCAGCTGAGTCGCTGCGAGCTCGTTCTGGCCGGTCTTGACCTCGACCAGGGCTGTCCACGATCGCGAACCGCGCTTCACCTCGATGAGACCATCCGGAATGACGGTCTGCTCGCCCAGCTGAAACGGCACCTCGATGAACGTGTTGACGGAGCCCGCTGGAGCTCCGAACCGGTGCGTAAGGGATCGTCCGTACTCCTTGACGGCCGTCATCACGGCAAGCAATGCAGACGTTGCGCGGCGTTCCTGCTCATCTGCGCCGTTGATGCCGGATGTCGGAATGAGTCGCGCCTCGTGCCAGCTTTCGTGTGCCATCAGTCTGACCCCGCTCTTTGTCGATGGGGGTATCTTGCCTGCACGGCGCAAGGGAGTCCTGAATCGGCTCGCGATTTCGCCCTCTCGTCTCGGCGCGAGGTCGGCGCGCCGTGACGCACCCAGTGACCAAAGCAGCGGCAGGGTCCTGGCAAGTCGACGCTGGAGGGTCCGGCCTGGCCGGGTAGCGCGGAGCGTAGGTCTGTCGCGACGTCGACGGTGAAACGCTTCGACGTCGCTCAGGGTCTTGCTCGGACATCGGGCTGGAGGCACTCTGACGCAGATCCCGAGCGAGCGAAAGCTGCTGGCTCACGGTCGGTTGTGAACGATCACACCCAGGCGGTCAGTGCTGCCCGCCGCGCACCGAGGAGCACCCATGCGTGAGACCCCTGCGAAGGTCCGGCGCCGCGCACACCGTTGGTCGGCGCTCGTGGCGGCCGGTGTCGTCGCCGCGTCGGGCGGCCTGGTGGCGACCGTCGGCGCCCCCGCCGCGTCGGCCGTGAGTGTCGACCCGGGCACCGCCTACGTCCTGGTCAACCGCAACAGCGGCAAGGCGCTCGACGTCTACAACTTCGCGACCTCCGACGGTGCGCGCCTGACGCAGTGGACACGCGGCACCAATGCCAACCAGCAGTGGCGGTTCGTCGACTCCGGGGACGGGTACTACCGCGTCCGGTCGCAGCACTCGGGCAAGGTGCTCGACGTGAGCGGCTGGTCCACGGCCGACGGTGGCAGGGTCGTGCAGTGGTCCGACACCAACGGCACGAACCAGCAGTGGCGCCTGCAGGACACCGCGGACGGCTACGTGTCGCTGATCAGCCGCCACTCCGGCAAGGCGCTGGAGGTGCAGAACGCGTCGAGGGACGACAACGCCGAGATCGTCCAGTACAACCCCTGGGGAGGAACCAACCAGCAGTGGCAGCTCGTGCCCGTAGGGAGCCCCGTGACGCCGACTCCGACCCCGACCACCACGACGCCGCCGGTCACCGGCTCGTTCACCAACCCGGTCGTCTGGCAGGACTTCGCCGACGGCGACATCATCCGCGTCGGGGACGCGTACTACTACTCCGCCTCGACCATGCACTACTCGCCGGGCGCGCCCATCCTGCGCTCGTACGACCTCGTGAACTGGGAGTACGCGGGCCACTCGGTGCCGCGTCTTGACTTCGACGACGCGAAGTACGACCTCACGGGCGGACACCGGTACGTCAAGGGCATCTGGGCGTCGACGCTGAACTACCGGCCCAGCAACCGGACGTACTACTGGTACGGCTGCACGGAGTTCAACCGCACGTACGTCTACACGGCGTCGGCGGTCGACGGCACGTGGACCAAGAAGGCGCGGATCAACAGCTGCTACTACGACGCAGGCCTGCTGATCGACGACGACGACACGATGTACCTCGCCTACGGCAACGGCGCGATCAGCGTCGCGCAGCTCAGCGCGGACGGCACGCAGCAGGTGCGGGCGCAGCAGGTCTACCAGACGCCGAGCAGCATCGGGACGCTCGAGGGTGCGCGGTTCTACAAGAAGGACGGGTACTACTACATCTGGCTGACGCGCCCCGCGAACGGCCAGTACGTCCTGCGCTCGCGTTCGCCGTTCGGACCGTACGAGCAGCGGCAGATCCTCCTCGACCTCCCCGGGCCGATCAACGGTGGCGGCGTGCCGCACCAGGGCGGCATCGTGCAGACGCAGAACGGTGACTGGTGGTACATGGCGTTCACCGACGCGTACCCCGGCGGTCGGATGCCGACGCTGGCGCCCATCACCTGGAACGACGGCTGGCCGAGCGTGCAGACCGTCAACGGCCGGTGGGGGACGACCTACCCGCGGCCCGCGATCAGCACGACGCGCACCGTGCAGCCCATGACCGGTCGCGACACGTTCACCGGCACCCGGCTGGGCCCGCGGTGGGAGTGGAACCACAACCCTGACACCAGCCGCTTCTCGGTCGGCGACGGGCTGCGGCTGCAGACGGCGACGGTGACGAACGACCTGTACGCCGCCCGCAACACCCTCACCCACCGGATCCAGGGCCCGACGTCGACGGCGACGATCGAGCTCGACTACTCCGCGATGGCCAACGGCGACCGGGCCGGGCTCGCGATGCTGCGGCAGTCGTCCGCGTGGATCGGCGTGGTCAAGGGTGGCAACGGTGCCACGCGGGTCGTCATGACGGACGGTCTGGCGATGAACTCGTCGTGGAGCACCACGAGCACGGGCAGCGAGCGGGCGAGCGCCGACGTCAGCGGTGGCCGGATCTGGCTGCGGACCTCGGCGGACATCCGCCCCGGATCGGGCCGCCAGGCGACCTTCTCCTACAGCACCGACGGCACGACGTTCCGGACCCTCGGGCCGGGGTTCACCCTGAACAACGAGTGGCAGTTCTTCATGGGCTACCGCTTCGGCATCTTCAACCACGCGACGACCTCCCTGGGCGGCGCCGTGACGGTCCGCAGCTTCGACCTCACGACGCCCTGACCGCCTGACGCACCACCGACGCGTCGCCGTCGGGTCCCCGGCCGGGCCCCGACGACGGCGGGCCCGGCCGCGCCCTGACGCTGCGCCGGCGCCCGGCCCCACCACCCGACCCGACGGGACGCTCCCGCGCGCCGTCACGCACCTCGAAGGAGAGCACACGTGACCACACACACCACCGCCCGCAGGGGCTGGGCGAGGAGAGCAGCCGCCCTGCTGGCCACCGCGGGCCTCGCCGCCACGACGGCGCTCGCGCTGGCGGCACCCGCGCACGCAGGCACGACGCTGGGCCAGTCCGCCGCCGAGCGTGGCCGCTACTTCGGTGCCGCGATCGCGGCGGGCCGCATGAGCGACTCGACGTACCTGGGGATCGTCAACCGGGAGTTCAACTCGGTGACCGCCGAGAACGAGATGAAGTGGGATGCGACGGAGCCCAACCAGGGCCAGTTCAGCTACTCCAACGGCGACCGGATCGTGAACCACGCGATCTCGCGCGGCATGAAGGTGCGCGGCCACGCGCTGCTGTGGCACGCGCAGCAGCCGGGCTGGGCGCAGAACATGTCCGGCCAGTCGCTGCGCAACGCGGCGATCAACCACGTCACCCGCGTGGCGACGTACTACCGCGGCAAGATCCACAGCTGGGACGTCGTCAACGAGGCCTTCGCCGACGACGGCCGCGGCAGCCGGCGCGACTCCAACCTGCAGCGCACCGGCACCGACTGGATCGAGGCCGCGTTCCGCGCCGCCCGCGCCGCCGACCCGGGCGCCAAGCTCTGCTACAACGACTACAACACCGACTCGGTCAACGCGAAGTCGACCGGCGTGTACAACATGGTCCGGGACTTCAAGGCGCGCGGCGTGCCGATCGACTGCGTCGGGTTCCAGTCGCACTTCGGCACCACGATCCCGAGCGACTACCGGGCCAACCTGCAGCGCTTCGCCGACCTGGGTGTCGACGTGCAGATCACCGAGCTCGACATCGAGCAGGGCTCCAACCAGGCCAACGCCTACCGCCAGGTCGTCGAGGCGTGCCTCGCGGTGTCCCGGTGCACCGGGATCACGGTGTGGGGCATCCGCGACACCGACTCGTGGCGCACGGGTGCCAACCCGCTGCTGTTCGACGGCTCGGGCAACAAGAAGGCCGCGTACACGGCGACCCTCAACGCGCTGAACGCCGGCAGCAACGGCGGCGGTGACAACGGGGGCGGCTCGACGTCGATCGACACCAACGCCTGGTACGTGCTCGTCAACCGCAGCAGCGGCAAGGCGCTCGACGTGTACAACCTGTCGACCGCCGACGGCGCGGACATCGTCCAGTGGTCGCGCAACAACGGCAACCAGCAGCAGTGGCAGTTCGTCGCCTCCGGCAACGGCAGCTACCGCGTGAAGTCGCGCCTGTCGGGCAAGGTGCTCGACGTCTACGCCAAGTCGACCGCCAACGGCGGCGAGGTCGTGCAGTGGCCCGACCTCAACGGCACGAACCAGCAGTGGTCCGTCGCGATCAGCAACGGCTACGCGACGCTGCGCAACGTGAACTCGGGCAAGGTGCTCGAGGTGCAGGGCGCGTCGGCGGCCGACGGCGCCAACGTCGTCCAGTACGACGGCTGGAGCGGCAGCAACCAGCAGTGGCAGCTGGTGCGCGTCGGCTGACGTCGGCGCACCGGCGTGCCGACCGCCCTCGCGCCCTCGTGGTGCGGGGGCGGTCGCGTCTCTGGCCCGTGCCGCTGGGGAATCGGCGTGACGACGCGCGCGGCCCGGCGGGCCTGCTCTACTGCCTGACCCCGCCCGGCTGGCTGACGGGGCCCACCCGCTGGGAGCGCGACGCCCGCCACACCCGCCAGGCACCCGTGGACCACAGCGCCCAGAGCACGAGCAGCCCCTGGAACGGCAGCCGCGCGAGGCGCTTGGCGTCCGTGTCGAGCCCGAATCCGTCGTTGCCCTCGACGTACTGGGCGACGTTGCCCGGGAAGATGGCGACGAAGAATGCTGCCGCGGCGGCACCCACCCACGGGCGGTACCGCCGTGGCGCGGCGACCAGTGCAGCGCCGAGGGTCAGCTCGACGAGGCCGGACCCGAGGACGACGAGGTCGGCGTCGACGGGCACCCAGGACGGGACCTGCGCCTGGAACTCCTCGCGCGCGAACGTCAGGTGGCTGGTGCCCGCGAACGCGAGGAACCCGCCGAGCAGGACGCGCCCGATCGTGCGCGCGATCCCGTCACGTGGCCCACTGGTCCCGGTGCTGGCAGAGCTCACGGCGTCCTCCTCGGCTGGCGCGTCCTCCCGAGGCTAGGGCCGAGCCCGGTCAGACGCGCGGCGCCAGGAGGGACCATCCGGCAGCCAGCACCCGCGGCGCGGCTCCGTCCGGGACGAGCAGGACGGTCTGGACGAGCCCGAGCGTGCGCAGGTTCTGCCGCTCACCGGGCTGTCCCGTCACCTCCGCGACGGCCACGTCTGTGAGGTTCACGCTCCACCCCGTCTCCATCTCGCGGTTGAACGTGTAGCTGAGGGCGGAGGTGACGAGCAGGCCACCGTCGACCGGCACGACCTGCAGCGGGCCTCCCGGTGCCGTCGGGTCCTCGGGCCCGTCGAAGTGGGTGACCTGCGCGTTGGTGACGCGGAGGCGGCCCTCGAGGTCGTTGCCCAGCACCTTCTCCCGGAACGTGCCCAGCTCGCCGAGGTCGACCGCCACCTCCGCGCCGGTCTCCAGGTGCGAGCGGACCAGCTCGACGGCGGCGAGGCCGGCGGCCACCTGGTCGGGCGAGGCGACGCTCGCCGACCCCGGAGCGGGCAGCTGGACGGCGTCCACGGGGACATCGAGCGCGAAGCTGGAGCGCCAGGGTGCGGCGGCACGCTCCCGTTCGAACACCCGCAGCTGGGGGAGCTCGGCGGGGGTGCCGTCAGTGGTCGATTCCACGAGCGCCATGAACCACATGGGGTACGACGTGAACTGGGGGACGGCCGCGTCGAGACCGGAGTAGGTGACCGTGTACGGCGCGGGAGGCTGGTCGCGCGCCGCGTCGAGCTTGGTGCGGTACTCCATGAGCGCGCGCCGACCGTCCGTGTCGGGATCGGCCCAGGCGCCCGGGTCGAGCTGCGCCGCGACCTGGCTCGCCGCGCTCTCGCGCTCGCTGTACGACGCGAGGGCGGCGTCGAGCTCGTCCGCGTCGGCGGCGATCCTGACGGGCTGCTCAGGCGGCTCCACCGCGGACGGCACCGGCACGCAGGCCGTGAGTGTGACGGTCAGCCCGGCGCCCAGGACGAGGGCGCGGCGTCGCAGGGTACGAGGCGCGGCCTCCGCCGGCTCAGGTTCCGGTGCGGTGAAGGTCTCGGGCTCGGTGTCCGCGTCCGCGGGGTCGGGCGTCGGCTCGGTGCGGCGACGACCCCGGCGTCGCACGAGCGCGGCGGCCGCGACGAGCACCGCCCCCGCCCCCGCGACTCCGAGGGCGAGGACGAAGAGGCCGGGGACCACGGCGCCGAACGCCAGGGTGGTCGCAGCCGGACCGCCGAGCGGCACGACCACGAACGTCACGGGCTCGCCGGTGAGCGTGACGTCGAGCGACTGCGCCCCGTCGCCCGACGCGGAGCCGGACCAGAAGGTGGTCGTGGTCGGGTCGACCTCGGGCGCGTCCAGCTCACCGTCGATCGGGTCCGTCGCGAGGGTGCCGGAGCGGTCCACGCCCGTCACCCACGAGGCGTTCACGCCCGTCACGTAGTCGCGCGCGTCGACGGGGTGCGCGGCGCCGAGGAACACCGGACCGCCCTGCGACGTGGCGGTGGCGTGCAGGGTCAGGTCCCGCACGGGGAAGAGGTCGAACGAGGTGATCGCGACGCCCGAGGTCGCGGGGATCTTGCCGGCAGGCAGGGACGCGGTGTCGTCCGGGCCGACCAGCGCGGCGATCGCCCCTCCGATGAGCAGGACGAGCCCGCCGAGGGTCGAGAGGACGACGACGATGAACGTGCGCACGAGCACCCCTTCGCGATGAAACACGGACAAACCGGACGCGACGTTAACAGGTCCCGGCCCCGATCGGTGCCGGGCGCCCGGGCTTGTGGACGACAGGTGCTCGTCACTCAGCGGGCGAGGAACCCGCCGTCCACCGCAATGACGTTGCCTGTCACGTATCTGGCCTCGTCGGAGAACAGCCACGCGACCGCGTCCGCCACCTCGCCCGTCGTGCCCGCGCGGCCCATGGGCAGCAGCGTGCTCCACGCGTCGGCGCCGGGCGGGGCCATGCCGGGACCGGCGAACATCCCGGTGTCGACCGGGCCGGACGCGACGCCGTTGACGCGGATGCCCTGGTCGGCGAGCTCCACCGCGGCGCAGCGGGTGAGCGCCAGGGCGGCCGCCTTGGACGCGGCGTACGGCGCCACGCCACGGAACACGGTCCGCACGGAGTGGACGGAGAGGTTGTTGACGATCGAGCCACCACCCGTCGAGGTCATGTGGCGGACCTCCGCGCGCATGCACAGCCACAGCGCGCGGGTGTTCACGGCGAACGCCCGGTCGAAGTCCTCGACGTCGGCGTCGGCGACGGTCCCGGGCCCGGTGACCCCGGCGTTGTTGAACGCGTGGTCGAGGCGACCCCACACGGCGGCTGCGGCGTCGAGGGCCGACTCCAGGGCGTCGTCGTCGCACAGGTCGGCCGTGACGAGCGCCGCCTCGCCGCCGGACGCCCGGATGCGTTCGACGACGCCCGCGCCCCGCTCCTCGTCGCGGCCGAGGACGACGACGCGTAGACCGCGCCACGCGAGCTCGAGGGCTGTCGCTGCGCCGATGCCGGACGTCGCGCCGGTGACGAGGGCGACCCGCCGCGCGGGGCCGGCCTCGGCAGGTGCCGTCGGTGCGGGCGCTGTGGTGCGGTCCATCGGTGGTTCCCCCTGGTGCCGTCGATGAGCGGGGCGTCCGCACCGCCCGTCGTCGGCGACGGTGCGGGAGCGCTCCCAAGCCGTGGTGACACTAGAGCGTGGTGCCGGTCGTCCACAACCCGATCCGTATTGTTCTGAGACGTTTGTCCAGTTCTCAACTACCTGCCCGGTCGCGCGCGGTGCGTACCCTGGGTCGGTGCGCTGCGAGTACTTCGACGCGGGTGTGTGCCGCTCGTGCACGCTCCTGCCGCAGCCGTACCCCGAGCAGGTGGACGCGCAGCAGCGTCACGTCCGCACCGTCCTCGGCGACCCGGCCGGGGTGACGTGGTTGCCCACCGTCACCAGTGCCGAGGCGGGCTTCCGCAACAAGGCCAAGATGGTCGTCGCGGGCACCGTCGAGGCGCCCACGCTCGGCATCCTCGACGGTCACGGGCACGGCGTCGACCTCCAGGGCTGCCCGCTCTACCCGCCGTCCCTGAGCGTGGCGTTCGCGCCGCTCGCGGCGTTCGTCACGCGCGCGGGCCTGACCCCGTACGACGTGCCGACGCGGACCGGCGAGCTGAAGCACCTCCTCGTCACGGCGTCGCCCGACGGCGAGCTGATGATCCGGTTCGTCCTGCGCAGCACCGAGGCGCTCGCGCGCATCCGCAAGCACCTGCCGTCGCTCCGGGCCGCACTGCCGCACCTCGTCGTCGCCTCGGTCAACGTGCAGCCCGTGCACGCGGCCGTGCTCGAGGGGGACCGCGAGGTCCTGCTCACGGAGCGCGAGACGCTGCGCATGCGCGTCAACGGGCTCGACCTGCACCTGCGCCCGCGCAGCTTCTTCCAGACCAACACCGAGGTCGCCGCCGCGCTCTACCGGCAGGCCGTCGCGTGGGCGGACGAGACGCAGGTGACCTCCGCCTGGGACCTCTACTGCGGGGTCGGCGGCTTCGCGTTGCACCTCGCGCGGCCGGGACGCGAGGTCGTCGGCGTCGAGACCAGTGCCGAGGCGGTCGCGAGCGCGCAGACGACCGCGCGCGACGCCGGTCTGCCCGGCACCCGGTTCCTCGCCGGCGACGCGACGTCGTTCGCGCTCGCGGCGGGCGACGTCCCGGACCTCGTCGTCGTGAACCCGCCGCGGCGAGGGCTGGGTGAGCCCCTGAGCAGGTGGCTGGAGGCCAGCGGCGTCCCGCGCGTCCTCTACTCGTCGTGCCACGCGGGATCGCTGGCACGGGACCTCGCGCACATGCCGTCGCTGCGCCCCGTGCGGGCGCAGGTCCTGGACATGTTCCCGCACACGCTGCACCACGAGGTCCTGACGCTCCTCGAACGCACCTGACCCCGTCACCGAGCGCGGCACGCCGCAGTTCACCGAGCGCGGCACTCGGCCGTCGAGCGCGGTACTCGTTGGTGCCGCGCTGGGCGGGGGAGTGCCGCGCTCGGCGAGTGGGGTGGCCCGGTCAGGCGAGGGCCTCGGCGAGGAGGCGGAGGGTCTGCTCGCGCGCGGGGGAGCGGTCCGCAGGCGTGCCGCGGGTGGCGCCCGCGACGGGCTGGACCATGATCTCGTCGGTGCCGAGCCGTCGCGCCAGGTCGCGGACCTGCTCGGCCGCCTGCGCCGGGTCGCCGACGATCCACGACGACGTCATCGCCTCGAGCGGGGCGTCGGCGGCCGAGGGCAGGGGAGCCGCCTCCGCGTCCTCGACGAGCTCCTGCGGCTCGAGCGTCATCCCCGAGCGCAGCCGCCACATCGAGCGCACCTGAGGCAGCGCCAGGCGGCGCGCCTCCTCGGCCGTGGGTGCGACGGCGACGTTCGCGACGGCGATCGTCCGCGGCTCCGCGAGCGTCTCGGACGGGACGAACGTGTCGCGGTACAGCGCGACGGCCTCGTTCGTGCCCTGCCCGGCGAAGTGGTGGGCGAAGACGTACGGCAGACCCAGGCGCCCGGCGAGCTGCGCGGAGTACGACGACGACCCGAGCAGCCACAGCTGGGGCGCGGACACCGCGCGGGGCGTCGCGCGCAACGGGTACGCGGACGACCCGACGCGCACCTGCACGCCGTCGGGCTGCACGAGCGCTGCGAGGGTGGCGACGTCGGCGTCGAACGTGTCGACGCCGTCACCGGTCGACCCGCGCCGCAGCAGGTGGCTCGTCACCGGGTCCGACCCGGGCGCGCGCCCGATGCCGACGTCGACGCGCCCGGGGAACGCGGCCTCCAGCAGGGCGACCTGCTCCGCGACGACCAGCGGCGAGTGGTTCGGCAGCATCACGCCGCCGGACCCCACACGCACCCGCGACGTCGCCGCCGCGACGAGCGCCATGAGCAGCGGCGCGTTCGTGGCCGCGACGGCCGGCATGTTGTGGTGCTCGGCCAGCCAGTAGCGGCGGGCGCCGACCTCGTCGGCGACGCGCGCGAGCGCGAGGGTCGCGCTGATCGCGTCGGCGGTGGTCTGGTCGGAGCGGACGGGCACGAGGTCGAGCACAGAGATCGCGGTCACCCCCGCACCAACCTCCCCGCCGCGCGCGCCATTCCGGCTGGCGGCGGGCAGCCAGGGGCCTAGGGTCCATGCTGTGAGCGAGGACACGCCCCGGTTCCCGGCTCCCGGTGGACCCGTCGGACCGCTGTGGGTGGTGACGCGCGGCTCCGGGCCGCCGCTGGTGCTCCTGCACGGCAACGGCGAGGACCACCACGTCTTCGACAAGATGGTCCCCGCACTGGGTGTCGGGCGCATGCTCATCGGCATCGACTCGCGCGCCCACGGACGCAGCCCGCGCGGCGACGGTCCGCTGCGCATCGCCACCATGGCCGACGACGTCGCGCACGTCCTGGACCTCCTCGGTCTGCCGGCCGCGGACCTGCTCGGCTTCTCCGACGGAGGCAACATCGGCCTGGAGCTCGCGATCCGCCACCCCGCGCGGGTCCGGCGCCTCGTCGTCGTCGGCGCCAACCTCTTCCCCGAGGGCACGTCGGCGTGGACGCTCACCGGGGTGCGGGTCATGCACCGCGTCGTGGCTGCGCTCGCGCGCGTGGTGCCGCCGCTGCTGGTCGTCGCCGAGCGGTTCGCGCTCATGGCGCACGACCCCGAGATCGAGCCCGACGACCTGTCCCGCGTGCGGGTGCCGACCCTCGTGGTGACGGGGGAGCGTGACCTCGTCCGGCCCGAGCACACGCGCCTGATCGTCGAGTCGATACCCGGTGCGCGCGCGGCCGTCGTGCCCCGCGCGGGGCACATGCTCCCGACCCAGGCGCCGCAGCGCCTCAGCGCTCTGGTGGCCGGTTTCCTCGCCGAGCCGCTCCCCGGTGCGCTGTTCGGCGGAACGCTGGAAGACAACGGGACGAAAACCTGAAATCCGGACACAGGAGACTCCCAGGAGCGCTACTGTGCGCGCCATGTCCACACTCTTCGCGGTCCCGATCAGCGACGCCGAAGCCGCCGCTGCGGCCGGTGGCACTGCCGTCCTGTTCCTCGTCCTCGGCCTCATCGGCTACGTCGTCTCGTCGCTCGGCCTCATGGGCGTCTTCAAGAAGGCCGGCAAGCCCGCCTGGGCGGCCTTCGTGCCGATCTACAACCTCATCGTGCTGCTCGAGGTCGTCGGTCGCCCCGTGTGGTGGCTCGTGCTGTTCCTGATCCCCGGCGTCAACATCGTCGCGATGATCATCGTCATGAACGACCTGTCGAAGTCGTTCGGGCACGAGGCCGGCTTCACCGTCGGTCTCGTCCTGCTGACGGTCGTGTTCCTGTGGATCCTGTGGCTGGGCTCGAGCACCTACCGCGGCCCGGCCGCGCTCGCGACCGCCGCGCCCAGCACCGCGTACGCAGCCTGACCCTCCCCGTCCAGCACCCGGCCCGGTCGCCCTCGTGGCGGCCGGGCCGGCTCGTGCCGGCAGGTCGTCAGCCGGCGCTGACCAGGCCGCCGCCCACCCACGCGCGGATGGCCGCCTCGTCCCCGTTCGTCAGCTCCATGCGGGCACCGCGGCACAGGCCGATGACGTTGTCGGCCCAGGCGCGCGCGACGAGCTCCGGGGTCGGCTTCGCGTCGAGCGACAGGCCCGTGTACAGCACGCCGGAGATCACGAAGTTGACGGTCGAGCGGCCCACCTTCGCGCCGGACTGCTGGCACGCCTCGTGGACGCGGCGTGACGTCGCGACGCGGTCGAACGGGTGCGCCGCGACGTCCGCGGCGAGCGTCTTGAGCACGACGCGGTACTGCGCCTGGCTCAGGCCGGGCGTGTCGGTCACCGCGATGACCTGCCGCTGCAGCTCGTTCGGCGCGGTGTCGGCCACCGCGCCCGGCAGGTCCGCCTCGCCGAAGCGCTGGGGGTCCCACACGTGACCCGGCGGGCGCGTCGAGACGTCGAGGTCGGGCAGTGCCTTGGCGAGCCACGCCGTGAAGCCACCCGTGCCCGCCCACTGCGAGGAGGCGAGGTTCGGGTCGGCGCCCTGCGCGACCTGCGCCGCCGCTCCCAACGGCAGGGGGGCGTCAGCGGTTCGTACCGCGCGGCGCACCGCGCGACGGGCGCGGGCCTCGGCCTCGTCGACGACGCGCTCGGTGACGCGTGCCCGCGTCGTGCGGGGGGCGGCCGGTGGCGCCTCCTCGGCGACGGGCTCCGGGGTGACGGGGGCGGTGGCCGTGCCCGCCCGCGTGGCCCGGCGCGAGCGGCCCGTGCGCGTCGCCGGAGGAGCAGCCTCCGGTGCGGCGGCCTCGGGCTCGGCGACGACGGGCGCCGGCTCGGCCTGGAGGGGCTCGGGGGCGGGCTCCGGCTCCGCCACGAACGTCGAGGCGGTCTGCGTCACGAGGTCCGCGAGCGCGTCCGCGCCGATCACGGTGTCGGCGACCGACCGGTACGCGGACGCCGCAGGGGACGCCGTGATGATGGTCACACGCCGGTCGTCCGCACGGCACCGCTGCGCGAGCGGCGTGAAGTCCGCGTCGGCGGACACGATGACGAACTCGTCGTAGTGCGTGGGCGCTGCGAGCGCGTCGACCGCGTCGAGCACGAGGTTGATGTCGGCGCTGGACTTGCCCTGCTGCGTGAGCGACGGGCAGTCGACGACCTTGAAGCCGGCGCGCGTGAAGTTGGGG